>NZ_VTPZ01000001.1 GCF_008638305.1 Pseudomonas profundi
TAGGAAAACCATACAAGGCGCGACCCGCGGCGATGCTGGCCCCCAGGCCAGCCTGGTTTACAGCGCCGCCACAAACTCAGATATCCACCCTTCCCCGCAATACCTTCGCCCGCCCCCTCGCGGTCTTACTATCTACCCGCCGCTTTTTCGAAGCCTTGGTCGCCTTGGTCGGCCGTCGCTGTTTCTTGATTTCAACCGCGCTGTTGATCAGCTCAGCCAGCCTGGCGAAGGCATCCTCGCGATTCTGTTCCTGGGTTCGGTATTGCTGCGCCTTGAGCACTATTACCTTGTCCTTGGTAACACGCGAATCCGACAGCTCGAGCAGCCTTTCCTTGAAAAAATCAGGAAGGCTGGACCTGTTTATATCGAACCGCAGATGAATCGCACTGGATACCTTGTTAACGTTCTGCCCGCCCGCGCCCTGGGAGCGAATGGCGGACACTTCCACCTCCGCCTCATCGAGCTCGACACCGTAGAGCAGCTTGATCATCAGGGTTTTTCTCCGTGTTGGCGAAACAGGATGGCTATTCTGGCCCCAAGGTTAAAGGAGTACAGCAATATGCACAAAAGCCTGCTGCCCGGCATGTTGATGATGTTGACCTTCACCGCAGTTGCCGAGCCGTCTGGAGACAGCGACCTTCCCGACTGGACAGTCGAACGTATCGACCCGCTTCACGATCGCCTTTCGCGCTGGGTAAACAATTCCTCACGCAGCATCGATGGGTTCTTTGGAACAGACGAGCACCTCGCTGTACGCAACCGTTCCTATCTGCGCCTTAGCCAGGAATTCGAATGGGAGGAAAGCGAAGGCATCGACAATGACACCAGCATTCGCTTCAAACTCGATCTGCCTACAACCAAGGACAGGTTGCGGCTGATCATCGAAAGCGATCCGGAAGAAACCCAGGGCACGCTCTCGGAACAGCAGGCAAATCGCCTCGGCGCGGAACAGCCCGGCAGCGGCAACACCATTCTCGGGCTGAGTCAGCTGGGCGGTGACGACAAGACCATTGGCTGGGAAACCAGTGCTGGAGCGGGTATCAAGTTTCGTTTTCCGCTGGATCCCTATGTGCGACTCACCGCCGAGCGCCTGTGGGATGTCGGCGAAGGTCCCTGGCAACTGGAATCCTACAATCGCGCCTCATGGTTCAACAGTGACGGCTACCGGGTCAGGACCCGCTGGGATCTGGGGCGCCCGCTGGATGATACCCAGCACCTGCGCTTCATAACGCATGTGCAATGGCAGGAGGATGAAGACACGCTGGAGTTTTCCGAGTCCATCGAGCTGAACCAGATACTCGGCAAGCGCAGCGCCATCCGCTATGCCGGTATCGTGATCGGCAGCAGCCTGTCCCACACCCGGGTCGAAGACTACGTATTATTGGCACAGTATCGCCGTAACCTGCACCGCAACATTCTCTTTGCCGACATCGTCCCCGAGCTGAGATTCCCGCGCGAGGCTAACTTTGCGCCGCGCTGGGGATTGGTTCTGCGTGTGGAAATGTTCTTCCGTGGCGAGGTAGTTGATCGCAGACAGTCAGCGATGCCAACCGATGACGCGCGGGGTTATTCTCCGGAGCGAATCACCCAAGCCTTCGAGACGGCCCTGGGCAGCCGGCATCCCCCTGCGCTCTATGCACAGCCTATCAGCTGGCCCAACACCAACAACCGGTACGGGCCCATGGGGCAGACCCCACGGACCCAGGCCAGCATGCTTGCCAACGCAAACCGTTTCGGCCAGCTATAGTCACGATGGCATCAGGCGTTGCGTCGAAGGACCAACGCCTCGTGCATGAAGTTGACCATCCACTTGGTCATCAGCTCGCCATCGACATCAGCACTGAGCGAGGCGTTACCTGCTCGCAGACGGACATCCGGAATAATCCCCTGACGTGCCGCCATGAGATCCCTCGAATACTCCTTGGAGAACTCAGGGTGCCCCTGAATGCTGAGAAAATGGTCACCGTACTGGACCACGTAGTATTCGCAAAAGTCGCTTTTTACCAGCACTTCAGCCTCGGCTGGCAACTCCACCACCTGGTCCTGGTGGCTGACAACCAGATCCAGCTTGTCCTGCCAGGGGTCCATCCAGGTCCTGCGCTGCACAAGCTGATTGAAGGAGACACCGACGCCCCAACCCTTTTCGGATCGCTCGACCTCGCCGCCGAGAGCCCTGGCAATCAGTTGATGCCCGAAGCATATCCCTACCAGCGGTTTTTTTGCTTCCCATAGCTTGATCAGGAAGTTTTCCAGCGCTTCGATCCAGGGTAGCGGATCATAGACACTGAACCGGCTGCCAGTAGTCAAGTAGCCGTCGTATTCATCGATGGAGGCAGGCAACTCGCCGTCATGTGTACGATAGATGACGACATCTGAAGTTCGGACATGCCCTTCTAGCCGCCTCAGCAGCATGTCCGGATAATTGCCATGGTTCGGTTGGAGATTCTCGGTCACATCGTCGCACTGCAAAATCCCGATCTTCACGTATTCCTCCCGTCAAATAACGCCCAGCAGCACACGGCTGAGATGCTTGAATCATGAGCGGAGTGGACCGGGATGGCAAGACATCGGCCACGCCTCAATCCGGAAGCGGGGCCGACTCCTTACAAGGGGCTGGCGTGTCCTACGCCGGGATGCTTTTGACTTTAGGTTCGCGGGCCCAGACCCGATGTTTGGTCATCGCTACGACGAGCTTGTCGCCAAGATCCTTGGCGGTTGGTGCACTGATCAAGCCTTCATCGGCGTCCAGGCGCAGGTGGCTCGCCAGGTTGCCGGCGTCACCACACAAGGCGATGGCCTTAAGGTGTTTATAGGCCTCCAGCAGGTAATGCTGTGCGGTGCCGTTCGCTTTCATCGCCTCGACAGCGGCTTCACCGCCAGGCACGAACACTGCGTCGAAGGCAATTGACGGCAGGCCTTCCATCGAAGCGTCTGGCACCAGACTTTGACCTTGCGCAGTCTTCACCGGCGCGGCGGAGGGAGCGATAAGCTTGGCCATCGCGCCTTCCTGCTCGAGCATGTTCATGATGAAACTGATATCAGCTTCCTCGACTCCGTCGGCAATCAGGATGGCCACCTTCCGTGACTTGATGTTCCCAGCCAGCAGGTGGAGTTGGCTGAGTGCCGGAGACTCCTTCAGGCTCAGCGCGCGCGGCGGAACTGTCGGCCCGGAAGGCGCGGCAACGCCAATATTCTCCGCGACGCGAGTGGCCAGGGTGAGATCAATATTGGCGAGGATCTCGTTTACCTGGCGTTCACGAATAAACATCCGCTCAACCTTGGACAGCTCGAAGCTGTAGGCGCCGATGATGTGCTCCTTCTCCGGCTCGCTCATGCTGTTCCAGAACAGCGTTGCCTGGGAGAAATGATCACCAAAGGATTCGCTGCGGTTGCGGATCTTGGTGCCTGAAACCGGTTCCGGATAGGATTCGAAACCACCGCCACTGGGAGCCGGCGGGGCTTCTTTCGGCCAGCCACCATCGATCGAGTTGGGCTCGTAGGAAGCGCGCCCCTTGTTGATTGTCTGGCGATGCGGAGCGTCACGCTGGTTGTTATGAAACGGACATACCGGCCGGTTGATCGGAATCTCGTTGAAATTGGGACCACCCAGGCGCAGCAACTGCGTATCGGTATAGGAGAACAGCCTGCCCTGCAACAACGGATCATTGGTGAAATCGATACCGGGCACCACGTGGCCAATATGGAAGGCGGCCTGTTCGGTCTCGGCGAAAAAGTTGTCCGGATTGCGGTCGAGCGTCATCTTCCCGACGATACGCACAGGAACCAGCTCTTCGGGAATGATTTTGGTGGGATCCAACAGGTCAAAGTCGAACTTGTGCTCATCCTCCTCCGGTACCACCTGCAGGCCAAGCTCATACTCTGGATAGTCACCTTTCTCGATGTCTTCCCAGAGCATGCGGCGGTTGAAGTCCGGGTCCTTGCCGGCGAGCTTTTGCGCTTCATCCCAGACCAGCGAATATACGCCTGACACAGGACGCCAGTGAAACTTGACGAAAACACTCTTGCCCTGCGCATTGATCATGCGGAAGGTGTGCACGCCAAAGCCCTGCATTGCGCGATAGTGCACGGGGATGGCGCGGTCAGACATGGTCCACAGCACCATATGTGCCGACTCAGGCGTCAGCGACACAAAGTCCCAGAAAGTGTCGTGGGCGGACTGACCGGTGGGGATCTCGTTATGCGGCTCGGGCTTCACCGCATGCACAAAGTCGGGAAACTTGATGGCGTCCTGGATGAAGAAGACCGGCATGTTGTTGCCCACCAGGTCGAAGTTGCCTTCATCGGTATAGAACTTGGTGGCGAAACCACGTACGTCGCGCACCGTATCCGCCGAGCCGCGCGGACCCTGCACGGTTGAAAAGCGCACGAAAACCGGGGTTTTCTTGGACGGATCGTTCAGAAAGTCAGCCTTGGTCAGATCTGACAAGGGCTCATAGACCTGAAAATAACCGTGCGCAGCGGATCCACGGGCGTGCACGACGCGCTCGGGAATGCGCTCATGATCGAAGTGCGTGATCTTTTCACGCATGATGAAATCTTCGAGTAGCGACGGCCCGCGGTCTCCCGCCTTGAGCGTGTTCTGATTGTCGGCAATCCTGGTGCCTGTATTGGTAGAGAGTGACTTGCCCGTGGCGTCTTCTCGGTAGGCTTCAAGCTGATCAATCTTGGTACTGGAATTGCCGCGATCGGTAGTATCGGTGCCCGCCAGATCACTTTTATTGTCGCTGGACATATGATTCTCCGTACTGAATGAAGGAGGATCCTCACAGCGGTGCTTCGGTTGCCGCAGGAGGGGTCTCAGTATCGGAGCCTGTCACCACGGTTTCGTTCGTCTACGGCGAAATAGGCTTTTTCAATGCCAGCTATTGTTTTTGTAAATCAGTCAACTCCGCTGTTATTCACCGATGTCTTCATTCCATAACGCCGGGTTGGTTGAAATAAACCGTTGCATCAGCTCCAGACAGTCGGGATTCTGTAACACCTGAACGTCCACTTCGCGCGAACGCAGCAGCTCCTCTTCACCCAGGAACGTCTGGTTCTCGCCGACAATCACCTTTGGAATGCCGTATAGCAGGATCGCACCGGTGCACATCGGGCATGGCGAAAGCGTGGTGTATAGCACCGAGTTGGCATAGACGGACGCAGGCTGGCGTCCCGCGTTCTCGAACGCGTCCATTTCTCCATGCAGAATGGCACTGCCCTGTTGCACGCGGCGGTTGTGTCCGCGGCCGATTATTTTGCCGTCATGAACGATAACCGAGCCGATGGGAATGCCACCCTCGGCGGCGCCGGCACGGGCTTCGTCAATAGCGCACTGCATGAATGGATCCATGGATACTCCCGGGTTGAAGGGTCTGACCAACGTGACCAGCACGGACAGTCGGGCTAAGCGCATTATGCATCCAAAAGCGGCGTTGCAAAGATCGTATTTTTAGCAGTGCCACCCCTGTAGCTGACAGGGATTCCGCCTTATGATGGCGCCCCCGCGCTTACTTGCAAGGATTCTCGATGCAACCGCAGTTCTCCTCCCAACCAACATCCTTTTCCGTCAGTCTGCACTGGCTGCTCGGCGCGGCCGCGCTGGTTGTCGTGCTCGGTGGCTTGAAAGCGATCAGCCATATCGTCACGCCCATTTTGCTGGCGGTATTTCTCGCCATTATCAGCGCCCCGCCGCTCACCTGGATGCAGCGCCGGGGCGTGCCCGGGCCGGTGTCCATTCTAGCGCTGTTCTCTGTCGTAGGTTTCACCTTTTTTCTGTTATTCCTTGCACTCAAGGGCGCTGCCGAGAGCATGGCAACCCAGGCGCCGATCTATCAGGCGCGCTTTACCGGCTGGATGCTGGAGCTGCGTGAATTCATTGCGCAACGAGGCCTGCCGCCCGATCTGTTACCGCGAGAACTGTCATTACCTGCGACCCCGACCATCACCGGTGCGGCGCGGGATATAGCCGGCGGGCTCGGCCAGTTCACCGCGACATCGCTGTTGGTATTGCTCGCCTTCATGTTCCTGCTACTGGAAGAACGCACCCTGTCCGACAAACTTGACGCAGCCTTCCCCAATCGGCGGCGGGCGCGCGTACGTGCACGCCGCTTTCTCCGTTCGGTATACCGTTATCTGCTGATCAAGACAGCAGCCAGCGCGGCAACCGGCCTGGTGATTGGTATCGGTCTGCTGGTTATCGGGGTAGATTTTCCGATTCTGTGGGGAATTGTCGCAGGGCTGTTGAACTTCATTCCCACCATTGGCTCGATCATCGCTGCGGTCCCGGCCGTTCTGATCGCCTTTCTCGGTCTGGGCATAGCAGAAGGTCTTGGCGTGCTCGGCCTCTATGTTGCCGTCAACACCCTGATTGGCAACATCCTGGAACCACGTTTCATGGGTCGGAGTCTAGGGCTCTCGCCTTTGGTGGTGTTGGTGTCATTACTGATATGGGGCTACGTGTTCGGCCCGGTCGGGATGCTGCTATCGATACCCTTGACGATGGTTGCCAAGCTGGCACTGGATGCCTCGCCCCAAACGCGTTGGGCGGGCATCCTGATGAGCGATGAAGCCAAGCGATAAGCCGGAACATCCAGACCGCCATCGCTCAAGGAATCGATTCCCAACCCGGCACGCCTCGTCTGATCACCTGGGAAAAGTCCTCGTCATCCTCAGCCTGCCGTGCCCGTTCGGTAAAATTACCACGGTCCTTCAGCGCTTCCAGCGGCCTGTCCACCAGGCCACCTACGTCTTTGACGTAGGAAGGTAGATACGCCGATAGCAACAGCCGCACGTCTATCGGCAACCCATCAACGATCTGCTCCATCATGTTGTAAACGATGATTGTGCAGTTCGCGGTAACGGTATGGTAGAAGCGCGGCTGCGCAGCAAGCCGGTTGGCCTCCTCGACATACGCCACGAACAGATCGCGCATGGCAGGCTCCGGCATCTCGACGCGATAGAGGTGCGCCTCTTCGCCGCGCACATTGGTTCGTACCCGAACGGCATCGCGTTCATCCGAGGCGAGCACGTCCAGCTCAAACTGTTTGAAAAACCCGCCAATTGCAGAAAAGCTCTCATCCCGCTCGCGGCGAATCTCCACCGTGAAGGTAATAAACTCCCCATCATCGAAGCCGAAGGACACCAGGATGTGGGCAATCCCTGGCATCCCCCATTGCGACGTGATCAGGTCAACCGAGCGTAAAGTGCCCAGATCATAACGGCGGGTTTCCCAGCGCACGTCATAATCATCCACCGAGCGCCAATGGAAGTTGCGTACGTTGTGCAGCGTAGCCTGCTGGCCATTGATATCGCCCTGGGTAATCCGCGCCAGGTCATCGGCCCACTGCCGCTCATGGCTCGGCTCCAGGCTGCCCCACCACACCATCAGCAAGGCGAACAGCAGCGCATATCCGGTCAGGCCGAGACCCACGGCGCCGGTCCAGATCAACCACAGGATACCCAGAGCGGCCCCACCCCAGACAACAATCAACCCGATACGCCCGGCCGGAGGCCATGGCAGCTGGAACCACAGCGCCATGCTTCCCCATACGCAGCTCAGGATGATGATCAGTGTTCCGAGGGAAAGTAACAGGGTGCGAAGCATCAAGCGGGTCCGTAAGGGCTTTGGTCAGCGTCAGTCTAGCCGCCCTGAAGCCGAAGGTGTACCGGCGATACCGCGTGACAGCCTCAGCTGCTATGGACAGTGCAGGTCACCAGCCTGATCACCAGTGGCCTGACCGCGAGTATGCAGAGAAAGGCGCTGGGCATGGCTACCTTGTAAGCTTGCCATACCTGTCCGACATAGCCCTGGCCCAACCCCGCGTTCGCTGCTGTAATCACCAGGCACATCAGAAACGCCATGATGCTGGACATATAGAATGCCACCGCAAAAGGCGTATAGCGCGACGGCAGTTTGAACCGCTGCGAGCGGGATGAGGGAGGTTGCGAAGACATGAGATACTCTCGTAAGCGTTGCGGAATCATCGGCCAGACCGGTGATCACACCGGAGCGGCCCGGGAGTGCGGGTCGCAAATGATAACATCTGGTTTTGCTTGTCGCATCGCTGGCCGAGACAAGGGCCGCCGATCAGGAACCCACACGCGCGCAGCGGTGTCGAGATTGATACTTCAATCAAGACCTCCGTCGCGGAATAATCACAAGAGAGACGTCAATGCAGTCACTGCCCCAGCGCCTGATTCTCTGTTTGGCCCCGCTTTTCCTTGTCGCCTGCGATGAAGAACAAACCAGTCCCGAGCCACCACCACCCACGGTATCGGTTGTAACCGTCGAAACCCAGCCGGTCGCCAACGTCGTTGAAATACCGGGGCGAGTCGAAGCCATAGCTGTCGCCGAAGTCCGCGCCAGGGTCGACGGCATTATTCAAAAGCGGCTGTATGAAGAAGGCACGGACGTCGAAGCCGGCCAGCAGTTATTCCAGATCGACCCGCGGGAAATGCAGGCCAATATCAATTCAGCCGAGGCAGCACTCGACCGCGCTAAGGCGACCGCCGCCAATGCTGCCCAGGATGTAAAACGTTACGAGGGCCTGGTCGCCAAACAGGCGATCAGTCAGCAGGAATATGACACAGCGCTGGCCCGCCTGCGTACCGCCCGCGCGGATGTGTCCCAGGCCGAGGCTGCGGTGGAGACAGCGGAACTCAACCTCGGTTATACGCGTGTCGAGTCTCCCATTGACGGTGTAGCGGGACGCGCAGAGGTGACTGTCGGTGCTCTGGTCAGCGCGGCCAACGGAACATTGCTGACCCGCGTCGAACAGTTCGACCCGGTCTACGTAAACTTCTCACAATCGAGCTCCGACCTGCTCTCGGTACGTGCCCAGATCGCTTCCGGGGCACTGGAAATGCCGGAGAAAGGCAAGGTCCCGGTACAGTTGGTTCTGGAGAACGGCGAGCCGTATCCGCATACCGGTTATGTTGATTTTCTGGCCATGTCGATTGACCGCGCCACCGGCACCGTCGCAGTACGGGCCCAGGTACCGAACCCCGATCGCCTGTTGTTGCCCGGCCAGTTTGTGGAGGCTCAGGTTGAAGTAGGAACGCGCCCCGCCAGCATTCTCTTGCCGCAGCGCGCGGTGATCATGAACGAGCGCGGTGCCAGCGTGATGGTCGTGGACGAGCAGGATGTCGCGCAATCGCGGGAAGTAAGAACCGGCAGCATGTATGACGGCAAGTGGGTCATCCTGGAAGGTCTCGAGCGCGGCGAAACAGTCATTGTCGAAGGCTGGCAGAAGGCCCGGCCCGGTACGCCGGTAACGCCGGAGCCCTACGACCCCGGGCAGCCACCAGGCGCTGGTGCGCCGGCGCAGGATGAGGCCGCCGCGCAATGACCCCGACATTCTTCATTCGCCGTCCAGTATTCGCCTGGGTCATTGCGCTGGGCATTCTGCTCGGAGGCATCCTTGCCCTGCGCGCCCTGCCCGTCGAACAGTACCCTTCGATCGCCCCGCCCCAGCTGAACATCAACGTGACCTATCCTGGCGCAGATGCCGGGGTCCTGGAAACCAACGTCACGCAGGTCATTGAGGAAGAGCTGAACGGCGTAGAGGGTTATCTGTATATGGACTCGACCAGCCGCTCGAACGGCACGGCGTCCATTTCCCTCACGTTGCAGGCCGGCACCGACATCGACGTCGCGCAGATGGAAGTGCAGAACATGCTCAGCCGCGTGGAGCCACGTTTGCCGGAAGAAGTGCGACGTCAGGGTATACGCGTCTATCAGGCCTCATCCAGCTTCGCACTGATCGTCTCGCTGGTATCCAAGACCGGCACCATGGGTAGCCTGGAGCTGGGCCATTTCGCAACCACCAATATCATCAGCGAACTGCGCCGGATCCAGGGCGTCGGAGATATTCGCGAGTTCTATACGCCCTACGCGATGCGCATCTGGCTGAATCCCGACCGGCTGGCGAGCTTCGGCATCTCGGCTGCCGAGGTCATGGCCGCCGTGCGCGAGCAGAACAGTCAGGCAGCCGGCGGCTCCCTCGGCGAACCACCTCTCAGCGAAAACATCGAGATTAATGCGCCCATCGAAACCCAGGGGCGCTTCAGCAACCCCGATGAGTTCGCAGAGATCATCCTGCGCGCCGACAGTGACGGCTCGGTGATTCGGCTCAAGGATGTCGCCCGCGTCGAACTGGGCGCGCAGAATTTTACTGCGCGCAGCGAGCTCAATGGTCAACCAGCTGCCGGCCTCGCCGTGCAGCTTGCGCCCGGCGCCAACGCGCTGGATACCGCCGAAGCTGTCAAGCAGCGGATGAGAGAACTCGAGGCGGGATTTCCCGAGGACATTGCCTGGACCGTCCCCTTCGATTCCACGCCCTTCATTTCCGCATCCATCCGTCAGGTACTGCTGACCCTCCTGCAGGCTATGGCACTGGTGGTGCTGGTGATGCTGGTGTTCCTGCAGAGCTGGCGCACCACACTGATCCCCACTATCGTCATCCCCATCACACTGATCGGTACCTGCCTGGGACTCTGGCTGCTGGGATTTTCCATCAACCTGCTCAGCCTGTTCGGACTGGTGTTGGCGATAGGTACGCTGGTGGACGACACCATCGTGGTCGTGGAAAACGTCAAGCGCTTGATGGATGAGGAAGGATTGCCCCCCTACGAGGCCGCAGTCAAAGCGATGGGGCAGGTATCGGCGGCAATCATCGGCACCACGCTGGCCTTGATCGCGGTGTTCGTGCCGCTGGCGTTCTTCCCGGGTTCCACGGGCGGAATTTACCGCCAGTTCGCCGTCACCCTTTCCATCGCAGTCGGGATATCCACCCTGCTGGCACTGACATTGACGCCCGCCATGTGCGCTGCGTTTCTCAAGCCAGCAGAGAAGGAAAAGGACAAGCCTGGCTGGAGCAAACGTATCTTTGCCCCCTTCAACCGCGGCATGTCATACATGACCGATCGCTATAACGGCGGAGTCGGTTTCGTACTGGCCCACCCGCTTATTTTTCTGCTGGGTTTTATCGCGCTCCTGGCATTGACCGCCCTGCTCTTTGTACGCATGCCGACCGCCTTTCTGCCCGATGAGGATCAGGGCTCGGTGATGACAGTCATTCAGGCCCCACCGGGCTCCACGATTGAGCGCACGACCACGGCGGTCAAGCAGGTACAGGCGTTCTATGCCGACCAACCGACCGTTGAAGATGTGGTCAGCGTGTTCGGCTTCAGCTTTTTCGGCCAGGGTCAGGCGCATGCCATGGCGTTCGTGCGACTCACCCCGTGGTCTGACAGGCCGGATGAAGAGCAAAGCTCGCTGGCTCTGGTACGCAAGGCCATGGGGGCCTTTTCACAGATCAAACAGGCCCAGGTATTCGCGCTGAATCCTCCATCCATCCCCGCGCTCGGCGTATCGGGCGGCTTTTCCTTCAAGCTGGAGGACCGCGGCGGCAATGGATACAAGGCGCTGCTCGACGCCCGGGACCAGCTCCTGGGTTTGGCTAGCGAGAGTTCGATTCTGGAGGGCGTGCGTCCGGAAGGTGCCGATGAGGCGCCCAAGTTGCGGCTGGATATCGACCGGATCAAAGCCCGCGCCCTGGGCCTGTCGATCAATGATGTCAACACCGCTTTAGGCACAGCGTTCGGCAGTGCTTACGCCAATGACTTCAACCTCGATGGCCGGGTGTTACAGGTTCTATTGCAGGCGGATTCACAGTTTCGCATGACGCCCGAAGACGTACTCGATCTTAAGGTGCTGAACGACGAAGGCGAAAATGTGCCCTTTGGCGCGTTTTCCAACGCAAGCTGGACCCTCGGTCCGATTCAGCTGCAGCGCTATAACGGCTATCCCGCCGTAACGCTCTCGGGCAACGCGGCGCAAGGGCATACCACCGGCGAAGCCATGGATGAGATGGCGCAGCTGATGGAGCAATTGCCCGCCGGCTTCGCCCATGAATGGTCCGGCGCATCCTACGAGGAACAGCAGGCCTCGGGTCAGGTGGGCATGCTGCTCGGGCTGTCTCTACTGGTCGTGCTGATGGTGCTGGCGGCGCTCTATGAAAGCTGGACCATCCCTATTGCCGTGTTGCTGGTGGTGCCCTTTGGCGGCCTGGGCGCGATCCTGTTCGCGATGCTCAGAGACTTGCCCGCCAATGTGTACTTCAACGTCGGCCTGGTAACCATCATCGGCCTGTCGGCAAAGAATGCGATTCTCATTGTCGAGTTCGCCATCGAAGAGGAAGGACGCGGCAAATCGCTCATTGATGCGGTGATGAGTGCAGTACGTTTGCGCTTCCGCCCGGTACTGATGACCTCGCTTACGTTCATTCTCGGCATGCTGCCGCTGGTGCTATCCAGCGGTGCCGGCGCGGCCTCGCGGATCGCAGTCGGCACCGGTGTCATGGGTGGGATGATCGTCGCGACACTGCTTGGCCTGTTCTACATCCCGCTGTTTTACATGTCAGTCCGGCGCTGGTTAAGCCGCAAGGGCCCTCCCGGCGTGCGGGACAATTCCGACAATGAGGACAACTCCGACGGCAACAAGGAGCAGCCAGCGCATGAATAAAACCTGCTCTGTTCTGCTGATAGCGCTTACCGCCGGCTGCCAGCTGGCTCCGGAACACCAACGACCCGAGCAGCCGACGGCAGCGCTTTATCCCAAGGTGTATGCGCCGGCACGGGGCGAAGCCGTCGCCAGCGATATCGCCTGGCAAGCGTTCCTTACTGACCCTCGCTTGCGGCAGCTGGTCACCACCGCGTTACAACACAACCGCGATCTGCAAATAGCCATCGAGCGTATCGAGGAAGCGCGCGGCCTCTATCGGGTCCAGGGCGCGAGCCGCTATCCCACGCTTGGCGTGAATGCCGAAGTGACCCGGGGCCGCTACCCTACCGGCGCGGGTGCCGGCGGGGCGACTGCGTCGCCGGGATCCCCCGGTGCCGCTGCCGGAGCCGGCGGTGGGATCGTTGAGCGCTACTCGCTGGGCCTGGGCGTTTCGGCCTTTGAGCTGGATTTCTGGGGACGTGTACGCAACCTGACCGAAGCCGCCCGAGCGCAGTATCTGGGTACGCTTGAAGCGCAGCGGGCATTTCGCCTGTCCTTGATTGCCGATGTCGCCTCAACCTACCTGGCATTGCTTGAGGCGGAAGAGCGTATCAGGCTCGCCGAGGCAACCCTCGAAAGCCGCCAGGACGGCCTGCGTATCGCCAGGGTGCGTCTTGACGCCGGCATTACCTCTGCACTGGACTGGAACCAGGCCCGCGCGCTGCTGACCCAGGCAGAAACCGAACTGGCGGGGCTACGGCTGACCCAGGCGCAGCAGCGCAACTTTCTGGCGCAACTGGTCGGCGCAGAGATTGAGCGCACCCTGCCCGAGCCTCTGCCGCTGACTCAGCAGATCAGCGAAACCACATTGCGCGCCGGGCTGCCCTCCGATCTGCTGTATGTCAGGCCGGATATTATTGCCGCCGAAGAATCGCTGCGCGCCGCGCGGGCCAATATCGGCGTCGCACGTGCTGCATTTTTTCCGCAGATTTCGCTCACAGGTACCTTCGGGTATGCCTCGAGCGAACTGGACGGGCTCGTCAACAG
Source organism: Pseudomonas profundi (assembly GCF_008638305.1). Taxonomy (GTDB): domain Bacteria; phylum Pseudomonadota; class Gammaproteobacteria; order Pseudomonadales; family Pseudomonadaceae; genus Halopseudomonas; species Halopseudomonas profundi. The sequence goes on from NZ_VTPZ01000001.1 coordinate 13,553, forward strand.
TGACAACGAAACCTGGAGTATCGGGCCCACCATCAGCCTGCCGCTGTTTGATTTCGGCCGAAACCGCGGCAACCTGACGGTGGCCCAGGCGCGCGAAAATATTGCTGTTGCAGAATACGAGGACGCCATTCAAACCGCCTTCCGGGAGGTGTCGGATGCGCTGGCCGGCCGGCAATTTCTGGCCGAGCAGTTGATTGCACAGGAAGAGAATGTCGAGGTTCTACGAGAGATCGCCGAGTTGGCGCAAGACCGCTACGCCGAAGGCGTGGTGAATTATCTGCAGGTACTGGATGCGTCGCGCAACCTGTTCCAGGCGGAACAGGCGTACGTACAGATCAAACGCGCGCAGGTGCAGAATCTGATCGAGCTTTATGTGGCGCTGGGGGGCGGGACGACGGCGCCAAGACAGCTGGCGGAGTAAAAGCCAAACCCTGGCGTAGCGCAGGCGCGCTACACCCCCAGGAGCCGCCCGCATCTTCCTGTGGGTGCTGCGGGCCCTGGGCCGGGTACAGAGTGCGCGTGGAGGGAGGCATTGGCGTAGCGCAGGCGCGCTACACCCCCCAGGAATAGCGTCAGAGCCGGGTTTCCGAAGGTAGGGTTTCCTGGGGTTGACTGGCCCCGGCCTGCGTTCGGACTCGCCTGGCGGGTTTGGTGTCGCGGCTGAGCTGGCGTAGCGCGGGCACGCTACACCCCTGGGCGAGTAATCAGTCCCCGATGATCAACAGCGGGTTATAACCGCTGGGCGAGTATTTGCCTTCCTCGGCCAGCATCACATCCAGCGCCAAGCTGGCCAGATTGTCCGCAACGGGATCGGCGCGGCCATGCAGCTCGCGCAGCGCCACCTTCAGGTAATGATCGCAATGGTCGCAGGCTTCGGCCTGAATCGGCAGGAAAGGCTTGCCGTTTTCATCATCCAACCCGAGATAGGTCAACTGCCCGCCCTCCCCGCACAGACTGCATTTGACCCGTTCGAGATGCCATTCGGTCGCACACAGACTGCAGTGCAGATAGCGTACACCGCTGCGGTATTGTTCACCGTGAATGACGCTGGCAACCGGCGGGCTACCGCAGGTGGGACATAGCGCTTCGGCTTGTATACCAGGCTTGTCAGGCGCGCGCGGCAGAGCTTGCGCCAGTCGTACCCAGGTCACCTGGAGCGCAGCCGCGACGAGCGGCATAAGCGGCCGGTCATCATGCGAACCGGAACCCGCTTCCAGCACATTCACCGCGATCGCATCGAGCTCCTCAGCTGTTTTGTTTCGCAGCGATTCCAGCAAGGCGCGTTGCCGCTGACCGATATGAAATTCGACGCTATCAAGCAATGCAGACAGATCGCTCTGCCAATTCACATCGCGCAGCAACGACTGAAAACCAAGCGGTGGCAAACCATGCTTGAGCGCTTCGTCGAATGCACCCTCGGCTGGCTTCCAGCCGGGCTCCTGTTCAGTCAGAACCTGATGCTGGGCCTGGACAACGCGGGCCATGAACTCGAGGAACTCATCCAGCGGCGGCACCTGGACCATCAACTCACGCAGCCGCGTAGCACGTTTCTGAAACAGACCTGCTCCTGCCAGAGCGACCTTGGGCGGGTCCATGATGCCGGATGGTGCACTTCCGTATGTATGATTCACTACGGCTCCTTGGGTCGTTCAGGGGTTGTGGTTGTTCTGGCCTGCGGACGGGTTTGCCCCTCAGGGTCACGGTTATTCACCACATCGTCATACCATAGTTTGTGATGATGGCGAGCCCAGGCATGGCTGACGCGACCCTGCGTCATCGCGCGAACCGAGCCCTTGACCCAGATCGCCGAATACACGTGAATGACCAGCGTGATGATGGCGATAAAGGCTGTGAAGGCATGGATCATCGCCGCCCAGCGTAAGGCCCAGATTGGCATGCCGTCAGCAATCCACGGGCGCCAGAGCACCACACCAGTGATCAGCAGGATCGGCACCGTCAGCAGGAAGATCCAGTACACGGCCTTTTGCCCGGCGTTGTTCTTGCCCACCGCAGGCAAACGGTCATCCCGGTTGCTGAGCATATCGGGCATGTGCTTCACCCACTGCACATCGTATCGGCGAAACAGGTTGTCGGTGAAAAACCGCACTGCCTGAATCAGAAAAAAGATGCTCATGAACACGCCAATATAGGGATGTGCTATCCGCGTCGGTTCAGGCCCGCCGAAAAGCGCGGTAAGCCCGAAGAACGCCGGGTAGAACAACGCCAGCCCGCTCAACGTCAGCAACACAAAGCAGATCGCAACTATCCAGTGGTTGGTACGTGACCACCAGCCATAGCGCAGGATGCCTTTGTTCACGTTGGAATGACTCATGGCCGGTCCTCCTCGCGACGGTCAATCTCCCGGGCTTGCGCCGCCTTTTCGGGATCCGGATCATCCTCAGGCTCTTCCTTGGGGCCCTTGATCATGTAATGGAAGAAGCCAGCCAGGACCGACGCGCCCAACAACGCGGACATGATCGGTTTGGTGACGCCCTTCCAGAGTTCGACCGTAGGGCTGATATGCGGGTCTTTCGGGAGGCCGCTGTATATCTCTGGCTTGTCGGCATGTTGCAGCACATACACCACATGGGTGCCGCCCACGCCAGCCGGATCGTAGATCCCGGCGTTGGCATAACCGCGTTCCTGAAGATTCTCGACCCGACCCGCGCCATAATCGAGCATGTCTTCCTTGGTGCCGAACATGATCGCCGAGGTCGGACAGCTTTTGACACAGGCCGGCTCCAGGCCATTGAACACCCGGTCCGAGCACAGGGTGCACTTGTACGCCTTGTTGTCCTTCTTGGAGATGCGCGGAATATCGAAGGGACAACCGGCCACACAGTAACCGCACCCGATGCAATGCTCGGAGTTGAAGTCGACGATACCGTTAGCGTACTGCACGATCGCTCCGGGTGCCGGGCACGCCTTGAGGCAACCCGGTTCGGCGCAATGCATGCAGTTATCCTTGCGGATCAGCCATTCCAGATTGCCCTGCTCATTTTCGTACTCGGAGAACCGCATCACCTCGAATGATTCGGGCGTCAGATCCTGCGGATTGTTGTAGGTCCCGTCACACTCGCCTACTTCGTCACGCAGATCATTCCATTCCGAACACGCTACCTGGCACGCCTTGCAGCCGATACACACCGATACGTCGATCAACTTGGTGACCTTCTCCACGCCGCCATGGCGCACTTGCGGAGAAGGCACCGTCGTCGCCGAACGGGCGATGACGTTCTGCAGGTTAATTTGATCACCTCGCATTCGGCATCTCCTCTATAGCTTCTCGACGTTCACGAGGAACGACTTGAATTCCGGGGTTTGCGTGTTTCCATCACCAACGAAGGGCGTCAAGGTATTGGTCAGATGCGCCTTCTTGGTAACACCCTTGAAGCCCCAGTGAATCGGGATGCCGATGTGATGGACCGTTCTGCCATCCACCTGCATGGGTTTCATCCGTTTGGTCACCACCGCCACCGCGTGAATGAATCCGCGCTTGGAGCTGACCCGCACCTTCTCGCCCACTGCGATACCCAGCTCTTCGGCGAGCTCCTCGCTCATTTCGATAAACTTCTCGGGTTGCGCAATGGCGTTCAGACGCACGTGCATGGTCCAGTAGTGGAAATGCTCGGTCAGTCGGTAGGTAGTCGCCGCGTAGGGAAACTCCTCGTTGCTGCCGAAATTCGCCCGATCCCGCTCGAATACCCGGGCAATCGGGTTGCTCATCGCCAGGGCATTGGTCGGACTCATCGGGTTGCGGTTGATCGGGGATTCCAGCGGCTCGTAATGCTCCGGGAAGGGTCCTTCATTCAACCATTCAGCCGCGAAGAAATGTCCGCCTCCGGATTGCGTGATGATGAAAGGCCCAACCCCGGCAGAAGGTGGCGAAGTAAGCGGGAAGTCGGGCACGTCCGCGCCTACCCAACGCTCACCGTTCCACCATATGAACGCCTTGTTCGGCGCCCAGGGCGTGCCGTCCGGCCGTGCCGAAGCGCGGTTATAGAGCAGGCGCCGGTTCATCGGCCAGGCCCACGCCCAGCCCAGCGTATTGCCGGTATTGTAAGGATCGGAGTTATCCCGACGCGCCATCATGTTGCCTTCCTGCGGCCAGGCACCGGAATAGATCCAGCACCCGCATGCAGTGGTACCGTCATCGCGCAACTCGCTGAAATCCTTCAGCTGCTGGCCTTTCGGGCGAATAACGTTGCCCTCCTGATCCAGCACATCTTCCAGTGCGCGGCCGTTGTACTCCTGTGCGAGCTCCTCAGCTGTAGGGGCAGCCGGATTCCTGTAATTCCAGCTCAGGTTGAGAATCGGATCGGGGAAGGCACCGCCCTCCTCCTGATACAGCTTCTTCAACCGCAGCATCAAGGCGCCCATGATGGTGGTATCGGTCATGGATTCACCGGGTCCCGGCGCAGACTTGAAATGCCACTGCAGCCAGCGCGAGCTATTGGTGATCGATCCATCATCTTCAGCGAAACAGGTGGTCGGCAAACGGAACACCTCAGTGCCGATCTGCGACGGATCCACATCATGGAATTCACCGAAGTTTTTCCAGAACTCGCCGGTTTCCACCGTCAGCGGATCCATGATGACGAAGAACTTGAGCTTGGACAGTCCTTCGAACACCTTCGCCTTGTCCGGGAACGCTGCGAGGATGTTGAAACCCTGGCAGAACGCGCCGTTGGCCTTGCCCTCCGTCATGTCATTGATCGCGTAGAGCACGTCGTAGATCGGCTCGGAGAGCTTGGGCAACCAGTCGTAGCACCAGTTGTTGTCCGCGGTAGCCATATTGCCGTACCAGTCTTTCATCAGACTGACGAAGAAACGCTCGTAATACTTCCAGTAGGAGACCTCGCCTTCCAGCAACGGCTGTTTGATCCGCGTCTGCATATAGGCCTGGTAATCCTGCAAGTCTGCGGAGGGAAGGTTCATGTAACCGGGCAGCAGGTTCGACAGCAGCCCGATATCAGTCAGCCCCTGGATATTGGAATGGCCACGCAGGGCATTCACCCCGCCGCCGGGCATGCCCATATTGCCCAGCAGCAACTGCACCATGGCACCGCAGCGGATAATCTGCGAACCGATGGAGTGCTGCGTCCAGCCCAGCGCATAGAGGATGGTCATGGTCTTGTCAGGCGCGGAGGTCTGCGCCATCAAGTCCCAGAGCCTGAGGACCATTTCCCGGTTCATGCCACAGATATTTTCAACCTGCTCAGGGGTGTAACGGCTGTAATGCTGGCGCATCAACTGAAACACACAGCGCGGATGCTGCAGGGTCGGATCGGTGCGAGCAAAGCCCTGTTCATCCGTTTCGAAATTCCAGGTTTCGCGGTCATAGGTACGGTCCTGCTGGTTATAGCCAGTGAACAGCCCTTCCTCGAAACCAAAGCCTTCGCGAACGATCAGGCTGGCATCGGTATATTCGCGCACATATTCCTGCGCATAGCGGTTGTTCTCGATCAGATAACTGATCAAGCCACCGAGGAATACGATGTCCGTCCCGGTCCGAATGAACGCGTGGTAATCCGCCACCGCCGTGGTGCGGTTATAACGCGGGTCAATCGAGATCAGTATGGCGTTATTCTGGTTCTTGGCCTGCATGACCCAGCGGAAGCCCACAGGATGTGCTTCGGCAGAGTTACCGCCCATGGACAGCACGACATCAGCATTGCGGATATCGACCCAGTGGTTCGTCATGGCACCGCGACCAAATGTTGGGGCAAGACCTGCCACCGTTGGTCCGTGTCAAACGCGCGCCTGGTTGTCCAGCTTGAGAATGCCGAGTGCCCGGGTGACCTTCTGCGTGATATAGGCGGTTTCGTTGGTCGTCGCCGAGGCAGCGACCATTGAAGTCGTCATCCAGCGATTGACCAGCCGACCCTGTTCGTCATGGGTCTCGAAATTCGCATCCCGGTCATCCTTCATGAGCCGGGCGATGCGGTCCAGCGCCTCGTCCCAGCTGATGCGCCGCCACTCGTTGCTGTAGGGGTCGCGCACCTCGGGATACTTGACTCGGGATTCACTGTTGATGAAATCAAGCACACCCGCGCCACGCGGGCACAGCGAACCACGGCTGACCGGGTGATCCGGGTCGCCTTCGACGTGGTAGATCTGATCGATGACGTTGATGGCTCCGTCGCCGCGTGAATACAGCAACATGCCACAGCCCACCGAGCAATAGGTGCAGATATTGCGCGAGACTGTGGAGCCGGAAAGTTTGAAATGGCGGACAGACGCAACGGCTTCATCCGGGGCGAACCCCATCATCGCCATACTCGATGCGCCCAGACCCGCTGCCCCTAGCTTCAGAAAGCTTCGTCTGGATACGTTCACGGACACGGAGGTCTCCTTGATACCTGGGATCAGCCACCCATACAGGTGCTTGAATGGCAAATCCGGCGCGCTTCTACGGCGCAGATTGAGAACTAGCTCAAAGTGTTGACTTCGCCGCCTGTGCTTGGTTCCGCTGCCCCCGGATCTCCGGATAGTATGGCGGAAGGCAGTGAGAGTCGAACTCACCCGGGAACGGCTGCCGCCCCCAACCGGGTTTGAAGCCCGGCCGCGCCACCGGACGCGAATGCCTTCCATATGTTGCTCAGCGGCATGCTACTCAGCGACCCTGGCCGTGAGTGTAGTGGAAACCTCAGATGTGGCCAGCGCATTGTCCGGCCTGATCCTGCGAAGATCGCCGACCCGCCTGGTCAGGCCGATACGGTCGAAATGCTCAAGCAGCTGGATACTGCGCTTGCGACCGAGACCGATGCGGTCACGAAAATCAGCTGTGGCTATGACGCCGTTGCGCCTGGCGAGTTCCATCGCGGCCGCCGCGAGGCTGCGCAACGTACCTTCGGGATAGAACAGATCCTTCACCACCTGCTGTAATTGCCCGAGCCGCGCGAGCTTGCGTAGCAGAAGACGGACCTCGCTCTCCTCCCGTTCCAGGGTTCGCGCCAGATCACGTACCCACGGCGGATCGTACCCGCCCTCCTCCAGCAACGGCCAGATCTGCGACTGCAGGCGCTCTTCATCAGCAGTAAGACGCACCCTGTGCCCGGGCTGATGCAGCCAGGGACCGCTGGCCTCGATACGCCCGGCGGCCAACAGGGATTCCAGCAGTGCCACAAAAACAGGCCGTTCCAGCCCGGGCATGGCATAACGGCGCAGGCGATCGCGATCTGGCCCCAACTCGTCAGGCTGTTGCTCATGGAACTGGCCAAGCCTGGCCTCCAGCTCATTCTGCAGCGTATGCCAGGCAGGCTCGTTGAACAGTCGGGGGCCCTGGCGCGTGGCGACTGCCAGCACACCCGCCGGTAACGCCCAGCTTCCAGCAGGACGGTTGAACTGGCGTTCCAGACGCCAGGGCTCGAGCCCCTGATGCGATTGTTCGAGCAAGCCAGGAAAGGCGTCTTCCAGCGAGCCTGCGGCCAGGGCCTGCAACTGGGCTATGCGCTCAGGGGTGCGGCGATGGCGCGCCGGAGCGAAGGGGTCCAGCACCTGACCGCCGCCAATGGTGCGTTGTGCCGATTGGTCACGCAGCACCAGCCGATCGCCATGCACAGCATGCGTGGGCGCGTTCAGTACCAGCTGCACCAATGCTCTGCCACCGGGTTCAAGCGTCTGCTCCTGCAGTAACGCAACACGCCCCGTCAGATCATGCGCCCCCAGGTGGATATGCACCGGCGACCAATGCCGTAGCGCTCTCGCCTCGCTGGCAAGCAGGTCAAGCTGGATATCCACCCGGGTGACAGGCGCATGCAAGGCCGGCGCAACCAGCCACTCGCCCCGGTGAATCTGTTGCACTGTCACGCGATCGCCCGCGATGTTCAGCGCCACGCGCTGGCCTGCGTGCGCTTCATCAACTTTCTGGCTCTGTGCATGCAGTCCACGCACACGGACCGTTCTGCCCGACGGGCTCAGCTTAAGCTCATCACCCACAGAGACCTGACCGGCGAACGCCGTGCCGGTGACCACAACGCCGGCACCGGCAACGCTGAATACACGATCGATGGCCAGGCGGAAATGCCCGACCTGGCTGCGTTCAAGTGCCTGCCGTGCTTCGGCGGCAAGCGCACTGCGTAATACATCTATCCCCTTTTCCTGTACCGCTGACACGGCAAACTGCGGGGCCCCGGCAAAGCGGCCGGCGGCCAGCAGCGCTGCGACCTGCTGCTGTACTTCGTGCAACCGCGCGGGCTCAACCCGGTCGACTTTGGTGATCGCCACGAGGGCGCGTGGAATGCCAAGCAGTTCGGCGATGGAGAGGTGTTCACGGGTCTGCGGCATCACGCCGTCATCGGCGGCAACCACCAGCAGCAGTAGATCAATGCCACTGGCGCCTGCGAGCATGTTATGCACGAACCGCTCGTGGCCCGGCACATCGATGAAACCACAGGGCTGATCGGCACCCAGGTCGGCATAGGCATACCCCAGATCGATGGTGATGCCGCGTTCACGCTCTTCCCGCCGGCGATCACCCCGGGCACCGGTCAATGCCTGCAGCAAGGCTGTCTTGCCGTGGTCGATGTGCCCGGCGGTACCTACGATCAAAAGATTCTCCTCAACAGACTTCGGTTTTCATGGGAGCACAGCCCACCACCCTCATCAACGGTGCCATGTAGCACCATAGAAGCTGGGAGGGAAAAAGCTGGAAGCTGGAAGCTGGAAGGGAGAGCCTGGGGTCGTTGTTTGGCCCTTCGAGCTCGTTTGGGTGACGCTGGTACGAGCTGGTGCTCGAACCTCCCCGAACCTCCAACTTGGACATCACTCCCAAGCATTGTTTTCATTGCCCGAACGAGCTCTCAAAGATTACCAACAACCCCGCCCCCTCCCTTTCAGCTTCCGGCCTTAAGCCTCCAGCCGTGGCTACAGATGAAGCCAGATGGAAAATGCGCCAAAAAACAACCAGAACGCAGAAAACAGCAACGGTGAGCGCATGGAGAAAAGCAGCGACTTGCGCTGGCCCCTGATGCTTGACTCCCAACTGGAGAAGAGCGGCGAATCATCATATATATGACCGACCGCCGGCTCACAACTGAGCAGACTGGCCTGCTTTTCGTACCAATGGTCGATGATATCGCAGGCGGCCTTGATGCCCGGCCATGCATTCAGCGAACTGAGAATACCCAGCAGAGCGAGAGTCGGCGGCACAACCAGCGTAAAGATGGGTCCCCAGTCGGGATTCATGTTGGCCATACACGAGCCATAGGCGATGACTAGGAAAGACTGGGCAGACAGGTAGGAGTTGGTCCGGGCAGATAGATTACCCGCCTCGTTGTGGATCTCGTTTCGATAAAAATCCAACCTGTCCTTCGGCGAAACGAACATGGCCTGCTCGCGTTCGACTTCGGATGGTTTGGGCGTATCGGGGGTTACTATCATGACTACCGGCTTCCAGACTTACTATGAAAGAAATTAGAAGCTGCGGCGTCAGGCAAGTTCAACCCTGCGGATGAAAGCACCTCGTGCGGCGGATCAAGCTGGCATGTCGAGCAGATTCAGTGTGTGCTCGTCGGCCTTGCCCTCATAGAATCCGTCCAGCACCAGCCTGAATTCATCCTGCCGTGGGGCCGCTGAGTTGAATAAGGTCATGCTCGAGCGCAACTTCATATCATCCGGCGACCCGAGAATGGCGCGCGGCGAGCTGCCGATATGCTGTAGCAGGGCCTGGGAGCATTCAAGCAGCCGTGGCCCGAGCGTGGGGTGCGCCAGATAAACCTGCGCCTCATCGAGCCCGGAAATGGCATAACGCTGCGCCATATCGCTGCGCCCCAGGCCGGAAATCTGGGGAAATATGAACCACATCCAGTGGCTTTGCTTGTTGCCCGCCCGCAGCTCAGCCAGAGCACATTCGTATACGGGCTGCTGGGCATCGACGAAGCGTTGTAATCGATAAGGGTCGTTCATGGATCTGCCTTCGGTTGGTTCAAACGATGGGCGAATCGCAGAAGGTGGTTTGCGCGAAGCGGCGCAGCCCGCAGGCTGCGCCCGGGGATTCAGTTTCCCGGTGATTTCTGCTCGGAGTCATCATCGAGCTCCGTAGGCTCTTCCCCCTGCTTGGCGAGGAATTCTTCCTGCAACAGCGCATCGCGTGTGCCTGGCGGACCCTCTTCGCCCAGTGGATCATCGATTTGACGACTGGTGACGGGCCGCGCGTCCAGCTTGCCGGTCAAATGCTCAAGCGCATGACGCGCCTTGGCTGCGGCACCCTCGACTGCCAGATGCAGCGACTCTGCCTTGTGCGATACCGACATGGACTGGTGGCCCTTGGGACGAAACTCGATCTGGCATCGCTTGTCCTGCGCTCCGCCCTTCTGGGCATTCTCATCACTCACATGTATCTCGACCCGCGTGAGCAGTTCCTCAAACCGCTCCAGCTGCTCGACGACTGTCGAACCAACCCATTCCTGCAGTTGAGCACTGCCCTCAATGTGATTGCTGTTGACCTGAACTTGCATATACGGCTCCTGATGTGACGTGCTTGTATGTTGGAGCCGGACTCAGCCACGAGGTTCAGCGTGTTGGTCAAATACTCTCCGGACGCAACAGACCCTAGGCACCGCGCCGGTGATCAGGCAGTTTTTCCGCCAGCGCTTCAGTGAAACCCTTCGCAGCCGACCAGCGCATATGTATCGCGTCAATGAACGCTGCTGCGCCCGGTTCCCATCCGTTATCACCATCCCACAGCCGGGCGCCTGTACCACCTAAGGTTTTAGCCAGCGCCTGATTGAATCGGGTGCCTAGTTCGCCCTTCGGGTCAAATTTGGCCTTCCAGTCGGGATTGAGCGGTGATGTGACGATAGTGAACAGCTTACCTTCATGCTGAAGCCGCCGCGCCATGGAAGCAAGTGCGTCAAAGCAGACCGGATCGAGCGGTTCCGGCTGGCCGTAGAACAAACCGCGCGAACCTCGGGTGTTCAGCGGACCGTCACCGAAACGATTGAAAACCAGGGGGTTCATTTCGTCCAGGTTGGACCGCTGAGCCTGTACCGTTTGGGCGTTACGCAACAACGAGACCGGCGAGAAATAACGCATATAGTATTGCCAGCGCCAGGCGTCACCGTATACGAAGGCGTCGATATCCTGTTTATCGAAGGGCGCATCGGGCAGTACGCTGCAGCCCGCAAAATCGATTGGATCAACCAGCATCACCACCTGCTCGATGCCCGGCTCCCGCTCAAGTAACCAGTCGGCGATATACACAGACTGATTGGCATGCATCCCGCAGAACGCCCCGTTAAGCGGCCGGATCCCCGGCGCGTGCTTTATCAAGGTATTGCTGTCGACGTGACGCCACGCCACGGATGAGCCCATGACCAACAGGTTCGGATTCTGAGCATGGTTGGCTCGTAGGAACTCGAGCTTTTCATCGGCGCACAGGTTGTTCGAAAAGGCCGGGGGCGGCAGATTCCCGGTTTGATCCAGTAACGTCAGCAGCAGACAGAAGGCTGCCACTGCCCCGACCAGACCGCCCGCAACACCCCACAGGTAGCCTCTGAAATTCGGCGGCTCGGGTGATGTCGTCATCGGCTGTCGCGCGTCCGGGTCCGTGGTGTGGGTCATAGGATAATTATCCGTTGAGCTTGGTACTGATCAACGCGACGAAATGGCCGACATTGCGCATGGACTCCAGCTCGGCCGTACGGAATTTGACGCCGAAGCGCTGCTCCGCAGCCACAACCAGATTAACGTGGGCCAGGCTATCCCAGCCCTCGATGTCCTCGGCGGTGGTTTCTGAATCGATAACAATATCGTCGTCATCGAATACGTCCTGAAAAATCGGGTGGAGTGCGCTCAGAATCTCTGTTTCGGTCATGGATTCAGGATCTCTATGAAGTGATGGGTTTCAGGTGTGTTGTGAAGATCGAGACGCCAGAAGCTGGCGTCCGGCTCGGCCCATTCGGGCGTCTCGACGGGTTCAAATCCCAGGCGCGGGTAATGTTCGGCAACCATGCCGTTACGCTGGGTCGGGCGGTATTCGCCGATCAGTGCGGTGCGCCCGTATTCGGCTGCGAGCCTGGCCAGCACTTCGAGTACGGCCTGCTCCACCTGGCGTCCGAGTACCCGGCAACTCATCAACCAGCTATCAATCAGCAACTCGCTGTTGCCGACGCCGGGGTCCGGACGCGCCATTACCACACTGATCAGGCCGTTATCGCCGAACTTGTCTTTCAGACGTACGGCCAGCGCAATGGCCTGCGAATCATTCGCTATGCGTTCGACTTCAGCTTCGCTGTAACGTCGCGTGGACAGGTTGAATTGATTGGTCTTGTTGATTAGCTGAGTGGCGCGCGGCAGCTCAGCGGCCCCGATCCGGATTGCGCTCAGCTGCATTTCAAGGCCGCGCAAATATCCTTCGATATCGGTTGCCTGGCTCATGGCGACCTTGCGTTCGGCGTTCAGCGCATAGCTGCGTCCGCGCGCGGCATCGTCCGACGTGAAGGACACCGCGTCAAAATAGCCGGCAGCCGCCACGCAGGCAGGATAACCGGCGATATCATCCGGTAATTCCGGCACTGCCACTTCAGGTAATTCCCGCCGGATTATGTCGCGCTCGGCCGGATTGTCATCGACGAAAACCAGGCTATCCAGGCCGATATCGAGCATCGAGGCGATACGCCGAAGGTTGCCGGCCTTGTCTTCCCAATTGGCAACAAAGGCCGCAATGTCGCCGCGCTTGAGCACCATCTCGGGATGCTTGAAGGCTGCTTCGGCGACTGCGATATCGTTCTTGCTGCATACCGCGAGAATGACACCACGTTGAGCCAACAGGTCGGCATAACGCTGAAACGCGACAAAGGCTTCGCCGGTGGGCGAGCCCTGACCAAGGTGAATACCCTCGATTCCGTCATCACCGATTACGCCGCCCCACAGCGTATTGTCGAGATCCAGCACCAGGCATTTGCGTGAAAGCCCGGCACTCGCCGCCGCAATACGCGCGAGATGATCGCCATACAAGGGCGCCAGCTCCGGGCTTACCAGTTGCTTGGCCTGATGCCAGCGTGTCGCGTCGCCAAGTCCCGGCCCGTAATGCCCCTGTGCCGCCTGCCAGGCCAGATCCATCAGCAGTACGCCCTCCTCCCGGGCGGCAGCGCGTATAGCAGCATTGAGCCGATCGATAACCGCATAGGGCGCGGCCGGAACCAGCCCCTCATATGAACCAAACACCGGCGGATCAACGGGAACCAGCGTCTGCTGAACAACGCGCGCAGCAAACCGTTCCCGCGCAGCGCGCCATAACTGGCGCAGCTCATTGACTCTGGCTTGCACTGCCTCGTCTACTTCCCCCTTAGTTGCTTGCAGGGACAGCTGCAGTGGCGCATCCCGCGCATCCAGAGCAAGCAGTATCAGCTGTGGCGCGAACGCAGTCAGCTCCGGGTCGTCGACCAGCAATGCCTGGCGATACATGCCATACGGGGCAACATGCACCGACAGCGCCAGACGCCGATTCAGGCCCGCAACGCGGATCGCGGGTACCAGATGGTCCACTGTGTGGGACGACAGGAGGGCAACACGCAATGGCGTCAATCCGGCCTTGCGCGCAGGGTCGGGATCGCTGAGTGCTTTACTGGCAAACCGGTCAAGCCGGGTCGTCAATACAAAATCGCGCTGATAACCGGCAAGTTCAATCGCCCGGGCCAGGCGTTGGCCCGGATCAGGCTCGGCCTTGGCGGCATTCAATGCAGCGCCGGGATCAGCATGCCGAGGTAACCAATGCAGCTCTGCCATGGTTCCGTGCTCCTTGTGTAATCAGAACTGGAAGTATAGGAATTCTGTCGGGGCTACCGAGAAGGCAATCGCCAGCGCGAAGAACCCAGCCACACCGACCACCACTCCAATTGCAGGTGTGGGCTGCCAGAGCGCTACGGGCACCCAACGCTGCACCCAGTTTTCCTGAACATGGAAGTCCAGCGCGGTGCGCACCTTGCCCATCCACTGCTCGACATTCGGGAGCCCCCAGACGATCAGCAGATGCACGGCGATATAAAGAATATCGGCCCGGTAGAAAGTACTTTCCTGAGGGCTTAGGCCGGCCATACCCGCCAGCATGGTCATCGCCGTGGCGAGATCCGGCGCGCGGAAAAACACCATCGCAACGACCACGCAGCCAAAGGTCAGCAATACTGCCGCGATATGGTGCAACCTGTTTTCACTGTCCAGGGCCCAGCCCTGGCGCACCTTGTAAGCTCGCCAGCCATGCGCGACCACCAGATACATGCCGTGCAGCAGACCAAAGGCGACGAACTGCCAGCCTGCCCCGTGCCAGACTCCGGACACAAACATGGTGAACAACGTGGGATAGGCCACCAGGGCGACAAAGGTGCCAAAGGTCATCTTGCCGCGCCGGGGCTGTGGCTTGCCTGCCTTCATACGGGCCCGGGTGCGGCCCATAACTATCGGGTTGTAGATATAGGCAGTCAGAAACCGGGTAAGCGTCATATGCCAGCGCGACCAGTATTCGATCACGTTATGCGCCTTGAACGGGCTGTTGAAGTTCGCCGGTAGACGAATGCCAAACAGAAGCCCCAGGCCGATCGCCATGTCGCTATAGCCGGAGAAATCGAAATAGATCTGCAGCGTATAGGTCAGCGCACCCGTCCAGGCCTCGAAAAATGACGGGATAACCCCCGAGGCAGCGCTGGCAAAGACGGGGGAAGCCATGCCGCCAAGCGGATCGGCCAGCACCACCTTTTTGAACAAACCCAGCAGGAAGATGGTGGCGCCAATTGCCAGATTGTCTGCACGGGGGCGAAAGGTCTCTTCGTCGCGAAATTGCGGCAACATTTCCCCATGGTGCGTGATAGGGCCGGCAATCAACTGGGGAAAGAAAGAAATGAACAGGCAATAATTGAAGAAATCATGCTCCTGTACCTGTCCGTCATGCGCATCGACCAGATAGGCGATCTGCTGGAAGGTAAAGAATGAAATAGCCAGGGGCAGGATGATGTTATCAATCGACCAGTCCAGTCCCACGGCCGTATCAAGCGTGGCAAAGAGGAATCCGGTGTACTTGTAATAGCCAAGCAAAAGCACGTTGGCCGCAACGCCGAGGACCAACAGCACACGTGAGGGGCTGCGTAGAAGATAGCCACCTAACAGGTAGTTGACGACCATGCTGCCGGCCAGCAACGGAACGTATGACGGATTCCACCAGCCATAGAAGACCAGCGAGGCTACGGTGAGCCAGATCACTGCCAGGCGTTGGCGGCCTGATCCAGCGAAGAGAAAAAACCCGAGCAGCACTACCGGGAGAAATCCAAGGATGAAAACTGCAGAATTGAAAAGCACTGCCCGGCTCCCTCAATAACGCTCACAACCATCCATAAAAATGCTGACTTGTAATTAGCCCAGCACGACGACCAGGTGTTCCGTTTCCTGTGCGAACCGTTCCGTTGCTAGGTCCGACTGAATTGGTAACAGAAAGTTTCAGAACAAGCGGGTTATACGACATCAGCATGACGGCTGCAGGCGAAGTCTGATCGAGTGGATATGCTCCGCTGCCCGGTCTGTTGGGCCAGGTCGAAAGCCGAACCGCCCTGCCCCCCTGTTGCCAAGGGGGGCAAGGTTTATGCGCCATTGAGCAGTTTGACTGTGAGTGCTAGCGGCGCCCGAGCTTTCTGGCAGCCCGATGACTGTCGAAGCTCTTGAACGTCCACAGCGGAGCGAGTAGTGAAATGATTATCGGGCCAAACCCTACTGATTCTTCACGCTGTTTGCAGAGTCGTGCCAGTTGACCGGGCCAGCAAGCGAAGCACGGAATAATTCCCCCCTTTGCAAAGGGGGATAGGGGGATTTGGGTTTCCATTTACCAGCCCCGAACCGAAAACCAGTGGCCTTAATGTTTAAAATCCAGCTCAATCCAGGTAGGCGCATGATCGCTGGCCTTGGGTAGATCCCGCACCCAACGGTCCACCCCTGCATCGACCAGCTTCGGCGCCAGATCTGCGCTCAACAGCAGATGATCGATGCGCAGGCCCGAGTTGGTCTTCCAGTGCTGACGGAAGTAATCCCAGAAAGTATAGATACGCTCCTCCGGGTAGAGCGTGCGCAGCGCATCGGTCCAACCCTGGTCGAGCAACCGCTGGTAGCATTCTCGCGACTCCGGCTGCAGCAGCGCGTCCTTCTTCCAGGAGCGCGTGTTGTATATATCAAAATCAGTAGGGATAACGTTGTAATCACCTGCCAGCACGACCGGATGCCCTGATTCAAACAATCCCTGCGCATGGCCTATCAGTTGCTCTAACCACTCCAGCTTGTAATC
This sequence comes from Pseudomonas profundi, assembly GCF_008638305.1. Taxonomy (GTDB): domain Bacteria; phylum Pseudomonadota; class Gammaproteobacteria; order Pseudomonadales; family Pseudomonadaceae; genus Halopseudomonas; species Halopseudomonas profundi. The sequence continues at coordinate 29,817 of NZ_VTPZ01000001.1, forward strand.
GAATTTGGGACCCGGTTGGGGATTACCGTTGGGCAGGTAGATGCAGCCAACAATCACACCCTGGACGGCGGCCTCGATATACCGACTCTGGCCAGGATCAGGGTCGTCCGGCAGTCCGCGGCGGGTTTCCAGCGGGTCCGTGCCTCTTGCCAGTATGGCGACCCCGTTCCAGGATTTCTGTCCGTGCCAGATGGCCCCGTAACCCGCATCGTTGATTGCATCGACAGGGAATCCCTCGTCAGGCGCTTTCAGCTCCTGAAGACACACAACATCCGGCGATTCTTTCTCAAGCCATTCCAGCAGAGCGGCCTGACGCGACCGGATGCCGTTGATGTTGAAGGTCGCAATTTTCAGCTTGCTCACGGACCCGTCCCCTTCGCGATTGATATGACTGTTAGCCGATTTTCATTCGTCATCACGCCTGCTGAGTACACGGCTACCCTCTGGTGGCACGCCTGCATGGCGTGCATACAAACGTGTCAAAGGCGCAGCGGTGATGCCATGTACCAGAATAGACGCAAAGATGATCGCGCTGCCCGCGTGCCAGAACAGCGGCTGGTCCATATGCTTGTGCGCCAGGCTGGCGTAATAGATGGCGGCGATGCCGATCGGGCCGAACCACCCAATGAAGCGCACGTCCGGGGTTGTCCAGTAGCGCCTGAGAGCCGGATATAACATCAGCAGTATCGGTGGTCTGCGCAGCAGCAGAATCAGGATCGTCAGCGCGAGCAGCGGCCAACCCAGCTCGGCCCACGCCGCGAAAGGCAAAGCGATACCGAAAATCACGAACATGGGTAGCGTGAACAGCTTCGCTACGCCCTCCTGGATTTTTTCCTCCTCATGCTCGTCGTTCTTGTCGCTGAACAGATTGAAGGTCAATCCCGCCAGAAATACGGAAACGACCGCATCCGCCTTGAGCAGCTCCGCCAAGCCAAGCGCGAATAACGAAAACGCGACCGTGTAACCCAGCAGCGAGGTCTTGTCGACCAGGCCATGGCGCTCGGCCAATGACAGCAGTCTCGCCGCACTAAAACCGATCACACCTCCCAACACAACGGCAAACACAACGCCGATAAGCACCGATTCAAGCAACCACTTGGACCACGCCGCCCCTGGCGCGAGCGTCATCATGAAAATCGGCAGCATGACAAACAGATAGGCCAGGCCGTCATTCGCGCCGGATTCCAGCGACAGGCCATCACGGATGCGCAGCGGCAGGTGCGTCTTGGCAAATTTTCCGGTGACGATGGTACTCGCCACGACCGGGTCCGTTGGCGTAACCACCGCGCCAAACAGCAGCGCAGCCCACAGCGGCAGCCCCAGCAACCAGCCCGCAAGCAAAGACGAAGTCAACCACATTGCCAGCATGACAATAGTCAGCAGCACGATAATAGGCTTCAGCAGGACCCTCAGACTTTCCCGTTTGAGCCGCAGCGCAACACCCATCAGACCGATCGCCAGTGTCAGTCGCGAAGCCTGCTCAAGTATTGCTGTCTCGTCACCCCACTTCGACAGATCAAGCAATGCCAGCCCGTACGGACCCACGGCAATCCCCACTGCCATGGCCAGGATCGACTCGGTCACAGGGCTCCGTTTGAGCGCCGACGACATCAGGGCGACACCGACCGCCGTTGCCCCCATCACAGCGAGAGAAAGGTTGAGTTGCTCCATGACTGGCTCCTGAATGCTATGTCCTTGCGAGGCCGTCATGTGAGGGAAGTTCCAGAATGGAGTCGATACCGTTTCGTTTCGGAGTTTTGATCGCACGGCCCGCCCAGCTCAGAAGTGCATGCTGAGCGCCGCTATCTACCCATGAAAGTCGACAGCTTGTGCACTGCGGCAATCTCACCGCTCCATATCATTTCGTAGTGCGCGGTCTGGACGATGGATGAAACCTGCCTGGGTGTGAGCAGCCCCCAGCAAATTCCGTCTGCCTGACGCACCGAGTGGTAACGGATGGCTGTGGCGCCGGCGTCCCGCGCATCACGGCCCAGTATGCGAGGCGCAGCATAATCGGTGGGCGAGTAAATCGGATCTGTACGCGGCACCCCCAGCGCATCCACCGAACCTGCCTCATCAAAACGAGCGGTCAGTGCGCGAAACACAAACCGCTCGTAGCGCAGGTCCGGAACCCGGGACCAGTAGGCTTGCTGATGGTGCCTGACCTCAGCGATGGCGGTTTCTACGCGATCCGCCAGATACAGCACACCGAAGGTCCCGTCGCTGAAGCGCGAGCCTTCCGGGTTAACGTGGGTGAAGGGCGCGGCTGCGTAGGAGCAGCCTGGAATCCCGAAGGGAATTTCGCTGCGGGGGATAAGCTCCATATTGCCTGTCTGGTTCTGGATGCGCGGATTGGTCAGCGCCTGTAGCGCGTACAGATCATCAAACTCGGCGGCGCTGGCGACGTCATCGAAGATGGCTATTGGCGGAAATTTGGAATTGACCAGTCGATAAGCGCGGACCGATTGCGCCGGCAATACCGGCAGGCTACTGACCGCTACCACCGACTGCCCCGCAGAACATCGATTCGCTTGAAGGTTTCATACACCGCGACCATGTCGCCGCTGCCCATGACCTCGAGAGGTGAACGTCCAAAGAAGAACCCATTGTCGTTCGGCATCCGCATGAAGCCGTAGAGGTTATCGGGGTTATCAAAGATCGTCCGCAGCGCTGCATGAATATTCAATACGAAGCTCAGCCGCGTGAGCTGATCCCGGTCCAGACTGATCGATTGCAGACCATCCTTGCGCTTGGCACGGGCATAGGTGCTATGCGAGACCCGCAATATTGCCTCGCCCTGCTCCCCTGTGGCGCCCCACTTGTCGAGGATGGTCACGGCAGTCCGCAAACCGGTAGCGGCGGCGGTTTTATCTGCTGAAACGGCGGCAGTATTGAGCATGAGACAACCCTTAAGCGATATGTCTATAAAGACTACACCTGAAAAATAGTATCTGCAAACACACCTGATCCGCCACCATCAATGGACATGGCCTGAGCGTCCGTGCCCTCCTGCACTGCAGTTCTGCTCGACTGCGCAATCGAGCCGTATTTGTGCATCCTCCGGCTGCAGGGTGCTGTGCTGGATACCAAAGCGCTCACTCAGCAAAGTTTGCATCTGGGGTAACACCGCCTGCCATTCGGTCATTACTTCGAGATCGACGTGGGCAGCCAGCGCGTGACTGGTCGAGGACAGGCTCCAGATGTGCAGATCATGCACTGCAATCACCCCGTCGACCTCAGCCAGTGCCTGCCCGACTTCACGGGAATTGATGCCCTGCGGGACGCCTTCCATCAGCACGCGAATCACCACGCCGAGCAAGCGGATCGCTGATATCAGAATCAGCAGGCAGACGACCAACGACAATATCGGATCCATGACGCTGGGCCCCCCAAACCAGATGATCGCGCCCGCGGCAACGGCTGCGACCGAGCCGAGCAGATCGCCCATCACATGCAATAGCGCTCCGCGTACATTGATCGTCTGCTCGCCGCGCATCAGCACCCAGGCAACGATGATATTCACCAACAAACCCAGGCCACCGATGAGCAACACGGTACCGCCATCTACTGTTGGCGTGTCCTGCATCCGCTCGATCGCCTCGAACGCAATGACCGCAATCACCACAAACATGAACAGCACATTGAACAGCGCGCCCAGCACCTCGGCTCGTTGCAGGCCAAAAGAATGCGCGCGTGATGCGGGTTTGCTCGCAAGCCAGGCGGAAAAGGCCCCCACGGCCAACGACAGCGAGTCGGTAAACATATGACCCGCGTCAGATAGCAGCGCCAATGAACTGGCCATAACGCCACCAATAACCTCTACCACGGCGAAGCCCGTCGTAAATAGCAGGGCAAACAGCAACGTCATACCGCTGCCATGGCTATGGCTATGGTTGTGGTTGTGATCGGCGTTGTGACTATGGGTATGGCTGGACATGAACGCGCTCCGCTGGGCTTCAGCCCATTGAAACCATCCGACTGCTGAAGCGTCAAGCGGAGCTAGCGCTTTGCTCCGGCGCTGACCCAACTCAGGTATCGAGCCGCCCTCCCAGGAACTGCGCCAACCGGCTACGCATGAGCCGGCTCTCGCTGCCGAGATTGGCGATGGGTGAGCCCTTGAGTTGTTCCTCGGCCAGTTCCGCACCGACACCGGCCAGTGCCAGAGGACAATCAATGGCCAGCGCCAGCTTGTTTATATGCCGGAGCAACGTAGCCGTGGCAGGTACCGGGGCGAACAGGACCAGCCCCTCAGGCTGGACTGACTGGCATACCAGCGGCAACTCATCAAGCGGCTGACCCGTTGGCAACACCTGGACCGCTCCGTCGTCTGCGCCTAGCAACAATCCAGTTACCAATAGCTCCAGTTCAGGACAGTGTTCAGGCAACGCGGCGAGCAATACGCAGCGGTTTGAGGCGCGCCGGCCCAGCTGCAGGCGTTGCAGCACGCGGGCGCGAAGAAAGGCATCGTAAAACAGCCACTGGCTGAGCTGACCGAACCCGCGTTGATGCCTATGCTCGCGCCATACGGGCAACAGTACCTCTTCGAATATCAACGAAACCGGGTAAGTAGAGAAAAGCTGACCGTACACCTGCTCGAGACGGGCTTGGTCAAAAGCGGCCAGCGCCTCTCCGATACGTGCTTGCCACCCGCGCCACTCACTGGCGTCTGATGGGACGAACGTGATGCCACCGGCCTGCGATGTGATCTGCGCCCCTGAATCAACCGGCTTGCTGCGTGCAAGCAGACTGCCCACCTTGCTCACTGCTACGCCGCGCTCTGTCCAGGACATGATGCTGCGAATGTTTTCCACGTCACCCAGTGAATACAGCCGATGCCCGCCTTCGGTCCGCACCGGCTGGATAAGCCCATAGCGGCGCTCCCATGCACGCAGCGTTACCGGATTGACGCCCGTCAGGCGCACCACTTCACGAATCGGTAGCAGTTCATCAGTGACAGAGTGCTCGATAGGGTCAGACACAGGCTCGGCTCGTTTGGTCATGGGCGGGAAACGCTATGGATGAATGTCGGCATTGTAACGCGGCGATCCATCATCGCCAGGCAATAAAACCCCGAATCCGCGGCGACTCACAGAATATGAAGGCATTTCGCCAGCTACAACAGGAAGAACGTGGAATAATGCCTGCCAAAGCGCTTTTGAGTAGGCTGCAGTCAGGCCGAGTTGTTCTAGAATGGCGCCAAACGTACCGGGGTTAAAAGAATGATCAACGCAAAACTGCTGCAACTGGTAGTCGAAGCATCCAATGACGGCATCGTGGTAGCCGAACAGGAAGGCGACGACAATATCCTCATCTATGCCAACCCCGCCTTTCAGCGTCTGACGGGTTATCAGGTCGATGACATTCTTTATCAGGACTGTCGTTTTCTGCAGAACGATGACCGGGACCAACCCGGTCTGGCTGCAATTCGCGAAGCGATTCAGAATGGCCGCCCGTGCCGCCAGATCATTCGTAATTACCGTCAGGACGGCACCGGCTTCTGGAACGAGCTGTCGATTACCCCGGTATTCAACGAGGGCGACCAGCTCACCTACTTCATCGGCATTCAGAAAGACGTGAGCGTTGAAGTCGAAGCTCAGGATCGAGTGCTTGAGCTCGAAGCGGAGGTCGCCGAACTGAAGCGCCAGCTGACGCAGCTACAGGAGAAATCCTGACCGAACAGGCTGGATCGATGGTCCGCGGATACGGCGATAGCAGCCGCCGACTTCTGACTCGTCACATAATATTCTGTATGCAGGTGCGTGCTCCGAAGAGCCCCCTCGCCTGCTGAGCCGTATCCTGCGGCGCTTCCTGCTCCCAGCCTGCCCCTCTGTTAACAAGCACCCCCCAAAACCTGTACAAAGCCTGAACCAGGGAATGCTTTACCTGTTGTTATACATATGTGATTATTTGTACAACTTAGGCCGTAAGTGCGCTCACGCCGATTTCGGCATGGATAGCCTGCTTACACGGAACGTTTCACGGAGCCCCATCATGTTCACCCGCACTCGTAAACTGAACGACGCCCTACAGGATTGCCAGACCCAGTTGGCGGCGCTTCGAGACGAGCAAGCCGCCCTGCGCAACGCCATGGCGATTGTCGAGTTCAGCCCTTCAGGCGTGGTGCTGGATGCCAGCCCGGTGTTCCTGGCCATGACGGGCTATTCCCTGGATCAGCTTCGTGGCCAGCATCACGCCAGACTTTGTGAATCGTCCTATGCGCACAGCCGTGAATTTGCCGATCTATGGCAGCGTCTGCGAGCCGGAAAGCGCTTTAGCCAGCTAGTGCTGCGACGAGCAAATGACGGACGCCAGCTCTGGCTGGATGCCAATTATATTCCGGTATGTGATGCCAGCGGCGCGGTACAGCGCATCATCAAAATAGCCACGGACGTCACGCAGCGCACATTGCGCTCGCAAAGTGAGTCCAGCTATGTTCAGGCAGTTGACCGGTCCATGGCGGTCATCGAATTCGACCTTGAAGGCCATGTGGTGCATGCCAACGACAATTTTCTGAAGGTAATGGGTTACCGACTGGAAGAGGTTCGCGGCGAGCATCATCGGGTCTTCTGTCAGCCGCTTGAAGTGCAGAGCGACGAGTATCGGCAATTCTGGAGCCGCCTCAACCGCGGCGAGTACAGCGCCGGACTCTTCGCGCGAATCAATAAATATGGCGCCAAAGTCTGGCTTCAGGCGACGTATAACCCTTTGTTCGATGCGCAGGGAGAGCTCTATGGCGTGGTCAAATTCGCCACTGATATTACCCGGCAGGTCGAACAGCGCGAAGCTGAGACGCAAGCAGCGCAACTGGCCTTTGATACCTCCCGACAGACTGACGCGCATGCCGAACAGGGCACCGCAGTCGTTCAGCAAACCGTTACCGTCGTGCAAAGCATCGCAGATGAACTGCGCCAGGTTGCAGAGGGTATCAGCGCGCTGAGTGTGCAGTCAGAAGAGATCGGCAGCATCGTCGATGCGATTCGTGGCATTGCCGAACAAACCAACCTTCTGGCGTTGAATGCCGCGATCGAGGCAGCACGCGCCGGCGAACAAGGCCGAGGCTTCGCAGTGGTAGCCGAAGAGGTACGCAACCTTGCGCGGCGTACCAGCGAGGCAACCGTTGCGATTACCGAGGTGGTGGGTAAAAACCGCGAGCTGGCCAGACGGGCCGAAAGCAGCATGCAATCAGGCACACTCAAGGCAGAACAAGGCGTGAGCCTGGCCAATCAGGCCGGCTCAGTGATTCTCGACATCCATCTGGGCGCCCAGCAGGTAGTGCAGGCCATCGGTCAATTCGCCCAGACCCTCGACCAGCACCGTTGAGGCCTGCTGCCTGGCCGGCCTCAGGATGCCGGCCAGGCTACGTCAGGCAACGCTTCGAAAGCCGGACGGGCGAGCAGATAACCCTGGAACAGATAAACCCCCAGGTTTCGCAATTCACGCAGCTCACCTTCCGTCTCGATCCCCTCAGCGATAACTTCGATATTCAGCGCCTGACATACGCCGAGTATCCCCTGCACTATGGCCCTGCGCACCGGATGCGTGTCGATGTCCCGCACCAGCCCCATATCGATCTTGATAATGTCCGGCTGGAATTCCGCGAGTAAATTGAGCCCGGAATAACCGGCACCAAAATCATCGATCGCGGTCCTGAATTTTTGCCGTTGGTACTCCGTGATGATGTCTTTCAGATGCTCCTTGTTCACCAATTCCTCACTCTCGGTAATCTCGAAAATGATTTTCTCGGTGGGAAACCCAGAGCGCCGCGCAGCAGCCAGGGTCGCGCGAATGCAGGTCGCGGCCTGGTAAACCGCGTTGGGCAGAAAGTTAATGCTCAGCATACAGGGCATCTGGAGGCGCGCAGCCAACTCCACGGCCTTGACGCGGCACGCCTGATCAAAGGCATAGCGGTTGTGTTCGTTGACCCGTCCAAGCACTGCCCCAGCGCCGCTGCCGTCGGTGCCGCGCACCAGCGCCTCGTAGGCATACAGGCTGTTATCGCGTAGATCAACGATCGGCTGAAACGCCATACTGAAATCAAACGCCAGGGCTTTTCCATCACGGCAGGACTGGCAGGGATTGTTCGAAGGCTGAAGGCTCATAAACAGGAATATCCATATAAGAATTGAATGATGCAAAAAGTTCTACGTATTCTTATACAACACCATTGACTTGTACAATATAAATCGTACTCTTATAAAATATGTACACCATACGGATCTCGTACAAGGAGCACATCCATGGCCGTCACCCTCGACACTATCAAGATCGGCATAAGCGCCTGCCTGTTAGGACATCCCGTGCGCTACAACGGCGGCCATAAGCAATCGCGGTTGTGCAAGGATGTTCTGGCCCGCCATTTCGAGTTCATACCGCTCTGTCCGGAGCAGGCGATAGGCCTTGCCACGCCGCGCGAACCGATACGCCTGGTTGGCGACCCAGCCAATCCCCAGGCATTGGGCAGCATCAACCGCACTATCGATGTGACCGACGCGCTCACCTCCTTCGGCACGCAAACCGCCGAGCAGCTGGACGATATCTGCGGCTACATCCTGATGCAGAAGTCGCCTTCCTGCGGCATGCAACGCGTCAAGGTATATCAGGACAACGGGCAGCCTGCTGACGGCGGCGGCCGTGGGTTGTTTGCCGCAGCGCTGATGCGTGCGCGTCCTGATCTGCCGGTCGAAGAAGACGGTCGCCTGAACGATGCGGTACTCAGGGAAAACTTCATCACCCGCGTCTTCGCCTATGCCGAATGGCAACGGCTACAACGTGCCGGACTGACGCGGCGCGGGTTGATCACCTTTCATGAGCGTTACAAGTATCAGCTCATGGCAACATGCCGCGAGCAGTACCGACAACTCGGGCGTGAGGTGGCACAAAGCGCCTCCATACCGCTAGAGGCGTTTGCGCCACGGTACTTCAGCCAGCTGATGGTCGCGCTGAAACAACCCGCCAACCGCGGTAGCCACACCAACGTGCTGCAGCATCTGTCCGGTTATCTCAAGCGCGCGCTCAGCTCGCCGGAGAAGCAGGAGCTGCAGCGGCTGATCGAGCAGTACCGCACGGGAGTAGTGCCTCTGGTCGTGCCAATCACCATGATCAAGCACCATTTGCGTCGGCACCCGCACAGTTACATTGATCGTCAGGCGTACCTGCAGCCGCACCCTGATGATCTCAGCCTGCGTAACGCATTGTGATCACGCCACACAGTGCCGATAGCGGCTCCCAGCTGGCCGATGACTTATTACCGATCCGAGAAGTGGCCCGCCAGACCGGCGTGAATCCGGTCACCTTGCGCGCCTGGGAGCGTCGATATGGGCTGATCCAGCCCCAGCGCACGCCCAAGGGCCACCGCCTGTACAGCGCAGAACACATCGCCCGGATTCGCCAGGTGCTCGGTTGGCTGCAGCGCGGCGTGGCGGTCGGTCAGGTCAAGCGACTGTTACAGGACTCGCCAACCCTCAGGGAGCCGATCAGCTCTCAATGGGATGAGCAGCTGAATGAATGGCTGGCTTGTATCGAACAGCTCGCCGAGCGCCAACTGGACGACGTATTCAACCGGGCGCTGGCCCTCTATCCCTCCGAGACATTATGCGAACATCTGATGTCCCCCTTGCTCGCGCAGCTGCAATCACGCTGGGCCGCACACCCAAGCATGCGCGTGGAACAGGCATTTTTTCTCTCCTGGCTGCGCAGCAAACTCAATGCCCGGATCTACCACGGAAACCGGCTACTGAGCGGTGCGCCACTGTTGATGCTGAACCTGTCGGATCGCGCCATGGAACCCAATCTGTGGATATGCGCCTGGCTGGCAAGCAATGCCGGCTACCCGGTGCGGGTGCTCGAATGGCCCGTTCCGGCCGAAGACCTGGCGCTGGCAGCAGAGCGAATCCGCCCGTGCGCCCTGCTGCTGTTCAGTGATCAATGCATTGACCCGGCTCACCTGAAGCGCTTGCTTGGCGCCAGTCAGCTACCCCTATTGCTGTGCGGCCACGCCGTGAGCATCCACCGCGACGCATTGCAGAGCCTGTCCACCCTGCACCTGGCAGACACTCCATTGGCTGCTCTGCACTGCTTGCAGCGGCTCAGCTTGCCCGACGGCCAATGAGGACTCTCACATGCGTCAGTTGATGTGGTTTCGCAGCGATCTGCGGGTTCAGGATAATACCGCCCTGACCGCCGCCATGCAGGCCGGGCCGACTATTGCCGTGTTTCTCCTCAGCCCTGGCCAATGGCAGGCGCACGATGATGCACCGTGCAAAGTCGATTTCTGGCTACGCAACCTGGCAATGCTGCAACGCGAGCTGAAGAAACTGAATGTTCCGTTGCTCGTCCGACATGCGCGGCATTGGCCGGATGCCGCGGGTGTTATTGCTGATCTGTGCCATGAGCATGACATCGGCAGCGTTCAGGTGAATGCCGAATACGGCGCCAACGAGGTGCGGCGCGACGAGGACGTCACAACCGGCCTGGATGCACTCGGCATCAGTTTTCACAGCCACCTGGACCAGGTGTTGTTCCAGCCAGGCAGCATTCTGTCGCGTTCGGGCAAGTACTTTCAGGTCTTTAGCCAGTTTCGCAAGGTCTGTTACCAACGCCTGAACACCGCACCGCCAACAAGCGTTGGCTTACCGTCTGCGCAAACCCCACTCGGAATCGCCAGCGACCCGATCCCCGACAGCGTTGCGGGTTTCGATACAGCGGATGCCGCCTTGCAGGGCTTGTGGCCAGCGGGCGAACACGAGGCAGTCGAGCGTCTGGAGCGTTTTGTGACAGAGCGCCTGGACGACTACAACCGCGACCGCGACATCCCTGCCAAGCCCGGCACCAGTCAGATCTCGGCCTATCTTGCAGCGGGCGTGCTGTCACCGCGCCAATGCCTGCATGCGGCGCTGCGCAGCAATCGCGGCGAGTTCGAGACCGGCAGTCCTGGTGCGGTTACCTGGATCAATGAACTGCTGTGGCGCGAGTTCTACAAACACATTCTGGTCGGTTATCCGCAGGTATCGCGGCACAAGGCATTTCGCTCGGCAACCGAAGCCCTTCCCTGGCGCCACAATCCGCAGGAGCTGGCCGCCTGGCAACAGGGACGCACTGGTTTTCCGCTGATCGACGCGGCCATGCGGCAACTGCTGGCCACTGGTTGGATGCACAACCGCCTGCGCATGGGGGTGGCGATGTTCCTCACCAAAAACCTGCTGATCGATTGGCGCGAGGGCGAACGCTTCTTCATGCAGCATCTGATCGACGGTGATCTGGCCGCCAACAACGGCGGCTGGCAATGGAGTGCCTCCACCGGTACAGACGCAGTGCCCTGGTTCCGCCTGTTCAATCCCGTCACCCAGTCCCGCCGATTCGATCCGGACGGGCGTTTCATTCGTTACTGGCTCCCCGAGCTGGCCGGACTGGACGACCGCAGCATCCATGAACCGGCTTCAGCTGGAGATTTGTTCGGTATGGCGGATTACCCGCCGCCCATCATCGATCTCGCCGCAAGCCGTCAACGGGCCTTGAACGCGTTCAGGAGTCTCTCATCAATAGATGTGCCAAGCATCCGATTTCTCTGTTACTCGGCGACAATTTACAGGTTGAATGCCCGGGCTGCGCATCAGAAAAGCGGGAGGGATTCCTGTAGCGATGTGTCTTCTGGCGGTAGCGGAGCAATCATCTCCGGGCCGTCATTGCTGACGTTGCCTACCGCTCTGGTCACGGCATACCATTCAAAGGCATCGGCGGGCAGCGAGTGATAACGTGCCAGATCATGGGCATGGTTTGCCGGCAAGGCGGGGTCAAGCCATTCGCGTGCGACATCCGGCGGTAACACAACAGGGCGCCGATCATGAATATCCACCATGCCCTGATCCGAATCGTCAGTAATAATGGCGAAGCCCCCTGCACTATCCCCCTGTGAGAAGGCTGCAATAGCGGCAAGAAACATCGGCTCATCAGCCTGCAGCCTGAGGTAATAGGGTTGCTTGCGCCTGGGGTCATCCGCATCCGCGACCCATTCAAACCAACCGTCCGCGGGTACCAGGCACCGCCCGATTCCCCAGATGGCTTTCCAGAACCGACTGCTTGCAGCGGTTTCGAGCCGCGCATTGATAGCCGGGGCACGTCGTTCTTTCGCCCATGCAGGTGCGTAACCCCATTTCACCTGAGTAGTAAGCAAGTCAACGCCGTCCTGACGGATCAGATGGACCAGCGTTCCCGGCGGCACGTTATAGCGACCTACCGGTGGCTCGCTCGTCGGCTGCTCCAGGGACTGGTTAGCCAGATAGCGAAGATACAACTGCAGCGCACGGTGTTGCGCGATACGTCCACACATGGGCGGGTCTCCGGCTGAGTGCCTCACTGAAGCATAGCTGACACACGCTATGCGCCCGTCGTCCCGCCCAGCAATTGCCGCCTGCGTGCCGGCTGGTTGCTACCGCTAGCAGCGCTCGATGTGTGAAACAGCGCCACTACCGGTACGAGCCTGACCGTCAACCGAACATCAGGCCGAGGTCATTAACCGTAATAACTTGGCGAGCAGCTCATCCAGGTTGAAAGGTTTCATCAGGATATCGGTGCCGGGTTGGCTGAACTGGTTCCGGTCCTTGGCGCTTTCCGCATAACCGGTCATGAACAATACCGGCAGGTTTGGCCGTACGCGCCGCGCTTCGTCCGCCAGTTCATGCCCGCTCATGCGTGGCAGGCCGATATCTGTCAGCAGCAGATCGATGGGCGCGTCACCATGCAGCAGTGCCAGCGCGCTTTCTACATTGTCCGTCTGCGTACATTGATAACCGGCATCGGTAAGCCGCTCGGTGATGGCTGCACTCACAGCGATAATGTCTTCAACCACCAGAATGTGTCCGCTCGTCGTGGCGCGGGCAGGGTTGCCTTCCACTTCAGCTGCTTGATGTATTTCTTCGCCGACTGGCAATAACAGCATCACTTCGGTGAATTCCCCAACCTCACTACAGAGCCTTGCCACACCACCGGACTGACCGGCAAAGCCATACAACATGGACAATCCCAACCCGGTCCCTTTGCCTACAGATTTAGTGGTAAAGAACGGGTCGAACACCTTGTCCAGCACCTCGGGCGCGATACCAATGCCGTTATCTCTGACTTTGAGCGCCGCATATCGCCCATCGGCAAGTTCAGGATCACGCTCCACCGTAACCACCTCGGTGCTTATGCAGATCTCGCCGCCATTTGGCAGCGCGTCCCGGGCGTTGATTACCAGGTTGATCAATGCGCTTTCGAGCTGACTTCCATCTGCGTAGGCGACCACAGGTGAGGGGGCCAACTCCATGACCAGCTGGATGTTTTCACCTATGGCGCGACGAATGAAGTCATCCAGCGAGCCAACCAGTGCATTGACGTCTATGGATCGGGCTTCCAGCGGTTGCTGTCTAGCAAAGGCAAGCAAACGGTGGGTAAGACCGGCGCCACTTCTGGCCGATTGCAACGCGGTGTCGGCGTAGCGTTTGATCTCGCCATAACGCCCGGCCTCCACCCGTTCGGTGATGAGCTCCAGGCTCATGATTACGCTGGTCAGGAGGTTATTGAAATCGTGGGCGATACCGCCGGTCAACTTGCCCAGCGAATCCATCTTTCCGGCTTGCAGAAGCTGCGCTTCGGTACGCTCGCGTACCTTTACTTCATGCTGCAACTGGTGACTGACAGTAGCCAGCCGCTGCTCCTGGCTACGCTCCTTTTGCAGCCGCTCGGTCACATCTTCAATAAAAACAAGCGCCAGATCGGGCGGCCTGTACGGCGCTACCTGCCATTGGGTAATACGCTCTGAAAACGGTCCACGCATGGTTGCGGTCCCGGTCCAGCGTTTACCTGCCTTGATTCTCGCACTGACGGTATCCAGCAGGTCCTCCTGGCCGTCTGCCATGCAATTGGAGATATCATCACCCGGGCAGCTAGCGATCAACCTGGAAAACGCGCGGTTCTTGTTGTGCACCTGAAACGATGAATTGACCACAGCGATGGGCGCAGAAATATTTTCAAAGATTTCGCGAAAATGCTCTTCCCGCTCCTTCAGTGCGCGCTCTGTATCACGCACCCGCAGCAGCGTACCCAGCGTCGCCAGCAGCACGTCGGGATCTATTGGGTGAACCAGATAGGCATCCGCTCCGGATTCCAGACCATTGATGATGTCGCTGGTCTCGATTGAGGCGGCTGATACATGAATAACCGGCAATACCGCTGTGCGCGGATCGGCGCGCAAGCGGCGGGCAATATCGAAGCCGCTCATGTCAGGCAGATTGATATCGAGAATCAGCGCGTCGATCGATTCCTCATCGATCAGCGCCAGCCCGTCAGCGCCGTTGCCTGCCTCAAGCACCAGATAGCCATGAGCCTCGAGCCGCCGGCGAATGGAATATCGAGTGGCTGCGTTGTCGTCGACGACGAGCAGTCTCCGCTTAGTCATCACTTGCCTCCGTTCTGAGCGACACCGGGATCACCAGGTAAAATGTTGAACCGACACCTGGCTGGCTTTCGATGCCGACACGTCCACCAAGCAACGCAGCGTACCGCTTGCACAGTGACAAGCCGAGCCCGGTGCCGCGCAGACGCTTCTGCAAAGGCGAATCGATCTGCACGAAATCCTCGAACAGGCGGTCATGCATGTCGGCGGGAATGCCAATTCCGGTATCGCTAACCGAAAAACGTACCTGGTCCTCGCCGACCATCATCGCAGAAATCCGCACCTCCCCGCGCAGGGTGAATTTCAACGCATTGGAAATGAAATTTCGCAGAATCTGGGCGAGCTTCTTGTCATCGGTATACAACCGCTGCACACCGACCGGCTCCTCGAAGATCAGGTCGACTGCATCGGTGTCGACGATTGGCCGGAACATGCCGCGCAACGCGGCGAAAAAGTCGAACATATCGAACCAGCCCGGCGAAATGGTGATTCGCCCCGCTTCAATCTTGGCCAGGTCGAGCAGGTCGTTGACCATTTCCGTCAACTCCCGCGCAGCGCTCTTCACGAACATCACCTGCTTCTGTTGCTCTTCGTTGAGCGGCCCGTCGAGTTCATCCTTGAGCAAGCTGGCAATACTGAGTATCGACCCAAGCGGAGTGCGGAATTCGTGGCTCATATAGGACAAAAAGCGGCTTTTGAGCTCTGACGCCTGCTTCAGTTCTTCGGCCTGAGCGTCCAGCTCGGCATAGAGTGCAAGCACCCCCTGATTGGTCTCCTCAAGCTCCTGTCGCAGGGCCTCGTTCTCGGCCCGCAAGCGAGCCAGTTCATTTGATTCAGCCATTGAGCAGCTCCAGGTCTATAGCCATGACGGTGACATCGTCGCGGCCTCTGCAGAAATCCCTGTGCAACACCGCTGCAACAGTCGCGGGGTGCTGCATACCCAACGCCGGATAGTCGCCAAGATCCCAGCGGGACTGCAAACCATCGCTGTACATGACCAGCAGCTGAGCATTCGCCTCTGCATAAGTAAAGGTATGCGCCTTGCGATACTGCACGCCGACAATGCCCGGATGCGAGGCCATGCCGCGCGAGCCCTGGGCCGAAATCAGCCGCGCACCGATATTGCCAATTCCGGAAAATTGCAATGTCCCGCTGTCAGCGTCGTATTGTGCAATGGCCGCCGCCCCGCCCCGCGTACCGTTCATGGCGCGGTGCATATCGGTCAGCAGCGCATCCGGATGTTCAAAAGGGCGCTGAGCAAAGGCTTCGGCGCCGCAGCGCCCCGCCTCTTCCGCCTCTTCGCCATGACCCAGTCCATCAATGACCAACGCGCTGAGCTTGCCCCCACGAACAGCCAGATGCCATACATCACCACATGCCGCCTCATTACGCATGGCGTGCTGGTTGACCCCTAGCCGCAGATCCGTCACGTCACGGGGAAACAGTCGCGCCAGGACAACCGCCCCGCGCTCATCGGCGTATATATCCAGCACCTGGGACTGTCTGGAAATCGATCCCAACCCTTCGCCCGGCGTGCCTCCGGTGGAGAAGCCGTCGCGCAGGCAACGGTGCGCGTCAAAGCCCGGTCCCCTGTCGATGGCGATAAGCTCGATGCCCTGCCCGCCGCGCCCGGGTACAACCCGGCAATGCAACTCACCGCTCTGCGCATGTTTGAAAATATTGGTGGCCAGCTCGGTCGCGACCAACGCTGCCCGGCCCGCGCCGGTCTGATCGAAACCAAGCTGTTCAGCCAGTTGTTTGGCCCGACGACGGGCCTGGCCGATACGACTGTCGTCATCGACCGGGATGACCTCGGTGAGCGTACCTGCGAGGTTCAAGTCCATTGGGTGATCGAAATGCGGGTGCCCTTGCCAGGCGCGGTCTCGAGATCGAACTCGTTGACCAGCCGCTTGGCGCCGGTCAGCCCTAAACCCAGCCCACCTCCGGACGTCCAGCCTTCGGTCATTGCCAGCTGCAGATCCGGGATGCCGGGACCCTCATCGCTGAAAACGATCCGAATGCCCCGACGCACCCCGTCTTCCAGCATTTCCCAATCAAGGTCGCCACCGCCGCCATATACCAGCGTATTGCGCGCCAGCTCACTCACAGCCGTTACCAGCTTGGTTTGCGCGACCAGGCGCAAGCCGCAATCCTGCGCCAGCTTGCGGCACGCCTGACGGGCGAGAACGATATCCTGCTCGGTGCGGATGGGCCGTGTGCCCTTGTCGGTGACCTTCATTGTTGCTGCACACTGTGGCGCAGCAACTGCATTCCCCGGTCAACATTCAGCGCCGTTGCGACACCCGGCAGATTCAGCCCCAGTTCGACCAGCGTAATGGCAACCGCCGGCTGCATGCCGACAAGTACTGTCTGCGCATCCATGATTTTGGAGAGGCCGGAAATGTTGGCGATCATCCGTCCAATAAAGGAGTCCACAATCTCCAGGGCGGAGATATCGATGAGCACGCCCCGCGCGGCCGTTGCGCTGATGCGATCAGCAAGGTCTTCCTGCAGATTCAGCGCCAACTGATCGTGCATCTCTACCTGGACAGTCACGAGCAGAAAATCACCCATCCGAAGTATCGGGATACGTTCCATGATCAGCTCGCTTTGGTTACTGAAAGGCCTGAACGGCGCAGAGCAAGCGCAAAGGCATCAGCAAGGTTGGCCTTGGTGACAATACCTTCAAGATCGAGCCCGAGGTGCACGATGGTCTGGGCGATCTGCGGCCGCACGCCACTGATAATGCAATCGGCGCCCATCAGGCGGATGGCCGTTACGGTCTTCAACAGATGCTGCGCGACCAGCGTATCGACTGTCGGCACGCCAGTGATGTCGATAATCGCAATTTCTGAACCGGTATCCACGATGCGCTGCAACAGCGACTCCATGACCACCTGGGTGCGCTGCGAGTCCAGCGTACCGATCATTGGTAGCGCCAGCACGCCATCCCACAGTTTCACCACGGGCGTCGACAGTTCCAGCAATTCTTCCTGCTGACGCTTGATAACCGCCTCGCGAGCCTTCTGGAAGGTGCGCACGGTGTGCAGCCCCATCGCATCAAGCAGTTCGGAGACCGCAGCGATATGGTTGGTCAGCGTGGCCGGATCGACCGAGGTCTCGCGTTGGAACAGATCAAACAGCGGACGCTTGAGCGAGAATATGAAACTGGCGGTCTGCTGCGCATCGAGGCCTTGCAGAGCACGGCTATGGGACAACGCTTCGAGGAATTCGCGAGCCTCGGCCCAACCAGCGGCACCCAAGTTATCCATTCCCGACTCGGCAACCCCTTCGCTGAACAGCTTCAGGAAATCACCCGTTTGCTTCTTCAGTTCATCACCACGTACACCACGAGCCGCCCCGCTCTCTTCCAGGTTGGCAAGCCACGCCGCTTGTATAGACGACTGCTGCCCCGAGAGCGCGTCGATGATGCTTTGATCCATTTGTGACATTCGTCAGTCTCGCTGCTGAGTAAATTTGACGAATAGTACCTGTTTTGGATCGCTTTTGGCGTTTTCGTCGCGATCAAAGGTCGCAACGGGCTGAACTGCAAATTGGGATCGCCATGACTGGCGGCCGTTTGTGCGGAACGGGCAGCGCGGCGTTCACAAGTGAGTTGCGAACATCGGGCGGTTCAGCGCGGCGTCCAGCATCAACGTCGCGGCAGCTACTGCGCTTGGCACTCATACCAACCGAGATACCCAATGCTCAGCCCCTGCTCAAGAGAGAAATGCAGCTCTGTTGCCACGCGCTCTCCCGGTTTCGCTGACTCCGCCTGTCCTTCTCCATCTGGAAACACCTTCATTTCCAGGCCTTGTGCAGTAAACGCGAGCCCTTTATTCAGGTTTTCATAACCGGGATTCTGGTCTGCTGACAGCTCCACCAGCCGGCCGTGAATTTTCATGACGGCACGATATCTCTCGTTCTTCGCAGCGTTGCTGGCGGCCAGTACCGGAGGGCTCTCTGCGGTGTATCTGTATTGGCAATAAGGACCATCCCCCAGCACCTTCTCGATTTCGGCACGTTGCATCGTCTGGGGATCGATCGTGGGGATATCAGGCGAGTTGACGGCTTGTTGCGCCCCCACTACCTCTGGAGGCGGCGCCTGCATCATTGAATTGTCCATACCATCCCGGGAGGCAGGATCGTCGCATCCAGCCAGAAAGGCGGCGCTTAGTGCTGCGGCCGCAAGAAACAGACTGGGCCGAGTACGGTACGCGGAAGCCATAAGCATCAGTCTGCCCCCTCCAGGTCGCGAATGAGATATTTCATTTCCGAGATTTCGCGGCGTTGCGCGTCGATGATTTCATCGGCCAGCTTTCGTACTCGTGGGTCCGTAATCTGCGCACGCTCGCTGGTCATGATTGCTATTGAATGATGAGGAACCATAGCTTTCATATATTCGGCATCGTCGACGGTAGCCTGGCTACGCACCAGCCATAGGGCGGCAACGAAAAGCACTGCGCTGCCCGCGTAGATGGCGATATTCACCCCTTTTTTCTGGTACATATTGAGCATGAAGCTGAGCATTACCACTGCCATGACAGCGCCCATCACAAGCGCCATCCAGGCTCTGGTTTCGCTCCACAGGACATGTTCGAGCGCGTAGGTGTTGAGGTACATCACCCCATACATGATGATCGTGGAGGTGCTGACCATTGCGCCGAAACGCCAATACGACATATTCATATGGTTTCCTTTAGTGTCTCTGATCTACCGAGTCGCCCGTGTCAAAACTGGCATATTCATCAGCCGTCATTCCAGGCAGCCGTGCGACAAAGGCTGTGATTTGCCACATATCATCATCACTATGAGTCGGTCCAAACGCAGGCATGCCGCTCATGCGCACGCCGTTTTTTACCAGCCAGAATATTTCATTGGGCTTCCATTCAGAAACAACGTCTGGAAGATGCGGAGGCCGCGGCAGCATGCCCTGAGACCACTCACTTTTTTCAATTCCTGGAGCGCCGTGGCAGTGTTCGCACATTGCTTGATAGCGTACCGCTCCGCCAGTAACCATCGCGTCGTCCAAGGCAGGAATGTCAATGGACTCTGCTCTGTCGACCACAGCGTTTTTCATGGTTGTTTTGAACGCCCAGCGTACGATGGGCTGATGGTCCCGGGACGCCCCAACATTGTAGGCACCCGAATAAACGACCCAGATGATGAAAACCAGGGCGACTAGAATGAACGCCAGAATTCCGGCGATAGCTCCGAAAGCTGACTGTCTGGTTTTCGCTTGCATTGCATCACCTCTTGTCTAGCTTCACAGAGCCGCCCCTGTTAGGTGACTCGCGCAGGATGATGAGGTTTCATCGATTATGCCAAGCTGACAGAAATGTAATGTCCCGCCCCTCATAGCTACGCCAGAGATCGCGCCCCGTCAGGGTGATCAAAAGCGGCTGGCGTCCCGGCGAGACTTGGTGACTGGTTTTGGGGCAACCTGGCCGGTTTTCATGTTCGGCTCTAAAACCACATGCGTACCCCAGCAACAAACCGCGCTTCTTCCGTTTTCTCACCTTCCTGCCGGGCGATATCGGCCGTTTCTCCAAAAGACCGCCCCCAGCTCACGCCGATATAAGGCGCAAACTCGCGGACTATTTCATAGCGAAGGCGCAAGCCAGCTTCCAACTTACTCAAACCGGAGCCTACCCCACGCGCGGGATCATCCTTGCCATAAAAACTCAGCTCGGCCACCGGCTGGAGTACCAGACGGTTGGTCAGCAGGATGTCGTACTCACCTTCCAGGCGGGCAGCGGTCTGTCCGCCTTCACCCAGGTAGCCGGTCGCCTGTACTTCCAGCCCATACAGTGCCATGCCCTGTACTCCCAGCGCGGCCCAGGTCTGGGGCGAGCCCGGCTTGAAGTCTTGTCTCACGCCGCCGACCACTTCCCACCAGGGGCCGATAGCATGCCCCCAAAGCAATTGCAGCTCTGCATCCTCAGTCACGCCGTTGGTGCGCTCGCCCTCGGAGCGAACCCAGAGCCGGTCGATGTCACCGCCCCACCATCCCGAAACCTCCCAGGCCAGAACGCTTCCTGCGTCGGCGTTCTGGTATTCGAGCTGATCAAACAGCAACAGACCGAAAGGCACTTTGTCGTGCACGGTGTGCCCCTGAATAGCCGGGAACGCAGCGGCGCGATCAGCATCCGTCAGGGCCGGGATAAACGCGGGCAGCACACCGTCAGGTCGGTCCAATCCCGACGAGCCGTGTCCCATCTGGCTATGGTCCACCTCATCGTGTTCAGCTGGATGGTGTTGCATCTGGCTATGGTCCACGTCCTGCTGCACCGGTTCGTGATCCATGGTGGTGCCGTGGTGTTCCCCGTGTTCTTCGGCTCCCAGAGCAACCTGGACGGGAACAATGCTCAGCAGCAACGCAGCCTTCAAGGCATTGCGGGTAAGATAATTGCGCTTGCAAAGATTCATTGTTGCGGCTCCTTCAGGTTCGCTCATCGACACGGACTTCACGAAACATCCCCATCTCCATGTGAAACAGCAGGTGGCAGTGATAGGCCCATCGCCCCAAGGCATCGGCCGTCACGCGATAGCTGCGCCTGGATCCCGGGGGCATATCGATGGTGTGTTTGCGCACCATAAAGTGTCCGTTCTCGTCCTCAAGGTCGCTCCACATTCCATGCAGATGAATCGGGTGCGTCATCATCGTGTCGTTGACCAGGGTGATGCGGACGCGCTCGCCGTAGGTCAGCCGCAGCGGCTCGGCGTCGGAGAACTCCACACCATCAAAGGACCAGGAGAATCTTTCCATATGGCCGGTGAGATGCAGCTCGATGGTTCGGCTCGGCTCGCGGCCATCCGGATCGGGAAAGGTACTGCGGAGGTCAGCATAGGTCAGCGTGCGCCGACCATTGTCGCGCAGCCCCAGCCCCGGATCGTCCAGCTTGTGAGTCGGCATCATCGTCTGCATATCGACCAGCGGATTGCCCTCTTCGCTAGCTGGATGTTGCTGCATCGCTCCCATCGCTCCATTGGTAGCATCGGCACCGTGATCCATCGTGCTCGACTGGCTATGATCCATATCACCGTGATTCATCGAGTCATGGTCCATCTGGCTATGGTCCTTCTCCGCCGTCGGTTGAACAGCGCCGTGATCCATACCGGCCATGCTCCCATGATCCATACCCATGTCCTGCATGCTGAGCTCGGGGCGCGGGTCTGTTTCGGGAACCGGTGCGCTCAGCCCTTCTCGAACCGCCAGCGTGCCCCGCGCAAAGCCGGTGCGGTCCATTGACTGGGCAAAAATGGTATATGCCTGTTCGTCCTCAGGCTCGACGATCACATCGTAGGTTTCCGCGACCGCAATCCGGAACTCGTCGACGCTGACCGGATTGACATGCAGGCCATCTGCGGCGACCACGGTCATCTTCAAGCCGGGAATGCGTACGTCGAAGTAGCTCATGGCTGAGCCGTTGATAAAGCGCAGGCGCAGCTTTTCGCCGGGTCTGAACACCCCCGTCCAATTGCCATTGGGTGCCTGGCCGTTCATGAGGTAGGTATAGGTATAGCCACTTATATCGGCCAGGTCCGTTGGGCTCATCTTCATCTGCGCCCACATTGTTCTGTCGGCAAGCGTTGCGCTCAAACCGTCGTGCCTTACATCGTCAATGAAGTCACCCAGGGTGCGCTGGTTGAAGTTGTAATAATCGGACTGCTTCTTCAGCTTGGCCATGACGGCCTCCGAGCTTTCGTCAGTCCAGTCAGTCAGCATGACGACATAATCGCGGTCGTAGTCGAAGGGCTCCGGGGCCTTGGGGTCGATAACCAGGGGGCCGTATACACCGGCCTGTTCCTGAAAACCGGAGTGGCTGTGATACCAGTAGGTGCCGTTCTGGTTAACCTGGAACCGGTATTCGTACATGCCATCAGGGGCGATGCCATGAAAGCTCAAGCCCGGCACACCGTCCATATTGGCCGGCAGAATGATGCCATGCCAATGGATCGAGGTGTCTTCGCTAAGCCGGTTCGCAACGCGCAACGTAACAGTGTCACCCTCACGCCAGCGCAACAGCGGGCCTGGAATAGTGCCATTGATAGTCATCGCGGTTCGCGGCTTGCCTGTGATGTTCACCGGCGTTTCGCCGATAACCAAGTCAAATTCGGTTCCCGTCAAGACCGTGGGCTGGCCGGGGCTGGTCAAAGCCCATACAGGTGAACGCCACAACCCAAGCCCTCCAGCCAGTCCGGTTGCGACTAAACCTTTGACGAAGGTCCGTCTTGAAGTCTTGTATTGCATGCCCTTATGTCCCGTCGTTATGAACTCGATTAACCGACTGCAGCGAATGATTGCCTGAAAAACGCTTAAATCTGCCATATCTGTACCCGGTGCGTGATTACATTTGCGTCAGGTTTATTGCGCTTCGGTCGGACAACGCGGCCCGTACGGGCAAAAAAAAAGCGCCACAGAGGGCGCGAAACATCTCCACAAAAAGGAGTAAGAAGTTGTAGAGAGAAGGAGCCCACCCAAACAGCACTCTCGTCAAGGAAGACGCCAGACGAGTATGTCGCCCGCCTGATCGGGACATTACAATTCTGTCAGTTAGATCCTCAGGGTAAAACTTCTCTCCTCGCCTTTAATCACAAGCATGTGCCCGCCCGACTAGCGAGGCGGCACAAACCAACCTTTAAAGTGGAGAGACACACATGAATTCCAAATTTGAATCATGCATCCAGGCCTGTAGCAACTGTGCGATCGTATGCCAAACCTGCGCCGCTGCGTGCCTCGGCGAAGACGATGTGAAGATGATGGCTCGCTGCATCAAGCTCGACCTTGACTGCGCGGATATCTGCCAACTGGCCGCTAACTTCATGGCCCGAGACAGTGAGTATGCCAAGGAAGTTTGCCGAATCTGTGCTCAGATCTGCCGCGCCTGTGGCGAAGAGTGTAAAAAACATGAAGCAGATCATTGTCAGCGCTGTGCAGAGGCTTGTATGGCCTGCGCCGAAGAATGTGAGCGGATGGCTGGTTAAGACCGCTTGGCGCGCTCGGGACCAGTACGGGCGCGCCAATCCAGGCGAAATCTGAGTATCGATGATGCATTAGACTCAACCTCATTACATTTCTGAAAGGAAATGGCTTCCCCCAGTGGAGATCGGCACAATGAGCTATCGCTTAGGAGCTTAATTGTGAAAATCCTGGTTGCAGAAGATGAGCCGAAGACCGGCATTTACCTGAAACAGGGCCTCAGTGAGGCCGGGTTTGTGGTTGACCTGGTCACAAACGGGATTGATGCGGCCCAGCAGGCCCTTAACGAACAATACGACCTGTTGATTCTGGATGTGATGATGCCGGGCCTGGATGGCTGGCAGGTGCTGGAACATGTGCGTGCCGGCGGAAATGCCACCCCTACTCTGTTTCTCACTGCCAGAGACCGGGTGGAAGATCGGGTCAAGGGGCTGGAACTGGGCGCCGATGACTATCTGGTCAAACCCTTCGCGTTCTCCGAGCTGCTTGCTCGGGTCAGATCCCTTTTACGCCGAGGTAACGGCACCACCGTCCAGACCACACTGACCGTAGAGGACCTTCAGATAGACCTGCTCAAGCGCAGGGCGGAGCGCGGCGGCAAGCGTATCGACCTGACCGCCAAGGAATTCAAGTTACTGGAACTGCTGCTGCGCCGGCGTGGCGAAGTGTTATCCAAATCGCTCATTGCCTCGCAAGTGTGGGATATCAATTTCGACAGCGACACCAACATTATTGAAGTCGCAATCCGACGGCTGCGGGTAAAGATCGACGACGACTACCCGGTCAAGCTGATCCATACGGTGCGGGGCATGGGCTATTTTATTGACGGTGACGAAGCGGGTCAGGGCTAGATGGCAAGGGTCAGACTGTTCCCGCTGGTAGCTTCACCCCGAAGGTAGTGACGCCTTCAGCCGAGGTACAGATGATCTTTCCTTTATGCGCCTGCACAATGGAGTTTGTAATCGCCATGCCCAGACCCGCGTTCAAAGTGCTGCCCTCCCGCCGTGCGCTGTCCACCCGGTAGAATCGATCAAACAGCTTCTCGATATGCTCAGAGGGGATCGTCGGGCCCTGGTTGCTTACCTTGAGTTCCACCCACGGGCCGTTTTTGGAGATGGTGATATCAATGGTGGTGTCGGCCTCGCCATAGCGCACCGCATTCGACATCACGTTGGAGATTGCTCGACGTAGCATGAGGTCATCCCCTCTCACAGGCGCCGGACCATCGCTGTGCACAGTCAGTTTGATGCCTTTTTCGTCGGCAGCGTATTCGTAATACTCCAATACGTTCGAGGCGACCTCCGCCAGATCATGGTCTTCGAAGTCGGGTGTGATCATGCCGTTATCGGCCTTGGCGAGGAACAGCATGTCGTCAACCATCCGCGCCATACGGCGGAGCTCTTCAAGCGTCGAAAACAGCGTGTCTTTGTAATCCGTCGCGTCGCGATCCTTCAACAGCGCGACTTCAGTCTGCGTCAGCATGCTGTTCAACGGGCTGCGTAGCTCATGCGCTATATCGGCAGAGAAGTTCGACAGCCGTAAAAAGGACTGATCGAGTCGCTCAAGCATGGCGTTGAAATTAGCAACAAGCTCGTGGAGTTCACTCGGCACTGACTCGGTTGAAATGCGGGTATCCAGGCAGTTCGCAGTGATGACGGAAGACGTCCGGGATAGTTTGGATATCGGCTCCAACCCTCTGCGTATAAAGACAAAACCAAGCGCACCGCTGAGAATCGCGCTGACCACCAACGTGTAAATAAACCACTGGCGAATCATTTCGTAAAAGTGCGTGCGATGGGTGACATCTAGCGCCAGGTGAATCGTTCCTCCGTCCCCGCCAGACCACCCCGGGATGCGCTCGGTGATGCCACTGTAGCGGTTGTCTCCCAGATCGATGAACCACCGGTCATCCTGTCCTGGGCTAAGCAGTGCGCCCAGCTTCTCGGACAGTTTGTGATGGGAATACACCACCTGATCGGCTTCCTTGATCACGGCAGCCAACCCGAAAGAGGTATCGATCAGGCGGTTGATGTCCGCCACCATTGCCGCGTCCAGCCCGCTACCGCGCGTGAGAATAGCTTTGACCTGTCCGACTCTCTGATCAAGCAGCTGGGCATCCTGCCGCTCGAAATGCAGACGACAGAAATAATCGAAACTGATGGCGGCGAGTGTCAGCACCGCGGTCACCACCATGATGAAAAGAAACGCCATCCTCCCGCGTAGCGACAACCTGCCCATTTCTGCCTCTCGTTCGGTGTTGAGCCCACAGCAGATGGCTCGTGCGTGGACAGCATCGTATCGTTCCACCCAGCCACCATAGGTCGCGTTGGCGGAGTTCGGCAAGCCGCCAACGCTGCCTGGCATCAGCTCGGCGGGTTCTGCGCGGTCTCCCGGCGTCTCAGCAACAGATACGCTGCCGGTAACACAAAGAGTGATAGCAAGGGTGCTGTAATCATACCGCCAACCATAGGCGCGGCAATCCGGCTCATGATTTCGCTACCCGTACCGCTGCCCAACAGGATAGGAAGCAAACCCGCGATGATAACCGCTACCGTCATCGCTTTGGGCCGAACGCGTTGTACCGCGCCTTCTCGAATGGCATCCACCAGCGCCAGGGTATCGGAGCGTCCGGCGCGCCGGTGATCCGCCCAGGCATTGGTCAGATACAGAAGCATGATGACGCCAAACTCAGCGGATACACCGGCCAGCGCAATGAAGCCAACACCCGTCGCTATCGACAGGTTGTAATCGAGCAGATACAGGAACCACACACCGCCAGTCAACGCGAACGGGAGTGTCGCCATGATCAACAGCGCTTCACTGAAGCGATTGAAAATAAGATAGAGCAGCACGAAGATGATCAGCAGCGTGGCCGGCACAACCAGTTTAAGCTTTGCGTTGGCGCGCTCCATGTACTCGAACTGTCCGGAATAGCTGATGCTCATACCCGTCTCAAGCATCACCTCTTCCTCTATTTTCGTACGCAAATCGCCCACCACCGAGGCCATGTCCCGGTCGCGCACGTCAACGTATACCCAGCCTGTCAGCCGGGCGTTCTCGCTTTTCAGCATCGGCGGGCCCTCGGTCACCTTGATTTGCGCGACGCTGCCCAGGGTGATCTGGCTACCCTGCGGCGTGTAGATCGGCAGATTGCGAAGCTCGCTGAGCGAGTCACGCCATTCGCGCGGATAGCGCAAGCTGATCGGGTAGCGCGCCAGGCCCTCTACCGTCTCGCCGATGTTCGCGCCGCCAATAGCGCCAGCGACAATGGCCTGCACCTCAGCGATGTTCAGCCCGTAGCGTGCCGCCGCCCCTCGATTGATGTCGACATCAATGTAACGTCCACCGGTGATGCGGTCGGCCACCGCCGAGCTAACACCTGGCACTGTCTTGGCAATGCGCTCAACGGATTGGGCGACCTTGTCAATTTGCGCCAGCTCAGCGCCGTACACCTTGACCCCTATTGGGCTCTTGATGCCGGTGGCCAGCATATCGATGCGGTTGCGAATGGGCGGCACCCAGAGATTGGCCAACCCTGGCACCTGAACGGCCTGATCCAGTTCCTTGACCAGCTTCTCAGGCGTCATGCCTGGGCGCCATTGGTCTTTCGGTT
Organism: Pseudomonas profundi; assembly: GCF_008638305.1. GTDB lineage: Bacteria > Pseudomonadota > Gammaproteobacteria > Pseudomonadales > Pseudomonadaceae > Halopseudomonas > Halopseudomonas profundi. The sequence goes on from NZ_VTPZ01000001.1 coordinate 56,841, forward strand.
TGAACTGGATGGTCGTCTCGAACATGGTCAGAGGCGCAGGATCAGTCGCGGTATCGGCACGGCCGGCCTTGCCGAATACCCGCGCCACCTCGGGGACGGTTTTGATCAGGCGATCAGTTTGTTGCAGAAGCTCAGAGGCCTTCCGTGCTGATAACCCCGGCAGCGCCGTCGGCATATACAGCAGATCGCCCTCATCCAGGGGCGGCAGAAATTCTCCACCCAGGCGAGAGACCGGCCAAAGAACCGTAAGAAAGACGAGTACTGCGACCGCTATGGTGACCCTGGGCCAACGGAGCACCGCTTCAAGCGCTGGCTGGTACACCCGGATGAGTCCACGGTTGATGGGGTTGCGGTCTTCCTCAGGGATCTTGCCGCGAATCCAGTAGCCCATCAGCACCGGAACCAGGGTGACCGATAGCCCTGCGGCCGCTGCCATAGCATAGGTTTTGGTAAAGGCCAGCGGGCCGAACATGCGCCCTTCCTGTGCTTCGAGCGTGAATACAGGAATGAATGACAGGGTAATGATCAGCAGGCTGAAGAACAGCGCCGGCCCGACTTCGATCGCCGCATCGGTGATCACTTTCCAGTGCTCGGCGCCCTCCAGTTTCCTATCGGGATTGTTCTTGTGCCAGGCTTCGATATGTTTGTGGGCGTTCTCAATCATCACGATGGCAGCGTCGACCATGGCTCCAATGGCGATGGCAATGCCCCCCAATGACATGATGTTCGCGTTGATACCCTGGCGCTGCATGATGATAAAAGCAATCAGAATGCCGACCGGCAGCGAGACAATGGCCACCAGCGATGAGCGCACGTGCCAGAGGAATAGAACGCACACCAGCGCCACGATGATGAACTCTTCCAGCAACTTGTGGCTGAGGTTTTTTACGGCGTTGTCTATCAGTGTGCTGCGATCGTAGGTGGTGACCACCTCGACGCCCTCGGGCAGGCTTTTTTTCAGCTCCTCCAGTTTGGCGTCTACGGCGGTAATGGTTTCGCGGGCGTTCTTGCCGCTACGCAGAATGACCACACCGCCCACCACTTCGCCCTCCCCATCCAGTTCGGCAATCCCACGGCGCATTTCCGGGCCCAGCTGAATATGCGCAACATCACCCAGCGTGACCGGCACGCCGCCGCTGTCCAGGCGCAGCGGAATATCGCGAAAATCTTGCAACGACTCAAGATAACCTGAAGCACGAACCATAAACTCACTCTCGCCAAGCTCCAGTACGCTGCCGCCTGTTTCCTGATTACTCTCCTTGATCGCCTGCTTGATTTGCTGTTGCGTCACCTCGCGGCTAGCCATGCGTACCGGATCGAGCACCACCTGATACTGTTTGACCATTCCGCCGATCGTCGCCACCTCGGCCACGTTAGGAAGGGTCTTGAGCTCGTAGCGCAGAAACCAGTCCTGCAACGACCGCAGCTGGGCAAGGTCGTGCTGACCGGTGCGGTCCACCAGTGCGTACTGATAAATCCAGCCGACCCCTGTGGCGTCCGGACCCAGCGTAGGCGCGACACCGTCCGGCAGCCGACTTTGCACCTGACTGAGATATTCCAGCACGCGCGAGCGCGCCCAGTAGAGGTCCGTGCGATCCTCGAACAGGACATACACATAGCTGTCGCCAAAGAACGAATAGCCGCGTACGGTCTTCGCTCCCGGCACCGACAACATGGTAGTGGTCAGCGGATAGGTCACCTGACTCTCAACGATTTGCGGGGCCTGACCGGCATAGGGTGTGCGGATAATGACCTGCACATCGGACAGATCCGGCAGTGCATCGACGGCTGTGTTTTGTACCGCCCATACGCCCCACACGACTGAAAACAGGGTGGCTAGCAGAACCAGAAAACGATTGGTTACCGACCAGCGAATGATATTAGTGATCATGGCCGCCTCCGAGCTGCTCGATTTGCACGATGACGAGCCCTTTATCTTCCTCGCGAACACCGACGCGAACGCGGTCGCCCTCTCTCAGGCCTTCCAGCAACTGTTTGTCAGCGACTGGGAACGCCATGGTCATGCCGGGCATGTTCAATGTCTTGAAGGGCCCGTGGGACAAGCCGACCTTGCCATCATCCAGACTTGTGATGGTGCCTTCGGCTTGATGCGGTGCCGGCGCCACGGTTGGCTCCGGTTGTTCTGGTTCAACGACTAACCCACGCAGGCTGGCTTCGGAGTCGAGCAGAAACTGCCCGGAGACAACCACTTGCTGGCCTGCCTGCAACCCGCTCAAAACTTCGGTCTTGTTGCCGGCCTCACGGCCGGGCTGAACCTCAACCGGACGGAATGTCCCTTTATCCTCGGCAAGCATGACGAGCGTTCGCCGACCGGTACGGATCAATGCCTCAGCGGGCACCATCAACGCAGCATCCTGAGCTCGGCTCAAAGTGACGTGCGCCGTCATGCCGGGGTGCAGGCGAAGATCTGGGTTGGGTAACTCGATCCGCACTCTTACCGTGCGGCTGTCCAGGTTCGCCTGGGTTAATACCGCTTCGATAGATCCCTCCAGGCTTTCGCCCTTGAACGCGGGCAATCTGGCTTCAACGCTCTGCCCCACCGCAAGCTCGGCCACCTGAGCCTCAGGGACGGCCACTTCCAGCCACACGTTTTCCAGTCCGTTAATGCGTGCGAGTAACGCACCGGCAGACAACGTCATCCCTTCCCGGACGTCAAGCGAGCGAAGCACACCGGCGATGGGGCTGGTGATCGTCCAGCTCGACCGCGCTTTGCCGGTGCGCTCAAGTTCCGCGACCGCCTCAGCCGGCACACCAGCCAGACGCAGACGATGACGTGCTGCAGCAACCAGCTGCGGCTCGTTCATGCCACGCAAAGCCAGGTACTCCTCCTGGGCTGCGGCCCAGTCCGGCACGAAGAGATCTGCCAAGGGCGCATCTTTCGCTATCACATCTTCCGGCGCCCGGTCGTAGACCTTTTCGACAAAGCCACCGCTACGTGCCTGCACGATGGCCACATCACGCTCATCGAACACCAGGCTGCCGACGGCTTCTACGGTCTGATTGATGGCTTCCCGTTTAACCGGCGCTGTGCGCATGCCAAGGTTTTGCATCACGCTCGGATCGATGGTAACTGATGCGCCATCGCCTCCTTCATCGGCGTAACGCGGCAGAAGCGCCATATCCATGAATGGAGATGGACCCGGCGCATCAAAGCGCTCCTGCGGATACATGGGGTCGTACCAATAGAGGACTTCTCGTTCCTCCTGATCAGCCGCTTGAGCCTGAACGTTACCTGCGGCCAATATGAGTCCGGCACCGCCGGCATTGAGTAGCATCGGCAGGCTCATCAGCAGAGCCAGTCGCTTGATAGGAAAGGTCATGGCTGGATATCTCCAAAGGCAAAATACAGACGGGCACTGACGAGTGATTGATCGCGGGAAAGGTCGACACGCCGCATACGCAAGGTCACAAGCGCCTCGCGTGCGTCGATTACCGAGGTGAGTTCACCCTTGCCGGACCGGTAATCCGTCATCGCAAGGCGAATTTTTTCCTCAGCGAGCGGGAGCAGCGTTTCATCAAGTCTGGACACCGCCTGCTTGAGCCGCTGCAAGTCAGCGGCATCCTCAGCCAGCTGCTGCTCGTACAGGCGCAGCATGGCCTGCTGCTCCGCCTGCAGGCCGGCAAGGCGCGCACGCTCGGCGGCGATTCTCGGCTCCTGTCTGGACCCAGGGAAGACCGGCAGATCGAAACTGACACTGACGCTGACCATGTCGCCGAACCCACCGCCCCTGCGTTGATACTCCGCACCCCATCCCCAGTCAGGTTTTTTATCCGAGACGGCTTCCGCAATTCTCGCCTCAGCACGATCACCCATAGGACCAAACGCCATCAGCTCTGGATGGCGATTGAGGTTGTGGCGGTAGAGGTCTATATCGTTCCCCCAGGTTGGCCAGTTCCCGTCCAGCGGCGTACTTGCGGCTTCGCCGATCCAGCGCCGCAGCCCGGCACGCGCTATCGCCTGATCACGCTTGAGCAGATCTTGCTGCTCGGCCAACTGGGCAGCTTCCTGCCTGGGCAACAGGCTGTCGGCCGTCAAACCACGCCCTCCTGCGATTCTGGCTTGGACGGCCTGAGACGTAAGTTGATTTTCGGCATACAGCTGCTTGAAGATCTTCAGCTTCTGTTCCGCGGCCATTGCGTCAATCCAGGCCTGCGCTGTCAGCTGACGAATCTTGATGCGCTCAACTCTCTGCTGAGCATGCGCCAGCGCTGCGGTCGCTTCGGCGGCTTGCACACGTGCGTGTCGCTTGGCCCGGTTGGGCACTTCCTGCATCAGGCCAACCATCTGCATGGTCATTGGCTCAGCGTTCAGTCGCAGGCTGGCTTCGCCTTCGATAGGTACGCTCTGAAGACCAAGGGTCACTTTCGGATCAGGCAGCTCGCCTGCCGGACCAATAGCGCTTTGCGCGGCCAGCAGGTTTGCATTGCGCGCTGCCAATGAAGGCGCTTCGCGCTCGGCCAGTCTGAGGGCTTCTTCAAGGGTCAGCGCGGCTGAGATACCTGGCACAGCCAGTAGGCCAACCAACAGGACAGCTGCGGACGAACGCACCCCGATGATTCGGTAGTTCATATTTGTGATTCCGATGATGTTCTAGCGCATGCCAGCGGCATGCTTCGACCACCCGACCTGACGGGTCAGGCGAACCTGGAAACATGAGCGAAATCAGCTACGGGGAGGATGCCAGACGGTATCAGGGGCGCGGGTTGGGACTTGGTCCCGGAGAGAAACTGAAAGGAGTGGGCTGAGTGTAGGCAAACTGAATTCGCCAGACGCTAGCTGGAACAGACTACTGGTTTGACACTCTTCACCGGTGTCGCAAACAGCCCTTCCGTCACCCTGGGTGAGGCACTCCTGGGGACGATTTTCCAGCTCGGGTGTGGCGCTGTCGAAAGCAGGATCCGACTGGTGATCCGCATGAAATGCATCTGCATTTCTCATTTCCGCCGTCCCTGTCAGGGGCAGCGCAAGGAGCATGAGGATAATGAGAAACAGGTTTCGATAGCTGATCATGGTTTTGGCTGGCAGGTGCACAACACCTGCGACAAATCCTTTTCTGAATACGTCCGGTCAGTGGATGCCGCCAAGCTTATCAGGCCCTGCTGTCAGCAAACTGAGCTGAACATTACATTTATGTCAGCTTCGTTCAGCCTACCGGATCATCAGGCATTGGGACGTCGGGTGTGGATTGCTTCATTGTTGCTTACCGGCCATAGGGGCGATTGATTGATGAACAAACCCATTTGTGTGTCGCAGGTCAGTTCAGCCAAAGCGTGCGGGTTGCACTGGCAGCCGACCATGCATTGATGGGCAGCAAGTAATGGTCCCGCTCAGCGCCGGACCCATACCTCGACCCGCCCATTGCGCTGCGCACCGGTTGCTCCACCCGTTGAGCCAACGGGCATGTAATGCCCATATCCGGTATGGCCCAATACGACGGTGCCACGTTCGCGCAGTGCTTTACTGGCGGACAGGGCACGCAGTTCGGAAATCATCTGAGCGCGAAGCTCGTCGCTTTGCTTGTCTGCAAAGCCAATCAGCATTATGTCGCGCCCGGTTTTACCGGTTTGTTCGAGATATCCCTGAATGCGCATTAAATCTCGGTTGGCTTTGTTATCGAGCTTGGTGCGGCCCTCAGCGAAACGAATGTTTACAGAGAGGCGCTGATAGCGTTCGGTCAAGCGCTTGAAAGAGTCGGGAACGCTGCTGTCCAGTACTGGATCAACTGCAAAGGGGTTCTGGGAGAAGAATCCGGATTTGGCCACGATATCCTGCCCCGCCTGGCTCTGGGCATATTGGATAAAGGCTTGGGTCAAAGGTGAGCCGGTTGCCCCGGGTGTATAAAGGTATAGCCGGCGAGACAACGGATAGTCTTCAGTCGCCACCGATAGCCGACTGGGTTTGAGGGCCGGGGCGTTACCGTCAGCGATAGCCAACAGTTTGGCGTTACCCACCGAGGCGAAACCGGCAAAGCCGATGCCCGCCGGATCACCGCTGACATCCATCGACAGTTGGTCGTTTGACTCGTAGCGCAGGGCTTGGCCAGTCAGCTTGAAGTTGCCCGCCAGAACCAGATCCTTGAACGTGTCCCAGGTTCCCGAGCGGTCATCGCGGGCGTACACCTGAATCGCCCGGTCAGGACCGCCAACCGCTGACCAGTTGGTAATCTCGCCAGCGAAAATCTTCGCCATGGTGTCTATGCTGAGCTCATCGACCGGGTTGGATGGATGTACCAGAATCGCCAGGCCATCAATGGCAATGATGTGCTCGTTGTCCGCGCTGGTCATGTCAGCTCGTCCCGCCATGGCATCGACTTCATTTGCCTTGATGCGTCGTGAGGCAGCCCAGATGTCGGCGCCGTTGGACGCCAGCGAGGTGAAGCCGGTGCTGGTGCCGTGGGCGGCTACCAGCGCGGTCAACGGCTGACCGTCCAGCGTGGTACTGAGAAGCGTCTCGTTCTCGGTCCCGGTTGCCCTCGCTGCGACAGGGGCTCCACTCAGCTGTTCCATGAAGCTGGTCACCAGCATTGGAGCGAGCGTTGCGCCAATGGTGTTGGATCCGTGGATTTCCATGTCGTGGGCAACTACCAGCCCGGGTGCAAAAGCCAGAGTAAATCCCAGGTGGCGCAGGAGCCTGCCGCAAACTGATTGCATCGCTAACCTCACATCGGACGTCCATGTTTTAGCGAGCCAGAGTGCGGCGAAAATGTGTCATTCAGATTACAGGGGCATTACGAACATCAGCCAGTTTCCGCCCTGACGATACAGCCGTCTGGTATTACATCCGAGGTTTCGATGAATAGTTACGCTGCGGGTCGGCGGGATGTGTATTCAATATACCGCGACTTTTGCGATTAGGTAGGGAGACAGCTACGTGATCAGTGTGGTGACGGTGCCGGCCCTAATGAGGTAGGGGGCACGAAGAAACGGGGGCTTATGCCCCCGTTTTTGCGATCAGCTATTACGGCCGCCGCTGTGGCTGTTCTCGCCACCCTTCTTGCCTGCTTCTGAAGCCTTTTCTTTATCATTGGCGAAATTGCCGCCGCTGTTCTGACCGCCCTTCTGCCCGGCTTCGGATGCTTTCTCTTTATCATTTGCGAAGTTGCCTGGGTTGCCTTTGGCATCATTACTCATGATTTTCCTCCACGTCTCGGGGCTGACTTGAGTATCAAGCGCCTCTATTCAATGGAGGCCCGCATGCTCGATAAGTTCTTGGCGTTTCAGCAACGCCGACGAAAGGATGTCTTGCAGAATCAATATGATATCGTCGAGAAAAAATAGCGATTTTGCCTGGATCAGCATCTTTTTCGAGTTCGTGACCGCCTGTTCAAGCTTGAAGAAATCCCCGTCCAATACCGGCTCCCGCAAAGGCTTGAGCCGAGCCTCCGCATCTGCAGCAAGCGCTCGGTAACGTTCCGCTTCTCCAGAACACTGGTCTGCCTCAGCCAAACTGGCCATTTGACACAGTAGCATGACCCTTTCTTCAACCGCTCTCAGCGTGCCCCACAAGCCTACATCAATCGCCGCGTTCACTTCGGCAATGAGGGTTTTGATTGAAAAGCATGCCCTGTGTGGCAGCGAAACCTGACAATCGAGCCTTCATTGATCTGTACCAGAACGCCATGGCAGTCCGGACAGGTGTAATTGGAAACCTTCCCAGGATTCATCACGCCTGCGCCAAGCCCGTTACCATCAACACTGATCCCGTTTTCGACCCGATATCGTTCGTTGTCCGGTCGTGGCGCGCAGGGCTGCAGCGAGATTTTGACTGTTGTCGTGATGCGTTCCGCAAGCTCAACAAGCGTACCAACGGAGTCGGTTTCAACGTGCTGAATAGCGCTTTTTGGCATGGAGTCGTAAAGCGCTTCTGATGGGTACTGAACAAAGGCAAGCCCACTCCTGTCCTTGATTGCCAGAGGCCGGCGGTGCCATCGTCCAACGCACCACTCAATACAACCCCGATTATACGCTCTTGAAAAACAACCCCGATTACACGCTCTTGAAAAACAACCGAAGCCGATCGGAACAGCACGTCGATCGCCGGCCTTACCCTGCACTCCTTGGGGCCCCTCGTAATACGGATGCCTTCGTCTGCCAATAGCAGGTGGTGGTCCGCGCTAGCCACGTATACGGTGGCGGCTTCCAGCGGCTGGTTGGCATCAACGGAAACGACAGGCACCTCGGTTTCTAGCGAACGTATCTCTCTCAGTTCGCTGCGCACGTAGGGTGGGATATGCAGCACCACTAAAAACGCAGCCGGCAGGTCGCCCCTTCGGGCTGCTCGTGTGTGTCTCGGTAGAAAGACAGCATAGGCAGCCTGTTATGAGCTGCCAAGCCAGCGGACGTGATCATGTGCGGGGTGATTGAGCAGGTATTAGTGCTTCAGGGGTGGGCCCGGTTCTGCTCACTCGCTGGTCGGCACATTGGAACCCGCCGGATAGAAGCAGCGAGCATCTGCTTTCCCGAAAGCGTTTTGTTCAGCGCGCTAATCGTCGTCGCGAAATGTTCTCGTGCGATCGATAACGGAGTAGCGGCTTCGAGAATCATGGGTATCGTCGTTGGGTTGTTTTTCTTTCGGGTTGCCCATTGATTCCATGCGCAGGCCAGCCGGCAACAAGTGCAATCGGTGCCAATTGAACCAATCCGCAGCACGTCAAATGAGGGAGGAAGCCTTTTCTTTGATGGGCAGTCCCGTTCGGAGGCTTTGTCGGGGGAAGACGTGTGCTTGTGACCGAAGCAGGTAGCGCATCCGTACATCGGCTTTTCGGCTATCCGTGGACGCTCGTTCAGCTGCTTGGCTACCTCATCAAGCCCTATGCTTGCATAAAGCGCGTTGCTTGAAACCGATTCAGAATCAGGTGCAGCAAGTAAACTGCGATAAGTGACAGCGTCACCGAAATCGACAGAGACCAGAAGCGATACAGATCGCTATAGAATAGGTCCTGGCGCGGCGAAAGATTCTGACCGAAGAGAATGGCCATGGTCGTCAGGGCGGCAAAGCCGGCGCCGGACCCGCCTTCAAGCAGGTGGACTCGAGCGAAGAGCATCAAGCTGAGCCAGAGTCCGGCGGCAACGAAGGGAAGGACATCGAAATGGTCCATTAGCACGAATTGTACGACCAAGCCCACGTTGCAACCCACCAGTGTGCCCAGTACCCGATTCCAGCCTGCCGGGCCTGCGCCTTTCCAGTTAAGCGGAAACAGCACCAGAATGCTGGCTACCTGGGCGGACAAGCCGCCCTGCAAGTTGAATATCTGGAACACCACGAAGGAGAGTGTTGCCACCGTTGTGGCCAGGATCACCTCATGGCGCTGGTTGGTCAGCGGTTTGCTCGGTAGCCGCCGAGGCTCACGCGGCGCGACGTCGCCGAACAGCGCGTGCATCAACATGACGATGAACAGAGTGGTGAATAACGATGCGATGTTCGAGGCGACAATATCGCCGAGATCTGCCGTCGGGTAACTGGCGAAATGCAGCTGCATTGACAGGTTGACCACCGACATTGCGCCAAACAGAAAATTGGCGCCCCGGCTCATCTGTCTGAATAGCAGTGCGAACATGGCAATCACCAGGAGGATCATCGGCACCGGCTTATCGCCAAACATCCCCTGAATGACCAGCACCGCAAAGCTCACTAGCAACATGTTAGCCAGGAATTGCCGCATCACGTGGCCATTGAGAGTTGGCACCATTCCCAGCAGCAGTATCGGCTGTACCACGAAAAAGGCGCCGTAGTTCCATCCCATGTACTTGCACAACAGAAAACCCAGCATGCCGCCGAAGGCGATCCGCAGGCACTGACGCACATCATTGGCTTCCAGCTGTCGCTTACTGACCAGCAGTATGGGTCTCATCGCGGCCTCAGTAGATGTAATGCATCAGGCTGACCAGACGAATCTGCAGACTGCCGAGCAGCTTGGCCAGACCGGTCACCGGATACAGCTGCACGGTCGCGCGGGAACCGGAGGGCAGCTGTTCCAGGAGCCCGGGCGCATCCTGCACTGCTAGATGGATCCGCTGGCGCTGCGCATCACGAACCCAGCGATCGGAGCTCTCCGGCGACGCCAGGCTGCCGTCGGGCAGCAATTGTCCTTGTGATGTACCGGCATCGAGCGCCATTACCCGGGCATCGAATACCCGGCCCGGCAGGGCATCGAATACAACCGCCGCCGTTTCGCCAAGCGCCATGTGCACCAGCGACTTTTCGCGAAAGTCAGCAATGACATCCGCTTCATCGCTGACCAGTGCAGCCAGTGCGCTGCCGGCCGAGGCGTAGGTGCCCGGCTTGACTTGCAGATTGGATACGATGCCATCGATCTCGGCGCGTATCTCCGCGTAGCTCAGATTCAATTCTGCTTGCTCCAGATCATTGCGAGCCTGGCGCAAACGCAGGTTGCTCTCGTCGGTGAGACCACGTTCCACTCGTAGCTGCTCGGCTCGCGCCTTGGCACTGGCAAGGCCCGACTGCGCCGCCTCGTAGTTGGACCGGGTCTGCTCGTAGAGCTGCTGCGAGACGTTGCGACTAGCCAATAAAGTTTCAAGACGCTTGTGCTCGCGCGCAAGCTCGTTGAGCTGCACCTGTGCCGCACGCACCTCGGCTTCCGCCGCAGCCAGCGACGCATCGTAGCCGGCATTGTCACGCTCGGCCGCTTCCAGCTTCAGCTGCGCATCGCGTAGCGCCAATCGGTAGGGGCGCGGATCGATCCTGAAAAGCAGATCGCCCGCACGCACATGCTGGTTGTCAGTTATCGCGACCTCAACGATTTGCCCGCTGAGCTGCGGCGCGACACGAATGACCGGATGGATGACCCGGGACTGCGGTGTTAACGGCATCCATAGATCAGCGGCAAGAAAATAACCAAACATCAGAGCAAACACGATCAGTGCAGCGCGCACCCAGCGGGCGAAAATCTGATCTGGCGTCATGCACTCAGCTCCCCGGAACGGCCCAGCAGCGAGCGTACATTGCGCTCCATGCTCAATAGCACCTCAGCAAACGCATCGAGCTGCTCGGCGGATATGCCTTTGTAGATTTCAGAGCGAACCTGCGCCATGTGATCTTCCAGCAGACGTACCTGTTTACGGCCTGCGGTGGTGAACCATAGGCAGTGAGCACGTCCGTCGGTCGCGCTACGGCGCCGCTCGATAAGTTGCTGCTGCTCCAACTGGTTCAGCGTGCGGGTAAGTGATGGCATTTCAATCACCAGTTCCGTCGCCAACGCCTGCTGCGTGGAGCCTTCGCCAATCTGGTCCAAATGGATCAGCACCGCCCAGCGCGCCTCGGTCATGCCCAGCTCGCCGACCGCCTGATTGATCGCGCTACGCCATAGTCGATGCACCCGCCCCATGGACGCCCCCATGGAGGGTTTGAGTGTCTGATGCAAAGGCAACGCTGAGTTGGCTGATGTTGTCATCGGGTCCTCCAAGGGTGACCAAAAAGGCAGAAACTAATTAGCACGCTAAGCATATAGCTTACGCTCATGGTGATACTTAGCAAGCCAATTTGTTCACTCGATTGGCTAGAAGGGGATGCTTACCAAGCATTACTTCGGGGCGAATACCGGCGGTGAACTAAACGGAGTGGCTCAAGGTGTTGTACGCGTTTCGCGAGTCCGCTTCTGGCCCGAAAGCGGTCTTTCGGCTTGGGGATCCGAAACGAACCCCTAGGGCTACGACTCAACTCCCCGTTCGATATAGCGTCTACTGCCGACCCGTGGCCAGCTATGCTTGCTCTTCCGACCACCCTCCTCACCTTGCGACACTCTGCCAACAGCAAGAAGGCGCGACACTGGCTTCCATCTGGAATCGGATGCGATTTTGCTTGTCTCTGGAAAGTATGCGAAAGATTTTCTTACTCGGTTGCCCATCTCGGGCCGCGACGCGGAGTACTCATGTCAGATTCAAAAGTGGCTCTGGTGGTTGGAGCTAGCGGCATCATCGGTCACGCGCTGGTGGAAACCTTGCTCGAACAAGGCGATTGGACGGTCCGGGTCGTCAGGCGCAGCTTCATCGCCGACGTTGAGACAATCGACCTTGACCTCACCGATGCTCACGCCAGTCATCAGGCCCTAGCGGCGGCTGGTGACACCACCCACGTCTTCTACGCAGCACTGCGGCCGGACGCGAACCTAGGGCGCGAAGCGATGATAAACGGTGCCATGCTGCGCAATTTGCTGGACGGGCTGAATGCGGCCGGCGCCAATCTCGAGCGAGTCATCCACTACCAGGGCGCCAAGGTCTATGGCGTGCATCTGGGGCCGAGCACGGCGCCATTCTATGAAGACGAAACGCCGCGCCATGTCGGCCCCAACTTCTACTACGATCAGGAAGACTTGCTTCGGGAGCGCGCCGAGCGAGGCGACTTCGAGTGGTCGATCCTTCGCCCTGACGTGGTGGTCGGGGATATCGCCGGCAATCCGATGAACATTGCCCTGGTCATCGGCGCCTTCGCCGCGCTCAGCCTCGAAACCGGCGTGCCGCTGCGGTTCCCCGGTTCGGTACGTACCTACCGTGGCGTGCTGGCGCAGCTGACTGACGCGCGCTGGCTGGCACGGGCTAGCCTCTGGGCTGCGCTTGACCCCGCCGCACGCAATCAGGCATTCAACCTGGTTGGCGAACCGTTTCGCTGGGAGCGCATCTGGAACAAGGTTGGCAATGCATTGGGCATGGAGGTGGCCGAGCCGCTGCCGTTCTCCCTCGCCCGGCAAATGCCGGAAATGCGCGATACCTGGCAGCGACTCGCCGAGCGTCATAATCTGAGACCGATCCCTTTCGACAAATTGGTGGGCTGGCCCTTCGGCGACTTCATCTTCAATACCGAGTTCGACATGATCTCGGACATGGGCAAGATCCGCCGCGCCGGCTTCAGCGAGGCTGTGAATACCGAGGACTGCCTTATCGGCGCGATACGCCGGCTGGGCGAGAAAGGCTACATCCCGACCTTCGCCGGCGGTCACTCATGAAACGGCTCGGATGAAGCGAATCATTAGCTGAAGCCGACCACAGCATGTGGCACATAAGGCGCTTCGAGCTGAGTGATTTCTTCCTCTGTTAGCTCTAATTCCAGCGCGGCGACCGCATCCTCAAGATGGTGAGGCTTGGAGGCTCCTATGATTGGAGCTGTGACTTCGGCCTTCTGTGCCACCCACGCCAGTGCCACTTGCGCCCGCGGTACGCCCCGCGCCTCGGCAACTCGAGCTACCGCTTCGACGACCTGGCGATCGGCATCCTCGGCTGCGCCATAAAGCGTGCGACCGAAGGCATCGGTATCGCTACGCTCGCTGGTTGCGTCCCAATCGCGGGTCAGGCGGCCGCGAGCGAGCGGGCTCCACGGAATCACGCCAATGCCTTCGGCGGCGCAAAGCGGTAGCATCTCGCGCTCTTCTTCGCGATTGAGCAGGTTGACGTGGTTCTGCATGCTAACGAAGCGAGTCCAGCCGTGACGCTCGGCGGTATATAACGCCTTGGCGAATTGCCAGGCGTACATCGACGAGGCGCCGATGTAACGCGCTTTGCCAGCCTTGACAACATCATGCAGTGCCTCAAGCGTTTCTTCGATTGGCGTGGCATAGTCCCAGCGATGGATCTGGTACAAGTCGACATAGTCGGTGCCCAGGCGCTGCAGGCTTTCGTCGATGGCGTTGAAAATGGCCTTGCGCGATAGTCCGCCGACGTTGGGCTTGTTGCGCAGCGGCATGTACACCTTGGTCGCCAGCACTACTTCGTCCCGGCGCGCAAAATCCTTCAACGCGCGCCCGACGATTTCTTCGCTGGTTCCATCGGAATAGGCGTTAGCCGTGTCGAAGAAGTTGATTCCCTGCTCCAGCCCCTGCTGGATCAACGGCCGGCTTTGCGCTTCGTCCAAGGTCCATGGATGAGTGCCGCGCTCGGGCACGCCATAGGTCATGCAGCCCAAACAAAGCCGTGAGACCTTCAGTCCGGTTCGTCCAAGATTGATGTAGTCCATTCGGCCTCCCTTAGTTCAGCTCTGCCGGATCGGGGCCGATGCGCTGGCCACGGTCGAGGGAAGCGATTTGCGCCAGGTCATCAGCTTCGAGCGCAAAATCGAAGAGATCGAAGTTTTCGCGCATACGCTCAGTGTGGACCGACTTCGGGAAGATCACGAAATCGTTATCGAGGTGCCAGCGCAGCACGACCTGCGCCGCGGTCTTGCCATGCTTGTCAGCCAGCGCCTTGATCAGCGGGTCGGCAAGGATATCCCCGCCACGCGCTAGCGGGCTCCAGGCCTCAGTGACAATCCCCTTGGTTGCATGATAGCGGCACAGTTCCGGCTGTTGCAGGTACGGGTGCAACTCGATCTGGTTGACTACCGGAACCTCGCCGGTCTCGCTGATCAGCAGCTCGAGATCCTGCACACGGAAGTTCGATACGCCGATCGAGGTCACCCGGCCCTCGTCGCGCAGGCGTATGAACGCCTTCCAGGTGTCGACGAAGTCGCCCCGTTGTGGACAGGGCCAATGGATCAGATAAAGATCGAGCCTGTCGAGCTGCAGCTTGGCCATACTCTCATCGAAGGCCCGCAAGGTGCTGTCGTAACCCTGCTGGTCGTTCCACAACTTGGTGGTAATGAACAGCTGTTCGCGCGGCAGACCGGCGCTGGCGATCGCGTCGCCCACGCCCTGCTCGTTCTTGTAAATCGCTGCGGTATCCACGTGCCGGTAGCCGATATCGAAGGCATCGAGCACAGCCTGCCGGGTCTGTTCCGGCGGGATCTGGAACACGCCGAGGCCGAGCTGGGGGATTTCGTGGCCATTTCCGAAGGCGATGGTGGGGATTGTCATTCAGGACCCTCATGTTAGAACAGATAGTGCGGCAACCAGGCGGCGACGCGACGCGACGAAACCAGCCGACGAGCGACCCGCGTCGGCAATCAGTCTGAGAGCGTCGGATAATCCGTATAGCCGCGCTCATCGCCGCCATAAAACGAGCTGGCATCCCACTCGTTAAGCGCAGCGCCTTGCCGGATCCGCTCCGGAAGATCGGGATTGGATATGAACGGTCGACCAAAAGATGCCAGATCACATTGTCCCGCTTCGATACGCTGACGTGCCTCATCACCGGTGTAGTGGCCATTACCGATATAGGGCCCTTTGAAATTTTGGCGGATGGCATCGATGACCGCCTGGGGCCGCCCTTGCTCCAGGTTGCCCTGGAACGAGTCCTCCACCACTTCTATGTAAGCGATGCCTGCCTCATTGAGACGCTTGGCAAGCGCGCCGTAGGTTGCAACAGGGTCGGCGTCGCGCATGGCATTGGCGCTGCCGGTGGGACTAACTCGAATACCTGTACGCTCAGCGCCCCATACCCCAACGACCGCTTCGACGACCATCATGGGGAAACGCAGGCGGTTCTCTACCGAACCCCCGTATGCATCGGTGCGCTGGTTGCTCTCGCTGCGTAGAAACTGGTCCAGCAGGTAGCCGTTGGCTGCATGGATCTCTACTCCATCGAAGCCCGCGCGCTGGGCATTCTCTGCGCCGAGCCGGAACTGCTCGACGATACCCGGAATTTCCTCCTCGCTGAGTGCGCGGGGCTCGGGGATATCGACCATCCCGGATTCAGCGCTGATGTATGTCTGGGCGCCCTCGGGCTTGATGGCCGACGGTGCCACCGGCTTCTCGCCATTAGGTTGCAGCGAAGGATGAGAAATTCGGCCAACATGCCACAGCTGCAAATGGATTCGCCCTCCCGCCTCGTGCACCGCGCTGGTGACTTTGCGCCACCCTTCAACCTGAGCGTCCGAATGAATCCCGGGGGTGAAGGCGTACCCCTTTCCTTGCGGTGAGACCTGAGTCGCCTCGGCGATGATGAGACCCGCCCCGGCGCGCTGCCGGTAGTACTCAGCGTTGAGGTCGTTTGGCACGTCGCCTGGCTGAGAAGAGCGCGACCGAGTCAATGGCGCCATGACAATTCGGTTGGGCAGGGTCAGGTCGCCGAGCTGGAAAGTACTAAACAGGATGTCGTTTCGTTCGGCCATGGGATGCTTCCTCGGTAGCGGTTTCTCGAAAAGGAGATGAAGCCCGGTGTATCGAACCTGACACGGCAGCCGGACCTCGAGTTTCATCTGGGTGACGAATGCCATGCCTCGCCCGTTGTTGGCTCTGCGGCATCAGGTTCATCAGAAGCCTTCCAGCACGATCTTCCCTTTCGCCTTCCCGCTTTCCAGCAGTGCATGGGCGCGAAGAAGATTAGCCGCACCGATTCGCCCGAAATTCTCGCCAACGGTCGTGCGCAGGACGCCTGCATCGATCTGCCGCGCTACCTCGTTCAGAATGTTGTGCTGCGCCTGCATATCTTCGGTCTCGTACAAGGACCGCGTGTACATCAGCTCCCAGTGCAGCGACAGGCTCTTACGCTTCAGGGGCAGCGCGTCCAGAGTCTCCGGGTCATCTATCAGGCCCAGCCTGCCCTGGGGCTTGAGCGACTCGACGATCTGCTCGTAATGCCGGTCGGTCTGGGTGAGGCTTGCAACGTAGCTGACCTCGCCGACACCGATGCGCTTGAGCTCTTCGCTGAGCGGCTTGCTGTGGTCGATCACATGGTGTGCGCCAAGCTCGGTGACCCAGGCCTGGGTTTCGGGCCGGGACGCGGTGCCGACAATGGTCAACCCGGTCAGCTGTCTGGCCAGCTGCGTTAGGATCGAACCCACCCCTCCCGCAGCGCCGATGATCAGCAGCGTTTGGCCTCGGTCAGTGGTATCCCGCGCGACACCCAGACGATCGAACAGCAGCTCCCAGGCGGTCAGAGACGTCAGCGGCATTGCGGCAGCCTGGGCGAAATTCAGGGACTCGGGCATGAAACCGGCGATGCGTTCATCGACCAGTTGCAGCTCGCTGTTGCTGCCGGGGCGGATCAACGACCCGGCGTACCAGACCTTGTCGCCCGGCTTGAATGATGTGACGTCCGACCCGACCGCTTTGACTACGCCAGCTGCGTCCCAGCCAAGAATCCGCGGCTGGCTTTCGTCTTCATGCGGTACGTAGCCCTGCCGCACCTTGGTGTCGACGGGATTGACCGATACGGCTTTGACTTCCACGAGCAGGTCGCGCAGGCCTGGCGACGGTTCAGGGACGTCAATTTCCACCAGGGCGTCTGGATGATCAACAGGCAAGCATTTGAAGTGTGCGATGGCTTTCATCTGGCGTTCCTCAAGAGAGACGGTACATTTTGGTGATGGAGAACTTTTCGGCGGCGTGTTCGATGGCTGGCAGAGCCGCCTGGAAATGCGCCGTCGCTTCATGTGCGTTCAGCGCAGCTTCGTCTCGCCACTGCTCGATCATGTGGAAGGTGCGCGACTGCTCGGCATCACGGTGAAAGTCGTACTGAATGCAGGCTTCCTCCGCTCGACTGGGGCCTTGCAGGCCTCGCAGCGTTTGCTCCAATTCGGTTTCGAAGCCGTCCTTGGCGACCAGCGTGGCGACCACGGTGAGAGGGGTTGTCATGCAAGCTCCTGTTTGGTTGAAAATGCGAAAGCGCTACTCGACCGACCTAGGGCCAAAAATCGGCCGCCGATGTCGGTCGTGTGCGCAACTCAAAGGGTCACGACCAGTTTCCCTACCTGAGCATTGGACTCCATATAGCGGTGGGCCTCGGCCATATCCTCGAACGCAAAGGTACGATCGATCACCGGCCGCAGTTTCCCCGAAGCGAGCCCCTCGTTTATGAAGGCCTTCGCCCGCTCCAGCTTCGCGTCGTCTCCAGTGATCTCGAACAACTGATAGCCTTTCAGCGTCAGATGTTTGCCGAGCAGGTCCATGACCGAGACGGGGATATCGCGGCTATCCAGCGCACCGTACTGGAAAAAGATGCCATGGTTGGCCAGCACCTTGAGGATCTGCGCTACTTCCGGTCCGCCAACCGGGTCGAAGGCCATGCGGGCGCCCTGCCCGCCAGTGATAGCCGTGACCTCCTTGACGAGATCTTGCTCCTGGGTCGCGATGACTGCTGCCGCGCCTGCCTCTAGCAGGGCCTGACGCTTGTCACCAGTGCGGGTTAGCGCCACAGGGGTCGCGCCCACCATGTTGGCTATCTGAATCGCAGCCAGCCCCACACTGCTGGACGCAGCACGAATCAGCACAACCTCGCCCGCCTGCAACGCGCCTAGTTCAATCAAGGCGCCGTACGCCGTCACGAACTGCATCCAGGTCGCCGCTGCCTCGGCGAACGAGAGCGCTTCAGGATGCTTCACCACGGCCCGTGCCGGTGCGTTGACCAGCTCCCCGTACAGACCGTACTCGGCAAAGGAAAAGGCCGGAACGACACTCACTGCATCGCCGACAGCGAAGTGGGTCACGCCGGGACCGACCTGTTCCACCGTGCCCGCAGCCTCATAGCCGAGCATCGCTGGAAACTGCGGTTCGATGACGTACTGTCCTGTGCGGTACATCACTTCGGCCCGGTTGATGCCGAGCGCCTTCACACGGATTTGTATCTCGCCCGAGCCGGGCGCAGGCACGTCGACCTCGTCGATCTGGAGTACTTCTGGACCACCGGTACGATGGAAGCGTATGACGCGAGACATAAAATGCCCTCTGTTGAAAAGTCGTTGTGTTGTCAGGCGGCGTCAGGCGAAGAGCGGAAGCACGTGCTCCCCCAGTTCCTGAATTGTGTCCTTCACTGATCCAGGCTGTGTAAAAACGCAGACGTCTTTCTAATGTATGCGCTCCTACGTGAAATCTGTAAGCGCTCGGTTAGCCAGCAGACCTAGATTTTGCGTAGGAGCGTAGTATTCGCATTGATTTGGACTGCTACGCTTGATCAAAAGAGTTTTTACACAGTCTCGATCGATGGGAGACGCGCATGTTCAAGGCAACGTGCGAGACGCCCTGATCGCGCTGGGCCCGCCATAGATCAATAAGCGCCTTGCGCCCGCCGCGGACGCCTTGCCCCCAATTCAGCGGCGCATTTGGATCGCTATCCAGTTCGAAAAACGTGCCATAGCCGTACGGCTTGAATGTCTCCGGCCCGCAGGCTGACCGCCACGTCTGGATGACATCGGGCAGGCGTGCCAGGTTGCTCTGATGCCAGATCCAGCCATCCAGGTTCTGCGCTAGCCAGGAAATCTCCTGACCGCACCGACCGACAGCCACCATCGGCAAGCGGGCGTGATGAGCTTTGGGTATCAGATCCAGAGAACCATCCAGGGAGCCAAAGTGGCTCGACTCATAGACGGGGAATGACTCGTTGGCGAGGACCTGGATCAAGGAGCAGGCATCGCGAAAGAGGTCAGCGCGCTGCTCGAAATCGATCCCGAATGCGGGATACTCCGACGGCCGATCTCCGGTGGACACACCCAGCAGAAACCGACCGTTCGAGAGCTGATCGACTGACAGCGCCTGCTTGGCAACGGCAATCGGATCACGCAGCGGCAGGATCATCCCGGCGGTGCCGATAGCAATGCGCTGCGTGACAGCGGCAAGCCAGCCTGCGTACACCATGGGATCGTAGATCTGGGCCACATCACCGAAAGCGGGATCACGGAATGGCACATCGCGCAGCCAGAACGCTGCGAAACCCGAGTCGTCTGCCTGTTTCGCCAGCGAGGCGTGTCCTTCCATAGTGGGCGTGTCGCTCAGCGGATGCCCCTCGAGCGGTGCCAGCAGCCCGAAGGTCAGCTTGTCCGGGCGGAAGACCTCGCTGAACACGCCTTCAGGTGTGTCGGTGGGTTGCGGAGCTCTAGACATAACCTACCTCTCTGCTTGAAACATCCAGTCGAACATGCCCGATGGCTGGTACCGTGGCCTTGGGGTCAACGGCTGACCCGGCGACAGCGTCAAGATCGTCTGCACCTATTCTTCAGCAGCCGCAGAGCATGATAAATGCGCAGCTGGAGACAAGACTGTTATGCTTTTACGCAACAATCTCGCCGCGGCCCGGCTCGAATCTAATAAAACCGAATACCTGAACGAGGACGTCCCGTGGAGCTGCTCCAGTCAATGCAACTTTTCGTGCGATTAGCCGAATTGGGCAGTTTCACCCGTGCGGCAGACGCCATGCGCGTCGGACGTCCTCAAGTCACGCGAGCGATTCAGGAGCTGGAGGCCTCCTTGGGCGTACGCCTGTTTCAACGCACGACCCGCAAGGTGCGGCTGACCAATGAAGGGGAGCGGTTCTACGAACGAGCAAAGCAGATTCTCGGCGACGTCGCTGAGGCGACGTCCATGTTCGGTCACCCAGACGCAAGCATGCGCGGGCGGCTACGCGTTGACATTCCAACCGCATTCGCTCAACCGGGGCTCATCGCGAGCCTGCGGAAATTTACCACCTGCTATCCGGATATCGAGCTTACACTCGGCGTGACGGACCGGACCGTTGATCTCGTAGCGGAAGGCGTGGACTGTGTATTGCGCATTGGCGAGCTGCCCGATTCCAGTCTCGTAGCCCGACGAATCGGTCGAGCGATCATGATCACTTGCGCTTCACCACGCTATTTGAAGGAACACGGCGAGCCGGTGAACCTCGACGACCTGCGTGCACACGGCGGAGTAACGTTTTTATCAGGGCAAAACAAGCGGTCGCTGCCCTGGCAGTTTCTCAATGAAGGTAGCGAGCAAACATACGTGAGCAGCTACGGCATCAGCGTCAACGAGTCAAATGCTTATGTTGAATGCGGTGTGGCCGGGTTCGGCATTCTCCAGGCACCTGGCATCACACTTGACCGCTATCTCGCAGACGGGTCGTTGATCGAAGTGCTACGACCTTATCGTCCTCGCCCTCGGCCGGTCTCAATACTGTATCCCAGCAGGTCCCATCTGGCGCCGCAGGTACACGCCTTCATCGACTGGGTAAGCGAGCAGTTTCCGGTGCTCTATACTGGCTGGCTGGAAGACTGAGCGGTCTGGCCAATTTAAAACATCGTTCTGGCTAGGGGACCGCGCCCTTCCCTGCCTCGGCTGATCGAGCTCCAACGCGTCGCGGAGCGGATGCGCAGGCCAAGACGCAGCGAGACAAGTATCGCTTCGAGCCCAGTATTGTTTTTGCAGACTGAGGCAGCAGCTAACGGCCAAAAAAGCGGTCGCTCGGCTATGGCCGCGTTCGACCACGGATTCAACTGGTGAACGCAGCATACTAAAACCTGCGTAACCCGGGGGAGTGTTGCAGACGATGCGCTGCGCGACGTTTCAGAAGCCCCTACCCCACCTGACCTACCTCATCAGGCGTACTTTGGGTTCGCCAGGCCCAGCCGAAGACGAATAGTCCGGCGGCGGCCGGCGCTGACGGCCAGTCCCCCCAACCAGGGTCCGAGAGCATTGGAGAGGTTGAAAGCGGCGTGATTCGAAGCCGCTGCGAGTGTCTGGGCACCCATCGCCACGTCCATCAGGTGGATCTGCAGGGCCGGTGCCAGCGCAATCATGGTTCCCACGAAGAACGCTGCCAATAGCATGCTCCAGAGCGACTGCGCCGCCAGCGGAAACGCCAACAGGACAACCGTACTCCAGATCAGGATCAAGGCCACCGCTCTAAATTGGAAGCGATCGAACAGCCAGCCACCGGCGAGGTTGCCGACGATGCCGCCGAAACCGAAAGCGATGAGAGCCACGGGAATCCAGCCGGGATCGGCGTCGGTCACTTCCAACAGAGTCGGTGCCAGATAGCTGAAAACGCAGAACATTCCGGCGAAGCCGATCGAACCAATGCCTAGAGCCAGCCAGACCTGGGGGCGGTTAAAGGCTCTGATCTCCCGGCGTGGATCGCTGCGTTCCTCCTGACGGTCGAGCGGCATGAAACGTGCCACCAACGCCATCGTAAGCACGGCAATAATCCCGACAGCTGTGAAGGCATGCCGCCAATCGATCAGTTGCCCAAGCCAAGTTGCCAATGGATTGCCTATCAGCAACGCGATGGTGAGCCCCATCATCACCCTGCTCACCGCTTTGGCACGCTGGTTCGGAGGTGCCATCGTGGCCGCCGCCAGCATCGCCACACCAAAGTAGGCGCCGTGGGGCAATCCAGCGATGAACCGAAACAGTATGAGCGAGCCGTAACCCGGCGCCATAGCGCTGGCAAAATTTCCGGCGGCGAAGAAGCCCATCAGCAGCACCAGCAAATGCTTACGGAGCAGCCGGGCGCCGAGCACTGCCAAGACCGGTGCGCCCACTACCACGCCGAGCGCGTAGGCGCTGATCAAATGCCCGACCTGCGGCTCGCTGATGCCTAGGTCGTGCGCGACGTTGGGCATGAGGCCCATAATGGCGAACTCGCCAGCCCCGATGCCGAAGGCGCCCATAGCCAGAGCCAGTTCGATCATCAGGATTGCTCTGGGCGATAGTGATCCTGCGTCTGCTGTGGCGTTATCCGCCATGTTTAACCTCAAATATGGATAAAAAAGGAAAAGACCACTGCCTGTCCGCCGCAGGAGGCTGCTTAGCCCATGCGGCCGATATCGAAACAACATCTCAAGGCTTTCGAGCGAGGCGACAGTAGCTCTGTATGTACCCTGTCGGAGCGACAGGGCAATTCTTCGGAGTCTTGGCAAGCTGCGCCAAGATCGTAACGAGGCGACATTTTAACGGCATTCGCGGCGGGCCTGATAGTCCCGCTCGGGATTTCAAGCTGTACCTGGCGTTGGCCGCTCGGGCCGACAGCTTGCGCGTTTACCCTTTGTCGCTGCACCGACGGTGCCGGGCTGGGACTCGTCACAGGTTGGATATGCGTATGGTGCCGAGAGGAGGTACTTATGCGAGGTTCGCGTCAAACAGGCCGCTGTAGACAACCCCGATATTCTGAAAACTATCGATGCTGCTGGTGTCTTTATCATGGAACGTGAAATTGGCGAAAGCATGGATGCCACGGGAGGCGTCGCTTCGCGAGCCGTAAGCTGCTGCCGACCCATTACCCACCAACCACTTTTACTGCTGCGTGACTTGAACGCCAGTCCGGTCACCCCGTGCGGGCGGCTATCTATATCCTGGTATACATCGTCGGCGCTCGCACTGCTGTGGTAATAGCCCAGTCGATATTCGCCAGGTAACGCCTGGACAGATACCGCCGGCTTCCAGATAAGCTCGACCGGAACCAAGGCTTTGGTCGCGGCGCCCTCCTATCTGTCGCGCTACGGCACGCCCGTCCACGCTGCCGACCTGAGCGCCCATGTCTGCCTGCGCTACCGTTTTCCAAGTAGCGGAAAACTCTCGTCCTGGCCATTAATCGAGCAGGGGCAACCATCCTCCGCCGAAATACCGGAATCAGTCATCGCCAACGCGACCGGGGCCTTGCATGCCATGGCCGAAGCAGGCGTAGGCATTGCGCTATTACCGGAAGTCATCATCGCTGACGCCCTCGCGGACGGGCGACTGGTCAAGGTGCTGGAAAAGCAGGTGCAAGATCAGCGCAACGTCCGCCTGCTATGGCCATCGGGACGCCAGTCTCTACCCAAGGTCAGGGCCTTCGTCGACTTCATGGTGGATCGGCTGGGTACACCGGATGCGTGAAAATCCTCTTGCGGCACTGATCGCAGCGATAAATGGCGGAAGGACATGGGAGTCGAACCCACCAGACACGCGTTGCGCATCTCACCGGAGTTGAAGTCCGGGCGCCCCAACCGGGGGCGATGTCCATCCTAATCAATTGTCTTCTGCTTGCTGGCGTTGCCAGGCCGGTTGTAGGTAGCGACGTTGCCGGCGATACCAAGTCACCCCGGCGCGATCAAGGTACTCCAGCACCTGTATGGTCAGGTTGCGACCGATGCGTGATCTGTCGCGGTACTCGGCCGCGATAAAACCGCCGTCTTCAGACTCACCACAGAGTGCAGCCGCTACAGCGGCCAGCTGATCCAGTTGCTGAGGCAGGTAAAAGCGATTGGGCGCCACGCCCAGCAGATAGCCCCAGGCTTGCATGCGGCGCATGAAAGCCAGCATCTCCTCCCGGCTGGTACCGAGTCGTTCTGCCAGTTCGCCAACTATCGGTGGCCGTAAACCTGCCTGGGTCAGTTCAGAGGAAACTTGCTCCCAGAACGCCACATCGCTTTCAGCAAGCTGCGGCTGGTGATCGGGCAAGGCGAAGATGCCGCCTTCTTGGCGCAATAGGCGTTTATCCACCATGCGCTTGAGTAACAGGCCACTACTCGGTGGTGACAGGCCCAGTGCAGCACGGCGCAGGAGTGTATGTAGCGTCAGCCCCCGTTGCTCCGGTTGTTCGGCATGGCTTTGCTGCAAGGTGGTGACAATGGTCTGTTCGGCGTGCGCTACTCGTTGCGGGTGCAACGCCTGATCCCCGAGGCGAACCACAGGCACTTTGCTCAGGCTGTTTGCCAGCTCTGTTTCGGTCAGTTGCCAGCGCAAAGCAAAAGCGGGTATTGCAATTTCGCTCTGGTGTTCAAGCTCTATTGCCAGCGCCTCTGTTGGCGAAGTAACTCCATGCAGCGCGGCTAAGCGGGCAAGATAGTCCTGTTTAGTGCGTCCGCGTTGGCGGCCCAACGGATCAATCACTCGGCCTCCGCCGAGCGTCTGGTTCGCCGCTGGCTCGCGTACGATCACACAATCACCCACCGCGACATGCACAGGTTGGTCGAGCAATACCTGGGCGAGGCCTGCCGATTCATCCAGCCACACCACGCGTCCGCTGGTGGCCGTGGCACCGGTCAGAATCTGCAAGGTGCCGCGGTGCAGACGAGTATCGCTTACCAGACGCAGGGAGATATCCAGGCGATCGGTCAACTGGTGCATAGCTGCATTCAATAGCCAGTCGCCGCGCTGGGGATGTTCGGCATCCAGCTCACCCGCAAGGTTCAGTGCGGCTCTTTGGCCGGTCTGCAAGCGGCTTACTGGCTGACCGTCCTGTTGCATGCCGCGAATCCGCACCTTGCGCGCATTCGGAGTCAGGGAGAGTTGGTCGCCAGTATGCAACTCACCTCGGAGCAAGGTGCCGGTGACGACGCAGCCACTGCCGGTAACGCTGAAACGTCGATCAACCAGAAAGCGCGGATGCCCTGAAGTATTGAATGGCTTAGCATCTTGCTCGAGCTGCTGAATGGCCAACCGCAGGGTATCTATACCCTCCCCGGTCAGGATTGAGACTTCCAGCGGTGAGTGCTCGGCCAGTGCGGTGCCCTGAACCAGCTCGGCAATGGCCTGCTGCGTTGCTTTCAGCTGTTCAGTACTGGCGCGGTCAATCTTGCTGATCACCACTCGCCCACGGGCAATGCCCAACAGGTTCAGCAGTGTCAGATGTTCGCGGGTTTGTGGCATCGGTCCTTCATCAGCCGCGACCACCAGCAAGGCTGCGTCGGCCCCGGCAAGGCCAGCGAGCATGGTGCGAACAAAGCGTGCGTGCCCGGGCACATCGACAAAGGCTAACGGCCCAAGCTGCGGATCATGCAACCAGGCAAAGCCGAGATCGATGGTCAGACCGCGGCGCTGCTCCTCGGGCAGCTGGTCGGTATCCTTGCCGGTAAGCGCCTTGATTAACGCGGTTTTGCCATGGTCCACATGCCCGGCTGTGGCGATGATCACTGGCGCGCCTGCCACGACAACGGGAAGCGCGCGTTCATAACTCCAACCAGTGCCCGATTAGCGCTGACTTCAAGGCTCGCCAGCATCCTCAGCACGCAACAGCCGAAGAATGTCGGCCAGCGCACCATCGGCCAGCGCGCGCATTTCCGCGTCGGTGCGGTCCTGAATCGGATGCGGCACGAAGACCATGGCCGGATCGAACCCCAGCGCTCTGGACTGCATTGCCGCTGCTTCAACAAACTCACTGGAGGCAACCCCTACTCCTGGGATCTGACGTGACTCCAGATCGGCGATGTCATGCATACAGCACGACGTGCACGATCCTCAGTCGGCCAGACCTTCCACCAGCAGATCCACTTCAGCGGCAATCTGCTGTTTGAGTTCGGTCGGTGCGATACGGGTAAAGGTCGGCTTGGCGTAACGTTTGACCTCAATGCCCATGCCACTCAGTTGCTCCTCGATCCGATCGAGAAACACATTGCCACGCGGCTTGGAAATATCCAGCAGGCCAACGACCTTGCCGTTCAGGCTGTCTGGCCGAGCCAGTCGCGCACGTTCGGCCGGTGCTCGCTCGGCCGTGGGGTCGAGCAGTATGCTTTCGTTCATGATGTCACCTCGCAGGTTACCGGTGATGAGCCCACCGGGCCGGATGCGGCCCAGCCGGCGATAATGGCAGAAAACAGGCCGGCGGTGCCGCCAACCCGCACGATCAACAGGCCGCCAGGGCGAAACTTGGGTACCTGTTTATCCTTGAATCGATCTGGAATGCCCTCGGTAATCCCGCCGGCACCGGCCACCAGATCGGCACCCGGCGCCAGCAGCAGTTGTTCCAGTTCTTCGCGCAGGCGCTGCTTGGACCAACCCGCGTCGATGAACACCCGCGCATGTTCGGGTGATACCGCCAGCACGGCATCGCCAGCCATAGCCAGCTTGGCGTGATCGACTGTGCGAAGGGATAACGCAAAGGAACGTGCCAGCGATTCAGGATCGCGGGACTTCTGGTCGACGATGCCCTGCACGCCCTCACCGGGAAACAGCGTGACCGCAGAGCGGCCAGCCGGAACGCCGCGTTCCTGTGCCAGGGGCAACCAGTCACTGTCTTCGGCTTCAGCAAAACAAAAGCTGTACTTGCCAGGGTTACCCATGGCCGAGCGATCGATCTCGCCAGGCCGGCCGCCACCCACATTACGCACGATCAGTTGCAGCGCGCGGCCAATGGTCGCGTTGGCGCGGTTGCCCTGCCCCAGCGCATTGACCCCGGAATTCATCCCGATTGCCCTGGTGATCGGGCCGTTGACCACAATCATCGGGCTGCCAAACATGGTGGTGCAGGTCAGCCCGTGCAAACCGAATTCATCGGTCAAGGCTGCCTCGACGGCCGCCAACAGGACCGGCATGTATTCCGGCTTGCAGCCGGCCATCACGGCATTGATCGCTACCTTTTCCACGGTGCAGGGCACCAGATCAGGCGGCATCAAACCCAACACCTGATCACCAGCACGCTCGGTGCCCTTGAGCATACGTAGCACGCGCACCGGAGTTGGCGGAACCACCGGCAGCCCATCACTCCAGCCACGTTCATAGCAGGCCTCAATGGCATCATCCGCACTGCTGATATCAATTTCCCGCGACTGCAGCTGCACATCCCCAAAGGCCAGCTCCAGCTCCTCGGCAATGCCCGGGTCCAGGGTTTTTGATCCGCAACCGGGGCGCATGACGGGTAAGTCTTCACCCAGATCACCAATGCCGGACAGCACACGCCAATCCTCTTTATGCCAACCATAGGTACGCTCGACCTCCACGCCCTGCTCCACCCGGATCAATGTCGGCACAAACTCGATGCCCAAACGAAAGGACTGCTCCAGCGTCCGGTCATACCGGGTGCCAGGCAAAGCAGCGGCGTACTCTTCGGAATCCTGCACCAGCACCGTCAGCGACCCGCTCTGGTCCAGCTCTGCCAGCAAAGGCTCAATCAGGCGGCAGGTCGGGCAGTCAGCTTTGGCAACTACAATCAGCCCATCGGGCAAGGATAAGGTCATGTCGGGCCCTTTGGGCTGCTCGTGCTTGTCTCGGTAGAAAGACAGCATAGGCAGCCGGGGATGTGCTGCCAAGCCAGCGGGCGTGATCATGTGCGGGGTGATTGGAGAGGTATCAGTGCTTCAGGGGTGGGCTCGATTCTGCGCACTCGTTAGGCGACTGTTTCTTCCTGCACGCCGGTTTGTAATCGATGACATGGGTCCGTATGCAAGCTGTGGGCTCTGTGAGGGCTTCGCGCCAGACACTGTATGCACAGCTGACGCCGGGTTATGCTGGCACCATGTACAGTCTTGCTCACCCCGTCACCAGTGTTGTGGAAATCCGGAAAAGTCGCTTTCTTGCCTTCGTCGAACCCGTCGCCGATCGCAGCGCGGCGCAGGCTCGGGTGAACGAGCTGCGCATCCTGCATCCCGGCTGCGCTCATGTGTGCTGGGCACTGCTGGCTGGCGGGCATAGCGCGGCAGTGGACGATGGTGAGCCGTCGGGTACAGCGGGCCGCCCGATGCTCGAAGTATTGCGCCATCAGGAGCTAGACGGTGTGCAGGCTACAGTGGTGCGCTATTTCGGCGGGATCAAGCTGGGCGCCGGTGGACTGGTGCGTGCCTACACCGATGCTGTAGCCCAAGCGTTGTTGCAGGCTGAAAAAGTCGAGCACATTCCCAGCCAGACGCTGTGCTGCGAGCTGGCTTACGCCCACGAAGGAATGGCTCGCAACCTGATTACGGAGCTTGGCGGCGAGCTGCTCGCAGTCAGCCATGGGCAAGTAGTGCGGTTGCAAGTGCGCCTGCCTGCCACCGCAGCCGGCGCGCTGCGGGAGCAGCTTTTATCGATCACCCGGGGCGAGCTCAAGTGGGAGATTGGCGTTCCCCCAGCCTCCTGATCCACAGCGCAACAACGATCAGGCTGCCGGCGTAGCCAGCAAAGGAAAGCAGCAACTTTCGCGCCACAGGCAAGGGCCGCCTTCATTCACCTTACCGCCTTTTTTGGGGTCGGCCACTAGCCTGCCAGGTAGTGGTTCATTCAGTCAGGAAGCACATCATGTCTATTTCACTACCTCGCTTGTACTCCTTCCGCCGTTGTCCTTACGCCATGCGTGCTCGATTAGGCCTACTGTTTGCGGAGCTGCAGGTGGAGCTGCGGGAGGTAGTGCTGAAAAACAAGCCGCCGCAGATGCGGGCTATCAGCCCGAAAGGCACTGTTCCTGTTCTGGAGGGTGTTGAGGATGGAAACGCTGAGAGGCTGGTTATCGAGGAAAGCAGAGAAATACTGGAATGGGCGCTGCGACAAAATGATCCGCAAGGTCTGCTGAACGTCGACCTAGCCAGCGCTAATAGCCTGATCGACCAGAACGATAACGGATTCAAATATTGGCTGGATCGCTACAAATACGCCGATCGCCATCCAGAGTTAACCCAGTCGGAGTATCGGCAGCGGGGCGAGGTGTTCTTGCAGGTGTTGGAGCAGTTGCTCGCTAAGAACAAGTATCTGCTGGGAGGCAAAATCAGCATCGCTGATATCGGCATCATGCCGTTTGTACGCCAGTTCGCCCATGTAGATCAGGAGGTGTTTTACAACCTGCCCTATCCGCATCTACAGCAATGGCTGAGGGATTGGCTGGAACACCCGGTTTTTCAGCGAGTCATGATCAAGTTTCAACCCTGGCAGAAAGGCAATGAAATAGTGGTGTTTCCCTAGGGCGGGATGGAAGCTCGATCGTGCCTCGGCACTGTCCTGGACATTACACCCTGCTCAAAAATGCCCCGAATCAACCCTTCTTAGGTTGCAGGGCATTTTGTTGGGTGTAAACCAGATAGCGTCATAAGCTATTGATTAACAAATAATTAATGGAGGAATGACAGCCCGCCGCCGCCCGTACACGTTCGCGCTTTTTTGTCCAAGTTCGTATGGTAGCAACGGAAATATCTGGATTTATCCGAAATTCTCATCCGGTGCCGTTTAATCTCACCGCTGATGTTGGGTAGCTGGGCTCGAATGCCGCTCTTATAAGGTTCGGTCCTATTGCGTCCTCAGGCGATTCAGGAAACAACGCAAATTGGCCCGAGAAGCGTTCGACACAATCAGTAGTCGCACCTATCTCAGTGCACTAGAGCGGGGGTTGAAGACCCCGACTATCGAGGTGGGGCAACTAGCCTCAGTGCTCGAGTCCACCCGCTTTCGCTGTTTGTGGTTACATACCTTGAAAAAGACAAAACACTGAGCCTCGAAGATTTGTGCGCCAGGTGCGCGAAGAAATCGAAGCGCTCCACGAACCGCGCTAGCTGCATTGCGTATTCGACCCTAAAAACACATTCGGTACATCAGCAGCAAAGCGCGCCGACGAGTTCCTCTTCTTCGGAAGCAGAGTCAGCTATCCCCGATGATTTCTATCCTAGGTCGCGCCGACACTGGGAGCATTCTCTTGGGCTATCTTCTAGCGAACGCGCAAACCGACTTCGGCCTCCAATTTCAAAAGCGGCAACGAGATACCCAGGACGCAAGCACGGCGGATTCTCTTCGGTGCGTTCAATCGGCGGTTAAATGGCGATAGGCCGCTGAATTTTGACTCAATATCTCTGCCGCCAGGCTCCGATCCGTTCGACGTCACGCGGCACCAAGCTACTCTGCCTCAGCCTTCCTTCTGTATGAGATTCGGGACTTCGCCACCTGCAATCAATACCTCGTTGACCAGACAAACGACATCTTCTTCGTTTGCAATCCGGTACCAACGGCCACCGGGATAGACGCTCAGGGTCGGCCCTTGATCGCAGGGAAACTGACATTGTGTTCGGGTGATGTGCGCACCGCCGTCACACTCCAACCGCCCCGCTGCCTTCAGGTTCGCCCGCAAAAGCTTCCACAGCGGCAACGCGCCTCGTCTGACACATCGGGGGCCGGCGCAGGCAAGCACACGGTAGGTGTGACGCGGAATATGCGACCAGGCATGGGTTTCGGGCAAGCTAGGCACGTCAGCGCAATCAAGATGGCGTTGCGGCTGATCGATGAGCTCACAGGCACTGGCGGCAGAACTGGCTTCCCTCGGACTGGCGACAAAGAGTTGGTCCGCCGCCTCGTATTCCTGGGCTATGCGATGCAATTCGCTACGCAGCCAATCGAGCTGGGGGCTGCTCGTCTGGGGGTCAACATCCAGAACCAGCAGTGGTAACTCACCGAGCGCCAGGCATTCGCGTACGCGCTGCCAGAGCGGAGCGGGACCGGCGGTGACGTCCACCACATCATCCAGCGTTTCCGCGCCTCTCAGGTCGGCGAGTTCCCGGCAAAAAAGCTCGGCGAAGGAGCCTTGTTCAAGATCGGGACCGGCGAACAACACGCGGGCATACTGAAGATCAGACATGAAAAATTCCTTACATCGATTTGACCACCAGTCTAACCGAGGGCCCCTGGCAGCGTCTCCAACGCATCCAGAAGCGCTTGCCGGTCGGTAAATTGGCGGTCGACTGCAGGCAACGCCGGGCGGGCCAGAATAAATACTGGGAGTTGCCGCTCACGCGCCACTTGCAACTTGGGCTCGGTCGCACTGCCACCACTGTTCTTGCTGATCAGAACGTCAAACTGGCCTTCAGAGAACAAAGCCCGCTCTGCTTCAAGATCGAAGGGGCCGCGGTCTCCAATCACCCTAGCCCGCGCATTGCCTGGATGGGCGTCTAGCACTCGTATTGTCCAGTACCGCCCGCTCGGTATTTCGTCAAGATGCTCGAGGGCCTGACGACCGAGTGTGAAAAAAGGACGGCGATAAGGTTCCAGAGCAACAGTCAACGCCGTCCAGTCGACTACCTCCCGCCAATCGTCATCCGGACCCGCCTGCCAACCCGGGCGACGCAGCGCCCAGCATGGAACGCCCGCTTGCTGCGCTGCCAGGGCTGCATTAGTCGTTATCTGTGCGGCGTAGGGGTGCGTGATATCGAGCAGCAGATCGATTTTTTTATCGAGCAGAAACCGCGCCAGCCCCTCTGCCCCACCGAAGCCGCCGGTTCTGACGATACAGGGCAAATCTGCAGGTATGCGGCCGAGGCCGGCAAGACTATATATATGCTGCGGCTGTAGCTGGCGTGCAACATGCAACGCGTCCCCTACTCCGCCCAACAGCAGTATCCGTTTGCTCACGGTTTGCGACTCTCGAGTAGCGTGATCGGCAGGGCTGCACGCCAGGTATCGAAGCCGCCAAGAGGTTGGGCCTGGACCACGCTCAAACGAGTAAGACTGCCTCCGACCTTGGCGCGCCAGGCTACCAAAGCGGCCTCGCTTTGCAGCGTAACGGCATTGGCTACCAGACGGCCGCCGGGTTTCAGCGCGGCCCAACAGGTGTCCAGTACCCCCTCTACCGTTACGCCGCCGCCGATAAAAATCGCATCGGGTGCTTGTAGGCCGCGCAGGGCTTCCGGCGCGCGTCCCGATACCAGCTGTAACCCCGGCACGCCCAGCGCGTCGCGGTTATGAAGGATATGCTGATGCCTGCAGGCATTGGCTTCGATGGCGATTGCCTGACAACGCGAGTCGGCACGCATCCATTCGATCCCGATCGAACCGCAACCGGCGCCGACGTCCCATAGCAGCTCGCCCGGCAAGGGTGCAAGCCGCGCCAGGGTCACGGCGCGCACGTCGCGCTTGGTCAGCTGTCCGTCGTGCTGGTAACACTCATCGGCCAGGCCGCAGGTCAGCGGCAGGCTTGGCAGCTGCGCCTGGGCAATACACTCGATGGCGACGACATTCAGCGCGGCCACCGGAACAGCGCCCCAGTCGTCGGCCAATCCGTCGAGTATGCGTTCGGCGGGCCCGCCCAAATGTTCCAAAACCGTCAGCCGGCTCGCGCCCAGGCCCCGTTGGCGCAGCAGTTCCGCCACGGCGGACGGGCTGTCCTGGTCATTGCTGAGAATCAACAACCGCGCCCCGGGGGCCAGCTCGTTGGTGATCTGCGTCAATGGCCTGCCCACCAATGATGCGACGCAAACGTCCTGCAACACCCAGCCCAGTCGCGCCGCGGCGAGCGAGACCGATGACGGCGCTGGCAGCACATGCATTTCCTCCGGTAATAGTTCCCGGGCAAGGCTCGCACCGACGCCGTAGAACATGGGGTCGCCGCTGGCCAGCACACAAAGTTCAGAGCCTCGCCGCGCCAGAACCGGTTGGAGGGAGAATGGCGACGGCCAGGTCTCTCGTTCGGCTCTTAGTTGCTCAGGTAGTAGCGCAAGCTGGCGTGGCGAGCCGATGATCAGCTTGGCCTGCTCCAGTGAAAGGCGTGCCGCCTCGCCGAGCCCGGCATAGCCGTCTTCTCCGATACCGACCAACGTCAACCAGCACGTCATAGGGATACCTCGGTTTAGTCATGTAAGGCGCCAAGGGTGTCATGTCGCCGAGCAAAGCTGGCATAATACCGTCTTCGTCGGTGCCCGGCGCCATTCAATGGCAAGGGCCTAAGAGGGAACGCGGAGCAACCCCTGGTTGCAAGCCGCGGCTGCCCCCGCAACTGTGAACAGCGAGCCGGCACGCCAAATGCCACTGGGAGACCGGGAAGGCGGCGTGCGGTGAAGACCTGCAGCCAGTAGACCTGCCTACGAAGCCAGTCGCGAGTGCCAACATCGGGCGGGGTGTACCGATGCCGTGGAGTCACCCTTGTGTGAGTCCGTTGGTTCGGTCGCCGCGTCACTGTAATAGGTAACCGAGCGATGCCTCACCATCCTCTCAACGCCAGATCGACCGTTCGCCCCTCGGCTTGCCCGGGACTGCTGCGTATCGTCCAGGCACTGGACGGCGGCATCTGCCGCGTCAAGCTCGCCGGCGGGCTGCTCACCAGCGCCCAGGCCCAGGCCATTGCGCTGGCGGCGCAGCGTTACGCCAGTGACGTGCTCGAGCTGACCAACCGCAGCAATCTGCAGATTCGCGGCGTACGCCCGGAGTGCGAAGAACAGCTCATTCAGGCTGTGATCGACGTCGGGCTGGGCCCCGAGCAGGAGGCCAGCGACGATGTGCGCAACCTGATGCTCAGCCCCGCCGCCGGGCTCGATCCCCATGCAGTGCTCGATACCCGCCCCCTTGCCGCCGAACTGCTGGCCCTGCTGCAGGGCACGCCAGCTTTCCATGCCTTATCGCCCAAGTTCGCCATCCAGCTTGACGGTGGGGAAGCCCTTGCGATGCTGTCCCATCCGCACGACATCTGGCTGAGCGCGCTACCTGGCGCACCGCCGCGGCTCGCGTTCGGTCTGGCCGGATGCCCGACCGACGCCCCGCTGGGCACTATCCTGCCCAGCCAGGCTGTTCCGTTTATGACGCACCTGCTTTCGCTGTTCCTTGAAATGGCTGATGAACGTCACAGCCGGATGCGTCAGCTTCTGGAAGCAACGCCAGCGACCCAGCTGTTGCAACAGTTGGAGAAGCGTCTGCCGTTCAGCATTGAGCCGCCCGCCAGGACGCCAACCGCTGGTAAGTCTGACGCGAGCCGTACGCTGCTGCGCCCGCCTGGCATCTTCAAACAGCGTCAACCGGACCTGGCGATGGTGACCGCAGGAGTGTCTCTGGGCCGTATGGATAGTCAGCAAATGGTGCAATTGGCGCGTATTGCCGAGCAGTACGCAGGCTCTCGCTTGTTGCTTACCCCCTGGCAAGGCGTGTTATTGCCCGAGGTGCCAGCGCCAAGGGCAGCTGCGGCTTTTGATGCCCTGGCTGCCATGGGTTTGTTGACCGATACCTCCGAGCCGCTCACCTCATTAATCGCCTGCACAGGCGCTACCGGCTGCGCCAAAGGGCTGGCCGATACCAAGGGTGATGCACTTGCGCTCGCGGTAAAGCTGAAGGCGAGCGGCGCCCGACCGGTTGTGCATCTAAGCGGGTGCGCCCGCTCCTGCGCTGCCGCACACACAACTCCCTTTACGCTATTAGCCAGTGACAATGGCCGCTATCAGCTTCATCAACAGACGCCTGGAGTAACCGGTTTCGGTCAGCTACGGGCAACCAACCTCGACATGGACACGGCAGCCGACTGGTTCGCCAACCACTGCCCAGCAGGAAATACCGATGCTTGATTACATTCGCGACGGCCAGGAAATCTACCGCCAATCCTTCGCTACCATACGGGTTGAAGCCGACCTCAACGTCATTCCTTCTGATATGGAAAAACTCGCGGTGAGGATCATTCACGCCTGCGGGATGGTCGATATCGTTTCCGATCTACGCTTTTCCGAGGGCGCCGGAACAGCCGGCCGCGCTGCGCTGCAAACCGGTGCGCCGATTCTCTGCGATGCTCGGATGGTCGCCGAAGGGATTACCCGGCCGCGACTGCCCGCCAATAACGAGGTAATCTGCACGCTGCATGAGAGCGACGTGCCTGAGCTTGCGCGCAGCCTGGGTAATACCCGTTCGGCAGCGGCACTGGAGCACTGGCGAACACATATAGAAGGCAGCGTGGTAGTCATCGGCAATGCGCCAACGGCGCTCTTCTACCTGCTGGAAATGCTCGATGCCGGCGCGCCCAAGCCAGCCCTGATCATCGGGATGCCGGTCGGCTTTATCGGTGCGGCGGAGTCCAAAGACGCGCTGGCCGCAGACAGCCGAGGCGTGCCCTACGTGATCGTACGCGGTCGCCGTGGCGGCAGCGCTATGGCGGTGGCTGCGGTCAATGCCCTGGCCACGGAGGTCGAATAATGGCGAGCAAGGGACGGTTGATCGGCGTGGGCGTGGGGCCTGGTGACCCGGAGCTGATCACCCTCAAGGCGCTGCGGCTGCTGCGCAGTGCTGACGTGGTCGGTTATTTCGTGGCCAAGGCCAAGGCGAACAAGGGCCAAGGTGGCAACGCCTTCGGCATCATCGAACAGCACCTTACCGACCAACAGCGGCGGATACCGTTGGTCTATCCGGTAACGACCGAAAAGCTTCCAGCGCCCTTGAGTTATGAGGATGTCATCAGCGATTTCTACGATACCTGCGCGAGCCAGATTGCCGAGCAGCTCGATGCCGGACTGGATGTGGCGGTGATCTGTGAAGGAGACCCCTTCTTCTATGGCTCCTACATGTATCTGCACGATCGCCTCGCCGGGCAATATGACGTGGAAGTGGTGCCGGGGGTTTGTTCCATGCTCGGCTGCGTGTCGGTGCTGGGGACGCCCCTGGTGTACCGCAACCAGAGCCTGTCCGTGCTTTCTGGCGTGCTGCCCGAAGAGGAACTCAAGCGTCGGCTCCATGATGCCGAGGCGGGGGTGATCATGAAGCTGGGCCGCAACTTCGATAAGGTATTGCGCGTGCTGGTCGAGCTGGGCCTGGACAGACGCGCGCACTACGTCGAGCGCGCCACCATGGAGAATCAGCGCATCGTCCCTCTACACGAGGTGGAGGCGATGTCGTCTCCCTATTTCTCGATGATCGTCATTCCCGGCGACAAGTGGCGCGGCTGATGAACAAGCTCCCCGCCATTATCATCCTCGGCTCCTCTGCCCTGCCCACCGCCCGGCGGATTCAGACGCTGTATCCCGGCTCATCCGTGCTTGGCTTGCGCGAGCGGGTAGAGGGTGCTGACCGCTATTACGCCAATTTCGGCGACACCCTGCGCGCACTCTACCGCACCAATACGCCGATCATCGCCCTGTGCGCAGCCGGTATCGTCATCCGCAGCCTGGCGACCCTGCTGGGCGAAAAGGGCAGCGAGCCACCAGTGCTGGCAGTCGCGGAAGACGCCAGCGCGGTGGTGCCGCTGCTCGGCGGCCTGGGTGGGGTAAACCGCATGGCGCGCGACCTTGCTGCGGCTTTGGACACTCACGCCGCCATTACCACCAGCGGCGAGTTGCGCTTTGGCACATGCCTCTTGGACCCGCCACCTGGTTATCAACTCGCTGACCTGCAACAGGGCAAACGCTTCGTCTCTGACCTGCTAAGTGGCGAAGCCGTCCGCGTGGAGGGCGGTGCCCCTTGGCTGGAGGCCGCGCAGCTGCCCCTCGATGACGCCGCTCAACGAGTGATTCATGTGGATCCATGCGCACGCGCCCAGCGCGACGACGAATTACTGATCCATCCCAAGCAGGTCATGGCATTGATTGTTCAAGCCGATACACAGCTCGCAGAAGAGATCGCCGACGCCATGCACCAGGCCAACCTCGCAGTGCCCGCCCTCGCCTGTTTGGTCGCCCAGACGGACTTGATGGCAGAACCCTTGCTGCATGAAGCGGCTGCGGCGCTCGAAGTACCGGTGCGCTTTATTGAGGACATAACCGGCCTGCCCGCCGCCCTGTACCGCAGTGCCACGGTGCAGCTTTTGTTAGCCGACCGGCCCGTCGATCCGCGTGAGATCGGGCAACCACGAGGTCAGCTGACCGTCATCGGCCTAGGGCCTGGCGCCGCTGACATGCTGATACCTGCCGCTCGTCAGGCCCTGGACGAGGCCGAAGACCTGCTTGGCTACGAAACCTACGTGACCATGGCCGGCCCCTTCCGCAACGATCAGGCGATCCACTGCACCGACAACCGTGAAGAAATGCAGCGTGCGCGTCATGCCTTCGAGCTTGCAGCCAGCGGGCGCCGCGTGGTGGTGATTTCATCGGGTGATCCGGGCGTATTCGCCATGGCGGCTGCGGTGCTGGAGGCACTCCATGAATCCAGCGATCCGCGCTGGCAGGCCGTCGATCTCGAAATTCTGCCGGGCATATCCGCCGCGCTGGCTGCCGCTGCCAAGGCCGGAGCACCGCTGGGCCATGACTTCTGCCTGCTGTCGCTATCGGACAACCTCAAGCCCTGGGCCGTTATCGAGAAACGCCTCTATCACGCGGCGGCAGCCGATCTGGTGATGGCCTTCTATAACCCGATTTCCAGGGCGCGCCCCTGGCAGCTTGGCCAGGCGCTGGACCTGGTGCGTGAGCAGCGCAGCAGCGACACCCTGGTTGTGCTTGGGCGCGATATCGGCCGGCCAGCAGAAAAGCTAACCGTAACCACTCTGGGTGAACTCAAACCCGAACAGGTGGACATGCGTACCCTGGTGATCATCGGCTCGTCGCAGACCTGCCGCTTCGATAAGAAAGGAGGTGACGAGTGGGTCTATACCCCACGCTGGTATCCAGCTGAATAAAGTTCAAGTGCCCATGGGACGCAATACGTTTACCATGGCGACGCTGGATGGTTCTGCCGAACACGCTTGGCAGAGGCAACAGGGAAGCAGGTACGCCCTTGGGCTATTCCTGCGCTGCCCCCGCAACTGTAAACGGGTAGTCGGTCTGCAACTTGCCACTGGTTCATCGAACTGGGAAGGCGCAGACAGACGATGATCCGCGAGCCAGGAGACCTGCCGTTCAGCATGCCGATATAGGCAATCCTTAAACCTGCATCCCTCGGAGGGAGAGTAATGCATATCGAACCAGGCGTTCTCAACGCCGCCAAAATTGTTTTTGCCAACGCTGCTGCCATTTCCACACTGGCGGTTTTCGCACCCAAGCTGCTGGGGCGCCCGCAGAACTGGGTCAAGACCGTACTTGCCGCCCTGTTCTTTTCGATCTTCATGGAAGTGTATTCGGTGCCGGTCGGGCCGTCGGAGCTGCACTTCATCGGCGCCTCTGCGGTGTATCTTCTGTTCGGCTTCGTCCCCGCGCTGTTCGGCTTCGCCATCGGGCTATTGCTCCAGGGCTTTCTATTCGAGCCTTCGGACCTTATGCACCTGGCGGTCAATTCGCTTTCTCTGCTGGTGCCCTTGATCGCGGCCCACGGCCTGTTTGGCCGGCACTTCCATCGTGAAGGCGGCCGGCGGATCAGCTGGGCGGAAGTGGTCAAGTTCGATGCCGTGTTCTACGGCGGCGTGGTGATGATGGTCGGCTTCTGGCTGTCGCTGGGTCAGGAACCTGCGGCGCTGAGCAACTGGGCGATGTTTGCCGCAGCCTATATGCCGATCATATTGCTTGAGCCCGTGTTTACCTGCCTGATCATTCGCGCACTAAAGCGCTATGAGAACAATGGCCTGGTGCAGCGCTTCACCACGGTGAAATCCCTTACCGCAGCCTGATGTCCGGCTGAGCGGCGTTGGCGATCAACCGCCAGCGCCGCCCCGGCGTAACAGGTAGCTGTCCATGATCCAGCCGTGTTGCTCACGCAGCGCTGCGCGCAGATCCCGAATTTCCTGTGCCAGCTCATCGAGCGGACCGGCGCGCAACACCTCATCCTCGGTACCCACGTACGCCCCCCAATAGATGTGCATGCCCTGCCCCACGAACTGTGTGTAGGTGTCCTGCGCATCGAGCATT
This sequence comes from Pseudomonas profundi, assembly GCF_008638305.1. Classification (GTDB taxonomy): domain Bacteria; phylum Pseudomonadota; class Gammaproteobacteria; order Pseudomonadales; family Pseudomonadaceae; genus Halopseudomonas; species Halopseudomonas profundi. The sequence continues at coordinate 95,587 of NZ_VTPZ01000001.1, forward strand.
ACCATCAGGCTGTCCAGCCCGGCCGGAAAACCTTCGGCCAGGCGGCGCGCGGGCGTCACCTGGAACGCCTGGCCAATACTGTTGAAGCAGATCTTGTGGCGCGCGGCTAGGGCCTGCAGGCTGGTGATGCCGGGGATGACATCGTAGTCAATCTGATGCCGGCCGCTGCGCTGAATGTCCTCCATGATGCGCAGGGTGCTGTCGTATAGCGCAGGATCGCCCCAAACCAGAAAGGCCCCGCATTCGCCGTCGGCCATCTGATCGCCGATCATGCGCTCGAACACCTGCTGCTTGTCTTCGTTCAGATCCACCACGCTGCCGTGGTAATCCGCCACGCCGCGCACGCGCTCGGGGCACTGATCTTCGACGAAGCGATAGTTGCGGTCCTTGATGAAGCGATCACAGATGATCTTGCGCAGAGCGATGAGCTTTTCCTTGGCGTTGCCCTTGTCCATCAGGAAGAACAGATCGGCGCGGTTCAGGGCGTTGATCGCCTGCACCGTGAGGTAATCGGGGTCACCGGCGCCTATGCCGATGATCAGGATGGTCTTCATGCCGCGAGGCTCCTACTGGGCCACCGGCAGCGCCGGTAGCGTATCGATATGATGGTATTGGGCGCCCAGCGTCTGCGCCAGCTGCCGGGCGCGGCCAATGCGAACCGGCGCGCTTTCGATGTCGATCACCAGCGCCGGGCAGGCGCTGGGCGCCAGCGCTGGCCATTCACGGATGCGGCCGTCGGTGATCACCCACAGGCGGTGGTTCTCCGCGGGGTGCAACCCTTGCCTGCGGGCCTGCCATGCGGCAGCCTCCTGCAGTGCTGGCAGCAACGGCGTGCCGCCGCCGGCGCCGAGCCCGTCCAGCCAATTTCGCAGCGCGGCGCTTGCCAGCCTGCCGTGGCCTAGCCACTGCGCCTGGCTGCCCGCCGCCTCCAGCATGACCAGCCGCACGCGCTGCTTGCGCGCGGCTGCCAGTATCTCGGCGAGCAGTCCCTTGGCTTTGGCCAGCGCGCCATGGCGGCGGGTGGACGCCGAGGCATCCACCACTACCAGCCACAGCTCCTGCTGGCGGGCACTGCGGGGGCGCAGCTGTAGATCGGCTCGACAACGGGGTCTGCCCTTGAGCAGCGTTGCGGGCCAGTCGATACGGCCAATCGCGCCGCTGCGGTTGGCACCGGCTCGTCCACCTTTGATACGGCCTGGCGCCGATCGAGCATCCGCGCCGGCGGCCGAGCGCGGGCGGATGCTCAGGGCTTTTTTGACCAGCGGGGCGGGTCACGCCGAACGCCGGTGGCCTGGGGCTGCGGTGGCAGCTCGCCCCACTGGCCTTGGCCCTGCTGCTCCGATGGGCTCTGCGATTGCGAGTCTTCCTGCTTGTCGGCCGGACCGTCCTGTTGAGGTGACTGATCAGCTGCCGATTCGGCGTGCCGGCGGTGGCGCAAAACAAAATCCTCCACCGCGTCGATGTCGATGGTCTCGATGGCAGCCGCGGCGCGCCAGGCCGCATGGGCACGGGCAGAGCGCAGCCAGACCAGGTCGGCGCGCATGCCGTCGACCCTGGCAGCGAAGCAGCGCTGACTGATTTCCGCCAGCGCCGTATCGGTCAGCGGAATGCTCGCGAGCCGCTGGCGCGCCGCCTGACAACCCTCGCGTAACGCGACCTGATGCTCCTGCCAGTCACGCAGGAACGCGGCGGGGTCGGCATCGAAGGCAAGGCGGCGGCGGACGATCTCGGCGCGCTGTGCGGGCTGCGGCTGGGCATCAAGCGACAGGTTGAGTCCGAAACGGTCGAGCAGTTGCGGGCGCAGCTCGCCCTCTTCAGTGTTCATGGTGCCGATCAATACAAACCGCGCGGCATGCCGGTGGGATACGCCGTCGCGCTCGACATGATTGACGCCGCTGGCGGCCGCATCCAGCAGCAGGTCGACTAGATGATCGGGTAACAGATTGACCTCATCCACATAGAGCACGCCGCCATCGGCCTTGGCCAGCAGCCCAGGCGAGAAGCGTGCGCGCCCTTCGGACAGCGCGGCGTCCAGATCCAGGGTGCCGACGATGCGCTCCTCGCTGGCCCCGAGCGGCAGATTGACGAAGGTGCCGCTCTCAAGCAGATCGGCGAGCCCGCGGGCCAGGGTCGATTTGGCCATGCCGCGCGGGCCCTCTATCAACACGCCGCCTATGGCCGGATCGATTGCCGCCAGGCATAGCGCCAGCTTGAGGTCTTCGGTGCCGACGACAGCGGCCAGGGGAAAATGCTGTTCGGGCATGGTGTCGGATCCAGCGCTAGAGGTATGTGTCGTCATGATTCTTCACTGTCCAGCAGCAGGTTTTCCAGGCTGGCCTGATAGTCTCCCGGCTCCTTCCACAGCCCGCGCTGCTGGGCTTCGAGCATGCGCTCGAGCATGTCCCTGAGCGCGCCGGGGTTGTTCTGCTGGATAAAGCTGCGGGTGTCGTCATCCAGCAGATAGGCATCGGCCAGTAGTGCGTACTGATGATCATCGACCAGCTCGCTGGTGGCGTCGAAGGCGAACAGATAGTCGACGGTAGCGGCCATTTCAAAGGCGCCCTTGTAGCCGTGGCGCTTCATGCCCTCGATCCACTTGGGGTTGGCCGCGCGGGCACGCACCACGCGGTTGAGCTCTTCCTTCAGGGTGCGCACGCGGGGCGAATCGGGTTGGCTGTTGTCGCCGTGGTAACTCGCCACGCGGCTGCCGCGCAGGGTTTCCACCGCGGCAAGCATGCCGCCCTGAAACTGGTAGTAGTCGTTGGAATCGAGGATGTCGTGCTCGCGGTTGTCCTGGTTGTGCAGCACCGCCTGCAGGCCCTGCAGGCGCTCGGCGAAGCGCTCGCGGGCGGCAACACCGTCGGCGCCCTTGCCGTAGGCGTAGCCGCCCCAGTTGAGATACACCTCGGCCAGGTCCGCGCGGCTCTCCCACAGGCGCTCTTCGATGGCATTCTGAATACCTGCACCATAGGCGCCGGGCTGCGAGCCGAACACCCGCCAGCCAGCCTCGCGCCGCGCCTGGCGCTCATCCAGCCCGGTATCCTCCAGCCGCAGGGCTTCCTGCCAAACCCGTGCCGAGATCGGGTTCATGTCCTCGGGCTCGTCCAGCTCGGCAATGGCCTGCACCGCATCGTCGAACAGGCGAATCAGGTTGCTGAAACCATCGCGGAAAAACCCCGATACTCGCAGCGTCACATCCACGCGCGGGCGGGCCAGCTCCTGCAGCGGGACGATCTCGAAGCGCTCCACCCGCTGGCTACCGGCCTGCCACACCGGACGCGCACCGATCAGCGCCAGCGCCTGGGCCATGTCGTCACCACCGGTGCGCATGGTGGCCGTGCCCCACATCGACAGGCCCAGCTGCGCCAGATGATCGCCCTCATCCTGCAAATGCCGCTCCAGCAGCCGCTCCGTGGCCTGCACGCCGATACGCCAGGCGGTCGGTGTGGGCAGGTTGCGCACATCGACGGTGTAGAAGTTTCTGCCGGTAGGCAGCACATCGAGCCGGCCGCGGCTGGGCGCGCCGCTGGGGCCGGAGGGCACGAAGCGCCCATCCAGGGCGGTCAATAGACCTTGAATTTCACCGGGACCGCAGGCGTCCAGCATAGGCGCTACCTGCTCGGTCAGCGCGTTCAGCACGGCAGTGCTATGCGCGCCAAGTGCCGGAGTTGCGCTCTCCAGACTCGCCTCGATCAGCTGCATCGCGTACAGCTCCAGACGCTCGCGGGTATCGGCGGCGGTACGCCATAGATCGTCACTGACCGCGAGCAGGGCCTTGGGCTGCGGGCCGGCCCAGGGCGCGGCCATATCGCTGTCCAGCGGATCGAACCCCAGCTCCAGCTCAGCGGCCAGCGTTCTCAGCAAGCTCGCATTACCGCCCTGGCCATCCCCACGGGGAATGCGCAGCAGCGCCAGCAGCGTGTCGCGTCGCAGTGCGCCCGCAGGCGACTGTCCAAACACATGCAGACCATCACGGATCTGCGATTCCTTCAGATCGCACAGATAGGCGTCCAGCTGGGGCAGCCAGCTGTCGGGATCATCGGTTACCTGCAAATTCAACTCACGGTCCAGCTGCGTGACGCGCACCAGCGCAAGTATTTCACGGCGCAGCTCCTCGGCCCGGCGCAAGTCGAGCTGGCTGGCTTCGTAATATTCATCGGCAAGCCGCTCGATATCGCGCAGCGGCCCATAGCTTTCGGCGCGGGTGAGCGGTGGCATCAGGTGGTCGATGATGACGGCCTGGGTGCGGCGCTTGGCCTGCGCGCCCTCGCCGGGATCGTTGACGATAAAGGGATAGATGTTGGGCAGCGCGCCTAGCACTGCCCCCGGCCAGCACGCCGGCGACAGCCCGGCGCTCTTGCCCGGCAGCCATTCCAGATTGCCATGCTTGCCCACGTGGATAACCGCATGAGCGCCGTAGATTCCTCGAACCCAGCAGTAGAACGCTAGATACCCGTGGGGCGGCACCAGGTCGGGGTCGTGATAAACGGCGCTGGCATTGAGGTTATAGCCCCGCGCCGGCTGGATGCCGACGAAGCTTTCACCAAAGCGCAGCCCCGGCACCATCATGCGTCCCTGGCGGAACATGGGGTCCTGCTGGGGCGAGCCCCAGCGCTCGATCACCGCCTGCTGATTGGCCAAGGGCAACTGGCGAAAGAAGCGCTCGTAATCATCAAGCGCAAGACTCTGCGGGCAGGGGCGCTGATCGTTGTTGTCCAGATCATTGGTGACGCCGCCGAGCAGCTGATAAATAAGAGCCGTGCCGGACTCTGGCAGACCCTCGACGGGATAGCGCTGCTCACGCAGCGCAGCAAGAATGTTCAGCGTGGCCGCCGGCGTATCTAACCCCACGCCGTTGCCGATACGCCCGTCGCGGGTCGGGTAATTGGCGAGCACCAGCGCGATGCGTTTGTCTGCGTTGGGAATACGCGCCAGCTCGGCCCAACGCCGGGCCAGCTCAGCGACATGATCCATGCCGGGAAGGTGCGGCACGTAGCAGACCACATCGCTCTGGCTGCGCTCGCTGCGCCAAGCCAGCCCCTTGAAACTGATCGGCCGGGTAATCAGCCGGCCGTCGAGCTCGGGCAAGACGATATTCATCGCCAGATCGCGCGAGCCCAACCCCTGGAGATTGGCCTGCCACTGCTCGAGATTGTCCAGCGCGCAGATGGCCTGCAGTACCGGAATGTCACGCCGGAACGGTCGCGCATGGGGCGTGTCGGGGTTGGATTGAGCGAAGCTGGTGGTATTGATGATGACGGCGGCGCCGGTTTCATCCAGCCAATCCTGCACCTGGGCCAGGCAAGCGGCCTCCTTGAGGCTGGCAACCGCGATGGGCAGCGCATTCAACCCCGCACTGCTGAGCCGCTCGCAGAAGGTATCGATAAAGGCGGTGTTGCCGGCCTGAACCTGGGTACGGTAGAACAGCAGCGCGGCAACCGGCTGCTCTGGCTGCCACTGCGCCTGCCAATCGCTGATAGCAGGGCTGGCCTGGGCTGGATGATAGAGCCCCACACGCGGCAGAGGCTGGGGCTCGTGCCACGAATAATCACGCTTGAGCCAGCTGCTTGCGATGCAGTGAAACAGCTGCCGCGCATTCTCCATGCCGCCCTGGCGCAGGTATTGCCAGAGCCGTTCGCTTTCCTCGACCGATGCATTGCCCAGGCGCATCAGATCCTGATCAGGGCTGTCGTCCCCCGGCACTAAGATCACCCTGGCGCCCTGCTCTGCCAGCTCGATCAATCGCTCGACACCATAGCGCCAGTAACTGACCCCGCCGTGCACCGACACCAGAATCACCTTGGCATGCTGCAACACCTGATCGACGTAAAAATCGATGGAGGCGTTATTGCTCAGCTGCGCCGGGCTGGCCAGGCGCAGGCTGGGGTAATCCTCAGACAACTGCGCAGCCGCTGCGGCCAGCAAAGACAAGTGCGAATCCCCGGTGCACAGGATCACTAGCTCGGCAGGCGTCTGCTGCAGATCGGCAATGCTGTCGGCGGGAATTTGAGCGCCGGGTTGGGTGCGCAATAGGTGCATGAGTTATCAGCTTTCCAGCGCGGCTTTGAGTTCGGCTTCCACCTTGGCAGCGTCCAGCGTCTGGCCGATCACAACCAGGCGCGTCACCCGCGCCTCGTCAGTCTGCCAGGCGCGGTCGAAATGCCGGTCGAAGCGCTGCCCGACACCCTGCAGCAACAAGCGCATGGGCTTGCCGGGAATGGCCGCAAAACCCTTGATGCGCAGGATGCCGTGGCGCACCACCGCCTCCTTGAGCGCCTGCAGCAGTTGCGCCTCCGGTGCGGCCGGCAGCTCCAGAGAGAAGGAGTCGAACGCCTCGTGGTCGTGCTCCTCGTGATCTTCAAGATCGTGGTGGGTCTTGCGCCCATCGATATGCGCCTCGGTTTCGCTATTGAGGCCGAGCAGCACATTCAACGGCAGCTCGCCACCCTGGGCCTCGACAACCTTGACTGCCGGGGGCAGTTCTTTCTGCACTTCAGCGCGTACAGCAGCCAGTGCCTCGACCGAGAGCAGGTCGGTCTTGTTGAGGATCACCAGGTCGGCGCTGGCGAGCTGATCGGCGAACAGCTCGTGCAGGGGCGATTCGTGGTCCAGGTTCGGGTCCAGCTTGCGCTGGGCATCGACCTGATCGGGGAAGGCGGCAAAGGTGCCGGCACTAACGGCCGGGCTATCGACTACGGTGATGACCGCATCGACGGTACAGGCATTGCGGATCTCCGGCCAGTTGAAGGCCTGCACCAGCGGCTTGGGCAGGGCCAGGCCCGAGGTCTCGATCAGAATGTGATCCAGATCGGCGCGGCGTGCCACCAGCTCGCGCATCACCGGAAAGAATTCCTCCTGCACGGTGCAGCACAGGCAACCGTTGGCCAATTCGAACACGCGGCCGCTGGCCTCTTCCTCGGAGCAGCCGATGGAGCATTGCTTGAGCAGGTCGCCATCGATACCCAGCACGCCGAATTCATTGACGATGACGGCGATACGCCGCCCTTCGGCATGATTGAGCATGTGGCGCAACAGCGTGGTTTTACCGGAACCGAGAAAGCCGGTAACGATGGTGACGGGCAGCTTGGAGAGTGATTTCATGTTCGGCCTTGCGTAGCGAAAAAGTGGCGAATACGCAGGCGGACAGTTTTGGCAGGACGCACCAGAAATGCACCACCGGAGCGCCCCGCCCGGTTGTTCAAACAGTTGCGAGGCAGGTCTCCTGGCTCACGTCCGGACAACGCTAGCGTCGTCACTTCCCTTCGCCTTCCCGCCGGTGCAGTGGCTGTTTGCGCGAAAGATAGCGCAAACCGAAGAGTACAGAACGTTTACAGTTGCGGGGGCAGCCACGGCTTACCGTGTTCCCTCTTAGCTTCGGCGGCTGAGCCGAAGAACCTCGAATCGAAAGTAGGCTACGCAATCGCCCCATGCAGGTCAACTGGGCCGGCTGGTTGACACCCCGCCCATGGCCGTGGTGTGCTCTGCCGCTTCATGACCTGCAGGTAACAATCAGCCATGCACATGCCCGTCTACGTCGCCGGCCTGGGGTGCCGCAAAGGGTGCTCAGCACCGGAATTGCTGGAGCTTCTGCAGGCAGCGCTTGCACAATCGGGACTGGCAATGAGCGAGCTGGTCTGCCTGGCTACCAGCGAGCATAAACAGACTGAAGCGGGACTGTTGATACTGACAGATCAAATCGGCTTGACGTTAGCGACGCTGTCGGTCGCTGAGCTTGATGGGTATGATGCGCGCCTTGAGCAGCGCTCAGCCCTGAGCCTGAGCATTACCGGCAGCGCCGGCGTAGCCGAAGCCAGCGCGCTGGCCCAGGCAGAGCGGCTCGGCGGCCGACCCGCTCGGCTGCTCTGCTCCAAGATCCGATCGGCCAATGCCACCTGCGCCATTGCCGTTTCGCCACTTGCACCCGAGGAGAACGCATGACTGTTTATTTCATTGGCGCAGGCCCGGGCGATCCAGAGCTGATCACGGTCAAGGGCCAACGCCTAATACGCAGTTGTCCGGTCATTCTGTATGCAGGCTCCCTGGTGCCCACGGCTGTGCTCGAAGGACACAGCGCTGAACAGGTGATCAACAGTGCCGAACTGCATCTGGAACAGATCATAGCGCATCTCGTTCAGGCCCATTCACGGGGGCTGCACGTTGCACGGGTACATTCCGGCGATCCCTCCCTGTATGGCGCCATCGGCGAGCAGATCCGCGAACTGCGTGTTCGGGACATCCCCTTCGAGATCATTCCAGGGGTCACCGCCACCGCCGCCTGTGCGGCGCTGCTGGAGTCTGAACTGACGCTTCCGAAAGTCTCCCAGACGCTTATCCTGACCCGCTACTCCGGCCGGGCCGATATGCCTGACGGCGAGCAGCTGCGTGATCTTGCCCGCCACCGTGCAACCATGGCCATTCACCTCGGCGTTAGTCACATCGCGCGAATAGTGGAGGAGCTCCTTCCACATTACGGCCCCGACTGCCCTATCGCCGTGGTACACCGCGCGAGCTGGCCGGATCAGGACTGGGTAAAAGGCCGACTGGCAGATATCGAGGAGCTAGTGCGCGCCAAGGGTTATCGGCGTACCGCGTTGATTGTGGTCGGTGAAGTACTGGATCCGGGGGATTTTTCGGATGCGGCGCTCTACCGCGCGAGCCATGCTCATCTTTACCGCAGCAATTCATAATTTGTCGAAAGAGAAGACTCAACTAGACGCATCAAACGCAGAACATCGGCATCACCGCAACCCAGAAAGCTACGCTTTAGAAGCGGCTCCTCCCCCCGCTTGCCGCTCCCGGCGACGACCGGGCGTGCGGCCGACCAACAGGCGGACAATATACCTGTTCGCGAAATAGGAAACGCCCACTCGTTGTAGTGGGCTTTTCTCTTACGGGTCGGGAGGCTGGCAGACAAAAAGATTCGGTACAATCACCCTACCTTTAGCGGTCGCGTCACCGCGTGACGGTACTCATACTGCAGAAGACCGGCTGGGTCCCCATTCCGATCCTCCAGCCGCGTTCTACCGCGGTAGTGGTTTCGAACAGGTCATATTTCTAGGTCTTGTTTGACCCCTCCTGGCCGGACAGCGTCAGTGTGATTGAATCACACCGGGTTTTATGGAGGCCGTTTCATTTAAGTCAGGCTGCCATGGCCTGACCGGGGTGTTGCTGGTAGAAGTTTGCCTCAGCTTCTGCAGGCGGTATATATCCAATCGAACCCAGTAGGCGCTGGTGGTTGAACCAGTGAACCCATTTCAAGGTGGCGATTTCCACTGCTTCGCGGCTCCGCCAGGATTGCCGGTAAATCAACTCCGCTTTGTACAATCCATTGATGGTTTCAGCCAGAGCATTGTCGTAGCTATCGCCTTTGCTACCAATAGAGGGCTCTATCTCGGCCTCAGCGAGACGCTCCGTATACCGGATGGAGACATATTGGCTGCCTCGGTCGCTGTGATGGATCGGTTTCCCTGCGCGTTCGGGCTGACGGTCATACACAGCTTGCTCCAACGCATCCAGAACAAACTCTGTCTTCATGTTGTTGCTGACGCGCCAGCCAACGATTCGTCGTGCAAAGACATCGATCACTAAGGCCACATAGAGCCAGCCCTGCCAGGTAGAAACGTAGGTAAAAATCTGAGACCCACAGTTGATTTGGTCGACCAGCATGGAGCTGACGCTGGACCTTGTCGAGCGGGCAAACCGCTTTCTCACCAGGCATCGTGGTACGGATCACATGACCGCGCCGAACGCCCTGTAGACCAAGCCGGCGCATCAACCGTTGCACAGTGCATCGGGCGACGTGAATGCCTTCTCGCTTGAGTTGCTTCCACACCTTCACGACGCCGTAGCACTGCATGTTGTCATCCCTGACACGCTGGACTTCGTCGCTTAACAGCTCGTCCTGCTTGGCACGCGCGCTTCGTAGCTCGGGTTGGCGCGCTCTGGCTGCATACTGGTAGTAACCAGACGGAGCGATCTGTATCACGCGACAGATCGACTCGACTCCATAACGGTCACGATGCTCATCCACAAAGGCGTTCAGGGTTTGTTGCGGCGCCGGGATGCCGGCCAGTCGGGCTCCGCCTGGGCAAAATAAGCACTGGCTAGACGCAAAATCTCGTTCGCTTTGCGCAACTCACGGTTCTCGCGTTCCAGCGCCTTGATGCGCTCGCGTTCCTCAGTCGTCTGGCCCGAACGTTGGCCGCTATCGGTCTGGTGCTTGCGCACCCAGCCATGCAGCGTCTGCGGGACACAACCAATCTTGGGCGCAATGGATTCGATGGCGGCCCATTCGGACGGGTAGTCTTTCAGGTTCTCTAGAACCATGCGGACAGCACGTTCACGAACTTCAGGGGAGTAGCTGTTGGATTTCTTCATGCCTCATTCTCTCAAGAGTTGAGGCCTCCACGAAACCCGGTGTTATTCAGGCGTTGAGATCCGAAGGTTTAGGAAAGAAATCGGTGTCGTAAAACGCGAAGATATGATTACGAGCAAAGTCTAAAGACCCTTCGGTTAGCATTTCTTTTCCGAGGTAACGAACGAGGCTCGAGTCTAGCCGGTTTGGGGCGGCTGATACCAGTGAGCCCCTTTTTCGATTCCGACGCAGCACGGCTCAAAACGGGTAGGCTCATCCGCCGTAGGGGCGGGGTGAAAGTTCGCCATCCTGAAAACCGGAAACCGCGCCCCCACTCTCTCCACAGCTCCGCATATTGGAGTCCGGGGGGTCAAAATATGACCAGACGCCAAGAAAAAGTTCTGCCCGTCGCTTCAGGCATCTGGCTGTCTCCAGCGCAGCGCCTAACAGACGTCAATCCTCTGAAAACAAGGGGTTCGGATGCTTAGGAATCAGTACCTTGTATTTGGTTTGGGAAAGTTGCGCGTCGTATACGGGAACGTCTCTGCCAATATCGAGTGAAGCTTTCCGAGCAGCTTCAATCAACGCTTTTCCATCGCTTGGGTCCATTCGGCAACCCGCTACGACAGAGACAAGAAGATGTTCGCGCGAGTACGGTTGGATTGTCCCGTCGCCCACTTGCCGCAGACTTCTGAGCTCCTCCTCATAACTCCAATCGACACTTTTGGTCCGATAGCACTCCGCCTCAGCGCTTTCATCCCCTAGTTGCAGGATGGGTCGATCAACTGAGTAAACGACTGGCATCGGAAAATGGTGGAAAGCTATAGGCGCTGGCGTGGTGGTTAGGTCGAGACGAAACTCCACGACAAAGCCTTGGTGCTGCTGAGCGTAGTGAGACCACATGAGAAGATTCGTTGGATTGAGAGTGAAGCAGCAAACGCCTATCCCTTCTACTAACCCCCGATTGAACTCGCCCGAGGCGACCGCTTGCTCAAGTTTTTTTAACATCCTCTGTTTATGTTCTATGCGCTTCGCGGGGCTATAGCCTTTGTGCTTGGCCGCAGCAGCGAATATTTCTGGACGTTTACGAACAAATGATGCTGCGCTTAGGGGGTCAAGAACAGGTGAGCAGTCGAAAGGATCGTTGAAGCGGGCGGGGTGAGTGTATTTCCATGTACCCTCCCGTAATACATTCAAGCTACCTTCGTTGAAAGGCAGGTACTTGAAAAAGGTAATGGACTGGGTTCCGTCATGGTCGTTCATCGCACCATCTCCTTTGGTTGATGGCGAGGATTGTAACGCAGCCTCAGCCATCCCTTGGATGGCTAATACGAAACCGCCCATCCGCTCCAGACGCTACCAAAGCAGCCGACACCATCTAAGGCATGGCTCCCCCCTTTCCGCACAGTGGGGGATCAGCCAGACTATAGAAACACAAAAGCCCCGGAATACGGGGCTTCGGTGCTCATGAATGGCGGAGGGACAGTCTGCCTTTTACGCTATCGCATGAGACGGCATGAGACTGATTATCACAGCTACAGCCCCCGCATTTACTGACTTTACCTCCCTTCCCTTGTAACCACCTGTCGCATGGCGTAGCATCCTGTTTTATACTTTATGTGTGAAACGATGTGGGGAACAGGATATGCCGAAGGAAGCGAAAAGGTTATTTGATAAGCAGGTCGCGGCGCTGAAACAGCCCGGCCTGTACCCCGTAGGCGGCGACGTCCAGGGCTTAGCACTGAGAGTGACCGCCAAGCGCGGAAAAGGCGCGAGCGGTGTGGCGCGTTCGTGGGTACTGCGCTTGTCTACGGGAGAAACCCGCACCAGCCAGACGGGCAAGCCTTTTGCCGTTCGCCGCGATTTCGGGCTGGGCAGCTATCCCGAGATTAGCCTATCAGAAGCACGCCAGAAGGCAGCCGAGCTAAGAGCACTATACCGTTCGGGTGTTGATCCCGGCGCAGCGCGCAAAGCCGCCAAGGTCGAGCAGATAAAGCTACAAGCCAAGCGCCGGACGTTTAAGGATGTAGCGCACGAGTGCCACGGCTTGAGAACCGAAGAGTTTTCAAACCCCAAGCACGCCGCCCAATGGATCAAGACGCTTGAGAGTTACGCATTCCCAACTATCGGTGCACTGCCGGTTAGTGAGATTGAACCCAGCCATCTAGCCGACCTCCTCCGCCCTATATGGGTAGAAAAGCACGAGACCGCCACAAGGGTGCGCCAGCGCATCGGCAGCGTGCTTGATTTTGCCATTGCCAAGGAATTACGCCCAGGACCAAACCCCGCCGACATTAAAGGCCCGCTAGGCGAACAACTGCCGAAATCCAAAGGAGTGCGCAAAAAGTCTGGAGGCAAAAAGCACCATGCCCGCGTACCTGTGGAAGCTATGCCGCGTTTCCTGGCAGACCTCCGCACCCGGACAAGCATCAGCGCGAAGGCACTAGAGTTTGCCGTTCTGACCGCTGCCCGCTCCGGTGAAGTAAGGGGCGCAACATGGGGAGAGATCGACTTGGAAGCCCGCGTATGGCGACTGTCTGCGGAGCGAATGAAGGCCGACCGCATACACAGGGTGCCTCTCTCTGACGCTGCTGTGGCGTTGCTGGAGTCCCTACCCCGTGGGCCTGACACGGCACTGGTGTTTACTAATAGCAAGGGTGGCGCGCTGTCTGATGCAACGCTGGGCAAAATGCTCAAAGACCTGCACGCCGCGAGCGTAGAGCGAGGCGGTGTAGGTTACGGCGACCCTGATCAACCGGGCCGCATTGCTACCCCACACGGCACAGCGCGTTCCAGCTTCAAGGATTGGAGCCGTAAGAGCACAGCCCGAGTTATGGCGAACGGCAACCGCTCCAGCTTCCCAGATGAATGGAGCGAGCTAGCGCTGGCACACATCAACAGCGATGAAACCAGAAGCGCCTATGCGCGGGATGAACTACTAGAAGAACGACGGGAGCTGATGCAGACGTGGGCTGATTACTGCAAAGGCGCGAAGAGTGACAACGTGGTGGCCATTGGAGGGCAACGATGATGAATCTTGATAATTGGGGGCCTCACCCGGTAGACCTAGAAAACAATCAGCCAGCAGAGCTTGGTTTCGATATGGCTCCGTCGGTGTATAAAAACACTAATTGGATAGTAGCTATCGACGCTTGGGATCACTGTGACTCCAGCATCCTAGAAGAAATGCTAAAGCGGCATCCTTTACCGTTTGAGTTACAACCTGTTATCGCCGGCATTGTTTCAGGTGCTCGAAAGCAAAGACGGAAGGCGGCCGCTAAGTTGAGGGTGCCAGCGGGGCATCGAATGTTTGTCGCTGGATTGTATGCGGAATTGAAGCGAAGCGTCATTGATACAACCCTAAAGCGCAAAAGTTGTAACGATTATCACGATGTAGCCGACGCCAAGGGTATAGAGGTCGCTGAATATCGGAAAGAGCTTCTGAGATATGCGGCGGACTTTAAAAACGAATGGGCTGAAAACGCTGGAATCAGCGTTGAGACGCTGGACAATATGGTTGATGAGATAAAACTCAAAATAAAAAATTACCCGAAAATTTAAGAGGTTACGGCCCCTCAGGTAATACAGCGCCCTGTTGTGATACCTGACGCTTTTCGAGTGTCGAGAGTCTTAGCTATTGAATAGGAACCGTCGCAATTCACAACAGGACGGTTCAACATGAGCAATACAAACGCAGTTAGTCGCACTAAAGGGGCGGGCCACCGATGTGACCAGATGCAACGTGGTGTTACACCTCGTCGCAATGGAGTAATGCCAATGAACATCACATCACAACCCGCCGCTTTCACCGTGTGTCGCTCCATCGGGGGTGGTTCACACACGGTACCTCTCACCGCTGCACACAACATGGCTGTGTCATTCAACAACATACCAACGCAGGGCGTTTCATATAGCCGCCTAGCGTATGTGTATAAGCGAGGCACGCTATGAAAGTTACAACCGATCTAGTTACCCGTTATGTTTCTGATATTCAACTGGCAGAGATGTTCGCAGTTAGCCGCGCCACCATTTGGCGCTGGACTAAGGCGGGGAACCTGCCGGAACCTGTCAAGCTATCCCCTGGAACTACCCGCTGGCGCTTGGCTGATATTCAACAGTTGAACGGGGCCGCATAAAATGACCAACAAAAAGGCCACTTCCCGTAAAGAAAGCAGCCCTAAAAGTTCACCCTGTAAGTCTACCCTGCATCTCGATCAACTTAAAGTCGCCCTTCATGATGAGATGAGATATCGCGCCCATACTCTGCGCTTTGATCAGCTTCAAGAAATAGGCCGCCGTATGGGTTACACCCGAGCTGAAGTGATCGCCGCGATTAATGAGCATGTAGAGAGCGGAGTGTTTGAGTATGAAAACCGCATACTTACCGGGGGATCATTTTGCAGCCCTAACACCCGCGTTCTTGTGAAGTTGGCCGGGGGTGAAGAATGAGAACCACAAATTCAACCGGCAAATACGGCAAGAAAACCTATGTCGGTGGTGACTTTTCCGTCCGCTTCCGTATGCGTAACGACAACAGCGTCGAGGCTCAATGGTCGCCGCGTGTGCCGACGGCGCATGAACTGGAAACGCTGGTTTCAACCTTTGAGTACACCAGCGCCTTGGTCACGTTCATCCGTGGGGAGGTGCAGCAATGAGCGCAGCCAGTATAACCCCTGCCCACGTCAAATATACTGTATTTGGCAATAAAGCAGCGCTGTCCATGAGTGCTGTGGAGCAGTCCTGGGATAAATTCTGCAAGCAGCTTGAGGATCTCAAGCCGACGCACAAAGACAGCTCCAACTTAATTAAGTTCGCCTTATTCAGCGGGGAGAAAACCGAGCCGACCGCTAGCGGAAAGGGTGGATGCTTGCGGGCTGATAGCTTTGTAACTTGCATCACCGGCATTGAGGGTGACTATGACGGCGGTATTGTAACGCCTGAGCAGGCACGCGATTTACTAGAGCAGCACGGCATCAAAGGTGTGATTGTCACTAGTCACAGCCACACACCAGAGAAGCCCCGGTGGCGGGTCTACTGCCCGTTGAGCAAGTCTCATTCGCCTAATGACCGAACTCGTTTTATTCAGCGTTTGAACGGTGCCCTAGGAGGGATTCTAGCTGGCGAGTCGTTCACCCTAAGTCAGTCTTACTACGTGGGCCGCCCGCAGCATGGAGGGGAATATAAGGTGCTGCCCACCTGCCCTATCGACGAGTCTTGCATTGACGAGTTAGATGCGTTGGACGCTATCGCCATGGGCAAGACGGGCAACACAGTGACCAGCGCTCGCACCGGCACTGGCGGCAAGCCGCGTAGAGAGATTCTTGAGCAGCTGCTCCAAGGCGAGGACGTGCATGGCAACGCGCTAGTTTTGGTCGGTAAATGGCTGGCGCGAGGCATGACGGATGATGAGATTCGCCTGCTCATGGAATCAACAGCGCCATATGTCGCCGAGCAGCGAGACGCGGAACGTGCGGGTTGTTTGCTTGGATCTGAACTGCAACGAATGATCGACGGCGGACGGGCAAAGGGCTATGGCGAGAAAGCCTCACAGGGGAACAGGCAGGCGGCTGAAAGGTTAGCGTATGGAATCACTCAAAGCCTTTGCAGTGTTCTGGCAATCGACCCTGAGAAGGAGCCAGCGAAGGTAGAAAGCCTAGGAGTGGATCTGGACGTAATTCACGCTATCGTAACCGGTTGTTTTTGGTCCGGGGTGAAGGCCAAAGTTTTTATGCTCGGAGATGATGACGAATTGCTTCAATTCATAAAAGACGATGCCAGCGGATTTATCGTCAAACGGTTTGGCAATTACTTCAATGCTGAGGCGGTTGAGGCGTTGGCGTTGGACCTAGCAGCGAAGCAGGAACTAACAGATAGCAAAGCCGAAAAGCTGATTATGCGTGCGTGTGGCGTGCCAGGGAGCGCGATTATGCGTCATCTGAAATATCACAACCAACGCGACAGCCTAGAGTGGCGAGTGGATATGTTTGCAGAGCACAGCCGCATCGAAATCATTGAAGACAAAGTGCGCGTAATCCTGCGCCACAAGCCGCTTTTTGCTGGCGCACACATCCATGACGCTCGTGTGGTTCCTGATTATAGGGAACACTTCCCGCGCATAGATGACTTTATTGAACTGCTAGTGGCCGCACGCTTCGCGGGGGACCGGAAAAAGGCTTACTTATGGTTGTTCGCAGAAACCGATTGGGGCAAAGGAATTTTGCTAGGGGCATTGTCGCAGCTTGGGCTGGTCGTAAACCTTAGCGTCAAGGAAGTAGAAGCCATGTTTGAAGGCAGGCCGGTGGGACGTTCGCCGCTCGACTTCAAGCGTGCATTTATCCTAGCAATTGACGAGTTCAAAACGGTAAAGGCTGAGTTGAAGCAGCTTCAATCGACGATTGAGCTTGCACCCAAGCACCAGCTGACGTCGAGCGTGGAGGTGTTCACTAAGTTGTTTTTGTCCGCCGAGAGCGTCGCCAGCTTGGTGGGTGAAAACGGCGTTGAAGATCAGTTTGCCAACCGCATGAGCATATTCCGCGAGCACGGCAGCATCGAGAAAAGACCTCTGTTCAATGAAGTCGGCAAGAACGCATATAGAAACGCTATCGCTGATTACGTTGCTCAGAGGATTAACCATGCAGTGCATGAGCTACGCAAACTAGGGCGCGACGGGGCAACCAGGGAGGCGGATGCGGCAGTGACCAAATTCCACAAGCGATACGGGCTTGATACCGTCTATCAGCGTTTTTCGGAGTCTTTGCCAGACTTGGTACAGCAGTTCATGGCCTGGATAAAGAGCAACGAGATCATGTACTTGGTGAAGCATAGAGAAAATGTATATCTACTCTCACCGAACCTGACTATAGACGAGTTCATAAGCAAAAACCTGACCCAATCGGAGGCGGGAGCAATGAGGCGGAAAAAGCCTGAGATCATTGATTTGATCAGCGTCGATGGAAAAGGTGTTCATTCATATCGAATACCTGCCCCCACAAAAGCTGTGATGATTGGATGATCACACTACCCCGCTCTGGCGGGGTTTTTTGTAACCATGTAACCGGCTGTAACCAGCGAAAACCGGGCTTTGGTTACACGCTGAAAGGCCCGTTCTAGAGCGCTTAAAGCAGTATTTGTAACCATGTAACCGCCATTTACTGTATTTCTCAATTTTCAAAAAATCAGGTGATAAAAAGTAGGAGAAGGGTAAAGCGTAAAACCGTGGTTACACGGTTACATTTCACCCCGCAAAGCGTCTATCTCGGGGGTTTCAGGGCGTAACCAGAATCAGTTTATGCGCGGTTACACCTGGTTACGGCGGTTACATCCCAATTGCTTTTAACTTTCACATTCCATCTGAAATGTTTGTGGCGATCATCGCTTGAATATCAGCCCCACGAATCACCCATTTTCAGGCCCCTACCCCACTAAAAGCGAAACGGCAGACACTTACTCCGCCGTCGCGCTACAAGCCGCGCACCTTATAGCCTAAAGCCGTTCTGTTACCAACAAAAAAACCAACATAAAGTAAAAAAAAGGGCTAGAATGGAACCTAGATAGGCAGCAGATACACCACTTATAGGCCCGAATATGTCCAAACTCAGCACCCCGCCCGACAAGTTCTCGCAAGGCTGGCTTGACCAGCTCGACGGCAGGACTGGTATTGCCCAGGTTATGCGCGAAAGGTGGCAGGCGCTAACTGATGATCTTGGGGGCGCGTCTCGCCTGTCGTACCAGCAACGCAGCCTAGTCAGTCGCGCTTTGTGGTTGGAGCATCACCTGATCGAGCAGGAGCGGACCCTAGCCAATGGCGGTGATTTTGATTCTGGGAAATGGGTTCAGGCTTGTAACTCATTGCAGTCGATATTCTCAAAGCTGGGCCTTGATCGCCAAGCGCGTGACGTGCCAGACCTTGCGGCCTTCCTTAGCGCCAAGCAGGCCAAGCAGTGAGCGTTTCAATCATCGACGCTATGACTGACCCGGCATTGTTCGGGAATCAGTATGGCTCCGATAGCTGGGCTAACTGGCGTCATTTGCTGGCTGGGTTCTATGGATTGCCTACTGATGCCGAGGTATTCCGCGCCCTGACCCAGCGCGAGCCGTTGACCACTCCCGCTGATGACCTCGCCCTTGTGGTCGGTAGGAGGGGCGGAAAATCTGCTATCGCGGCCTTGCTGGCAGTCTATGAGGCAGTGTTTCGTGACCACCGGGCCAAGCTGGCACCGGGTGAAGTCGCAACGGTAATGATCATTGCCGCTGACCGGAAGCAGGCCCGCGCCGTTATGCGCTACGTTCGGGGCTTGCTCGAAAACCCTATGCTGGCCCGCTTGGTTTGGCGTGATCAGGCTGAATCAATCGAGCTGACCAATCGTTGCGCCATCGAGATCATGACCGCCACGCACAGAGGCACCCGAGGGTATAGCGCGGCTTGCGTGATTTGCGACGAAATCGCCTTTTGGCACTCAGACGGGGCTAATCCTGACTCAGACATAATCGCGGCAATTCGCCCATCACTGGCTACCTTGGGTGGCAAGCTTATTGCATTGAGCAGCCCGTATGCGCGTCGGGGCTGGCTGTGGTCCACCTATAAGCGCCACTTTGGCCGCGCCTCTAGCCGTGTGTTGGTAGCCCAGGCACCTAGTAGGATGATGAATCCTGACCTCCCTCAGCATATTGTCGATGACGCACGCGCAGAAGATCCCCTTTCTTGTGCTGCCGAGTTCGATGCTCAGTTCAGGTCCGACGTCGAGTCGTACGTTTCCATTGAAGCCGTGGAAGCCTGCACACGCCCTAGCCCGCTAGAGCTACCCAAGTGCAGGGGCCAGCGTTACATGGCCTTCACCGATCCTAGCGGCGGGGTTGCTGACGCCTTCACGCTCGCCATTGCCCACCTTGAAGATGAGACGGTTGTGATCGACTGCACCCGCAGCCGGAAGCCCCCATTCAGCCCTGAATCAGTCGTTGCCGAGTTCTGCGGAGTACTGGAGGCATACGGCATTCGCGAAGTTCGCGGGGATGCCTACGCCGGGGAGTGGCCACGGGAGCAGTTCGCCAAGCGCGGTATCAGGTACAACCGTTCCGAGATGGCCCGTTCTGGCCTCTATCAAAGCTTCCTGCCGATGCTCAATTCAGGCCGCGTCGAGCTACCCCCAAACGATCAGATAGCCCGTGAACTTGTGGGGCTTGAGCGCCGCACCTCCCGCGCTGGCAAAGACATCATCGACCACGCCCCGAACAGCGGAGCGCATGACGACTTGGCAAACGCCGTTGCCGGTGTGGCCGTTCACTGCAAAACATACCGCACGCCCATCGCATCAGCGCCCGTGCGTTTCGTTGGCTAACCCGAGGAAATACCCATGAATGACGATATGAACCAACAATTTACACGACCCAAAGCACCCACACTGCCAACGCTGGCCCGCTCAGTGAACCTGATGGCACCTGAGAGCCACGCCCGTGAGCTGAAAGCCCTGGCGGGAGATATGGCTAACGATCCTGCGATCAACAGCGCCCTAGCCGCTCAGGCTGGAATGGTGCGAGGCCTTGCCGCTCTGGAGGACGTTCGCAAAAACAAGCACCCCGCTAGCACCGCATCCCAGCATCTGAACAAGGCAGCAGACGCCTATCAGCGCCTGATCAAAGCCAATGCCGCCCGCTCAGATCAGGCCCGCAGCCAGATTCGCAGCCGGAGAATGTCCCTTGAAGCTGAGCTTGCCCAACGTCTAGGACTGACCGTTTCGGGTGACAGCACAGAGATTCGCCAAGCCCTGCGCAGCATGACCAGCGAAGAGCGCGGCAAAGCCGTGCAAGCCGCTATCGAATCGCGGGACGGCGCCGTTCTGGCCGCTGTGTTCGGAGGGAGGCAGATAACCACGGGCTTTACTGATGTACAGCGTGACAGCTTCCGCCGTCGTGCCGAGCAACTGCACGCGCCCGAACTGCTGGCGCTGCGCCAAGCATTGGACAAAGCCGAGGCGCTGGTTTGCAACGCTTTTGATGACCTAACGATGATGGATGAGGCCGTTGCAGGCGCGCCAAGTGTCCGCACAGAGTTTGAACGTCAATCAGCTGCACATGATGACGCCATGCTTGCGCTGGCTCGCACCCTAGACCAATGACCACCGCATCCACTTATGCGCGCAAGGTGGCAGGCGATGGGGCGAAAGCCCCCGAACCTGTAAGGCTTTGCCGTCACGCACCCGGCTGCACGCCATACGCCGCGATTGTGGGCCGTCGCCAAGTGCTACGCCGCCACAACGAAACCCTACCCGCCTTCCTGGCTCGCATTGAGACCATGCACCATGACGCCACTTCAACGCCGACAGCTTAATTACCGGCGGGATCTCGTGCGCCGCTGGCTTAGAGCTACCGGGGATGACCGTGTACGCCTGAATGACCTGGTGGAAGCTAACGAGTGGAAGCCGGGGCAGCTTGCGGAGCTGATGGAGTCTGTACGGCAGGAGCTGGAGTGATGGAACTGGACGATATCGACAACGATCAGCAGCCCGAGCCGGGAAGCCCTGAGCTTGATTTGTGGATTGCCGCGCTTAGCCAATATCTAAGCGATGCGCGCAAATACTATGAAGGCACCACGTCATGGAGCGCACCAGCAGGATCGGCAAGGGAGGCGCTGCAAGACCTGCTGTGTGAAGGCCCGATACTCAGGCGCCTATGCGGCTTCGCGGGTGTAGATCCGCATTGGGTACGAGAGAAGTTTATGGAATCGCTGCCAGAAATGGCGAATTTCGATAAGACCGGATAATAAAAAACGCCCCAATCAGATCGAAACCTAATGTGGGGCGCTTTGTTGGTAATAAACCAAAAACCCTGTAAGTCATTGATTTATATAGCTGTATGGCGGAGGGACAGGGATTCGAACCCTGGGTAGGCTATTAACCTACGCCGGTTTTCAAGACCGGTGCATTCAACCGCTCTGCCATCCCTCCACGGCCGGCAATACTACCGGAAACTTCATTCCAGTCAATGGTCTAAGCAAAGGTTGTAGCAAATTCCTCGCAGATTGCTGTCATGGACCGCTGCCGGTGCCCTTGTTGCACTCTGTCACAAAAGTCGCGGGGTCGATATGCCTGTACGGCACGGGATTTCTTGATTTGAAGTGACTAACCGGTATGATCAAACCGATTAAAGGACCTCTTGTTTGCAACCATTGGAGCTTGAACATGAACACCCAGCAACGAACTAACACTCTCCAGCATACGGGAGTGAACGAGGCGGAAGTCAGCAAACTGTTCCGCAACACCTATAGTCTGTTGGCCATGACCCTGGCATTCAGTGCTTTGGTTGCCTTTGGGTCGATGAGCCTTAACCTGCCGCATCCCGGTATCATCATCACGCTGGTCGGCTTCTACGGCTTGCTGTTCCTGACTACCAAGCTACGCGATTCGGCGTGGGGCCTGGTCAGTACTTTCGCCTTCACCGGCTTTCTCGGGTATACGCTCGGTCCGATCCTGAATATGTACCTGTCGCTGCCTAACGGCGGTTCGCTGGTGACTATGGCGCTGGGCATGACGGCTCTGGTGTTCTTCAGTCTGTCGGCCTACGCAATTCTGACGCGCAAGGATTTCAGCTTCCTGTCCGGATTCATCATGGCCGGCTTTGTGGTGTTGCTGTGCGCAGTCGTGGCGAGCTTCTTCATCCAGATCAGCGGCTTGCAGATGGCCATTTCGGCCGGCTTCGTACTGTTCTCCTCTGCAGTGATCCTGTATCAGACCAGCGCGATCATCCACGGCGGCGAAGACAACTACATCATGGCTACGATCACATTGTTCGTATCCATCTATAACCTGTTCCTGAGCCTGCTGCAGCTGCTCGGCATCTTTGGCAGCAACGACTGATCTGATCAACGCAGGTATACTACCGGGGCCCGCTTAATGCGGGCCTCCTTGTTTTCAGCGGTTGAGAGTCCATGAAATTTGCTATTGCTCTGCTCGCCGGCCCGCAGGATCCGGCCGCCCGAAGCGCACTCAGCTTTGCCAAGGCTGTGATCGCCGAAGGTCACCAGATCAGCCGTCTGTTCCTTTACCGGGACGCGGTGCATCTCGCCTCCAGCCTGGGTGTTCAACCGCAGGATGAATCCGATATAGCGCTGGAATGGCGCCAGTTCATCGCCGAGCATGAGCTGGACGCAGTGGTATGCATTGCAGCAGCCCTGCGCCGCGGCGTGCTCAATGAAGACGAGGCCCAGCGCTGGGAGCGTCCGGTTGCCAATACTGGCGCGCCCTGGGAACTGTCCGGCCTCGGGCAGTGGGTAGATGCCCTGCAAACGGCTGATCGCGCCGTCACTTTCGGTACCTGATCATGAAAAGCCTGTTGATTATCAGCCGTCACCCGCCTGCCCGCCTGGCTGCCCGTGAAGCACTGGATCTGGCGCTTGCTGCGGCGGCCTTCGGTGTCCCCACGGCCGTGTTGTTTATGGATGACGGCGTACTGCAGTTGTTGAAAGGCCAGGATGCCACGCAGATCAACCGCAAGTCTCTCGCCGCCAATCTGCAGGCGTTACCCCTGTTCGGCGTGGAAGAGATCATGGTGTGCCAGCATTCAATGGGCGAACGCGGCCTTGGCGGTGCTCAGTGCCTGCTGGATGCGCGTCCTGTTGAAAGCGCCGAGATCGCCGCCCTCCTCGACCACTACGATCAGGTTGTTACGCTCTGATGCTGCATATACTTCGTCACTCACCAGGGAGCGAGACCCGCTTCGCCAGCTGCCTGCGCGGCCTGGGCCCTCAACAGAGCCTGCTGCTGCTGGAAGATGCCGTCTATGGCTTGCTGCCGCGCTCAAGGACGCTGGCTTCGCTGCAGATATTGCCCGGCAGCGTGCGTTTGTATGCCATGGAAGCCGACATCCTGGCGCGCGGCATTGCGCTGGATGATCTGCCGGAGCGCGTCAAACTCATCGATTACCCGGCCATGGTTCAGCTCTGCATCTATCACTCGAAAGTGGTGAGCTGGTGACAGTCATCACGGTAGATGGCCGCTCCATCGCGCTCGACAAGGAAGGCTTTCTGGTCGACCTTGGGGACTGGTCAGAGCAGGTGGCCGTAGAGCTGGCGCAGGCTGAGGGCATCACGCTCGGAGACGAGCACCTTGAGGTCATCCACGCCCTGCGCCGCTTTTACGCGGAATATCAGCTGTCTCCGGCCATGCGCCCGCTGGTCAAATACATCGGCCAGCAGCTTGGTCCGGAAAAAGGCACCAGCCTGCATTTGCTGCGGCTGTTCCCCGGGAGCTCGGCAAAAATAGCTAGCAAGATCGCAGGCTTGCCTAAACCGGATAATTGTCTCTGATGCGGAGCGGCCTGAATGGATAATATTCAGACGGTGCTCGGTCTCGCGACGGCCGTGATGTACTGGCTGCTGATTGCGCTGGTGACCGCACGGGTCATCGCGCGGCGCAAACCGGTGAGCGTAACCCTGGCCTGGCTGCTGGTGATATTCATCGTTCCGATCCTGGGCGCGGTGCTCTACTTGCTCGTCGGTGACCTGAACCTGGGCCGCAAGCGCGCCGGCCGCGCCGAAGCCATGATCGAGCCCTATCTACGAAGCCTGCACACATCCTTTCCGGCCGACGTTTCGCTGCCAGGCGGCCAGCTCAGTCTGGCTATCAACCAGTTGCTATCCACCCAGATTCATATCAGCGCGCAGAGCTATCAGTCGCTGGAAGTGCTGGACGCACCCGAGGATATCTTCGATCGGCTATGTGATGATGTGCGCCGTGCACGTCGATGCATTCGCATCGAGACGTATATCTGGTTCCCCGGTGGCCGGGCCGATGAGCTGGCGCAAGCATTGATCGAAGCGGCTGGCCGCGGTGTGGAAATCTATCTGTTGATTGACCATGCCGGTAGCCGCCCCTTCTTCCGGTCTCGCTGGCACAAGCAGATGAAGGCAGCCGGAATTGAAGTTACCGCCGCGCTGCCGGTACGGTTGCTGCGGGCACTGGTCCACCGGATCGATCTGCGCATGCACCGCAAACTGATCGTGATTGACGATGCCATCGCTTACACCGGCTCGATGAACATTGCTGACCCGGCGTTTTTCAAGCGCGACGCCAAGGTGGGCCCCTGGATCGATATCATGCTGCGGATCGATGGCCAGGCTGCGGCGGGACTGGCCAAAGTGTTTGCCTGGGACTGGGAGGTCGAGACTGGCCAGCGCCGCCTGCCGGAGGTCGGTAACACCCCGGATAATCCCAGCCAGTGGCTGATGGTATTGCCCTCCGGCCCGGGCACAGGCGAAGACCTGATCGGACACGCCACGCTCACCAGCATCTATCGCGCCAATCACAGTATCGTCATCAGCACGCCGTACTTCGTGCCCTCCGAAGCCATCCTCGAGGCGTTGTGCCAGGCGGCTCATCGTGGCGTCAAAGTGCAGCTATTGTTGCCACGGCGCAACGATTCTCTGATGGTGGGTTGGGCAAGCCGTTCATACTTCGAGATGCTGCTGCAGGCCGGAGTAGCAATCTTTCTGTTCGATGGCGGGTTGCTGCACACCAAGGCCATGCTGATGGATGAGCAGCTCGCCCTGGTGGGCAGCGTCAACCTCGACATTCGCAGCCTTCAGTTGAACTTCGAGCTGACCGTCGCGTTGACGACCCCGGAGAGTTGCGCACATATCAGGGCGGTGCTGGATTCCTACCAGGCACGCAGCGAGCAGCTGTTATTGAGCCGCTGGCAACAACGCAGCAAGGTTGCTCGCGGTCTGGAAAGGCTGATGTATTTCATGAGTCCGTTGCTGTAAGCCCGACCTCACATTCAGAGCTGGCTCTCGATTGGCAACCAGCCCAGCAACCAGGCACTGATGCGGCGCAGCGCCGATGCACCCGGCTCGCTGGTCCAGGTGTGCCCGTCTGCATGCCATTTGATATCGCCATCCTCATCCAGCTGCAAGCGAAACGCGTAGCTCTCTGACGTCCAGCGTTCGAACAGTTTAGCTGCCTGCGCGGCGAGCTCTGGCTGCTCAACAAACACGCCCGATTCGGTATTCAGCCAGAGCGACCGCGGGTCAAGATTGATCGAGCCGACGAACAGGTCGCGCCGATCGAAGACGAAGGTCTTGGCATGCAAGCTGGCCAGGGATTCGCTCAGGAAGGGACTGGCCCGCCCCTGCTGCCCGGCGATCGGACGCAGCTCCCACATCTCGGCGCCCGCCTCAAGCAACGGCTTTCGGTACGGGGCATAGTTGGCGTGAACGGCCAGCAAATCGGTACTTGAGAGTGAGTTGGTCAACACTTTCAGGGCCGCGTCGGCCATCACCTTGTCCACCAGAAACGCCTGGCCCTGCGCGCCCGGAATCAAATAGGCGGTCATCAGCAGCAGTTCGTCTTCGGCCTCCTCGGCACGCCTGGCCAGCTCATACGCAACATGTGAAACATCCTTGCGCGGCTCCGTGGGGTCAGCCTTCTCCGGCGGATCGTATACCCACTCGGCTGGGCCCCAATACCAAGCCAAGCTGTCGTCGCTCAGAACCTGCCGGTACGGCGACTCATTCACGCCGTCCAGGTAGCGACGGGTCTCCACGCGTCCAACCACTGAACGGATGCTTTTACGCAGCTGCACCAGCGAGCCATTGGCTGACTTGCCCGCCACTGCCTTGATCGGGATGGCACTGCGGCTGTTCCAGAACTCATCGAAACTACGGCTGACGTCGCGGGTAATCGGGCCTATCCCCAGGATATCCACGTCATGGAAAGTCATTTCGCTCAATGCGTAATACTCGTCGCCGATATTGCGGCCCCCGGTAACGAAAACGCTGCTATCGGCAACCATCAACTTGTTATGCATGCGGTAATTGATACGCGCAAACTCGGCGACCTTGCTCAGATTCCGGAGCCACTTGTGGCGAAAGGTCAGCGGGTTGAACAGACGCAGCTGGATATTGGGATGGTGATCCAGCGCGGAGACACTGAAATCCGCCAGGCCATTGCCTATGTCATCCAACAGAATGCGCACCCGTACGCCGCGATCTGCTGCAGCCAGCAGCCGCTCGGCCAGCAGGGCTCCGGTGAGGTCCGAGCTGTAGATGTAATACTGCAGATCAATGCTGTGCTCCGCCATGTTGATCATCTGCAGCCGGCTGGCCAAGGCGTCGGAGCCGTTCGCCAGCAGCCTGAATCCGGATAGCTGGGTGTCATCCGGTTGCCGGTCCTGCACGTAGCGACTTAACGGTGAATCCAGGTCGACCGGTCGCACGTAGCTCGGCGGCGCATCGTGCTGGGGCAAGGTCGTGGCGCACCCGCTCAGGGCTGCCGTACAGAACATGAGAACTACAACTGCCAGTCTATTCACATGGTCTCGCTTAGGATCCATTAGGTTTTACCGCTAGCCGCGAGGTGACCGGAGCAGCTTGATGACTACTTCAAACAGCTCCACACGCGACTATCGGCTTCCATCAAAGAGGACACGAAGCATGCAAGGAAGTGCCCGTCGCTGCAAGTTTCGCAACGCACGGGGCGGGGTTGATCACATGGGTCACGCTCTGAGATCCCGCGACGGGAGACATCGCGGGCCTGGGATGACAATCAGTTGCGGCGCTGGTCAATCACGCCGAGCTGATATTCGGTACTGCGGGTACCGCGCGTATGGATCAGCATGTAGCCCTCCATGGTCGGCGTGAGATTGTTGCGCTCTGCGGCAGTAAACAGCGCGCGCCAGAGCGTGCCTGGATCGGCATCCGGATCGTGGGCAACGATCCGTAACGCCTTGCTCGCAGGCTTTTGCTCAACCTGATAACGCCACGCCGAGGTGGTACCAGCCGAGACCGGAAAGGCCACACCCGCTTTGAGCTTTTCGGCGTTGCTTTCGGTGAGATCATTGAACACCAGCGTCAGCGGGCCTTTTATCTCACCCTTGCCTCGGCGCACTGCTGCAGTGCCGATTGCCCGGGCCATCTTGCCGAGATCCTTGCGTAAACGTTGCGGATGCATTTCCACCGCCTGGCCGAACAGCGTCATAGCCGGGCGATCGATGAGCTTTACCCGATAATCCTGGCCTGCTTCGCTGATGCTGATCTCCTCGCCACGGCGCAGGTCTGCCCGCGCCTGCAATGTAGCGGGTGCGGGCGCATAGTCGGCGATGCACAGAGGGCCCTGCACGCGACTGCGCTGCGCACCATCCAGCTGGCGGTTCTGCGCCAGCAGTCCGCACACCTGGTCCTTGTAGCCAGCCCATTCCATGCGCGTCGCGCCTGCAGCGATCAGTTGGTCAATGATGCGGCCGCTCGCATGTTGCGCGGCCAGCGTCAGTGCCGTCTGTTTGCCGGTCGTTGCCTCCGTCCGGTCCGGCCCACCCGCGCCGGCACCAGTCTGCCTGCGGGTTTGCCTGTGCACATCTGCACCATGCTCAAGCAGCAGCTTCACGCTGTCGGGCCGATCAAGCTGAACAGCGCTCATCAGTGCGGTCTTGCCCCAGTCGTTGGACTGGTTGGGGTCGAAGCCGTGGCGTAACAGCAATGTCAGCGCCTCGGGATTGCCGACCGCGGCCATGGTAGCGGAGTTACCATCTGGCCCCCTGCCCCGCTGGCCCCCCATTTCTGCGGTTTCATACTCCACGAAGTCGCTGACGACGCGTAACGGTGCGTTGTTGAGCAGAACACTGTGCAAGGTGGCGAAATTGCGACCCTGCTCCAGCTCACCAGGCTGCGGCGCGATGGCATAGCGCGGCTGATAGCGGGCAAATGCAGCCAGCGGCATATCCGGTACGGTCTGCGGTGCGACAAGGTTATCCATGCTGCGTGCCAGGCTGGCGTGAAACAGCAGGTCAGCCGCGGCTGTCGCCTGCGCGGTTTCCAGGCCTTGATCACGGAACATCTGCTGCAATTCCTGATAGGCCGGCTGCATCATCGGCAATACCTTACGGTAGATCTGCTTGTTGCGCAGGTTGCGTTCAGACCAGCCGAAGAAGGTCTCCAGCACCTCATCGTTGCGCTGCTGGAGGGCTGCCTTGCGTCCGTAGCGGGATAAGGCGTCCGCCCCGACCAAGGGCAGATTGAGCAAGGTCCATTGTTGCTCTTTCCAGGTATGGAAGTTGTCCCGGCGCTCGTGCTGCGCATATTCGGGCAGCGGGTCGCCAGCAAGCGTGTCGAGCTCGGTTTGCAGCGCTTGATAGGCAGGCAAACCGGCCAGCGTATTGGTGCGCGGCGGGGTCAGGTAGGTCTGGTACAGACACAAGGGTTCGAGCTGATTGCTCTGTAGCCGGTACAAGCCAGCGTAGGCAGACTCGCCCCGGGCTGCGGGTGAATAGAATCCCCAGCTTTCATTCACCAGCACGAGGGTCTGGCCGTTGCGCTCAAGCACATCAATCGAAGCGTAGTCACTCGTCTGCGATGAGGATGCATGCGCGCGACCGCCGTAGTTCGGCTGCTCGGCGACCCAGAGCGGCAGGGTCTGGTGATCCAGCACAGGCACGCCATCAACGCTGACGCCACGGGCCCGGCGCTCATAACCGGCGTAGAGCCCCGCGTCATACAGGTTGACTGATATATCAGAGGCACCGACCTTCGTTTGCTGACTGCCTGCATGGCTGCCCGCCAATACCTGAACGCCCGGCAACGCATCCGGACGCGGTATGCCGTCGCGCTTGAACTCACGGTTGAGCGCTGCACCAGTGGCTTCACACATGCCCTGCCCGCGATTATCCACCAGGCGATACTCCGCATACGAGGACCAGGCATGCGCTTCCTTCTGAGTCTGTGGCGCTGGCACGGCCCAATCCGCCAGCTGTCGTGCACGCTTGCGATACATGGATTCCAGGCAGGCAATCGCCTGCGGATTTGCCGCCTCAGCGCGCGCTTCCTCAGTCAGGCCGCACTGCCCGGCTCTGGACAGCATCCAACGGCGCTGATTGGCCTCCAGCAACAAACCGCCGGGCACATCCAGCTCGCGCAGTTTTTGTCGGTATTGATCGACAACCTGATGATCGAGCCGGGAAAGCGCCTCACTGGCGCAGATCTGTTGGTGCACCGCCGGCAGCGCACCGCCGCAGGCGAAGCTGGCCAGTGTTTGCGGTTTATCGGCGTAGCTGCGCGGCGTGTTGTCGTGAAAAGGCACCGGCCCAGAAACCGGCTCGGATACACAACCGCCTAGCAATGCGAGCGCCCCGGCCAACACAGCGCTCCGTTGAACAATCAGTACAGCCATGGTCAGGCTCCTAATCTATAAATATTGCTGTGCCATAAATCGTGTAGCGCGACGCGCCCTGATTCGGCGGTGGCGGAAAGGGACCAGCCAGACGTATCGCCTGCTCAGCGGCGTCATCCAGCACGGCATCACCACAAGGGTCGATCTCGAAGGAAATCATCTTGCCCTGCGCATCCACCAGAATTTCGTAGGGGATATAGCAGCGGCGTTTGAAATCCTCGGGATCGCCCTTGTATCCCGGCGGTGGCTTGTAGGAAGAACCGGCCGGCCGCTTGAGATTGGCTATCACCTTGTTCTTCACCGTATCCGCGTAGCCTGACGGCACGGGCCTTCCGCGACCTGGAGAGTCACTGGCAGCCGGAGCAGGCGGTGCAGGCCAGTCATCATTCGCGCCAAAGGAATGCACCGGCGGGCCCTTGCGTTTCGGCGGAGCAGCGGCTTGCTGGCGCGGCGGAGGTGACGTTGGTTTGGCCGGTTCGGGCTCTGGCTCCGGTTCTGGCTCCGGTTCTGGCTCCGGTTCTGGCTCCGGCACAGGCTCGGGCTCGGGCTCTTTGGGCAGCTCAACCAGTTCTACAGCCATCACATTGGATTCTGGAGCCGCCTTGTGGCTGAATCGCCCACTACTGAGCCATGCGATCAATGCCGCATGCACAATCACCGATACCACTATCACGCCTAAACGAACCAACCAGCCGGCATATGTGCTGGTCATCTTCATCAGGGCTCCAGCTCTTCGGTCGCCACCAGGCTGATGCGCGTATAGCCGGCTTTTTGCAGCGTATTCATCACCCGCATCAGGGTGCCGTAGTCAACGGCCTGATCACCGCGCAGAAACATGCGGGTGTCGGTTTGACCGCCGGTCAGGCTTGTGACCAGCGAAGCGAGCTCGCCCAAGGCGACAGGCGTTTCCTGCACAAAAAGCGTCCCACCAGGCTGGACGCTGACGTACACCGGATCAGCCGGTGGCGGACTGGCGGTGGAGGCATTGCTGGGCAAGTCTACCGGTACGTCAACGGTGGCGAGCGGCGCGGCCACCATGAAGATGATCAGCAACACCAGCATCACGTCGACGAAGGGCGTGATGTTCATTTCGGCGTTCTGCTGATAGTTATGCCGCTTGACCATGGGGCCCGAGTTGAACTGGATGCTCATCTCAACGCCCCTCGTCCATTTGCCGTGATACAGAGGCAATCATCTCGGCCGAGAAGTTATCCAGCGAACCGACGAAGCCGTTAATGTCGCGGGCAAACTTGTTGAAGATCATCACCGCAGGGATAGCTGCGAACAGCCCCAGGGCAGTGGCCAGCAACGCTTCGGCAATGCCCGGCGCAACCACCGCCAGGCTGGCAGTCTTCATGGTGGCGATACTGGCAAAACTGTTCAGGATGCCCCATACGGTGCCGAACAGCCCAATGAATGGCGCTGTCGCCCCGATGGTCGCGAGCACGCCCATCATGGTGCCCAGCCGTGCGAGATCACGTTCCTGGACGATGCTGGATGTGAGCGACATGCGCTGCAGCAAGCGATTGATCTGGTCGGCATTGGCCTCGCCATTACGGTGCCGGCCGAACTGCTTCAGCTCAGACTGAGCAACCTGCCACATCCGGCCCATGGGGCTTTTATCTGCCTGCTCGGCCAATGTTGCCGTTTCACCTTTGCGAAACGCCGCGAGAAATTGCGCGTTGCTGCGGCGGGTCTGGTTGAAAACGATCAACTTCTCCATCAGTACCGCCCAGGTCAGTAGCGAGCAGCAGACCAGCAGAATCATCACCGCCTTGACCACCACATCGGCCTGCAGGAACATTTCCCGTGCGCCAAATCGTTCCATTTGAACCGCACTCCCCGCTTCGGTAGGCGCTGCATTGCTCTGCACAGGCTGGACCTGAGCCGCGGGTGCATCGGGTTGTTGCGCCAGTACCACACCGTTCATACCGCAAAGGACAATAAGTACGGATAACGCTGCCAATCGCATACGGGCCTGCCAGCGAGCCGCGCGGTTGAGGATAATACTCGTCTGCATAGGAACCTCTTTTATCGTTGTTATCAGGCTCAGCCCACTCACCCCAACGGCAGTGACGGGTCTGAATTCAAAGATTGAGCAAAGCGTGTAAATTGGCTACATAACGCGCGAAGGCCTGACGCCCAGCGGGGCTGAGACGCACCCGTGTACGCGGCTTCTTGCCGGCGAAATCCTTGGTGATCTGTACGTACTCTGCGTTCTCCAGGGTGCCAAGGTGCGCACCCAGATTGCCGTCAGTCGCTTTCACGATGGATTTGAGCGCCACGAACTCCAGCCACTGATTCGCTTCGAGCGTGTTCAGCGCCGCCATGATTTTCAGGCGAACCGGCTGATGGATGATTTCGTCGGGGCTGTGCATGTCAGAAATTCCGCAACCACAGGCCCGAGATCGCCAGCGTTCCGCCGAAGGCGAACGCCATCCACCACCAGAACCAGGCATCCAGCCACAGAAAACCAACCATGCTCAGCACAGCCAGTAGCACGCCGATAACGAGATAACGCGGCCTGAGCTGCACGCCACGCAGGATGTACAGCGTGGCCACGAACAAGGGTGCAAGCATGGCGCCCTGCCTGGGAGTCAGCGGCCACATGACAATATTGATCAGCACGCAGAGCAGCAGAATGCTGCCGATCAGTGCGAGGTAGCGCCAGGCGATACCGGGAATGTCGGGATTGGTGCGGCGGGCAATGGCGCTACCGCCTATCAGCGCGATGACTACAGTCAGCGTCCATACGAGCAGGATGTAATCGGTGAACAGCCCGGTCAAAGCGAAGCCGATGATGTAGGCGAAACCCCATAGGACCATCTGGCCCGACTCGGCCTGGTAGTCCTGAAACCCGGCGGCGCGGGCATTGATTTCGGCAATTTCCCGCAGAGCGCGGGCGGCTTCTTCGGCAGATGATGCCATCAGAAAAAACTCTTGTTATTCGTTATGCAAAGTACTCTATGTAATAGAGCGAACGAAAACAAGTATCGTCTCGAATTAAATAAATAGGAATTTGTGACCCAATCGAGAGACAGGAAAGAGGTTCCAGTTTAGTCAGCGGTCATAGGTATTCCGACAGTAGCGCTTCAGCCCAGCCATCGAGTGGCTGATACCGCTCGAGAACACCCTCGCGCAAGCGCGCGATGCGTACGAAAGGCTGGTCCAGGCTGCTGTTATCGATGACGTGCACTTCATTGGCGAGTGCCAGCGCCCAGCGAACATTTCCCAAGGTGCGCGGGATGCGCGATTCGATCTTGTTTTCAGGCACCGCATGGCCGCCCTCGCCCACTCGCTGCGCGACCCGCGCCTTGTTCAGATCGGAACCGTCGAGATGGATAAATACCAGGATGACCTGATAACCGCGTGCTCTGGCTTCGGCGACGAAATCGATTTTGGAGGGATGCGAGAAGACGGTCTCATAGCAGAAGGTGGCGCCCTCCTGCAGCAATTCGTAGCGGATGACTTCGGCCAGTCGCGCCGCTCGATAGCTGGCCTCCTCCGGATTGTCGGGCGATAAGTCCCGGGCAATATTGTCGGCGTTAATGAAGACCATCCCGCGCGGTTCAAGAAACAGCCGGTAGAAGGTACTTTTACCCGCACCATTGCCACCGGTGAGGATCCAGAGCTGCTTTTGCGGCGGCATGGCTCAGATGATCATCCCTTTAAGGGCACGAAATGACCGTCGCGAAACCGCCCGGTCTCGACGCGCCCGTCCGGATGATGTTGCTCGAGCAGACCGGGCATTGATCGACTGGCCTGATAGCGGATCGTCGACGCGCTGACCCGGTCGCCAAGTGTTCCAGTAGCGCGCGCCAGATCGATGTCTGCGAACACATCGTCAGATGCAACCGGCTCGGCGCGCACAGGCTCGACACGGATCCGCGCCAGCCCTTCCCTGATGGCAAGCAATGCCCGCGCATCCAGATCGCGCTCTACTGCGCGGCCGATCTCGGCCCAGTATTCAATCTGGCGCGGCGTGGTGCGTTTTTCCAGGCTGCCCTGGGTCGCTGCGGCCACTACCAGTTTTTCATCAAGTCGAAGCGGTGAAGACGTAGCCATAACCATTCTCCTGATCAACAGACCCTTGCCACCTTAGCAATTGTAGCGTCGCGCTACAAGCGGGCCTGTGTATCAGAACGTGCTGGTCAGAAGCCTTCGCCAGCCAAGCGGTCAGCCAGGTCCTCAAGGATATCGAGCCCCTGCACGTCGGTATCCAGCCAGGGCAAACGCGGCCTAGGCAGCGTGGCAAACGCCTCATCAATCCGCTGCAGATAGGTAGCCTCCTGTTGTCGCCGGCGTTCAAGAAAGGCGCCATCGGCTTCGACCGGTATGACCCGATTCACCAGCGTGGCCACCACAGGAATACCTGCCTCCTGCAGCGTGGTAACCGCCCTGGCTGTTTCCAGAATCGGCAGGCGCTCCGGAGTGAGAACAAACATGAAACCGCTCAGAGATGCATCTTCCAGCTGGCGACGCGCCTGATGGAACAGCCTGCGCCGGTTGAGCAGCGTTTCCGCTATGTCCCGCGTGCGCTGGTCCAGCGCGCTCAATGCATCCTCCTTCGGATCATCGAAGGGAGAACTCACGTCTCGACCCGCCTTGGGCGTCAGGTGTTTCAGTACCTTGCCCAGCTGCTCGGACTTGCGGTTATGCGTGAGCAGGCCGTCGGTCCAGGCGGCCATGGCCTCGGGCAAGGTCAACAGGCGCAGGGTGTGGCCGGTTGGAGCCGTATCGAAGATGATCAGGTCATAGGCCAATTCAGAGTCGGTAATCAGCCGGGCGATGCGCTCCAGCAGCGCCGCCTCTTGCGCACCTGGGGACTGGCGGGTCAATTGCATCTGGCGCTTGAGCTCGTCCATCATTTCCGGCGCAGCGAAGCCGCGCATCTGCGCCGTGACCCGCGCGAGATGCGCCTCGACCTCGATATCCGGATCAATTTCCATGGCATCCAGATTAGGCAGCAGGCGACGCGGTGTATCGTCCAGTTGCCTAGCGAATACGTCGCCCAGGCTGTGCGCAGGATCAGTGGAAACGATCAGGCAGCGCTTGCCCCGACGAGCGGCCAATACCGCCAGCGCAGCCGACACCGTGGTTTTGCCCACGCCACCTTTACCGCCGACCCAGACCAGGCGGCGATCTAATAAATCAAACATATTCGTTCCTTGCGGCAACAGATCAGCAACAGCGGAAATGATCCAGCGGGGAATGTTCCATACCCTGGCGCTTGTGCCAGTCATGGAAGCGCTCAAGCAACAGCGGCTGCAGCTCAAGCGTGTAATAGGCCGCAGGATTGGGAACGCCCATCATCTCGGCAAACACCAGGAGCATGAACAGATCATCCTCGTCGCGCCTGGCGCGGGCAATCGCGCCGCGATAACGGGTGCTGTAGACCTCTTCCAGAAAAAAGCGCGCCCGGCCTAACCAGGCGCGCCATTCGGATGGCGTCTTGCTGGACATCAGCTTTCCGATGCTGCCAGGGCACGGTGACGCTTCAATGCAGCGGCGCACTCCAGCGCCACCAGAACCGCGGCGACCAGCACGACAATATCCAGCCCGAGCAGGAACCAGTTACCTGTTTCATAGAAGCTACGCAACTGGAACAGCAGCGCGATGACGGTCATGACCAACAGGAAGCACAGCGGCGCCAGCGTAAACCACATGGGGCGACGCAGATGCACCAGCATGACAGTGATCACCAGCAGCGTCAGGCCGGCCAGTAGCTGGTTGGTGGTACCAAACAGCGGCCAGATGATCATGCCGCCGGAGCCATCCGCTCCGCCTGCTCCGAATGCAAGCAGCAGACAGGTGCCCACGGCCAGCAAGGTGGCCGGCAACGGCTTGGTCATCCACTCCTGCTTATAGATCTCGCCCCACTCCTGGAAGATATAACGCTGCAGGCGCAGGCCGGTGTCCATGGTGGTACCGGCGAACAGCGCAGCCATTACAGTCAACAGCGTCGCAGCGGTGACCTCGGGTACACCCAGACCGTTATGGATGATGAACGCGCCGCCCTCAACGAAGGCCTTCACCCCGCCCTGGCCAAAGGCGCTGTACATCGCCTGCCAGTCAGCGAGACTGGCAAAACCAGCCGAAGCGACCAGGATCGCCGCGAGTGCCAGCCCACCTTCACCGATGGCGCCGAAATAGCCGACAAAGCGCGCATCCGTTTCACGATTCAGCTGTTTGGAGGTCGTCCCCGAAGACACCAGACCATGGAAGCCGGAAATCGCACCGCAGGCGATGGTGACGAACAACAGCGGCACCATTGAAGGCGTACCCGCTGGCACATCGATGTTCAGCATCGGCGCAATCATGGTCGGGTTAAGCAGTACGATCGCGCCGTACAGAACAATCAGACCAACGAACAGCTGCAGCCCGTTGATGTAATCGCGCGGCTGCAGAAGCACCCAGACCGGCAGTACTGAGGCAATGGCGGCGTACAGAAACAGCAACAGGATCCACATGGCGTTGCCGGACATGCCTGCAACTTCCGCGGGCATCTGCAGGGGCACCGACGGCCCTATCCAGATCATGGCATAGAGCGCTACGACGCCCAGTACCGAGACCACAGGCAGCGACAGGATCCGGCGATAGATCAGCTGGCCGATGATCAGCGCCACGATGATCGCACCCCAGACCGGCACCACCGCCGTCGGGAAACTCATCATCAGATTTGCAATCACCACGGCGAACACTGCGTTCACCATCAACAG
This sequence comes from Pseudomonas profundi, assembly GCF_008638305.1. Taxonomy (GTDB): domain Bacteria; phylum Pseudomonadota; class Gammaproteobacteria; order Pseudomonadales; family Pseudomonadaceae; genus Halopseudomonas; species Halopseudomonas profundi. The sequence continues at coordinate 131,808 of NZ_VTPZ01000001.1, forward strand.
CACCAGGAAGATCACGATCATGAAGATGCTGCGTGCGCGCTTGCCGACCACATCGCCGGTAAGCGAGCCGACTGATCGGGCCTTGTTACGAACGCTTGCCCAGATGGCGCCGGTGTCATGCACGCCGGCAAAGAAAATAGTGCCGAACACTACCCAGGCGAACGCCGGTGCCCAGCCCCAGATCACCGCAATGGCCGGCCCGACAATTGGCGCGGCACCTGCTACAGAAGTGAAATGGTGACCCCAGAGGACGAATTTGTTGGTCGGGACGAAGTCGATGCCGTCCTCAAATTCATTGGCAGGGGTTCGGTAATCGGGATCCAGACGGTAGATTTTTTCGGCAATGAATTTGGAGTAAATGAAATACCCCAGGGCCATAAGGACCAGGCCGATCGCCAACAGAATCGCGGCACTCATGTAGTGCTCCTTGGTTATTGTTAGAGGATTTCTGAACTATCTCACCGCCTGCAAGCAGCGGCGTAATGATTCAGAGGCTTCCTTAGCATCAAGCAGATTCCGGGCAGGCCCGAAACCTGTTTAATATAGTCATTATTCAGCCATCAGCCCAGCCCGAAAGCGCCTCACGATAAAGACAGGCTAATCGTGCTCGACGTAAATCAGCTCATCCGTATCGAAGCCAAGCTCGTCGGCCCGCGACTCGAACGCTTCGATCAGCTGGTCACTCACCTGCGGTTCACGCGAAAGCAGCCAGAGATAATCGGTATTGTTGCCGGCCACCCAGGCGTACTGGTAGTCCTCCTTGTCGAGTTCGAAGATGGCGTAGGAACTGTAAAACGGGCCGAAGAACGAGACCTTGAGGTGACCGATATCCTCGGAATAGACGAAGTAGCCCTTGCCTTCGGCTTCGCTCCACTCGCCCTCTTCCTCGGAATAACCGCGATTCAACACACGGATACCGCCGTCTTCGCGCAGACTGTAGTCCGCTGTCACCTTGCTCAACCCGCGTTCGAAGGAATGGTCCAGGCGGGCAATTTCGTACCAGGTCCCCAAATAACGGTCTATCTCGAAGTTTTCCACCGGCACAACCTTGTCTGGCAGACTCACACAGCCAACCAGCGTTGAAACGCCCAATGCAACCAGTCCGTTACGACACATCATTGTTGTGATCCTCTCTATGCAGGAATTCCAGAATTCGAGTCATCACTGACTGTGTCGCTTCCAGTTGCTCCGCCGAAACGGCGCAGATCTCGGCTGCGCTTTGCACAAAGGTGCCACCATTCGCCAGCGTATCGGCATCCGCGCTGACGAAGGCGTTGACCAACCGGGTAGTGGCTTCAAGGTGAAATTGCAGACCGATTACCCTGTCGCCCAGCTGAAAGGCCTGGTTCTCGCAGGCAGGACTGCTGGCCAGACGTACTGCGCCAACCGGTAGATCGAAGGTTTCGCCATGCCAGTGCAGAACCCTGAGCTCCTCTGGGAGCTGAAAGCACCCCGGGTTGTCATGCTGAATTCCCTGAACCGGATACCAGCCAATCTCACGCTCGTTGGCCGGGAATATCCGGGAGCCCATGACATCGGCAATCAATTGAGCGCCCAGACAAACGCCGAGTACCGGAATACCGGCATCGATAGCATCGCGAATGAACTGCTTCTCGATGGTCAGCCAGGGATAAATGCTCTCGTCATTCACGCTCATGGGGCCTCCCATGACAATCAGGAGGTCAAGCTCGTTCAGCTTTGGCAACAGGTCTCGGGAATACAGGTGGGTTGAGGTAATGCCGTAACCCTGCCGCTGAAGCCATGTTTCAATGGAACCTGGTCCCTCGAAATCTGCGTGTTGTAGATAGTGCGCGCGCATATGCACTCCCGGAATTAACGTTCGTAACGCTTGCCCCAGCATAGTTGTTAACGGCGGGGCGCGGTGAGTTTTACAGCCAATGCCGTTTACGAAAGAAAATCACCAGCCCGATCACCAGGACCAACATCAGTCCCAACACCGCCGGATAACCGTAGACCCATCGAAGCTCCGGCATAACGTCGAAATTCATCCCGTAGACACCGGCAATGAAGGTTAGCGGCATGAACAAGGTGGCAAATATGGTTAGCACCTTCATCACTTCGTTCATACGATTGCTGACGCTGGACAGGTAGAGATCGAGCATGCCGATCAGGAGCTCACGCAGGGTATCTACCGTATCAATCACATGCACGGCGTGATCGTACACATCCCGCAGAAAAAGCTTCGTTTCGGCGTTGATCAGAGGACTTTCATCCCGTGAAAGCCGCGAAAGGACCTCGCGCAGCGGCCAGATTGATTTGCGCAGGAGCAGCATCTCACGCTTGAAATGGTGAATCCTGCCGAGGGTCGCCGGGGTCGGGTTATCAATCAGTTCGTCTTCCAGGGCTTCGATCTGATCGCCGAGGTGTTCCAGCAGCACGAAATAATGGTCCACTACGGCATCGAGCAAGGCGTAGGCGAGATAGTCGGAGCGCATGAAGCGGATGCGTCGGCCGGTGCGGAGCCGCTCGCGGACCGCATCGAATACATCGCCAGGGTGTTCCTGCAGTGAAATCACGTAGCCGTCGCCCAGCACCAGGCTGAGCTGCTCGGAATGAATCTGTTGGCGTTCGGTATCGAATCTCAACATTCGCAGCACGATGTAAAGATAGCCGTCGTAATCCTCGACTTTCGGGCGCTGGTCGGTGTTCAGGATGTCTTCCAGAACAAGAGGATGCAGCGCGAAGGTCTGGCCGATCGCATCGATAAGCTCCGGCTGATTCACTCCGTCGACGTTGAGCCAGGAAACGCGGTCGCCGTCCTTGTACTGGCTCAGCTCATCCAGGTCAGTGAGCGTGTCGTCTGTCAGATGATCCTGGTCATAATCAATCACCCTGATCGGCGTCTCACCGTTGTAAGCCTTGCCGATGTGCACCAGTGTGCCGGGTGCTGCGCCTACCTTGCGGCCGCGCTTGACGACGATCTTGCGAGCCATGTCCTCTCCTTTGGAATTTGAAACGGCACCAGCCCCTATAACCCTAGAGCACGCCCTGCGCCTGCCCCTGTTCGCCCGGCTCAAACCATTTGAGGCGCTCATGCAGGCTCACCACCTCGCCGACGATAAGCAAGGTAGGCGGCCGAATTTCAGTGTCACGTACCCGCTCCGGCATGCTCTCAAGCGTGCCGATCAGCACCTTCTGGTTCATGGTCGTACCCTGCTGGATCAGCGCCATCGGCGTATCAGCACCTCGACCATGTTCGATCAGGCGCGCGCAGATTTCCGGCAGCCCCACCAGGCCCATATAGAACACCAGCGTCTGGCCCGGCGCGACCAGATCAGCCCACGGCAGATTGGTCGAGCCATCCTTGAGATGTCCAGTGATGAAGCGTACCGACTGAGCGAAATCCCGATGGGTCAGCGGAATACCGGCGTAGGTAGAACAGCCGCTGGCTGCGGTGATGCCAGGCACCACCTGGAACGGAACGCCATTGGCCGTCAATTCCTGAATTTCTTCACCGCCGCGCCCGAAGATGAAGGGATCGCCCCCTTTAAGACGCAATACCCGCTTGCCCTCCTTCGCCAGGCGCACCAGCATCTGGTTGATCTGCTCCTGCGGCACGGCATGGTTGGCACGGGCCTTGCCGACGTAGATGCGTTCGGCGTCGCGCCTGCACAAATCGATGATCGCGTCCGGTACCAGACGGTCATGCAGCACGACATCGGCCTGCTGCATCAACCGCAGCGCGCGGAAAGTCAGCAAATCCGGGTCGCCTGGCCCAGCGCCAACCAGATACACCTCGCCGGTGTAGCTTTGTCCGGCCTGAGCCCCAAGCTGACGTTCGAGTAGCGCTTCAGCCGCTTGCTCCTGTCCCGCGAACACCCGTTCGGCAACATCGCCCTGAAAGACGTTCTCCCAGAAAACTCGACGCTGATTGATCTGCGGAAATGTGTCCTTCACGCGACTACGAAAGCGCTTGGCCAACTGTGCCAGCTTGCCGTAACTGTGCGGAAACAAGGTTTCGATACGCGCCCGCGTCAGCCGCGCCAGCACTGGCGCATGGCTGCCGCTGGAAATCGCGATCATCAGCGGTGAACGGTCGACAATGGCGGGGAAAATAACGCTGCAGAGCTCCGGTGCGTCCACCACGTTGACCGGCAAACTCATCGCCTGTGCATCAACGGACACCCGGGTGTTAAGCGGGCCGTCATCCGTCGCCGCGATCACCAGCTGTGCGCCCCTAAGGTCGGCCTGCTGATACGGACGCTCGAAATATTTGCCCCCGGACTGATCGACCAGCTCCTTCAGCGGTGGTTCAACGCGCGAGGCGACCACACGCAGCACAGCGCCGGCTTCGCATAAAAGCCGTGACTTGCGCAGGGCGATCTCGCCCCCGCCGACCACAAGCACCAGACGTCCTTGCAGGTTGTGAAAAAGGGGAAGGTAATCCATGGCAACCTCTGGGTTAGTGATGACGGCACGCAGGTCAGCTGACGGCACGCGCAAAGAACATAGGCGTGCTGCCAGCCTCGCAGCGAGCGTTGTCGCCCAGCTGCGAGAATCTGCTGCCTAACCGATCTGCTCGATGCCGCCCATGTATGGCTGCAGCGCTTTGGGTATGACTATGCTGCCATCAGCCTGCTGATAGTTTTCCAGCACTGCGACCAGCGTGCGCCCCACTGCCAGACCGGAACCATTCAAGGTATGTACCAGTTCCGGTTTGCCGGTTTCCGGGTTGCGCCAGCGCGTCTGCATACGGCGGGCCTGGAAGTCAGCGCAACTGGAACAGGAGGAAATTTCGCGGTACTTGCCCTGGCTGGGGATCCAGACTTCCAGGTCATAGGTCTTGACGGCGCCGAAGCCCATGTCACCGGTACAGAGCGCCAGAGTCCGGTACGGCAGCTCAAGACGCTGCAGAATATCTTCGGCGTGTCCGGTCAGCTCTTCCAGGGCCTGCATGGACGCGTCCGGGCGCACTATCTGCACCATTTCGACCTTGTCGAACTGATGCTGGCGGATCATGCCGCGGGTATCGCGCCCGGCGGAACCGGCTTCACTACGAAAACACGGCGTATGCGCGGTCAGTTTCATTGGCAGCTGTTCCGCGCTGAGAATCTCGCCACTGACCATGTTGGTCAGCGAGACTTCAGCCGTCGGGATCAAATACAGATCACGCTGATCATCCCCCCGCGGCACCTTGAACAGATCTTCCTCGAACTTGGGCAGCTGGCCTGTACCCAGCAGTGCATCGGCCTGCACCAGATACGGTGTATAGACTTCTTCATAGCCATGTTCATTGATGTGTAGATCCAGCATGAACTGGGCTAGCGCGCGGTGCAGCCGCGCGATAGGGCCGCGCATGAGCGCAAACCGCGCACCGGACAGCTTGGCCGCCGTTTCAAAATCCAGATAACCGTACCGTTCGCCCAGCGCGACGTGGTCCTGAACCTCGAAATCGAACGCGCGCGGCGTGCCCCAGCGGCGCACCTCGACGTTGTCGTCTTCGTCCTTGCCGACCGGCACGCTTTCGTCGGGCAGGTTAGGCATGATCAGGAACAGTGCGTCCATTTCCGCCTGAACGGCATCCAGCTCCTGCTTTGCAGCAGCAAGCTCTTCACCCATGCGATCGACGTCAGCCAGCAACGGCTTGATGTCTTCGCCACGCGCCTTGGCCTGGCCGATCGATTTGGAACGGCTGTTACGCTCTGCCTGCAGCGTTTCGGTGCGCGTCTGCACCGTTTTGCGGCGTGATTCCAGAGATTCCAGCGCAGCGACATCGAGTTCGAAGCCGCGGGTGGCGAGGCGTTCAGCGATCTGCTGGGTATGACTACGGACCAGTTTCGGATCAAGCATGGATCATCACTTATTGGTTTTTAGGTGGCAGCCTGGCGAATCATCGGGTCAACGACAGGCCGGCCCAGGTGGCGATCAGACAGATGCACACGCTGAGCAGGATATATAGAAGAGCCGTCAGGCTCTCGCCGTTCTCAAGCAACCGCAGGGTATCCAGCGAGAACGTGGAAAACGTGGTGAACGCACCGAGGAAGCCAATAAACAGCCCCTGGCGCAGCAATGGCGAAAACTCCGGCCGGTGCAACCACAGGCCGTAGAGTATACCGATGATCAGGCAACCAATCAGGTTAACGGCGAAGGTGGCAAGCGGAAAGGATCGCGACCAGTTCGCAGCAATCCATTGCGTCAGGCCAAATCGCGCTAGCGCTCCCAGAGAACCGCCGAGTGCGATCACCGCGATAGTCCTTATCACCGATCGGTTCTCCGTTTAACTGTGCTCTGCTCATCCAGCTGGCGCAGGTGATCCAGCTTCTGGGATATCTTGGATTCGAGCCCGCGATTGACCGGGTGATAGTACTGGCGCGGTTCGAGTTCGTCCGGGAAATAATCTTCACCGGCGGCATAGGCGCCGGGCTCGTCATGGGCGTATCGATAGCCCTGACTGTAACCCAACTCCTTCATCATCTTGGTCGGCGCATTGCGCAGGTGCAGCGGCGGTTCGTGTGAAGGCTGGCTGGCAACATCCTTCATCGCCGCGTTGTAGGCCGTGTACACCGCGTTGCTCTTGGGCGCGCAGGCGAGATAGACAATCGCCTGGGCGACGGCCAGCTCACCCTCCGGGCTGCCTAGGCGTTCCTGTACATTCCAGGCGTTCAGGCACAGCTCCAATGCGCGCGGATCTGCATTGCCTACTTCTTCGCTGGCCATGCGTACGACGCGCCTGGCGATATATAACGGATCACAGCCGCCATCAATCATCCGCGCGAACCAGTACAACGAAGCGTCAGGATTGGAGCCGCGTACCGATTTGTGTAGTGCGGATATCTGGTCGTAGAAGGCTTCACCGCCCTTGTCGAAGCGCCGGCGCGTGTCGTTGAGCAGATCGCTGACCAGAGTGGTTTCGATGGTGCCGCTATCCGGCACCAGATCAGCAGCGATTTCCAGCAGGTTCAACAGACGGCGTGCATCACCGTCAGCGGCGCCGAGCAATATCGTGCGCGCCTCATCGCTGATGGACAGCTCGTGCTCGCCCAGTCCGCGCGCGTCATTCAGCGCGCGGTCGAGCAAATCACTTAATGCTTCATCATCCAGCGACTTCAGGACATACACCCTTGCCCGCGAGAGCAAGGCGTTGTTCAGCTCGAAGGACGGGTTTTCGGTCGTTGCTCCGATGAACAACAGCGTGCCGTCTTCCACGTAAGGCAGGAAGGCGTCCTGCTGGGATTTGTTGAAGCGGTGTACCTCATCGACGAAGAGGATGGTTTGCCGGCCGTTTTGCGCTGCCTGCTGCCGGGCAGTTTCGACTGCCTGACGAATATCCTTCACCCCGGCAAGGACCGCCGAAATGGTCACAAAATGGGCGTCGGTCAAGGTAGCGAGCAGTTTCGCCAGGGTCGTCTTGCCGACGCCGGGCGGCCCCCAGAAGATCATCGAATGCAGGGCGCCCTGCTCCAGCGCAACCCGCAGCGGCCGGCCCGGGCCGAGCAAATGGGACTGACCGGCGTACTCGTCCAGGCTGGCCGGACGCATGCGCGCGGCCAACGGCTGGTGAGGTGCCCGGTCGTCAAACAGCCCCTTGCTATTCACTGATGACATCGACTCCTTGAGGAATCTCGAAGGTGAATCGGCTATCGGGTAGCGGCGGATTCAATACCACGTTCTGGAACAGGATATTGGTGCGCTGCCCAACCGGGTCGCTCATCTGCATGTCGTTCAGTACACCATCGCGGAACGACAGGCGCAGATTGTCGAACATCGATTCATTGTCCTTCGGCTCAAGCACGAAGTCTTCGACCGTGCCGCCCTGGTTCCAGCTGATGCTGAAGCTCTGTTCGATGGTGCTGACATCGCCGGAAAGCAACAGCGCCGGCGTATGCGACATGCGTTGGTCCAGCTGTTGAATGGTGACCTGCTCGAGGTCCGGGTCATACAGCCATATTTTCTTGCCGTCCGAGACAAGCTCCTGCTCCAGCGGCGGATTGGTATGCCAGCGGAACATGCCGGGACGCTTGACCTCCAGCGTGCCCTGGGTCTCCTGCATGCTGGCGCCGTTGGAGCTGAGCGTCATCTGCGAAAAATCAGCAGTAATGGTCCTGGCGGCCGAAAGCAATTCATTGAGCCGTTCCGCAGCTTCACCCTGCCCCTGGGCTGCTGCCGTGAACGGCAGGCTGACGAGACAAAGCGCAGACAAGGTCGAGCGCAACAGGTTCTTGATCATGATTAGGGGGTATCTCCGCTTTAATCGCGCACGGGCGGCGGCGCGATCACCTCGCGCGAGCCGTTGGTATTCATCGGTGTTACAACGCCAGCCATTTCCATGGTTTCAATCATCCTGGCAGCGCGGTTATACCCTATCTTGAGTTTGCGCTGTACTGCTGAAATCGAGGCGCGGCGGCTTTCGGTAACGAAGCGAACGGCGTCGTCGTACAGCGCATCGGTCTCGCTGTCGTCGCCGGCACCGCCACCGGCACTGTCAAAGGCGCCAGCACTGCCATCGTCGACACCATCAAGGATGTCCTGAATATAATCCGGCTCGCCGCGCAGCTTCCATTCATCAACCAGACGATGCACCTCTTCATCGGACACGAAGGCCCCATGCACGCGCACCGGAAGGCTGGTGCCCGGCGGCATATACAGCATGTCACCGTGACCGAGCAGCTGCTCCGCCCCGCCCTGATCAAGAATGGTGCGCGAATCGATCTTGCTCGATACCTGGAACGCCATACGGGTAGGAATGTTGGCCTTGATCAGGCCGGTAATCACGTCCACCGAGGGCCGCTGGGTCGCCAGAATGAGATGGATCCCCGCTGCACGCGCCTTCTGTGCGATCCGCGCGATCAGCTCTTCAACCTTCTTGCCGACGATCATCATCATGTCGGCGAACTCGTCGATCACCACGACGATGGTCGGCAGGGACTCGAGCTCGGGCGCCTCGTCATCCATGGTCTCGCGACGGTATAGCGGGTCGGTCAAGGGCGTGCCGGCTTTCTGCGCGTCCTTCACCTTGCGGTTGAAACCCGCCAGGTTACGCACGCCCATCGCTGCCATCAGCTTGTAACGTCGCTCCATTTCAGCCACGCACCAGCGCAGCGCATTGGCCGCCTCTTTCATGTCGGTTACGACGGGCGCGAGCAGATGCGGAATGCCTTCATAAATCGACAGCTCGAGCATCTTCGGGTCGATCATGATCAGTCTCACCTCATCGGGCTGAGACTTGAACAGAATGCTCAAGAGCATCGCGTTAACGCCGACAGACTTACCCGAACCGGTGGTACCCGCAACCAGCAGGTGCGGCATCTTGGCCAGATCGGCCATTACCGGATTGCCACCGATATCGTGTCCCAGCGCCAGGGTCACCGGCGAATGGGCCTCGTCGAACTCCCGCGTCTGCAACACTTCGGAGAGGCGCACGATCTCGCGGTCCTCGTTGGGAATCTCGATACCGACAGTGGTCTTGCCCGGAATCACTTCAACGACGCGAACACTGATAACCGCCAGCGAGCGCGCCAGGTCCTTGGCCAGGTTGGAAATCTTGCTGACCTTGACCCCGGCGGCGGGCTGAATTTCAAAGCGGGTAATGACCGGACCCGGCTGAACCTTTTCCACCTCGGTCTCAACGCCGAAGTCCTTGAGTTTCAGCTCAAGCAAGCGCGACATACCCTCAAGCGATTCCGCAGAGAAACCCTTGGTTTTCTTGCTTGGCGCATCGAGCAAGGAGATGGGCGGCAGCGAGCCGGGCTCGACGCTGTCGAAGGTGAGCTTTGACTGTTTTTCTTTCTGCAAGCGACTGCTCGGCTCCACCGGCTTCTTCTCCGGGGGTACGATTTCCGGTGGCTGGCGGCTCTGCTGCGACGCAACATGACGCTCAAGCGACTGCTGGCGCTCGGCGCGCAGATCCTCGGCACGCTGCTTGTCCTCGCTGGATATCGACGGCTCGCGTCTGGGCGCAGGAGCGCGCGCAGGGCGCACCGGCTCTTCACGTTCGGACCGGTCAGCAGCACGCCGCGAATGCCAGCCGCTCCATGCACGCTTGACCAGGTCGAGCAGGTCCAGGGTGATCCGTCCGGTCAGGTCCATGACCTTGAACCAGGACAGATTGGTAAATACGGTTATACCGAACAGGAACAGGGTCAGAAACGCCAGCGTGCTGCCATGCAGGTTGAGTACTGGATGCGCCAGATCCTTCAATAACTGACCCAATATGCCACCCGCGCCCGCGCCATCAGGAAAGCTGGCCGGCGCTGAACCATGCAGCGCTGCCAGCGCAGTGCCGGCGAACAGGGTCAGAAAGAAGCCGATCAGACGCCAGGAAAATAACCAGCCGTTCCAGATGAATGGCTGGTGCCGCCGGCGGAACATCTGCCAGACTTTGACTGCAACGATCACTGGAAACAGAAATGCCAGATAACCCAGCGCGAGCAGCAATACATCGGCGATCCAGGCGCCCATCTGCCCACCGGCGTTTTGCACCTGCGATACGTTGCCGCTGTGCGTCCAGCCGGGATCACTGAGATCGTAGGTAAATAGCGCCATGCACAGGTACAGACACAGGGCGATCATAGCCAGCAACGCGCCTTCGCGAAGTCGCAGACTCAGCTGTTCGCGCACCGCTAGATGGGCTGCTTTCTGGGATCGGGTATCCTTCAACGTTCTGGCTTCCGTCATTGTTCAGGGCGCTATTGTACGGCCTACCACGGCTGAATTCACAACCGCCGGCGGTCGGAGGCAGGCTTGCCTGCATTTTGCGTAGTCGAGCAGAGCTCGCCTGCACATTTGCGTTCAGTACTCTGTAAGCACTATCTTTAATTGAGACAATAACTTATATCATCTTGCTGATGAAAGGTCTTATGTATCAACAAGTCGGTGAGACGCCATGAGCCAAATTAGCTGGCTGAGCCCACACAGCCTGGACTTCCCCTCTACAGAACACGCACTGGCGGACCCCAACGGGTTGCTGGCGGTAGGCGGCGACCTCTCCCCTGCCCGCCTCGAACGCGCTTATCGGCTCGGGATCTTCCCCTGGTATCAGGAGGGTCAACCTCTGCTGTGGTGGAGCCCCGACCCGAGGACAATACTACGCCCGGAAAAACTGCATGTTTCACGCAGCATGCGCAAATTTCTCCGGCACACGCCATTCAAGGTCACCCTGGACCAGGATTTTCCGGCAGTCATGGCGGCGTGCGCAGAACCCAGGGACTACACTGATTCAACCTGGATCACATCGGACATGCAGACAGCGTATTGTGAACTGCATAAACGCGGCATCGCCCATTCCGTGGAAGTATGGGATGGGGCGCAGCTGGTTGGCGGGTTATATGGCGTCGCACTGGGCAAGGTGTTTTTCGGCGAATCCATGTTCAGCCGCCGGACAAACGCATCCAAGACCGGTTTCATCCGCCTGGTGGAGTGGCTTGACGAATGTGATTTCGAGCTCATCGATTGCCAGATGCCGACTGACCACCTGTTCAGTTTTGGTGCAGAAAGCATTTCTCGACGTGAGTTCAGATCCCTGCTCACGCGGCTCTGTGCTGACGGCACGCCTGACTGCTGGCGGTTTCTTTGATGCGCCTGAGGTACCGTCCTATACTCCTGAGAAAAGCGTATCGAAGCCACGACCATGACTGATCTGTCACATCTTAAATTCTACGCAACACAACCCCACGCCTGCAGCTATCTGCCGGAGGAGCAGGCTACTACCCTGTTTCTGGACCCGCAGAAACCGATCGATACGGTGACCTACAGTCGGCTGTCCGAGCTGGGCTTCAGACGCAGCGGAGATCACCTGTACCGGCCACATTGCCGCGCGTGTTCCGCCTGTATCGCCGCCCGCCTGCCCGTTGAGGCTTTTTCACCCAGCTCGGCCCAGAAACGTATTCTCAAGCGCAATCGCGATCTGGTAGTGACCGGCACCATTCCCGAGACGACTGAAGAAATCTATGCGCTGTATGCACGCTATATCGAAGCCCGCCATGCTGATGGCGATATGTATCCACCCAGTCGCGAACAGTTCAGCTCGTTTCTGGTACGCAAGTGGCCATTCAGTATCTTTTACGAGTTCCGCCTGGAGGGGAAATTGCTGGCGGTGGCGGTTACCGATCAGATGATCAATGGCCTGTCTGCGGTTTACACGTTTTATGATCCGGACGAGCACCGGCGTAGCCTGGGCCGTTATGCGATCCTCTGGCAGATCGAAGAAGCCCGCCGGTGCAACCTGCGCGCAGTGTATCTGGGATACTGGATCAAGAACTGCAAGAAAATGAACTACAAAACCGAATACCGCCCCATCGAGATGCTGGTCAATCAGCGCTGGGTTGCCGTCAACTAAGCTGACATGATTTCGCTGACAACGCCGCAGCAAACCCTTCCGACCCGCCCCCGCGCATTTTTTCCAGGCAGTTGCGAACCGAAGCCGCGCGTCTCCGTCATATATTTGGGCGCCGAACTTGGCTGTCGGGCCGTTTTAGGGCACAATTGCTCACCTTTTTTGCGGGCATGATTTTAATGGCCCGCTTAATGAACCGAAATTGAGAGGCCTTTGCTTAATGGCGAAAGAAGACAGTATTGAAATGGAAGGCACCATCATCGACACCCTGCCTAACACCATGTTCCGCGTTGAACTGGAAAACGGCCACGTCGTGACTGCCCATATTTCAGGCAAGATGCGCAAGAACTATATCCGCATCCTGACCGGCGACAAGGTCCGTGTCGAATTGACTCCGTACGACCTGACCAAGGGCCGCATTACCTACCGCGCTCGTTAATACCGGGCCGACCCGCCAATACCCACGACAACGCCAATTCCTTCGATTACTCCATCCGATGGTACTTCGGATGGCGTTGTTGCGTGGCTGAACGATGCTCCTGGCCTACAGTCTTAACTGCTGATAAACGCAAGCCTGGCGATGGCCGCTCCCACCCCGCCAGCCAGTCGCTTCACAGCAGCTATTACGAGTAGACCCGCGCCTGCCCGCGCGGCCAGCCTGGAGTTCTGAATGACAGATAAAGGTGACCCTAATTCCCCCCGCGCCGTTGCGACTCGAGCCATGGTCCAGGCCAGCGTTCTGGCGTTGGTCGTTCTGTTCTGCATCGTTTCATGGCTCGCTTTTGAATTTCTGCTGCTGATCTTTGCTTCGATTTTGTTTGGCGTGCTGTTTAATGGCGTAGCCCAATGGGTTACCGACAAGACAGGCATGCCCTATAGTATTTCGCTGCTGCTTTTTTTCGTTGTACTGATCATCGTGCTGGGCGCAGCAGTGATCCTGCTCGCTCCAAGCATCAGCGCACAGTTTGAATCCCTTGCCGACAACCTTCCGCGTGCGATCGAGCAATGGCGGGCGCGGGCAGAAGATTCCACCTGGATGAAGTTCGTTCTGGAACAACGCGAACGCCTGGAGCAGGCGGTAGAACAAAGCACCGGGATTTTCAGCGTAGTGACGGGCGTCCTGTCATCGATCACCGGTGCATTCAGCAGCTTCGCCATCGCTTTCATACTGGGGATCTGTCTGAGCATCAGCCCTGGGTCGTACATCGGCGGCTTCCTCAAGCTCATTCCGCGTGGCTATCGCCCCCGCGCCAAACAGGTGTTGCTTGAAACAGGCTCCACATTGCAATCCTGGCTGATCGCCAAGCTGCTGGAAATGCTGGTAATCGGCGTATTTACCACAATCGGATTGTGGCTCATCGGAATAGAGCTGGCATTGGTACTCGGCCTGATAGCTGGCCTGCTCTCGTTTATCCCCAACATTGGCCCCATCCTCGCAATCATTCCCGCGATACTGCTTGCCTCGCTCGACGGCACGGAAACCGTGCTCTGGGTCATAGCGTTGTATATGGGTATCCAGGCCATTGAGAGCTGGGGGTTAACGCCCTGGCTGCAACACCGCATCGTGGAGATGCCACCGGCTCTTACCATCAGCATCCAGATACTGTTCGGCCTGCTGGCCGGTACGATCGGGCTGATCCTGGCCACCCCGCTTGCTGCCGCCGGAATGGTGCTCATCAACATGCTTTATGTGCAGGATATGCTCGGTGATCACGCCGAGGATCAAGGGATCGACTGACGCCCGACTGAAAACAAAGCAGCCCGCGATATACGCGGGCTGTTAACTGCTACAGGACCATATCAAGCCGTATTAACGGGCTATGTATTTGCCCAGCTCCACCTTGCCAATAGACGCACGATGCACTTCGTCCGGACCATCAGCCAGACGCAGTGTCCGCTGCATGGCGTACATATGTGCCAATGGCGTGTCTTCGGAGACGCCCGCACCGCCGTGCATCTGGATCGCCCGGTCGATCACCCTCAGCGCTACGTTAGGTGCTACAACCTTGATCTGGGCAATCTCGCTTTTGGCGACCTTGTTACCAACCGTATCCATCATGTAGGCAGCATTGAGCGTCAGCAGACGGGCCTGATTGATCTCGATGCGCGATTCGGCGATCAGGTCGATATTGCCACCCAGTTGCGCCAGACGCTTGCCAAAGGCTTCCCGCTCAACAGAGCGGCGACACATCAATTCCAGAGCGCGTTCGGCGGCGCCGATGGAGCGCATGCAGTGGTGAATACGTCCAGGCCCAAGACGACCCTGGGCGATTTCGAAACCGCGTCCTTCACCGAGCAGCACGTTGCTGTACGGCACGCGCACGTTATCCAGAACGACTTCCGCATGGCCATGGGGCGCGTCGTCATAGCCGAATACCGGCAACGGGCGAATGACTTTCACGCCGGGTGTATCCATCGGCACCAGGATCATCGAATGCTGTTGGTGACGCGGCGCATCGGGGTTGGTCAACCCCATGAAAATCATGATCTTGCAACGCGGATCGCAGGCGCCGGATGTCCACCACTTACGGCCATTGATGACCCATTCGTCACCTTCGCGGTGAGCATTGGCCTGCATGTTGGTCGCATCGGATGACGCTACGCCCGGCTCGGTCATACCGAAGCACGAACGGATTTCGCCTTCGAGCAATGGCTTGAGCCACTTTTCTTTATGCTCTTCGCTACCGTAGCGCACGATGGTTTCCATGTTGCCGGTATCCGGCGCGCTGCAGTTGAATGCCTCGGAAGCCAGCCCGGAACGCCCCATCAGCTCAGCCAGCGGAGCGTACTCGAGGTTGGTGAGGCCCGCACCCAGCTCGGACTCCGGAAGAAAGAGGTTCCACAATCCCTCGGCCCTTGCCTTCTTTTTCAGTTCCTCGACAATGGCGGTCGGCTGCCAGCGGTCGCCTTCATTGACCTGCTGATGAAAGACCGATTCGGCGGGGAAAACATGTTCCTGCATAAAGGCGTCTACGCGCTCACGCAGTTCCTTGACCTTGGGGGAGTATCCGAAATCCATAGCTCTTCGCCTGTGTGTTGTTGATGACAAGACGATGCTAGATGAGAAATCCGAATTTATCGAAGGCATTTCCGGCGTGTATTAACATTCATATAATCAATATATACTCTTGCGAATCTAACAAGCACTCGTGTCTCGGATTCGAGGCATACCGACGAAAGGATTAATTGCGATGAACCTCGGTAAAGTCGATCTGAATCTGTTCATTGTATTTGACGCCATTTACACCGAAGCCAACCTGACCCGCGCCGGCCAGATCGTCGGCATTACCCAGCCAGCAGTGAGCAACGCGCTGGCCCGGCTCCGTGAAACCTTCAATGATCCACTGTTCGTGCGCACCGCTCAGGGTATGGTACCCACGCCGATGGCGCAGAACATCATCACCCCGGTTCGTCATGCGCTGCAATTGCTGCGTGTATCGGTTCAGGAAAGCCGGAGCTTCAACCCCGACCAGGCCACCAAGACATTCCGCATCAGCATGACCGATCTGTCGGAAGCGGTGATTCTGCCGCACCTTGCGTCACGCATCTGCCGGCTTGCGCCTAACGTCAATATCGACAGTTTCCTGACCAAGCGTCGCGAGACAACCAAGGAACTGGCCGCCGGGCGGCTGGATTTCGCCATCGATGCACCGCTGAATACCGATACCCAGGTACGCCACGTAAAACTGTTCGAAGACCGCTACGTGTGTGTCATGCGCAAAGGACACGCGTTGGCCAGCAAGGCGAAGCTGACCCTCGACGATTATCTTGCCCAGTCACATATTCACATCTCCAGCCGGCGCAATGGGCTGGGTCATGTCGATCTGGCCCTGGGCAAGATGGGACTTCAGCGGCGCGTGGTGCTGCGTTCGCAGCACTACCAGATGGCACCTCTGGTACTCGAGTCCACCGATATGGTGATGACCGTTTCCGAGCGCTTCGCGCGTCGGCATAACCTGCACTGGACGGCACTGCCGATCAGCGATGTTCCAGCGATCGAAAGCCATTTATTCTGGCACGAAAGCACCGATCAGGACCCGGCAAACCGGTGGATGCGAGAACAGATTATTGAGTTAAGTCAGCAGCTTGAGCGCAGAGACTCGAAAGAGCGCGAAGAAATTGTAGCCTGCTAGTCGCTCAACGGATCACGTCTGAATAACAGGGGCGGTGCACTCGTCAAGCCACCGCCTCCCCCGCTGCAGATTGCTGATACAACAGCTGTTGAGCGGCCAGCTTCCCCAGCGTCATCACTGCTCGCTCAGTCTCCTGATCCCACGGGATCCCGCAGTTCAGTCGTAAACAATGATTAAACTGATCGGTATTACTGAAGACCAGACCGGGCGCGATACTGATGTTCTGCTCCAGAGCCTGGTTGAAAAGAATCTGCGCATCCACCTGTGCCGGCATACTCACCCAGAGGATGAACCCGCCCCTTGGCCGCGAAATGTGCGTACCCGGCGGAAAATACTGCTGCACCGCCAATTGGAAGCAGCTCAGATTCTTGCGATACTCCTGCCGTACATGCCGCAGGTGGCGGTCGTAGCCACCGTTTTCCAGGTAGGCTGACACCGCCATCTGGCTGACGCTGCAGGCAGACAGCGTCGTGAATGTTTGCAGTTTCTCGATAGCGTCCTGCTGCGGGCCGGCGATCACCCAGCCTGTTCTCAAGCCGGGCGAAATGGTTTTTGAAAAGCTCGAGCAGTACATCACTGTATCCGAACGATCAAAGGCTTTTAGCGCCCGCGACTGACCATGATCGAACATCAGTTCACCATACACATCATCTTCGATGATGCGGATATTGCGTTGCGCCATCATCCCCACCAGCGCCCGCTGGCGATGTTCAGGCATGGTCGCGCCCATCGGATTGCCGGCACGGCTGGTCAGCACCAGTGCCTTGATTGGCCACCGCTGGGCAGCCTCTTCCAGCGCTTCCAGACTCAGGCCTGACTCGGGGTCGGTGGGGATTTCAATTACCTTCAGGCCGAGCAGCTCACATAGCTGCACCAAGCCGTAGTAGCTTGGCGATTCACTGGCAATCAGATCCCCCGGCCTGGTGATGGTGCGCAGACAGAGCTGCAAAGCCTCGACACATCCGTTAGTGATGACGACCTGAGCAGGATCGACCACAGCGCCAGCGTCGCGCATGCGCATGGCTACCTGCCGGCGCAAAGGCTCGTATCCCGGGCTGAACGAATAGCTGAACGCGCTCTGCCCATGGAAGCGGGTAACCTTGCTCATTTGCTGGTGCAAGGCACGCAACGGGAGGTATTCGCTGGAGGGCACGGCGGCGCCAAGCGGAATCACGCCGGTTCGACGTGACTGGCGAAGAATTTCCGCAATGATACCGCTGCGAGTCACCGCATGCGGTGACTCGATTCGGGACATCGCAGGTGTAGGCGCGGTCAGCGCCGGCGAACGGTGCACGTAGAATCCTGACTGCGGGCGCGCCCGGATCAGGCCTTGATCCTCGAGTGTCGCGTAGGCCTGAAGCACCGTGGCATGACTCACACCCTTCTGCGTACTGAGCTTGCGTACCGAGGGCACTCGCTCGCCGGGCTGATAGAACCCTTTGACGATGTCTTCAGCGAGCTGCTGCGCTATACGCTGATACAAAGGTACCGACATGAGCCGCCTCCCCGACGCCGCTTTCAGGCCAGCGCAGACGCTGCTACCACCGGCCATGTATTGAACCGTCACAGGGTATCATTTCCGCATCTGTTATGGTCCTGAGCACGTACGCAAAAACTGTATCGTATTACTCGCTCACTCCAGGACCTGGCTCGCCTTCGGTCTTTTCAGGCATGAACTGGCTCGCCCACTGGTTTCGATATTTTTCCAACAGGCGCCGCGGCTCACCCTGATTGACTACCTTGTGCATCCCCAACGCCAGGGCCGAACGAAGCGCAGGCGAATTGCAGGCAGAATTGTGCGAGACGGTGTAGTACAGATTCTCGTTGATCAGCGAGCCTTCCAGCACATCCAGCTCGTCGGTAATACCCAGCTTCTCCGCCACCGCCAAGCCCTGGTATCGCTCGTAGACGACATAGTCCGCGCGGTCGCTCAGCAGCGACTCGAAGGATTGCTCGACCGAAGGTACTCGTTCGATATCAAGATGAGTTTTCGCGTAGGTATCGAAAGCCGAACCGAAGCTGTTATCGACCAGCGTGCTGCCGCGCTTGCTCTGCAAGTCATCCCAACCACCGTACGGAAACGCCTGCCCCTTGCGCACAAACAGAACGCTGGGAATTTCCACATAGGACGGATAAACATAGTCCATGAACGCCAGGCGTTCGGGCGTAAGAAATGCGCCGGCCAGCATGTCTACACGACCACTGCGCGCCTCTTCCTGAGCCCGCGACCAGGGTCCGGTGTTCATCACTTCAATCGCTATCCCCGTGCCTTCAAGCGCCAGCTCCAATAGCTCGACGCCAGCGCCGATCAGTTTGTCTTCATCCTCAGGGTCGACCCAGAGGACCGGGGGATACTGCGGGTTTCCAGTCACCACGATACGCTCGCACGCACCCTCCGCCGAATACGCGTGGCCTGTGCCAAGCAGCATCATCGCCGCCAGGGAAGATTTCGCCCATCGCTTCATATTGTCTCCTTTGAATCTCGTGGTCGCCCACACACCCTAGGGTCTGTTGCCGTTTCATCGCGAGCCGCGTTGCTGTGTCAAATGGCGGCAGGCCGGGCGGCGTTCCGCAAGGCGCGGGACGCAAGTAATGGTTGTTCCCTTGCCAAGTCCCGCAACGCCGTATGGCGTCATTTGCCACGCAACCTAGGCGGCCCCACCCGAAGGGACGAGGCCCGTTTAGCGCAGCACTGCGTTACTCGTCGCTCATTTGGAACCACCACAAAAACGCCTGGAGCGTTTTTACGCGTAAGCCCCGAAGGGGTGAAACACATGGATGTGTTGAACAAATTACACTCCTCGCGCCTTGTTCTGCACTAAACGGGCCTCCGTCGCGGCCGCGATGAAACGGCAACAGACCCTAGACCGCTCCACTATGAAAGCGAAATTCAGTATCGGGCTGCGCGACTGCTTGAGCTTCGATCCCGGCGAAAAACGCGATACGTTCATCGATGGGACCATCAGCATATTGGCGGGCCAGGGTCAGGTAATCCTGATAATGGCGAGCCTCGGATTTCAGAAGCGAGCGGTAAAAATCGGACAATTCGCTATCCAGGTGCGGTGCCAGACAGGCGAAGCGCTCACAGGACCGCGCCTCTATAAAGGCACCGATGATCAGGGTATCGATCAGACGTCCTGGCTCGGTGGTCCGCACATGACCGCGCAAGCGTTGCGCATACTGGCTGGCCGACAAGCCGCGGTAGATGACACCCCGCTTGGTCATCAACGCGGTAACCTGCTCGAAATGGCGCAACTCTTCCCGCGCCAGGCGCGACATTTTCTGCAGCAGCTCCGGCTTGTCGATATAGCGGAACATCAGATTCAATGCGGTCGAGGCCGCTTTTTTCTCGCAGTTGGCATGATCGATCAATAGCTCTTCGGGGTGCTTGAGCGCCTGGGCGATCCACGCGGAGGGTGTCGGGCACGGCAGAAAAGCCATTAATTCTTCCGGAAGGGTCATGAATACTCTTATATGTGAACGAATACTGATCCGCGAATTATACGGGCAGCGTCGCCGGTGGCACCAATGCTACGTTGACGCAAATCAACACCGCTTCGTTCAAAGCAGACTACATTGAACAAGTAACACCCAGGAAGGCGCTGAAAAAATGCGCAGACTTGCCATCGAAGGCACAAGCAGACCGGGCCCCGGCCCGGATTGAGTGCTATATAAGTATTATGCGCGGGGCTTTGGCCCTGACAGGTCGAGCTTTACAGTTTTCAGCGAATTTCTGATCAGCGATATGCTTGGAAAAACAGGGAGCACCATGCAAGCCATTAAACGTATTCTGGTCGTCATTGATCCGAGCCAGACAGAACACCTCGCGCTGACACGCGGTAAATTGATCGCCGGCGTCATCGAGGCCGAACTGCATTTGCTGGTATGCGAAAACCGGCAGGATTACACGCCCCTGCTGGAAACGCTCAGCACGGATCTTCGCAGCGAGGGTCTGGCTGTCTCCCATACACAGGCCTGGCATAACAGCATGACCGACACCGTCGTGCAGGTGCAGCGACGCGAGGGGTGTGGGCTGGTCATCAAGCAGCATCTGCCCGACAGCGCGCTGAAGAAAGCCCTGCTAACGCCGGATGACTGGAAACTGTTGCGCTATTGCCCGGCCCCGGTATTGATGGTGAAAAGCGCTGATTCCTGGATGGGTGGCAAAGTCCTGGCTGCGGTCGATCTGGGCAACCACGACGATCAACATCATGTGCTGCATGACACCATCGTCAGCCATGCCGCTGATATCGCGGAGATGATCAACGGGGAAGTCCACCTGGCCAGCGCCCACCCGGCGCCGATGTTGTCAGCCGCCAACCCGGTATACCAGCTGCGCGAGGATATCGCGCAGCAGTACACCGAAGAAGCCGCCAAGTACGTCAACCAATACGGCTTGAATCCCTCCCAGCTACACGTTGACGAAGGGCCCGCCGACAGCTTGATTCCGAGAATGGCCAAGCAGCTCGGTGCCAGCGTTACCGTGATCGGCACCGTAGCGCGCAAGGGTATTTCCGGAGCCCTGATCGGCAACACGGCCGAAGTCGTGCTCGATCAGTTGCATAGCGATGTACTGGTACTCAAACCCGAAGACATGCTCACCCATCTGGAAAACCTGTTGGAGAAATAAGCCGAGTGGCAGGGTCTGTTGACCCTGCCCTGCCCATCCCACGCCTGGCCGTCACAACATCGAACAGCCAAACACGCCAGAATCTCGGCCGGTTGATCGAAGGATTCTCATCCCGCGGTCTATCCGCACCGTAGCTTAACTTTAGACAAGGCTTACTGTAGAATCGGCGCGCCGTTAGGGAGTGTGACAGGCGTTTGCCCGCAACCATATTGTATCTGCCAACCCAGTTACCAGGTTGCCCCCACCAGATCGGGCCTGCGCTTGCACCCAACCTCAGATCCGGCGTCATGGTCCGTGAGGATGACCGTTCCGTTACAAACGGAACAGACTGATGAGGGTAATAACTGTGCTTGAAGCCTATCGCAAACATGTTGAAGAGCGCGCCGCCCAGGGCATCGTGCCTCAGCCGCTTAACGCCGAACAAACCGCTGGCCTGGTTGATTTGCTGAAGAACCCGCCCGCTGGTGAAGAAGAATTTCTGCTCGACCTGCTGACCAACCGCGTACCTCCAGGGGTCGATGAAGCTGCCTACGTCAAGGCTGGCTTCCTGTCCGCCGTTGCCAAGGGCGAAGCTGACTCTCCACTGCTGACCAAGCTGCGCGCCGTTGAGCTACTTGGCACCATGCAGGGCGGCTACAACATCGCGACTCTGGTTGAGCTGCTCGATAACGAGGAGCTGGCAGCCACCGCTGCCAAGGAGCTCAAGCACACCCTGTTGATGTTTGATGCCTTCCACGATGTTGCCGACCGCGCCAAGCAAGGCAACGAGCACGCCAAGGGCGTACTGCAGTCCTGGGCTGATGCCGAGTGGTTCACCAACCGCCCTGCCGTTGCCGACAAGGTCAGCCTGAGCGTCTTCAAGGTGCCCGGCGAAACCAACACTGACGACCTCTCACCTGCCCCTGATGCCTGGTCACGTCCGGACATCCCGCTGCACGCGCTGGCTATGCTGAAGATGGCTCGCGACGGTATCGAACCCGACGAGCCTGGTGTGGTTGGCCCGCTCAAGATGATCGAAGAAGTGAAGTCCAAGGGCTTCCCGGTCGCCTACGTCGGCGATGTGGTCGGTACTGGTTCCTCGCGCAAATCGGCTACCAACTCGGTGCTGTGGTTCTTCGGTGACGACGTTCCCTACGTGCCGAACAAGCGTGCCGGCGGCTTCTGCTTCGGCAACAAGATCGCTCCCATCTTCTATAACACCATGGAAGATGCCGGCGCCCTGCCCATCGAATTCGATGTCTCCGATATCAACACCGGCGACGTGATCGATGTGTACGTATACGAAGGCAAGGTATGCAAGCACGGCACTGATGAAGTCATCACTACCTTCGAACTGAAAACTCAGGTTCTGTTGGACGAAGTACGCGCTGGCGGCCGTATTCCGCTGATCATCGGCCGTGGCCTGACCGAGAAGGCCCGCACCGAGCTGGGTCTGGGTCACTCTGATCTGTTCCGCAAGCCTGAACAGCCAGCTGCAAGCACCAAGGGCTTCACCCTGGCGCAGAAAATGGTCGGCAAGGCATGTGGTGTTGAAGGCGTTCGCCCTGGCACCTACTGCGAACCCAAAATGACCACTGTCGGCTCCCAGGACACCACTGGCCCGATGACCCGCGACGAGCTGAAGGATCTGGCTTGCCTGGGCTTCTCGGCTGATCTGGTTATGCAGTCGTTCTGCCACACTGCGGCCTATCCGAAGCCGATCGATGTCACCACTCACCACACGCTGCCTGACTTCATCCATAACCGTGGCGGTGTTGCACTGCGTCCGGGTGACGGGATCATCCACAGCTGGCTGAACCGCATGCTGCTGCCTGATACCGTCGGTACCGGTGGCGATTCGCACACGCGTTTCCCGATGGGTATCTCGTTCCCGGCCGGTTCTGGTCTGGTTGCCTTCGCCGCAGCAACTGGCGTGATGCCGCTGGATATGCCCGAATCCGTACTGGTGCGCTTCAAGGGCGAAATGCAGCCCGGCATCACCCTGCGTGATCTGGTCCATGCCATCCCCTACTATGCGATCCAGGAAGGTCATCTGACCGTTGAGAAGAAAGGCAAGAAGAACGTCTTCTCTGGTCGCATTCTCGAAATCGAAGGTCTGGACAACCTGACTACCGAGCAAGCGTTCGAGCTGTCTGACGCCTCTGCCGAGCGTTCCGCTGCCGGCTGTACCATCAAGCTGAGCGAAGAGTCGATTGCCGAGTACCTGAAATCCAACATCGTCCTGCTGCGCTGGATGATTGCCGAGGGTTATGAAGACGCCCGTACGCTGGAACGTCGCGCCCAGGCCATGGAAGCATGGTTGGCTGATCCGCAATTGATGAAGGCCGACGCTGACGCTGAATACGCTGCCGTGATCGAAATCGATCTGGCTGACGTTAAAGAGCCAGTGCTGTGTGCGCCTAACGATCCGGACGATGCCCGTCTGCTGTCCGAGGTTGCCGGTCAGAAGATCGATGAGGTCTTCATCGGTTCCTGCATGACCAACATCGGCCACTTCCGCGCGGCCGGCAAGCTGCTGGAGAAGAACAAGGGTACCCTGCCGACCCGTCTGTGGCTGGCTCCGCCGACCAAGATGGATCAGTTCCAGCTTACCGAAGAAGGCTACTACGGTATCTACGGCAAGGCTGGCGCGCGCATGGAAATGCCGGGCTGTTCGCTGTGCATGGGTAACCAGGCGCGCATCGCGGCCAAGTCTACTGCGGTCTCCACCTCCACACGGAACTTCCCGAACCGTCTGGGTGATGGTGCCGACGTATTCCTGGCCTCCGCCGAGCTGGCTTCGGTTGCTGCGATCCTGGGTCGTCTGCCGAGCGTTGAGGAATACATGGGCTATGCTGCGCAAATCAACAGCATGGCCGGCGATATCTATCGCTACATGAACTTCAATGAAATCGCCTCGTACCAGAAGGCCGCAGCGTCCATCCCGGTCGCCCAGGTCTAAGCATCAAGCACGACAGAAACCCCGCTCCGGCGGGGTTTTTTGCGTCTTCGGGAAGCAACTCGATTGCTGCGCAGTTCGGTGCCTTTCTTGCAACAAACGGAACGTTGCTCAGGTGTGTGAGTCTGATGGCTGTAACCATTTATCACGAGGAAACACCCATGAAGAAAGGGCTTTTCGCCATCTTTTGCGCCTTCGGTTTGCTGACACTGGCCGGCTGTGCAAACGAGCACATCATCAGCACCCATGACGGGCGCCTGATCGAAGCCGAGAACAAGCCGGAGATTGATGAGGATACCGGCTTGATCGAATACGAGGACAAGGATGGACGCTACAACCAGATCCCACAGTCTGAAGTAAGCGAAATCCAGGAACGTTAAGATACTGGCCGGACTCCTGTCCGGCTTTTCGATTGACCGCACCTCTTCCCCCTCGGTCTCTGTCTCTCCTCCTGTTCTCTGTCCCTCCTCCTGTTTTTCCACCAGCCTCACGCTCCGGCATTTCTACGTTACGGAATACCGCCACAAAACGGAGCACGGTGGATTCAGTTTCGCAGTCAACGCTGGCACTATGGCCGGGCACGGCGTATGCAGCAGCGGCCACCGCCGGCGAAACGGGTCATCGACAGGGAAGGCAAACAATGGAATGGCGCAGGTTTCATTACATCTGCAGGCGCAGCCACAATCAGTACAGACCGGGCGACAATCTCAGACAATGCATTGAACGCGCTGAAAGCGACGCCGGAGGCCAGTTCTACGGCACCGCACGAACCACCGACACCTTGCCCTATCGCCTGTTACAGGAACTCAAGCAGGCATCTGATACCCGCTTGGCCCACAGCGCCCTGCAGACCTATGGCCAGGTCGATTTCTCCGACGCTCTGAGCGAACCGCTCCAATTCAAGCGAGTCATGATTTACCTGGGCTATGTTACCTTCGTCTTATTCGTTACCAGCTCCCTGTACCAACTGAAAGTCGCGCCGGCATTTCTGGATGTACTACAAAGCATGCCCGTACCCACCCCACCGGCACTATCGGCGTATCGGGGACATTGGGTCATCTTTTCACTCTTGATTTTGGCGCTGCTGCTCGGTGTGCTGGTTATTGGCTACCGGTTGCGGGCGCTGTTTCGCTACCAGCCCCGGCTGCAGCAAAGCTTGAGTTATCGCTTGCTTACTCCACCCCGAACCCGGCGTGCGTATGCCAGGGTTCTCGAAATAGCAGCCTTCCCCGTCTCCATGTGTTCAGGCTACCGAGCCGCGGAACAATCCGAACTGACTACTCACCTTGCCGGCGTTACAGCATCTGGCATGGATCTCGGACGGGAAGTACAGGACCTGATCCGCCAGACCGGAACGCATCTGACCGCATCCTGCGAAAAGCAGATGCGTGTTCTGTCGGTAATGGTATCGGTGATCATCATTGCGGCCATTTTCAGTTTCGTAGCCAGCGTCTACTCGCCGATCTTCTTTCTTGGGGAAAGCGTATGAAGGACACGAAGGGATTCACTCTGATCGAGCTGATGGTGGTGGTATCCATAATCGGCATCCTGGCGTCGATGGCATTGCCCTCTTATCAGGTCTATATCCAGCGCAGCGAAGTGACCGAAGCGTTGACGATGGCTGCTACGGTTCGCCAGAACATCAATAATTACTACGTCGAGCATCTTGAGTTTCCCGCTGACAATGCCGCCGCAGGGCTTCCCGCCCCGACGCTGCTGATCGGCAATCGAGTCACCGGGGTAACCGTGGCTGGTGGTGCGCTGCATGTGATGCTGGGCAACAAGGCGTCCCGGCCACTGCAAGGCAAGACGCTCACGTTCAGGCCAGCAGTAGTCAGCGGCAGCCCGGCAAGCCCGATCAGCTGGCTGTGTGGCTACGACGCCCCGGTGACCGGAATGGAAGCAATCGGGTCGAACAATACCGATCTGGACAACAATTTTCTGCCTGCCGCCTGTCGCGCGAGAGCTGGATCACCGGCCTCATGACCGTCGCATGGCCTATAAACGGACTTACCCATGAATAGAGAATATTTCGTACTCGCCCTGGTTATTCCCCTGCTACTGGCTGTCGGGAATGCTCAGGCGCAGTCATTCAGATGCGACCGGGGAATCGCCAGTGTTCAGGATTCCAAGGCAGCGATATTGCATAAATGCGGCGAGCCCTCGATGCGCGATTCCCATTGCCGCGAGCCTGTCGTCATCAAACGAAAGAAGCAGGCTTGCATCAGCGTCGAAGAGTGGACCTACAATCCGGGACCTGGCCGGTTCATGATCCATGTGCAGTTCGAACAGGGCGAAGTTGCAAGCATTGAACGTGGCGAGCGTATTAGCAATTGAACCGGAACCAGCCCGGGCAGCACTTGAAACAGCAACCCAGATGACAGGGAGGTAACCCCATGCATATCGAAGTAAGCATTTACCGCGACAGAATGGAGTTGGCCACAGAAGGACAGAATATGACGGTTCGACCCGCCGCCCCCTACTCAACCAGACGTTTACTTGTCGGCACCTTCAAGCCGGCGGAAGATTGTCTGAGGGACGGCCTGCACAAGATAGGCGCCTTCGGCTTCCTCAAGCGCAAGCCGACACTGATCCTCATCCCGCGCGAGCTGAACGATGGGGGCATGTCCGAAGTGGAACAACGGTGCCTGACCGAACTAGGAATGGGCGCCGGTGCGATCAAGGTGGAGGTACTCTAGGCCCGTTTTAACATGACCTGGCACGTCCATCGGGCCGGTGCGCTCGCACCGGCTAATCATGCTCCCACTCGCTGTCGCTCTGAAAAGCCTGAAACAGAGGCTTCCAACTTCAGGCTCTGCTAAGATCCCGTCAGGAAATATACCCGGAACCGGACTCCGCACTTCATCCATACCTCGTATTCATTCTTTCAGTGGAGTACCGAATGAAGCCAGCTCTGATGTCCGCCGTAACCCTCGCCCTTCTCGCCGGTTGTGCGAACCAGGACATGACACCCAATGCCGGGCCGATCTCGCATGAACGGACCGAGAATTGTAAAGCGACCACCAAAGCCGAAATCGCAGCGCTATTCCAGGATTGGAATGCTGCCCTGCAGACCGGCGACCCACAGCAGGTTGTCGATCTTTATGCCAACGACTCCATCCTGCTACCGACAGTATCCAACCAGCCACGCCTGGCTGCAGCGGAAAAAGCAGACTACTTTCAGCACTTCATGCAGGACCGTCCGAGTGGCTCGATTGATCTGAGCAGTATCGAAATTGGCTGCAATATGGCGGTTGATGCGGGTCTTTATAGCTTCGCCTTCGCCGACACCGGGACCGTAGTGCGCGGCCGCTACAGCTTCACCTACCGCTGGAACGGTTCGCAATGGCTGATTACCAGCCACCATTCCTCGAAAATGCCTGAGTAGATACGACTGGGCAAGGAGCCGGTTTCCTCCCTGCCCATCCTGCTCGCAGCCTGTCGTATGCGCATTCTCCCCGGCCCGCGCGGTCTTGCTTCAGCTACTGGCTTCGCGGCTTCGGTGGAGAAAACGATGCTTGAGACCGAAAACCGCTGCGCACATGATCATGACCAGAAGCGCATCGAGCAGCCAGCGCAGCGCTGCCATGCCCATCAAGCCCAAATCACCGGCAACCAGCCCCATCCCGACCAGAGCCATGCTCGGAATCAGTGCCAGAGTGACCATGACGCCTGTAGTCAGCACTGATTTCTGGGCACTGATGACTACAGCACCTGCGATCCCACCGAACCCGGACACCCACAGGCTGGTGAAGGTGATACTGCTCCAGAAGCCGACCCAGTGATTCTTCATGAATGAAAGCGATGCGCCCGGATTCCACCATTCAAGAACCAGTGTTGAAAACGCTGCGCCAATGATCATCATCAGATTGCCGACCACCACCGACTTGAGCCCGGATGGCACCAGTTCGCGGATGCCCGATACCAGCCCAAACGGCAGGCGCGCGAGCGGCTCGAAGGCCGGTGCGATCAGCATTGCTCCGATCACTACATGTAGCGTATCGGTCCATAAACCACCTGCTGCAATGGCTCCGGCGAGTGCCATAGCCAGGACGTAGTTAATCGACAGATTGGTGTCGGAACGCAGCATGAACGCCATTTCGTCCCAGACCGTCTCGTCCGACTCGCCGTTCAGCATCTCCTGATTGCCGGGGCTGACGACGCTGGTGAGTGAACTCATCTGCAAGCTGCCCTGACGGGTGATATCCATCTCATCGAGGATGTTCAGTACAGCCCGCATGCGCTGGTTCACCACCGCAACCGACACCACGTCGCCCTCAGGTTTAACCGATGCGCCGCGCTGCAGATCGATACTGACGACGCCGTCAATGGCCGACAGGCTGCCGATCAGTGCTTCGCTCTTGTCCGACGAAAGGCTGATTTTTATCGCGCGCGGCATAGGCGCTACCCCCTCAATAGCTGCCTCTGTTGTCCAAGCGCAACGAGGCTTTTAAAGAGGAGCCGAAAGCAGCGGGTTAGTTCCGCCGACAGAGCCGGCGGAGTGAGTAACAGATCGATAGCCAGCGCGGGCTGGTTGGCCAATAGCGAGGCGTCACCAGCGCAAGGTAATCTGGCACGCGGCAATCCTGCCGCCGGATACAATCGAGTCGGGTGCCGAACTGCATGGGCGAAAGACCGGGCAAGGGGCAGCTTCGCTCCCCGCCCGTCCTGGCGAGTGATTTTAGAACCTGTAGATTGCCGCTGCACCGCTGCGACCCGGCATGCGTTCCGCCGGAACCACATCTACATCGCCCCCGCGTTCGAGTACCAGCAGAATCAGCTCATCCAATACATCCGTTGCAGTACGGTCACCGGTTTCATCGAGCAATACCGCACCGGTATCGCGGTCAACCTGGCCGGGTACCTCGCGGTCTGCCTCGACCAGTAACGTACCCACCTTTCCCTGGGCGGCTGCGCTGCCGATTTCACGTAGATCGTCAGTGGCCTGGTTCTGCGGTTTCGATGTCGCGTACTGCTCGAGGATGCCGCTCAAACGCTCGCTGTTGCGACGCTCCATCAGCTCGTTGCTGCGTTGTTGCAGTGCGCGGACGTCGAGCGAGCCCTGTCCGAGGTTGATGCCCTCCTTGAGTATTTTCGGGTTGTGGCTCTGCGCCCGGAAAAACGACTGGTTCTCTGGCAGCCCGGCCAGTATCAAAGGCAAACCAGAGGGACGCGAATAGTGATCCAGGATCGCCCGGTCGACCACCCGGAAGAAACGATCCCGATCGTGATCTATTTCGGCCTGCTTGTCAGGACCACCGGCTTCGTGCATTTGCGGGTCACCCCGCTCGCCCGCCGAGCTATAACCACCGGGATGGCCCGACTGGCCTTTTTCCGTCAGTTCACTGCCGAGGGCCTTATCCAGGTTTCGAGGTACTTCCGGGACCAGCTCTACCTCATCAAGCACGTCGCTATTACCTTCGAACAGGCGAACCTTGTCCCGTGCCAGACACAGCACCTGATAGCGATCGGAGGACTGTACGATGCGCAGTAGTGGCTTCAGGTACGGATGCGAATTGACTATCACGTATTCCGGCACCGTCTGTTGCAGCGAGAAAACCCTGAAGAAGTTTTCACCGCACAAAACGGCGATTCCGTCGCGCTGATAGATCCAGAAGTCGTGGTCATCAAGCAACGCCTCGAAGGGCTTCATCAGCGCAGCGGCATCAGCCTCGGGGTGCTGCGCTTGCAGCCGCTCGCGTAGCTCTCGCAGCATGTTCTTGTAGCGGATGGGGTCCTGCTCCCGTTCCGGAAAACTGCGGTGGGTAGGCATATAGAGGGAAAGGCATGTCTGCTTCTCCATCTTTATCAGCTCATTCAGGGTTTCTCGGGAAATTCTCTCAGACATGGCTGACTCCTCGATGGGTAGGGTGAAATACAGAACGACTCCCTGCTGAACCCGCCCTGCGAT
Source organism: Pseudomonas profundi (assembly GCF_008638305.1). Classification (GTDB taxonomy): domain Bacteria; phylum Pseudomonadota; class Gammaproteobacteria; order Pseudomonadales; family Pseudomonadaceae; genus Halopseudomonas; species Halopseudomonas profundi. The sequence continues at coordinate 161,712 of NZ_VTPZ01000001.1, forward strand.
CTGGCGATCAACGGTCGGGTTTCCCTTGTTGTTCATAATCTTATGACGAGGGTCCGCACTATGAGTTCAAGCAGTCTGGCCGAGCGGATTTCCCCATAGCGTAGTGGTATCGCAGCGCGTAAACGGCTATAAGTGGGTTGTCCACTTCCAGGACCTACATTGAGAACAAGAATGGCAACGCAAAAAATAATTGGCATCGTGCTGCTTGCTCTGGGGCTGGTCCTTCTGTACTTCGGTTGGCAGTCGTCCCAGTCGCTGGGTGACCAGGTGGCGGAAACCTTCACGGGTCGCTTCACCGAAGGCACCATGTGGTATTTGATTGTCGGCTGCATGGCTATCGTTGCTGGTGCCATTCTGGCACTGCTGCGCAATCGTTAAACATGGTTCCTGCCAACGCCGGCCACCAGTCCGGGTTGGTATAAAACCGACCACTTCATTTATGCCGGTATTTTTGATGAAGAAAACCACTGCCTGGATTTGCCTTCCCGCTGCACTGCTCGTAGCGAGTTGCAGTAACGATTCTCGCCTGCCTGACGCCCAGGTTGAGCCGCCGCCTGCCCCGCGGACGATCCAGGTTTATAAACCCACCGGCGCGGTGCAGTGCAGCGATTCAGGCACGACTGCGGCGAAACTGGCCTTACAGCTTGTGGAATCCGGCGTGAGCGTATCCGATGCCAGCTGTGGTCACGACGGCATGATGCGCATCGCCCAATGCGGCGCACCAGACGGCAGCATCGCTGTGTTTGCAATCTCCCAGCGGGATTTACCTGAAGCACAACGGATCGGTTTCAAACCGCTTGCTGAGTTGCCTTCGGCCCAGCTGACACCTTGTAACGAGTCACCATAGCGGAGGGAGTTTGAAACCTATCGCTGTCCGGTTGATTAAATGGCTCCTGCTGCTGGCGATAGGCGTAGGCATCTTTCTCACCAGGCCATGGGACCAGCTGCCGCCAGAATGGAATCCATGGAGACCCCTGGAAATCAGCCATCCGATGACCCCGATCAGCAAGTGGAAGCTCTCGCGAATCAGTGACAATCCAGAGCTATGCCGAGCTGTACTTGAAACCGCACCAGAAGGCTCTCTGGACTATCTCCCGCTGGAAGACTACACCCCGGTCGAAGGCTGTCCGCTAACCAATGTCGTGCGCATCAGCCGTTCACAGAGCACCTACAATTCCCCGTTTACTGTTACCTGCCCACTTGCGGTGGCCTGGGTAATGTTCGAACGCCAGAAACTCCAGCCACTGGCACAGCAGCAGCTGGGTAGCCCCATCACACGCATTGAGCACTTTGGCAGCTTCGCCTGTCGAAATATCTATAACCGGGATAGTGGGCGTCGGAGTCAGCATGCCACCGCCAATGCGCTCGACGTGGCCACCTTCAGGCTGGAGGACGGCGACCGAATATCCGTACTCCGGCACTGGGATAGCAGTTCCGCGCCGCGCAAGGCTGATTTTCTGCGTGACGTACACGATGCCGCCTGCAGTTATTTCGGGACTGTTCTGGGCCCGGACTATAACCAGCCCCACGAAAACCACTTCCATTTCGATGGCAGCGGGTTCGGTTTCTGCCGCTAGGGCCCTAGCAGGCCCTAGCATGCAGCCCCGTGTCGCATGGACACTACCGGTCACGGCTGGCATCATTCGGCGCTGATTCTCGCCCCCGGGCGAGGCAGCCCCACAAAGACAAGGTTCTGGTCATGAGCACACTTCCCCCCTGCCCCTCCTGCGGCTCCGTATACACCTACGAAGACGGCGCCATGTACCTGTGCCCGGAATGCGCCCACGAATGGGCCCAGGACGGCAGCAGCGAAGCCAGCAACGACGACCGCATCATCAAGGACGCCAACGGCAACGTTCTGCAGGACGGCGATAGCGTTACGGTGATCAAGGACCTGAAGGTCAAGGGATCGTCGCTGGTGGTAAAGGTCGGCACCAAGGTCAAGAACATCCGCCTGGTGGACGGGGACCACGACATCGATTGCAAGATCGATGGCATCGGCGCGATGAAGCTGAAGTCGGAATTCGTCAAGAGGAGCTGACAGGCCGAACGGCATGGCTGGAAGCTGGAAGCTGGAAGCTGGAAGCTGGAAGGGAGAGCTTGGGGTTGTTGGACATCTCAACAACGCGTAATGATGGGATGTCGAGTTCCATCTCGAGGAAGCAAAGCTGCCAGCAACTCCGCTGGCCGGGATGGAACCCGGCCCTCCATAAAGCTTGCACCAGATCGACATAGCGGCACTCGGCAATATTTGTTGCTGCGAACATCTCAACAACGCGTAATGACGGGGTGTCGAGTTCCATCTCGACGAAGCAAAGCTGCCGGCAACTGCGCTGGCCGGGATGGAACCCGGCCCTCCATAAAGCTTGCAGCTGTCGAGCGCCACGGGCCGCGACCTGACTCGATGGCGAGGCTTACCGCAACCCCGGCGTCGTCGGCTAGCTGGCTACGAGCTGATGCCCGAACCCCCCGGAAAACCACACACTGGATAGCGATCTTCCAGCTACTGCGCTTTCATCGCTCAAACGAGCCCCAGAAACCATCAACAACCCCGGCCTGACCCTTCCAGCCTTAAGCTTCCAGCTTCACCTCAGCGTTATGATAGATGTTCTGCACATCTTCCACGTCATTGAGCATGTCGATGAATTTTTCAAACATCGGCACATCATCACCGCTGACTTCGGTCATGGTTTGCGGCAGGAACTGAATCTCGTCCACCGCAAAATCAATCTCTCCCATCGTCTCGACCAGCGCCTGCCTGGCCTTGGCGTATTCCGTATGCGGGGTAAATACGGTGATGGTGCCGCTCTCGTTCTCGATATCGCTCACGTCCACGTCAGCCATCATCAGCGCCTCAAGCACTGCCTCTTCGTCATCGCCGGCAAAGGCCAGAATGGCGCAGTGATCAAACATATGGCTGACGCTGCCGCCGGTGCCCAGCTTGCTCTTGGTCTTGGTGAAGCAGTTGCGAACATCAGAGATGGTGCGGTTGGGGTTGTCTGTCAGGCAGTCGACGATAACCATACAGTTACCCGGACCGAAACCCTCATACCGAGCAACCGCGAAATCTTCACCGCCGCCGCCCTTGGCCTTGTCGATGGCCTTGTCTATCACGTGTCCAGGTACCTGGTCTTTCTTGGCCCGCTCGATCAGCCCGCGCAACGTCAGGTTGCCCGTGGGGTCAACACCGCCCGACTTGGCACAAACGTAGATCTCGCGAGCGTACTTGCTGTAGACCTTGGTTTTAGCATCAGCCGTTTTGGCCATTGATTCTTTGCGGTTCTGATAAGCGCGGCCCATGGGTGCTGTCCTGTAAGTTGTCAGAAAGCCGAGGATTTTACGCTCAGATTCGCGGCAGATCCATTGCCACGGCGGCCTGAGCCGAACTCAAAGCAATGGGGTGACTGTGGCCAGCCAGGCGATCAACAGGAACATGATCACCACAATACTCAGCGGCTTGCGCAGCGCCGGGTACCACACGGGAGCCAGTCCCTGCTTGACGGCCCAGATATCGGCAAAATACAGCGCACCGAAGGCAATCAGGAAGATCGGCACAGCAAAGTGAACCGGCAAGCTCAGGCCCAGCCAGCCAAGCAGCGGCGGAATGACCGACAATCCCAGCTGGACCGGGGCTTTCTCACTGGACTCTTCCGCGCGCATGGCCAGCCCCCAATGGATTGCGCCCATGAAGGCCATCACGATCGCAGCATACGCCAGCAACTCTTCAAGGACGCGCTCGCGCCAGGCCTCAGGCGTCACCCAGATCCCAAGCGAACCGGTAATAAACGGGACCAGCCCGATGAAGCCCAACCCAACGGCTAACTTTGGGGGACGGATGGCGCTGAAAGGATGCATGAAGGCTCCGTTATTCTCTGATTAAGCGTCGAACCCGGCCCATTCGATTATTCCACCAATGTGACCGGACCAGGCCGGCGCTTGCGTGGCAAGCGACGCAGCAGCGCGCCTAGCCTGGATCGGAGCGCGGAGACGCTGGCCCTGTCGTCGACCGGGACGGTGTGCATGTAAGCCTGCCGTACATACTCGTCGAAGAAGGCATCAAGTTCGGGCTGTTGCTCGGGCAGCGCCGCGACCAGCCGCGCCTGCCAGTGACGAGGTCCCTCTCCGTCTCGTGCCTGCAGCCTGAGCCTGACCAGTCGGCGGTGCAGCTTGTCCCAGACACGCTTGCGAGGATCATTAGACCGCTTTTGCGGGCGCAACGTCCAGAGCGCCAGCGGCAGCATGACCAATCCTGCGGCAATCAGCGCAATCACGCCGATGCGCTGCCAGTCGGCGGTACCAAACCAGCGCCGGAAGAAACTCAGTTGCCGCTCGCTCTCATAACCCAGCACATGCAGCTGCCAGCGATAGTTCACGTCATCCCAGGCCAGCCGGATAGTGTTTATCCAGCCAATATTGCGATAGCGCGCACCGGACAGCGGCGAATCCTGCAGGAAGCTACCTTCCCCACGCAGCGCTTCCTGCAGGCCTCGCTCGATGCGCTCGGGCGCCACCTGAAAGGTAGGGTCAACTGAAATCCAGCCGCGACCCGGCAACCAGGCTTCGACCCAGGCGTGGGCATCGAACTGATGCACCAGCACATGATTTCCGCGCGGGTTGAGTTCGCCTCCCTGATAACCGGCCACGATACGTGACGGTACCCCCGCAGCCCGCAACGCAAAGGTCATGGCGCCAGCGAAATGCGCGCAGAATCCACGCCGCGTATCGAACAGGAATTCATCATTGGTGTGCTGGCCCAGCGTATCGGGGCGCAGGGTGTAATGATATGGCTCGCGATTGAAATGCTGCAGCATGGCCTGAATCAGCTCCGCATCATCCGGGTATTGCCGCCGCAGCGTCCGGGCCCATTCACGGGTCCGCGGATCGCTGCCCTCGGGCAGCGCCAGATATAAGCGCTGTTGCAACGCGTCCAGCCCTTGCGGGTCGAGCAGACTGTCCGGCCAGGACGTTGCGGTGTACGCCGTGGTCTGGCTGATCGGGCGTCTGGCTCGGAGCATGAAATCCCGGGTCAGAACCAGCTCATCCGTGGTCGAGCTGGCCCCGCGCAGACTGAACAGCCAGGGCTGATGACTGGCGCCGCCGGTCACCACGCGATAGCTGATCGATGGCCCATCAACCTGTAACTCGCCCGGCGGGCCACCAGAGGACACCGCCGTATGGCTCCAGCGGCGACCATCAAACTGACTCAATGTCATGGCCCGCCAGTACAGCTGATCATGCTGCGGAATCGGCCCTTCGAAATTGACTCTGAAAGCCAGCTCCCCCGACTGCGCAAGATTGGCCACATCGCCTGGCGCCATGCTTTCCGATAACCCGGTGGTGGCCTGTTGGCCCGGCGAATTGACCGCCCACAGCGGGCCAATTCGTGGAAACAGAAAGAACAGTACCAGCATCAAGGGAATGGCCTGCGCCAACAGTACTGCACCCGTGCGAAAGGCACGTCCCGGGTCGTTGCGTCCGGACGTTTGCTGCAAGCCTACCAGAGCCGCAATCAGCACCAGCATGGAGACGCACTGATACAGCGCCAGCAGCATGCTCTGGTTGAACAGAAAAGCTGTCGCAATCAGAAAAAAGCCCAGATAGATCACCACCAGGGCATCGCGCGGGTCGCGCATTTCCAGGAGCTTGAGCATGAACAACAGCAACAGCAGCAGGACCGCGGAATCGAGGCCGATCAGCGTGCCCTGCGACACATAGACCCCGGCCACACTTACCAGAATGGCCAGCGCCTTGGTCACTATGCCGGGATACCCCCAGCGCATGCGCTGGATCTGCACCCGCCACAATGCGCACACCATCCAGAGCACGGCGACCCAGACCGGCAGACGTGGCAGGTGCGGCAGCAGCACCACAACCTGCGCGGTCAACAGCCAGGCAAGACTGTTGCGCGGAATCAGTCCAGCTGTAGTCATCTCGCCACTCCATACAAGGCCACAGCACGCAGGCAGGCGTCACGGTGTGCATCACCGACACCCGGACCAAGCTGCTCGCCCGGGAGCTTCAAGCCATAGGGCTGACCGGTCTGCTCGAGCTGCAATACCCAGCCGGCCAGGCAGCCCAGACGCTGCTCTAGGTCCGTCCCTGGCGCGGCATCAAGATCAAGCCACACGCTGTTCTGTAGCGGTTCAGCAAATACCTTGCTGTGCAACCCCTGTCCTCTTGACCAGGCGCGCCAATCCAGGCGTCTTCGCGAGTCGCCGGGCTGATAGGCGCGCAAACCCTGGAAATCATCCACGCCTTCGCCATGCGGCTGGTCACCCTCGCCTTCACCGCTGCGCCCGGCACTTGGCAAGGGCGCGTCCACAGGCCTGGGATACACCAATGCCTGCAGATCCAGATCCACCAGGCTCCATGCCACAAACCAGCCGAGCGGATAGCGTGTCTCGATGCGCAGGCGGCCTGGCTTGAACCAGCCGCGCTTCCGCACTGCATGATAAAGCGTTACCTGCACGTCCTCGTTCTTGCCAATGTCTACCTGCTGCGGCGTTTGGTCAGGCCAACGCAGACGCACCGATTGATGCTCGCGGTCCAGCGCTCGCAGGGTCAGGTCGAAGGGGGCTGATTCACCGGCGAAGACCGGACGGCTGCCCGTGCCGTGCAGCTGCAGTCCGGAGAGATTGCGATAGGTGTGATACAGACTGACCCAGAACAGGCTGGCGAGCACAAAGGTGACCGCGTATATCAGGCTGTTCTGGTAGTTGATCGCGCCAATGAGCATGATCAGCAACAGCAGCATCAGGCCCAATCCCGCGCGGCTGGGCAGAATGAAAATGCGCCGGTGGTTCAGCTGCACCTGGCTGGCTGGCGGAATCCGCCTGTTCAGCCAACGTGCAAAGGCGCCACTGGCCTGCCCTCCAAGGCGCCCGATCACACTGCAGGCACCCCGTTGAGCAACCATTGTGCAAGCCCGCCGCCCCCATGGCCGGCAGGATCGTCGCTGGCGCGTAGACGGTGGCTTACCACCGCTGGCAACACCGCCTGTACATCCTCTGGAATGACATAACCGCGGTGTTCCAGCATGGCCCAGGCGCGTGCCGCGGCAAGCAGCCCCAGGCTGGCGCGCGGCGATAAACCCCAGGCGCACACCTGACTCTCACGGGTGCGATTTACCAGCCGCAGAATGTAATCAATGATCGGCTCACTGGCGGTGATTTCCGGCACCGCCTGCTGCAACCTATGCAGCTGATCTCGGGTTAGCGCGGGTTCAATGTTGTCGAGCCGGGCGCGCCGACCTTCGCGGAGCAATAGCGCCTTTTCGGCAGCCATTGATGGATAACCGAGCGACAGGCGCATCAGAAAGCGGTCCAGCTGGGACTCGGGCAAGGCAAAGGTGCCGCTTTGCGACACCGGGTTCTGTGTCGCGATGACAAAGAATGGATCAGGCAGCGGACGGGTCGCGCCATCAACCGTGACCTGCCCTTCTTCCATGGCCTCCAGCAAAGCACTCTGACTCTTGGGCGTGGCGCGGTTGATTTCGTCAGCCAGAATCAGCTCGGCGAAAATAGGCCCGGGATGAAACACGAATTCAGCGCTGTTGCGGTCAAACACCGAGGTGCCGAGGATGTCGCCCGGGAGCAGATCACTGGTGAACTGAATGCGCTGATAACTGAGCCCCATCACCCGGGCCAGCGCTTGTGACAAGGTAGTCTTGCCCATCCCGGGCAGATCCTCGATCAGCAGGTGACCCCGCGCGAGGATACATGCGACCGCCAACTTCACTGCGTGCTGCTTACCCAGCAGAACCTGATCAACCGCATGCAACGCGCCATTCAATACATCCCTCATCGTTCACCTCGTATCTGTCCTGTCTTCCATGGTAGAGCCTGCCATGCGCGGCGCAAAGCCTTGATCCGGGCTCTCGCGGACCCGCCTAGGAATGCGCAGCGTCCTGCTGGTCCGGCGGTGCCCTCATCGCTTCGAGGCGGCTGATCATATAGCGTACGTGCAAATGCAGACTGTACAGCTCATGGGCGTAGGACAGCGGCACTTCGACCCGGCTCAGATCGCCCTCCAGATCGTGCAAACCGGCAATTTCTCTGTCGATAACGCCCTTGATCTGACCGTTGATTATCAGCCGGTCGACACGGCGCAGGTGTTCGTACCATTTGAATACACGTGCACGCATGCGCCAGGTATAGATGGGTCCCATGCTGCGTAACAGGGGCAACATGATCACAATGAACGGAATAAGCAGAACAACGTAGCGGTCAGCAATGGAGGCGATCCAGAACGGCAGGTAACGTTGCAGAAACGGCACGCCCTCGCGGTGGTAGTACTCGGCTTCACCGGTGAGTTCCAGCTCCATCGGCACCGCTGCCGGGAAGGCATTGGGTGCGTCCAGGAGATTGCCTTCACGCAGTACCTCACGGGAGGCTTCGAGGACCAGCGACGTCAGTGCAGGGTGGAATGCGTCGTTGGCGACCAGCGTGGCGACAGGCGAAAGCAGTGCGGAATCTTCCGGCGGCACGTTGCCGGACAGGTCAAGCAATCCTTCAGGCAAGACGATATGTTCGAGAAAGGATAACCGCGACGCCAGGGCTTCGGTCTGGGCGAGGTTCACCAGCCGGACCTCCGGCTCTGAAATCAGCGCGTTCAACAGGTTGTTGCCCACCGGGAGAACAAGGAAGGCCGCATCCAGTTCGCCCTCAAGCAAGCCGCGAACACTTGCATTACTGCCTGACGCTTGCCAGGTGCCGGTCTCGAGCAGTTCCAGCGCCCGCTGATTACCGACCTGGCCGAACAGGCTACGGACCACCGACCAGGTACCGCTACCCTCCGTGCCAACCGAGACCCTCAGATCATATAGATCGGTGAGCCGCCGAATATCAGTATCGCCACGCTGAAACAGCCACAGAGGCTCATGATAGAGCGCAGCCAGGCCACGCAGACGGCGCAGCTGCTGGCGCTCGAGCAAGGAAGTGATTCCGCTCTGAATCAACCCGAGCTGAACCTCACCCGAGCCATCGGTAAGTCGATGAAGATTGTCGACACTGCCACGGCTGGGATACAGCTCAAGGGTGAGACCTTCGCTCGCCAAACGCTCCTTCAGCTTCAGGCCAAACTGGTGATAGCCACCGCTCTCGATGCCCGTCATCATGCCGACAGTGCGTGGCGGCGCTGGATCCAGGAAACGAAAGAGTATCCAGATCACTACCGCAGCCAAAGGGAGAATCCATAGGTTTGCGCGAACGAATACCGTGGCCTGTTTGAAGACGTTCAATTACCCACTCCGGCGCGTTAAACGATGTACTCAGTCTAACCGCACCCTGGCGTAACGGCGAATGGCAGTCCGGCACCCCGAAATCGCCTGGGCCACGCTCAAACCGTTATTTGCGCCCGCTCAGTCGAGGCGTGCCGACACAAATTCGTGCAACGAACCAACCGACGCAAACGCCTCGCCTTCGATTTCGTCATCGGCAATCTGGATGCCAAAGGTATTCTCGATCTCGCCAAGAATGACCACGACCGCCATCGAGTCGAATTCTGGCAACCCCCCCAGCAGCTCGGTATCTGCGTCCAGAACAACATCATCATCGAGTTGCAGACTACGACGCAGCAATGCCTGGATCTCGGCAAATCGGTTCACTCACGTATCCCCCGGTTACATCGGGCTTATCCCGAAGAGCGCGGATTCTGACAAAAATCCGCGATAGCTACCAGGGGTCGCCGTCGTGTTGACTGCTTTTACAGCCCAACAAACCCTGCTCCGGTTATCTTTTGCCACAACCACGCCTTGCAACCTTGCCCGGTTCTGGTAGTGTCGAGGGGTGCCGGTGTTCTACCGGCCTTTCGCTTCACAGGCACTTGAAATAGCCACCTGCGTTGCTATTACCGGATCTGAAGTCGCTTCTATAAGCTCAGTCAGGAGTCGTTAACTGCGCCTCTTCGGCATTTGTGCCGTGTCCGGGCTAGCCTGCTCGCGCTTTCAAGTCTTACCCGATACAAATAATCATTCCTGACAAGGAGTTGTGCCGTTCGCCATGAACAAATCACCCGCAATTGTGATGACAAAACTGGATATCCAGCGACTGGACGAGTTGCTAGCGACCATGGATGCGCCTATTGATCTGCTCGAAGCCCTCGAAGGCGAGATGCTACGAGCGAGAGTAGTCAGTCACAAGCGCATTGCCGCAGATGTGGTCACCATGAATTCCACCGTACGTTTCGTTGACGAGGCGAGCGAGCGCGAATTCGTCCTGACCCTGGTCTATCCGGCACAGGCCGGCCGTCCCGGCACCATTTCCGTGCTGGCACCGGTAGGCATCGCCCTGCTTGGCCTGAAAAAAGGACAGAGCATTTCCTGCACAGGGCCCAATGGCCGACCGCAGAAGCTCAAGATCATCGACATTCTTTACCAGCCTGAAGCCAGCGGCGACTTTCACCTGTAACACCCAAGGCCCGGTCAATCCGGGCCTTTCGCATACCAAATCCTACCAGCCCACTCCCATCGCCACCTTCCAGCCTTCAGCCTTCAGCCTCAGAACCCCGGCGTAGCGCAGGCGCGCTACGCCCCCAGGGGTGCGCCTCGGGCCACGTTCGGATACGCCGATAGGGTTGATCTTTAGCTTCCAGCCTCCAGCCCGCTTCTAATCCGTCGAAGCCGGCGATTCGCGGGTCAACTCGAGACCCGCCCGATCCGTCCAACCTTCATCCAATTCAGCTTTAACTGATACGCCCAAGCCCTTGAAATCACTCACTTGCTTGACGAGATTTCCCCGCCCGCTTACCAACTGATCACAGGCCCGTTGATAGGCTTCCGTAGCGCGTTCGAGACTCTTGCCAATACCGTCCATGCTCCCCAGGAAAGTACGCAACTTGTCATAAACCTTGCCCGCACGGTCTGCCAGCTCGGCGGTGTGGCGGTTCTGATCTTCGAAACGCCAGAGCTGACGCACGATATTCAGACTGGTGAGCAAAGTGGTCGGTGTCGCGACCAGAACGTTCTGTTCGATGGCCTTCTGAAACAGCGTCTCGTCGGCCTTCAATGCTTCGACAAAGGCCGACTCAATGGGAATGAACATGAACACCATTTCCGGTGCGTTGAGACCCGGCAGTTCGAAATAATGCCGGTCTGACAGCTCACGGATACGCTCACCGATGGCCTGCACGTGTTCGGCCAGGGCGATGCGCCGCTCAGCCTCGTCTTCGCTGTTGATATAACGGGTATAGGCATTCAGCGAGACCTTGGCATCAATGATCAGATGCTTGTCCTGCGGCAGATAGACCAATACGTCCGGACGCTGGCGCTTGCCTTCACTGTTGTTCATGCTCACTTCGCGCTTGAAGTCCTGCCCCTGGCGCAAACCGGAACGCTCCAGCACGTTTTCCAGAATCAGCTCACCCCAGTTGCCCTGCGTCTTCTTCTGCCCGCGCAATGCCGTACTAAGATCGTGGGCCTCCTGGGTAATCTGGCGGTTCAATTCCTTCAGGTGCTGAAGTTCCTGGGCCAGCGCTGCCTGCTGCTGGGTATCCTTGTGATGAATATCCTCGACCTTGCTCCGGAACTGATCGATCTGTTCGCGGAACGGCTTGAGCAAGGCATCCAGCGATTGCTGGCTGTGTTGAGAGAACGCCTGGCCCTTGGCTTCGAAGATACGGCTGGCAAGCTGCTCGAATTCCAGCTTGAGCTGGTCGCGGCTGTCCTTGAGCAGCTGCTGTTGTTCGGTGAAATGTTGCTGGCGTTGCTCCAGCGTACTCAACAGCGTGGAGTGCTCGACATTCAGCTGTTCATGGGTGACCTGCAGATCCAGCAGCCTGGCATTGAGTGCTTCGCGCTCCCCGCGAAGCTCAGTCAGCTGACGGACCTGCTCGGTGCTGAGCGTTTGCGCCCGTTCGGCTTGCACCTGCCAGTGGTGACATTGTTGCTCGGCGTCGCTCAGTCGCTTGCAAACCTCGGCATGTTGGTCGCGTAGAACATCCAGGGTGTCCTGGATGTGTTCCACCCTCGCGTCCAACGCGCCCTGTCGCGCCAGCTGTTGATGACCCTCGTTCTGTAGCTGTTGATTGCGTTCGCGCTGGGCATTCATATCAGCCTGATAGTCCGCCTGACGCCGCAGCATCACCCAGATGGTCAGGCCCCAGCCGAGCAAGGCCGCGAGCAACACGCCTGGCATCAATGCTGCAAAATCACTCGGACTCATTACACTCCTCCTTTTATCAACCCAGCATGCAGATGCAACAAAGCCCCTCGAAAGGGGCTCTGGTCACACACTGCGAGAGATCAAACTCAACCGCACTTGCTATCGCCACAGCTCAGGCAGGTCATGCAGCCATCCATCAGGACAGCGGCCTGCGTATGGCACTTGGCGCACATCTGCGCCCCGGGCGGATAGACCTCAGTGCTGTCGTCACATTCGGCTGACGCCTGGCTTTGCGCCGAAACGCCCATGAACTCCGCGCGTTTCTGCTCGAGATAGGCACGCTGATGGTCGTCCATTTCATCCTGAATCATGCCGATGCGCTTGAGATGCTGATCGAGCACTTCGCCAATCTCCGCCACCAGCGACGGCATCCAGCGCCCACCGCGCTTCATGTACCCGCCCTTGGGGTCGAATACGCTGCGCAGCTCTTCAACCAGGAAGGTGCAGTCACCACCCTTGCGGAACACGGCAGAGATAATCAGCGTCAAGGCAGAAATCCACTGATAGTGCTCCATGTTCTTCGAGTTGATGAAGATCTCGAAGGGCCGACGCGTTTCATGATCGCTGCCGTGATTGAGGATCACGTCATTGATGGTGACGTAGATCGCATGCTCGGATGTCGGCGTCTTGATCTTGTAGGTGGAGCCCTCGAGGAACTCCGGACGCTTGAGCTTCTCGTGCATCTCTTCGAGTTTGACCACGGGCGCCTGGGCTTCTTTTTCCTTCACGGCGTCGTCCGGCTTGACCACGGAGTAGTCGACAATCTTGCTGCTGATTTTCAATGCCATGTTAAATCTTCCTCGCCCCGCCTTGACGGGGCTCAATCATATCTTGGATTCAGAACTTGCCGTAATAGCCTTCCTTGAGGGCATCATACAGATTGGCGGCGCTGTGCAACTCGCCATCGTACTCGATTTCATCTCCGCCCTTGGCTTCGATAAAAGTGCCGTCTTCCAGCTTGAAACGGTAGGTGGTGTTGGCCAGATCCTGCTCTTTAACCAACACGCCCTGGAAGGCTTCCGGGTTGAAGCGGAACGTCGTGCAGCCTTTCAGACCCTTCTCGTAAGCGTACCGGTAGATGTCCTTGAAATCCTCATAAGGATAATCAGTCGGTACGTTCGCGGTCTTGGAAATCGACGAGTCGATCCACTTCTGCGCCGCAGCCTGGACATCAACGTGCTCGGTCGGCTTGACGTCATCCGCTGCGATGAAATATTCGGGCAGATTGCGCGTGCCCGCTTCCATGCTCGGCAGTGCTTCGGGATTAACGAAATGCCGATAAGCCAGCAGCTCGAAGCTGAACACGTCGACCTTTTCCTTTGACTTCTTGCCTTCGCGGATCACGTTGCGGAAATAGTGATGGGCAAAGCTCGGCTCGATACCGTTGGAGGCGTTGTTCGCCAGTGACAGCGAAATGGTACCCGTGGGCGCGATCGAGCTGTGGTGCGTAAAACGCGAGCCTTTCTCGGCCAGGGCGGCAACCAGCTCCGGATCTTCAGCGGCGACCTGTTGCATATAGCGGCTGTATTTCGCCCACAACAGCTTGCCGGCGACTTTCTGCCCTGCCTTGAGACCGTCCTTGCGCATTTCCGGACGCTTGGCGAGCATGGCTTCGGTGACAATGAACTCTTCATCCATCAACGGCGCAGCGCCCTTCTCTTCGCTGAGCTGCAGCCCTGTGCGCCAGCCCTGGATGGCCATTTCCTTGGATACCTGCTCGGTGAACGCCAGCGACTTGGGCGAACCGTATTTCATGCACAGCATGGTCATGGTCGAACCCAGACCGAGGAAGCCCATACCGTGGCGACGCTTGCGGTAGATCTCGTTGCGCTGCTCTTCCAGTGGCAAGCCGTTGATTTCCACCACGTTGTCCAGCATGCGAGTAAAGATATCGACTACCTTGCGGTACTCGTCCCAATCAAAGCGCGCCTTCTCGGTGAAGGGGTCGCGTACGAACAGTGTCAGGTTGATTGAGCCCAGCAGGCACGCACCGTAGGGCGGCAAAGGTTGCTCGCCACAGGGATTGGTCGCGCGGATTTCCTCGCAGAACCAGTTGTTGTTCATCTCATTGACACGGTCGATGAGAATGAAGCCAGGCTCGGCGAAGTCGTAGGTCGAGGTCATGATCATGTCCCAGATCCGCTTGGCACGCATGACCTTGGACACACGGCACGCCACCTTGCCGTCGGCACGGGTCAGGTAACGATCGTTGGCTGGCACGTTGCGCCACACCACCTGCTCTTCGTTCTTCAGGTCGATGCCGTCTACGTCGACTTCAGCCTGGGTCAGCGGGAAGGACAATTTCCAGTCTTCATCGGCTGCGACCGCCTTCATGAAGTCTTCGGTGATCAGCAGCGACAGATTGAACTGACGCAGCCGGCCGCCCTCGCGCTTGGCGCGGATGAAATCGGTAACGTCCGGATGGCCCACATCGAAGGTCGCCATCTGGGCGCCACGACGGCCACCGGCGGACGACACGGTGAAGCACATCTTGTCGTAGATATCCATGAACGACAGCGGGCCGGAGGTATAGGCGCCGGCGCCCGACACGTATGCACCGCGAGGACGCAGCGTGGAGAACTCATAACCGATACCGCAACCGGCTTTCAGCGTCAGCCCGGCTTCATGCAGCTTGGACAGGATGTCGTCCATCGAATCGCCGATCGTCGCCGACACGGTGCAGTTGATGGTCGAGGTCGCCGGCTTGTGTTCCAGCGCACCAGCGTTGGAGGTGATCCGCCCGGCGGGAATGGCACCATGACGCAGGGCCCACAGAAACTTGTCGTACCACTCTTCACGCAGTTCGGGAGCTTCGACATCAGACAGTGCCCGCGCTACGCGCTGGAAACTCTCGTCTACGGTCTTGTCGATAGCTGACCCATCCTTGGTCTTGAGTCGGTACTTGGTATCCCAGATATCCTCTGAGGCAGGCTGCAAAGCGATACTTGTGACGACGTTATGCAGACGCTGCACCTTGGCTGTTTGACTCATTGCTTTCTCCCGAAACGCTAGGCTACGCCGGAAAAAACCCACCTGAACAACAACTTGCTGTCAAGGGGCCTCCGGAAACGAAAAACACTACTTGTAGTGCATAAAGCGCAATCCTAGCCCCACATATGGATTCGGGCAACTGGTTTAATTTGATTTTTGCCGCTTCAGGATATTGACAGCCGGGGAGCCGCGTCCTGACTGGGATTCGCGCCAGCGGGTCGCCAGCGCCAACCGATGACTGGCGTCAGTGGGCGACGTGCGTGCCGTCGATGGGGAAGAATGTGCCCTTGCTCCAGATGCCGAAACAGGTCTTGCCGTCGACCTCATGCTCCACGGCGCGCTCAGCCAGCTCGTAAAACACATTGCGATTGATCAGCGCTTCGAGATTCGCGCGTACTCGCACGTAGGGTGAAGGCTCCTGCGTCTCCGGGTCGACAACGACACGAATGGGGTTGTCCGGTCCGGCTTCGACGCTATCATCAAGACTGGTGGTGAATCTGAGCACCTGCTCCCTGCCCTCGCCTTCGGCCTCCAGTGCAACGGCTACAAAGGGGGCGTCCTCAACCTGGATAGCCCAGCGCTCGACCGGGGTTACCAGATAGTAACGCTGGTCGTCGTCGAAGCGCAGGATGCCTGCGAACAGCTGAGCCAGCGGTTTGCGGGTGATAGCGGTACCCTCGTGAATCCAGGTGCCGTCACGGGCAATACGCATATCCAGTTCGCCGCTCACCGGCGGGTTCCACAGATGCACCGGAGCTGGCGCGCGGCGAGGCGTTCTCTGCTCGGGTTCGGGGATACTCTGCAGAATGGATTCCGCAGTGGGTTTATCACTGGCCATGCTCTTACCTCAGATTATCGGCCCAACAGTCGACGGGTGTAATCCTCCAGCGGCGGCCGGAGCAGTGTCGACGGCTTGGCCTTGAAAAATTGCAGGAAGCCACCCCTGGTTTCGATCGTTACAAAGTCGACAACGCGACGGGTGGATGTTTCCATCAGGATGAGCTGCAGGTTGGCTTTGTCGATACCCAGCTCGCCCCACTGACCCTGCGACCTCTCTGTATCGCCACCCTGCGCACTGGCAAAGCGCGTGTAAAGCAGATAATCGGCACGATTGGCCTGCGCCTGACCCAGCGCCTCATCCAGCCCCGCTGGCTGGTGCGCCCGCTGCACCAGTGGAAAGAGCTGAACCGCCGCAGCAAAGGCTTCCTCAGCCACGACGTTGGGTCGCGAATAGGGATGGCCCACCGGTACAAAATGGCCCTGCGCGATATACAGGCTGGAATCGGGCTGAAGCGTCCAGGTAGCACTCCGGGTGATGCGGTAGTTGTTCGTCAATCCAGCATCGTCGAGATAATACCGCGCGCTTTCACGCATATCAGAAGGCTTCATGCAGCCGCCCAGCACCGCCAATCCCAGCAACAACGCAAACCAACGCATGCGGTTTCTCCCTGTATGTTGAACACCCAGATCTCGGGTCTCGGAATGAGTCCAGATATTCTTCAATGAGCCAAAGCTCAAAAACCCAATCCCCCTGGCCCCCTTTTCCAAAGGGGGAACTGGTCCGAATGGCTTTTGGTTTATATCTCAAGCAATAGCCATCTATCAGAACAGCAGACATTCGCCATGCCCCGCACGTACGATTCCCCCTTTGGAAAAGGGGGCTAGGGGGATTCAGGGTTTCGATACCTACTCGATGCGCCTATTACATCAAAGCGCACGCATCCATTCCGGTCGTAACCCGGCGTTGGCCGGCTGACTGATGGCCGTGCGTACCTGCTGCAGCATACGTGCCTTGTCAGCACCAAGCACACCTTTGAGCACCAGATAATTCGAAGCGTGGTCACTTCGAAATACGGTATTTTCAAGCTCAAGCGCGTCCAGAAACTGTTCTATCTCACGAAACAGGCCAGCCTGCTCCAGGGGCTGGAAATCCGGAAACTGCTCGCGGTAGCGGTCCATGCCCTGCGGAAAGCTGACCACCAGCGTCGACAGGAATTCTGGCTGGGTAGCGTTCATCAAGCGCGCCGAGTTCAGCGCGTGCTGCGCGCTCAGACTCTGTCCGCCCAGGCCGTTGAGGATCATTACTGAGCGCTGCAGGCCAGCTTCGCCAGCCTTAAGCAGAGCTTCTTCAGTGGATTGCGCGGTCTCGCCCTTGTTCACCCGCTTCAATACTTCATCGTCACCCGACTCCGCCCCCACATACAGCATCGCCAGGCCGGCATCGCGCAGCTCCTTGAGCTCTTCCACGGATTTGCGCTTGAGGTTGCGCGGCAAGCAGTACGAGGTAACCCGCTCCACTGTCGGCATGTGCTCACGAATAGCCTGCAGGATGGTTAGCAGACGATGAGTCGGCAGAATCATCGCATCGCCGTCCGCAAGAAAAACCCGCTGTACGATCAGCTGCTCGCCGCAACGACGAATTTCGTCCAGCACCTGCGCCTCGTCCCGCGCGCGGAATTTCTTCTGAGGAGCGGTGTACATCTCGCAGAAGGTGCACTTGTTCCAGGAGCAACCGTTCGTCACCGGCAAGATCAGCGAATGGGCTTCGCTTGGCGGGCGGAAGACGGGTTCGATGTAATCGATGGGAAACGAATAGGCCACACGCACTCCGAAGGCTAAACAACAGATCGCCAGTCTAAACGAAGCTGCAACCGATTGGGATGGCCAGCTGGCGCGCGCGACCTCCCTGTGGCCGTTCGCCGTGCCACGCCCAGCGGCATTCGTCATTCACCCGAATGGGTTTAGCGCCCCCTTGCCGATTAATTTATCGTTCATCTTGAATCGGGACGATTTTTACTTCTGGCTCAACCTCCACAATACGTTACGGATAATTAAAAAAATGACGCCCACAACAATAAAGAAAACCTCCCCCAAGTTCCTGCTTTCAACTCTATCCGCAGTGGTAATCGCCGCCAGCCTGAGTGGTTGTTTGTCCAGTGGCGGAGGCAGCAGCGACGATGACAGAAAAGAAACTCCGAACCCCCTGCAAGTATCGACACTTCAAGGCGATTACATTGGGATAGTTAATAACGGTATGCGCACTTACCGTGGCATTCGATATGGCGTTGCAGAGCGTTTCGCAGCCCCGGAATTCCCCGAAGCGCATTCAACCCCTGTTAAGTTGAGCACCGATTTCGGAAGCAACTGTCCGCAGAACGATAGCGCCTTTGGCGAAGCCAGCGTTGACGAAGATTGCCTATTCCTCAACGTTTACGCTCCGGAAGAGCCTGGCGAATATCCGGTTATGGTGTGGATCCACGGGGGGGCGTTCGTTTATGGCTCCGGCGGTGAAAGTTACGATCCGGTACGGTTAGTCGAAAAAGGCGTGGTCGTCGTTACGCTGAATTATCGCCTGGGCGCACTCGGCTTTCTCCCCCACGCAAGCCTTGGAGATAGCAATTTTGGTCTGCAGGACCAGCAGTTGGCGTTGCAGTGGGTGAAAGACAATATCAGCAAGTTCGACGGCGATGCCGATAACGTGACGATCTTTGGCGAATCCGCCGGCGGACACAGCGTCATGAGCCAACTGGCCTCTCCGGGCGCGGCGGGACTCTTCCAGAAGGCTATAGTGCAGAGTGGATCCTATAACGGAGCACAGATGCCTTTGCCAATGGGCCAGGCATTGTTCGGTGACGAAACCATATCCAAGACCGCTTGCGAGGATAAGTCTGGAGACGAGGTCGCATCTTGCCTGCGAAGCCTCTCAGTGGACGACCTTCTCGCGGCGCAGCCAGCCAACTTACTACCCGTAACACGTACCGACGTTCTCCCTTGGTCGATCAACGAGGCGCTGGCCTCAGATTTTAACGAAGTTCCCGTAATGATGGGCAGCAACCGGAATGAAGGCACACTGTTCAGCTTGTTGGCCTTGACGCCTACTCCAGATGACCCTGACACCCCCGAAAATGAATCGATCCCCTTTGTGGCGTCCGACGCACGCTATTATGAGGAAGTCGCTTCGCTGCTGGCGTTAGATCCAAGAGGGCTAGATACGACTGCAATCGCAAATGACTATCTCAGCGTCCAGATGCCAGTCGCGCTCCTGATGCAAGCTGGTCTGACGGAGGATGAAGCTAATTCTCTCCGTCGATTCGACGCCTATTCTGCAATAGGTACCGATTGGCGCTTCAATTGCCCTAATAGCGAGCAGTGGGATCTGCTCGCCGACACGGTAGACACATGGGGATACTGGTTCACGGATACCGAAGCACCGAGCATCCTCGGAGATACGCAGTCGCCATTCCCGTTGAAAGCATCCCACTCTTTTGAGATTCAATATGTGTTGAGTTCCAGCGAAACGCTTGCGGAACGCGGTGCTTCCGAAGCTCAATTGACACTGGCCGAGCAAATGGCCACCTACTGGACCAACTTCGCCAAATACGGGGACAATGCTGCAATAGGCCCCAATGGTACAGACGGAGCAACTGGCCCGGTAGAATGGCCGCGACTGACCTCGGAGGGCCAAATCATGCGTTTAAACACACCAGAGCCGGAAGCCGTTGACATAGGCGACTTCCGTGAAACCCATCAATGCGAGTACTGGGAGGCTCCCCCGCGAGTTCAATAATTATCACCCCGTCAGGCCTCGGTACCAAAGTATTCAGTTCCGAGGCCTGTCATTCATTTCATATATCCGGCTGGGTCGGTTTCGGCAACACCGCCAAAAAGTTATCCCGCGCAACCTTCTCCGCCGTCTCCTCGGAAAGCGCATCAAGGAAAGGATCGAAAGCCTTGATATTGCTACCTAAACTATTGAATTTACCGACGACGTCGGAACCGATCATGAACCGATCCGGATAGGCTTCCACCAGCTTCACCCACTTAGGATCCGCCTTCCCTTCCTCATTGAGAAGGTAGATATCCAGCAAGCTCCACGACAGATCAATATACAGATTGGGATACACCTCAAGCATGCGTTCGAGCGTTGGATAGATAAAGTCGAGGCTATCCTGGCGCCGATGAATCTCGGCGCTAGTGCCGGCGTGCGCCCAGATGAAGCGGACCTGTGGGTGCTTACCTAGCGGCTCCTCAAACTCCTGCAGATACAGCGGGTTACGCTCTCTTTTTGATGTAATATTGCTGTGCACCATCACCGGCAGATCAAACTCCTCCGCCAGATAATAGACGCGGGTCATGGCCTCGCTATTGGCACGCGGCGCATCGCCGTGGGTCAGTGCAGTCAAGTCATCATGACGCGTGAAGACTTCGCCTATCCCCTGCCAGATACCCGGATACATCTCTAGCATCCGCCGAAGATGCTCATCGGAATTCTTGTCGTTGGGGTTGAGGCCAGAGAGGAAAGGATGAAACCGCTGCCGCTGGTCTTCCGGCAGTTGCTGCATGGCATGGGCGATGATGGCATCGGTCGCGCTATACCAGTAGGCCCCTGCATCGTCACCCGCGTAGTAGCGTGGACGTTTCGGCTCGTTCTCGTGCCACTTCTTGGCTACCGGGATGCCGGAGAACATCACGTGCTCGATGTTGTGCTCATCCATTTGCCGGAGCAGCTCCTGTATGCCCTCGCTCTCCTGGAAAAAATCCACAAAATGCAGATGCGCATCGGAATAGACGTAATCACGTGCGTGGGCTTGGGACATCAACAGAACCGCCATGGCGGCGGGGACCAAATAACGTAAAGCGAGCAAGGGACTCTCCTGAGGACATACTGGCTGCGTCATGCCGAGAACGGCGGTGCGCAGGAGCCGCCTGATCATTCTGCTGGCAAGGCTCCGCACGCCCGGAGGCGCTGCGTCAGCCGGCAACACAACGGCATGTAAAAGACCCCGGAGAGCAGAGCGAGTTCACAGTGTGCGGGGCAAATCAGGGAGTAACGGTGTCTTCATCCTTGCGCCGCTTGGAGCGGTTGCCCATGCGTACGCCGATATCCGTGAGAAACTGCATGTACCCCTCCTTGTCCTCGATGACCTCTTGCCAGAATGGAGAGTGATACATCGACATAGCACCATGCACCAGCGCCCAGGCGGCGCAATAGTGAAAATAGGGGGGTACGTCTTCAAGTTTGCCGTCGTCGATCCGCTCCTTGATGACGCCGGTAAGGTTGTTGAAGTTCGATGCACGAATCTGATGGAGCTGCCCGATCATCTCGGGCATCTGGCTGGCCTTGACCACTTTCTCTTCCAGGCGATCAAACAAGCGGTACCGGTCCGGGTCGCTCATGCGGAACGCAAAATACTCGCGGGCCAGTGCCTCTTTATCACGTTCAATGGTTTCGGAATGCAGCAGAACCGCCAGCTCACGTTCATAGTCAAGCATCAGGCGCAGGTATATTTCCGCCTTTGATTTGAAGTGCTTGTAGATGGTCCCTTTGCCAATACCGACCTCGTCCGCAATCATTTCGACCGTAACGCTGTCCTCGCCCTGCTCGAGAAACAGTCGCAGAGACGTATCAAGTATTTCCTGCTCTCTTCTGCGGAACTCGCGGACCTTTCTGGATTCTTTTTGCATTCGGCGCACCCGCTTCCCTAACGTCGTTTAACGGCATTATGCCAACTTTATGACTGGATGGACATATTTGGTTCAAACCTGACCGCAAGGTTCGCATGGGTGACGAGGAGAACGCCTCCCTGAAGCAGAGATAACAACGGTTCACGATAAGACGCGTGGGCAACTATTCCGAATCAGTTTATAAAGTGCTGCAAAACCGCTGGAAAGTTCGGCGATATGATCAATACTCAAGGCTAACAGGACGGCATTTCCCCCAATGACGTTCTGTACGGTCAGGTCCAGACCTGGCCTTGCAACACTCCTAATGGTCTTGACCCGAATCCATCCCCCAGGATTCGGGTTTTTTTTGACCAGCGTTCGCTGTGTGCTGGCGAGCTAGACGGCGTCGGGAAACAATCGGTGGAAATTCGCCGTGGTGTTCTCCCAGAGCGACTCGAGGGATTCACCCCTTAGCTCGGACAGGAAAGCGGCCACCTCACATACGAACTGTGGCTCATTCGGCTTGCCCCTGTGTGGTACCGGAGCGAGATAAGGCGAATCCGTTTCGACCAGCAATCGGTCGGCGGGAATGCGTCTTGCCACATCACGCAGAGCTTCTGCATTGCGGAAGGTGACGATACCCGAGAGCGAG
Organism: Pseudomonas profundi; assembly: GCF_008638305.1. GTDB lineage: Bacteria > Pseudomonadota > Gammaproteobacteria > Pseudomonadales > Pseudomonadaceae > Halopseudomonas > Halopseudomonas profundi. Next base: position 183,957 of record NZ_VTPZ01000001.1, read on the forward strand.
ATGTAATAGCCCATATCCAGCGCAGCCTTGGCCATATCCCAGTCTTCGGTGAAACAGTGCAGCACGCCGGTCTGCGGGAGATCCGCTTCGTCAAGCAGGGCCAGGGTGTCGGCGCGTGCCGAGCGGGTATGGATAATGACCGGTTTGCCGGTTTGCTGCGCGGCCTGCAAATGCACCCGGAACGAGGTCTGCTGTTGCTCAGCCATATCCGGTTCGTAATGGTAATCGAGACCCGTTTCGCCGATAGCCACACAACGCGGATGGTTTACCGCCTGCACAAGCCATGCAAGGTCGGTCGGCTTTTCGCGAGTCAGATCCAGCGGGTGAATACCGACACTGCAATAGACATCGGCGTGCGCTTCAGCGAGACCTTTGACCACAGGCGCGTTGTCAGCATCCACGCCTATGCAGAGAAATTTGCCAACACCGCGGGCACGCGCTGCATTCAGCGCGGCATCAAGGGAGCCCTCATGGGCAGTCAGATCGAGTCGATCAAGATGGCAGTGAGAATCTATCAGCATGGTTACATCGTATGGGTGGGCCGGTCGGACTTGAGCGCACCGGCGAGGTAGGTTTCGATCTTGCTCCGGGCGGTGTTGTCCTGGTCGCTGAACTGGACGCCTATCCCCGCGGCGCGATTACCTTGCGCGCCCTTGGATGTGACCCAGACAACCTTGCCGGCAACCGGGATCTTTTCTGGCTCGTCCATCAGGTTCAGCAGCATGAACACCTCGTCGCCCGGACGGTAAGACTTGTTGGTCGGGATAAACAGCCCGCCGTGCTTCACAAACGGCATGTAGGCGGCATAAAGCACCGACTTGTCCTTGATCGTCAGCGAAAGAATACCGTTGCGTGGCCCCGCGCTCGGATTGCTCATAATTCACTCAGTCCTTTGTATATTGGCCAGGGTCTATCAACGCACCGTCACAGCGCAAAGACAGCCCTCAAGCGTTGCTTAATCAGGTTAACGCCTTTCAGCCAGCTGTTTCCACTGTATCAGCAACGATTCGACAAACAGAACGCGGTTGAGGTTAGCCTTGCCGAGGATCTTTCCACGATGGTCAAATAACCAGGCTTGCCAGTCCATCAGTAGACGCACATCCAGACGCTGCGCCATGTAACCGAGGACCTTGTCCATGTCATTGTTGGCGACACATTCCTCCGCTCCGGTTTTGAGTTTGAGCAGGTCCAGCGTCCAGCTGCAAAACCAGTCGACCAGCAACTCCAGCGGCACGTTATTCCATCGCTCTGCAAGCTGTGAAGCGGAGCACTGATTCTTGAGCAGCTCCTTGATGCCATCGACTACCAGCTTGCGTAGCGTGAGCGCGTCCATCTGATGCAGCCCCACTGCGCGCAATGGCGCGCCCCCAGCCATCAGCAGGAGCGCTGCGTGCTGCTCAGGCGAAAGATCGGAGAGCTCCTGAGCCAGCCAGCCAAGCGCTTCAGTCAGAACCGGCGTGTTCAACGTTTGCACCCGGCAGCGGCTGCGTATTGTCGGCAAAAGCCGGCTCGGCTGGTCGCTCACCAGTAACAGAAAGGTGTCCCGATTAGGCTCTTCCAGGGACTTCAGGAGGGCGTTGGCTGCATTCAGGTTCATTGCCTCGGCAGGATGCAGGATCACTACCTTGCGTCCGCCCTGCTGGGCCGTTTGCGCAATGAAATCACCCAGCTGACGAATGGCGTCGACGCGTATCGCCTTGCCCTCTTCTTCCGGCGCGATAAGCAGACTGTCCGGATGGGTGCCGGCCTTGCGCAACAGGCAGCTGCGGCAACGTTCGCATGCCATGCCGCGTTGCGGATCGGTACACAACAAAAAGGCACTGAACGCCAAAGCAAAGCGGCGTTTGCCAACACCCGGTAGCCCGGCGAACAGGTACGCGTGAGCATGCTGCGATTGGTCAGCCAATGCGGTCCACAAGGACATATGCCAGGGACATGGCAACAGAGCCGAATCAAGCACGCCAGCGCTCCAGCACGTCTTCGATAACCGGCTGCATGGCCAGGCGCACCTGTTCGAGGCTGCCACTGGCATCGATCACCCGGTAGCGTTGCGGATTTTCACTGGCGCGTTGCAGATAGGTAGCGCGCACGGCTTCGAAGAAAGTGGTTTGCTCCTGTTCGAAGCGGTCGAGCTGGCTCCGCGCACGGGCACGTGCCATGCCCAACTCGACTGGCACGTCGAATACCACTACCAGGTCCGGCCGTACCGGCCCCTGAACCCAGTTCTCCAGCGCGGCGATACGCAGCGGGTCGATCCCGCGCCCGCCGCCCTGATAGGCGTAGGTAGCATCGGTAAAACGATCACTGATGACTACCCGACCCTGTGCCAGTGCTGGCTTGATCAAGGTATTGAGATGCTGCGCGCGTGCGGCAAACATGAGCAGCAACTCGGCGTCCGCATCCATCAGCTCGTCATGCTGGCTGAGTAAAACCTCACGGATCCGCTCGGCCACTGGGGTACCGCCTGGTTCGCGGGTCAACAGCGCCTCGCAGCCCGCGTCGGCCAGTGCCTGGGCGAACACCTTCAGGTTGGTCGACTTGCCGGCGCCTTCCGGTCCTTCGAAAGTAACGAATAATCCACTCACTGCTGTGCCTCGCTGCTGTCAGGTTTGACCGGCGCCGGGCTCGAGCGATACCCCTCCGCCCTGTTGAGCTGATACTGCCGGACCGCGCGGTTATGCTCTTGCAAGGTATCGGAGAACACATGCGAGCCGTCACCCCGTGCAACGAAGTACAGACTGCTTCCGGGCTTGGGATTGACCGCCGCCAGCAAGGCTTCCCGCCCAGGCATGGCAATGGGCGTCGGCGGCAACCCATCGATCACATAAGTATTGTATGTCGTGGCTTCACGCAGATCGCTGCGACGTATCTTTCCTGCATAGGCATCACCCATTCCGTAGATGACGGTGGGGTCGGTCTGCAAGCGCATGCCTTTTTGCAGTCGGCGCGTAAACACGCCGGCAATCTCGTCACGCTCGTGGGGGACGCCCGTCTCGCGCTCGACAATCGACGCGAGAATCAGCGCTTCATAAGGCGTATCGATTGGTAGATCTGCTGCGCGCTGCGCCCATACCTCTGCCAGTACCTTTTGCATGCGCTCGTACGCACGCAGCAGGATATCCCTGTCGCTCATACCCAGGGTGTACTGGTAGGTATCAGGAAAAAACAGCCCTTCAGGGTGGCCTTCTTCAAGTCCGAGCTCAGCCATCAGCGCCTTATCTCCGAGGTCTTCGGGCAGAGTCTGATTCAACCGCTCGGCTGCGCTCAACGCCTGACGAAACTGCTTGAAGTTCCAGCCATCGACCAGCGTGACACTGCGCTGCAGTACATCACCGCTCTGGAGCAGAGCCAGTAAATCATGCACATCCATGCCTGGCTGCAACCTGTACTCACCGACCTGGAGCACCGTGTCGGGCATTTGCCATTGCCAGTAACGCCGAATCCACGCCGAACGATCAAGAATGCCTTGCTCCTCCAGCGAGCTCAGCACCCTGCCTGGCGTACTTCCCGGCTGTACTTCCAGCGTATCGACCACCTGCAAATTGAGTTGCTGGTTCAGAGTCGCCTGTAATACCAGGTATCCACCGACAGCCGCCGCTGAGGCAATAAATCCACAAAATACAATTAGTAAAAGAACCTTTCTAACAAATGACTTCACAATATTGCCTGCCTAGCCAATGCTTGCGCCTGGCGTGTGAACGGTCCTGGCGACCAGGTTTTGTCCATCAATCCAACCACCGGCCAAACCCCAGAGACGCTATTGCAGCAAAAAACCTCGTCGCTATCGAGCAGCTCCTGCAGCTCAACCGCTCGCTGCCTGACCGGCTCGCCCTGGGCAGCAAGTTTCGCAAGCAGATAATCGCGCATCACCCCTCGGACGCCGCATTCGATCACCTCAGGGGTTACCCATTCGCCTTTATGCCGCAAGAACAGATTGCTCATGGTGCATTCCACCGGTTTGCCTAACATGTCGCAGACCAGGCCCTCGCCAAAAGGCGCTTGCCACTCTGCACGCGCCAGGACCTGTTCGAGCCGATTGAGATGCTTCATGCCGGCGAGCGCGGGCTGCAGAGCAAGGCGGGTAACACAGGAATAGAGCACTACGCCCTGCTCTTCGCGTTCCGCTGGATAATCCGGGAGCTGAGCGCCCAGGACAATGCGCGTGGCCGGCCCGTCGGACGGTGCGTAACCCCGCTCGCCGAGCCCCCGCGTAATAATCAGCTTGATCAGCCCTTCACCCAGCCGTGACGCCAGATTGGAGGCTTCCGTGATAAGCATTGGTAGATCAAGCGCGATCCGCAGCCGCGCAGCGTCGCGCTCGAGTCTGGCGAAATGATAGTCCGCCAGAGTAAGCCTGCCCTGAGCGACCCGGATGGTCTCGAACAGTCCGTCACCATATGCCAGGCCCCGGTCCCGGGCAGATACCTCGCCCGCGGGCTGTCCATTTACAAGACAGATATCACCGGCATCGCAAGCCATTGACTGGCTCATGCGTGGCGACGGAAAACCAGGCTACCGTTGGTGCCGCCAAAGCCGAAGGAGTTGGAAACGGTGACATCGAGCGATCGTGCTTGTGCCTCAAGGGCCACGTAGTCGAGATCACAGCCTTCGTCAGGATTGTGCAGGTTGATAGTCGGCGGAGCCACCTGATCGCGAAGCGCCAGAATGCTGAAGATAGCCTCGACCGCGCCCGCTGCGCCCAGCAAATGCCCCGTCATGGATTTCGTGGAGCTGATCGCTAGTCTGGAAGCGTGCTCGCCAAATACGGTCTTCACGGCGCGCGTTTCAGCCAGGTCCCCGGCCATGGTGGAGGTACCATGGGCATTGATGTAGCCGACCTGGTCTGGCGTGACGCCCGCATCGCGCAAAGCATTGTTCATGCACTTGGCTCCGCCACGCCCATCTTCAGGCGGTGCGGTCATGTGATATGCGTCCCCACTCATACCGAAACCAATCAACTCAGCATAGATGGTCGCGCCACGCGCCCTGGCCTGCTCATACTCTTCGAGTACGACCGCACCCGAGCCATCGGACAGGACGAATCCGTCGCGATCCTTGTCCCAGGGTCGACTGGCTGCCTGCGGGTCATCATTACGGGTGGACAGCGCCCGCGCGGCACTGAAGCCACCGAGCCCAAGACCACTGGTCGCCATTTCCGAGCCGCCGGCAATCATCACGTCCGCTTCGCCATAGGCGATGTTGCGCGCGGCCATACCGATACTGTGGCTTCCGGTGGTGCAGGCTGTGGTCAGGGCGTAGTTCGGACCCTGCAATCCGTACTGAATGGATAGATACCCGGCAACCATGTTGATGATGGACCCGGGGACGAAGAACGGAGAGATTCTCCGCGGGCCGCTGGCCATCAACAGCTCATGGTTCTTCTCGATATTAGTCAGACCACCAATACCAGACCCCATGGACACACCAATACGGTCACGGTTTGCATCGGTGACTTCGATTCCCGAGTCGTTCAACGCCTGCATGCACGCTGCAACGCCGTACTGAATAAACAGATCGAGCTTGCGCGCCTCCTTGGCGGCCATGTAAGGCTCGATATCGAAATCTCTGATGGAGCCGCCGAAGCGCGTGCCAAAGGCGCTGACATCCATGTGCTCTATCGGGCCGATACCGCTCTTGCCCGCCAATGCGGCCTGCCAGCTGCCTTCTACCGAATTACCCAGCGGGGTCAACATGCCCAGGCCAGTTACCACGACGCGTCTGCGCGACACAGGAAACTCCTTATTCAACTATCGAGAAGCACGGGGAAGCCATAGCCTCCCGCGAGCGCGGTATTGTCGCATAATGCGCGACCACGGCAACTCAAGCGAGCACGCCAGAATACAAAACGCTCGCTGCAGATACTAAAAAGCCGCAGTACTTGAACAGGACTGCGGCTTTTTACTGGCCCTTATCAGGCTACGCGATTACTTCTGGTTGGAGTTCACGTAGTTGATAGCTTCCTGGACAGTGGTGATCTTCTCGGCTTCTTCATCCGGAATCTCGGTCTCGAACTCTTCTTCGAGAGCCATCACCAACTCGACGGTGTCGAGGGAGTCAGCACCAAGATCCTCAACGAAAGAAGCGTTGTTGGTCACTTCTTCTTCTTTGACGCCGAGCTGTTCGGCAACGATTTTCTTGACGCGTTCTTCGATGGTACTCATACCTTGTTCTCACTCCTATTTGCAGTTCCGAGAAGCCGGACTGCGGGTAGTTTATAGAAACGATTCGCGATTTTTCAAGCGCCAAAAGCATCTATGTGTAAACGGTGCCGGCCAGGTAGACCCTCACCGAGAGATTCTTGACTGCGAAAGCATACCCGTGCCACCCGAAAGTGGATAGGGTTTGCCGGATATTCAGCCCATGAACATGCCGCCATTGACCGGAATTGTCGCACCCGTGATATAGCCAGCAGGCTCACCTGCCAGGAAACTCACCACTGCTGCAATCTCCTCCGCTTGTCCCAGACGCCCCAGAGGGATCTGTTCGAGCATGACTGATCGCTGATTTTCATTCAGAGCCCGGGTCATATCGGTATCAATGAACCCCGGAGCAACGGAATTAACGGTAATCGACCTGGAGCCTACTTCCCGCGCCAGTGATCTTGCGAAGCCTTCCATGCCCGCCTTGGCTGCAGCATAGTTGGATTGTCCGCCGTTGCCCATCCCGCTGACTACGGAACTGATGTTAATGATACGTCCCCAGCGTGCCTTGGTCATACCCCTGAGTACAGCCTTTGACAGACGGTACACCGAACTCAGGTTAGTACTGATGACGTCTTCCCACTCTTCTTCTTTCATCCGCATCAGCAGGTTATCGCTGGTGATCCCTGCGTTATTGACGAGAATCAGTGGGGCGCCAAATTCGTTGGTGATGCGCTCAAGCACATCGGAAACAGACTGGGGGTCGCGTACATCAAGCTTGAGCCCTGTGCCCTTGTACCCTGCTTCGGCAAGTTTCTCGGCTATCTCAGCCGCGCCCCGGTCGCTGGTTGCAGTCCCGACAACGACTGCCCCCTGAGCAGCCAGCTCGTGGGCAATGGCCTGGCCGATTCCCCGACTTGCGCCAGTGACCAGCGCTACCTTTCCTTCCAGACTCATGCTCAAGCTCCTTGTTTGAATGTTGCTCGGGTGGCGGAGAAGCCGTCGATGGTATCCAGATGATGGGTATTGACCCCTTTAGCGCAGCGCTTGTTCAACCCGGACAATACCTTTCCTGGACCACACTCGACCAGATCAGTAACGCCTTGCGCCGCCAGATACTCGATACTTTCAACCCAGCGCACCGGACTGTACAGCTGCTCCACCAACAACGAGCGTAGCGCATCTGTGTCGGCCGCGGGCCGTGCGGTGACATTCTGTACCAACGTAATGGTCGGTGCGCCCCACTCCAGAGCGGAAAAGTCCTTGGCCAACTGCTCCGCTGCCGGCTTCATCAGCGCGCAATGTGACGGCACGCTGACCGGCAAGGCAATGGCACGCTTGGCACCAGCTTCCTTGCAAGCCTCAATGGCCCGCTGCACAGCACTCGCCTGACCTGCGATGACCACCTGGCCGGGAGCATTGAAGTTAACCGCGCTGACCACCTCGCCTTGAGCAGCGACGGCACAGATCTCGATGATTTTTTCATCGTCCAGGCCGAGAATCGCCGCCATGCCGCCCGCGCCTTCAGCCACGGCCTGCTGCATCAGCTGACCTCGACGTTCGACCAGCCGCAGCGCGTCCGCAAACCCCATAACCTCGGCAGCCACCAATGCTGAATATTCACCCAGGCTGTGCCCTGCGACAAACGCCGGACGCACTTCGCTCTGCGCACACCACAAACGCCACAAGGCAACTGAAACGGCCAGAATCGCTGGCTGGGTCCGATCAGTGCGATTCAGCTCTTCCACCGGACCGTCCTGGCACAATTGCCATAGATCGTACCCCAGCGCGCTTGACGCTTCGGCAAAGGTTTCGCCGATCAGCGGCTCCTGTTTTGCCAGCTCCGAGAGCATACCTAAAGCCTGGGAACCCTGGCCGGGAAAAACGAATGCGAGGGATTGAGTCATGCAGCCTTCCTCGTTATTGAAGTAATTGAAGGATTGAGTGAATCAGAATGCAGGTTGGATGCACCGCAGCAACACCAGGTCACACCCGCGGTTGCCTACAGGTGACCAGCCGTTTTGCGATACGTTTCGGCAATCCTGCCTGACTGGCCAGTATCGCTTGGCCAATCGCTGCTTCGAAGCCAGCCTGGCTGGCAGCACCGTGACTTTTCACCACCACGCCGGACAACCCGAGTAACGTGGCGCCATTATATCGCGCTGGATCGTGGCGCTCATAAACCGGGCGCAGCACGCGCCGCAGCAGGGGGCTGAGCAGACGTAGCGTACGACTGCCCTGCAGCGCGCGACGCGTCTCGTTCTGCATATATACAGCCAGCCCCTCACAACTCTTGAGCATTATGTTGCCGACAAATCCGTCACAGACCACCACGTCCGCCTGATTGCGGAACAAGCCGTCGCCCTCGACATGCCCGATGTAATTAAGCTCCTGACAGGCGCGCAGCATTTCTGCCACCTCCCGGACGCGCTGACCTCCCTTGTTGATTTCCTCGCCGATGTTCAGCAGACCGATACGTGGGCGATCGATACCGGTAAGTTCGGCCACGGCTTCGGACCCCATCACCGCGAACTCGAATAGCTGCTGGGCGGAGCAATCAACATTGGCACCCAGATCAAGTACGTAACAGGAGCGCCCTGCTACCGGCAGCGCCGCCATGATCGCCGGGCGCTGGATACCCTCAAGGGTGCCCAGCACGGATCTGGCCAGCACCATCAGCGCGCCGGTATTGCCCGCGCTCAAACACGCCTGGGCCTTGCCATCGCGGACCTGCTCAATCGCCACACGCATGGACGCGTCCGGCTTGGCGCGCAGGATGCTGGCGGGCGAATCGGTGGAGAGCACTACATCGGAGGTGAACACATACTGCACGCGCTGTGGCGGCAACAGATGCTCTTTTGCAAGTTGCTGGACCGGGTCGGCAGAACCAACCAGCACAACATTCAGATCGGGATATTGACGAAGGGAGCGAGCTACGGCGGGGATAATGCAACGGGGACCGAAGTCCCCGCCCATTACATCAATTGCCAGGGTCATTTGAGGTGTCGTCATTGACCGCAACGTACTATCAGCGGACCTGGGCAAATTGACGTGGACAAGACTTACTCGTCGTTGTCCTTGTTGATCACCTGGCGGCCGCGATAGAAGCCATCGGGAGATACGTGGTGACGAAGGTGAGTCTCACCAGTAGTCTTGTCAACAGACAAGGACGGTGCGGACAGAGCATCGTGTGAGCGACGCATGTCACGCGCGGAACGAGACTTTTTGTTCTGCTGTACAGCCATGACTATAAGCTCCTAAGCTTTAGGTATCACGTTTCAACTTGGCCAGCACGCTGAAAGGGTTGGGCTTTTCGGCTTCTTCCTCCGGCTCCGGGATATCGGGCTGATAACCTGGTGGATGCTGACATGTTCCCGTTGGATGCATCGGAACCGCTGGCAGGGCCAGCAAGAGCTCATCTTCGATCAAAGCGTGCAGATCGAGTTTTTCATCATCCAAGATAACCGGTTCATAGTTCCGGGGCAGGTTCTTGGCCGCCTCGTCACTGCTTACAAAACCCACGTCGCACTCACTGTCGAGCGGGATCATTACCTGCTCAAGGCAGCGCTGACAAATCAGCGCCACATCGACCTGATAATGGCCGTGCATGGCATGCACGCCCTGTTCGTCACGCGAAAACGACAGTTTTACCTGTACATCTTTAGCGGGGGCGTCCAGTAAGGCGCTCAGACGCGGCATCTTGCTCGCAGGAACCGTCCCTTCCAGAACGATGCTGCGGTCAATCAGCTTGTGCGGCTCAATGTGTGCGGGTATAGGTCCTGACATAAGCGCGCAATTCTAGGGACCACGCCCTCCGCTGTCAAAACTATTTGCAGAAATATGCACAGGGTCTGCTCCCGTGTCAGCGCGGCCCCACCCGAAGTGAGGCAAAGCGACTCCTGGATCGCGTCCGATGTCCATTCTGCCTTAGGATAGCCGCAGCACTGCCCCTTCTCCACCGCAAAAGGAACTCCTAATGCCTGGCCTGGTACTGGCATCCAGCTCCCCATACCGCCGCGCGCTGCTGCAGCGCTTGCAGCTGCCCTTCGAATGGGCAGCTCCCCATATAAATGAAGACCCCCAAGCTAACGAAACCGCGGAACAACTGACACTGCGCCTGGCGCTGGAGAAAGCACGAGCTCTGGCAGAACGCTTCCCGAATCATCTGATAATCGGTTCGGACCAGGTACTGCTGCTGGGGGACGATCCAGTCAGCAAGCCCGGCGATCACGCCACTGCCGCAGCCCAACTGCGCCAGTGCAGCGGCAGAGCTGTACGTTTCGTCACATCACTATGTCTGCTCAACTCCGCCACGGGCGACTATCAACAGGACTATGTGCCGTTCGAAGTCGTGTTCCGGACGCTGGACGATGCCAGCATTGAACGCTACCTGGCCCGCGAACAACCATATGATTGCGCGGGCAGCTTCAAAGCGGAGGGACTGGGTATCAGTCTGTTCAGGGCGCTGCGCGGCGACGACCCCACCAGCCTGATCGGTCTTCCCCTGATCAGGCTATGCGAGATGCTCAGGCAGCAAGGTATTCAGATTCCCTGACCAGGACAGCTAGCGCAGGGTTGGAGCCGGCGCAGTACTGGCCAACTCCAACTGCCTGGCCAACGCCGCGCCGATGCTCGTGCCGAGCTGCCGGGTAAACCGCGCCAGAGGGGACTCTCGATGAGTAAAGTCCACCGTTTCTTCAGCCCCAATGATGTCCCGGGCAACACTAGAAGTACTGGCCAACCCATCAATCAAGCCCAACTCAAGCGCCTGTTCGCCAGACCACACCAAACCACTGAAGAGATCAGGGTGATCCTTGAGCCGATCGCCCCGCCCCGCCTTTACCTGATCGATAAATTGCTGGTGGGTATTGTTCAGCACGGATTGCCAGAACTCGCGTTCATCGGCTTTTTCTGGCTGAAAGGGATCAAGAAAGGTTTTATGCTCACCGGCCGCGTACGTCCGGCGCTCGACACCCAGCTTGTCCAGCGTGCCAACAAAACCAAATCCGGCTGCCGTCACACCGATTGAGCCGACCAGGCTGGCCTTGTCGGCATATATCTCATCCGCCGCGGCGGCAATGTAATAGGCACCCGAGGCACCTATATCCGCGATGACTGCATAGAGTTTGATATCCGGATGCTCACCGCGCAGCCGCTTGATTTCATCGTACACATAGCCAGACTGAACCGGACTGCCGCCCGGACTATTGATACGCAGCACCACGCCCTTGGTGTTCTCGTCTTCAAAGGCGCGCCGCAGGCTAGTCACCAGATTGTCGGCGCTGGCCTCTTCGAGATCCGCGATAGTGCCGCGCAGTTCAACCACAGCGGTATGCGGCTCCGTTGTACCGGCACCGTCCCCGCCACCCCAGGGCGAAAGCATCAGGAAAGCGCCAAGTAGATACAGGAATGTCAGCGACTTGAAGAAGATGCCCCAGCGGCGCGACCGACGCTGTTCCTGAACCGAGGCCTGCAGCGTTTTGTCCAGCAATTGCCAGGCTTTGCGATCTTCTTTCTCCACTGCAACCTCCTCCCTGGAGCGCATCGGACCTTCGGTCCACTCATCCCCTTGCATGCTCATACCTCGATTGTCTGGCGGGCGCCGTAACGCGGCATCACCCAGCCGTGGAACTCAATAAACTCATCAATGCAGTGCACCGGGTCGCAACACAACAGCTGCTCCCTGCTCTGCGCCCCGTAGCTGACCGCAACACCCGCCATGCCGGCATTACGCGCCATGTGCATATCGAACTCGCTATCGCCAACCATCAACGCCTGCTCAGGCGCAACGTCCAGCTGCGCCAATATTTCCCGCAGCATCAACGGATGCGGCTTGCTGGCCGTTTCGTCGGCACAGCGCGTGGCATCGAAATAATCCGTCAGACCATGCTGTGCGAGAATCCGCTGGAGCCCACGCCGGCTCTTGCCGGTTGCCACCGCAAGATTGAAACCCTGCTTCCGGCACGCATCCAGTGTATCCATCACCCCCTCAAACATAGGCGAAGGAGTAAGCTCCAGCCGGATATAGCAGTCGCTGTATGCTTGCTTGAGAGCCGCAGCCCGCGATGGGTCATCCAACTCGGGGTACAGGGTGGCGATGGCCTCGGGCAATCCCAAACCAATAATGCCGCGCACAGCCCCGGCAGCCGGAACAAGCAAACCCACTTCATCGGCCGCCACCTGCATGGCCTCGACGATTTTCTCGACCGAATCCACCAGCGTGCCATCCCAATCGAAGATCAGAGTATTGAATTCATTCATAGCCGGTTAATCGCGCCAGGGTGCTGTCCCACATCTGACCGGGTTCAGCACTGATTTCCAGCACCGCACCATCTGGCAGCTCTGTACGCAACGAGGCTGCGTGCAGAAATAAACGTTTACCACCCAGCTCTTTTATCTTCTGCGAGAAATCGTCATCACCATACTTGGGGTCGCCGGCTATCGGATGCCCTGCATGGCGGGCATGCACGCGGATCTGATGCGTTCTGCCAGTGATAGGCTGCGCCTCGACCAGCGTGGCGAAATCACCAAAACGCTGCAGCACACGAAACTCGGTCAGGGATTCCTTGCCGTCCGCGTCTACCTCAACCATCCGCTCACCAGAACGCAGATTGTTTTTCTGCAACGGAGCGTGCACCCGCTTGGTGGTGGCCGGCCAGCGGCCACGCACCAGCGCAATGTATCGCTTGGTCACGCTATCGCTACCGTTGTCGCCTCGCAGCGCCGCGTGCAAATGGCGCAACATGCTGCGCCGCTTGGCAATCATCAGGCAGCCGGAGGTGTCACGATCCAGCCGGTGCACCAGCTCCAGCTGACCACTGGCTTCAGGCCGCAACTGACGAATAGCCTCAATCACGCCAAAATTCAAACCGCTACCACCATGCACCGCCAGACCTGCCGGCTTGTTGACGACAATCAGCGCTTTGTCTTCATACAGAATGCTGGCTTCCAAAGCTTGCAATATGCCGCGTCCTACGAGCGCGGGCTCGTTGGGCTCCGGCAGGCGCACCGGCGGAATCCGTACGCTGTCACCCGCCTTCAACCGGTAGTCAGGCTTGATCCGCCCCTTGTTCACCCGCACTTCCCCCTTACGGAGAATCCGGTAAATCAGGGTTCTTGGAGCGCCTTTGAGGCGAGTAAGCAGGAAGTTGTCAATGCGCTGCCCGGCCAGGTCCTCGGGAATCAGCACGGTTTGCACGGCAGAAGGCGCTTCAGATGCAGGAATTTTCATCCGCGCATGATACATTTTTTCATGCAATTGAAGCACTTAAAAAATGCTGATATAGTCCGGCGAGCTGCGGTTATTGCAGCCGGGGAAGATGGATGAACACTCGTCCTGCAGACGTTCCCCAGAAATACCGAGATAGAGGCTTAGCCAGGCCAAAACAGATGCCGGCGGCCACTATGATCGACACCCTGTTTGCCACATGCGCAAACAGAATATAAACCCGCTCTCCGGAAAACGATGAGCGGCACCCGATTCAGATGGGTAAGTGTTTAGGTGGAGATGCACAGCTTCAGGATCATGTGACGAGCGCTGACACTTGCCATTTCATTGTGTCCCCGTTCCCAGTCCGGCTGATTCCTCCCTAAAGTATCGTTTCGCTGTACTCGCCACAGACTCAACTGTCGCCGCCAACGGGCGCGATATGAACTCTGAACAAGGGCAAGGTTTGGCCCAAGCAGAAACACACCTGACACCTAACGGACGAGTCGCAGGTGCCGTACTCGTGTTTTCCAGAGAAGCACTGGAACACAACGGTACTTCATGAAAAGAATGCTGATCAACGCAACTCAACCCGAAGAGTTGCGAGTAGCCCTGGTAGATGGCCAGCGCCTGTACGACCTGGATATTGAATCCGGCGCACGCGAACAGAAGAAAGCCAACATCTATAAAGGCCGGATCACTCGAGTAGAACCCAGCCTGGAAGCCGCTTTTGTCGATTTCGGCTCGGAGCGCCATGGCTTTCTCCCTCTCAAGGAAATCTCCCGCGAGTACTTCACCAAACAGCCTGAAGGCCGCGTCAACATCAAGGAAGTGCTCAAGGAAGGCCAGGAAATCATTGTCCAGGTCGACAAGGAAGAGCGTGGCAACAAAGGCGCAGCACTAACCAGTTTCATCAGTCTGGCAGGCCGCTATCTGGTCCTGATGCCAAACAACCCCCGGGCCGGTGGTATCTCGCGCCGCATTGAAGGCGAAGAGCGCAACGAACTGCGCGAGGCCATAAACAGCCTGAACGTCCCGCCGGACATGGGCATGATCGTGCGTACCGCCGGTCTGGGCCGCAGCGCAGAAGAACTGCAATGGGATCTCGACTACCTGCTTCAATTATGGGAAGCCGTCAAGTCCGCCTCCTCGGAGCGTAGCGCTCCGTTCCTGATCTATCAGGAAAGCAATGTCATTATTCGTGCAATCCGCGACTACCTGCGCCAGGACATCGGCGAAGTCCTCATCGACAGCGAAACGGTGAAGGAAGAAGCACTCAACTTCATCAGCCAGGTGATGCCGCAGTACGCCACCAAGGTCAAACTGTATGAAGACAGCGTGCCGCTGTTCAACCGTTTCCAGATTGAAAGCCAAATTGAAACGGCCTTCGAACGCGAAGTAAAACTACCCTCCGGCGGCTCGATAGTCATCGACCACACCGAAGCCCTGGTATCTATTGATATCAACTCGGCGCGTGCGACCAAGGGTACTGATATCGAAGACACCGCCTTACAGACCAACCTGGAAGCGGCAGAAGAAATCGCTCGCCAGCTGCGTCTGCGCGACATCGGCGGCTTGATCGTCATCGACTTCATCGACATGAGCCCGGCAAAAAACCAGCGCGCAGTGGAAGAGCGCGTGCGCGAAAGCCTGGAGGCTGATCGCGCCCGGGTGCAGGTGGGTCGCATCTCGCGCTTTGGCCTGCTGGAGATGTCTCGCCAGCGTCTGCGCCCGTCACTTGGCGAAACCAGCGGCATTGTCTGCCCGCGTTGTAATGGCCGCGGCACCATCCGTGACGTCGAATCACTGTCGCTTTCGGTGCTCCGCCTGATCGAGGAAGAAGCGCTTAAGGACCGTACTGCAGAAGTACGGGCACACGTGCCCATCGCTGTCGCCACTTTCCTGCTCAACGAAAAGCGCGAAGCACTGGCCTTGACCGAAGCCCGGAACAAGGTTCGCGTTCTGATTCTGCCCAGCGAGCACATGGAAACGCCCCATTTCGAAGTTCAGCGTCTGCGTGACGATCACGAATCGGTACTGAACGGCGAAACCAGCTACACCATGAGCGCAGATATTGTCGCCGAGGAGCCCGTGCCAGTCAGCCAGACTCGCGCCATTGTTCGTCAGGAAGCTGCGGTGAAGAGCATTTCCCCTTCCCGTCCAGCACCTACACCGGTTGCCCCGATTGCAGCCACCCAGGCGATTCACGAGACCCAGCCAGGCCTTTTCAAGGGTTTGATCAAATCACTGGTCAGTCTGTTTGCCAGCGATGAGGAGCCGGCCGAAGAGAGCAAGCCTGCCGCCGCAACAGCCACCCCAGAGCGCAAGCCACGCGAGAATAATCGCAGCAGCGAAGGACGCAGCAATACGCGCAACCGGCGTCAGCGCAGTGATCGCAGCGACAAGGCTCAGACCCCGCGCCCGCCGCGCCCTGAGCGTGCGCCCAAACCGGAGCGTGCCGAGCGCAATATCGAAGAACCGGCCGCCACTACGCAGGCGCCTGCCCCGGTTGAAAGCAAGCCAGCAGAAACCACTACGCGCCGTCGTCGCCGTAGCCAGGAGACAGCCAGCGAACCACGTGCACAGCAGGATACCGAAATCAACCGCAGCGCAGCGCCTGCAGAGCGTCGCCCCCAGCGCAACGAAGAAACGGCGGCTGCCATAGAAGAGCCGGTAACGGCTGAGGCTCAGGCTGATGAAGCTGGTAACGAGGGTGACCGTCCGAAGCGCCGCTCGCGTAACAGTCAGCGTCGCCGCAACAACCGTCGCAGCCGCCCCGCTCAGGACGAGACTGCCGCAGAGAACAATGCGCAAACCGATGCAGAGTCTTCTGCCTCCACCCTGGACGCCTCTGACCCGAACAGCGATGTAGTGCCGGCGGCGGCAGCCATTGCTGCGACAGCCGCGATCGCGTCGTCAATCGGTGAGGAGCCGAAAACGGTGCCCGCGTCGCAAGACGAGGCGCAGTCAACTGATACAGCTAACCCACTTGAACAAGTCAAGATGCCTGTCGAAACCGGTCTGAACCAGACTGCAGTCAACGCCGAGCAATCGATTGAGAACGCAGTGGAAGCCTTCAGCCAGTCCAGCCGCCAGGATTCAGACGAGGAGACTGACGGCACGCCCACTGTTCAGCCTGACTCCGTCCCGACGCCTGCCGCACCCGAGGCTGTCGCTGCACCGGCCGAGACAGATCGCCCGGCTACCCGGGTTAACGAGGAAGCGGTGGAAACTCCGGTACCCGAGACGAAGCCCGTCGCTGAGGAACCTGAGAAAGCCGAGCAGGCAGCCGATCCTGTGGCACAGGAGACTGAATCGCCCGCCGAGACAGCTGTCACGGAGCCCGTTGCGGCACCGCAGGTAACTGAGCCAGAAAAGGCAGCAGCACCAGAGCCCGTCTCCAAGCCGGCTCCGATGCTGACTGAAAGCGGCCGTGCCTACAACGATCCACGGGAAATCCGTCGTCGCCAGCAGGAAGCCAAGCGTCTTGCCGAAGAGCAGGCTCGCGAAGCTGAAAAACCTGCAGCAGAGCAGGCCGACACGCCACTCGAGACCGTCGAAGCCCCTGCTTCCGCCAACGCCACCGGCGATGATCAACATCCGGATACTCATGTATTGGGCCAGCAGTTTGTCACACCAGAAGAATCGGCAACCGAGACTGCGAAGCCAACGCATGATGCCACTGGTGGCCAGGCGCACCCTGCGACCAATGCGGTAGAACAGCAGCAGGACGTGCTGAATCGGACCGATCTGGAAACAACCGACGAGCTGCCGGAGCCGAGCGATGTAAAGGATCATCCGGACACGCACGTCCAGGGCCAGCAGCGTGACGAAGCAGCCGAGGAACGTGCTTCATCCAGAACGCGGCCGACGCACGATGGCACAGGGAAGGAAGGTCATCCGGACACCCATGCGCTGGAGCAACAACAGGAAGAGCCCAAACAGTAATCGGGCTTCATAAAAAAGGGGATGCTTCGGCATCCCCTTTTTTGTGGCCACGTTTTTTAAGCCCCACCGCGACCCTGCGCCTAGTTGGCTAGTTGGCTAGTTGGCTAGTTGGCTAGTTGGCTAGTTTGGAGCCGAGGGCTTAAGGCTGGAAGCTGGAAGCTGGAAGGGCTAGGTTAGCGTTGATGGTTGATCCTTTGCGCTCGATCGGGCGACGAAAAGAGCAAAATTTTAGCGTCCCAGCTCATTGCAACTCATGTTTGAGGCGCGACAGCGCGCCGCCGAAGGTGGGGTGAAATCTCCCGGGTAAAACTATGCTCTACCAGAGCGCTGCGCCCCCTGGGGCTGTAGAGCGCCTGCTCTACGGCAAACCGTCGCGCGCACAAACCTCACGATCGCCACTCGCAGCAGCGTGTCGATGTGTGGCTCCGTGCAAACCCAGCGTCGAGCAGGCACTCGACACACCCAGGAGACACACTCGCCCACCGCGGGCGGCCTACCCTTTCGTCGCCCGAACGAGCCCAAAAAACCAACCAACAACTCCGATCTCACCCTTCCAGCTTCCAGCTTCCAGCTTCCAGCTCTCGTCGGCCGATTAACAACGGTTCCATCTCCAGCATTACGCCAAAACGTTGCTGGATATCCGATTGGATCCGGGCGGCGAGTCCCATTATCTCCTCTCCCCTCGCCCCACCGTAATTCACCAATACCAGTGCCTGCTCCCGGTGTACGCCAGCGTCTCCATCGCGGTAGCCTTTCCAGCCCGCCTGATCAATCAGCCAACCGGCAGCCAACTTGTAACGCCCATCCGATTGGACAAAGGTCGGCAAGCCCGGCCAGCTGCGCTGCAGTTGCGTGGCCTGCTCAGCCGACACCAGCGGGTTCTTGAAGAAACTACCCGCGTTAGCCAGCTGCGAGGGATCTGGCAGTTTGGAACGACGAATCTGGCATACCAGCTCGCTGACAACCCGGGCATCGGCGCGCTGCAAACCAGTCGCCCGCCAGGCATTGGCGAGCGGTCCGTACTCAAGCTTCGGGTGGGGCACTGACGACAGGCGCAGCCGGAGTCGCAGGATAACGTAACGACCCGGCTCTTTTTTGAACAGGCTGTCGCGGTAGGCAAACCGGCATTGCTCACGGTAAAGCCGGCAGATCACTGCAGTGCGCCTGTCATACACCTCGACGCTTTCGAAAACATCCTCCAACTCTACGCCATAGGCGCCAATATTCTGTACCGGCGCGGCGCCAGCAGTGCCTGGTATGAGAGAAAGGTTTTCCAGGCCACACAAGCCAAGATCCAGGGACCAGTTGACCAGCGCATGCCAGTTCTCCCCTGCTTCTGCTTCGACTATCACATCCTGGCCGCTACGCGAGACCACGCGGCGGCCACGGCTGCGCATAGCCAGCACCAGGCCCGGAACGGGTGCGGCCAGCACCAGGTTGCTGCCACCTCCAAGGAGGGTTACCGGCCACGCGTGCCTGTTCGCAAGGGATAAGGCTTCCAGCAATTGTCTGTCGTTATCCACAAATGCCAGCCGCTCGGCACGCTCGCTGATACCGAAGGTATTGTGCGTACGCAGGTCAGCGTTGGCGATCACTTCAAACATGATTAGCTGGCCGTGGTCGCTGAGGAGTATTCACCCAGGCTTGCCAGCAGACCCTGCGATGCGCGCTCAAGCATGTCGAGGACACCCTCAAAGCCTTGGTCGCCGCCATAATAGGGATCCGGAATTTCCTCGCCGTCATTCGGGGCGTAACTCATGAACAAGCGGATTTTCGCGGCGCAGTCTGCTGGTGCGCGACGCAACAGCTCCTGCAGGTTGCTATGGTCCGCAGCGAGGATCAGATCAAACTCAGCAAAATCACTGTCGGCCACCGCCCTGGCGCTCAATGTGCTGATATCCACGCCGCGACGTGAGGCTGCAGCGATGGCGCGGCGATCCGGCGGTTTTCCCACGTGATAGTCAGCGGTACCTGCAGAACCCACCGCGACATCGCTGGCCAGCTCACTGCTCGCCAACAACTTTTCAAACACACCCTGTGCTGACGGGGAGCGACAAATATTGCCCAGACAAACGAACAACACCCGCATTACAGGGCACCTAGTACGGCACGGACGCGATCCAGGTCGGCCGCCGTATCGACTCCGGCCGGCGGAATCTCGCAGGCCTCGGCAACATGGATCCGGCAACCGAACCAGAGCGCGCGCAGCTGTTCCAGGGCTTCGGCTGTCTCCAGCGGGCTCGCTGGCCAGCCCACATAGTCGTGCAGGAAGCTGACCTTGTAGGCATAAAGGCCAATGTGTCGCTGAAAAGGGACACCTTCCGGGAGCGCCTGAGGTTTGTTTGCAAACTGATCACGGCACCAGGGGATGGGGGCCCTGCTGAAATACAGTGCGAACCCCCGGTTGTCAGTCACTACCTTGACCGCATTCGGATTGAATAAGGTGTCGATATCCGTGAGCGGTTCGGAGAGCGTCGCGATACTTGCCTCAGGAAACTGAAGCAGATTGCCCGCCACCTGATCGATCAGTGCAGGCGGAACCAGCGGCTCATCGCCCTGGACGTTCACCACACAGGCATTGTCATCCAGGCCAAGCTGAGTGACCACTTCCTGTAGCCGGTCGGTGCCGGAGGGATGGTCAGCGCGGGTCATGATCACGTCGGCACCGAAACCGCGACAGGCGTCAGCGATGCGTTGATCATCGGTCGCCACTGTCACGCTCTCGGCCTGGCTTTTGCGGGCTTGATTCCAGACATGCTCAATCATTGGTTTGCCGGCAATGTCCTGCAGCGGCTTGCCCGGCAAACGCGTGGACGCATAGCGCGCCGGGATAATGACGTGGTACATATCAGCGATCCAGCCGTTCATCTGCGTCGAGCGACCGCGCCTCGCTCTCCAGCATCACCGGGATACCGTCGCGAACCGGAAATGCCAGACCATCAGCGCGACACCAAAGCTCGGTCTTGTCGCTGTTCTGGACCAGCGGACCCTTGCATAGGGGGCAGGCGAGAATATCAAGCAGTTTGGGATCCATGGTACGACTCCTGGGAAAGGTTAATAAGCAGCGCCAAGCCTGGCGTCCAGCGCCCCGGCGAAGGCGTCGCTCAGCTCGGCGTCGACAGCCAGATACCACCAGCTGGCCTGTGCAAAACCGATGCATTTGACAGCGTCTTTTTCGGTCATGATTACCGGCAGGGCTGCATCCAGCCCGGCAAAACTGTCGGCATTGTAATCGGCATGATCGCCAAAGGCATACTCTCGAGGGCTGAAAGACAGGCCTTTCAGGGTATCGAAGAAACGGCTCGGGTTACCGATACCTGCGACAGCGCTGATCTCCCTGCCGTGCGGCCAGCTTTCGATACTGCAGCGTTCTCCTGTAAGCAGATTCACCAGCGCAGCGGGTCGCAGTTGCATTGCGAAACCGTCAGGGCGGTCGAACTCGGCGCCGTTGCGGATAACAAAGTCGACGGAATCGAGCCGTTCCGCGGGTTCGCGCAGGGGGCCTTCCGGCAAACACCGCGCATTTCCCAGGCCACGCGCAGCATCAATCAGCGCCAGCTCAAGCGTGCGGCCCATCCGGTAGTGCTGCAATCCATCATCACTGATAATCAGGTCGACATTCCGCTGGGCCAACAATTGCCTGGCCGCGCGTGAGCGATCAGGGTCGATGACAACCGGGACATTGCAGCGCCGAGCTACCAGCAGCGGCTCATCCCCGACCTGCTCGGACGTATCGAGCGCAGCGTCGATCAGCCAGGGAAGCGACGGCGGAGCCGCACCGTAGCCACGGCTGATGACGCCGGGGCTAAACCCCCGGCGCTGGAAATGCTCAATCAACCAGATAGTCATCGGGGTCTTGCCGGTGCCGCCCAGGGTGATATTGCCAACCACGATCAGGGGAACAGGCGGCTTCCAGCTGACAGCGGGATCAGAGAGATACGAGCGGCGACGGCGGACCGCCACCGCTCGATATAGCATGGACAAAGGTCGCAGCAGCTTCAGCCAGGCGTGCCCTTCATACCAGGCACGCAGCATGAACTGTTCGAGCGACAGCTGTTTCACTGACCGTCGCCCGCCTCCAGCTCGCTGGTGGTCAGTCGCAGGCGGCTGAAGCCCAGCTGCCCTGCCGCGTCCATAACGGTAATCACCGACTGGTGCGATGCCTTACCGTCTGCAGTGATCACAACGGGCAGGCTGGTATCGCCGGCCGACTCGCGCTGCAGCGCACCTTTGATGGTATCCAGTCCCGGAGCCAGCAGCGTTTTATCGTTGATCGCTACCTCTCCAGTCGCTGAAATCGTCAGTTCGATCTGCTGCGCGCGGCTTTCGACCGGATTACCCGAAGCAGCCTCGGGCAGGTCCAGCTCCAACTGCGTTTCCCGGGTAAAGGTGGTCGATACCATGAAGAAAATCAGCAGCAAAAACACTACGTCAATCAGCGGAGTCAGGTTGACGCTGATCTCCTCGGGTCGCGTACGCCGGAAGTTCACGGTCAGGCTCCCTTGCGAACGCTGCCGGGACGCAACGGAGCGCCATCCTGGGCGGCCGCCGACGCATCGACATCACGATTACCCTGGATGACTTCAACCAGTTTGGTGGCTTCCTGCTCCATGGCAATCACCAATTCATCGATGCGGCGCATCAGAAACCGATGAAAGAACAGGGCCGGAATTGCTACGGTGAGGCCCGCCGCGGTGGTCATCAACGCCTTGGAGATGCCCCCGGCGAGCACACCCGTATTACCGGTACCCTGCGCCATGATCGCGCTGAACACATCGATCATGCCGACTACCGTGCCAAGCAGACCCAGCAAGGGCGTAATGGCTGCGATGGTGCCAAGCGTGCTGAGGTAGCGCTCCATCTCGTGAATCACCTTGCCGGCCGATTCCTGGATGCTTTCCTTCATGATCTCCCGGCCATGACGGGAGTTGGCCAGGCCCGCAGCGAGGACCTCGCCCAGGGGTGAGT
The DNA here is from genome assembly GCF_008638305.1 of Pseudomonas profundi. Classification (GTDB taxonomy): domain Bacteria; phylum Pseudomonadota; class Gammaproteobacteria; order Pseudomonadales; family Pseudomonadaceae; genus Halopseudomonas; species Halopseudomonas profundi. The sequence goes on from NZ_VTPZ01000001.1 coordinate 206,220, forward strand.
CGGCACGGAGTGTCTTCAGTTTTACCGAATCCAGCTGGCCTTCCTTGACCCAGCGCCAGACCTGCCCGAGCAGGCTTGGCGGTGCGACCTTGCTGCTGCGCAGCGTCCACAGTCGCTCTATTACAATGGCGACGGCAATTACCGATGACACCAGAATTGGCAACATTAGCCAACCACCCGCACTGATCAATTCCCACACAAGCGATCCCTCCCCCAAATGGTTGAATACTCTAGCACAGACCGCGTATACCGCGGCCCCGGCGGATATCAAGTGCTGGACTATTCATGCCAGAAGCGTCTTGAATGCTCACGCCAGCTCCACAGCTGCATGCTCTGTCCTGTTCCATTCAGGACGAACCGCACAGCTCCGGACGTCGCAGTATAAACAGGTTCGGCGCCGAGTTCGCGGTAGCGTTGCACAACGCTCTGGTGAGGATGACCGAAGCGGTTGCCATGGCCCGCGCTGAACACCACCCAGCGTGGCGCAACGGCGCGAATAAAAGCATAGGATGACGAGCTACGACTGCCGTGATGGGGTGCAAGAAGCAAGCTTGCCTGCACATCCTCGGCTAACAGCTCGTACTCCCCGGCCATGCCCAGGTCACCGGTGAGCAACAGGCTGGACTCACCCGTGGTGACTTTAAGCACGCAGGAGCGATCGTTGGAATCAGCCGGCGCGCCTGCAGCATACAGAACAGCAAAATGCACACCATCCCAGTCCCAGCTGTCACCCGCACGACACTGCTCGGCATTCAAGGCGGCCTCTTGGCGCTCGTACTCGCCCGATAGTACCCGTTCTACGCGCATCAGACGCTGAATGGCCAGTGCGCCACCTGCGTGATCGTTATCTGCGTGGCTCAGCAGCATGGCATCAAGCTTTCTGAGTCCGAACGAAACCAGGGCTGGATGAACCACAGCTTCGCCGAGGTCAAAGCCACTACTGAGCCGTGCCCCGGTATCATAAAGCAGCGCATGATTGCGGGTCTGAATGAGGACCGATGAACCCTGGCCGACATCCAGCACGGTTACCCAGATGGCCCCCTGCTCCGGACTTGGCCGACCAGGGATCAGCAGAACGGCCAGGCCCAGCGCCGCAGGCAGGAGCAGTAGCCTGCCCAGAGGGCTGAGCAGGGCGAGCGTTCCTATAGCCCCAACCGACCAACCCAGCCAATCCGGAAAAGCCATCCGCAGCGGCGCCTGGAAGTCAGCAACCCAGGTCAATCCATCAAACAATGCATCGAGCGCGTGCGCGGCGGCCCATAACAGCCAGGACCAGCCAAACGCCAATTCAAGCACAGCGCCAAGCAACGCAGCCGGCACCACCACCAGACTGACCCAGGGAATGGCAACTGCGTTTACCAGCGGCGCCGACAGGCTCACAGGCATCGCCCAGAGCACGAGCCAGGGCCACAGCCCAACGAAAATGATCCACTGCGCCTTGCCCCAGCGCAGCCAGATACCGCGTACGGCAAGCCTTCCGCTCATGCCAAAGAGAAGCAGACCCACTGCCATGAAAGATAACCAGAATCCAGCCTTGAGCGGGGCTGCAGGCGATACCATGACCACGGCGCAAAGCGCGGCTAGCCAGGTTACCCATGGGCCGGGCTGGCGGTACAGCAACCGCGCGATCAGAACCAGCATGATCATCAACAATGCGCGCTGCGTCGGCACCGCAAAGCCTGCCAGCGCTGCATAGCCGGATGCGAAGAGAACAGCCAATGGCGCGGCAAACCAGAACCGCGGCCACCTGGCAGGAAACAGACGCAACCGGGCAAGCACTGCCATGATCAGAAAGGCAAGAGACGCCAGCATGCCCACATGTAAACCGGAGATCACCATCAGGTGACTGGTCCCCGTCGCCTGCATGACCGTCCAGTCGTCAGCGCTCAGAACGCTGCGATCACCCACTATCAACGCCAGCAGACGCTGCCCGCCCGATTGAGCGCCCAGCGTTGTGTCCAGCCGATGCCTTATACGACTACGCAGCCCGTTCAGCCTGACCGCCGGTTGCTCGAGCAACTGACCTTGACGAATACTGCCCAGGGCACCGATTTCCTGGGCATAGAGCCAGGCTTCATAATCAAATCCTCCCGGATTGGACATGCCGCGCGGACGCCGCAGATTCGCTTCGAACTGCCAGCGCTGGTCGCTTGTCACTGGCTCTCCGCCATACCAGTGCGCGCGAATCAGGGGCAACGCCTCGCCGGTTTCGACCAGTCGCGCATCGGCCAATTCGAAGCGCCAGCCGGTGAGCGTAGGTTCGGGCAGTCCGCTGATGCGGCCTTCGAGCACTACTTTCTGACCATCAAGGGCAGGCGCGAGGCGCTGATCAAGCGCCTGATGATGACAGTAGCTGGCCCAGATCAGACCCGCTAGAAATGCCGCAAGTACCCGACCGGAGCCGCCAGACAATGCGGCTCCCAGCATAACCGGCAGCGCAACTGCGATCGACCAGCCGGGAGGCAGGCTCGGCATAAGCAACGGTGTGATAAGCCCGACAAAAAATACAAAAAGCGCGGCTGACAACGCCATGGCGGAAACATCCTGTTCACCTGAAGTGCCGCCAGCCGGTAGTTTGACCGTGGCATTCCATGCATAATTGATTCACTTCCAGCTGCTGGCTAGTCTGCAATGCCCCGCCGCCTTCTCAAACGCTACATGCCAAGTCCAGAGCGCATTAAGCGAAGCAAGTCGCTTCGTTTCATGGGGACTCTTCTGCATGATGCAAACCTGTGGCATCTCAACCGCCACAGTGTTGCGCGGGCGATGTCGATTGGTTTGTTTGTGGCGATGCTGCCGATTCCCATGCAGATGCTGCTGTCGGCGTCCATTGCACTCCCCGCACGCGCCAACCTTCCGGTATCCATTGGCCTGGTCTGGCTCACCAATCCGGTCACCATGCCACCGATATTCTTCGTGCAGTACAAGGTGGGTACGCTGTTGCTGGGGACGCCGGAACGCACCATGCCCATGGAGCTATCACTGGCCTGGCTTAGCGCAGAATTCCATCACATCTGGCAACCGTTACTGCTCGGATCGATGCTATTTGGCATTATCCTGGCTCTGATAGGTTACGGTGCCACCATGTTGTATTGGCGACTATGGGTATCCCGCAACTGGCAACAACGCAAACTGCGACGTCGTAGTCAAAGCTGAGCGACTATCATTCGCCGATGCTACCGCTGCCGGCACGGGTAACGTCCTGATTCCTTCACCTTCTGCATGATCTAATTCTTGGGGGACTGCAGATTGGCCGCGCCAACAGAATGCCGCCCAGCAGCTTTCGGTAGGACGCTGTCTCTTTGATTTGCGCCTTACCAGATAGCCAAACAAGGCGCTACGGTGAGCTCGAACTAGATTCTCGGCCGCTCGGAGCTCACAGTGGCCACTTCAGATTCCTGATCTGCCGTTCAACGCAACGAAAAACGGCCGCTCACTGAGCGGCCGTTCTCCATTGCGGACATGTTCCACGGAAGCGCCGAGTCAATCCTGGCGTGCTTGCAGATGCCCTTCCTGCAAGGTCAGCACCCGATCCATTTGCCCGGCAAGGCTCAGATCATGAGTCACCACCATGAATGCGGTGTTGAGCCGCTGACTCAACTCCAGCATCAATTCCTGAACACCCCGCGCTGTGTGGTGGTCGAGGTTGCCGGTTGGCTCATCCAGCAACACACATGCCGGCTGGTTAATCAAAGCTCTGGCAATCGCAACCCGCTGACGTTCACCGCCGGACAGTTCGGCCGGCTTGTGGCCTGCCCGTTTGGCAAGCCCGACGCCAGCCAGCATCGCATTGGCCCGCTCACGTGCCTGCGCAACCGGCATATTGCCAATCAGTAGCGGCATGCACACGTTTTCCAGAGCGGTGAACTCGGCCAACAAGTGATGAAATTGATAAACGAACCCCAGGCCGGTATTTCGCAACCGACCACGCTCGGATTCCTTCAGGGCCGACATCTGACGGCCAGCCAACCAGACCTCGCCTTCGCTGGGCGTGTCCAACCCGCCGAGCATGTTCAACAAGGTGGTCTTGCCGGAACCTGAGCTGCCCACTATCGCTACCCGCTCGCCGGGCAGCAATTTGAGGTTGACCCTGTCCAGTACCTTCAGGCGCTGGGGCCCGACGGCGTATTCCTTACTCAGCTCGCGACATTCCAGAACTGCTTCAGTCATAACGCAAAGCCTCCGCCGGCTCGGTACGGGACGCCCGCCATGCCGGATACAGTGTTGCCAGAAAACTCATCCCCAACGCGGCGGAACAGATGAGAACGACATCGCTCCAGATCAACTGGGACGGCAGATAACTGATGAAGTAGACATCCGAGCTCAGGAACTGCATGCCCAATAGCTTCTCCAGTCCGGCGACCAGCGCCGAGACATTCAACGCAGCCAGAACGCCGAGAATACCGCCGACCAGCGTGCCCACCACACCGATTACCGACCCCTGCACCATGAATATGCCCATGATGGTGCCCGGCGAAGCGCCCAGCGTACGCAGAATCGCGATATCGGCTTTCTTGTCGGTGACAACCATTACCAGCGTGGAGATGATATTGAACGCGGCGACTGCCACGATCAGCAGGAGCAGCAAACCAATCATGGTTTTTTCCATGCGGATCGCAGCAAACAGATTGCCGTGGCTACGGGTCCAGTCCTGCGCGTAATAATCGCCCGACAAGCCGGACACCAGTTCCCATGACACCGTGGGTGCCTGGAACAGGTCATGCAATTTGACCCGAACACCCTCCATCTGACCCGAGGGCCAGCGACTCAGGCGAGCTGCATCCCCGGCATGGATAATGGCCAGGGAACCATCCAGCTCGGCACCGACCTTGAAGATGCCCTTGACCTCGAAACGCTTGAGTCGGGGAAATACGCCCGCTGGTGTCACCGAGGCTTCCGGAAGCACGAAGGTCAGTTTGTCGCCAGGCCGCACGCCGAAACGGTTGGCGGTCAGCTCGCCGATGATGATGCCGAATTCACCGTCGGCCAGATCCTCGAGAGTGCCCTCTTCCATATGCTCGCCGATAATCGAAACCCGCTGTTCGGCTTCGGGAATGATCCCGCTCACCAGTACCGGGGCCACGCTGCCGTCATGGGTGAGCATGCCCTGGAGCTGGATAAAAGGCGCGGCGGATTCGACCTGGGGATGTTCTTCAAGTTTGGACGCAAGCGAGCGCCAGTCTTCGATCGGCTGATAACCATTGATGGTGGCATGTGGCACCATGCCGAGAATGCGCGTGCGCAGCTCTCGATCGAAACCATTCATAACCGACAGGACGAGAATCATCACCAGCACGCCCAGGGTCAGACCCAGCATGGAGATCAGCGATATGAAGGAGATAAAATGGTTGCGACGTTTCGCCCGCGTATAACGCAGGCCAATAAAGAAAGGCAAAGGTCTGAACATGAAATATCAGGTCCCTGACGGGGGAATAGACCCGTGAGTGGCTATTGGGGGAGACATGTTACACTGAATTCAGCTGGGATAAACGGACCATGACATGCAAGTGATTGACGATAGCATTCAAGATAAAAGGGATTTTTACCGCATCGAGGATCTGCTCGCCCTCGATTATCGGGTTATCGGTGGTCCGGATCTGGCTGATGCTCAATTCGGGTCTCCGCAATTTCACATGCTCAGTGAGCTCCAGGTCCTGGAACAGGAATCCCAGCACCTGCTGCGCCAGATAGGTGAACGTGACCGTTCGCTGGCGGCCTACCTCAAGATTGTGAACAAGCGCATCGAGTTGATCGCCAGGACGCTGGTTAGCCAGGCCGCCGATACGCCGACCCACAAGCTGCTGGTCACTTTGAGCGAAGGAGGTATGTCCTTCGCGGCCACCGAACCTCTCGCACCGGAAACCTGGCTAGCCCTGAGGCTGGTACTTATGCCCTCTCCCCTCGGCCTGGTGATTCCGGCACGGGTGCTACGCTGCGATCCCGCTGAATCAACCGGTAACTGGACCATAGGCGTCAGCTTCGAGGCATTAAGCGATCCGGAACGCCAGCTGCTCGCCAGGCATATTCTGCAGAAGCAGGCACAGGAGATTCGTGCCGCGAAAACCGAAAGGACTCAACCATGAAGATTTTGAACGCCCGATTGCTCGCTTGCTCTCTCGCCCTTACCACGCCCGTGGCATGGGCCGATACTTTAACCATTCCCGTCGGACAACAGCACAGCTCCGCTGTCTCGAACGAACTACCTCGGCGCGGCCTGTCAGCTGCATCGGTGATCCAGCGCCACGGCGAGCCTGCGGTACGTCATCCAGCTATTGGCGAGCCGCCTATCAGTCGCTGGGACTACCAGGGCTTCAGCGTGTACTTCGAAGCAAGCACCGTCGTACACAGCGTTCATCAACACCGACCGCGGGCCAATTGAGCACATGACGGTTCTCTACGGCCACCGCGGCGCCCGAGGCGAAGCCCCGGAAAACACTCTTCAAAGTTTTCGCCAGGCGTTGAATGCAGGCGTAACGCGGATGGAGCTGGATCTGCACCTGTCGTCTGACCGTAAGTTGATGGTCATCCATGATCCCACGCTTAAGCGCACCACCGGCCTGCGGGGCAAAATTGCCCAGCACACGGCGGAGGAACTGATGCAGCTTGATGCCCGGTTTGCCCTGCCGGGTTGGCCGAGCGCGTGTGCGATCCCGTCCCTAGAACAGCTGTTCCGCGAGTTTCCCGAGATCGAGCATTACCAGCTTGAGGTCAAGTCAGGATCGATCAGTCAGTCTCAGATTGTGCTGGATGTGATCAATCGACTGGTTGAGCAGTTCGGGCTGGAAAACCGGGTCGTGATTACTTCTGGCAGCCGCACGCTGCTCAAGGTAGCCAAAACATCAGGTTTTGCCTTGCCGACCGGCCTGGTGGAGGAATATGGCCTGCTTGATCCTATACGCAGCGCTCTGCGCTATGACTGTCAGTTTCTGGTGCTGAACTGGAAGCTATGCAACCCGCAGCGGGTCCGTCACGCGCAGCGCCAAGGCTTGCACGTATCGGTGTGGACCGTTAATGATCCTGCGCTGATGCACAGATTGGTCGAGATGGGCGTTGACAGCATTATCACCGATGTCCCGCACCTGGCAGTCGAGACGATTGGCCTGCAAGCCTGAAAAAAACTGCCCGGCTCATGCCGGGCGGAGTTCGCTTCAGAATAACCGGTTCAGACCATCCAACGCCGCCACGCGGTAGGCTTCCGCCATGGTGGGATAGTTGAAAGTCGTGTTGACGAAGTACTTGATCGTGTTCGCTTCGCCCTTCTGGTTCATGATCGCCTGGCCAATGTGAACGATCTCGGAAGCCTGGTCACCAAAACAATGGATGCCCAATACTTCCAGCGTTTCACGGTGAAATAACAGTTTGAGCATGCCAACCGGCTCGCTACTGATTTGCGCACGGGCCATGTTCTTGAAAAAGGCCTGGCCAATTTCGTAGGGTACTTTCTCTCCGGTCAGCTCTCTTTCGGTCTTGCCCAGCGAGCTGATTTCCGGAATTGTATAAATGCCGGTCGGCACATCGTCGACAAATCGCCAGGCGTCGTTGCTGACGATATTGCCAGCGGCGGAACGGCCCTGATCAAAAGCAGCACTGGCGAGACTTGGCCAGCCGATAACGTCACCCACGGCATAGATGTTCGGCACCTCGGTCCGATAGTTCTCATCGACGCTGAGCTGACCACGGCCGTTAGGCTGCAGCCCGACATTCTCCAGGCCCAGTCCGTCGGTGTTACCCGTACGTCCGTTGCACCACAGCAATGCGTCAGCCTTGAGCTTCTTGCCCGACTTCAGATGCAGGACTACGCCCCGGGTATCCAGCCCTTCGATCTTCTCGTATTCCTCATTGTGACGAATCAGGACGGCGTTGTTGCGCAGGTGATAACTCAGCGCATCGGAGATTTCATCGTCAAGGAAGCTGAGCAGCCGATCGCGGTTATCAATCAGATCAACCTTCACCCCCAGACCACAGAAGATCGAGGCATATTCACAGCCGATAACCCCGGCCCCGTAGATGATCAGGTTCCGTGGCGTATGGTTCAGCTTGAGAATCGTATCGCTGTCGTAAATGCGCGGGTGGTTGAAGTTCACGTCTGCCGGACGATAAGGCCGTGACCCGGTCGCGACAATGATTTCCTTTGCCGCCAACCGCTCCACCACGCCCTGAGCGTTAACCAGCTCGATAGTATTGGCGTCTGCAAAGCTACCGCGGCCGAAAAACAGGTCAACCCGATTGCGGGCGTAATAACTGGTGCGCGAGGCGACCTGCTTGGTCATGACGCTTTCGGCGCTTTTCAGCACGTCAGGGAAGGAAAACCAGCGCGGATCACCGATGACGCGAAACATCGGGTTAGTATTGAAATGGATGATCTGTTTGACCGAATACCGCAGTGCCTTGGATGGAATCGTGCCCAGATGCGTACAATTGCCCCCCACCAGGCTGTGGGCTTCGACCACCGCAACCTTGCGGCCGTGCTTGGCGGCGTTCATCGCAGCGCCCTCGCCCGCCGGCCCGGAGCCCAGCACCACTACATCATAGTTATATACGGCCATACTTCGATTTCCTTGTTCCAATACCCGGATGCTTGCATAGCGCCACTATGCTAACTACTCGACCTTGGTCGCGTCGTAGGCCAGGTTTGCCTTGGGCTTCTTTTTCGTGTCGAGGCTGTTCTCGTCACACTTTTCGGCGTTTCCGCCACAAATCGAGCAGCTGGAGTCCAGACCTGTTGCGCCGATGCCACCGCACGAACCAGCAATTGGCTTGCGGCCCATCATCACGCCGACAGCCATGCCGGCCACGATCAAACACATCAACAGAAATGCTAATAACCAGACCATTTTCTACTCCTTGCCCTGTTCGAGGGCCTTGAATCGGGGCGTGCTTCGCGATTCGAAGCCCACCCCTTTGCGTTCTACAAATAACGCAGCGATATCCTGCTCAACAGCATACTGCCAACCCTGGTCCGGCCCCTTGACCAATAACAGGGTCGACAACCCGTCAGCACGAGCCGTATCGGGGTGTAGTACCGTTACTGCGGCCAGCTGATGCATGACCGGTTGCCCGCTACGCGGATCAAATGTGTGTGAATACCGTTTGCCTTCAAACTCGAAGTAGTTGCGGTAATCACCGGAGGTAGAAACCCCGTGCCCATCAAGCGGGAGGATCACCTGCGCGATACGGTTGTCATCACGCGGCTCTTCGATAGCTATCCGCCAGGGTACACCACCTGGTTTCAGACCCGCCGCCTTGAGCTCACCGGTGATTTCCACCATATAACTTGTGATGCCCTGCGCAGCCAGGTGTTCCACTACCCGGTCTACCACGTAACCGGCCGCCATAGCGCTCAGATCCACCTGTACATCGGCGTCCTTGCATAGCTGGCCGTCCACCGCTTGCAGATGTTGCTGGCCCACTTTCTCCAGCACCTCGGTCAGCGCTGCGGCTTCAGGAACCGACTGGCCGGCCAGGCCGCCATGAAACCCCCATAGTTCCAGCAAGGGTCCGATCGTGATATCGAAACCACCGTTACTTTGCTCATGGAGTTCTTCAGCCAGAGACACCATTTCCAGAACGGATTCAGGCATAGCCTGACAGGAACCCGCCGGAAGACTGTTGAAACGTGCCAGATTCGAATCATCACGCCAGGTCGACACCTCGCTATCGAACTCCGCTAACAGCGCTTCGATACTGGCTTGCAACGCATCCGGCGCAGGCGTCTCCTCGGCACTTACCCATTTTATCGAATAGGTACTGCCCATGGTGCCGCCGTAAACTTCGGAAACGGTTTCTGCAGAATTGAAACAGCCCGCCAACGTAGCTGCCAGGGCAACTACGAAAGCGGGCCGAGTGACGCGATGCAGCATGCTAGCCGCCGAAGTCATCGAGCAGGATATTCTCCGGCTCAACACCCAGATCTTGCAGCATCTTGATCACCGAGGCGTTCATCATCGGCGGTCCACACATGTAGTACTCGCAATCCTCTGGCGCCGGATGGTCCTTGAGATAGTTCTCGTAGAGCACGTTATGAATGAACCCGGTCGGACCTTCCCAGTTGTCTTCCGGCAACGGATCGGACAAAGCCAGGTGCCAATCGAAATTCTCGTTCTCTGCGGCGAGTTGGTCGTACTCCTCGACATAGAAAGCTTCGCGCAGCGAGCGTGCACCATACCAGAAGGACATCTTGCGCTTGGACTGCAGTCGCTTGAGCTGGTCGAAGATATGCGAGCGCATGGGCGCCATACCTGCACCACCGCCAATGAAGACCATTTCGGCTTCGGTATCCTTGGCAAAGAATTCGCCGAACGGACCATAAACGGTGACTTTGTCGCCGGGCTTCAGACCGAACACCCAGGAAGACATCTTGCCAGGTGGCAACTCATCACGTCCGGGGGGCGGCGACGCCACACGGATGTTGAATTTGACCAGGCCCCTTTCTTCCGGATAGTTCGCCATGGAGTACGCGCGGATAACGGTCTCATCCACCTTGGAAACGAATTTCCACAGGTTGAATTTGTCCCAGTCGCCGCGGAATTCCGGCTGGATGTCGAAATCCTTGTAGTTCACGGTGTGCGGCGGGCATTCCAGCTGCACGTAGCCGCCTGCGCGGAAGTCGACGTTCTCGCCTTCCGGCAACTTCAACGTCAGTTCCTTGATGAAGGTCGCGACGTTGGGGTTCGATTCAACGGTGCATTCCCACTTCTTGACCCCGAACACTTCCTCCGGGACCTCAATCTTCATGTCCTGCTTGACTGGAGTCTGGCAGGAAAGACGCCAGCCCTCCTTCGCCTCGCGCTTGGTGAAATGCGTTTCTTCGGTGGGCAACATTTCGCCGCCGCCGCTTTCAACGATACATTTGCACTGAGCGCAGGTGCCGCCACCGCCACAAGCAGACGAAAGGAAAATGCCATTGGAAGACAGCGTATTCAGCAGCTTGTCACCTGCAGCGACAGTCACGGTGCGCTCGCCGTTGATCTCGATGCTGACATCACCGCTGCTGACAAGCTTTGAGCGCGCGATCAGGATGACAGTCACCAGGGTCAATACAATGGCTGTGAACATTCCTACGCCGAGATAAATTTCCATCTCCATCAGTTCAGCTCCTCTTTACAGTTGCACGCCGGAAAACGACATGAAACCGAGGGACATCAGACCCACGGCGATGAATGTTATGCCCAGACCACGGAGACCGTCCGGAACATCGCTGTACTTGAGCTTCTCGCGGATACCCGCCAACGCAACGATCGCCAGCGCCCAGCCGGTTCCCGAGCCAAAGCCATACACAACACTTTCACCAAAGGCGTAATCCCGCTCGACCATGAACAGTGCAGCACCCATGATCGCGCAGTTAACCGTGATCAGTGGCAGAAACACGCCCAGGGCGTTGTAGAGCGCAGGGACGAACTTGTCGAGCAGCATTTCCATGATCTGCACGATCGCGGCGATAACGCCGATGTAACTCAGCAGACCCAGGAAGCTGAGATCGACGTTGGGCAAGCCCGCCCAGGCCAATGCGCCATCCTTGAGCAGATAGGTATAGATCAGGTTGTTGGCCGGAACCGTAATCGTCAATACGACGATGACCGCGATACCCAGACCAATCGCCGTCTGCACCTTCTTGGAAATGGCGATAAAGGTACACATCCCGAGGAAAAACGCGAGGGCCATGTTTTCAACAAAAATGGCCCGGACTGCGAGGCTAATGTAATGTTCAATCATGATTTACATAGCCTCCTTCACGGCACGGGACTGCGGTGCCATCGGGTAATCCTTCGCTTCAACCTGCTCGGTCTTCCAGCTACGCAACCCCCAGATAATCAAGCCGATGATAAAGAATGCCGACGGTGGCAGGAGCAACAAGCCGTTGGGCTGGTACCAGCCGCCTTCGCTGATGACCGGCAGGATTTCATAGCCCATCAACTTGCCAGCGCCAAGCAGCTCACGGATGGTCGCAACCACGATCAGGATGAAGCTGTAGCCCAACCCGTTACCCAGACCATCCAGGAAACTGAGGTGGGGCGGATTCTGCATGGCGAACGCTTCGGCACGGCCCATGACGATACAGTTGGTGATGATCAGACCAACAAACACCGACAGCTGCTTGCTGATATTGAAGGCATAAGCCTTCAATACCTGGTCTACCACGATAACCAGCGACGCAATGATCACCATCTGTACGATCATCCGGATCGAGCCGGGAATCTGCGACCGGATCACCGAGATGAAGGTATTGGACAGCGCCACTACCGACGTCAACGCCAGACACATGACCAGTGTCACGTTGAGGCTGGTGGTGACCGCCAGAGCCGAACAGATACCCAGGATCTGAAGTGCGATCGGGTTGTTCTTGAATACAGGATCGAAAAGGACCCCTTTGGCACTTACATTAGCCATGTCATGCCTCCCCTGCTTTCAGGTTTTGCAAGAAGGAACGGAAACCGGTGTCGCCCATCCAGAACCGAACCAGATTCTCGACGCCGCGACTGGTCAGCGTGGCGCCTGCCAGACCGTCAACCTTGTACTGACGACGCGGATCGCTGCCATCGACGGTACCCTTGACTACCTGTACGCCGACCTCGCCTTCCTCGTTATATACGACGTTGCCTTTCCACAGCTCGCGCCAACGGGGGTTGTCCACCTCGCCACCTAGCCCGGGGGTTTCACCATGCTGATAGAAACCCAGACCGCGGATGGTGTTCAGGTCGCCCTCCAGTGCAAGGAACCCGTATAGAGTGGACCAAAGACCATAGCCATGGATTGGCAGGATCATGGTTTCGATGCCGTCTTCGTTCTCGATCATGTACACCGTAGCGTAATGCTCGCGACGACGGATGCTGGCGACATCCTCATGTGCTTCCAGCGCCCGCGACAGATTCGGATCCCGTGCAGCGGCTTGCTGGTCGTATGTCAATGGCTCCTGGGCATCGCTGAACTCACCGGTACGCAGGTCAACCAGACGCGCAGTGACCTGCTCGAACTGTTCAGCCACGCTCGGCCCTTCTTCCAGCAGACCGGCGATCAGCAGAATATTGCGCTGTTTGTCGAGCAACTGGTTCTTTACCTGCACAGGCTTGAGCGACACTGCGGCGACCGACACCACGATCGAGCACACCAGACAGACCAGCAGCGCGACGATAATGGTACGGCTGACGGATTCTTTTTTACTGGACATTACGTGCAAGCCTCCGTTTGATGTTGGCCTGAACGACGAAGTGATCGATCAGGGGAGCAAAGAGGTTGGCGAACAGAATCGCGAGCATCATGCCCTCCGGGAATGCTGGATTCACTACCCGAATCAGCACCACCATCAAACCAATCAGGGCACCGAATACCCACTTGCCGGTATTGGTCATGGACGCGGACACAGGATCGGTAGCCATGAAGATCATGCCGAAGGCAAACCCACCAGTGACCAGATGCCAGTACCAGGGCATTGCGAACATCGGGTTGGTCGTCGAGCCCAGCACGTTGAACAGCATGCTGGTCGCGATCATGCCAAGCATCACACCACCGACGATCCGGAAGCTGGCGATCCGCGTCATCAGCAGCACCGCGCCGCCAATGAAGATGGCCAGAGCCGAGGTTTCACCCATCGAACCGTGGATATCACCCAGGAATGCATCCCACCAGGTAATGCCCTGGCCAACGACTGCTTCTATACCACCCATCGCCATGGCGCTCAGTGCAGTGGCGCTGGCATAGCCATCAACCGCAGTCCATACCGCATCACCGGAAATTTCCGCAGGGTACGCAAAGAACAGGAAAGCGCGACCGGTCAACGCAGGGTTGAGGAAGTTCTTGCCGGTTCCGCCAAACACTTCCTTGCCGATAACCACACCGAAGCTGATGCCCAACGCAACCTGCCACAGCGGGATATCCGGTGGCAGAATCAGAGCGAACAGGACCGATGTGACGAAGAAGCCTTCGTTGACCTCATGCTTGCGGACAGAGGCAAATACGACTTCCCAGAAGCCACCGACTATAAAGGTCACCGCATACACAGGCAGGAAGTACGCCGCACCATGCACGAAGTTGTCCCACAGGCTGGCCGGGTCGAATCCGGCGAACAGCTGGATCAGCGCAATGCGCCAGCTATCCTGCATACCGAGCATTTCAGGGTTTTCAGCATAAATGCTGTTGGCCTGAAAGCCGACGTTATACATCCCGTAGAACATCGCCGGGAAAGTACACAGCCAGACGGTGATCATCATGCGCTTGAGGTCGAGACCGTCACGCACATGAGAAGTTGTCCGGGTAACGCTACCCGGGCGATACAGGAAAGTATCCACCGCTTCATACAGCGCGTAGTACTTCTCGTGTTTGCCGCCCTTTTCGAAGTTATGCTCGATCTTGTCGAGCAATGCACGAAGACCCATGGCTTAACCCTCCTTTTCGATGCGGGTTAGGTTGTCCCGCAGAATCGGGCCGTATTCGTACTTACCGGCACACACGTAACTGCACAGCGCCAGATCTTCTTCATCCAGCTCCAGACAACCGAGCTGCTGGGCGACTTCTGTGTCCCCTACGATCAGTGCACGTAACAGCTGGGTCGGCAGGACATCCAGCGGCATGACCTGTTCATAGTTGCCCACCGGGATCATGGCGCGGGGACTGCCATTGGTGGTGGTAGTCATGTCGAACAGCTTCGACGGGCTGAGCTTGGACAAAAAGATGTTCATCACAGAGTGCTTGTCACTACCGGCACGCAAGTAATGCAGCATCTGCCGATCAGTGCCTTCCAGCAGCACGGATGCCTGCAGATGGTAACGACCGAGATAACTGACCGGGCCACGCGCATGACGACCGCCAAACACCGAACCCGAAATAACGCGATTAGCGCCGGGTTTGAGCTCACCAGCGGTCAGCTCGTCAAGGTTCGCCCCCAGACGGGTTTTCAGCAGACGCGGGGTTTCTACCTGAGGGCCGCCCAACGCGATAACACGCTCAGTCCAGAGTCGGCCTTCAGTAAACAGCTTGCCGACCGCGATCACGTCCTGGTAATTGATATGCCAGACCTGGCGATTCTCGCTGACCGGATCAAGCATGTGGATATGCGTACCGGGAAGGCCCGCCGGATGCGGCCCGGCAAAGCTCTCTGTGCGGACACCTTCAACATTTTCGCCGGGGATCGATGCATCGCCGGCCTTGCACAGCCAGACGCGCGCAATCCGGGAAAGCACCTTGAGACCGTTTTCGAAGGCTTCAGCCTGATCGGCAAGCACGACAGCCGGATCGGCTGACAGAGGATGGGTGTCGACGGCTGTGACAAAAATCGAACTGGGCGTTGCGTCCACTTCGGGGACCTTGCTGTAAGGTCGCGTCCGCAGGGCTGTCCACATGCCTGAATTGATCAGCTGTTGACGAACCTTTTCGCCATCAAGGGTGCCCAGGGCTGCGGCTTCGTGCGCATCGAACTCGACGGCGTCATCGCCTTCTACATCGATCACGACAGACTGCAAAACACGCTTCTCGCCACGATTGATGGCGCTTATGACGCCGCTGGCAGGAGCGGTATACACCACTCCAGGTGTTTTCTTGTCACTGAACAGGATCTGTCCCAATCTGACCCGGTCACCCAATTGTACTTCCATGGTAGGTTTCATACCGTGGTAGTCGAAGCCGATTACGGCCACGCTACGTACCTGACGGGCATCGTCAATACGTTGCTCGGGCGACCCGGTGATTGGCAAGTCCAAGCCCCGTTTGATTTTTATCATACGAATAGCCTAATCACTGGTTGGAATCTATAAGGGTGTGCCGCTACCGAACCGGGGAACCCGACGATATGGCGCTGAAGACAGACGCGGAATCAAAGCAAGACGGCAGCAAACCCCCACCAAAAATCCCGCTAAGTATAAAGATCCTGCCTAACCAAAGCTACTCAAGCACTTGAATATTTCGGGGTATCTGCTTCATCCGGGCGCAGTGACAATCAGTCGCATTTGGGTTGCTGCAGAAGGCTCGGACGCCATCAAGACAGAGCCGCTACAGCACGGCGCCATTCGGATGACATGGTGTGGACGGCACTTGAAAATGAGCAACAAAAAAGGCGCCGAAGCGCCTTTTCTGTCTAGCCGATATTTAACCCTTCGACGGAAATGCCGGGGGATTCACATTGGCCATATCTTCCAGAATCCGCACAACCTGACAGCTGTATCCGAATTCGTTGTCATACCAGACATACAGAATCACACGATTGTCATTGCAGATGGTTGCTTCAGCATCCACTACCCCTGCGTGACGCGAGCCCACGAAGTCGGTCGAAACCACTTCCTGAGAGTTGGTGAAGTCAATCTGCTTGTGCAGGTCGGAGTGCAACGCCATGTAACGCAGGTAATCATTCACCTCGTCACGATCGGTACTGCTTTTCAGATTCAGGTTCAGGATCGCCATGGAAACATTCGGCGTCGGCACCCGGATCGCATTACCGGAGAGCTTGCCTGACAGCTCGGGTAGCGCCTTGGCCACGGCCTTGGCGGCACCTGTTTCGGTGATGACCATGTTCAACGCGGCGCTACGGCCACGGCGATTGCCTTTATGGAAGTTGTCGATCAGGTTCTGGTCATTGGTGTAGGAATGCACAGTCTCGACGTGACCATTCTCAATGCCGTACTTGTCATTGATTGCCTTGAGCACCGGCACGATGGCGTTGGTGGTACAGGACGCAGCCGAAATGATCTTGTCTTCAGGCGTGATTGCGGCATGGTTGATACCATGAACAATATTCTTCAGATCGCCTTTGCCCGGCGCGGTCAGCACGACCTGGGATACACCCGGGCACTTCAGGTGCTGCGACAGACCTGCTTCGTCACGCCACACGCCGGTATTGTCGACAACGATGGCGTCCTTGATGCCGTACTGGGTATAGACGACGCTGCTCGGATCGCTGGCATAAATGATCTGGATGACGTTGCCGTTGGCGGTGAGCGTGTTGCTCTCTTCATCAATGGTGATGGTGCCCTGGAAGGAACCGTGGACTGAATCGCGGCGCAGCAGACTGGCGCGCTTGGCCAGATCGTTGGCGGCGCCTTTGCGCACGACGATCGCACGCAGACGCAGGCCGTCCCCAGCGCCGGTCTTTTCGACCATGATGCGTGCGAGCAGGCGACCGATACGACCGAAACCATACAGCACGACATCGCGCCCTTCACGCCGCTCGCCTTTCTTACCGATTACCGCAGCCAGCTCATCCTTCAGAAAAGCTTCCAGGTTATCGCCGCCAGCGTCACGGAATTTGTTTACCAGTCGGCCAAGGTCAATCGAAGCCGGCCCCAGATCCAGATCCAGCAGGGCCTTGATGACAGGGAAGGTGTCGTGGACCGATAGCTCTGTATCATCAATCTGGCGGGCGAAACGGTGGGATTTGAGCAGGCTGATAACAGACCGGTTCACCAGACCCCGGCCATAGATTGAGGTGACCACGTTGTTCTCGCGGTACAGCCGACCGATCAGCGGAATCATCGCCTCAGCGGTTGCTTCTCGTTCAGTCCAGGCTTCCAGGCATTGATCGTATTGGGCTTGAGTCACGGCGTTTCCTTCCAGGTCTTGGGAGCTAAAGAGGGCCAATATTATGCGTTTAGCGGGCAGGAGAGGCAATCATCCTTGGAAAAAGCCGGAGACAGGGCAGACCATGTCGGACAGACCGTACCAGACGGCGTTACACTAGCGCTTTTCCTGATGGACCCCAAGCATGCCCGGCAGTCAGACGATATTACCCCTCGAAAAGTTCAACGTTAATAGTGGCAAAGTTGCATGGGGCCGGCTGGACGGCGCAGCGCGCGCGCTGGCCATTGCAGAAGCAGCGAGCCGGCACCAGGGCCTGAGCCTGGTGATAACGCGCGATACGGCAATGGCGGATCGCCTCGACCGTGAGCTGCGTTTCTTTGCGCCCCATTTGCCGGTACTCACTTTTCCTGACTGGGAAACCCTGCCCTATGATCGCTTCTCGCCGCACCAGGACATTATTTCCCAGCGTCTGAAAACCCTTTATCAACTGCCGCAGGTCAATCAGGGGATTCTCGTCGTCCCCATGACTACCCTGCTCCACCGCATTCCGCCGCGTCCGTTCCTGGGCGGCTCGGTGCTGATGATGGAAACCGGCCAGCAGCTCGATATCGATCGCATGCGCATGAACCTTGATGCAGCCGGTTACCGCTGTGTGGACACAGTTTACGAGCACGGCGACTACGCTGTGCGCGGTGCACTGCTGGATCTGTTTCCGATGGGCAGCAAACTGCCCTACCGAATTGACCTGTTCGACGACGAAATCGAGACGCTTCGCACCTTCGATCCGGAAACCCAGCGCTCGATCGACAAGGTGGAGCGGATCCACCTGCTTCCAGCCCGCGAATTCCCGCTGGACAAGTCTGCCCTCACCGGCTTTCGCGCACGCTTTCGTGAACGCTTCGAAATTGATCATCGCAAGGTGCCGCTGTACCAGGACATGTCCGAAGGCTTGATCCCGCCAGGCATCGAATATTATCTGCCGCTGTTCTTCGAAGAACTCGGCACACTGTTCGACTATCTGCCCGAGAACACCCTGCTGTTTAGCGAGCCGGGCATCGAAGCGAGCGCCGAGCAGTTCTGGAATGACGTACGCGTACGCCATCAGGATCAGAGCCTGGATCCGACCCGACCTCTGCTTCCGCCCGCTGAGCTGTTTCTCACCGTAGAAGACTGCTTCGCCCAGGTTAAAGGTTATCCCCGGGTTGTCTGCCACACCGAAGAGCTGGAACCCGGCGCCGGACGCAGCAACCTGCCCTGTCAGCCGCCACCGGAGTTGCCGCTGGACAACAAACGCGAGCGCCCCCTGGCAGAGCTGGAAACCTTCCTGAACGGCTTCTCTGGCCGCGTATTGTTCGCTGCCGATTCCGCCGGGCGCCGTGAAGCGCTGCTTGAGCTACTGTCTCGCATCGACATCAAACCGGAACAGTTCGAAACCTGGCATGGGTTCGTTCAAGCGGGGAGCGTAATCGGCATCATCGTAGCGCCGGTTGATCAGGGGCTCGTCGTCGATGCTCCTGCAGTCGCGCTGATATCCGAAACGCAGCTGTTCGGCAAACGTGTCATGCAGCGCAGGCGTCGTGGCAAAGTTACCGACCTGGGTGACGCGGTCATCCGCAACCTCACCGAGCTGCGCGAAGGCGCTCCGGTGGTGCATATCGATCACGGTGTCGGACGCTATTGCGGCCTGGTCAACCTGACGGTTGAGGATCAGGAAGCCGAGTTTCTCAAGCTGCTCTACGCCGACGAAGCGACGCTGTATGTGCCGGTATCGAACCTGCACCTGATTGCCCGCTATACCGGCTCCGAAGACGAGAACGCACCGCTGCATCGGCTGGGTTCCGAGCAATGGCAAAAATCCAAACGCAAGGCGGCCGAGCAGGTACGTGATGTAGCGGCCGAATTGCTCGATGTCTACGCTCGACGGGCAGCGCGCAAGGGCTTCAGTTTCAGCGAGCCAGAGCATGACTATGAGGCGTTCGCTGACACCTTCCCGTTTGAGGAAACCGCTGATCAGCAGGCGGCCATCGAGGCCGTCATCAGTGATATGACCGGCGGCCAGCCAATGGATCGCCTGGTCTGCGGCGACGTCGGCTTCGGCAAGACCGAAGTCGCCATGCGGGCTGCGTTTGTTGCGGTACATAGCGGCAAACAGGTAGCGGTGCTGGTACCCACAACGCTGCTGGCTCAGCAACATTTCAACAGCTTCAGCGACCGCTTCGCCGACTGGCCCGTCAAGGTCGAGGTCATGTCGCGTTTCAAGTCCGCGAAGGAGATGAAGTCAGCGGTCGCCGAACTCGGCGAAGGCAAGGTCGACATCATGATCGGCACGCACAAGCTGCTGCAGGAAGACATCAGGTTCAAGGATCTGGGTCTGGTGATTATTGATGAAGAGCACCGCTTCGGTGTGCGCCAGAAGGAAAGACTCAAGAAGCTGCGCAGCGAAGTGGACATCCTGACCCTCACAGCCACCCCGATCCCGCGTACGCTGAACATGGCCATGTCCGGCATGCGGGACCTGTCGATCATTGCTACGCCACCAGCACGCCGTTTGTCTGTAAAGACCTTCGTCATGCAGCAACAGCCAGCCGTGCTCAAGGAGGCGATCCTCCGCGAACTGCTGCGTGGTGGGCAGATCTACTATCTGCACAACGAAGTGCAGACCATCGAGAAATGCGCTGCCGACCTGGCTGAGCTGGTGCCTGAAGCGCGTATTGGCGTGAGCCATGGCCAGATGCCGGAGCGTGCGTTGGAGCAGGTGATGCGCGATTTCTATCACCGCCGCTTCAACATCCTCGTCACGACGACCATCATCGAGACCGGTATCGACGTCCCCAGCGCCAATACAATCATCATCGAACGCGCGGACAAATTCGGCCTGGCGCAACTGCATCAGTTGCGTGGCCGCGTCGGCCGCAGCCATCACCAGGCCTACGCCTACCTGCTCACCCCCGCCGGCAGGAAAGTCACTGGCGATGCGGAAAAGCGTCTGGAGGCCATTGCCATGGCTCAGGATCTGGGTGCCGGCTTCACCCTGGCAACCCATGACCTGGAAATACGCGGCGCAGGTGAACTGCTTGGTGACGGGCAAAGCGGCCAGATCCAAGCGGTTGGCTTCACGCTCTACATGGATATGCTGGAACGCGCAGTCAAGGCAATCCAGAACGGCAAGGAACCCTCGCTGGAGCAACCGCTCGGTGGCGGACCGGATATAAATTTGCGTCTCCCGGCGCTGATACCGGACGATTACCTGCCTGACGTTCACGCGCGATTGATTCTCTACAAACGCATCGCCAATGCCAACGACGAAGACGCATTACGCGATCTGCAAGTAGAAATGATAGATCGCTTCGGCCTGCTGCCTGCCCCGGTCAAGAGCCTGTTCCGGATAACCTCGCTCAAACTGCGCTGCGAGCCGCTAGGCATCTGCAAGGTAGATGTGGGCGCGGAGCACGGCAGGCTCGAATTTGCGGCCGAAACCTCAGTTGATCCACTGGTGCTGGTGCGCCTGATACAGGACAATCCGCAGCGATATCGACTGGAAGGCGCGACAATGTTTCGCTTCAGCGCGCCAATGGCCAACGCTGAGCTGCGGCTCAACACAGTCGAAGCGCTTATTGAACGGCTTGAGAAACCGCCAGCCGAACCGCAAGCCAAAGGAAAACGCAAATGACCAGACCCGCCTCTCCCCTGCATGCTCTGCTGTTCCTGCTGCTGTTCAGCGTGACATCGCTGGCCAGCGCGCAGGATTACATCGTCGAAGTCGTGTTATTTACTCAGCCTGGCAGCGGCATCGTCGAGGGCCCCGGACCCGAGCTGGACTGGAAATCGGACGCCGCAGAACTGGACAGCACCACCCGCAGCAATGTGCGCCCTATCGACGAGTCCCGCCATCGCCTGGCCAACGAGGCGCGAAAACTGTCCGCCCAGGGCTCCAGGATTCTGTTTCACAAAGCCTGGACCCAGCCAGCCGGCACGCCTGTAGCGGTGACCAAGGGCGACGACCTGACCGGCTTCGATCTTTATCCGGTACAGGGCGTCGTCAGCCTGAGCCGCGCTAACACTCTGGAGGCCGACGTCGCTTTCTGGGTCAACCACGAAACAAGTTCGACGGACAGTCAACCGGTCAGCGAACGCCTGCAACAGAGCCGCCGCCTGCGCCCTGACGAGGTTCATTACCTGGATCACCAAAGCCTGGGGATGCTGATTATCGTTAGCCGCTAGGCCCGATCTGAAGTTGCTAACCAGCAAGCAATGGGCATGTTGCGGTAAGTCTGATTAGACTCAGCATGACCCAAACATCAAACTACCTGACAGCACAGCCTGGTTCCCCCCTCTGCAAAGGGGGGTTAGGGGGGATTGCCCGCGGCCCCTCACCGATTCATTCCGAAGTCAATCGCCCGCCAGCTACCAGGATTTCGCAAGACGCCGTAAACCCATCCTTGGGGGCTTGGTGAAAACATCCCTGTTTTCAACACTTGCTCTACCCTGACAGCTGGCGGGCTTGATCTCGCGTCGGTGTGAGGCAGAGTTCAAAACCCTTTTCTGGGTTTCTGCCCAGCGACTCAAATCTTCACGGCAGAGCGAGGCGACAGGGTTGCGATGACCGTTCGATGACAGGGATGTCATCACCGAGCTTACAGGGACGTACTTGCAGCGTGTCAGCGCAGCCCTGCCGGCTCGCGGAGCCCAACTCCACTTAGCCACTCGACAGTGACTTCCACGTCACCCTGGTTCGTTTACGAACTCTTGAAAGCTGCGCTGATAGGCAGGGTCCAATCGCCCGCCAGCTACCAGGATTTCGCAAGACGCCGTAAACCCATCCTTGGGGCTTGGTGAAAACATCCCTGTTTTTCAACACTTGCTCTACCCTGACAGCTGGCGGGCTTGTTCAGGCATTGGTGCGGCTGAGAGTTTGAAAACACTTAGACTGGCCATCTGGCAACGCGAATCTCCACGGCGGAGCGAGACGACAGGGCTGCGATGACCGTTCGATGACAGGGATGTCATCGCCGAGCTTACAAGAACGTACTTGCAGCGCGTCAGCGCAGCCCTGTCGGCTCGCGGAAGCTAACTCCGAACTCAAACTCATAATCGCCCGGCTCTCGCGAAAGCTATCTCGGAACACACAAAAAGTCAGGCCTCAGTGATCACGCGAGTCAGAATATTCTTGACCTGCTCCATACCATCGGCCACCACCTGCCCCATCGACTCCATACTGATCAACTCCGGATGCGTTCCGGCGGCGGGATTGACGACCAGCGCGAGACAGGCATACGGCAACCCCAGCTCACGGGCCAGAGACGCTTCCGGCATGCCGGTCATCCCCACGATATCGCAGCCATCGCGCTGAAGCCGACGTATCTCCGCTGCGGTTTCCAGACGTGGGCCCTGCGTCACCGCGTGCACGCCATGCGGGCTATGAGCAATCGACTGGCGCGCCATTACGCCGACCAGCTTCTTCCGCAGGCTTTCGTCGTAGGGATAGCTGAAGTCGATATGCGTGACCTGCTCGAGATCCACCTCGAAAAAACTGCTGTCACGCCCCCAGGTGTAATCAATCAACTGGTCAGGCACACAAAAGTGCCCCGAACCCATCGCACTGTGTATGCCGCCGACAGCGTTTACCGCGATGACTGCATCGGCACCCGCCTCTTTCAAGGCCCAGATGTTGGCTCGGTAATTGATTTTGTGAGGCGGCAGACGATGCGGATTACCATGACGAACCAGAAACAGCACTTCGCGGCCAGCCAACAAGCCTTTTATAACCGGCCCCGACGCTCGACCAAACGGAGTCGATGGATCCAGTTCGGCGGTTACCTGCAGCTCAGCCAGTTGGCTAAGCCCGGTACCACCTATGATCGCGACGCTATCCATCAGAGCAGCTCCAGGCGTTTCAGCAAGCTGGTTGCCTGCAGCCATATCGGAGACGATTTGTACTCTACGCCGGGTAGTCGACGAGCGAGCATTCGCTCAAGATTGCCCGGCGGCTGTACGCCAATCTGCTGCGCATATACCAGCGCCTGCTCGGCAGCGCCACGATCGTTGCATACCAGCAGCATATCGCAGCCAGAATGCAGCGCCGCATCGACACGCTCGCTCATCCCGCCCACCGCATGGGCGCCAGCCATGGTCAGATCATCGCTGAAGATGACACCTTCGAAAGCCATCTCGGCGCGCAGAATGTCCTGCAGCCACCGCCGCGAAAAGCCGGCTGGTAGTTCATCTACAGCGGGATACACGACGTGAGCAGGCATGATTCCGTCCAGCTGGGAGGCCAATGCTGCAAAGGGTCTCAGATCTGACGCCCGGATTTCCTCTTCCGAGCGCTCATCGACCGGTAACGCAAAATGAGAATCGGCTTCAGCCCACCCATGGCCGGGGAAATGCTTACCGGTCGCCGCCATGCCGGCCTGCCTGAGGCCGCTTATATATGCTGTGGCCAACCGGATTACCGCCTGCGGATCCCCGCCCAGCGAGCGGTTACCGATAACCGCGCTGCGCCCGTAGTCAAGATCAAGCACCGGAGCGAAACTGATATCGATTCCGCACGCAAGCATTTCCGTAGCCATGACCCAGGCCGCTGCGGCGGCTGCCTGTTCAGCGTGCTGTTCTGGTAACGCAGCCACGTCACCTAACGCTGGCAGTCGCAATACACCATTACGCAAACGCTGTACCCGCCCGCCTTCCTGATCGATAGCGATGATCATATCCGGACGCACCGCACGAATGGCTCTGACCAGCTCGCGCACTTGCACTGGCGATTCGGTATTACGGGCAAAAAGTATGATGCCGCCGACTTCCGGCTGTCTCAGTATGTCGCGGTCGGCTGCAGTCAGCCAGGTACCTGCGACGTCCAGCATCAGGGAACCTTGATTCAATCCTATTACTCCTGCCTAGCTAAGGGGTTGATGGCAGCGACCAGAACGCTGCGGGGGCTTATTCTTCAATCTGGACCTTGCAACCGACCGGAGTCATGTCGAAAAGCTCGATGATATCGCTATTGCGCAGCCGCACGCAGCCGTGTGACAAGGGTACGCCCATGGGTTGGTCATCGCCGGTACCGTGAAGATAAATGTAGCGTCGCTGAGAGTCGCAGGTACCGCCACGGTTGAAACCAGGCTGTTCGCCACACAGCCAGAGAATCCGTGAAAGAATCCAGTCCCGCTGGGGATGCTGCCTGGCCAGTTCGGGCGTCCAGATCTCGCCGGTGGGCCGCCTGCCAATAAACACGGTGCCCTGGGGCTCAGCGCCGCCGATGCGCGCGCGCACCCGATGCAGACCACGCGGCGTACACCCACTGCCATCGCGCTCGCCAGCGCCATTGACTGCGGTGGAAACCGGGAACGTGCACAGCAGCTGACCGGATGCATATCCGGTCAGCTGCTGAGAAGAAAGCGATATGTGGATCAGATCCAGTTGCATGCGCGCCCCTGCGAAAGTGCACACGATAACGGATCAGAGCATGAGAGGTAAGCCCATCAGACCGTTTCCAGGCGACCCTCGGGCACGGCTGTGCGCGCCGCCGCACTTCCGTCGGCACGCATACCGGCGGCGAGAAACGGGACCATCAGACGGAGTACACGATCCACGCTATGGTGGACGCCGAACTCATCTTCAGCGATCGCCCGCAGCGCCTTCATGCTGGACATGGTAAACGCAGCGCTTCCGAGCATGAAATGCACCCGCCAGAACAGCTCATCGGGAGGCAGCTGCGGCGCGGCCCGGTATACCAGCACCATATAGCGCTGGAATACCTTGCCGTATACCTCACCCAGATACTTGCGCAGATGGCCCTGGCTCTGACTGAAAGCCAGACCCAGCAACCGCATGAATGTGGACAGGTCATTACCGCTGCGGGGTTTGACCGTCAGAACCTGACGCACCAGCATCTCCAGCAGTTCTTCCAGGCTGGGGTCTGCCTCCTCAGCAGCCTCCTGACGGCGGTCCAGCTCCCGTTCCAGACTCGAGACGAACGGATCAAGGAACCGCACGAACACCGCTTGTATGAGCGCCTTCTTGGAACCGAAGTGATAATTCACTGCCGCCAGGTTGACCCCCGCCTTGCTGGTGATCAGCCGTAAGGAGGTTTCGGCAAAGCCCTTTTCAGCAAAAGACTGCTCAGCAGCATCGAGAATTCTTTGAACGGTATCAGAATGGGCCATCTGGTTTCCAAGGACGCCAACGTGTGTTTGAAACATACGTTTCAAACGTCGTGACTGTCAAGCATCACGGGATACGTCAGTTAAGAGAAGCCTCTGATCGAGCTACGTTTTAAACAACCTGCCCGCTCGATGCAAGCGTTTGCGCGCACGCAAGCTTGTACTAGCAGATCAACTGTATATAATCACAGCTACTGTATAAAAAAACAGGCACAACCCAATGCAAAAGCTTACCGCACGGCAGCAGCAGATCCTTTCCTTTATAAAGGATTACATGGATGCCCACGGATACCCGCCCACCCGCGCAGATATCGCCCGGGAAATCGGCTTCAAGTCGCCGAATGCCGCCGAGGACCACTTGCGCGCTCTTGCTCGCAAGGGTGCTATCGAGATGATACCCGGTGCATCCCGCGGTATTCGTTTACCTGCAGAAACTCTGAATGCTGCCGAGGATCGCTTACCGGTCATCGGCCAGGTTGCGGCTGGCGCCCCGATTCTGGCGGTCGAGAATATCGAGGACCATTGCCGGGTGGACCCTGACTTTTTCCATCCCAGGGCTGACTACCTGCTCAAGGTAAAAGGCATGAGTATGAAGGACATCGGCGTATTCGATGGCGATCTGCTGGCTGTGCATAGAACCACTGAAGCGCGCAATGGCCAGGTCGTAGTCGCGCGAATAGACGATGAAGTCACAGTAAAACGCTTCATGAAGAAAGGACGCAAGGTGTCACTCATTGCCGAAAATCCGGACTTCGCGCCGATCGACATCGATCTTGCCGAGCAGGAATTGATTATCGAAGGCTTGAGCGTCGGCGTCATACGCCGCTAACCATTTGCCGTTTACGCCAGGAGCTGACCATGCCGTACTTCCAGGAAACGCGTCTCGAACAGTCTGACCTCATCAAGAACGCCCTGCTCGCGTCTTGCTACAAGGCACCGCTGGGGTTGATAAATCAGCCGCCAGTAGCGGCGCCTACCGAGAGCAACGAGGATTCGGGATTCAGTGAGATCTGTCTGAATGGCGCTCCGCGGCAATGCATGCAATGGCTCGCACCCGTTCTGCGCGATTTGAGCCAGACCAGAACACCGCGCTGGCTGACATTGATCGACCCGCCGGAGAACCTGAGCCATAACTGGTTGCGTTCAGCGGGGCTGGACCCGAGCCAGATACTGATCGTCCGCCCGAAGCGCAGCATGGACTGCCTGACTTTCTGTTGCGAGATTCTGGCGCTGGGTAACAGTCACACGGTGGTCAGTTGGCTGACAACAGGGGCGCGGGAGGCCAATATGCTGGAAGGTGCGGCTCACAAGGGCAACTGCCGCAGCCTGAACGTGCGGCTCGACGCAGCCAGAGCTGCCTGAAGCGCGCTCGTTGTCAGGCAACAGCAGTCAGTGCAGGACCCGATCCTCAGGGATGGTATCGTCTTCTTCCATAACCTGCCCCGCCACCTGCATTCCGGCACTGATCATGGCCTTGGCAACTTCGATATAATGACCCTGCAGAAAATCCTTCGCGTCGGGCGAGAACTCGATGACCAGCAAAGGCTCACCGTCCTCGTCAGAACGTCGCAGCGCGACCTTGCCGTTGGGGAGCTCAACTATTTCGAGAAAGGGTGAAGGCATGTCTGGTCTCCTGGCTACTGGCGCGCAGTGTACCACAGGCGAGACCCGCTCCGCGTTAGGCCTGTCAGAGCCTGTCAGCAGCCCCCACAAACCGGGACCAACTGGCGGAGATTAATACTCCACCATCCCGTCACGGTAACGGCTGACCAGTTCGTTAAGCGCGCCCACCGCGTCATCAGCATCAGCCAGCGACCACTCGGCGCGAGCGGTCACGGCACTGCTTGCTATCAACGAGGCGTCCTCTGGCTTGCTGCCAGCCTGCACCGGTGGCGCGTGCAGGGCTAGCCAGCCGGCGAGCATCCTACTCAACCAGGTATCCTGTTCACGGGCCAGCTCGCTTAGCTCGGCCAGCTCCGGGCCAGGGAAACGCTTTGCCGCCTCCCCATCCAGCGCCTGTTCTACCGTGCGCAGCTCCAACAGCGGCCAACGGTAACGGTCCGCCACTTCGTGGACCATGGCCAATACCGTGCGATACAGGTGGAAAAGCACATGCTCTCGGTGATAAAGCGCCTGAGTCCGGGCGTCAAATGCCTGTGAGCCTTCCGCTTCACGCCACGCATCAAGCGCCTTGCGCGCGAAAAACAATGCCTGATTGGTTCGGGTATAGACTTCGTTAGCCATGTTCAAGCCTCTTTACGCTTGGCCTTGGTCCGTCCGTCTTCGACAACCCAGCCCTTGTCGCCGTGGAATGCGCGCCATCCGGTGGGCTTTCCGTCAACTTCGCTCTGCACATACTGCTCTTTTGTCTTGCGGCTGTAACGCACGACCGTCGGATTGCCTTCAACGTCAGCAACCGGCGCGTCCATCAGGAAGTGATACTTGGGATCGATCTCTGACTTGTGCGGCAGCAATTCCTTGACCAGTGGCGCACGTGTTTCCCTGTTCTTGGGAAATTTGCTGGCAGCCAGGAAGAGTCCGGAAGCGCCGTCACGCAGAATATAAACGTCGTCTACCTTCTCGCATTTCAGCTCCGGCATGGGCACCGGATCCATCTTCGGCGGAGCCGCTTCGCCGCTTCTCAACAGTTTACGGGTGTTCTTGCAGTCTGCGTTGGTACAGCCGAAATACTTGCCGAAGCGGCCTGTCTTGAGCTGCATTTCACTGCCGCATTTGTCGCACTCGATAACCGGGCCATCGTAGCCCTTGATCTTGAAGTGACCTTCCTCGACCTCGAAGCCGGTGCAATCGGGGTTATTACCGCACACGTGAAGTTTGCGGGTCTCGTCGACCAGATAACTGTCCATCGCTGTGGAGCAGATAGGACAACGGCGCTTGGCACGCAGAATCCGCGATTCGCCTTCTTCGTCATCAGCAGCGACTTCGTTACCGGGCACAAGATTGACGGTCTCCTTGCAACGCTCCTTCGGCGGCAGGGCGTAACCTGAGCAACCGAGGAACACACCGGTCGAGGCGGTACGAATCATCATCGGCCGACCACAGTTGGTGCAGGCAATGTCGGTCGGCGTGGGCAGATTGGCACGCATGCCCTTGCCCTCTTCAGCCGCTGCTGCTGCGCCGAGTTTCTGCCTGAAATCGGTATAAAAGTCGTCGAGAACCTGTTTCCAGGGCACATCGCCCTGGGCCACGTCATCCAGCGATTCTTCCATGCGCGCGGTAAAGCCGTAATCCATCAGATTGGGGAAGCTTTCGCTCAACCGCTCGGTGACGATATCACCCATTTTCTCGGCATAGAAACGGCGGCTGTTCAGCTCGACATAACCGCGCTCCTGAATCGTGGAAATGATCGAAGCATAGGTCGATGGCCGACCAATTCCGCGCTTTTCCAGCTCCTTGACCAGGCTTGCTTCGGCGTAGCGCGCCGGCGGCTTGGTGAAGTGCTGCTTGGGCTCTAGCTTGTTCAGCTTGAGTGCATTATCCACCTGAAGATCAGGTAGCACTTCATCTTCGCCACCCTTGCCCTGTGGCGGCATAACCCGGGTGTAACCGTCGAACTGAAGAATGCGGCCCTTGGCGCGCAGATCGAAATCACCGGCCTTGACCGTGATACTGGTAGAGAGATAACGCGCCGGCGGCATCTGGCAGGCAACGAACTGACGCCAGATCAGCTCGTACAGGCGCTCAGCGTCGCGTTCCATGCTGTTCAGGTCAGACGTCTTGGTCTTCACATCAGAGGGACGGATCGCTTCGTGGGCTTCCTGGGCGCCTTCCTTGCTGCTGTACAGATTGGGCTTTTCCGGCAGGTACTTGTCGCCGTAATTCTTTTGTATGAAGTCGCGGGCCATGGCGATGGCGTCGGCTGACAGATTCGTCGAGTCGGTACGCATATAGGTGATGTAACCGGCCTCATAGAGCCGCTGCGCCATCATCATGGTCTTCTTCACGCTGAAACCCAGGCGTGTACTGGCAGCCTGCTGCAACGTGGAGGTAATAAAAGGCGCGTTGGGTCGGGTGCTGGTCGGCTTGTCTTCGCGCTTGGCGACGCGGTAATCAGCCCCCTGCAACGCGCCCAGCGCGGTGTCGGCCTGTTCCTTGTTAAGCGGACGGAAAGCTTCGCCCTTCTCACGGACCACTTCGAAGCGCACGGCCTCGGCCTTGGGCGAATCCAGCAGAGCATGGATCTCCCAGAACTCCTCCGGAATAAATGCGCGGATTTCTCGCTCACGATCAACGATCAACTTGACCGCGACTGACTGCACCCTGCCGGCAGACAGGCCACGGGCGATCTTCTGCCACAGCAGCGGCGAGACCATATAACCCACGACCCGGTCGAGGAAGCGGCGCGCCTGCTGGGCATTGACGCGATTGATGTCCAGCTCACCGGGCTTGGAGAAGGCTTCCTGGATGGCCTTCTTGGTGATCTCGTTGAACACCACGCGCTTATAACGGGCGTCATCGCCGCCAATGGATTCGCGCAGGTGCCAGGCAATGGCTTCCCCTTCGCGGTCCAAATCCGTCGCGAGATAGATAGCGTCGGCATCCCGGGCCAGACGGCGGAGCTCATCGACCACCTTTTCCTTACCGGGGAGAATCTCGTAGTGCGCCTTCCAGCCGTTTTCCGGGTCAACGCCCATACGCTTGACCAGCTGCATGCGCGCCTTGGTCTCCTTGTCCAGCTCTGGAGCGGAGGCGGCTTTCTTACCCTTTGGTTTGCTCTCGGTCTTGCTGCTGCCACTGGTGGGCAGGTCCCGAATATGGCCAATACTCGACTTCACGATGAAGTCGTTGCCAAGGTACTTGTTGATCGTCTTGGCCTTGGCCGGAGACTCCACAATGACCAGTGCTTTTCCCATGGGTAATCGTATTCCTAACTCAATCATCTGAATTGCCCACTGCGGGCAAAGAATAACCGGCATGGCTGAAAACTGATGCCAGAGCGCCGGACGGCCAGAGCCTACACGTCTTCGCTGATAAAGGTAAAGCGTGGGATAGCCACGTCGTCAACCTGAACCTGCTCGACAAACATGCTTAGCGGCCTGACCCAAAGATCATAATTTCCGTACAAGGTGCGATATACGACCAGCTGCTCGCCGGTCTCGGAATGCTGTGCCAGACCGATGACCTGATAATCGCTACCTTTATAGTGGCGATACCGGCCGGGAATGATCTTCATCCTGCAGACTCCTGTTTCTGCAATAAAAAAGCCGGGGCAATGCCCCGGCTTGTTTGACCCACCTGGCTTCAGACGCGCTCGAAGACCGTGGTGATGCCTTGGCCGAGGCCGATGCACATGGTCGCGATACCGACGGTACCGCCCTGCTCTTTCATGACATTGAGCAGGCTGCCACAGATACGCGTACCGGAACAACCGAACGGGTGGCCCAGAGCAATCGCGCCACCATGAAGGTTGACCTTCTCTTCCATATTGTCGAGCAGTTTCAGATCTTTCAACACCGGCAGAGCCTGCGCCGCGAACGCTTCGTTCAACTCGACATACTCAATGTCGGCCATGGTCATGCCGGCACGCTTGAGAGCCTTCTGAGTCGACGGCACAGGACCGTAACCCATGATGGCCGGGTCAACGCCCGCTACAGCCATGGAGCGAATCACTGCCAGCGGCTCCATACCCAGCGCCTGAGCACGCTCGGCAGACATAACGATCATGCAGGATGCGCCGTCAGTGATCTGCGAAGAGGTGCCGGCTGTTACCGTACCGCCCTTCGGGTTGAACGCCGGACGCAGCGCCGCCAGGCTTTCGACCGTGGTTTCAGGACGGATAGTCTCGTCGGCGGTGAAGATCTTCAGGAAGCCATTCTCGTCATGGCCTTCCATCGGCAGGATCTCACGATCGAACTTGCCGTCCAGCGTCGCCTGGTGAGCCAGACGATGCGAACGCGCGCCGAACTGATCCTGCTGCTCGCGAGTGATGCCATGCATCTTGCCAAGCATTTCTGCGGTAAGGCCCATCATGCCCGAAGCCTTGGCTGCATACAGCGACAGCGCCGGGTTCGGATCAACACCGTGCATCATGCCCACGTGACCCATGTGCTCGACACCACCGACCACGAATACATCACCGTTACCGGTCATGATTGCCTGCGCGGCGGTGTGCAACGCGCTCATCGACGAACCACACAGGCGGCTGACGGTCTGCGCGGAGCTGGTGTGCGGGATCGGGGTCATCAGCGATGCCATGCGGGCGATGTTCCAGCCCTGCTCCAGGGTCTGGTTTACACAGCCCCAGATCACATCTTCGACTTCCGCCGGATCCAGCTTGGGATTGCGCTCCAGCATGCCGGTGATCAGGCTGGCTGACATGGACTCGGCACGGAAGTTACGGTACATGCCGCCCTTGGAACGGCCCATCGGGGTGCGGCCGAAGTCGACAATGACGACGTCTCTCGGATTCAGGCTCATAAATTCACTCTCGCTCTGTGCGTTCCGTTAACCGAAAAATTTCTTGCCGGCCTTGGCCATCTCACGCAACTTCTCGGTCGGGTGATACATGGCGCCAAACTCGGCGTACTTGTCGGCGATGGCAACAAACTCGGCCACGCCAATGGTGTCGATGTAGCGCAGAGCGCCGCCACGGAAGGGAGGGAACCCGATACCGTAGATCAGACCCATGTCAGCGTCGCCAGCGGACTCGACGATGCCGTCTTCCAGGCAACGTACAGTCTCGAGGCACAGCGGAACCATCATGATCTCGACGATTTCCTCGTCGGTGAACTCACGCTGCTCCAGCACGATCGGCTTGAGCAATTCATAAGCCTGGGGATCAACGACCTTCTTCTGCTTGCCTTTCTTGTCCAGCTCGTAGGCATAGAAGCCCTTGCCGGACTTCTGGCCCAGACGGCCTTCGTCATACATCACATCGACGGCGGTCCGAGTGGTATCAGCCATACGGTCCGGATAACCTTCGGCCATGACGTCACGACCATGGTGGCCCGTATCCATACCCACTACGTCCATCAGGTACGCAGGACCCATCGGCCAGCCGAATTTTTCCATCAGCTTGTCGACGCGCTGGAAATCAGCGCCCATATTGATCAGGCGAGCAAAGCCGCCGAAATACGGAAACAGCACCCGGTTCACCAGGAAGCCCGGGCAGTCGTTGACCACGATCGGCGTCTTGCCCATCTTCTTGGCATAGGCGACGGTGGTGGCGATGGCCTTTTCACTGGATTTCTCACCACGGATAACCTCAACCAGCGGCATCATGTGCACAGGGTTAAAGAAGTGCATACCGCAGAAGTTTTCCGGACGCTTGAGCGCCTGGGCCAGATAGGTAATGGAGATGGTGGAAGTGTTGGATGCAATGATCGCATCGTCCTTCACGTGACCTTCCACTTCAGCCAGCACAGCGTGCTTGACCTTCGGGTTCTCGACAACGGCCTCGACCACGATGTCGACATTACCGAAATCGCCATAGGACATGGTCGGACGGATCGCATTCAGAGCGCCAGCCATCTGCTCCGGCTTCATGCGGCCCTTGGCAACACGCTTGCCGAGTAGCTTGGACGCTTCATCCAGACCCATCTGGATGCCTTCCTCACGAATATCCTTCATCAGGATAGGCGTGCCCTTGGAAGCGGACTGGAAAGCAATACCGCCGCCCATGATACCTGCACCCAAGACAGCGGCCAGCTTCACATCGGCAGCTTGCTTGTCGTACTGCTTGGCCTTCTGCTTGAGGGCCTGATCGTTGAGGAACAGACCAACCAGGCTAGCCGCCACAGAAGTCTTGGCCAGCTTGGCAAACCCGGCAGCTTCGATTTCCAGCGCCTTGTCGCGACCGGCATTGGCAGCCTTCTGGATGGTCTTGATGGCTTCAACCGGGGCCGGGTAATGCGGGCCGGCCTGACCAGCGACAAAACCCTTGGCAGTCTCGAACGCCATCATCTGCTCGATGGTGTTGAGCTTGACCTTCTCCAGCTTGGGCTGACGCTTGGCGCGGAAATCCAGCTCACCGGACATCGCGCGCTTGCATAGATCGATAGCGCCTTCCTTCAGCTTGGCCGGAGCAACAACGGCGTCAACCGCGCGCAGGCTCAGCGCCTTGTCAGCACGCTGCTCACCGCCACCACAGATCCACTCGATGGCGTTGTCGATACCCATGATGCGCGGCGCACGCACGGTGCCGCCGAAACCAGGGTAGATACCCAGCTTGGTTTCCGGCAGGCCGACCTTGGCGGTCGAGGACATGATGCGGTAGTCACAGGCCAGACACATTTCAAAACCGCCGCCCAGCGCCATACCATTGATGGCAGCAACTGTCGGAACGTTCAGGTCTTCGAATGCATTGAAGATCTGATTGGCTTCCAGGTTGCCGGCAACGAGATCTTCCTCGGGCAACTGGAAAGTATTGACGAATTCGTTGATATCGGCGCCGACGATGAATACGTCTTTGCCGCTGGTGACAATAACGCCCTTGACGCTGGCGTCGGATTGAATGGCCTCGACGGCGGCTTGCAACTCCGCCAGGGTGGCACGATTGAACTTGTTGACAGACTCGCCCTGCAGATCGAACTTGAGTTCGACGATGCCGTCTTCAAGGGCTTGAACCGTGATGGCTTTACCTTCGTAAATCATCAACTGATCTCCACGCTATAAAAGCACTTGAGAAGCAGCGTCCAACGAGGCCGGTCCGGTTTTGACGAGCCGGGCCTGATGCAGGACGATGCCGTGAACGTTCCCGATGCGGTGAAGGCTGCGCGATACAAACACAGAAATTCATACGCTTGTTTGATTCGGGTGCGCACACCTTCGGGGAAAACCTTGCGATTGTCAATCAGCTACTGGCCAGTTGCGCTGCAACGGCAACCCAGCGAGAACAGTTTTCCTCTTCAAAGCCTTTACATTCAACGCGTTACAAGCTGTTTAGAGAAACAGGTTTACTTTCTGGACAGCGTTCCTTCTCATTCGACAGGTAATCGATGCAGAGGTTGCAGGGCGACAAAAAGCCGGTCCAGCGCCTGCGGATCCTCGGGCTCTACCCAGTATACCGTCAGCGAAAAGCTCGACCGATCCAGCCCTGACACATTAGCGGGTAACCCCGTGAGCAGACCGGCAAGATGGGGCTGGTTGTGCGACCCGAAGCGACGCTCCCAGCCCGCCTCGGTCCGCCGATAACTGAACTCTTCTTCCATCGGACACTTTTCCAGTGCGAGGCGATAGCCAACGCAACCTTCAAGCGCAGCGTCGCGGGCACTCCCCTGTTGACGCTCCACCACAAAACCCAGCTTTCGGGCATGCTCACGCAGTCGATGCAAATGCAGCTGGCGCCCGCGCGGCAGAATCTTGTGAAGCGACGAAATAAATATAGCGGCAACCAGCCCAAAGGCTATCCAGGTCATGACCCTACTCCCCCGCTACAAAGCAAGCCGCGCAGCAGGCAAACACAGAAACCGGCGCAAAACTGTCGAATAATGATAAATCCTCCGCGGATTGCGGTATAAAGGCTGCTAGTATCAGCGAAAAGCCAGGAGGAACCTGCATGCTTTACTCTCACGTGCTGGTGGCAGTGGATCTGATTGATGAATGTCGCTCGGTAGCCGACCACGCCATGTCACTCGCCAAGGCGCTGGATGCCGATTTAACGCTGTTACACGTCGTCGAACCCCTTGCCATGGCCTATGGCGGCGATGTGCCCATGGACCTGTCGATGCTGCAGCAGCAGCAATTCGAACAGGCCCGCGAGCGCATGCAGATATTTGCCGGCGATTACGGTCTACCGGAAAGCCAATTGCAAATTGCCTTCGGCCATCCGCGCCAGGAAATTCACCGCGTCGCCACCGAACAGGGGTGTGACTTGATTGTAGTCGGTAGCCACGGCCGACATGGCCTCGCCCTTCTGCTCGGATCTACCGCCAATGATGTGCTGCATGGCGCACCCTGCGATGTCATCGCGGTGCGCCTGGAAAAGAAAAAGAAAACCGGTTAAACAGCCAACCGACCGCAGCTGACTGACATGCAGACAGCTGCGCGCTACTTCTCAGCCTTGCAAGTCATCCAGCTCAGCCCAGCGTTCCAATGCGCCATCCAGTTCCGCCTGTTTGGCCGCCAGCGCGTCGATGACGGGCGCGGTCTGCTCGTGTGGCTGCTGATAAAAATCAGGGGCATTAACCTGTTGCTGAATCGCTTCCAGCTCGCTTTCCAGGCGCTCAAGCAGTTCGGGGAATGCATCAAGTTCCCGCTGTAACTTGTAGCTAAGCTTGGGTTTTTGCGCTGGCGCAGTAGCCTGAACTGGTGCCGGCGCGACCTCCTGCTCAGCTTCCATGGCTGCCTGGGTCGCAGCATCATCGCCCCACTCGGCCAATGCTTCGATCTTGCCGCCCTGGCGTAGCCAATCGGCATAACCGCCGACGTATTCCCGCACCTTACCATTGCCCTCGAAAACCAGACTGCTGGTCACCACGTTGTCCAGGAAGACCCGGTCGTGGCTCACGATCAGAACCGTACCATCGAACCCGGCAAGCACTTCTTCGAGAAGCTCAAGCGTTTCCACGTCAAGATCATTGGTTGGCTCGTCAAGCACCAGCATGTTGGCTGGCTTGCTGAACAGCCGTGCCAACAGCAGCCGCGCTCGCTCACCACCGGACAGCGCTTTGACGGGGGTCCGGGAACGTTCGGGCGAAAACAGGAAATCGCCCAGATAGCTGATGATGTGCCGGCGCTCGCCGTTGATCTCGATGAAATCGCGCCCTTCAGAAATATTGTCGATAACCGAACGCTCAAGATCGAGCTGCCCACGGAGCTGGTCGAAATAAGCCACCTCCAGACGAGTGCCGTGCTTGACTGTGCCGCTGGTGGGCTCGAGCTGGCCCAACAGCAACCTGAGCAAAGTACTCTTGCCCGAGCCGTTGTTACCAATCAGACCGATACGGTCACCGCGCAACACCACCGTACTCAGGTCGCGGATCAGCGGTCGCTGTCCCGGATACGCAAAGGAGACGTTCTCCACTTCGATAACACGCTTGCCTGACGAGTCTGCAGTTTCCAGCTGGAAACTGGCGCGCCCCTGGCGCTCGACACGCTGGGCACGCTCATCACGCATGGCCTTGAGTGCGCGAACACGACCTTCGTTACGGGTCCGCCGTGCCTTGATGCCCTGGCGAATCCAGACTTCTTCCTGCGCCAGACGTTTGTCAAACAGCGCATTGGCGCTGGCTTCGGCAGCCAGCTGCTGCTCCTTGTGTTCGAGAAAGCTGGTGTAATTGCCCTGCCAGTCGATCAACTGGCCGCGGTCCAGCTCCATGATCCGGGTCGCCAGCGCCTGGAGAAACTGCCGATCGTGAGTAATAAACAGGACCGCACCGCGGAAATCGAGCAACACCTGCTCAAGCCAGGCAATGGTATGGATATCCAGATGGTTGGTTGGCTCGTCGAGCAACAGGACGTCCGGCTCCGCCACCAGTGCCTGAGCCAACAGCACCCGGCGACGCCAGCCGCCCGACAGCTCGGACATGCGCTTTTCCGCCGGCAGCCCGAGGCGCGTGAGGGTCGTTTCTACCAGCTGATTCAGCCGCCATCCATCCTTGGCTTCGAGGCGACCCTGCACTTTTTCCAGACGCTCCAGCTCGGCTTCGCCCATCTCGCCATGTACCAGATGATGATACTCAGCAAGCAGTTCGCCGACACCCGTCAACCCTGCAGCCACCACATCGTATACCAACAGCTCGCCAGCCTCGGGCAGCTCCTGCGGCAACTGGCCGATCTTCAGGCCTGGCGCATACCAGATCTCGCCTTCATCGGCGGACTGTTCACCGTTGACCAGCTTGAACAGACTGGACTTGCCGGCGCCGTTGCGACCAATCAGGCAGGCGCGCTCGCCGCGCTCCAGCTGAAAGCTGACCTTTTGCAAGAGGGGGTTGAGGCCATAGGCCAGAGATACATCAGTAAACGAGAGCAGCGCCATATCACACCTTTTGCGGAGCGCTGAAAACCGAGCAACATGAAGCCAGGGGAGCGAAATCGAACACAGGCGGACCGGACTCGCCCAAACGGAAGGGCTGGACAGCAGGCGGTTTTTGAGCGATTCCAGCGCCGCTTGGCAGAGCGCAGGTATTTTCAGAGGATCCTTAACTTGTATTGAGGGGCATTCTACCCTTCCCGCTAGTCTGCTGCATCGCTTATTCCCGCGCCCGACCCTATGCCGACCCAGAGCAACAGGCTAAGCTGTCAGACATCGTAGTTTCCCGTTCGTACTTCCTCTGACTGCCCTTCCGGCCAGGATTCATGATGCGCTGTAACGTCCTACAAAGGCTGACAAGATTCTCCGCTTTAGTTTTGATTTTCCAAGGTTTTTTTATTACCGAAGCCGTCGCAGACAGCCGACTCGAAAGTCAGCGACAGAGTTATGACCAGGCCATGAAAGCGCTCAAACAGGGCCAGCACAGCCGCTATTTGCAGCTCAAACAAGGTCTGCGCGATTACCCCCTTTATTCCTATCTTTTGCTTGAGGAAATAAAGCAACAGGATGCGCCGGCGGATCACGAGGTCCAGGCATTTCTGGTAACGCAGGGCGACCTGCCAGCAGCGCAGGGCATAAAGAACAAGTGGCTGCAGCGTCTGGCCAAGACGGGAAAATGGGACCTGTTGCGCAAGCACTACGATACAGACAGCCAAAGCACCGAGCTGGACTGCCAGCTCACGCTACAGATGTGGCGCGAGGGTGATGCCTCGCTCGCCAGACAGAGAGCTACTGAACTGTGGACAGTTGGCCATTCGCAGCCAGACGCCTGCGACCCGCTCTTCGAAAAGTGGCGGGCCGCCGGAGGCTTGACTGAAGATGTTGCCTGGCAGCGCCTGCGGCAGGCTTTGCTTTATCGTCAGGACGCGCTGGCGCGCTATCTGGTGCGTTATCTTCCCAGCCAGACATTATTGGCTGAGCGTTTTATCGAAGCTGCGACCCAGCCTGCCCGCCTCAGTGATACTGCGCGCTTCAGGCCAGCCGTCGGCCAGCCGAGCAATCGGTTGACGGACATCGTCACCGTAGCCCTGCGCCGCATGGCGAGGGACGATCCAGCAGCCGCAATGGCGTTGTGGCCCTTCTACCGCGACTTGCCCTTCGCGGAAGAAGACCGGCTGGCGATTACCCGTGACATTGGCGTGCGCCTG
This sequence comes from Pseudomonas profundi, assembly GCF_008638305.1. Lineage (GTDB taxonomy): Bacteria > Pseudomonadota > Gammaproteobacteria > Pseudomonadales > Pseudomonadaceae > Halopseudomonas > Halopseudomonas profundi. The sequence continues at coordinate 245,018 of NZ_VTPZ01000001.1, forward strand.
GCTAAGCGGCATGATCCTCAGGCATTACCTTTCATGGCCGCCAACGATCCATCGATGGCGGATGACCAGGTCAGCGAATGGCGCATTCGCCTGGCCCTGCGCACTGGCCAGTGGCGCCAGGCGCACGCCCTTACCCAGGCGATGCCGGAATCGCTACAGCAACAGAACCGTTGGCGCTACTGGCGCGCCCGCAGCGCCCAGCTGGCATTCCCTGAACGCGATATGGCTGGCGAGTACGCCGAACTGGCCGATGAGCGCGATTTCTACGGGTTTATCGCAGCGGAACGCAGCCGCAAGCCCTACGCTCTGAATCATAAGCCCGCCGAGGTTGACCCCCGCGCCCATGCTCGTGTAAGCCAGACGGCAGGTATTCGTCGTGCGCGCGAATTCCTCGCCCGCGGTCAGATAGTCAATGCCCGGCGGGAGTGGTATCACGCAGGGCGGACCTTCAGCCGTGAAGAACTCATCGCACAGGCAGCCATGGCTCGCGATCTGGGCTGGCACTTCCCGGCTATTCGCGGCATCAGTCAGGCGCAGCACTGGGACGATCTGGATATCCGCTTCCCCCTTGCCTACCAGCAACCAATAACCCAGCAGGCCCGCGCACGGCAGCTCAATCCAACCTGGGTGTATGCCATAACCCGTCAGGAAAGCGGCTTCATGGAGGACGCGCGCTCGCATGCTGGCGCGATCGGTCTGATGCAGCTAATGCCTGGCACAGCCAGGGAAACAGCGCGGCGCTTTGGCATCGCGCTCAACAACCCCAACGATGTACTCCTGCCCGAGCGCAATATTGCGCTGGGTACGGCGTATCTGGCGCAGTTGCATGAGCAGTTCCAGGGCAACCGCGTGTTGGCTTCAGCGGCCTACAACGCCGGCCCCGGCCGCGTGCGCCAATGGACGCGCGACGTCGACAAGCTGCCGGCGGACATCTGGATAGAGAACATTCCCTTCGACGAGACGCGCCAGTACGTTCAAAGCGTGCTGAGCTATGCGGTGATCTATGGGGACAAACTGGGAATCGAGCAGCCCGTCATGAACAACGACGAGCATATGCTGAATTTTCCGGCTCGGTGAGCCATTGGAAGGTGTGGCGGCTCGGCACGCAGATGAAGCTGCGTCCGAGCCATATCGAAAGGAGTCCCTCAGTCAGGCAGGCGTTTCAGTCGTTCGCGAACCACTTCGACAAGCTGGTCGGGCTGAAACTTGGAAAGGAAGCCGTCACAACCGACCTTTTCAACCATCGCCTTGTTGAAGGTTCCGGAAAGCGACGTATGCAGCACCACGAAAAGGTCCTTGAGGCGCGGATCCTTGCGGATCTCGGCGGTCAGGCGATAACCATCCATTTCCGGCATCTCTGCATCGGTGATAACCATCAGAAGCCGATCATTGACATTGCCGCCCTCGTCGGCCCAGGCCTGCAACTGGCGGAGTGCACGTAAACCATCAGTCTGCACATGCATCTGCAGCTCCAGCTGGGAAAGTGTTTCGCGCAACTGGTTCATGCCTGTCGGGGAGTCATCTACCAGCAACACTTCACGGCCCCGCGCCTTGTTGAGCAACTCGTCATCCAGAAGCTCGTCGCTGACCCGGGTATTGAAGGGTACGATTTCCGCCAGCACCTTTTCCACGTCGATGATTTCAACCAGACGCTGGTTTTCGAGCCGCGTAATGGCTGTGAGGTAATGAGCGCGACCCGCGCCACGGGGCGGCGGCAGCACGGTGTCCCAGTTCAGATTCATGATGCGATCGACCGAGCCGACCAGAAACGCCTGAACCGACTGGTTGTACTCGGTGACAATGATGGTGCTTTCGGCGGTGACCGTCTGCGCCCGCATACCAATGGCGGCCGAGAGATCGATCACCGGAATCGCCTGCCCGCGCAAATGAATAACACCGAGCACATGCGGATGACGCTTGGGCATCTGAGTCAGCCGTGGCAACTGCAGCACTTCACGGATCTTGAACACGTTAAGCGCAAACAGCTGCGGCCCGGCCAGTCTGAACAGAAGAATCTCCAGACGATTCTCGCCTACCAGGCGTGTCCTCTGGTCTACGGTATCCAACACTCCGGCCATATTGCCCTCGTCAAATCAATCAGCTTTATGGCCCTACGCCACCAGCAGAGGATACCGCGTTACTGCGGCATTTTCAGTAGTCGACGGTCAACCGATCAGTAGTAGGCATTCTCGGTGACAGTGTGGTCCGTCACGTCACGCACTGCAGTCAGCTCTGGAATACGGGCCACCAGGGTCTTCTCGATACCCTCCTTGAGCGTCACGTCGACCATACCGCAGCCCTGACAACCGCCACCAAACTGCAAAATGGCTACGCCACCTTCTACCACGTCGACCAGCTTGACCTCCCCGCCGTGACTGGCCAGACCCGGATTGATCTCGGTCTGCAACAGATAGTTGATGCGATCATTGAGCGGGCTGTTGTCATTGACCATGGGCACCTTGGCATTCGGCGCCTTGATGGTCAGCTGCCCACCCATACGGTCGGTGGCGTAATCCACCACCGCATCTTCCAGGAAGGGCTCACTGATCGTATCGATCCAGACCCCGAATGAATCAAGCTGGAGCAGGCGATCCTCCGGCTTTTCCTCACCCGGCTTGCAGTAGGCGATGCAGGTCTCCGCATAGGGAGTACCCGGCTGGGTAATGAATACCCGGATACCAATACCGGCGGTATCCTGTTTTGCCAGCAGCTCGGCCAGATAGGCTTCAGCTGCGGAGGTAAGAGTAATGCCTGCCATGAAATGCCTCATACGCAATGGGTTCAATGGCGATAGTGTACGGGAGATGGCTGACCGGATAAAGTCCCACTGTTTTGGTAGGGTATTTCCAGGCATGACGAATGAGCTCGCCCGCCGCGGCCATACAGTGTTGCAGGCGCATCTGTTAGACTAGCCGGCTTTCCAGTATGTCATCCCGGAGTCCCAATGCTTGATCTGAACGCTCGATTAACCGCCCTGCATGAGGCGCTGCGCCAGCGCATCCTGATTCTCGACGGTGGCATGGGAACCATGATCCAGAGCTATCGACTCGAAGAGGCTGATTTCCGCGGGGAACGCTTTGCCGATTGGCCGACCGACCTCAAGGGCAATAATGACCTGTTGATCCTGACGCGGCCCGATGCCATTGGCGCGATGGAGAAAGCGTATCTCGATGCCGGCGCGGATATCATCGAAACCAACACCTTCAACTCGACGCGGGTGTCCCAGGCCGATTACGGCATGCAGGAGCTGGCGTACGAGCTTAACCTGGAAGGCGCACGACTGGCTCGCCGCGTCTGCGATGCGAAGACCGCAGAAACACCGGACCGCCCCCGCTTTGTCGCCGGGGTCCTGGGGCCGACCAGCCGAACCTGCTCGCTGTCACCTGACGTCAACAACCCCGGCTACCGCAACGTCACCTTTGACGAGCTGGTCGAGAATTACAGCGAAGCCACGCGCGGGTTGGTAGAGGGTGGCGCTGACCTGATCCTGATCGAAACCATTTTCGACACGCTGAATGCCAAGGCGGCGATATTCGCCGTTCAGCAGACCTTTGAAGACCTGGGTGTGGAACTGCCGATCATGATTTCCGGCACCATTACCGATGCTTCTGGCCGGACACTCTCAGGCCAGACCACCGAGGCCTTCTGGAACTCGGTACGCCACGCCAACCCACTGTCGGTCGGCCTGAACTGTGCGCTGGGTGCCAAGGAACTGCGCCCCTATCTGGAAGAACTGTCCGACAAGGCTGACACACACATTTCAGCACACCCTAATGCGGGTCTACCCAACGAGTTCGGCGAGTACGACGAATCGGCCGCCGAGATGGCCGAGATTGTCGAAGAATTTGCCGCAGCGGGCTTTCTGAATATCGTTGGTGGTTGCTGCGGTACGACACCGGAACACATCAGGGCGATTGCCGAGGCCGTGGCCAAGTATCCGCCGCGCCAGATCCCGGATATTCCGAAGGCCTGCCGCCTCTCTGGCCTGGAGCCCTTTACCATCACCCGCGAATCGCTGTTCGTGAACGTGGGCGAACGCACCAACATAACCGGCTCGGCCAAATTTGCCCGCCTGATCCGCGACGAGAACTACACCGAGGCGCTGGAGGTTGCCCTGCAGCAGGTCGAGGCAGGCGCGCAGGTTATCGACATCAATATGGATGAGGGCATGCTGGATTCGAAGAAGGCCATGGTGACCTTCCTCAATCTGATTGCCGGCGAGCCGGACATCTCCCGCGTGCCGATCATGATCGATTCCTCGAAGTGGGACATCATCGAAGCTGGCCTGAAATGCATCCAGGGCAAGGGTATCGTCAACTCCATCTCGATGAAGGAAGGCGAAGAGCAGTTCCGTGAGCATGCCCGGTTGTGCAAACGCTACGGCGCCGCAGTGATCGTCATGGCCTTCGACGAAAAAGGTCAGGCTGATACCGCTGAGCGCAAACGCGAGATCTGCAAGCGCTCCTACGACATCCTGGTCAACGAGGTCGGCTTCCCGGCTGAAGACATCATCTTTGACCCGAATATTTTCGCCATCGCCACAGGTATCGAGGAGCACAACAACTACGCTGTCGATTTCATCGATGCCTGTCGTTATATCCGGGACCACCTCCCCTACGCCCTCACCTCCGGCGGCGTATCCAACGTGTCGTTCTCGTTCCGGGGCAACAACCCGGTGCGTGAAGCCATTCACTCGGTGTTTCTGTTCCACGCGATCAAAGCCGGCCTGACCATGGGTATCGTCAATGCCGGTCAGCTGGAGATCTACGACGAGATTCCTCCCAAGCTGCGGGATATTGTCGAGGACGTCGTGCTTAATCGCTCCGAGGGTGGCACCGAAGCCCTGTTGAACATCGCCGATGAGTACAAGGGTGACGGCAGCGTAAAGGAAGCGGAAAGCGAAGAGTGGCGTAGCTGGGACGTAAATGAGCGCTTGTCGCACTCGCTGGTCAAGGGCATCACCATGCATATCGTTGCCGATACCGAAGAAGCTCGCCAGCAGTGCGCCCGCCCGATCGAAGTGATCGAAGGCCCGCTGATGTCCGGCATGAATGTGGTTGGCGATCTGTTCGGCTCGGGCAAGATGTTCCTGCCGCAGGTGGTTAAATCCGCCCGCGTGATGAAACAGGCGGTCGCGCATCTGATTCCCTTTATCGAAGCCGAAAAAGGCGACAAGCCCGAGGCCAAGGGCAAGATCCTGATGGCCACGGTCAAGGGCGACGTGCACGACATCGGCAAGAACATTGTCGGCGTGGTGCTGGGTTGCAATGGCTACGACGTAGTGGATCTGGGCGTCATGGTGCCCGCGGACAAGATCCTGAAAACCGCCATCGAGGAAAAATGCGACATCATCGGCCTGTCCGGCCTGATTACGCCCTCGCTGGATGAAATGGTTCATGTCGCCCGCGAGATGCAGCGCCAGGGCTTTACCCTGCCGTTGATGATCGGCGGTGCCACCACCTCCAAGGCGCACACCGCCGTCAAGATCGATCCGCACTACAAGAACGATGCGGTGGTTTACGTCACCGATGCATCGCGCGCAGTGGGCGTCGCCACCACGCTGCTCTCCAAAGAGCTGAAACCAGGCTTTGCGGCCAAAACGCGGGAAGACTACGCCGTCATCCGTGAGCGCACCGCCAACCGCTCTGCCCGCACCAAACGCCTGACCTACAAGGCTGCTATTGCCGCCGCTCCGCAATTCGACTGGGACAGCTACGCTCCGGTCAAGCCAACCTTTACCGGCGCCCGGGTTCTGGATGATATTGATCTCAGGGTGCTGGTTGATTACATCGACTGGACGCCGTTCTTCATTTCCTGGGATTTGGCCGGCAAATATCCGCGCATTTTCGAGGACGAGGTCGTCGGCGAAGCAGCCACATCCCTGTTCAATGACGCCCAGAATATTCTCAACAAGCTCATCGATGAAAAGCTGGTTCGTGCCCGGGCGGTCTTCGGCTTCTGGCCAGCCAACCAGATCGACCATGACGATATCGAGCTGTACGACGAAGCCGGACAACCTATCAAGCGACTGCATCATCTGCGCCAACAGATCGAGAAGAGCGATGGCAAGCCCAACTTCTCGCTCGCGGACTTTGTCGCGCCGAAGGAAAGCGGCCTGACGGATTATGTGGGTGGATTCATCACCACGGCGGGCATTGGTGCCGAGGAAGTGTCCAAGGCTTATCAGGACGCTGGTGACGACTACAACGCGATCATGGTCAAGGCGCTCACTGACCGCCTGGCCGAGGCCTGCGCTGAATGGTTGCACCAGCAGGTCCGCAGGGAGCATTGGGGTTACGATCCAGAGGAGCAGCTGAGCAATGAGGAGCTGATCAAGGAGCAGTACAAGGGTATCCGTCCGGCCCCTGGCTACCCCGCCTGCCCCGATCACACCGAAAAGGCAGCGCTGTTCGAGCTGCTGGATTCGAAGGGCGAGTCCGGCGTGACTCTGACTGAACATTTCGCCATGTTCCCGACCGCCGCGGTCAGCGGCTGGTACTTTGCCCACCCCAAAGCGCAGTATTTTGCGGTCGGCAAGATCGACAAAGATCAGGTCGAGAGTTATAGCCAGCGCAAGGGACAGGATATCGAAGTCACCGAACGCTGGTTGATGCCGAATCTCGGTTACGACGTATAACAGCGGGAGGAAACGGTGGCGCAGCCGTCTGCGCTGCGTCACCGTTCTCGCCCTTAGCCACCCCCCATGACGCCACTTGAAATCGCCGCCGCATTGCTCGGCACGCTCTCGGTATGGCTGACGGTTCGACAGAACCCACTCTGCTGGCCGGTCGGGCTGTGCATGGTCGTGCTATACGCCTGGTTCTTCCAGAGTACCGGCTTGTATTCCCAGGTACTGCTGCATGCTGTGTACGCAGCGCTGCAACTGTATGGCTGGTGGCAGTGGACCCATGGCGGCGAACCGAACACAAGGCTGGAAGTTAGCTCGGCCAGGCCAGCTGAAATCGCCATAGGCGTTGTGCTGGCAGCTGTGGCGAGCCTTGCGCTCGGCGCCCTGATGGCCGGCTATACGGACGCGGTCTTCCCACGCCTCGACGCATCGCTGACCGCGTTCAGTCTGTTGGCGCAGCTGGGAATGGCGCTCAAGCGCCTGCAGTGCTGGATCCTGTGGATCGTCCTGGACCTGATGTACGTAGCGTTGTTTTTCCATCAGGGCTTCTATCTGACCACCGCACTCTACGTGGTATTCGTGTTGCTGGCTGTTATGGGCTGGCGCCAATGGCGCGCTTCGATGGCCGTCACACAATGCGCGTAGTGGTCCTTGCCGGTCCGGAGTCGACCGGCAAAAGCTGGCTGGCGAACGACCTGCATCGTCGGTTCGGTGGATTACTGATTGGAGAATATGTTCGCGAGTTCATAGACACCGAAAAGCGCGATACCTGTTATGCCGATGTCTCGGTTATTGCACGTCGTCAGCTTGTGCAGGAGGATGCCGCACGCCAACGGCAGCCTGAACTACTCATCCTGGATACCAACCTGCTGAGCAATCTGCTCTGGAGCAAGACGCTGTTCAACGAATGCCCCGAGTGGCTGGAGGCCCGGCTGCTGGAACGTCGCTATGACCAGTACCTGCTGCTCTCGCCAGAGGGAGTGCCCTGGACAGCCGATGGCCAGCGCTGCCAGCCTGAACTTGCACAACGGCACGCCTTCTATCGGGATTGCAGGGACTGGCTACGCCACCACCAACAAACTCTGGTTGAAGTCAGCGGCTCCTGGACAGACAGACAGGACCGAACCCGCAAGCTGGTGGCACAGTTGCTGGCCAGCTAGCCCTGCTGATCGCCAAGAATGCCTGCATCCGACACGCATACGATTGCAACGCGCCCTAACCGCCAGCCGTGCAGAGGCGGCCGCATCTTTGTTATATTCGAGCAGCCATGTGTCCATCATCAGCGTCTTCGGCGTGGGCAGCTGACAAGCCATCGTTTACTGGTACGCCGTGATATTGAGAAATTCCCGACTTCGCATTCTTCCCAGCCCCAACCGCCTCAAGAGCATTGGTTTGATTGGCCTGCCCATCATGGGCGGCATGCTCAGCCAGAGCCTGCTGAATCTGGTCGATGCTGCCATGGTCGGTACGCTCGGCAGTGAAGCGCTGGCCGGCGTAGGACTCGGCAGCTACGCCACCTTCATGTCTATTGCTCTGGTCATGGGGCTTGGCGCCGGAGTTCAGGCGATGGTGGCGCGACGTGGCGGCGAAGGCGACACCGGCAACCTTGCACGCCCGCTCAACGAAGGGCTGTTGATTGCCGCACTGCTGGCGGTGCCGCTGACGCTGTTGTGTTGGCTCAACGCGGGCCGGATTATCGGCTTTCTGTCTGAAGACCTCGCCGTTATTGATATTGGCACGGAGTACTTCCAGTGGCGCACCCTGGCGATTATCGCAGTGGGGGCCAATTTTGCGTTCCGTGGCTACTGGAACGGTATCCGGCGGTCCGGCCGATACTTGCAGATACTCGTTGTGATGCATCTGTGCAACGTAGTGATCAGCTACGGGCTGATCTTTGGCAAGTTCGGTCTTCCGGAGATGGGGGCTGCCGGATCAGGGCTCGGCACCTGCATAGCCATGTTCCTTGGCTCCCTGCTCTACATGTTGATTACCTGGCAATCCGGGCGCGACCACGGCTTTCTGCGCACACGCCCACGCGGCCGCGGATTGCGGGCCATGCTCAGACTGTCGATCCCCAATTCGCTTCAGCAGTTCTTTTTTGCGACAGGCATCACCACTCTCTTCTGGATCATCGGACAGGTGGGTACGCCCGAATTGGCGATCGCTCACATACTCATCAACCTGGCGTTATTCCTGATCCTTCCGGGCGTAGGCATGGGAATGGCAGCCACTACGCTGGTCAGTCATAGCCTGGGCGAACGCGAGCCCGAAGAAGCCTACCGCTGGGGATGGGACGTCGTGCGCGTAGCAGCTTGCGCACTCTTTATCATGGGCATGCCGTTCTGGGTGATGCCGGAACAGGTACTCGGCCTCTTCACCCGGGATCCACATCTGCTGGCGCTGGGCGAGTGGCCGCTGCGCATCACCGGGCTTGGAATGGCGCTGGATGCCACTGCTCTGGTCCTGACCCAGGCGCTACTCGGGGCCGGGGCGAGTCGTACCGTCATGGGGGTGAATCTGGGAAGCCAGTGGCTGATATTTCTGCCATGCGCCTACCTTGCCGGCCCGGTACTTGGTGGCGGGCTGCTGACCATATGGCTGATGCAGAGCCTGTACCGAGCGATGACATCAGTCATCTTCGCGGTGATGTGGCGCCGCCGGCACTGGGCAGAGATCCGCATATGAGGCAGGATGGATGTCAGGACGGCGCACGCCGAAGCAATCAGATGACGAGGTAGTCATGGCCAAAAAAGAACAACAACCTGACGATGAACCCAGAACAATGCGCTTTCGTGAAACCTTGAGCAGTGTGCTATTCGGTGCATTGGGCGTTCAGAGCAGCAAGGCCCGGGAACGCGACTTCACCAAGGGCAAGCCGAGTCATTTCATCGGACTCGGCATTGCTTTCCTGGTGGTATTTGTTCTGGTCATCCTCGGTGTGGTGAGCCTGGTGCTGCACTTCGCAGGGGTCTGAATCCTCTTATTTGCGGTGCACCCGGTCAGGCCAGAGTAGTATCTACTGCTGACTCACCCAGAACACAGCAGTGAGTACGGCCACCAGGATAAGGGCAACGGCGGCAAACGCATCAAGATGGCTGTCGGCGTGATGAGAGTCGGATGAATCCTTGTGTTCGGTCATAAGCTGTCCCCGTAATGTCTTATTATTGTTGCGCGCGGCATGTACCTTACTTACCCTACGCAGTTAAGCCCATCACGCACTCAAGTACAAGATACCGCAGGAGATAATGCGGTTTCGATCTAAACATATAGATAAACATTCCTTTTGTGCATAACGGAAAACTGCTATCGTCTGCCCGCTTCAGAGCCCTGCAGGGGCGAAGCCATCCTTAGATCAGGGGCGTGCAGACGTCCCACGAACAGGTTGTGACATGTACATTTACGACGAATATGATCAACGGATCGTTGAGGACCGCGTAAAGCAGTTCCGCGATCAAATCCGCCGCTACCTCGATGGCGAGCTGAGCGAAGCTGAGATGCTGCCCCTGCGCCTGCAAAACGGGCTTTATATTCAGCGGTACGCTCCGATGCTGCGCCTGGCCGTTCCGTACGGCGTGCTGTCCTCGGCACGTTTGCGCAAGCTCGCCTACGTAACCCGCCGCTACGACAAAGGCTATGCGCATATAACCACCCGGCAGAATATCCAGCTGAACTGGCCTGAACTCGAAGATGTGCCAGATATTCTGGCTGAACTGGCAACCGTCCAGATGCACGCTATCCAGACCAGCGGCAATTGCATCCGCAACACCACCACGGACCAGTTTGCTGGCGTTGCCGCCGATGAAGTCATCGATCCTCGGCCCTGGTGTGAAATCGTACGGGAATGGTCTACTTTCCATCCTGAATTCGCTTTCCTGCCGCGCAAGTTCAAGATCGCTATCAACGGTGCCCGCGAAGACCGTGCTGCGGTTGGCGTGCATGACATCGGCCTCAATGCCATACGTAACGAAGCCGGCGAGCTCGGCTTCGAAGTGCTGGCCGGCGGTGGTCTCGGTCGTACGCCAATGGTTGGTGCGGTCATCCGCTCCTTTCTGCCCTGGCAGCATCTGCTGACCTATCTCGAATCCATCCTACGGGTCTATAACCGCTATGGCCGTCGCGATAACAAGTTCAAGGCGCGTATCAAGATTCTGGTCAAGGCGCTCACGCCTGAAGTCTTCGCCGAAAAGGTTGAAGCCGAATGGGCCAGCATGAAGGACTCAGGAGCCACCTTGACTCAGGAGGAAGTTGATCGCGTAAGCCAGTATTTCCAGCAGCCTGAATATCAGGCCTTCGCTGGCGACGATGCGTCATATCTGGAGAAGCGCCGGACTGACAAGGCGTTCGATAACTGGGCAATGCGCAACGTGCATCCGCATAGAGCGCCCGGCTACGCTGCCGTTACGCTGTCACTCAAGCCGACCGCTGTTTCGCCTGGAGATATCACCGCTGAGCAGCTGGAGGCGGCGGCCGATCTGGCGGATCGGTATAGCCTGGGCGAGATTCGCTCGACCCATTACCAGAATCTGGTGCTCCCCTATGTGCAGCAGCGCGATCTGCCTGAACTCTGGCAGAAATGCCGCGAGCTGGGCTTTGCGTCGCCGAACATCGGCTTGCTGACGGATATTATCTGCTGCCCGGGCGGCGACTTCTGCTCGCTGGCCAACGCCAAATCCATCCCGATCGCCGAAGCCATCCAGCGCACCTTCGACGATCTGGATTACCTGCACGATATCGGTGAGCTGGAGCTGAACATTTCAGGCTGCATGAACGCCTGCGGCCATCACCACGTTGGCCATATCGGGATTCTCGGGGTAGACAAGAAAGGTCAGGAGTTCTATCAGGTTTCACTGGGCGGCCGCAGTGGTCGCGATGCATCCATCGGCAAGATCCTTGGCCCATCCTTCGCCGCCGAGCAGATGCCCACCGTGATTCAGAAGGTGATTGATGTCTATATTGAAAACCGCACCCCTGAAGAGCGCTTCATCGACACCTACGAGCGTATCGGCATGGCCCCTTTCAAGGAGAAAGTCTATGCAGCGGATCATTAAGGGCGACCAGGTCATCGACGAAACCTGGCACCTGCTGCCTAAGGACGTAACGCTCGGGGATCTGTCCAATTCCGATGACCTGCTAGTGCCCCTGCCCCTGTGGCAGGAGCATTCTCACGCCCTGCTAGCCCGCGACGGTGGGCTGGGGGTGTGGCTGGAGGCTGACGAAGAGGTAGAGCTCATCGCCGATGACCTGCAGCACTTTCAGGTCGTAGCGTTGAATTTCCCGGTATTCAGCGATGGCCGGCATTATTCCAGCGCCCGCCTGTTGCGTGAACGCTATAAGTACCAGGGAGAAGTGCGCGCTATTGGCGACGTGCTACGTGACCAGCTGTTCTACATGAAACGCTGCGGCTTCGATGCGTTTGCCCTACGCGCTGACCGCGATCCCTACGAGGCCCTTGAAAGCCTGAAGGACTTTTCGGTTACCTATCAGGCTGCCACCGACGAACCGCTGCCGCTGTTCCGTCGCCGCCGCTAAATTCGGGCCTGTCGATCCCGCGGCGTCGCCGCGGGATCGACAGGCGGGCGTGATCCGATCAGTCCAGATTGACCAACACTCTGCCTACCATCCGCCCCGCCAAAATACGTTCGATCTGCTCCGGCAGTTGCTCCAGCGATACCTCCTGCGCCAGCGTCTCGAGATCAACTTTCCACTGCAGGGATAACCGATCCCACATCGAAGCCTTGGCGACCAGCGGTTGTTCCACCGAATCGATCCCCAGCAGATTCACATTACGCAAGATGAAGGGCAGCACATTGCCGCTGAAGCCAGTACCCGCTGTCAGTCCGCAACAGGCTACGCTGGCACCGTAGCGCAGCGACTTGACCACATTAAACAGAATCTCACCGCCCACGGTATCCACCGCGCCCGCCCACTGCTCTTTGAGCATCGGCTTCTCGCCGCCCGCTTCCAGCGCAGTGCGGTCAATGATCTGCGACGCGCCCAGCCCCTTGAGAAACTCGCTCTGCAGCGCTTTCCCGGTGGCGGCAGCGACTTCGTAGCCAAGGCTTGCAAGCATCGCCACTGCGATACTGCCCACGCCGCCTGTTGCGCCAGTGACCAGGATCGGACCCTGACCAGGTTGCACGCCGGCCTGCTCCAGCTTGTCGATGCATAGCGCGGCAGTGAGACCGGCGGTGCCCAGCAACATGCTCTCTCGCAGACTCAGGGCCGTGGGACGTTTGAGCACCCAGGCAGAAGGAACCCGAATGTATTGGCCAAAGCCCCCCGAAGTACCCATGCCCAAGTCGTAACCGGTAATTATGATCTCGTCGCCGATGGCTAACTCGCTGGCGGAGCTGGCCTCAACTACGCCGGCGGCATCGATACCCGGTGTATGCGGATATTGACGGGTCACGCCCTTGTTACCAGACGCCGACAATGCGTCCTTGTAATTCAGGGAAGAATACTTGACGCGAATAAGCACCTCGCCTTGCGGCAGGTCATCAATATGACGCGACTGCACGCGGGACATATACCGACCGCCCTCCTCGCTTACTACCAAAGCCTTGAATTCAGACATACTGCCTCCTACCAGAAACGCTGATTATGAAAGCGCGACGCCCAGGTCAGCACCAACCGATCCAACGAAGCCGCGAGCCCTGACGCCAGTTTATCCTGCATGCGTTTGCGCACCGCATAATGAACCTCGAACACGTCAGCGACGCGAATGCGCTGGCTGATATATTCGTCGCTGGTTTTCAGTTCGTCGGCGAGGGCGTTCTCCAGGGCTTCGAGCCCGAACCAGACCTCACCGGTAGCCACCGACTCTATATCGAGTATCGGTCGATACCGACCGACAAAATCCTTGAATAAACGGTGGATGCTTTCCAGATCCTCCTGAAATTTCTCCCTGCCCTTGTCGGTGTTTTCACCGAAAATGGTCAACGTACGCTTGTACTCGCCGGCGGTGAGCATCTCGTAGTCAACGTCATGCTTGCGCAGCAACTTGTTGAAATTCGGGATCTGTGCGACCACGCCAATCGAGCCCAGCATGGCAAAGGGCGCGGCCAGTATGCGGTCGCCGATACAGGCCATCATGTAACCACCGCTTGCCGCCACCTTGTCCACGCATATGGTAAGAGGCACACCCGCGTCGCGCACCCGAACCAGCTGCGACGCTGCCAGGCCGTAGGCATGCACCATTCCGCCGCCGCTTTCGATCTTGACCACAACCTCATCTTTCGGCGTAGCCAGCTCAAGCACCGCTGTTACCTCATGCCGCAGATTTTCCAGCGCGGTCGCCTTGATATCACCGTCGAAATTCAGTACGAAAACCTTGTCGCGAGCGGAATCCCCCTTGGCCCGCCCTTTCTCGGCGAGTTTGCGCGCCTTCTGCATTGACTTGAACGCGGCCTTGTCCAGCACCGCACTCCCTAGCCGTTCAGTAGACCGGGCCAGCTGTTCATTGAGTCGGTTGACGGTGAGCACGCCTTCGCCACGACGTGATTTACCTTTCAATGCAGCCAGCATCATCAATATCAGTAAGATTGCCACCACAATGGTGAAGGCTTTCGCCAGAAACAGGGCATATTCAGCTAGCCATTCCACAAACATCACTCCAGCACGTAAATAGTTGCAACCAAGCATACAGGATGTACCAAGCCGTCGGTACGTAACGGTCCGCAGCCGAATTCAAACGATCGTATGATTCTGGTTGACAGCGTTCGCAGCTATCCATAACCTCGGATTCATCCAACTGAAAGGCTTTTACACGTGGGCGATATTTATCTGATCAGGCATGGCCAGGCGTCCCTCGGCGCTGAAAACTATGACGTCCTGTCACCTGTAGGCATCAAGCAGTCGCAGCTGCTGGGACGCTACCTGGACGATCTCGGGGTGACGTTTGATCGCTGTATCGCCGGTGAAATGATCCGCCAGATCGACACCGGCAAACATGCGCTGGAGGAGATGCCTGGCACGCAGACCCGGCAGATCGATATCGAGCCGGCTTTCAACGAGTACCAGTCGGACCGGGTCATGGCGACATACTTGCCCCGCGTACTGGAAACCCAGCCCGATGCACTGCACTACGTTCAGAACGCCGGCCAGCATCGCAAAGAGTTCCAGCGTATCTTCAGCCAGGTGATTACTCACTGGATTACCGACACCAACCGCCCCGACGATTGCGAACCCTGGTCAGATTTTGTCGAACGCGTACAAGGTGGACTGCAGCGTGTTCTCGCCGCTGCCGGACGTGGTCAGAACATCGCGATATTTACCTCGGGCGGCACTATCACCGCTACCTTGCAGATGATTACCAGCATGCCCGCGACCAGCGCCTTCGAACTCAACTGGCAGATAGTGAATACCTCGGTCAGTCGACTGCAGTACCGCAAGGATCAACTGAGTCTGGCGTCCTTCAACAGCCAGGCGCATCTTGACGTGCATAAGCGCTCGGAGTGGGTCACCTTCAGATAACCCTCGGCGACGATCATGGGACCGTCGCTTCAACCAAGAAAGGACAGGCTAATGGCTACTGTTTCAGACATCATCAGCAGCATGGATTCCAAGTTCAACCCGGCCGCCGCGAAGGGCCTTGATCTGGTGTTCCAGTTCAATATCGAGGACGACGACAACTTCTTTGTAACCGTCAAGGACGGCACTTACAACGCTGAAAAAGGCGACGCTACCGCACCGGACGTGACCCTGATCATGGACAGCGAAACATTGTCCGGCGTCATCAGCGGCGAAACCGATGGCATGCAGGCTTTCATGGCTGGCAAGCTGCGCGCCGAAGGCGACATGATGCTGGCGCTGAAGCTAAGCGAGCTGTTCCCCGCCTGAAGCTGATTGCTGACAAAAAAAACCGGAGCCTGGCGCTCCGGTTTTTTTGCTTATCACGTATGGCTTTAGCCTGTTTTGCAGCCGCCCGCTTTACGCAACCCCGCGAGCAGCTCATCAGCGTTTCATTGATACGAGCAATCGCGCGTCAACACTCCAACTGATAAGCCCTTTCAAACAAGCGTTTGAGGTTGTTGCGCGCCCCGCGCTCCTTTAGATTACTTTGTCGCCAGGGCGCTCTAGGCCAGGCACCCGCTTTCATCACAAGGACCATCTCATGCAGAAGACTCAGCTATTCGATCTTGACGGCAAAATCGCGTTAGTCACCGGGGCCAGCCGAGGCATCGGCGAAGCAATCGCCAGGCTTCTCGCCCAGCAAGGCGCGCACGTTATCGTATCCAGCCGTAAAATCGAAGGTTGCCAGGCTGTTGCCGATGCCATTGTGGCGGCGGGCGGCAAGGCCAGCGCCATCGCATGCCATATCGGTGAAATGGAGCAAATCAGCGAGACGATCGAAACCATCCGCAATCAGTTCGGCAAGCTGGATATTCTGGTCAACAATGCAGCGACCAACCCTTACTTCGGCAATGTGCTGGATACCGATCTCGGCGCTTTTCAGAAAACCGTGGATGTGAACATTCGTGGTTATTTCTTCATGTCGGTCGAAGCGGGCAAACTGATGCGCGCCCATGGCGGCGGCGCGATCCTGAATGTGGCCTCCGTCAATGGCGTGGTGCCCGGAGAAATGCAGGGAATCTATTCGATCACCAAAGCCGCCGTCATCAATATGACCAAGGTTTTCGCCAAGGAATGTGCTCAGTTCGGCATCCGCTGCAACGCCCTATTGCCTGGACTGACCGACACCAAGTTTGCTTCGGCCCTGACTTCCAACGATTCGATACTGAAAGGCGCGCTGCAACGTATCCCGCTGCGCCGTCCGGCCGACCCGAGCGAAATGGCGGGCACTGTGCTGTACCTGGTCAGTGACGCATCAAGCTATACCACCGGGACAGCAATCAACGTAGACGGCGGCATGCTGTCCTGATCGTGGCGGGCCGGGTCTAAACCCGGCTCCGTTAACCGGCGGGCTTCAACGCATGGAGTGCGGCAGGATTCAACGCCGCCGGTTTCACTCCGCCGGGGCCCAGATCAATAGCAAACCGCGCCCCATGCGCCATGGGCATATACCGCACAACAAAGGCATCAGCTTCAACAAACTGCGGATTGTCGAGCCCATCCAGCCAGAGCCACAGATCGCGCCATTGCGGCGTACCATATAATCGCCCCGCGATTGCTGCATTGCGGCCTCGCTGCTTCTCCAGCGCAACATAGCGCCCAGTTATACGAGCCAGACGATAACCATCGGAAAGCCCCAGTGCCTTGCCCAGGCCAGTCCAGCGCAGCACCTGAACCTGTAGCTCCCAGGTATCACCCTCCAGTTGCAACTGGCGCTTGACGCCGTTTGCCACAAGGGTGGCGTCATAACGCTGAGGTGCCGCTTCGGTGAGCTCCAATACCGCAACCGACCCTTGCTCCTCGATGGGTCGGAATTGCTGCAATTCCCAGGCTGCCAGCCCCAGCACGACTGACAGCGCGAGGAGAATCAAAAGAAAACAGCCCTTAAGCCATTCGAGCAACCAGTCCAGGCGCCAACCAATGCGCGCCATGACTGTCAACAACACGAGGCCAACGCTTCCCAGCAAAGCGGCCAATCCCAAATATTGCATGCTACTCCTTGCGTGCCCGTGTCCTGCTTACGCTGGTACTGACGGTAACGGTTGTCCTTGTCGACGTGCCAGATAACAATCAATAAGCCAGCGAGAAATAGTGCCCCGTGGTGGTATCGCTGGTAGCTGATCGATGTTCCACCAGTGCGCTTCTTCAATTTCACCTGGCTGGGGTACGATCTCGCCGCCGGCGTAGCATGCATGAAAGCCCAGCATCAGCGAGTTGGGGAATGGCCAGTTCTGGCTGCCCAGGTATTCCAGCTGATTCACCTCCAGGTTGACCTCTTCCTTCACCTCTCGGTGCAAACACTCTTCGGCAGATTCTCCCGGCTCGATAAATCCGGCCAGGGTACTGAAAAAACCAGCGCGAAAATGCGGCGACCGGGCCAGCAGCACTTCGTCGCCCCGGGTAATCAGAACAATAATGCACGGGGCGAGCTTGGGATACTGCCGTAGCCCACAGGCACTGCACTGCATGGCTCGCTCCTCCACCCGCGCCTGCATCGGCTGCCCACAGCGACCGCAGAAACGGTGCGTGTCATGCCAGGCATCCAACTGTTGCGCCAGCCCCAACATACGGAACGTATCGTCATCAACCTGGCCAATCAGCCCGCGCAGGCCATGCCAGCTAAGACCGGGAAGCTCGACGGGTTGCTCCAGACGCAGCAACCGGCACGGCTTGCCATCATAAAAGCCGAGCAGCAGATCCAGGTCAGGATCACCCAGATAGCGCGCCATATCCGGGTCAAGCAATAGCCGGCCGTCGAGCATGGCGAAGCTTTGCTGGTGATAAACGATTACCAGACCATCAGCGCACGACTCCCCGGCACTGCTGGCCGGAACAAAACGACTGCCTGGTCTATGCATACAGCTATTACACCTCGGTTATATCGAAGCCCAACTCGGCGAGACTGTCTTCAGCCAGCGCAAGCACATCTGCAGTGGTCACAGAACAACGTTCGGCCGACTCGAGATAAAATTCAATGCCGGTCAGCGCATCAGCCAACACTTCAAGCTGCTGCGGATGCGGAAGCAGTTTCCGGTCAAGCATGTTTTCCTTGATAAAACATCCCGCCAGGCGAATCACATTGGCAGCGCGACTCATACCCAGGAAGATAAGCCCGCCGCGGACTGTTTCAAGCGAATCCGGCACGTTCATCAGATGCATGACGTCATGACCTGATTCCATATAGGCTGTTACCGCCCGCTTGGCCAGCGCCAGCCCGGCCTGCGACTCTTCTATGAGAACGATGCGTGCTTCCTTCAACGCGAGTGGCTCGTCAGTCTCTTCGGATCCAGCCGCACTGTCCGTTTCACCGTCACCGTCCAGGCGATCAACCGCTGTCTCAGCCTGAAGTACGGCATCGGCTACCTCTTCCAGCAGCGCGTTATCGCCCATGCGCCATGTATCCAACTTTCCGGATGCGCTCTCGACATACGAGGAAATCGCCTCTATCTCAAGCATTCTGAAGGTTTTCCAGAGCCGTTGAAGCGATAGTTTCAGCGTTTCAAGAGATTGCTCCGGGTCGCCAGCATTGCGCGCGAGCAGGTCGAGCAGATCCTTGATGGCGGCAATTTCCTCTCGAAGCGCCTCAGCGACGGAGCGCATCACATCCACCCCGGGACCACGCAAACGATCAAATGCCTGCAGAATCTCCCGCTCGGTATAACCGGGATCGGGCAGTGCAAAGGCGGCTTTCACCTCCGCGCAACGGGGACTGCAATCGCCGGCAAGCGCCACCAGATACAGCAACTCGCCCAACAACTGGCGCGGAGGTTGGAGATCACCCGATGGGTGTGCCCCGCTACGCTTCTTGACTTCACGATCGACCTGCGCGAACAAGCGCTTGCGTGGGTTGGTTAGGTGCAGAGGCGTTTCTTCTACCGCGTCCAGCGCGGCTGTCGCAACCCAGCAAAGCGTAGCGACCGGACTGTTCAGATAACTCTCCCAACGTTGCAGCGCGCGCTTCATCAATGGCGTTGCGGCAGCGATGCCATCATCGCGAATAAGCGCCAGCAACCCGAGCTGATACATCTGGCGCAGCCGGTTGAAGGCACGCGGCTCGATCCCCTCATCCGAGCCCGGACGAAGCTTCGGGTTGAGGCTGGCAATATCCAATTGATAAAAGAAGCTTTCAGGAAGCGGACCGGCGTCAATACGATGTTTGCGGAGCTCGTTGATTGCCGGCAACAGCAGCTCAGGGCGTTCGAATCCCTGCTGGCGGCACTGTTCGAGGTAGCGTTCCAACAGGAAAAGGCTATCACACAGAGAAGAGAGCGGAGCGTTGCGCTCGGTGCCGTCGTGCTCTGGCACATCGGTGGCCAGGGCGACCATTTCTGTCAGCAGAACGGTGGCGCCGTTCAGTTCGATCAGTTCAAAGGTACCGCGCAGTTGTTGCAGGCTTTCGATAGCCTGTTGCAACAAGCTGCCATTGTGTCTGTCCTCAAGAAATTGCTGTAGCAGATCTTCTGCTTCGCCCATGCTGGCAAAGAGCTCATCCCTGACAAGATCAAGTGATGTGGCACCCGTTAACATCGCATTCCGTCTCCCCATCGTCCCTGCAATCTGACTGATAGCGCTCAGTCGGCAAATTCAGCAGTCTTTCTGGTCATGTGAGCAGCCACCGCTACCTTGAGATCCTCAGACTGCAGCATCGCCGCGTTCCAACTGGCGATATAGTTGAGGCCATCCTCGACACTATGATCCCGGCTGTAGCGTATCATCTCCTTGGTACCACGCACCGCGAGCGGCGATTTGGCGGCTATAGTCCCCGCCATGTCCATTACGCCCTCAAACAGCGCTTCAGGCGAAGCATAGTGCCGGTTAACCAGACCTATGCGCTCCGCCTCTACACCATCGATCATGCGTCCGGTGTAGGCTAGTTCCCGCATCATGCCATCCCCTATGATGCGCGGCAATCTTTGCAGTGTGCCCACATCCGCCGCCATTCCCATGTCGATTTCCTTGATCGAAAACAGAGCATCGTCGGTTGAATAACGCATATCACAGGCCGAGAT
Organism: Pseudomonas profundi; assembly: GCF_008638305.1. Classification (GTDB taxonomy): domain Bacteria; phylum Pseudomonadota; class Gammaproteobacteria; order Pseudomonadales; family Pseudomonadaceae; genus Halopseudomonas; species Halopseudomonas profundi. Next base: position 265,226 of record NZ_VTPZ01000001.1, read on the forward strand.
AAGATCTATCGCGCCACCTATACAATAACCATGCACTGCAGCGATCACCGGCTTTCGACAACGATCCACTGCGTTGAAGGTATTCTGCAATCGCAGGATCTGCCTGCGCAGCGCTTCGGCGTTGCGACCGATATCAGTACTCAGCTCGTCCTTGGCGCCAGCCAGCATAGCCAGATCGATGCCGGCAGAAAAATGCTTGCCGGCGCCAGAAATAACCACGACGCGCGCACTGTCGGTCTGATCGACCCAATCGAAAACCTGGACCATCTCATCCCAGAAAGGTCTGCTCATCGCGTTGGCTTTATCTGGACGATTGATGCGTATATGCACAATCTTGTCGATCTGTTCAACAAGCAGTGTCTGGTATTCCGGCATGCTAGCTCTCCTGACATGGTTCAAAAACAAGTTGATTTCGGTACTCAAAGATCGCCAAAAATTTATTGAACAACACTGGCTGAATGCCCAGGCCGGCTCCGAAACGCACGGGATCGTCGCACGCTGGAGACAATACTCGTTTCGAGGCTATTTTCGGCGTTATTACAGACGGGCTTTTGTGACTCTCGTCCCAGTTCGGTTACTCAACAACGACCCAAACCCCTGGGTCAGTCAACCGGCGAAGCATTCCACGCCGAGAAACCGGCGGCCTTTTCGATCGCTGCCAGCCGCTCCGCATGCGCTTCGAGTTCGACGGGGCTGGCCTGAACCACCTTCAAACGTGCACGGCCAGGGTCCAGGCGACGGATGACACTGATGCCGTCCGCTCCGGCGTCCTGATCCGAGCCCTGGCCAGCAAGCGTCAGAGCGGTCTGACCACCCGTCATGATCAGATAGACGTCTGCAAGAATCTCGGCATCGAGCAAGGCGCCGTGCAGGTCGCGTTGAGAGTTATCAACACCGTAACGCTTACAGAGCGCATCCAGACTGTTGCGCTGACCCGGATGCTTACCCCTCGCCATCAACAAGGTGTCAACAACCGAGCAATGATCAGCCATCAAGCCGTGGCCGGCATTCAACAGTCCGAGCTCGGCATCCAGGAAGCCAATATCGAACGCTGCGTTATGAATGACCAGGCGGGCACCGCTGACAAACTGGATGAAATCGTCGACCACATCGGCGAAGAGCGGCTTGTCAGCGAGGAACTCGTCGCTGATGCCGTGTACTGCAAACGCGCCCTCTTCCACCTCGCGCTGAGGGTTGATATACACGTGGAAATGGCGTCCGGTCAGACGCCTGTCCATTAATTCGACACAACCAATTTCGATGATTCGATGGCCTTCTCTGACCTCGATACCGGTCGTTTCCGTGTCCAGTACCACCTCACGCATTGTGCAGCCTCCGTTCGGCCAGAACCTTCTCTACGCCAAGATTGGCTAACTCATCGGCCAGTTCGTTTTCCGGATGGCCACTATGGCCTTTGACCCAGCGCCATTCGACCTGGTGCTGGTTGACCAGAAGGTCCAGCTCCTGCCAGAGATCGGCATTCTTGACGGGCTGTTTGCTGGCCGTTTTCCAGCCCCGTTTCTTCCAGTTCGGCATCCATTCGCGGATACCCTTCATGACGTACTCTGAATCGGTTGTCAGCACTACCTGCGCGGGCCGCTTGAGCGCTTCGAGACCGCGGATCGCAGCGGTCAGCTCCATGCGGTTATTGGTGGTTTGCAACTCACCGCCGTACAGCGTCTTTTCATGGGGCCCGAGGCGCAGGAGCACGCCCCAGCCGCCCGGCCCCGGATTTCCCTTACAGGCACCGTCGGTGAAAATTTCTATGGTATGCGTCATTTCTTGTTCCGTTTTTGCGCTCGCCTCGCCCCGGCCACTACCGGCGGCAAGGTCAGCGCGGGGAAAACCCGACCGCGCTGGCGACGCGGGGTCACACCGAGCATTTGCCGGCGAGCCATGAGAAAATAAAAGCCGCCACCGGGCAATTGGTGCTTGCCGCCAAACTCCTCCAGACTCCGCAAACGCTCGAGCCAGCGCTGGGACATAAGCGGCGGACGATAGCATCCATCTATGCGTTTCTCCACCGAAAAACCGAGCAATTCCAGCCAGTCCACGAGCCGCGACGGCGACACGAAACCGGCTTCGCTGAACCACTCCCGGCCGGTGAAATGATTGATTCCCCAGGCGCTCCATGGGTTGAAGCCGAAGATGAGCAAGTGACCACCGGCCCGCACCGCCTGGCTCGCTTCACGCAGGAGCACCCGGGGCGTCAGACAGAAATCCAGGCCATGATGCAGCAGCACTACATCGAGGCTTTGCGGTGAAAACGGCCATTGGGTCTCTTCCGCAGGGATGGCTTCGCGCCCGGCAAGCAGATCCAGTTGCCAATGATTGCGCAGGACGCTGCGATCGGTATCCAGCAGATCGGGCGCCAGACCGTACTGCACCAGATGCTGGCCGAAACAACGTTGAATTTGCTGCTGCATGACGCCGCGCTCGGTTGCCATGAGCATCTGACCGGGTGGCGAGTCCAGCCAGGCACGCGCCCCGGCCAGGAGTCTGAGCAGGTCATCCTGACTGATCGATCGGGAAATACCGGGAATTGCCATGTCGCCTCCGGGTGGGCTTAGGGGCTCTTGCCGTTTCGTCGCGGCCGTGCCGAAACGGCAAGAGCCCCTGACGCGCCATTTCTCCTATAAGATAAAAACACAATATCCCAAAAGGCGCCGTTACCATGCCACAGTTCATCGCTTTGCCAGCTTTTCAGGATAACTATATATGGATGCTACTCGACGAGCATACCAGTCAGGCCGCAGTGGTCGATCCCGGCGACCCGGTGCCGGTTGTTCGCTGGCTGGGCCGCCATCCTGAATACCGTCTCAAGACCATGCTGATCACGCATCACCATCGGGACCATACCGGCGGCCTGTCCGCCATCAAGGCCGCCACCGAATGCAAGGTTTATGGGCCTGCTGAAGAAAGCATTCCCGGAATCGATCGGCAGTTGAATGATGGTGACGAGTTCAGATTGTTCGGTTCGCTTGTCCAGGTGATTTCGGTACCCGGCCATACCAGTGGTCATATCGCCCTGTTCTGCAACGATGAAAAGGATCCATGGTTGCTCTGTGGCGACACCCTGTTTGCCGGCGGTTGCGGCCGCCTGTTCGAAGGCACACCAGCACAGATGCACCATTCCCTGCAACGGCTCGCAGCGCTTCCTGACGAAACGCGCGTATTCTGCGCCCACGAATATACCCAATCAAACCTGCGATTTGCCCAGGCGGTGGAACCAGAGAACCAGGATATAAAGGTGCGCCTGGAAGTAGTTGACGATTTGCGTGCAGGCGGTCGCATCACTCTGCCTTCCACCATAGGCCTGGAAAAACTGACCAACCCCTTCCTGCGCTGCGATCAGCCGGACGTGATCGCGGCGGCAAGCCAGCGTGCCGGAAACCAGCTGGAGGCAGGGGAGCAAACGCTGGCAGCCATACGCCAGTGGAAAGATAACTTTTGAAACAGTTATGTCTGCCAGGCGCGTTGCGGCGTCTGGTACGGGCTGTGCCAGTCAAATACGCATAGCAGTTGGCGTTTGCCCTCATGGTTCCTTGACCCTCGCAGGGTCACTACCTAGAATCGGGCAAACTTTCAGGGACCTGCTCATGCTGTTCATGACCACCAACGCACTCAAAAAAGGATTTTTGGCGCTGGGGCTGCTGGTGATCGCCGGCTGTCAGACCTCTCCAGAAACCCGCGCGACCCACCCGGAGGATGCTCCACGCATCTCACTCAAGCAGGCCGATCGCATCCTCGGGACCGAACCCAGCCGGGGGCGGATTCGAAAGGCACTGGCAGAGATTGAAGCAACCCCGACCCTCTGGTCGCGCATACGTAAAGGTTTCATGCTTGATCCAGCGGTGATCGATAACCCTCGGATCGACCAGCAAAGACTGGTTTTCACCAGCCAACCGCGATACTTCGAAACCACTTCTGCCCGCTCCCAGCTCTATCTGCATTACGTAGTCGAGCAAATAGATGCTCGAGGCCTGCCCCAGGAGCTGGCGCTTCTGCCGTTTGTTGAAAGCTCCTACAACCCCATGGCCTATTCCAGTTCCAATGCTGCGGGCCTTTGGCAGTTTATTCCTTCTACGGGAAAGATCTTTTCCCTGCGCCAGGACTGGTGGTATGACGGACGCCGTGACGTCACGGCTTCCACCCAGGCGGCGCTGGATTATCTCACCAGTCTGAACGATACCTTTGACGGAGACTGGCTCCTCGCTCTGGCAGCCTATAACTGTGGCCCGGGCTGTGTCGGCCGTGCAATCAAACACAATCGGGAACGTGGTCTGCCAACCGATTACTGGAATCTGCAGTTGCCGCGCGAAACCATGAATTACGTTCCAAAGCTGTTGGCGATGGCGCAGGTGATCGAGAGCCCAACCGCCTACGGCGCGTTGCTGCCGAAGCTCAAGGACGAACCCTACTTCGCGGAAGTAACCATCGAGCAGCAGCTCGATCTGCACAAGGCCGCTGAGCTGGCTTCAATCACGCCGGAAGAACTACTGAGCCTGAATCCAGCGTTCAAACAGCGGATTACCGCACCCCAGGGCCCCTATCAGCTGCTGGTTCCAATCGTTACCGCAGACCAGTTCATCGCCGGGCTGGCCGAATTGCCGGCTAGCGAATACGCCGGCTTTCACCGCTACAATGTTCGCCGTGGCGATACGCTGTCACAGATCGCTGACCGTTATCAGCTGAGTGTCAGCGCCATCAAGCAAGCCAACGACATCGTGGGCGGCAATACCATCCGTGTGGGTCAGACGTTGGTGCTGCCAGCCACCGCCGATGGCATGGCAGTCCCAACCGCAGGCACAACCCTGGCCATGGCTGAGCCCTTGACCTATCAGGTCAAGCCGGGCGACAACCTGTGGGCTATCGCCAAACGCCACGGGGTCAGCGTCAATGCGATTACGCGCGATAACAGCCTGAGCACTCCCGTACTGCGCGTAGGTCAACAATTGCTGCTCGCAAGTGCTGAAACCGATGCTGCGGCAGGTAGCCGAAAGGTGGTCTATACGGTCAAGCCAGGCGATTCGCTATACAGCATTGCGCGTGAATTCAAAGTACAGATAGATCATATACGGGACTGGAATGAGCTGGGCTCGGTACTGCGTCCGGGACAGCAGCTCACTCTGCATTTGCTTTGATGTCCGATTCCAGGTCGCCGTGAGCGAGCCGTTGCCTTTACCGGCTGACTGCCTGGTGCAACGTCTTGAATCTCAGGCATAAGCCCGGCGGCTCTTCCGTTGACCAGGCAGCAATGGTAGCGTTGCAGTTGCTTTCACTGAACGGCCGCTCATGACGTTTTCCCCTGGTTTTATCCTCGCCATATTGATCGTTTCATTGCCCTGGGCTACAGCTGGCGCTGCGGTCTATAAACAGCACGGCTATGCGCTCTACGGTCAGCCCGCTTACCCGGATGACTTCGAGCACCTTGACTATGTGAACCCGGACGCCCCCAAGGGCGGAACCTTTCGGGTGATGGGCAGCGGGACCTTCGATACGCTTAATCCCTATACGCTCAAGGGCACCAGCCCGATCAGTACCGGCAGCTTCGCTAACTATGGCATCAGCGAGCTGAACGAGCCGCTCATGGTGGGCAGTGGCGTCTATGATCCTTCGGCAGACGAGCCCTACTCTGCCTACGGACTGATCGCGGAGACCCTCGAATTTTCCGATGACCGTAGCTGGGTGGTTTTCAACTTGCGAGAGGAGGCCCGTTTCCATGACGGCACGCCTGTCACCGCAGCAGACGTTGCCTTTTCTTATCAGTTGCTGAAAAACCAGGGGCATCCAAACTACCGAACCATGCTGGAAGCGGTCGAGCGCATCGACATCCTCGGCTCTCACCGGATCCGCTTCATTTTTGATCACAGTAACAACCCTCTGCTGATTCTTCGTCTGGGAGAGCTGCCGGTCCTGCCGGAGCATTACTGGGAAGGTCGCGACTTCGGCGAAACCACCTATCAGGCAGGCTTGAACAGCGGCCCCTACCGCATTAGTGAAGTCCGTCCCGGTCGCCGGCTGGTGTTCGAGCGGGTCAAGAACTATTGGGGGCGCGACTTGCCAGTCAACCTCGGCAAGTACAACGTGGACCGGATGGAAGTAGAGTTCTACCGAGACAACAATGTCGCTTTCGAGGCTTTCAAGGCTGGCGAGTTCGACGTCTATTTCGACCACAAGGCCAGTAACTGGGCCAACGCTTATGAATTTCCCGCAGTGCACCGAGGCGAGGTTCTCAAGCGCGCCATACCCCACGAAATCCCCAGTCCTACCCAGGCCATGTTTTTCAACACCCGGCGCATGCCCTTCGATGACCGCCGCGTTCGGCAGGCGCTAGGCATGCTCTTCGATTTCGAATGGTCAAATCGGGTTCTGTTTTATGGCGCCTATGAACGCTCGTTAAGCTATTACCCCAACAGTCCCTTCTCAGCAAAGGACTTGCCTTCCGGTCAGGAGTTTCTCTTTCTCGAGCCCTACCGTGATCAGCTTCCGGATGCACTGTTCCGCGAACCCTTTACCCTGCCGGTTACCGATGGACGCGGCATTCCGCGCGAAATCCTGCGGGACGCCGTCAATTTATTCGAAGACGCCGGCTGGTCGTTGCGTGACGGACGGCTGCGCAATGCCGATGGTCAACCGCTGGTCTTCGAGGTCCTGCTGGTCAACCCGAGTCTGGAGCGTATTCTCCAGCCCTACCGCAACAACCTGTCGCGCCTGGGCATTGATATGCATATTCGTACCGTCGATAGCGCGCAATACCGGGCACGGCTGGATCAATTCGACTACGACATGATTCTCGCGACACTACCACAGGGGCTGTCGCCCGGTATGGAGCAGCACAGCTATTTTCATTCGAGCCAGCGCAGCGTACGGGGCAGCCGCAACTATGCCGGCATAGCCAACCCGGTCGTGGACAAGATGCTGGAGCATTTGCTGTCGGCTGGCACACGCGCCCAACAGGTTGCGGCCGCCAGGGCTCTCGACCGCGTGATGCTATGGGAACACTATACAATCCCGAACTGGTATATAAACTACCATCGCATAGCGCACCGCTCCTGGTTGCGCTCGGAATCTACACCGCCTTACTCGCTGGCAATCCGCACCTGGTGGATTGATAAAGCGGTCGAACAATAATCAAGGTCATCAAAAATGCTTGCCACGCTGAAAACCACAATCGGACTGATCCTGTTGACCCTGGCCGCACTCAGCCAGGCGCAAGATGCTGGCAGCCACGCTCTCACGCTTTATGGCGAGCCGCCCAAATATCCGGAAGGTTTCAGCCACTTCGACTATGTCAACCCGGAAGCCCCCAAGGGCGGCACCCTGCGACTGTCAGGCTTTGGCAGCTTTGATTCTCTGAACGGTTTCATCAGCCGCGGCGCCGCGGCCGACCAGCTCAATCTCATTTATGACACCCTGACCTTCCATTCCCTGGATGAACCCTTCACCGAGTACGGCCTGCTGGCCGAGCGCATCGAGCGGCCTGAGGACAATACCTGGGTGCGTTTCCACCTGCGTGAAGAAGCCCGGTTCCATGATGGCGAGCCGGTTACTGCTGACGATGTAGTATTCACCTTCAATACCCTGCTGGAGAAAGGTGCGCCCTTCTATCGGGCTTATTACGGCGATGTGAAGGAAGTCGTCGCTGACAGCGAGCGTAGCGTTACTTTCCATTTCCACAACGGGCAGAATCGCGAGCTACCTCTGGTGTTGGGACAGCTGCCGGTACTGCCCGCGCATTACTGGGCTGAGCGCGAATTCGATCACACCGGACTCGAGGCGCCCCTGGGCAGCGGACCCTATCGGGTCGGAAACGTGCGCCCTGGCCGGTCGATCGCCTACGAGCGCGTTGAGGATTACTGGGGCGCGGACTTGCCCGCCGTGCGGGGCTTCTTCAATTTCGACCGCGTTGTAGTCGATTACTATCGCGATACCGGCGTCGCACTGGAAGCCTTCAAGGCCGGGCAGTTTGATTTCAATCAGGAAGTCAGTGCACGCAACTGGGCGACGGGCTACGACAGTCCGGCCCTCCAGGCCGGGCGGATTATCAAGGAAGAAATCCCCAATCAGAATACTCAGGGCATGCAGGGGTTCGTCTTCAACCTGCGCCGCCCGCATTTCCAGGACCGCCGGGTTCGCCACGCGATAAGCCTGCTGTTTGATTTCGAATGGGCCAACGGGCGGCTTTTCCATGGCGCTTATACGCGTAGCGCCAGTTTCTTTGCCAATTCGGAACTGGCCGCCGTGGGAACGCCCAATGAGGACGAGCTAAAGCTGCTCGAACCCCTGCGCGACCAGTTGCCTGCCGAAGCCTTCGGCCCAGCGTATATCCCGCCCAAGACCGATGGCAGCGGCAATATCCGCGAGCAGATGCGTAAGGCCTACGCCCTATTGCAGGAAGCAGGCTGGCGGATCGAGAACGATCAACTGGTCAACGAACAGGGCGAACCCCTCAGTTTTGAATTTCTGTTGGTGCAAGCCGATTTTGAACGCGTTTTGCTGCCCTTCAAACGCAACCTCGCGTCGTTGGGTATCGACATGAACCTGCGCCGGATTGATACGTCGCAATACATCAATCGCCTGCGTTCGCGGGATTTCGACATGGTCGTCACCGGCTTCGGCCAATCCAACTCGCCCGGCAATGAGCAACGCGAGTACTGGCATTCTTCCAGCGCGGACAACCCTGGCAGCCGCAATCTGATGGGTCTCAAGGACCCCGCCGTCGACAGCCTGGTAGAAGGCTTGATTCAGGCTGGCAGCCGTGAAGCGCTGGTTACCCACACCCGCGCGCTGGATCGCGTTCTGCGGGTCACCCACTTCCTGGTGCCCAACTTTCACACTGATGTGTACCGCGTCGCTTACTGGAACAAGTTTGCCCATCCGGCCCAGTCCCCCAAATACGACATCGGCCTGTTTACCTGGTGGGTCGACAAGGACAAGCCCGGCACCATTGGCGAGCCGCTGTTGATTACTGACCCGGAGACCGAAGCCGAGGATTCAGGCCCTGCGTTGGAACCAACTGCTGAGGAAGGTTCCGTCGACCCGGCAAAGCCGCAACATCAACAGGCCGCGCCTGAAGATGAGAACGAAGCCCCTGCTTCCCCTGCTCCCGCCATGGACCCGTCTGGCAAAACAGTCCCGGGCGAGGATACCGAGTAGATGCTTGCGTATATTATTCGACGGCTTCTGCTGATCATCCCAACCCTGTTCGGCATTCTGTTAATCAATTTTCTTATCATCCAGGCCGCCCCCGGTGGCCCTGTAGAACAGATGGTAGCCAAACTTGAAGGCTTCGAAGGGGCTACCAGCCGTATCTCGGGGAGCGCCGAGGGTGAGGTAGCGAGCGGCAGCAATTATCGGGGCGCACAGGGTCTGGACCCTGACATCATTGCCGAGATCGAGCGGATGTACGGTTTCGACAAACCTCCGCATGAGCGGTTCTGGCTAATGATCAAGGGGTATATGACCTTTGACTTCGGCGACAGTTTTTTCCGTGACGCCAGCGTGATCGACCTGATTATCGAGAAAATGCCGGTATCCATTTCCCTGGGCCTATGGACGACCGTACTGACCTATCTGATTTCCATTCCGCTGGGTATCCGCAAGGCAATCACCCACGGCTCGGCGTTTGATGTCTGGACCAGCTCGCTGATCATTGTTGGCTACGCCATACCCGGCTTTCTGCTGGCCATCCTGTTGATAGTGCTGTTCGCAGGCGGCAGTTATTTTGACTGGTTTCCGTTACGCGGACTGACCTCGAACAACTTCGAAGAGCTGGACACCTGGGGCAAGATCAAGGACTACCTGTGGCATCTGGTATTGCCGATCACCGCAATGGTGATTGGCAGTTTCGCGACGCTGACCATGCTCACCAAGAACTGCTTTCTCGACGAGATCGGCAAACAGTACGTTACCACCGCCCAAGCCAAAGGCCTGTCCGAGCGCCGCGTTCTATACGGTCACGTATTCCGCAACGCGATGCTGCTCATCATTGCAGGCTTTCCATCGGCGCTGATCAGCGTGTTCTTCACCGGCGCCCTGCTCATAGAGGTGATCTTTTCCCTCGATGGCCTGGGACTGCTTGGCTTCGAGGCAGCCATCAACCGCGATTATCCGGTTATGTTCGGCACCCTTTATATCTTCACCCTGCTCGGCCTGGTAGTAAAACTGATCGGCGACATTGCCTATACCCTGGTTGATCCACGCATCGACTTTGAAAGCAGGGAGGGCTGAGCATGGGCGGGCGTTTCACACTGTCACCCCTCAACCGTCGCCGTTTCGCACGGTTCAAGGCCAACCGCCGTGGCTGGTGGTCGCTGCACATCTTCCTGGTGCTCTTTGTACTCAGTCTCGGCGCAGAACTTTTGTCAAATGACAAACCCCTGCTGGTGAGTCATCAGGATGAATTGTACTTTCCGATCTTTCAGCGCTATGCCGAGACGGAATTTGGCGGCGAATTCCCCATCGAAGCGGATTACCGCAGCAGTTACGTACGTGAACTGATCGAGGGTAAGGGCGACGGATGGATGCTCTGGCCGCCGAACCCCTATTACTATTCAACGATCAATTACGAGCTGGATGTACCGGCCCCTGCACCGCCCTCTGCGGACAACTGGCTAGGCACCGATGATCAGGCGCGGGATGTATTTGCCCGGGTAGTCTACGGCTTTCGGATTTCGGTGTTGTTCGCGCTTACCCTGACCATTGTCAGCTCGATCATCGGGGTTATCGTCGGTGCCATCCAGGGGTTCTATGGGGGGCGCATCGACCTGTTTGGCCAGCGGTTCATCGAAGTCTGGTCAGGCCTTCCGGTGCTCTATTTGCTGATTATCCTCGCCAGTTTCGTGCAACCAAGCTTCTGGTGGCTGCTGGGTATCATGCTGCTGTTTTCCTGGATGTCCCTGGTCGACGTGGTGCGGGCAGAGTTTCTCCGCGGACGAAACCTTGAGTACGTTCGCGCCGCACGGGCATTGGGGGCCAGCAACCGGATCATCATGTTCCGCCACATCCTGCCCAACGCCATGGTCGCAACCCTGACCTTCTTCCCGTTCATTCTGACCGGCGGGGTAATCACTCTGACCTCCCTGGATTTCCTCGGCTTCGGCCTGCCTGCTGGATCACCCTCGCTAGGGGAGCTTATTGCGCAGGGCAAGGCAAACCTGCAGGCGCCCTGGCTGGGCATTACAGCCTTCGTGGTGTTGTCGGTCATGCTCTCATTGCTGGTGTTCATCGGCGAGGCGCTTCGCGATGCCTTCGACCCAAGGAAATAAGATGTCGGAACAACCCCTGATCCGCGTACAAAACCTCAGCGTTGCTTTCCAGAGTGAAAAAGAGGAAATCATGGCGGTGCGCGACGTGAGCCTGGACATCTATCCGGGCCAGACCGTTGCGCTGGTAGGAGAAAGCGGCTCGGGCAAATCCGTTACCGCACACTCGATACTTCGCCTGCTGCCCTATCCGATGGCCAGACACCCCAGCGGCGTGATCCTGTACAAAGGCGAAGATTTGCTTACTGCCAAGCTCAAGCGCTTGCGGCAGGTGCGTGGCAACCGGATCTCGATGATTTTCCAGGAGCCGATGTCATCGCTGAATCCGCTACATACGGTGGAACGGCAAATTAACGAAGTGCTTTTTCTGCATAAGGGCCTGGACAAGAAAGCCGCGCGCGCGCGTACCCTTGAGTTGCTGGAGCTGGTCGGCATTCCCGAGCCCGCCAAGCGATTGACCGCCTACCCGCACGAGCTTTCCGGTGGCCAGAGGCAGCGCGTGATGATCGCCATGGCGCTGGCCAACGAGCCCGAACTGCTGATCGCGGACGAACCAACCACCGCACTCGATGTGACTGTCCAGCTGAAGATCCTGGAATTGCTCAAGTCGTTGCAGGAAAAACTCGGCATGGCTCTGCTGCTGATCAGTCACGACCTGAACCTGGTGCGAAAAATAGCGCATCGCGTATGTGTCATGTACCAGGGTCGCGTCGTCGAAGAAAACGAATGCGCTGAGCTTTTTGACGCACCGCAGCATGAATATACCCGTCAGCTCCTCGCCGCCGACCCCTCGGGAGACCCGGTTGAAGCTGACCGGAACGCACCGGTTATTCTGCGCGCAGAGCAGTTGCGGGTATGGTTTCCGATCAAGAAAGGCGTATTCAAGAAGACCGTTGACCATATCAAGGCGGTAACCGATGCCAGCTTCAGTCTGCGCAGCGGCCATACGCTGGGTATCGTTGGCGAAAGCGGATCCGGCAAGACCACGCTGGGCATGGCGATCCTGAAACTCGTCGATAGCCAGGGACTGATCGAGAGCAACGGTCAACGGCTCGACGGCATGAGCCAGGAAGCGTTCCGCCCGCTGCGCAGACAGATTCAGGTAGTGTTCCAGGACCCGTTTGGCAGCTTGAGTCCGCGGATGTCAGTTGCCCAGATAATCAGCGAGGGCCTGGAAATCCACCGCATGGGCACGGTAGAAGAACGCGAGCAGATGGTCATCCAGGCCCTGCAGGAAGTTGGACTGGATCCGGAGAGCCGTCATCGTTATCCGCACGAATTCTCCGGCGGACAACGGCAGCGGATTGCAATAGCGCGGGCATTGGTGCTCAAGCCCTCGCTCATTCTGCTGGACGAGCCCACCTCTGCGCTTGACCGTACGGTACAGAGCCAGGTAGTCGAGTTGCTTCGCGAACTGCAGCGCAAATACGGGTTAAGCTATTTGTTTATCAGCCACGACCTGGCTGTTGTACGCGCTCTCAGCCATGAGCTGATGGTCGTCCGCCAGGGTGAGATTGTCGAACAGGGGCCGGCCAGGCAGATCTTCGCTTCACCGCAGCACGAGTATACTCGTCAGCTGCTCGAAGCGGCCTTCGCCGCACCGGCAACAGTCACTATGGCCTGAACATTCAGGTCCGGAATCAAAACAGGAAGCACATATGGGATTTCTAACCGGAAAGCGCGTACTCATCGTTGGCGTAGCCAGCAAACTGTCCATAGCCTCAGGCATCGCTGCAGCAATGCACCGCGAAGGCGCCGAGCTGGCGTTTACCTATCAGAACGACAAGCTCAAAGGTCGTGTTGAAGGCTTCGCTGCCGACTGGGGCTCCAGCCCGGAATTGTGCTTCCCTTGTGACGTAGCGGACGACGCTCAGATCGAACAGGTCTTTGCCGAACTCAGCAAGAAATGGGACGGGCTCGACTGCATCGTCCACTCGGTGGGTTTTGCCCCCGGCGATCAGCTGGATGGCGACTTTACCGAAGTCACTACACGCGACGGTTTTCGCATCGCCCACGACATCAGCGCCTACAGCTTCGTCGCTCTGGCCAAGGCAGGTCGGGAGATGATGAAAGGCCGCAACGGCAGCCTGCTCACCCTGTCCTATCTGGGCGCTGAACGCACCATGCCCAACTACAACGTCATGGGCATGGCGAAGGCGAGCCTCGAAGCCGGCGTGCGATATCTCGCCAGCAGCCTTGGCCCGGAAGGCACCCGTGTAAACGCTGTGTCTGCCGGCCCCATCCGAACGCTCGCTGCATCCGGTATCAAGAGTTTCCGCAAGATGCTGGCCTACAATGCCGCACAGACGCCGCTACGCCGCAACGTCACCATCGAGGAAGTGGGCAACGCCGGCGCCTTCCTCTGTTCTGACCTGGCAGCCGGCATTTCCGGTGAGGTCATGCACGTGGACGGCGGTTTCAATACCACGGCCATGGGCAATATCGAAGAGTAACAGGCATGCCGGGCAACCGGCACGCAGCAAAAAGCCGCTCTCAAGAGAGCGGCTTCTTTATTTCTGGAAGCATGGATTCCATTCCAGCCAGTGAATTCATCCGCCATACCCTAGGGGTCTGACGGCGGCACACCCAATGGAGGGCCGGGTTCCATCCCGGCCAACGTACTCGCCAGCAACGCCGGTGGTCGAGGTGAAACTCGACACTCCATAGGCCGTGCCTGATTCAGGTGCTCCTTTTTTACGTCGGCGGAATGAGCGAGCCAAAACGCAAAACCCGGTCCATGGACCGGGTTTCGTAATGCGACAACTGAAGCGTTCGATAGGCTAGAAGCGTTCTACCTCCGCGTCTTCCTTCAGCTTCTGCTGAATGGCGGTAAAATCCTGCTCCCCGGTCTGGCCGGCAATGAAGCGTTCGAACATCGGCGACTCGGCTTCGGTCAAGGCATCCTCAGGAGTGGCGACGCCCTTCAGCTGAACGATCCAGCGGCCACCGTCCGGCTTGCGGAACTGTGCGAAGCCATCCCTACCGTCATCCGGGCGTGGCATGGCGAACACGTTGCGCAACAAGGCAGGAAGCACTTCCTGGCTGCTACGACCAACCGCCTCGTGCTCCTCCCAACCGGCCTCGAGGGATTCAGCCAACTGCTCGGCCTGAACATCGCCAGAACGCAACTCAGACACCGCTTCTTCCGCGACACGTTCGGCTTTTTCCGTAGCCCGCCGATAGCGCAGCACGTCGACGATTTCCTCACGCGCATCATCCAGCGACAGCGTTTCCTGCGGCATGTGCTCTTTTACTCGCAACACGACGACTGTATCGGCATCCAGTTCGAGCAGAGGACTATTGCGTCCATCAACCAACACTTCTTCGTCGAAAGCAGCCATCATGACCTTGGGGTTGCTGGTCAGCCCTTCCCCGCCCGACTGTTCAACCGGGCCAATGGTTTCAATTTCAAGCCCGAGACTTTCGGCTGGTCCGGCCAGATCCGGCGATTCGTATGCAAGATCAGCCAGCTCCTGCGAGGCTTCCACAAAACGACGCTCGACCAATTCCGTCTTCAGTTCCTGCTCAAGGTTGTCGCGCATTTCATCGAGCGTAGGCAGGTCAGGTGCCTGCAGATCGGTCAACTTGATCAGATGGTAGCCGTAGCTGGTACGAACCGGTTCAGATACCTGGCCTTCTTCCAGCGAAGAAAGCGTCTCATCGAACGCCGGGTCGAAGCTGCCTTCCACAGTGAAACCGAGATCCCCACCCCGATTGGCACTGCCGCTGTCGTCCGAGTATTCCTTCGCCACTTCAGCGAAGTCAGCACCGGCCTCGATGCGTTCATAGGCTTCCTGTGCCCGTTCTAGCGCAGCGTCCTCGTCGTCATTGATCTCTACCAGGATATGCGCAGCGCGGCGCTGCTCAACCAGGTTGCCGACCTCGCGCTGGTATAGCTGCTCAATCGCCTCTTCATCGACTTCTACCTGGTCGAAGAAGTCCCGACGAGAAAGCGTCACGGCTTCCAGTACGACCTTCTCAGGCGACTTGAACTGCTCCTTGTTCTCTTCGTAATGCTGCTGAACGTCCTCCTCGCTGATATCGACTGCTTCGTGTTCGGCAGTCACTTCCATCACAGCGAAGTCACGGGTCTGGTTCTCCAGCCGTGCCAGGCGTTCGCGTTCAGCCGGTGTGGCGAAAGCGGTTGCCTGATACGCGTTACGCAACTGGGCAATCAGCAATTCCTGGCGAACCAGATCGCGGAATGCCATGCGTGAGGCGAGACCCATATTACGGATAACGATATCGAAACGGTCAGCGTTGAACTGTCCATCCACCTGAAAATCGGGCGTCCCGAGAATCAACTGGTCAATCATCTGCTCGGATACTTTCAAGTCTGCCTCAGCAGCGCCATCGAGCAGGACGGCACGTTCAATCAGGCTGTCCAGTACGGACGCACGCAGCAGATTATCGTCGATCAGACTGGGGTCAAAGTTATCGTTGCCCATCTGGCGCAGCTGTTGGATCAGCTGCTGACGTTGCAGAGAAACGGCCTGTTCCAGTTCTGTTTTGGTTATGACAGTCCCGTTCACTTCTGCCGCTTTCTCCTCGTCGCTGGTAAAGCGACTGATCGATTCCCAACCGGTCAAAGCGAATATCAGCACAATGACGCCTACGATCACCTTTGCGACCCAGCTTTGCGCATTGTCCCTCATTTTTTGCAGCATCGTGCCCCCGAAGATCCTATTATCAACAGCCCACTCCGGCGGCTGCTGGTCTTGCCAGAAACGCTAAACCTTAAAACAAAAAAGGCGCATCGTCTGTGATGCGCCTTCTGGAAGTTTACGGAACCACAACCTTGCTGTCGTCTGGCTCCCCTGAGGGCTCTCCACACCGGCCGGGGTTCCGTCTGCATCCTGTCGCTCGAAGCTGATGGATGCACTTCAATGTCAGGACGCGATTAGTTGACTGCGTCCTTCAGTGCCTTGCCTGCCTTGAAGCCAGGGATTTTGGCAGCGCTGATTTCAATCGGTTGACCAGTCTGCGGATTGCGACCAGTACGGGCAGCGCGTTCCTTAACGGCAAAAGTACCGAAACCAACCAGAACAACCGGATCACCGGCTTTCAGAGCACCAGTAACAGACTCGATGACCGCGTCCAGAGCACGACCGGCAGCAGCTTTCGGAATATCGGCGGATGCTGCGATGGCATCAATCAGTTCAGACTTGTTCACTTAAGTCCCCTTATATAATTTCAATGAGTAGTTAGTCGTTATGTAAGCTTATGGTCCTAGCAAAGCTCTAGCCAGTCAGCGTACCGCAATGGTCGAAGCACGCTTTATAGCAAGCGCTCAAAAACCGTGTCAAGGAATGCTTGAGAAACACGGTGTGCGGCAGGGAGCCCCGCGTTGCAAGGCTGCCCGCCCGAGCAGACCGTTCACACTCAATGAGTACTGATACGCTCCTTCGCGTCGGCCTCACGATTGTCATCCTTTGCAACTATCTCTTCAACCCCTTCCTGCAGGGGCTCCGGCATGTATTGCAGCGCAATCTGCAACACCTCGTCAATCCATTTCACCGGTTTGACCTCAATATTCTCCTTGATGTTGTCCGGGATCTCTTTCAGATCGCGCACGTTGTCGTGGGGGATGATGACGGTTTTGATGCCGCCACGATGCGCTGCGAGGAGCTTTTCCTTCAATCCGCCGATCGGCAGAACCTGCCCGCGGAGAGTGATCTCACCTGTCATCGCCACGTCAGCACGCACAGGAATCTTGCTCAGCGCAGACACCAGCGCAGTGCACATTCCCACCCCCGCGCTGGGCCCGTCCTTCGGAGTAGCGCCTTCCGGGACGTGGATATGAATATCGTGCTTTTCATGGAAATCCGAGGCAATTCCGAGACTTGCAGCGCGGCTACGGACAACGGTCAGCGCAGCGCTGATCGATTCCTGCATCACATCACCGAGCGAGCCGGTCTTGATCTGACGGCCCTTACCAGGCACCACCACAGCCTCAAGACTGAGCAGTTCGCCACCCACCTGAGTCCATGCAAGCCCCGTCACCTGACCGATCTGGTCCGCTTCCTCAGCCAACCCGTACTTGAATTTGCGAACCCCAAGGTAATGCTCGACAAGCTCGCTATCGAGAATGACCTCATTCCCTTTTGATTTCCCTTTGCCCTTGGCCAACTGCTCCCGCACGACCTTGCGGCAGACCTTGGCGATCTGTCGTTCCAGCCCGCGCACGCCTGCTTCGCGAGTGTAATACCGGACGAGGTCGCGTAACGAATCGACAGTAAAGGTCAATTCGCCATCCTTGAGACCGTTGTTTTTGGTCTGTTTGGGAATCAGATAGCGCTGTGCGATATTGATCTTCTCGTCCTCGGTGTAGCCGGGGATACGGATGACTTCCATCCGGTCGAGCAGCGGTGCCGGAATGTTCATTGAATTCGATGTGCAGATGAACATTACATCCGAGAGATCGTAGTCAACTTCCAGATAATGGTCGTTGAAGGCATGATTCTGCTCGGGATCCAGCACTTCCAGCAGCGCTGAAGACGGATCGCCACGCATGTCCTGGCCCATCTTGTCGACTTCATCGAGCAGGAATAGCGGATTTCTGACCCCTGCCTTGGTCATCTTCTGAATCAGTTTACCCGGCAGCGAACCAATATAGGTGCGACGATGACCGCGGATCTCCGCTTCATCGCGCACGCCACCCAGGGCCATGCGCACGAACTGCCGGTTGGTTGCCCGGGCCAGCGATTCACCCAGGGAGGTCTTGCCCACGCCAGGTGGCCCCACCAGGCACAGAACCGGTCCTTTGAGCTTGCGCACGCGCATCTGCACGGCGAGGTATTCAAGGATGCGTTCCTTGACCTCCTCAAGACCGTAATGATCATTCTCCAGCACTTCCTGCGCGCGCTTGAGGTCATGCCTGACTTTGCTGGCCTTTTTCCACGGAACGTTACACAGCCAATCGATATAGGACCGCACCACCGTCGCTTCAGCAGACATGGGCGACATCATCTTGAGCTTGTTCAGCTCGGCGATAGCCTTCCCGTACGCTTCCTTGGTCATGCCGGCGTCATCAATTCGTTTCTGGATGCCCTCCAGCTCGTTGTTGCCATCATCGAGCCCACCCATTTCCTTCTGAATGGCCTTCATCTGTTCGTTAAGGTAGTACTCGCGCTGGCTGCGCTCCATCTGCTTCTTCACGCGGCCGCGGATGCGCTTCTCGACCTGGAGCAGGTCTATCTCGGCATCCAGTACCCCTAATACGTGCTCGACCCGCTCACGCAGCGGCAGAATCTCGAGGATCTTCTGTTTCTGCTCCAGCTTGAGCGTGAGGTGCGCAGCCATGGTGTCTACCAGGCGGCTCGGCTCCTCGATACTGGAAAGCGAAGACACCACCTCGGAGGGGACTTTCTTGCCCAGTTGCACAAATTGCTCGAACTGGCTCATCAGACTGCGAATGAGCACCTCGGATTCGCGGTCATCCAGCGCGACCTCATCGAACAGCTCCACGCTGGCTTCCTGATAGAGCTCGAGCTCCCGAACCTCATCGATACGCGCGCGCTGCTCACCTTCCACCAGCACCTTGACGGTGCCATCAGGAAGTTTGAGCAACTGCAGGATCGTGGCGACGGTACCCATGCCGTACAGGGCGTCCTGTTTCGGGTCGTCATCACCGGGTTCACGCTGCGCGACCAGCAAGACCTGCTTGTCGCCAGCCATTGCTGCCTCAAGCGCCTCGATGGACTTGTCACGCCCGACGAAGAGAGGAATCACCATATGTGGATACACCACCACATCGCGGAGTGGCAGTAAGGGAAAATCGCTGAGAGTCGTCATGGCAGAGGCTCGCTAGCAGAGGGGCGGATCCTGGATCCGTCCGTATATGAAATGTCCATGAATCAAAGATGGGGGCACAAAACGAAAAAAACAAGCGGCTTCACATGATGTGTTACAGGAAGAAAATGAAGGAAATGCAGAAAAAACAAGGAAAAGCCTGTGCCACCGGGCGGTGGCACAGTTAAAACAAGTGCTTTCAGTCTTCCGGCAGAGCCTTGGACTGCTCAACCGACTCGTAAATCATCAGCGGCTTGGCATCCCCGTTGATGACGTTCTCGTCGATAACCACCTTGCTGACATGCTCGGCGGAAGGGATGTCGTACATGGTATCCAGCAAGACATTTTCCAGTATCGAACGCAGGCCCCGAGCACCCGTTTTTCGCTCCAATGCACGCTTGGCGATAGACCGCAGCGCATCGGTGCGGAACTCCAGCTCTACGCCTTCCATCTCGAACAGACGCGCGTATTGCTTGGTCAGCGAGTTCTTTGGCTCAGTCAGAATTTCGATCAGCGCGTCTTCATCCAGCTCGTCCAGCGTCGCAACGACCGGCAAACGACCGACGAATTCAGGGATCAGGCCGAAACGCACCAGATCTTCCGGCTCCACGTCCTTCAACGCCTCACCGACCTTCTTGCCTTCATCCTTGCTGCGCACCGCAGCACTGAAACCGATCCCGCTCTTTTCAGAACGATCACGAATCACTTTCTCGAGTCCGGCAAAGGCTCCACCGCAGATGAACAGGATGTTTCGCGTATCAACCTGCAAGAATTCCTGCTGCGGATGCTTGCGGCCACCCTGAGGCGGTACGGAGGCAACCGTGCCCTCGATCAGTTTCAGCAGCGCTTGCTGGACACCCTCACCCGAGACATCACGCGTGATCGACGGATTGTCGGACTTGCGCGAAATCTTGTCGATCTCGTCGATGTAGACGATACCCATCTGGGCCTTTTCCACATCGTAGTCACACTTCTGCAACAGCTTCTGGATGATGTTCTCGACATCCTCACCGACATAACCCGCTTCGGTGAGCGTCGTCGCATCAGCAATGGTGAAGGGCACGTTAAGCAGACGAGCCAGCGTTTCAGCCAGCAGCGTCTTGCCTGAGCCAGTCGGGCCAATGACCAGAATGTTGCTCTTGCCCAGCTCGACGTCATCCTTGCCTTCGCGCTGATTGAGTCGCTTGTAGTGGTTGTAAACGGCTACGGACAGAATCTTCTTCGCGCGCAATTGGCCGATCACGTATTGATCCAGAATGCCGCTGATTTCCTTCGGCGACGGGAGCTTCTGGCTGCTGCTCTCAGTCTGGTTTTCCTGCACTTCTTCACGAATGATGTCGTTGCACAGGTCAACACACTCATCGCAGATAAATACGGAGGGGCCGGCAATCAGCTTGCGCACTTCATGCTGGCTCTTGCCGCAGAAAGAGCAATACAGCAACTTGCCGTTGTCGTCACCCTTCCCAGTCATATCGGTCATCGAAAACCCCTGCTTACGGTTCACTCTTATCACAAAGATGAAGGCATCAACGCTGCTTTGCAAGCGCGATCCTGTCAACGCACGCCGCCCATCCATTCAGAAAAGCGGTACTACAGGAGCGCACCCAATGCTGCGCTCCAACCGGCACCAGGACCGGCCCCCGAGTCTGCCGACTGTTAGCCGGCCATCTCGCGGCTTTCAATCACACGGTCAATCAGACCATATTCCACTGCTTCAGTGCCGCTCATGAACCGATCCCGATCCGTATCGCGCTCAATCACTTCCATCGGCTGGCCGGTATGATGCGCCATGATGCGGTTCAGGCGTTCCCGAATGAACAGAATCTCCCGGGCATGAATCTCGATATCGGACGCCTGACCCTGGAATCCGCCCAGCGGCTGGTGAATCATCATGCGCGAATGCGGCAGCGAGAAACGCTTGCCTTCCGCCCCGCCTGCCAACAGGAAAGCGCCCATACTGGCGGCCTGCCCAATACACAGGGTGCTGACGTTCGGCTTGATAAACTGCATGGTGTCATAGATCGCCATGCCCGCAGTGACCGAACCACCCGGCGAATTGATGTACAGGTGGATGTCCTTGTCAGGATTCTCCGACTCAAGGAACAACAGCTGAGCGACTACCAGGTTGGCCATGTAATCCTCAACCTGACCCACGAGGAAGATCACACGCTCCTTGAGCAGGCGCGAGTAGATGTCATACGAACGCTCGCCGCGTGCAGACTGCTCTACCACCATTGGGACCAAGCCACCCGCAGCCTGAACGTCAGGTGCAAACTGGTTAAATGTATGTTGGGTCATGGATCGCTATTACTCCGAATTAGCCTGTCGCATAAACACAGGAGCCAGCCCTAAGGCTGGCTCCATGCGTTGCGTGATATGGCGACGAATTACTCGTCAGCGCCGCTTTCCGCCTCACCGCTTGGCGCAGCTGGCTGGGCGGGTTTGACGGCGTCTTCATAGCTGACCTGTTTGTCGGTCACCTTAGCCTTCTGCAACACAGTATCCACGACTTGCTCTTCCAGCACAACCGACTGTATTTCTGCGAGTTGCTGCTCGTTCTGGAAGTACCAGTTAACCACTTGTTCAGGCTCCTGGTAAGCCGAGGCAAGATCCTCGACCATCGCGCGGACCCGATCGTTATCAGGCTTGATGTCGTTTTGCTTGACGACTTCGGCAACGATCAACCCCAGGCTGACGCGGCGTTTGGCTTGCTCTTCGAACAATTCAGCGGGCAGCTGCTCGGGCTTGATATTACCACCACCGAACTGCTGAACCGCCTGCTCGCGGAGCCGATCGATTTCGCTGCCCAGCAGCGCTTTCGGGACTTCGACCTGGTTGGTAGCTAACAGACCATCCATGACCTGGGTCTTGGTCTGGCCCTTGATCGCCTGACGCAGCTCACGCTCCATATTCTTGCGAACCTCTGCGCGGAAGCCTTCGAGCCCGCCTTCTTCAACGCCGAACTTGGCAAAGAATTCGTCGTTCAGCTCGGGCAGAACCGGCGCTGCGACGCTATGCACAACCACTTCGAACTCGGCAGCCTTTCCAGCCAGCTCCAGGTTCTGATAATCCTCGGGGAAGGTCACGTTCAAGGTCAACGAATCGCCGGCCTTGGCACCGACCAGACCTTCTTCGAAACCTGGGATCATGCGGCCAGAGCCAAGCACAATCTGAGTGTTGCTGGCAGTACCGCCCTGGAAGGCCTCACCATCAACGCGACCGGTGAAGTCGACAGTCAACTGATCTTCGTTCTGCGCTGCACGCTCCACTGTTTCATAGACAGTGTTCTGCTTGCGGAGGATTTCAAGCATTTTTTCCAGATCGGCATCGGTCACTTCGGACTCGATGCGCTCTACACTGATGTCACCGAAGTCGCCCAGAGTCAGCTCGGGATACACTTCAAAGGTCGCAATGTACTCGAAATCCTTGCCTTCGTTCAGTTCTTTGGGCTCAACGCTCGGCGCACCAGCCGGATTCAGTTTCTCCTGCATGATGGCTTCGTAGAAGGAAGACTGAATCACTTCGCCGATGACTTCCTGACGGGCAGAACCGCCAAAACGCTTGCGAATCACGCTCATCGGTACTTTCCCGGGACGGAAACCATCGACACGGGCGCGGCTGGCAGTTTGCTGCAAGCGCTTGTTGACTTCGTTTTCGATGCGCTCGGCAGGAATGCCAACGGTCATACGGCGCTCGAGGCCGGAGATGGTTTCAACCGAAACTTGCATGGAGAGTCCTCGTTGTACAGACAGTGTGATTGGACGAATTCTAAGGGGACGACATTCTATGCGCTCAGCACCCAGAAGTCATCCTTTGCCAGTAAACAAGATGCACGTTCAGTCTGTCAGTTCAAGGTCGCTGGCGTGACGTATCAGCAATACCCTGAAGTCGCTCAAGGCCATGGGCCTGTGGAACAGGTAGCCCTGATAGGCATCACAGCCATTCTCGTGCAACCAGAGGCGCTCTGCCTCGGTTTCCACCCCTTCAGCGACACACTCAAGGCCAAGTCGACGCGATAGCTGCAGAATAACCTCGACGATCGCCGCATCACGCCCCGAACGATCGACATCGCGTATGAATGACTGATCAATCTTGAGCTTGTCGATGGGCATGTCCTTGAGATAACCAAGCGAGCAATAACCGGTGCCAAAATCATCAATCGCGAGCTTCACGCCTTCGTCATTCAACCCCTGCAATGACTGAAGGGCGTAGGACAAATCACTGATCAGCGCACCTTCGGTAATTTCAAGCTCGATACGCTGCGGACCCAACTGGTAATCAGCCAGACTGTTGCGGACGCGCCCGACAAAGGTCGGTTGCTGGAAATGGGCGGCGGAGATATTGATCGACAAGGGCACCGGGTTGAGCCCTTCGTCCAGCCAGATTCGAATCTGCCGACATGCGGCATCCAGCACCCAGCGATCGATCTCGGCAATGAGCATGGACTCCTCGGCAATAGGAATGAATATACCGGGCGAAATATTGCCGCGGGTAGGATGCTGCCAGCGTAGCAGCACCTCAGCGCCTATCATGGCACCGGTTTCGGCGGACATCTGCGGCTGGTAATAAAGCTCGAAACCGTCTGTTTCCAACGCATGCCGCATGTCACTTTCCAGCTCCATGCGTTGCTGTGCAGCCACATGCATATCTTTTACGAAGAAGTGATGACCATTGCCGCCGCGCCGCTTGGATTGATACATCGCCGTATCAGCCTGCTTCATCAGGTCGTCGAGGCTCTTGCCGTCATCAGGAAAAACTGCCACGCCGATACTCAAAGTACTGCGCAGCTCATGCAAACCTATCAGCACCGGCTGAGGCACGACCTCCAGCAGTCGATTGATCACGCCCTCTACCATTACCGAAACATCGGCAGTGTCCGGGATATCACTCATTGCAACCGTGAACTCATCTCCGCCAAGCCGAGCGACCAGATCGGACGGGGGCGCACATTGCCGGATGCGCGCAGCAATCTGACGTAGGTACTCATCGCCCGCGGCGTGCCCTAGCGCATCATTGATCAGCTTGAACCGGTCCAGATCAATGAACATGACCGCCACGCGCGTTCCGTCCTGTGAGGATCGCGCCAGCGCCTCAGTCAATTTGATCTTCAATGCGGAACGGTTGGGCAGGCCTGTCAGCTCATCATAATGCGCCTGCTGATAGAGTTCGGCTTGCCAATGAGCACGCGTCAGCGCAATGGATATGCGCCTGATCGACTGGAAAGCAGCCGGTAAATGCAACGCTGCAACGGAGCATGACTGCCGATTGCCCAGCACCACCAGACCCTTAGCGTTGCGCGCCTGAAGCGGCACCAGCGTCCAGCTTGAAACATCCTGCGCGAAGGACGAACAGGACAGCCAGGCGGGCCGCTGCGGAACAAGCATTTCACTCTGCTGCTTGAGTTGCTCGATGGCCTGATTGAAGCCCTCCGGATCGATGACGGCGACCTCGACAGGCGAATCGGCCACGCCAATAATCAATTGCTGTTCAGCGTGTTGCTCCGCGACGATCACCAGTAATTCGCTACCAAGCAACTGCCTTATCCGCTCTGCCACCTGGCTGACGACAAGGTCGGGGTCCATAGCGGACAGGATCAGCCGGTCGATATCGGCGAGAGCCTCAAGCTGATGAAACTGAAGCGCCAGCTTACCCATCATGCCGTTGAACGAGTCCGCCAGCTCTTCGAACTCATCGCCGCTATTTACCACCACCGGCTTGTCCAGGCGCCCGTCCCCTACCCTGGCGGTCGCACGCCGCAGCATATCCAGCGGCCTGAGTACACGGCGAATATGCCTGATACTGAACATCAATGCTGCCAGCATCGAGATGAGAATGATGACAGCCATCGAAAAACCGAAGCGGCCAGAGGGAGCAAAAAAGCTGTGCTGCGGCTCGCTGAGCACGACAGTCCAGTTATCGCTCATACCCAGACCGCGAAGAAACACTTCCCAATAGACTGAACGCATGTCGCGCCCTGCATCACGCCAGGTGAAATACCCCGACGCGCCCTCCAGGCCGCGCGCGGCCAAGGCTTGCAATGACACCTGCCCGGAGGACTGATTGCAGAATAGCGGGGCAGACTTCGCATCGATAATGCAAATCAGCTGATTCTCTGCCAACTGCTCTGCGCCCCAGAGATAGTCCTGGCTGACCCGCGCAACCAGCGTCTCACCGCGAGAGCGAACGACCACCATAACAATCGAGGGCTCGCCACTGCGCTGAAGCATACGGACCCAGACACCGTCCGACTGAGCGACGGGCAACGCCTGCAGCGATTCTCTCAGCATCCACGGCGCAGGTACTTCCGGTTCCAGCCAGAGTGGATTCAAACTGGACCCGTCGGAATCGAAAGCCGGACGAAACCAGGTCGCACCGGAGGCAGTGACCGTCAGCTCCGGGTGTAGCACGGCCAGCTGCATATCGCCGACCACCCGTTGCAGCCGATCGAACAAGCTCATGCCGATATGCTTGGCGTCTTTGTGCAACTGGTCCCGATGCTGAGCTGTGAGCTGATCGGAGACCTGCAGCAGGGTGATCGAAGCAAGCACCAGCACCGGCAGGGTTATGGCAAGGAAAAGAAAGCTGAAAAGGCGACGAGCGAAGCGGCTGTTGAACGTCCGGAAGTTGATTCTCACCGATCAGTACTCTGACGCCAGCCCGACGAAACTACCGTTGTTCGCCCGCACGATATCGTCGCGCCCCATAGAGGAGGTGAACGTCTGATTGGTGCGACCGTCCTTGCCCATGCTGTAGAGATCGTAATCCGTGTTGACCGGCACCATATTCTTGTCCTTGCGCATGCCGCCCTTCCCGTTCCCCTTGAGAGTCGAAAAATTCAGGAACTGATAGGGATTTTCCCAGGGGTCGCGCATATCCGCCAAACCGATTTCGGCGAGACTCAGAGGAAATTTGCGATTGATGGCATAGAAGCGCTCGATACTGGCTTCGATAGTGACGATATCGGCAATAGCGGAGGTGATCTTTGCCTGCTCCACGTAGCGCTGATAGCTTGGCAGCGCAATCGCAGCCAACAGCCCGATGATTACCAGCGCAAGCAGAAGCTCTATCAGGGTAAGCCCGTTGATTCGTTTTATATCAAAGCTGCGCAATCGCATTCCATCGCCTTGGTTTCGGGTTTCACGGCAGTGTAGTGCCATGATGGCATAGTGCCAACTACCGGATACGCGTTTGCGACCAGAGGTGCCATCAAAGACGGAGGATCAAGGCGAGAAAAAGGAAGTGCTGGCGAGGAACCGGACGCGGGATACTGACCTAGCGTCGGTAACTCCAATAAACCGGCAGAGTGCCGTTGGTCACAACGAAGCAATAATAATGGTGCGGATGGGGAGACTCGAACTCCCACACCTTTCGGCGCCAGAACCTAAATCTGGTGTGTCTACCAATTCCACCACATCCGCTAAAGAGGTCTTGCATGAAAAACGCCAGGCTGGAGCCTGGCGTCTTCAGAATATGGGGTGGACGATGGGTTTCGAACCCACGACACCAGGAGTCACAATCCTGTGCTCTACCAACTGAGCTACGCCCACCATATACAACCCTTCACAAGTACAACTCTTGCTCTACTTCACGTGCAATGCGGCTGGTGCGCCCGGCAGGACTCGAACCTGCGGCCATCCGCTTAGAAGGCGGATGCTCTATCCAACTGAGCTACGGGCGCCTGGTTCACATTATCGATTCCGTTAAAGGGTATCTGAAAATGTTCGCTGTACAAGCCGGAGCCGGTAAAACCATGGAGCCTGATCGCCTTCCAAAACCACGTCACCGTGTTCGTGAAGCGGGGCGAATAATACTCAGCCACCATCTCTGCGTCAACGGGCGCGGCAATCTTTTTTGAGATATTTGAGTAAGTTAGGCCTGCCTGATGGTTCGCCCTTTTGCCCAAGGGCCGCGTCATGCGACAATCGGAGCATTCTATGTTTCGTCAGGAAGCCAATGAACGCCCAGCTCATCGATGGCAAGCAAATCGCTGCCAACCTCCGTCGAGAAATCGCCGCCAAGGTCAACGAACGCAGGACCAAGGGTCTCAGACTGCCCGGCCTTGCCGTCATTCTGGTAGGCACCGACCCCGCCTCACAAGTATACGTGTCACACAAACGAAAAGACTGCGAGGAAGTAGGCTTCGTATCACGCTCCTACGACCTGCCAGCCAGCACAGGCCAGGAAGAGTTGCTCAGCCTGATCGATACGTTGAACGAGACCCCGGATATCGATGGGATTCTCGTGCAGCTACCTCTCCCCGCACACCTCGACTCGTCCCAGTTGCTCGAACGTATCCGTCCGGACAAGGACGTCGATGGCTTCCACCCCTACAATATCGGCCGCCTGGCCCAGCGTATGCCCCTCCTGCGTCCCTGCACGCCGCTAGGCATCATACGTTTACTTAAAAGCACCGGTGTTGATCCTTACGGCCTGGATGCCACCGTGATTGGCGCATCGAACATCGTCGGCCGTCCAATGGCGCTGGAATTGCTGCTCGCTGGTTGCACAACGACCATTACGCATCGCTTTACCCGGAATCTGGCCGAGCATGTAGGCCGCTCGGACCTCGTGATTGTGGCCGCCGGGAAGCCCGGTCTGGTCAAGGGCGAATGGATCAAGCCCGGCGCGATCGTGATTGATGTCGGTATCAACCGGATGGAGGACGGTCGACTGTGCGGTGACGTCGAATTCGGTCCCGCTGCCGAACGTGCGGCATGGATTACGCCAGTACCAGGCGGTGTCGGCCCGATGACGCGCGCCTGCCTGCTTGAGAACACCCTGCACGCCTGCGAACACCTGCACGATTAAGCGCTACCAGCGTTGACTTGAAAGCCCGGGCATCGATCGATGTCCGGGCTTTGTTCATTTCACTGCAGCCGATACCGCAATTAGCCGTTGCTTCGACCAGACAGGACGCCCGCGAGGGGCCCTGCACCGCTTTATTCAGCCCATTCAGCTCAGAAGGTATCCCCGGGAATACGCACCCAGCCTTCCATCAGGACCCGCGCGCTGCGGCTCATGATCGCCTTGACCACGGTCCAGTCTTCTCCGTTTTGCGTCGCTTCGGCACCCACCCGCAATGTGCCTGAGGGATGACCAAAGCGAACAGCCGTAAGATTGCCGCCACCGGCTGCCTCGTTTACCAGCGTCCCCGGGATCGCTGCGGCGGTACCGATTGCCACCGCGGCAGTACCCATCATCGCGTGGTGCAGCTTGCCCATCGACAGTGCACGAACCGACAGGTCGATCTCGCTGGCCGAGACGCGCTTGCCGCTGGATGACACGTAGTCGGCAGGCTTCGCGACGAAGGCCACCTTCGGCGTATGCTGGCGGTTAGCTGCCTCGTCAACATCCTTGATCAATCCCATACGGACCGCACCAAAGGCGCGGATGGTCTCAAATTTCGCCAATGCTTCTGCGTCGCCGTTGATCGCCTCCTGCAGCTCTGTCCCGGTGTAACCGATGTCTTCGGCATTCACAAAAATCGTCGGGATGCCGGAGTTGATCATGGTTGCCTTGATCGTGCCCAGACCCGGCACTTCGAGATCATCGACCAGATTACCGGTGGGGAACATGGCGCCCTCACCGTCCGCCGGGTCCATGAACTCCACCTGCACCTCGGCCGCAGGAAAGGTCACGCCATCCAGCTCGAAGTCACCCGTCTCCTGGACCTCGCCGCTGGTGATCGGCACATGCGCAATAATGCTTTTGCCAATATTGGCCTGCCAGATCCGCACCACCGCCGTACCGTCATGCGGGATGCGGCCGGGGTCCACCAGTCCGCTGGCAATGGCAAAGGCGCCTACCGCCGCAGACAGGTTGCCGCAGTTGCCGCTCCAGTCAACGAACGGCTTGTCGATGGATACCTGACCGAACAGGTAATCCACATCGTGATCAGGCTGGGTGCTCCTGGCCAGAATCACCGTTTTGCTGGTACTGGACGTAGCACCGCCCATGCCGTCTATCTGCTTGGCATAGGGATCAGGACTGCCAATGACGCGCATCAACAGTTTGTCCCGGGCCGAGCCGGGCTTTTGCGCCGCTTCGGGTAAATCCTGCAGACGGAAAAACACGCCTTTGCTGGTACCGCCACGCATATAGGTAGCGGGAATTCTGATTTGAGGAACGTGGGTCATGTTTCCAGACTCCGGACATTGGAAGGGTATCGAGCCAGCATCCTCCTCCCCATCTCGCGGGGAGGAGAACACCTTAATCCGTAGTCGCTTAAACCGCGTCTACGGTTTCGGCCAGGAAGTCCTCAGCGAAACGCTGCAGCACGCCACCGGCCTCGTAGATCAGCACCTCTTCATTGCTGTCCAGGCGGCAGGTGACCGGCACCTCGACGCGCTCGCCGTTACGACGACTGATCACCAGCGTCAGTTCGGCACGAGGTGTCCATTCACCGAGCACATCGTAGGTTTCGGTACCGTTCAGCTCCAGCGTCTTGCGCGTGGTGCCGGGCTTGAACTCCAACGGCAACACGCCCATACCAATCAGGTTGGTGCGATGGATACGCTCGAAGCCTTCCGCAACAATTGCCTCAACCCCGGCCAGCCGTACACCTTTAGCTGCCCAGTCACGTGAGCTGCCCTGCCCGTAATCGGCGCCAGCGATGATGATCAGCGGCTGCTTGCGCTCCATGTAGGTTTCGATTGCTTCCCACATGCGCATGACCTTGCCCTCCGGCTCGACCCGCGCCAGCGAGCCCTGCTTCACGTCACCCTGATCATCCAACACCATTTCGTTGAATAGCTTGGGGTTGGCGAAGGTGGCGCGCTGTGCCGTCAGGTGGTCGCCACGGTGGGTCGCGTAGGAATTGAAGTCTTCCTCAGGCAACCCCATCTTGTGCAGATACTCACCGGCAGCACTGTCCATCATGATCGCATTGGAGGGCGACAGGTGGTCAGTGGTGATGTTGTCCGGCAGGATCGCCAGCGGACGCATGCCCTTGAGGGACCGTTCGCCAGCCAGCGCACCTTCCCAATAAGGCGGACGGCGGATATAGGTCGACTGCGGACGCCACTCGTACAGCGGGCTCTCCGCTTCGGTGATGGTGCCCAGGTCGAACATCGGAATGTAGACCTGCTTGAACTGTTCCGGCTTTACGCTCGAAGCAACGATTGAATCAATTTCTTCGTCGCTCGGCCACAAATCCTTCAGCGTCACCGGATTGCCGTTCTGGTCTTGTCCCAGCACGTCGCGCTCGATATCGAAGCGTACTGTACCGGCAATGGCGTAAGCCACGACCAGCGGCGGCGACGCCAGGAAGGCCTGTTTGGCATAAGGGTGAATACGCCCGTCGAAGTTGCGGTTGCCCGACAGAACCGCAGTGGCGTACAGATCGCGATCAATGATTTCCTGCTGGATCTTCGGATCAAGCGCACCGGACATGCCGTTACAGGTAGTACAGGCGTAGGCCACGATGCCGAATCCGAGCTTCTCCATTTCTGATAGCAGCCCAGCCTCCTCCAGATACAGCCTGGCTACCTTGGAGCCTGGTGCGAAGGAGCTTTTCACCCAGGGTTTGCGCACCATCCCAAGCTCGTTGGCCTTTTTCGCCAACAGACCGGCCGCGACCACGTTGCGCGGGTTGGAGGTGTTGGTACAGCTGGTAATGGCGGCGATGATAACCGCGCCATCCGGCATCAGCCCTTCGGCCTCCTCGGCGCGGGCCTTGTCCAGATCGACCGCGACTCCACGTTCGCTCAATGCCGATGTGGGCAGGCGGCGGTGCGGGTTGGACGGACCGGCGAGGTTGCGTACCACGGTGGACAGATCAAATTCCAGCACCCGCTCATATTCAGCGGTGACCAGCGCATCGGCCCAGAGACCGGTGGTCTTGGCATAATGTTCAACCAGCGCCACCTGCTCCGGCTCGCGCCCGGTCAGGGTCAGATAGTCAGTGGTCTGCTTGTCGATATAGAACATCGCTGCCGTCGCACCGTACTCTGGGCACATGTTCGAGATGGTCGCACGGTCGCCGATGGTCAGACTGTTGGCACCTTCACCGAAGAACTCCACGTAGGCACCCACCACCCGTTCCTGGCGCAGGAACTCGGTAATCGCCAACACGATATCCGTTGCCGTGATGCCTGGCTGACGCTTGCCGGTCAGCTTGACGCCAGTGATATCCGGCAAGCGCATCATGGAGGGACGGCCCAGCATGACCGTTTCGGCTTCCAGGCCGCCGACGCCAACTGCGATCACGCCCAGTGAATCGATGTGCGGAGTGTGGCTATCGGTGCCGACACAGGTGTCCGGAAACGCCACGCCATCGCGCGACTGGATCACCGGCGACATCTTCTCCAGGTTGATCTGGTGCATGATGCCGTTACCAGCGGGGATCACGTCGACATTCTTGAATGCGGTCTTGGTCCACTCGATGAAGTGGAAACGGTCCTCATTACGACGGTCTTCGATGGTTCTGTTCTTCTCAAAGGCATCCTTATCGAACCCGGCATGCTCCACCGCCAGCGAGTGGTCAACGATCAGCTGCGTCGGCACCACCGGATTGACCAGAGACGGATCTCCGCCCTTTTCGGCGATGGCATCACGCAGACCGGCCAGATCCACCAGCGCTGTCTGCCCGAGGATGTCGTGACAGACCACACGCGCCGGATACCACGGGAAATCCAGGTCGCGCCGACGCTCGATCAGCTGCTTCAGCGCATCGGTGAGCATCGACGGTTCGCAACGACGCACCAGCTGTTCGGCCAGCACCCGCGAGGTATAGGGCAATTTGTCATAGGACCCAGGCTGGATTTCCTCGACGGCCGCGCGGGTGTCGTAATAGTCCAGATCAGTGCCGGGTAAAGGCTTGCGGTATTGGGTATTCATTTAGGTGCGATCCTTCAACGGGACGAATTTCAGATCCTCCGGACCAACATAGTTGGCGCTCGGGCGAATGATTTTCCCGTCGATACGTTGCTCAATGACGTGGCTGGACCAGCCCGAAGTGCGCGCGATCACGAACAGTGGCGTGAACATGGCAGTGGGCACGCCCATCATGTGATAGCTGACGGCGCTGAACCAGTCGAGGTTGGGGAACATCTTCTTGATTTCCCACATGACGCTTTCCAGGCGCTCGGCAATGTCGAACATCTTGGTATTGCTCTGCTCCGCCGACAGATCCCGGGCGACTTCCTTGATCACGTCGTTGCGCGGATCGGACACGGTATACACCGGGTGACCAAAGCCGATAACCACTTCCTTCTTCTCGACCCGGGCGCGGATGTCGGCCTCAGCCTCGTCCGGTGTGTCGTAGCGCTTCTGGATCTCAAAGGCAACCTCGTTGGCACCACCGTGCTTCGGCCCACGCAGCGCACCGATGGCGCCGGCAATGCAGGAGAACATGTCCGAACCGGTACCGGCGATGACCCGACCGGTAAAGGTCGAAGCGTTGAATTCATGTTCCGCATACAGAATCAGCGAGGTGTGCATGGCGCGCACCCAGGACTCGCGCGGCTTCTCGCCATGCAGCAAATGCAGGAAGTGACCGCCGATGGAATCATCATCGGTTTCCACATCGATACGCTTGCCGTTGTGACTGAAGTGATACCAGTACAACAACATTGAACCCTGCGAGGCCATCAGCTTGTCGGCGATATCACGCGCGCCCGGATGGTTGTGGTCATCCTTTTCCGGGGCCATGCAGCCGAGGATGGAGACACCGGTGCGCATCACATCCATCGGGTGAGCAGAAGGTGGCAACTGCTCCAGGGCAGTTTTAACCGCAGCAGGCAGACCGCGCAACGCTTTCAGCTTGGTCTTGTAGCTGGTCAGTTCGGCGGCGTTAGGCAGCTTGCCATGCACCAGCAAGTAAGCAATTTCCTCGAACTCGCAAGTGGTGGCGACATCCAGGATGTCGTAGCCACGGTAGTGCAGATCATTGCCGCTGCGGCCCACGGTGCAGAGCGCTGTGTTACCAGCGGCGGTGCCGCTCAGTGCGACGGATTTTTTTGGCTTGAAAGTCGGTGCGGTGGTTTCAGGGGTATCGCTCATCGCGGAGATCTCCTCGTCTGACCCTGTAGGGCGTTCTTGTCTTTGTGCATCTGCCCCGCAGGCGGGGCAGATAAATTCGATTTACTTCTTGCCGGCGGCGAACAGCGCGTCGAGGTGCTGCTCGAACTCGTGATAGTTGATGCGATCGTATAGCTCCATGCGAGTTTGCATGGTATCGATGACATTCTTCTGCGTGCCTTCGCGGCGCAGTGTGGTGTAGACGTTCTCGGCGGCCTTGTTCATGGCGCGGAATGCCGATAACGGATAGAGCACCAGGGACACATAGGCCGAAGCCAGTTCTTCGGTGGTATATAAAGGTGTCGAGCCGAACTCGGTAATATTAGCCAGAATCGGCGCGTTAACCTTGGATGCAAACAGTTTGTACATGTCCAGCTCGGTAATGGCCTCCGGGAAGACCATATCGGCGCCCGCCTCAACACAAGCCGCCGCACGCTCCAGCGCAGATTCCAGACCTTCGACAGCCAGCGCGTCGGTGCGCGCCATGATCACAAAGCTGTCATCCGTACGCGCATCGACAGCTGCCTTGATCCGGTCAACCATCTCCTGCTGGGTGACGATTTCCTTGTTCGGGCGGTGGCCGCAGCGCTTGGCGCCGACCTGGTCTTCAATATGAATCGCCGCCGCGCCGAATTTGATCATCGACTTGACCGTACGCGCGACGTTGAAGGCGCTGGAGCCGAAGCCGGTGTCGACGTCGACCAGTAGCGGCAGATCGCAGACATCAGTGATGCGGCGCACGTCCGTCAGCACATCATCCAGTCCGGTAATGCCCAGATCCGGCAGACCCAGCGAGCCGGCGGCAACACCACCACCCGACAGATAGATAGCCTTGAAGCCGGCGCGCTTGGCCAGCAGTGCATGGTTGGCATTGATGGCACCAACCACCTGTAAAGGGTGTTCTTCGGCTACCGCGTCGCGGAATTTCTGACCGGGTGTTTTAGACATCAGACTGTCCCTCCTGAGGAAGTGAAAGCATCGTTTGTTGTTGCATACGACGCTCGATGTTGCGGCGTGAGGCGCTGATATGACGGCGCATCAGCATTTCCGCGAGTTCACCATCGCGATCGGCGATGGCTTCAATGATTCTGTGGTGTTCGGCAAATGCCTGTTGCGGACGCTTGGGCGTGGAAGAAAACTTGTAGCGGTACATCCGGACCAGGTGATACAGGTCGCCACATAACATGTCGCTGAGCGTTTTGTTCTTGCTGCCCTGGATAATCACGTAGTGGATATCCAGATCACCTTCCTGCTGATAGTAGGACTCGTTGGCCTTGAGCCCACTGTGTTTTTCGTGGGTGGCAAGTACCTCGCGTAGCCCCTCGATTTCCTGTTCGGTCATGTTTTCCGCAGCCAGCCGGCAGGCCATTCCTTCCAGCGCTTCGCGAACGTGATACAGCTCGATCAGCTCGGCGTATTCCAGCGCAACCACCCTGACCCCGGCATGAGGCACACGCACCACAAGGCGGCGACCTTCCAGGCGACGTATAGCTTCGCGCAGAGGCCCCCGGCTGATACCGAAGGTATTGGAGAGGTACTGTTCGCTGATGCGCGTGCCGGGTGGGATTTCACCTTTGACGATCGCCGTCTGGATG
The DNA here is from genome assembly GCF_008638305.1 of Pseudomonas profundi. Lineage (GTDB taxonomy): Bacteria > Pseudomonadota > Gammaproteobacteria > Pseudomonadales > Pseudomonadaceae > Halopseudomonas > Halopseudomonas profundi. The sequence goes on from NZ_VTPZ01000001.1 coordinate 299,898, forward strand.
CGCTGGAAGGCACCGTCGGACAGGGTCATGGCAGGTGAAACACTCAATGATTCGGACAATTGTTGACAACCTGTGAAATTTATCTGCGTTTTCGGGCGCTTTATGTGAGCAATACTGCAGCCAGGCAAATGGATTGTCAACAATCCGCAGTTTGACGCATAAATATTGTCTCAAACGCCTGTTTAGCCGCCCCACTAGGAAGCGTCCACAGGCGTGCTAAGATGCGGTCCTGCTTGCCGCCGCCCGTCCTGCCTGTAGTGAGTGAGCTGCACTGTTCTAAACTTACCGGGAACACCAATGCATTCGATCAATCTTCATCTAAAAATTCTAATCGCCATACTTGTCAGCCTTGGGTTGCTGATTACCGGTTACCAGATCTATTTTCTGGAGATACCGGTAACCGAAGACGAGACAGACGATATCTGGAGTCTCGACGCCCGGCTGGAATTTCAGGCAGTGCAAGGCGTTCCGGTCAAGGCGCAGATGTTCATCCCGCCTCTCAATCAGGACTACACCAGCCTCAACGAGAGCTTCATTTCCAATAACTACGGCGTCAGCATTGGTCAGGTAGACGGCAACCGGCGCGTGACCTGGTCTGCGCGGCGGGCAAACGGTCCACAGACCTTGTACTACCGCCTGGTGCTAACCAAGCGCTACAGCCCGGATGAAGTTGAGGCACCGCCCCCGGCCCCACGCGTACCCATCGTGCTGGAAGGACCGGAACAGGTCGCTGCAGACGCGCTGGTTGATCCAATCCGCCAGCATTCCGCGGACATCGAAACCTTTATTGCCGAGGCCATTCGCCGCGTCAATGACACCACCGACGATAATGTCAGACTCCTGATGGGCAGCGGCGACACTGTGCTGGACAAGGCGCGCGTGATCGACATTCTGCTATCCAATGCGCGCATCCCGCTGGAGCTGGTGCGCACCATTCGCCTGGAAAGCACTCCGAACCAGGAGCCGGAACTGTGGTTGCGCAGCCACAACGGCGATCGCTGGCTGTACTTCCACCCAGAGACCGGACAACAGGGCATCCCGGATAACCGCATGGTCTGGTGGACCGGTCAGGCGCCAATGTTCAACCTGGAAGGCGGCCGTCAGGGTCGCGTCAGCGTCACCATCACCAACAGCGAAATGAACGCGTTGCGCCTCGCTCAGATGAGCTCGGACAATGGCACCTCGGCGCTGCTGGAGTATTCCCTCTACGGCCTGCCACTGCACGCTCAGCAAGTCTACCGGGTGATGATCATGATTCCGGTTGGCGTATTGGTGATTCTGATTCTGCGCAACCTGATCGGCATCCAGACGCTCGGCACCTTTACCCCGGTATTGATCTCGCTCGCCTTCCGTGAAACCCAGGTTGGCTGGGGTATTGCGCTGTTCACCCTGATCACCGCTCTGGGCCTGTCGCTGCGTTCCTATCTCGAACACTTGAAGCTACAAATGCTGCCGCGACTGTCTATCGTTCTGACTTTCGTCGTACTGGTCATCGCCGGAATCAGTCTGTTCAGTCACAAGCTGGGAATTGAACGCGCCCTGTCTGTTTCGTTGTTCCCGATGGTGATTCTGACCATGACCATTGAGCGCCTGTCGATCAACTGGGAAGAGCGCGGCGGCGGTCATTCGTTCAAGGTAGCACTGGGAACGATCATCGCTGCGACGCTCGCGCATCTGCTGATGACTGTGCCGCCACTGGCCTATTTCGTCTTTACCTTCCCGGCGATACTGCTGGTGCTGGTTGGCTTCATGCTTGCCATGGGACGTTATCGTGGCTACCGGCTAACCGAGTTGATGCGTTTTAAAGCGCTGACCAAACAGGGCTGAGGAGAAACGCATGTTCTTCTGGAAAACCTGGAAAACGCTCAAGGCGAATGGCGTCATGGGCATTAACCGACGCAACGCGGATTACGTACTGAAGTACAACCAGCGCCACCTGTATCCGGTTGTGGACGACAAGATCCTGACCAAGGAACGCGCTATTGCCGCAGGCATTCATGTTCCTGAGATGTACGGCGTGATCGAAACCGAGAAGGATATCGATCGCTTCGAGAAGATCGTCGCCCCCTACCGGGATTTTGTCATCAAGCCGGCGCAGGGCGCCGGCGGTGACGGCATCATGGTCATTGGCGATCGCTTCGAGGGCCGTTACAAGACCGTCGGCGGCAAGATTGTTACCGAGGAAGAGATCGGCCATCACATCTCCAGCATCCTCTCCGGCCTGTACTCGCTCGGGGGCCACCGGGACCGGGTGCTGATCGAGTACCGCGTCAAACCGGACCCGATTTTCAAGAGCATCAGTTACGAAGGCGTGCCGGATATACGCATCATCGTACTGATGGGCTATCCGGTAATGGCGATGTTGCGCTTGCCGACCCGTCAGTCCGGCGGCAAGGCCAACCTGCACCAGGGTGCAATTGGGGTCGGTGTGGACCTGACCACCGGTATCACCCTCAAGGGCACCTGGCTGAACAACAAGATCAGCAAGCATCCGGACACTACCAATGCGGTGGACGGCGTCCAGCTACCCGACTGGGACGGCTTCATGCGGCTAGCGACCTCCTGCTTTGAATTGTCGGGTCTGGGATACATCGGCGTCGATCTGGTGCTTGACCAGGATCAGGGTCCGCTGATTCTGGAACTCAATGCGCGCCCGGGTCTGAACATCCAGATCGCCAACGATGCGGGCCTTACCCATCGCTGTCATGCGGTGGAACGGCGCATCGCTGAGCTCGCCAAGGACGGCAAGGTAGAAAGCGCCGAGGAGCGCATGGCGTTTTCTCAAAAGCATTTCGGCAGCCCGATCCCGGCCGCAACCGAAGAGCTTGAAACCAACGAACAGGCATCCTCCTGAACGAACCCCTGTCGTGCATTACACATTAACTGAACTGCCCTATGCGGCGGACCCTTTGCCAGGGTTCGCCGCGATCCGCTCCCTCGGTCACCCGGTTCTGCTGGACTCAGCCGCAGCCGGGGGGCAGACAGGTCGCTACAGCATCATGTCTGCCGGTCCGATCCGCATCATTCGCCCTGCTCAGCACGAGTCGGGGGGAGCGGTACTTAACCGCGTCCGCAGCGCGCTACATGACCTGGGTGCTGCCCGATGGCCTGAAGGCCAGGAATTGCCGTTCGGCGCCGGTGCATTGGGATTTATCAGTTACGATTTCGCCCGTCTGCTGGAACGACTACCGGCCAATGCTCAGGCGGACATTCAGCTTCCGGCGCTGCAGTTGGGTATATATGGCTGGAGCCTGATCAGCGATCACCAGCAACAACGCAGCTGGCTGGCATGCCACCCATGTCTCGAGTCCAGCCTCCGCGGCGAACTCTTCGATCGATTGGCCACCGCAGGCCTTGCAGAACACACCGGCTTTCATCTGGCGACAGCCTTCCAGGCAGAGCAAAGCAGACAGGAATACCAGCGCTCATTCGAACGCATCCAGGATTACATCCATGCCGGCGATTGCTATCAGGTCAATCTGGCGCAGCGCTTCTCTGCGAGCTGCCAGGGCGATCCGCTGGCGGCGTATCAGCGATTGCGCAACGCCTGCCCTACTCCGTTTTCCGCCTATCTGGAAAGCCCGGACTTCAGCATCCTCTGTCATTCCCCGGAGCGATTTCTCAGTTGCCGGGACGGCCAGGTCGAGACCAGGCCCATCAAGGGAACACGCAAGCGCGGCGCCACCCCGGAGCAGGATCGAGCCCTGGCTGAAGAACTGTTGATGTCTTCCAAGGATCAGGCAGAAAATCTGATGATTGTGGATTTGCTGCGCAACGACCTCGGCCGCACCTGTGCGGTGGGCAGCGTCAGGGTGCCCGAGCTGTTTGGTCTGGAAACCTATCCTAACGTGCATCACCTGGTCAGCAGTGTGACCGGCCAACTCGCGTCTGAAACCGATGCACTCGATCTGCTGGCCGGTGCCTTCCCCGGCGGCTCCATCACCGGCGCGCCCAAGATTCGCGCCATGCAGATTATCGAAGAACTGGAGCCGGTTCGACGCAGCCTGTATTGCGGCAGCATCGGCTACATCGGTTGCGAAGGTCAGATGGATCTGAATATCAGTATCCGCAGCCTGGTCCACCAGGATGACAGGTTATATCTCTGGGGCGGCGGCGGCATCGTAGCCGATTCCGAAGCCGAGGCGGAGTATCAGGAAACGCTGACCAAGGTGCGGGTGTTGATGGAGGCGCTGGCGTAGCCTCGGTGTGTAGCGCGCCTGCGCTACGCCAGCTATTCGGAAAGACTAAAGCCGTCGGTCAGTCCGGACCCGATCCTAGACGTTCACCAATCCCATCGCGCCTTGCGAATCTGGGGGTGTAGTGCGCCTGCGCTACGCCAGCGCTTCGAACACACTAAACCCGTTAACGAGTCCGGACCCGGCTCCAGAGGCTCGCCAATCAGAGTTTACAGACTCAGCGAACGATTCGACGCCTTGATGAATTCCTTTTTCAGGTCTTCAAAAGTCTGCACAGCAGGGAACTGCGGGAACTCTGCAATCACATTATCCGGCGCATGGAAGAGAATGCCCGCATGGGCTTCTGCCAGCATGGTGGTGTCATTGTACGAGTCGCCGGCAGCTATGATGCGGTAATACAGGCTTTTCAGCGCAATGACCGACTGACGCTTGGGATCCTTCTGGCGCAATTGATAATCCACCACACGACCGGAGTCGTCTGTCACCAGCTTGTGGCACAGCAGCGTCGGGAAGCCCAACTGACGCATCAGCGGCTGCGAAAACTCATAAAAGGTGTCCGAGAGGATCACGACCTGGAAGCGTTCGCGCAGCCAGTCAACGAACTCGGCAGCCCCTTCGAGCGGCTGGAGCGTTGCGATCACTTCCTGGATGTCGGACAGTTTCAGTCCGTGTTCGTCCAGAATTCGCAGCCGCTGCTTCATGAGCACGTCGTAGTCGGGAATATCCCGTGTGGTCGCCCTGAGCTCGGCGATACCGGTTTTTTCAGCAAAGGCGATCCATATTTCCGGGACTAGAACACCCTCGAGATCAAGGCAAGCGATTTCCACACAGCACTCCTGGGACGTTGGGTAGTTGAATTGGCGCCACAATCTACCGCCAAGCGTGCCCCTGCGCAATGCCGAAGCAGCCTGGGTCGCTTACGCTTATAACCGTATAGCGTTAAAAATATAACCAAATACAAGGCGATGATCTAAGCGGGCTTTGTTAGACTTCCGCGAAACGGCAGATCGCCAATGCCGAGCCTGGAGAGCCTGATGCTAAACGAAACCTTCGACCCCATTGCGCTGGCAGACGAGTACGCCGGCAAGTCACCACAGCAGATACTGAAACTGGCTATCGAGAGCTTTGATGATCTGTGGCTGTCATTCAGCGGCGCGGATGACATTGTCGTGCTGGATATGGCCTGGAAGATCAACCCTGACATCAAGGTCTTCACGCTGGACACTGGTCGCCTGCATGCCGAGACCTACCGGTTCCTTGAGCAGGTCCGCAAGCATTACGGCATTCAGCTTGAAGTGCTCTCCCCTGACCGGGACAAGCTGGACGCTTACGTGCGTGAGAAAGGCCTGTTCGATTTCTACGAAAGTGGTCATCAAGAGTGCTGCGGTATCCGCAAGATCGAACCGCTGCGTCGTAAGCTTGCGGGTGTTGATGCCTGGATTACCGGTCAGCGCAAGGATCAGAGCCCGACACGTACTAACGTACCGGTTATCGAAGCAGACACCGGCTTCAGCGGACCGGGGCGCTCGCTGGTCAAATTCAATCCGCTAGCGAACTACAGCAGCGAAGACGTCTGGAATTACATCCGCATGCTGGAAATCCCTTACAACAGCCTGCACGAACGCGGCTTTGTCAGCATCGGCTGCGAGCCCTGCACCCGGCCAGTATTGCCGAACCAGCATGAGCGCGAAGGCCGCTGGTGGTGGGAAGAAGCCACGCAAAAGGAATGCGGGTTGCATGGTGGGAATCTGATTGCCAAGGGCTGATTTCGTCATAGTAGCTGGAAGCTGGAAGCTGGAAGGGTGAGATTGGGGTTGATGGTAGGTTTCCACCGGAGCTAACCAATCCCTGGGGGTGTAGCGCGCCTGCGCTACGCCAGATTCGCAGCAACTCCGCATCGCTGTTACTCATGGAGGTTCACCGCAACTCCGCATGGCCGGCTAGCTTGATACGAGCTGGCGCTCGAACCTCCCAGGAACCCCCACGTCACGCGAGACAGCACACCGCGGTAGAGGGGAGGAGCTCTTCCAAATATTGCTCCTCTGCCGCCCGAACGAACGCATAAAAACCAACCAACAACTCCGGTCTCACCCTTCCAACTTCCAGCCTTAAGCTTCCAGCTTGTCTCAACGCACCGGCAGTTCCACATCCTGAAATAACTGCTCAACCTCGGCCTTGTTGGAACACTCCAGGGCCTGCTCCACGCGCTCGCGGGTCAGGTGCGGGGCGAAGGCTTCAATGAAGTCGTACATGAAGCCGCGCAGGAACGTCCCCTTGCGGAAGCCTATTTTGGTTACGCTGGATTCGAACAACTTGCTCGCATCAATGCGCACCAGATCCGCGTCCTGCTCGGTATCCACCGCCATACCAGCCAGGATACCCACCCCCAATCCAAGCCTGACATAGGTCTTGATCACATCGGCATCGGCCGCGGTGAAGATGACCTTCGCCTCCAGCCCCTTGTTACTGAACGCCTCGTCCAGCTTGGAGCGCCCGGTAAAGCCAAACACGTAAGTGACCAGCGGATACTCGGCCAGCGCTTCCAGGGTCAGCTCTCCGATATCTGCCAGTGGATGACCCTTGGGGACAATGACGCAGCGGTTCCAGCGATAGCAGGGCATCATCACCATATCCGAGAACAGTTCGAGTGCCTCGGTGGCAATGGCAAAGTCAGCCGTACCATTGACTGTCATCTCGCAGATCTGCACCGGCGTGCCCTGGTTCATATGCAAGGCGACATCGGGATAACGCTTGATGAAGCCGCTGATCACCGGCGGCAAGGCATAACGCGCCTGCGTGTGGGTGGTGGCGAGGGTCAAGGTGCCCTTGCGCTCGTTACTGAACTCCTGGGCAATCTGCTTGATGCTGTCGCATTTGCGCAGTATTTCTCCAGCGGTGGCGATGATCCGCTCGCCTGCGGGCGTGACGCGGGTGAGATGCTTGCCGCTGCGGGAAAACACTTCCACGCCAAGCTCATCCTCGAGCAGACGTATCTGCTTGCTGATGCCTGGCTGTGAGGTGTAAAGACTCTGAGCCGTTGCGGAAACATTGAGGTCGTGGTGAGCCACTTCCCAGATGTAACGCAATTGTTGCAGTTTCATGGTATCCCCTGTCCCGTTACGCGCCGCACCGCCGCAGCTTTATAACCATCTTAGCGGGTTTTGATCTCAGGTTAGACCATATGTTGCTGACAGGTTCGGCAAGTCGGGACGAACGGAGACACCGTTGGTCGGGGTTCAGCGCTTCGGATTGCTTATCCCGTGGGGTACATGGCCTGTCAGAACAGAACTGACCGCCTTGCGGCAATGGCCTTCCTGGTCATCAAAGAATAGATCGGCACCAAAGGCACGCAGAAAATGCGTCTTGTCCAGACCACCCAGAAATAATGATTCGTCCAGACGAATATCCCATTCGCGCAGCGTGCGGATCACCCGCTCGTGGGCCGGCGCACTGCGTGCGGTGAATAACGCAGTGCGGATCGGGCAATCTGTAGTAGCAAATTCGGTCTGAATGCGATTCAGCGCTGCCAGAAAGGGCTTGAACGGCCCGCCACCGAGTGGCTGGCGCGCAGCCGCGAGCTCGCTGGCCTGAAACGCAGCCAGGCCTTCACGTTGAAATACCTGCTCGGATTCATCAGAGAACAGCACCGCATCACCGTCAAAGGCGATGCGCAATTCATTACCGGTTTCACGGCGAATACCAGAGGGCAGAATAGTTGCAGCGGCGAAACCTGCTTCCAGCGTGCTGCGCACATCCTCGGCATGGGTGGAAAGAAACAGGTGACAGCCAAAAGCCGGAATATAGGTGTAGGGGCTGCGTCCGCCGGCAAAGGCGGCCCGGGTGATATCCAGATGGTAATGCTGGATGGAGTTAAAGATGCGCAACCCGGTATCAGCGCTGTTGCGTGACAGCAAGACGACTTCGACCCGGGTATCGCCTTCCAGCAAGGTATTGATGCGTAGCAGCTTCTCGACCAGACCAAAGGCCTCCCCCCGTTCCAGCGGAGTATCCTCCCGGGCAATCTGGTATTGCCGATAGGCTTCCAGGCCTTCCTGCTCGTAGACCCGGTGACTCTCGTCCAGATCGAACAAAGCCCGAGAGGAAATCGCTATCACCAATTTGTCGCCGAGCAGGGCCGCCATCAGTTCGTTCCGGTTGTGTCAGTCTTCAAGATAGCCAGCCTGGATGAATTCAAGCATGGCCAGCAGGGCTTCAGTCCTGGGCATGCTGATACCCACTTCGGCCGCTATGCGCAGAGGCTCACCGTACATGAGGTCGAGCTCCATGGGGCGCTTGTGCAGCCAGTCATGGTACATGCTGGCGTGGTAATCGGGCATCTTGGATGTTCCGTAGAGCAGCTTGTCAGGGAAGTCCCCGGGGATTTCGCAGCCGCAGGCGCTAGCCACCGCGACAACCTCGGACATCATGTCGCGTATCAGCTTGTGGCTGGACGGATCCCCTAGCAGATCACGAGTCCCGGCATTCAGCACCACGTGCATTCCGTTGAATGGCAGGTTCCAGACCAGCTTGTGCCAGCGCGCCGCATCCACGTTTTCCATCTCGCGTGATTTTACGCCGGAGCTTTTGAACAGCTCGGCGGCTTCGCTGATTATCGCTGCGGCCGCGGCCTCATCGGCGGGGCCGGAATGGTAGCCGAGATCGATCTGGCCATTGAACTGATGGTTGATCACGCCCGGCTCTTCGCGGAACAGGCACACGTAGCACATGCCGCCGATGAGATGGATATTGTCGGGCAGCATGGGGCGCAGCAGGCTTTCGTTGTTCAAGCCATTCTGCAGCAGGATGACCTTGGCGCCGTCAGCCGCCGCCTGCGCGATAATCGGCGCAAGCTCTTCATTTGCCGTGGCCTTGGCGCCGATCAACAGCCAATCGCAGGCGGGCATCTCGGCAACGTCGCGATACGCCTGAACCGGATCAAGCGTCATGTCACCGTGAACCATGCTGTGTACAGTGATGCCCTTCTCGACGACCGCCTGGTACTCACTGCGCAGCAGAAAATGCACGTCATGACCGCCCTTGGCGAGCATCAAGCCATAAAAGCCTCCAATCGCTCCGGTGCCGATGATGCCGATACGCGGTTTGTTCTGCATAAGAATCCTCTGAGCTCCACTGTCTGGGGTTGGTAAGCATATCCGAGATGACCATGATAGGGGCACCGACCGCGGAAAACAGTCATGCGGGCGACAAAGGTCCGTCGGAAAAGGTTTATCATAGGCGCCGTAGCTGATTGACACCCTTTATCGAAGCGATGCAACGACGCGGGGTAGCCGGCAAAGGCTACGTTGATTAAGCTGACGCACATTCTTTGCAAGGCTGTCCGGTTGACAGTCTCTATGACATGTTCAGGAAGGAAGATGGCCGACTTACCTATTGATGACTTATACGTTGCTTCGAACGAAGTACTGATCACGCCTGCCGACCTCAAGGCCAAGATCCCCTTGACCGAAGCCGCGCAGAAAACCGTTGTGGAAAGCCGCCAGGTGATCCGTGACATCCTCGACGGCAAGGACCATAGACTGTTCATCGTCATCGGGCCCTGCTCGATTCATGATGTCGACGCCGCGAAGGACTATGCCCGACGCCTGAAGGAATTGGCAGAGGAAGTCGGCGACACCCTGTATCTGGTCATGCGCGTCTATTTCGAGAAGCCACGCACCACTGTTGGCTGGAAAGGCCTGATCAACGACCCCTACCTCGACGACAGCTTCAAGATCGAGGATGGTTTGCACATCGGCCGGCAGCTGTTGCGCGACCTCACCGAGATGGGCCTGCCTACCGCTACCGAAGCACTCGACCCGATTTCTCCCCAGTACCTTCAGGATCTGATTTCCTGGTCAGCTATTGGCGCGCGCACCACCGAGTCCCAGACCCACCGGGAAATGTCCTCTGGCCTGTCCTGTGCCGTCGGCTTCAAGAACGGTACCGATGGTGGCCTGGCTGTTGCCATTAATGCATTGCAATCGGTGTCCAGCCCGCACCGCTTCCTGGGCATCAATCAGGCCGGGGAATGCTCGATCGTTACGACCAAGGGCAACCAGTACGGTCATGTCGTGCTGCGTGGCGGCAATGGCAAACCCAACTACGATTCGGTCAGCGTGGCGCTGTGCGAGCAGGAACTGGAGAAAGCCGGTGTCCCGACCAACATCATGATCGATTGCAGCCATGCCAACTCGAACAAGGATCCGGGACTGCAGCCGCTGGTAATGGAGAACGTCGCCAACCAGATCCTTGAAGGCAACAATTCGATTATCGGGCTGATGGTGGAGAGCCATATCAACTGGGGTAACCAGTCGATTCCGCCCGATCTGGCAGACCTGAAGTACGGCGTATCGGTCACCGATGCCTGTATTGACTGGGATACCACGGTCAAAAGCATTCGCAACATGCACCACAAGCTGAAGGATGTTCTGCCTGAACGCCAGCGTGGCTAAGCTCTGACGGGCCAGGGGCCTGAAACATCCAGCGCGCTGAAGAAACAAAAAAACCCGCCGGCAAGGCGGGTTTTTTATGACAGCATACGCATCAGCCAGTATCCGATTTTCCGACCGCCTGGCGCTCCATATAGCGTTCAACATAGGAGCATGAAGGGATCACCTCGTAACCGCGTATACGTGCGTACTGTAGAGCATGCTCGGTCAGTTGCGCGGCGACGCCCTGCCCGCGCAGGGAATCGGGCACGAACGTACGATAGATATCCAGCGTTTGCTTGCCCAGATCCATGTACGCCAGATAGGCACGCGCGCCGTTGACGATGGTGTAGAACTGCTGGCGCTCCGGGTCGTGCACGATGCGGTTGTCAGTGCTCATTATTATTGGTCTCCTGGCGGGTGAACGTACAGCCGCGAATAACAAATGACATTTTACTGACGGAAAAATTCATCCGAAACGCCATTTTGACGTCAAAAGTACCGGTTTAGACGTCTCGGAGCAACCACCTGTTTTAACATGCCCTACCCCATTCCAAGCAGCATCAGTAAGGCGATCGCCGACAGGCAGGCTATTACCGGGATCGCTACGGTCACGACAAACATATCCTTGTAGGCTTCCTTGTGTGACAACCCCATGATGACAAAAGTGGCAATCACCGCTCCACAATGTGGCAGCGAGTCGAAGCCACCGGATGCAATCGCAGCGATACGATGCAGTATCTCAGGCTGGATGCCCATTTCCAGATAGTGCGGCGCCAGCGTCTGCATGAATATCTGCAACCCGCCAGTGGACGAGCCGACGATGCCGGAGACCACGCTGGCCGAGGCAAACACGGACAGCAGTGGCGGAAGGTCCGCGCCAAGGATCCACTGTGCAAACTCACCGAAACCCGCAGTCTGGGTAACTACTCCACCGAAACCGATCACCGCTGCAGTGTTGAACAGCGGCATGATCGAGTCCTCAGCGCCCTGGCCGAAGACTTGGGCGATCTTGCGACGCATGCTCGGGAACAGCACGATGCACACCAGCGAACCAATGATCAACGCCATACTTGGCCAGATGATGGGCTGGGCCTGGCTGAAGCGCAGGGCTTCGGCAAACCAGCTTTCACTCTCCGACCAGTCTGCCATGCCGATCAACAGGCGCGGCAGCATGATGACACCCAGCACAACGACCATCGGCACCAGCGCCAGATGCCACGGCGGTGCATCATTCGGATCGCCGATCAGCTGCTCCATACGGCGATCCTGAGCGTTCTCTACGAAGCCCTCTCCATTGGCGCGGGCAACCTTCCAGCCGCGCTCGACATACCACATACCCAATCCAGCCATGATCAGCGCAGCAAAAATACCGATCCAGCCGCCGGCAAACAGGTCCGTGCCCAGCGAACTGGCGGAAATGACATTGTGGATCGACGGAGTACCCGGCAGCGCCGTCATGGTGAAGGTGCCCGCACCAACAGAGGTAGCTGCAGCCCAGAGGCGTTTTGGCAGATTGGCTTCACGCATCAGCGTGATACCCAGCGGGTACATGGTGAACACCACGACGAATACCACCACGCCGCCGTAGGTCAGCAGCGCACAGACAATCATCCCCACCAGTAAGGTGTGCCTGGTGCCCAGGCTGCGGGTGATGGCCAGCGCAATGCTCTTGGCCGCCTGGCTGGTCGCCATCGCCTTGCCGAAGATGGCGCCGCAGAGGAACAGCAGAAAGAACCGCCCGGCAAAAGTGAAGGCCCCGAGCTGTCCGGCGGGATAATGCTCCAGAAGGGTCCTGGGGATCAGCATGCCATTGGTCACGGCAACGACCAGCGAACAGACAATCGATGCGATAAAGATATTGACGCCGCGCAGTGCCATGAAAATCAACAGGCCCAGACCGAGGAGAAGACCGAAATTACCCAGCATGAACATTCCTTGGTTGTATTATTCTCGCCGCCACGATAACCGGCATCACGATACGGAACACTGATTATTCACGCGGCTGAACTGAAGCTATAAGTGCCTAGGGTCTGCTCCCGTTTCATCGCGAGCCGCGTTGCTGTTTCAAATGACGCCAGACCAGGCGCGGGACGCAGGCAATGGTTGCTCCCTTGCCAAGTCTCGCAACGCCGCATGGCGTCATTTGAAACGCAACCCGAAGGGACAGGGCCCGTTTAGCGCAGCACTGCGTTACTCGTCGCTCATTTGGAACAACCAAACTTCGCTCTTCGCGCCTTGCTCTGCATCAAACGGGCCTCCGTCGCGGCCGCGATGAAGCGGGAACAGACCCTAATGCTCTGGATCAATGGCATTTTGTTGTGATCTGCTAGAATCACTGGCGAAGTAAGGAACCAACTCAAACGAGGGTAAAAATATGAAATCAGTACTCACCATCTCCGCCGTAGCATTGTCCGCCCTGCTGGCAACCGGTTGCGCCAGCAACAACAAACAGTACGAAGAAACCTCTTCGCGCCTGTCCCAGAACGAAAGCTCGGTGAACCGTGCCCAGGCACGCGCCGATGAAGCCTATGCCAAGGCCGAAGAAGCTCTGACCGCTGCCCAACGTGCCCAGCAGACAGCAGACGAAGCGAACGAACGCGCGCTGCGGATGCTTGATCGTACCAGCCGCAAGTAAGCGTCAGCGCTTCGGTGGCAGGCCCGGTCCGGACCTGCCACTGCCACTGCCTGGCTAATTCAACGCCGTTCCGATCACCCTCGGAATACCTTCCTCTGCGTACACGGCATCCCGGATGGCGGTCCAGTCCAGCCGGTAGTTGCGCACCATCTCAACACGTTCATCAAGCAGGCCCTGAATCGCACCTTGACGGTCCAGTGCCGACGGCAGACCGTGCTCGTCGAGCGGCGTATGGACTTCAAGCAGCAACTCTCCGTCTCGCTCACCCAGCTTGAACGGCTGATTGATGATGCGGACCTCGGTGTTCAGCGCAACCTGGGGGAACAACTGAGTGATATCTTCGTTGCGCATCCGGAAGCAACCATGACTGACGCGCATGCCTATGCCGTAGTTCTTGTTGGTACCATGAATGACATAACCGCTCATCGCCAGATTCATCTTGAACGGACCCATTGGATTGTCCGGCCCTGGCGGCACCACCTCCGGTAGAAAGTCCCCCTCGGCGGCGTGTTCCTCCCGGATCGATTTGGGCGGGTACCATGACGGGTTGGCCTGTTTGCGCGCGACACGGGTTTCGCCTATCGGCGACGACCAGCCTTCGCGACCGATGCCCACCGGGTAGGTCACGACTTTTCCACCCTCAGGAGGATAAAAATACAGTCTGTACTCGGGCAGGTTAACGACGATGCCTTCCCGCGGCGCAGCGGGAAGCACGTGCAGGCCAGGCATGATCACATCCTGTCCTTCGCCGGGTAGCCAGGGATCAATGCCCGGATTAGCCGCTATCAGTTCAAGCTGACCGAACCCGTGCTCGTCGCCCAGCGCAGCGAAGGTATCTTCGTAGCGCGTAGCCACCTCATACACCGACCCGATCAATGTCTGCTCCGGTGCCGTAAGCGGATATTCGGCGGCCTGCGCACCGCTGTTGCCCAGACAGGCGATCAGCGTGGCGCAAGCTAATATTCTGGAGGACGCTCCCATCGCTTCAGGCTCCAGACGCTGCGTAGAGTTCGAACTGGCCGGTCTCGAACGGTCCGCTGGGCTTGCGTGCGGCCGAAGGGCGCTTGCCGCCACGCATGCTGTGCGCCAGCGCCACGCAATCAGGGCACAAGCCTTTCAGCAATGTCCTGCTCAACTCCCGGTAGGCCGGCCGCGACGGTAGCAGATCACCACACAGGGTGCGTTCACGTGGCACGTCCAGGCGCATATTGATATCTACCAGATGCTGATGCCAGGGATCACTCACAAACAGGTCGCGTTGCTCGTCCTGCTCAACCACGCACCAGCGTCTGGCCATCCACGACAGCGACACTCCGCCCCGCGCAATCATTGGCAGATCCGCCATGCAGACAGCACAGAGCACAGGCCAGAGGACCCTTCCGGCGATACGCCACATTGCCTTGCCTGCTGTCCATTCCACATCACCAAACTGCTCTCCTCGTGCCGTGCGCCGTACTGATTAGGGATTCGATCTCGACAGGACAACAATCAACGTCGTCCTTGTTTACCGCCGTATGCTACTGCTGGTCCAGCCAGGCCTTGATCAATGGCCAGGCATTCTCCAGCAATGTCGGCTGCGCCTTGGCAGTCGGGTGAATTCTATCCGATTGCATCAGATCCGCTACCTCGGCGACGTCAGCCAGGAAAAATGGCATCAGCGGGATATTCTGCTCGCCCTGTATGTCAGCAAACACCTGCTCGAAGGCACGGGTGTAGCGTACGCCGTAGTTGGGTGGGATGCGCATACCGAGCAGCACCACGTCCGCACCTGCATCGCGCGCCTTGCTCACCATTGCGGAAAGGTTCTGTTTCATTTGCGTGGGTGGCAATCCACGCAGACCATCGTTGCCGCCCAGCTCAATCACCACCAGCTCGGGCTGATGTTTATCGAGCAGCGCCGGTAAACGGGCGTGACCGCCGGCCGTGGTGTCACCGCTGACCGAGGCATTGACCACCTGATGCGGATAGCCTTGCTCGCGGAGGCGCTCCTGCAGGAGCGCGACCCAGCCTTGCTCGATTTCCAGACCGAAAGCGGCACTGATACTATCGCCGACAATCAGTATGTTCTGGGCCGCCGCTGCAGGGAATGCAAGCAGACAAAACAGGCAGGTAGCCAGGCATCTCTTCAGAAACTTCATAAGGCATCCACCATGTCCGAAAGCGTGATAATCGCCCGTCACCTTAGCAAAGTCGTCCGTAGCTCGGAAGCAGAGCTGACCATTCTCGACGACCTCAGCCTGAGCATTGAACGCGGCAGCAGTGTGGCGATTGTCGGTGCCTCCGGCTCGGGCAAATCCACCCTCCTCAGCCTCCTCGCCGGGCTGGATCTGCCAACGACGGGCGAGGTGACGCTGGCCGGGCAAGCGCTGGGCTCCCTCGATGAAGACCAACGGGCCGCGCTGCGCGCGCAACATGTCGGTTTTGTATTCCAGTCCTTCCAGCTGCTGGCTAGCCTGACCGCCCTGGAGAACGTCATGCTGCCGCTGGAACTGCATGGCCGCAAGGACGCACGCGAGCGCGCTGCTCAACTGCTCGACCGGGTAGGTCTGGGTCAGCGGACCACACATTACCCAAACCAGCTGTCCGGTGGCGAACAGCAACGGGTGGCGATAGCCCGGGCATTCGCCAGCGAGCCCGACATCCTGTTTGCGGACGAGCCGACCGGCAACCTCGATGCCGGCACCGGTCAGCGTATTACGGATCTCCTTTTTCAGCTTAACCACGAACAGGGCGCGACGCTGGTGATGGTCACCCACGACCAGCGCCTGGCAGAACGCTGCGAATCGGCGCTGCAACTGGAGGCCGGCCGTCTGCTGGAGCCGGTGGCATGAACGGCCACAGCATCCCGCTGGCAACCCGCTTGCTCGCCCGCGAATGGCGAGCTGGCGAATTGCGCGTGCTGATTCTGGCACTGGTCATAGCGGTACTGGTAAGCACGGCGATCAGCTTTTTTACCGACCGACTGCAACGCGGCATGGTCAGTCGCGCCGCGGAGTTCCTTGGGGCGGACATGGTAGTGTCCTCACGCGCGCCCTTGCCCGACGCTTTCCTCCAGCAGGCGCAGCAGCTTGGCCTTGAGCACACTGACATCGTCGAGTTCGCCAGCGTCACGGCGAGCGAGAACGAGATGCAGCTGTCCAGCATCAAGGCGGTCGGCCCCGGCTACCCGTTGCGCGGGCAGGTGCGCATCAGCGATGAGCTGTTTGGTGCTGAACGCGTGCCTGACGGCATTCCAACACCCGGTGAGGTATGGATAGAAGCACGCCTGCTGACCATCCTCGGCCTGGAGCCGGGCGACACGCTGGAGGTCGGCTACAGCGATCTGCGTATCGGCGCGTTACTGACCCATGAACCGGATCGCGCGGGTGATTTTTACAGCCTCAACCCGCGCGTACTGATGAACCTCGAGGACCTGGAGGCCACGCGGGTCATCCAGCCGGGCAGTCGGGAGCGCTACCGTTTGTTACTCAGCGGGAGCGAAGCAGCGCAGTCTGCCTACCGCCAATGGGTAACGCCGCGCCTGGAGGCCAATCAACGACTGACCACGGTCGGCGACGATAACCGGCGCATCGGTAATGCGCTGGACCGTGCCAGTCAGTTCCTTGGCATCGCCAGCATAGCCGCCGTGGTTCTCGCCGGCGTAGCAGTCGCCTTGTCGGCCAGCCGTTTCGCCACCCGACATTTCGACACCAGCGCCCTGCTCCGCTCCATGGGTGCGAGCCGGCGCCGCGTCATGACCATCTTCACCATCCAGCTGGCCGTTATCGGTCTGTTCGCCACGCTGATCGGCTTGGCGCTGGGTTGGCTGATGCAATGGGGATTGGTGCTGGTACTGCGTGATCTGTTACCGCCCAACCTGCCTGGCGTGGGCCTGAAGCCCCTGATGGTTGGCGCAGCCACGGGCCTGATTGGCCTGGCTGGCTTTGCTTTGCCGCCCCTGCTACGCCTCGGCCAGGTTGCCCCGTTGCGCGTTCTGCGACGCGATCTCGCGCCCTTGCCCAGCAGTGCCTGGCTGATTTACGGCCTGGCATTTGGCGCGCTGACCATTCTGATGTGGCAATTCACCGGCAATCTGCAGATTACCCTCGCGGTGGTTTTCGGTGGTGCTGTCGCAGCACTGCTGCTCGGCCTGCTCGCCTGGCTACTGCTGCGCCTGATCGGCCAGCGGCTACGCCACGCCAGCCTGGCGTGGCGCCTGGGCACCGGCCAACTGCTCAAGCAGCCCACGGTTGCTGCCGGGCAGGTTCTGGCGTTCGGCCTGATCATGATGTCCATGGTGGTCATCCTCATTCTGCGTACCGAACTGCTTGATGCCTGGCAGGCTCAGTTGCCTGATGATGCGCCCAATCATTTCGCCATGAATATCCTGCCCGACGAAGAACAGGGCTTCCGCGCGAAGCTGAATGAAATCGGCGCGGTTGCCGCCCCGCTATACCCCATCACCCCGGGGCGGCTGACCGAGATCAACGGGGAGCCGGTTCGCCAGCGGGTCACCAAGGAAACCCAGGCCGAGCGCGCAATCAATCGTGATCTGAGTTTGACCTGGTCGGCAGAATTACCGCCGGACAACGACCTGCGTGATGGACAGTGGTGGGATCAGCTGCCGCAGGACGGCACGCCCAGAGTCTCGATCGAGGCGGAACTGGCGGACAATCTTGGCGTTGGCCTCGGTGATGTGTTGACCTTTGTCATCGCAGGCATGGTCATCGAGACGCCGGTTACCAGCATCCGTGAAGTCGAGTGGGATAATTTCACGCCGAACTTCTTCATGATCTTTTCCCCCGGCACGCTCGACGATGCACCCGCCACGCTACTGACCAGTTTCAGCCTACCCACCGAGCGCCGCGAAGACCTGCGCGAACTGGTGCGAGCATTTCCGGCGATGACATTGCTTGAGGTCGAAGCCATCCTGCAGCAGATCCGCGACATCCTTTCGCAGGTCACGCTGGCGGTGGAATATGTGTTGATATTCGTATTGCTGGCCGGCTTTACCGTGCTCTTTGCGTCCTTGCAGGCAACCCTGGATACGCGCCTGTATGAAGGGGCGCTGTTGCGCACACTGGGCGCCCGCAAATCATTGCTGCGGCAGGCCAACCGTCTGGAATTCGCCCTGCTCGGAGCCTTGTCCGGGTTACTGGCGATTGCCGCAGCCGAGTTCATCACCCTGCTGCTGTACCGCTTTGCGCTGGATCTGGAATGGCGCCCCCACTGGCTACTGTGGCTATTGGTTCCGTTGGCCGGTGCACTATTGATCGGCATGGCCGGCGCTCTCGGTACCCGAGCAGTGGTCAATCAAAGTCCCATGCGTCTGATCAATCAGGGAAGCTGAACATGAGCCGTTATCGCCCACCACGCTCCGCCGGAACGCCACTGATCACCGCTGCCGGTGCCCAGCGTCTGCGTGACGAATTGCATGAGCTATGGCACGTCCAGCGCCCGGCTGTTACCCAATCCGTCAGCGAGGCAGCGGCCCAGGGTGATCGTTCCGAGAACGCAGAGTATACGTACGGGAAAAAGATGCTGCGGCAGATCGACAGCCGCGTGCGCTTCCTGCGGCGCCGATTGGAAAACCTCAAAGTCGTCGACCAACCGCCAGCTGACCGCAACAAGGTGTTTTTCGGCGCGACGGTTGAACTGGAGGATGAGGATGGTGAATCCCAAACTGTACGTATCGTCGGGCCCGACGAGATCGAACCCAAACTCCAGCACATCAGCATCGACAGCCCTATGGCCCGTGCCCTGCTGGGCAAAGTCCTCGACGATGAAGTGATAGTGCGGGCGCCCTCGGGCGAGCGTAGCTACTACATCATCGCCATTGAATATCCGGGGTTGGACGCCTAAGGCTGGAAGCTGGAAGCTGGAAGCTGGAAGCTGGAAGGGCGAGGTTGGGGTTGTTGGTTGGTTTCTTTGCGCTTGTTCGGACGACGAAACGCAGCATCTGGCGAGTAGCGGGACTCCCTGGGAGGTTCGAGCACCAGCTCGTACCAAAGCTAGCCGGCAACACGCAATAGCGTTTTCCCAACGCGCTTGCCTGCGGCATGAGCTGCGATGGAATTCTCATCCAGTTCGACGGAGTTTGGCGTTGCTGCGAATTTGGCGTAGCGCAGGCGCGCTACACCCCCAGGGTTAGCTCCGGGGCGATCCACCACCCGAGCGCGGCGCACTGCTGTGCATCAAACATGGGCGCAATGAGGGCCGGAGTACTGAGATCCTGCCCTTTCGTCGCCCAAACAAGCACAAAATAGCGAAGCAACAACACCGTCCTCGCCCTTCCAGCCTCTAGCCTCACCCTTCCAGCTTTAAGCCAGCAGCTTCGTCAACCCCGCCCGTGCGGAGCCGTCAGATCCAGCCCATCCCCCAGCGGGACGATACGGGTCGGATTGATCGTTGCGTGACTGTAGTAGTAATGCTGCTTGATATGTACCAGGTTCACCGTGTCCGCGATGCCGGGCATCTGGTAAAGCTCTCGAACGAAGCCTGTGATGTTCGGATAGTCTTCAATGCGCCGGATGTTGCATTTGAAATGGCCGTGGTACACCGGATCGAAGCGTACCAGCGTGGTAAACAGCCGCCAGTCTGCTTCTGTGAGCTGATCGCCAGCAAGATACCGCCGCTCGCTGAGTAGATTCTCGACCCAGTCCAGCGCCTCGAACAGCTCGGTGCATTCCCGCGCGTACACGGCCTGGCTGGTGGCGAACCCGGCCTTGTAAACGCCGTTGTTGATGTTGTCGTAGACCCGCTGGTTGATCGCATCGATTTCGCTTCGCAGCGATTCGGGGTAGTAGTCATCGGTATTGCCGGTCAGCTCGTTGAAAGCACTATTGAAGATGCGAATGATCTCCGCCGACTCGTTATTCACGATGGTCTCTTCGCGCTTATCCCACAGCACCGGCACCGTGACCCGCCCCGTATAGTCGGATTTCGCTCGCGTATACAGCTGGTAATGACGGGTGAAGCCATACAACGGTTCCGGCGGATCGTAGGTCCACCCCTCCTCGAGCATGGGCGGCTCGACCCAGGTGAGATCGATATGCGGCTCCAGACCTTTCAGTTTGCGCATGATCAGGGTGCGATGCGCCCACGGGCACGCCAGCGAAACGTACAGGTGATAACGCCCCGACTCAGGTGCAAACCGACCGCCCGTCTCGACGCTGTTGCGGAACCCTGCGTCCTCACGTACAAAGGCTCCGCCGGTGCTCTTGGTGTCATACCACTCATCGTGCCAGGTACCCTCCACGAGGCGCCCCATATCCCATCCTCCTGTCTGTCGTGCGGCTTTCCAGCCTGACAGCTGCCAGGCGCGATGACCAGTTTCGAAAAAACGTTGCGGCAAAAACCCTGCAGTGCGCGTATACTATTCGATCTAATTATTCCCCAAGGTTCACTTCAAGTATGTCCGATACCGCTCCGGCGGCACCGCAGTTCGCCGATCTTGGCTTGCCTGCACCGCTCCTTGAGGCTCTTGCCAGCCTCGGTTATGAAACACCCTCACCGATCCAAGCCGAGGCCATTCCTACCCTTCTGGCAGGCGATGACCTGCTGGGTCTGGCCCAGACTGGTACCGGCAAGACCGCAGCTTTCGCGCTGCCGGTACTGGCCGGTATAGACGTCAGCATGCGTGCGACTCAGGCACTGGTGCTTACACCAACCCGCGAGCTGGCCTTGCAGGTCGCTGAAGCACTGCAACGGTACGCGCAGAACATGCGTGGATTCTCGGTTCTGGCGTTGTATGGCGGATCCGCCTTTGCTCCCCAGTTCAAGGCTCTGGAGCGCGGTGTTCACGTCGTCGTTGCCACACCTGGTCGTCTGACCGACCACATGCGTCGCGGCAGCATCAAGTTCGACAACATGCGCTTTCTGGTTCTCGACGAAGCCGACGAAATGCTCAAGATGGGCTTCGCCGACGATCTGGACGCCGTCTTCGAGAAAGTCCCTGCGACGACGCAGAAGGCCTTGTTCTCCGCCACCATGCCGGCTGGTGTACGCACCGTTGCGCGCAAACACATGCGCGAGCCCAAGGAAATTCGCCTGCACAGTGGCAAGAGCAGCAGCCTGGACACCATCACCCAGAAAGTCTGGGAAGTGTCCAATCATCACAAACTGGACGCCATGACCCGCCTGCTCGAAGTCGAGCCGGTCGAAGCCATGATCGTCTTCGTGCGCACCAAGACCGCCAGCATGGAATTGGCCGAGCGGCTGGAAGCACGCGGATTTGCCGCAGCCGCGCTGAATGGCGATCTGAGCCAGCAGCTCCGCGAACAGGTTGTTGACCGTCTCAAGCGTGGTTTGCTCGACATCGTTGTTGCGACTGATGTTGCCGCGCGTGGTCTGGACGTTGACCGTATCACCCACGTCCTCAACTACGACCTGCCCCACGACAGCGAATCCTACGTTCACCGTATCGGTCGCACCGGCCGTGCAGGTCGTACCGGGACAGCAATCCTGTTCGCCACCCCGCGTGAGCGTCGCTTGCTGCACCTGCTGGAAAAGGCTACCGGTCAGAAGATCGAGCCGCAGCAGCTGCCAAGTGCCGATGCTGTGCGTACCGGTCGCCTGAGCAAGCTCGCCGGGCGTTTGAACGTTGCGCGTGAAAACACCGGCGCGTTGCAGCAACAGCTGGTCAATGACCTGCTTGAGCTGACCAACATGGAACCGCAGGAACTGGCTGCCAGCCTGCTGGCGATTCTGCCTAGCGCAAAAACGCTGGTTGAGCCCGTCGCTGACCTCCCCGCAGCGCCGCCGCGCCGCGAAAGCAGCGATGATCGTGATAGCGGTCTGATCCGCTACAAGGTACAAGGCGGTCGCTCCAACGGCCTGATGCCCAAGCCGCTGGTCGACGCTCTGGTTCGCCATGCGCGCCTGCAGCGTGGGCAGATTGGCCACATCAAGATGTTTACCGAGCACACCGGTGTGTATCTGCCGCCGCTGGATGACGCAACACTGGCCAAGCTCGCGAACGTCGAGATCAACGGCGTTGCGCTGCAAATCCGCGCCTGGCCGCTCCCGCCCGGTGAAACAGACCGGCCGCCACGTAGCAGCCGCCCTCCGCGCAAGGACTTTCCCAGCAAGCCCCGCGCGCCTCGGCCGCCACGTAGCGCCTGATAGCCTTGCCCATGGAATGGATCGATATCGGCGTCAATCTCACTGACGCCGCTTTTGATAAGGACCGTGAGGCAGTGCTGGACCGGGCCCGTGAAGCAGGCGTCAGCCAGATGGTGCTGACGTCCACTTCGCTGGATAGCTGTCCGGTTACCCAGGCGCTTTGCGCCCAGGCTCCTGATCAACTGTTCTGCACCGCCGGCGTTCATCCCCATGAAGCCCGCCACTGGAGTGCCACCCAGGCATCCGATCTTCGTTCGCTGGCCGCGGCCGAAAGCGTCAAGGCGATCGGCGAATGTGGCCTGGATTTCAACCGCGACTTCTCCCCCCGACCGCTCCAGCTCAAAGCACTGGAAGATCAATTAAGCCTGGCAGCTGAACTGGGCTATCCGGTATTTCTGCATGAGCGCGATGCCAGCCAGACCTTGATAGAGCTGCTCGCGGACTATCGCGACCGTTTGCCCGCCGCGGTGGTGCATTGCTTCACGGCCGATAAACAGACGCTGTATCGCTACCTGGACATGGACCTGCATATCGGCATCACCGGCTGGATCTGTGATGAGCGACGCGGCACCCATCTGCGTCCGTTGATGCAGGACATTCCGGCCGGAAGACTGATGCTGGAAACCGACGCGCCCTGGCTCCTGCCCCGAACCTTGTCACCCAGGCCGAAAAATCGACGCAACGAGCCAGCCTATTTGCCGTGGGTAGCCGACATGGTTGCGCAGTGTCGTGAAGAAAGCATTGAAACCCTCAGCGAACATACCTGCGCTACCGCCCGAACCTTTTTCAATCTGCCGCCTGGCCCGATCCCTCACTAGTACCGCTACCGCTAGTCGCACAGACCTTGGCGTAGCTGAAAATCCAAGCAATGATGGGAACTTACACGAGCCTGTTCAGGCTCAACCTGCATTCAGGCCGTAAGCGGAGTTCTCCGGTCATGTCATCCTTTTTCCAGTTCACATTTCGTAGTCTGATCCCAGCCCTTGCACTGGCACTGGTGGCTGCACCGATCAGCGCCGAAGACGTCGGCAAGCTACCCGCCAAAGTCAGCTCAGCCCTCGCATCAGCCCGCGTTCCCGCCAGCGCGTTTTCGCTGGCGGTGATTCCCCTTGAAGGCCAGGGCATGTCCCAGTTCGTCAACGCCGATCAGGCATTCAATCCTGCCTCGACCATGAAACTGGTCACCACCTACGCTGCGCTGGAAATTCTTGGCCCGACCTACCAGTGGCGTGCCGGCCTGTATGGAACGGGCCAGGTACGCGGCGGCGTTCTGCATGGTGATCTGGTGTTTGATACCGATGGCGATCCCAAGCTGACCATGGATCGCGTATGGGTGATGTTGCGTGAATTGCGCGCCAATGGCGTGCGCGAGATCAAGGGTGACTTGGTGCTCAAACCCGGCGATCTGTTGCTGCCACTGGGCGCGGCACCTTTTGTTGACGACGGCAATGACCCCAGCCGGCCGTTTCTGGTTGAACCTGATCCGCTACTGACCAACCTCAAACTGTTTACGCTGAGTACCTTTGCCGAAGGCGACAAGACACGTGTGCATCTGGATCCCGCGCTACCAGAAGTGAAAATAGATAATCAGGTCAAAACGCTCCCTGCAGTGAAGTCCTGCCCCTGGCCCAACGTTGCCTATTCAGTGAAGGACAATGGCAGACAGGCGCACGTTACGCTCACCGGCGCACTGCACGAGGGCTGCTCGACACAGCGTTATCTCTCTGCACTGAATGCACAGACCTATACCGGAAGCCTGGTGCGAACCCTTTGGCAGGAAATGGGTGGCCAGATCCATGGCACGACCCGGCTCGGCGAAGTGCCGCCCAAGGCGCGCCGTCTGGCCACAAGCGTCTCACCCGATCTGGTCTCGGTAGTGCGTGACATCAACAAGTTCAGCAACAACACCATGGCGCGCCAGCTGTTTCTGACCATCGGCCGGGAAAACCGCAGCGCTAACGATGTGGATGACTTCCAGGCGGCCAATCGCACTATCATGTCCTGGCTGGCCGAGAAGAATATCGAGCCCAACGGGCTGGTTCTGGATAACGGATCGGGGCTGTCGCGGATTGAACGCATGAGCGCTCGGGATATGGCGCAGCTTCTGGAGCAAGCGTGGAAAAGCCCCTATGCCGCAGAATTCATCGCCTCGATGCCACTGGCAGCCATGGACGGGACCATGCGCAAGCGTTTGCGCAACACGCCGGTTGCTGGCCAGGCGCATATCAAAACGGGCGCGTTGAACAGCGTGCGCGCAATCGCCGGGATCACCCGGGACGCCAATGGACAGAGTTGGGCAGTCACTGCCTTCGTCAACCACGCCACCGCCGGCGCCAGCCGCCAGGCGCTTGATCTGGTGCTACAGGATGTTCATCGTCGCGCACCAACCGATATCGCTGCCAGCCAGTGATTCAATGATCGGGGCTAACCCGCCCCGATCCAGTTCGTTCAGGGCTCGTTCAGCGGGTGATGCGCCAGGTCCGGTGAATGCGGGTATTGCGCTGAAAATCCCGATCAAGCGTTGCCGCCGAGATATCTTCCACCTTGTAGCTGGCCTCCAATGAGGGCGCCATGCGGAAGCGTCGGAAGTTGTTCGAGAAATACAGCGTACCGCCGGGCGCTAGCCGGGCCATGGCCATGTCGATCAGGTGCACGTGGTCGCGCTGGATATCGAAAACATCCTCCATCCGCTTGGAATTGGAGAAGGTCGGCGGGTCAACAAAGATCAGATCATATTCGCCCTCGGCTGCCTCCAGCCATTCCATCACATCGGCCTGGACCAGTTCATGCAGGTCCGACAGCCCGTTCAGCGACAGATTGCGTCTGGCCCAGTCCAGATAGGTCCGCGAAAGGTCAACGCTGGTGGTCTTGCGCGCGCCAGCGACTGCCGCATGCACTGTGGCACTGGCGGTATAGCAGAACAGGTTAAGGAAGCGCTTGCCCTGTGCCTCCTGCGCGAGCCGCAAACGCAGCGGCCGGTGGTCCAGAAACAGTCCGGTATCCAGATAATCGGTCAGATTGACCAAAAGTTTGACCTGCCCTTCCCGCACCGTCATGAACTCGCCGCGCCGATCCATGCGCTGATACTGTTGTTTACCCGCCTGTTTCAGGCGCTGCTTGAGCACCACCCGGTCTGCGGGAATGCCGAGGGTATCCGGCAGCGCGACCAACACATCCTGCAAGCGGGCCTGAGCCTTCGCTTCGCTGATGCTCGCCGGCGCTGCATATTCCTGCACATGTGCCCAGCCGTCGTAGAGGTCAATCGCAACAGCGAATTCGGGCATATCAGCGTCGTACACGCGATAGCAGGAAATATTCTGCTGGCGTGCCCATTTGCCGAGGATCTTGAGATTCTTCTTCAGGCGATTGGCAAACATTTGCGCCGATTCGCTGAGCCGCGCCGCTACCGGCGCAGAAGATGCAGGCGCTGCCGGAGTATCTGTCCGGGCACCCGTTGATGCCGGTTGCGGAGCCGCGACTGCCTGTCTCTGCTCGGCCCTGTCATTACTACGGACCGGGCTATCGCCCGTGACAAAGCGCTCCGGAACCAGATCCATCAGCAAGAGCTTGCAGGGGATCGCCCCGTTCAGCAGCGAGTACTGCTTATGGCTGCGGATGCCCATCCGTTTGCCCAGGTCAGGGTTGCCGGTAAAGATCGCAGCCTGCCAGCCCGGACACTGCTGACGCAGCACCTCGCCGAGTTTCTGGTACAGATACACCAGGCTCGCCGCCTCGCCCAGACGCTCGCCGTAGGGCGGATTGCACACCACCAAACCTTTTTGGCCACGATCCGGTGCTGGCGCAAAGGTGGCCAGCTCACCCTGATAGACCTTTACCCATTCGCTCAATCCGGCGCGCTGAATGTTGTTGCGCAGCGGTTGCAGCATACGCGGGTCGGCCTCGTAACCCCGAATCCAGAGTGGCGGTTGAGCCAGCCCGACCGTTGCTCGCTGCTGTGCCTGCTCAAGCACCGGCTGCCATTGCTCGGGCTCGTGCTGCAGCCAGTTACTGAACCCCCACTGCTTGCGTTGAAGGTTCGGCGCAACATCAGCGGCCATCAGCGCCGCCTCGATCAGGAAGGTACCTGAGCCACACATCGGGTCGGCCAGCGCGGCGCCTTCGGCTGCCAGTGCCGGCCAGCCAGCGCGCAGCAGAATCGCCGCAGCCAGGTTTTCCTTGACTGGCGCTGCACCTTGCTGCAGACGGTAGCCGCGCTGATGCAGGCTCTGTCCGGACAGATCGATCGCCAATTGGGCTTCGTTGCTGCGGCAGAACACATTGATGCGAAGATCAGGGTTGATCTTGTCCACCGATGGCCGGGTCCCATCCGCCTGACGCAGCACATCAACCACCGCATCCTTGACCTTCAACGACCCAAAGTGGGTGTTGTCCACCCCCGGCAGAATACCCGTGAAGTCGACCGCCAGGCTGTCGTCGGCACGCATATGACCGGCCCAGTCGATGCGCGCCACGCCGTCGTAGAGGTCCTGTACATCGCTGACAGCAAAGCGGTCGAGGACCAGCAATACCCGGTTCGCCAGACGCGACCACAGGCAGACGCGGTAGCCCAGCGCCAGATCACCGCTGACACTGACACCCGCTACGGTCTCCTTGGCATTCCCGGCACCCATGGCCAGCAGTTCGTCCAGAAGCAGGCCTTCGAGGCCCTTCGGACAGGTAACAAAAAATTCAACAGTGGAGCGCATCTAATTGATTTCCAGATCGTGTTTCGATTGAGCGCGATGTCGCAGGATTATCACGCCTAAGTAACAATATATTCATGCCATTTTGATATTTGGACAGGCCGCTCTGGTTAGGGTACAACAGAGCAATCGCTTATGTGTTGCAAGCTGCAGAACATGCAGCCGGGCCTGACAGGCGGCGGCGCATGGGTACCGGGGCATTTTCCCTGGTACCAACCGCCCGCCTCGCTGGTTGCGAGGCGGGTATGTCATATCAAGTGAGGGTTCTACCTTATGAGAAGACTGAAGCGTGATCCCGTGGAAAGAGCATTCCTCCGCGGGTACCAGAATGGTGTTCATGGCAAGTCCCAAGATTCATGCCCCTTCAATAGCGTCGCCGCACGCCAGAACTGGATTAACGGTTGGCGGGAGGGCCGTGCCGATCACTGGGCCGGCTTTACGGGCATATCCGGCGTGCATCGCCTGAATGAAATGCGCGCCGTAGGTTAATTTCCTGAAGTAAGTGCGATTTCTCCAGAGGCGCTCTCTCCAAGCGCCGGGCCTTGAAGGCCCAACCGGCCCCTGCAGTGCGGGGGCCAACCAGACGGCAACCTTCCCCCTGTTTACCCACTCGTACCCGTTATCAACTGATCAGGTTCGGATAGCTGCAATCGCGTCAGCGCATTCGCGAATCAGCTCGGGTCCGCGATAAATAAACCCACTGTAAAGCTGCACCAGGCTGGCACCCGCCTTGATCTTGTCCGCTGCATCCGCCCCACACAGGATCCCCCCGGCGCCGATGATCGGCAGGCGTCCGCTGAGCGTAGAGGCCAGCACCCGGATGACTTCCGTTGATGCTTCGGTCAAGGGACCACCGGACAGACCGCCCGCTTCCTCGGCATGTTTCAGCCCTTCCACGGCGCCACGTTCGAGCGTGGTGTTGGTAGCGATGACCGCGTCCATGCCCTGGTCCACCAGCGTTTGCCCGACCATCGCCAGCTCTTCAGGGTTCATGTCCGGGGCAATCTTGATCGCCACCGGCACGTAACGCCCGTGTTGCTGGCTCAACTGCAGCTGGCAGGTTTTGATCTGTTCCAGCAGTACCTTGAGCGTGTCGCCGAATTGCAGGGTACGCAGACCGGGCGTATTGGGTGAGGACAGGTTCACTGTTACATAGCCCGCACGGCTGTATACCTTGCGCAGACACAACAGGTAATCATCTACCGCACGCTCAACCGGCGTGAACACGTTCTTGCCGATATTGATACCCAGCACGCCCTGGTAGCGCACCCTGGCAAGCCGTTCGAGCAAGGCATCCACACCGTTGTTATTGAAGCCCATGCGGTTGATGATCGCGTTACGTTCCGGCAAGCGAAACAGCCGTGGCCGCGGGTTGCCGGGTTGCGGCAGAGGCGTCACCGTCCCTACTTCGATGAACCCGAAGCCCAGACCTGCCAGACCGTCAACAGCGACACCGTTCTTGTCCAGCCCTGCTGCCAGCCCGACGGGATTATCAAAAATCCGCCCCATGACTTCCACTGGCTGCCGGCCTACCGGCTGCGCCAGATGCTTTTCCAGTCCAAGCCGCCCGGCGGCACCGATCATGTCCAGGGCAAGTTCATGGGAGGTTTCGGCGGGCAGGCGAAACAGCAGGGAGCGCAACGTGGGATACATGAAGTCAGGCCTTGGTGGAAAATGTCGGTGCGAGAGTATACCGACTCAGGGAGCTATGCGCTCGAGCGAGAGCAATTGCCCGTCTGCGGTAAAGGTCATTCGGAAGCTGCCGTAAATGCCCTCGTGCGTCAGAAACCGCCGTAGGTGATGGGCCGGCAGGCTGATGCGCCGACCGTCCCGGCTGAGCATCGTGACCCGCCTGGCGGTTCCCCGATACCATTCGAGGAAACGCTCGGCGGGCAACGACAGATCAAAAATCAACTGCTGCATGGCTCTCCTTGCTAGGGCCTGTTGCCGTTTCATCGCGAGCCGCGTTGCCGTGTCAAATGGCGCCAGGCAAGGCACGGGACGCAGGTAATGGTTGTTCCCTTGCCAAGTCTCGCAACGCCGCATGGCGTCATTTGCCACGCAACCCGAAGGGACGGGGTCCGTTTAACGCAGCACTGCGTTACTCGTCACTCATTTGGAACAACCAAACTTCGTTTCTCGCGCCTTGTTCTGCACCAAACGGGCCTCCGTCGCGGCCGCGATGAAACGGCAACAGACCCTAGGCCTGTCAGATACGCCTCAACCCGTGTGGTTGTTGGCGCCTTGTGCCAGATCCAGCAATTCTCGCATAGCCACCGAGATCATGGGATAGTCCCCGGTGGTCGCACTCTTGAGATCTGTGAGCATATTGCGCCAGCGCACCAGCAGTTGCTCATTACGCGTCATCCAGTTATCAACCACTGCATCGACGTCGGTGTCCTCACTCGAGGATTGCAATGCCGAGACAGTCATGGTCCGCAACAGGCCGTCCAGATCATCCCGATAGCTCTCCCGCGCCAGTGCCTGCCAGTGATTGTCCACCTGCAGATTGGACACCAGTTGGCCGAACCAGGGAATCTGCAACTCGCTGCCCAGCACGAAGGACACCCGTGCCACCCGCTCTGTTGGCTGCCCGGTGGCGTCCGCCGCTTCGATGATGCCGAGCATCGAATAGAACAGACCGGTCCCGGCGATCATGCGGGCGACCTGCTCCGGCACCCCGGCCGCGAGATAGCTGTTGTAACGCGTTTCCCATACGCCCCGTTTCGGCCCTTCGAAAAGGCCATCAAACTGTTCGGCGAGCGCGACAATGCGCGGTGCGAAATGGGCCACCTCATCCCCGGCACGCAAATCCAGCCGACGGTTGCGGATGAACCATCGCGAGGCCCGGCGTCCGAGACGCATCAGGTCGTCCATCAGATCAAACTGAACCTGCGCCGGTACCTGGTAATCGAGTGCTTCGATGGTCGCGAAATGATAGTTCAGACGGAACACATCGCGTGCCACCACATAGGCTCTGGCGATTTCACCCACTGATGCGCCGGTCGATTGTTCCAGGCGCCGCTGGAAGGTCACCCCCATGTGGTTAACCATGTCGTTGGCCAACTGGGTGGCGATAATTTCGCGACGCAAGCGATGTCCGGCCAGTGCGTCCTCATGCCGCTCCACCAGGGTCGCCGGGAAGGCGGTATTCAGTTCCTCACCAAGGTATTCGTCATCCGGCACATCGGAGGCGGCCAGCGTCTCCTTGAGATCGGCCTTGGAGTAGGAAATAAGAATCGCCAGCTCCGCCCGTGTCAGCCCCTCGCCGCGTGCCGAGCGCTCGGCCAGATGCTCGTCCTCGGGAATAAATTCCAGCGAACGGCTCAGTTTGCCGGATGCCTCCAGCGCACTGATCAGCCGGCGATATTCGCCCATGGCCAGGCGCGCCTGGCGTTCAGCCAGACTGATCGCCTGGGTCTGCTTGTAGTTGTTGGCCAACACCAGGCCAGCAACCTCATCGGTCATGCTGGCCAGCAGGCGGTTACGCTGCTTGCCGGTCATCTCCTGGGTGGCAACCACTTCGTTAAGCAGAATCTTGATATTGACCTCATGGTCCGAGCAGTCGACGCCCCCGGCATTATCGATGAAGTCGGTATTACAATGACCACCATTGAGGCTGTATTCGATGCGGCCACGCTGCGTCATACCCAGGTTGCCGCCCTCTCCCACCACCTTGCAACGCAGCTCCGCGCCATCGACCCGTACTCCGTCATTGGCCTTGTCGCCCACGTCGGCATGACTTTCCGCAGCGCTTTTGACGTAGGTGCCAATGCCGCCGTTCCAGATCAGATCAACCGGCGCCTTGAGCAGGCGATTGATCAGCTCGCTGGGCGTGAGTTTGTCCTCGCTGATGTCAAACAACGCCTTCATTTGTGGCGTGAGCTGAATTTGCTTGAGACTGCGCTCGAATATGCCACCGCCTTCGGAAATCAGGCTGCTGTCATAATCGCTCCAGCTGGAACGGGGCATGTTGAACAGCCGCTCGCGCTCGACAAAGCTGGCCTCCGGATCAGGGTCCGGATCAATGAAAATGTGCATATGGTTGAACGCCGCAACGACCTTCAACTTGCGCGACAACAGCATGCCGTTGCCGAACACGTCGCCCGCCATGTCGCCGATTCCGACGACCGTTACAGACTCCTCCTGGACGTTGACCCCGAGCTCGCGGAAATGCCGCTGCACCGAAACCCATGCGCCCCGTGCAGTGATGCCCATGGCCTTGTGGTCATAGCCGTCCGAGCCGCCGGAGGCGAACGCATCCCCCAGCCAGAAGTTGTATTGCGCGGCGATGGAATTGGCGATGTCAGAAAAACTCGCGGTGCCCTTGTCCGCCGCGACCACCAGGTAGGGATCATCGCCGTCGTGGCGAACAACCTGCTCCGGCGGCACTACTCTGCCTTCAACGTAATTATCAGTAATATCGAGTAAGCCTTTGATAAATAGTCGGTAACAGGCGATAGCTTCCTGTTGGATTTCGTCTCGCGATCCGCCAGCCGGCAAGCGTCGCGGTACAAATCCGCCCTTCGCCCCGACCGGTACGATGACCGCGTTCTTGACCTGCTGCGCCTTGACCAGGCCCAGCACCTCGGTGCGGTAATCCTCTTCGCGATCCGACCAGCGCAAACCACCACGGGCCACCTTCCCGCCCCGTAGATGAACGCCTTCGAAGCGCGGCGAGTAGACGTAAATTTCAAACATTGGCCGGGGCAGCGGTAGCTCCGGAATACGCTGGGGATCGAGCTTGATACTGATGTAATCCTTTGGATCGCCGTTCTCGTCACCCTGATAGAAGTTGGTACGCAGTGTGGCTTTGATCAGGTCCAGATAACGGCGCAGTATGCGGTCCTCGTTCAACACTGCCACGCCGTCCAGCGCATTGATGATCGCCTGTTCGAGACGCTCCTCCAGCTCGGCCGCCGAGGATTTGCGCGCCAGATAGAAGCGCGTCTTGAATAGCCGCACCAGCTCCCTGGCGATGGTCGAATGCGCGACCAGGGTGTTCGCCAGATAGGGCAGCTCAAAGCCCATGCGGATCTGCTTGATATAGCGGCCATAGGTACGCAGCAGCGCTACATCACGCCAGGACATGCTCGCCAGCAACACCAGGCGGTTGAACCCGTCGTTCTCCGCATGGCCTCGCCAGATATTGATGAAAGCGTCGCGGAACAGCTCGTTGACCTCCTGAATGTCCTGCGCGCTGTCCAGCGCATAGGTAAATTCAAAATCGTGTATCCAGTACACCGGCCCGTTAGCGCCGGCGATCCGGAAGGGAAACTCACCCATGACCCGCAGCCCGAGGTTCTCCAGAATCGGCATCACGTCAGACAGGGGCAGCGGCTCATGCAAGTGATACAGCTTGCAATGCAGCACCCCCTGTTTCTGCCGCAGCGGCTGATAGAAACTCATCCCGAGCGGATTCTCCTCGTTCAGGTTCAGCAGGTGCTTGAGATCGACTACGGCGGACGCTGTGGTGAACCGCTCGCTGTATCCAGCGGGGAAACTCTCGGAGAAGTTATCCCAGGCCTCGGTGGCATCGGCCTCACCGAGGGTTTCGTGTAAGCGGTCACTGAAATCATCGTGCCAGCTGCGACATGCCTGGATAACGTCCTGCTCAATTTTCACGTGATCTACTTCCTGGCCGTGTTTGGGGTCAACGCGCAGAATGAACTGGGTGCGCGTCAGTATCGATTCGGAGAAATACGTCCAGAATTCACATTCACTGGATCTGAGCCGATCCATCAGTACCGCCTGGATTCGCATGCGGATATCGGTGGAATACAGATCCCGCGGCACGTAGGCCAGGCAATAGTAGAAACGGCCATAATTGCCACGCCGCAGAAAGATGCGGATGCGCGCGCGCTCCTGGATTTGCACGATACTCAATGCGGTGTCGCGCAGCTGGTCCTTGGACATCTGGAACAGATCATCCCGCGGCAAGACCTGCAGTACCCGCTCCAGATCCTTGCCGAGATGACTGCGCGGCGCCAGTCCGGCCTCCTGCTTGACGACTTCAACCTTGCGGCGCAAATGGGGAATTCTCGAAACGTTCTCGGTATACACCCGCGAGGTATACAGGCCGGAGAAGCGGTGTTCGACCAGCACCTTGCCATTCTCGTCAATCTCCCGCACGGACACGTAATCCGGATAGGCCGGTCGATGTACGCGGCTCAGCCGCGACGCCTTGGCAAAGGACAACAGCAAGGGCGAGCGAAGATAATCCAGCACCTCCTCCGGCAGATCCGAAGTCACATCATCCAGTGGATCGCGAACCGCCACGCCCAGGCTGTGTTCGTCTTCGATACCCAACCGTCCCTTGGGCAAACCTTCATGAATATGAAAACGCTCATAGCCGAGAAAGGTGAAATGATCTGCCAGCAACCAGCGGAGGAATTCAACCGCCTCGGCGCGCTCTTCGGCCGGGAATTGTGCTGCGCCTTCAGTATTGAGCATTTCGACCAGTTCGTTCATGCGTTGCTGCATCGGTTCGAAATCCGAGACCGCGGCGCGCACATGGCTCAGCGCATCCACTACGCCCGTCTGCACGGCACGCAGCTCCTGCGTGCTCGCGCAGCGATCGATCTCGATAAACATCACCGACTCGGGGTGCCCCTGCGCGCCCGGATCGTTGCGACCATACAGGTGCAGCAACTGCCCCTGCTCATCCCGTTCCACCCGCATCACGCTGTTCTGCATGGTATGCACAAGGTAGCCCTGGCGTTTGAGCTCCATGCGAACCGAATCAACCAGAAAGGGCGCGTCCCGATGCAGTATTTCAACTACCGAGTGTGTGGTCTGCCAACCATGCTGTTGGGTGTCGGGGTTGAAGACCCGTATTTTCTGTTCGTGACCGTCAAACTGCTGGAAGAATCGCCAGGAAGACAGCGTGCAACCAAGCAGATCAGAATCGTGCCGGCCCCGCAGCTCCTCCAGCGGAGCGATGCCAAAGAATTGTTGGCTGAAACGCGCCACGTTCTCCGCATCACCCGGCTCAACGAGCGCTTGCAAGCGATCGCCGAGCAAAGCAAGCAATTCATCTTTACTACTGGCCATTATTAATGCCATGTTTCCTCCGGCAGTGATTGGGACAGGCCTGCAACAGACCTTCGAGGCATAGCTGGGTTAACATACAGCGTCTGGGCCGACTTCGGTGTCGGCGCGGAGAACGCAGCGTCAACAGCCCCAGTCTAGACCAAAAGGATGTCCTGGCAGTGACTGCCAGCAGGAGCCTTAATCCATGGAAACACGTCATGACGCACCGTAACTCCCTGCTTGAGCTGAAGGCCTTCATGGGCCAGCAGATTTTCGGGCAGGAACAGCTCATCGAGCGCATGCTGATTTGCTTGCTCGCCGCCGGGCATGTGCTGGTGGAAGGCGCACCAGGCCTGGCCAAGACCCGCGCAATCAAGGTGCTTTCAGAAGGCATCGAGGCCGATTTTCACCGGGTTCAGTTCACCCCCGATCTGCTGCCAGCGGATATAACCGGCACCGAGGTGTACCGGCCCGAGACAGCCAGCTTCAGTTTCCAGCAGGGGCCCATATTCCACCACCTGGTGCTGGCTGATGAGATCAACCGCGCCCCGGCGAAGGTGCAGTCTGCGTTACTCGAAGCGATGGCCGAACAGCAGGTAAGTATCGGCAGGCAGACCTATCCGCTGCCGGAACTGTTCATGGTCATGGCAACGCAGAATCCGATCGAACAGGAAGGTACCTATCCTCTTCCCGAAGCCCAGCTTGATCGCTTCCTGATGCACGTGCGCATCGGTTTTCCAGACGCCGCTCTGGAGCGACAGATTCTGCAACTGGCGCGCGGCGAAGCGCGCGGCGAAGAACCACAAATAGCCCGCCGTATCAGCCAGGAAACTATCCTGGCCGCCCGCCAGGAAGTACTCGAGTTGTTCATGGCTGACGCGGTGGAGGAATACCTGATTCAGCTGATCATGGCGACCCGGCGGCCGGAAATGTACAGCCCGCAACTCGCCGACTGGCTGCAGCTGGGGGCCAGCCCCCGCGGCACCATCGCGCTGGACCGCTGTGCCCGGGCTCATGCCTGGCTTGCCGGACGTGATTTTGTCAGCCCTGAGGACGTGCAGGCGGTCATTCACCCGGTACTGCGCCATCGCCTGATTCTCAGTTTCGAAGCTGAAGCCGAAGGCATTGATGCTGACCGGGTCATCGCGCTGCTCCTAGAATCCGTTGCAGTCGTCTGAGCATGGATAGCGAAGGTGCGGACGCGCTGGTCAAGGTGACGCTGCAATCGTTGCTGGATGCCCGACGGCATTGCCAGGAGCTGCCGCTGTTCAGCCGGCCGATGC
Organism: Pseudomonas profundi; assembly: GCF_008638305.1. Classification (GTDB taxonomy): domain Bacteria; phylum Pseudomonadota; class Gammaproteobacteria; order Pseudomonadales; family Pseudomonadaceae; genus Halopseudomonas; species Halopseudomonas profundi. Next base: position 335,280 of record NZ_VTPZ01000001.1, read on the forward strand.
GTACCAGCCGCCAGACTGGCCGCCAGTACTCGCGGTTGCGTGGTCGGGGCATGGATTTCGATCAGGTGCGGGCGTATCAGCCCGGCGATGATATCCGCACCATTGACTGGCGGGTTACCGCACGGACGCAGAAGGTGCATACCAAGGTCTTCAACGAAGAGCGGGAGCGGCCGGTCTTTATCATTTGTGAACAAAGCAGCCGCCTGTACTTCGGCAGCCGGCATTGTCTCAAGTCCGTACTGGGCGCCGATGCCTGCGCGCTGATTGCCTGGACCGCCCTGTCGCACAATGACCGGGTGGGCGGCATGGTCTTCGCGGACGATGCCTGCCATGAAGTCCGCCCACGGCGCAGTCGCCAGGCCATCCTGCAGCTCTTCCGTCTGTTGCTGCAGGCCAACCAGCGCATACCAGAAGCGCCCGACATGCACAGCGAAGCAATCGCCGAACCGCTGGATATGGCGCTGCGCCACAGTCGGGAAATCATTCGGCCGGGCAGCATTCTTTATCTGCTGTGTGATCACAGCGCCATCGACAATATGAACCAGTCCTTGTTGGCGCCCCTCGCTGCGCATAACGATATCGTCCTGTTGCCGTTGTTCGACCCGCTGGATGCCGAGCTGCCCATAGCCGGCATTCTGGACTTCATCCAGGGCCAGCAACGCTTCAGCCTGGATACCGAAAACGCTGCGGTGCGTAGCGCCTGGCAACAGCAGTTTGCTGATCAACAGCACGCCTGGCAGCGGCTGGCCAGACGCCTGCGCTGCGGTCTGAGCATGCTCGACAGCTCGCTGCCGGCGGTCGACCAATTGAGCACCATGCTTGGTAGCCATGCCGGGCGTGCCCACCGCCGATGAGTAGCACATTGACAGACGCGCTGATTCACCCAGCGCCGCCCCCACCGGTTCCGTGGTGGCCGCCCGCCCCCGGCTGGTGGCTATTGCTGGGGTTGTCGCTGCTGCTCCTTCTCATCCTGCCGCGCATACTCCGCAGCGTTCAGCGACGTCGGCTCGAGCGGACACGGGTCACCCAGGCCCTGCATGGATTATCCGAGACGCTGGCTGATCGGGAATGGTTGGCGGCGGCCAATAAGACCCTAAAGCGCGTGCTCAAGCGCCAGGGCAATGACCATGCAACCCGCCTGTTCGGTGACGCCTGGCTCGATTATCTTTGCGCCTCGTACCCCAAGCCCAACCGCAGCGTGCTCGGGCCCCTGGCCGCCGATCTCTACCGCCCGGACATGACGTTGTCAGCCGGCCAGCGTCGAGACCTGGAACATGAGCTCAAACGCTGGCTGCGACATAACCATGTTTGAATTCGGCTGGCCCCTGGTATTCCTGCTGCTACCGCTGCCCTGGCTGGTGCGGCGCTTCGCCCCGCCTGCGCAAAATCGTCCGGCTGCGCTGCAGGTGGCGTTCATGTCCAGATTGCAGGCCGTTCAGCCAGAAACAGCCGAGCCCGGCGTGCGACGCACCCCCTGGCCGTTTTTACTGATATGGCTGTTGTTATTGAGCGCAGCAGCCCGGCCCCAGCTCCTCGGGGACCCGCTACCCATGGAGGTCACCGGCCGCGACATGATGCTGGCAATCGACCTGTCAGGCAGTATGGAATTTCGTGATATGCAGATTGATGGCGAAGAGGCGGACCGGCTGAGCCTGGTAAAGCAGGTGGTGGGGCAGTTTATCCAACGCCGTCACGGAGACCGTATGGGCCTGATCCTGTTCGGGTCCCAGGCGTATGTGCAGGCGCCGCTAACGCATGATCGCGACAGCGTCCGGAAATGGCTCAAGGAGTCTTTTATCGGGCTAGCCGGCCGCCAGACAGCGATCGGTGATGCCATCGGCCTGGCCATCAAGCGACTGGAGCAGCAGCCTGCCGAACGCCGCGTGTTATTGCTGATAACCGATGGCGCCAACAACGCGGGCCGCATCAGCGCCGTTCAGGCTGCCAGGCTAGCAGCCGAACGGCAGATCCGCATATTTACCATAGGCATCGGAGCCGAGACTCAGCACCAGCACCAGCCAGCTGATACCAGCGCGTTGCTCATCTCCGAGCGCGACCCGTCTGTCGAGCTGGACGAAGGCACGCTCAAGGAAATCGCGCTGCTGACCGGCGGCGAGTATTTCCGTGCCCGCGACAGCGAAAGCTTTGAAGCGATCAATCAGGAGCTGGACCGGTTGGAGCCGGCATTGCGCGAAGGGCGAACCCAGCGCCAGAACCTGCCGCTGTACCCCTGGCCATTGGGCTTCGCATTGATCCTGAGCATGGCGTTGACCGGTTGGTATCGGAGGTCAAATGTGGCTTGAGTCTTTGACCGGTTTCAGTTTTTCGCGGCCTGTCTGGCTGCTTGCGCTGCTACCGGCGCTGGCGCTGTGCTGGCTGGCCTTTCAGCACGCATATCGGGGCTCGGGATGGGAATCCGTGCTGCCTGTGCATCTGCAGCGCTGGCTATTGCGACGTTCACCCGGTGGGGCCAATCGCAGGCGTTTTCTGTTGCTGGCATGCTGCTGGGTGATGGCGATACTCGCATTGGCGGGCCCGTCGCGCGAAATAACGACGCCATCGGTGCCCCAGGCTCAACCGAGCGTACTGATCGTGCTCGACGTGTCGCACAACATGCTTTCAGATGACCTGCGGCCTACCCGGCTGACCCGTGCCAAGCGCAAGATACGTGACATCCTGGCTCTGCCTGATGACTATCAGGTAGGCCTGGTCGCCTATGCCGGAAGCGCACACCGCGTCACACCGTTGAGTAACGACCCCGCAACCCTCACCAGCCTGCTACAGGCGCTGGAGCCCGCAATCATGCCGTCGTCCGGGCGCGACCTGGATCAGGCGCTGCAACTGGCGCGCGACAGCATCAGCGAGCTGCCACGCACGACCCGCGTGCTGCTGCTCACCAGCGGGGCCAGCGACACGGAACTGGCCGCCCTCGACCAACATGCCGAAGCCCTGGGCGAACAACTCGCGGTGCTGGGTGCAGGAACCCTTGAGGGCGCGCCCGTTGCGCTGGAGCAAGGCGGATTCATGCGTGATGACCAGGGCCGTATAGTGTTGCCCCGGCTTAATGCCCGCGAGTTGGCCAGTACGGTCCGCCGGCATGGCGCTAGCTATCAGGGGATGACCCTGGACAACCGCGACCTGCAGCGTCTGTTATCTGCGGCGCGTCCTTCCAGCGAGGCCGGCAATGGCGAACCGGGCAGATCGATCCAGGACTACGGTGCCTGGCTGGCGCTGTTGTTGCTACCGCTGGCCGCACTCGGTGCCCGGCGCGGCTGGTTGGGTCTACTGCTCTGCGTTGCTCTGCTACCGGCGCCAGCCGAGGCTGACTGGGCAGATTATTGGCAGCGTCCCGATCAACAGGGCGCCGCCTTGCTTGAACAGCAACAACCGGAAGCTGCAGCGGAGCAATTTGAAGATCCCGCCTGGCGTGCCTGGGCGTGGTATCAGGCAGGTGACTATCGGCAGGCAACCGAGGCCTACGCCGAACAGCTGAACAGGCAACCCGAGGATGCCGACAGCCACTTCAATTACGGTACTGCCCTGGCCATGAGCGGGCGCTATCCCGAGGCGCTCGAGGCCTTTGAACAGGCGTTGACCCGGGATCCTGAGCATCATCCTGCGCGTCATAATCGCGACAAAATCGAAGCCCTGCTCGAAGAACAGCAGCGCCAACAGGCGGAGCAGGAGAATGACAGCGAGGCCGGAAAGGTAAACCCTGGCGATCCCGCCGAGCCAGCCCCCAACCAGGCTCAGCCCAGCGAAATTCCACAACCTCCGCCTGCGGACACCCGCGGCGATGAAGACGTGCGAAATGGCCAGTCCGCACCATCGGCCGGCACTGAAAATGACGCAGGCACGACGCTTGATGCTCAGCAGGGCGATTCGAGCAGTGCGCCGCAGGGCAATCAAAGTGACAATGGAGCGCCTGGCGAAACCAATGCCTCTGCGACCTCCCCGGACGGGATGCACAATGAACAACAACAGGCGCTTGATCAGTGGCTCGAAGCGATCCCCGACGAGCCGGCCGAATTGCTACGGCGCAAGTTTCTGTACCAATATCAGCAGGGTAAGGAAGCGCAGCCATGAAATCGCTACTGTTATTACTTGCTCTGTTAACGCTGCCCACCTGGGCATGTGCCTCGTTGCTGGCCAGTGTCGACCGCACCCGGCTGATCGAGGGCGACACCCTGGAGCTGACGCTCGAAACGCCACAGGCCAGCCGGTCGACGCGGCCGGACTTCAGCCCGCTGGAGGAACATTTCCGCATTCAGAGCACCCGGCAGCTCAACCTGGTCAGCCAGGCCAATGGCACGGCTCAGCGCACTACCCGCTGGGTGGTTACCCTGACGCCCAAGCGCACCGGTTACGTCGCGATACCGCCGCTCAGCCTGGGCGACTCGAAAAGTGAACCGATCGGGCTGCAGGTGCTTACTGCCGCTCAGGCCGCACAGGACTCAGTTGCGCAGCTGGCTCCCATATTCATCGACAGCGAAGTCGATGTAGAGAACCCCTATGTGCAGGCGCAGGTGTTACTGACGCTCAGGGTTTACCATTCGGTGTCGCTGTACGATGACTCGACCCTGAGCGGATTGGAAATTCCCGATGCACGGGTGGAGACGCTCGGCCCGGCACAGCAGTCGGAACAATTGATCAATGGTGTGCGCCACGGTGTCATTGAAGTCCGTTACGCAATCTATCCGCAGCAAAGCGGCACGCTGGAGATCCCCTCGCAGCTATTCAGCGCCACTACCTTGCAACCCGTGGATCCCTCCGCCCGATTCTCGGCGCGCACCGGTCGGCTGGTGCAGGTGCGCTCGCCAAGCATTCTGTTGAATGTGCGGCCCGTGCCGGACGACTATCCGTCCGGAGCGTCATGGATACCGGCCAGCGAGCTCACCCTCACCCAGCACTGGCAGCCTGACCCGGGTACCGACCTGATCACCGGCGAACCCCTTACCCGCACCCTGACCGTGGAAGCCCAGGGCCTGAGCGCCAGCCAGTTGCCCATTCTCCACAGCCTGGTGCCAGGCACGGAGAAACATCTGCGTCAATATACGGACCAGCCCAAGCTGGAAAACCACACCCGCGACAACGGTATCCGCGGCGTCCGCCAGGACAGCGCTGCGCTGGTGGCTCAGGCCGAAGGCGTGTTCCATGTGCCTGAGCTGCAACTGTATTGGTGGGACACGACACAAGACCGGCTGCGTACCGAGCGGCTCGACAGCGTCACCCTGAATGTCAGCGGGCTGGACAATGTCGGCCCGTCGATCAGCGAGCCGGGTATTGCAGACACAAGCGGCGTGGCGGGCCCCACGATCTGGCCCTGGCAGCTTGCCAGTCTGCTGCTCAGCATCGCCTTGAGCGTATGCCTGTTGCTGCTCTACCGCGCGCGGCGGGCCCTACATGAGGGCGACATAATCGAAGAAGAAGAGATCCTTGGCGAGGAACATCAGGGTAATCCCCTCGGGGATCTGCAGATCGCCTGTCGCGCCAACCACCCCGCAGAAGCCCGCAAGGCGCTTGAGGCCTGGGCGCGGCAACAGCACAGCGAAGGCCTGATAGCCCTGACCCAGCATAATCAGGAGCTTGCCGATGCGCTGGATGAACTCAACGCCTCCCTGTTCGGCCAGACCGAAAGCCCGTGGCGCGGCAAGCCACTCTGGCGCGCTGTTCGCATGACCATCCAGAGCCGCCAGCGCGCAGCCGAAGCACCGGCTGATCCACTTGGTTCGCTTTACCCGGACGTTTAGCCACTCGTCCCCCGCCGGGAACCGCCTTTCTGTTAGGGCTTCTATAGGTGAAGCCCATGCGGCGCCAGTATCAAGGCGCACTCAGGAGGATTAATGAAAATCAAGCTCAAACCCTTGAATGAACAGGTAATCGTGCTGACCGGTGCTTCCAGCGGCATCGGCCTGGCCACTGCCCGAGCAGCGGCAAAGGCCGGCGCAAGGCTGACGCTGGTGGCGCGCAATGAGCAGGTGCTGGATGAAGTCGAGCGTGAACTGGCAGCTGGCGACAAGGTCATGCACGTGGTCGCTGACGTCGGCAAGCGCGAAGACCTTGAACGCGTCGCCAGTGAGACGGTTAATCGCTTCGGCGGCTTTGACACCTGGATCAACAACGCCGGCAGTTCTGTCTGGGGACGCATGGACGAGGTCAAGGACGAAGACGTCCATCGGGTCATGCAGACCAACTTTTGGGGCACCCATTACGGCTCGAACATTGCCGTGCGGCATCTGCGCAACAAGGGCGGCGCCTTGATCAATATCGGTAGCCTCGAATCCGCAGCGCCCCTGCCATTGCACGCGGCGTATAGCGCGAGCAAACACGCAGTAAAGGCCATGACCGACTCCTTGCGCGTGGAGCTGGCCCGGTCCGGCTCGCCAGTATCGGTTACGCTGGTCAGGCCTCCGGCGATCAACACGCTGTTCAATGATCACGCGAAAAGTTATCTGGGCAGTGCACCAACCTTTCCACCGCCTGTGTATTCCCCCGAGGTGGTAGCGCGCAGCATCTTGCACGCCTGCGAACATCCCCGTCGGGATATCTATATCGGCAACTCGAAGATGTTCACCCGCATGGCGCAACTCGCGCCCAGGCTGACAGACATGATGAACGCCAACATCATTTACGATGTGCTGCACAGTGGCAGGCGCGACCGTCATCGCCAGGGCAGCTTGCACAACGCCGACGTAGGCAAGGTGACGGATGGACAGGCCAGCGGGGACTATCCGGGTCGAGTGCACAAATGGAGCTTTTACGCCTACGCTTCACGTCATCCCCTGCTGTTGACAGCGGTGGCCGCAGCCGCTGTTACGCTGGCTGCTGGGGTAAGGAAAAGCCGTCAACGCCATCATTAGTGCCCTGCCCTGTGCGAAACGCCCGATGCGTTTAGCGCAGACATAAAAAAGCCGCTCACAGAGAGCGGCTTTTTTACGACACAGTCAATTACTTACCGCGCAGCTTCTCCGGACGAATCAGGAAACGTGCCAGCGCTGGCAACAGCCACAGGGCGCCGAACATGTTCCACAGGAACATGAAGGTCAACAGAATGCCCATATCAGCCTGGAACTTGATCGCAGAGAAGATCCAGGTTGCTACACCGATGGCCAGGGTGAAGCCGGTAAAGGTCACCGCCTTACCAGTGGTTTTCAGCGTCTCATAGTAGGCTTCCTGCAACGGCAGTCCCTGACGCAGATAGGTCTCCAGTCGGCTGTAAATATAGATGCCGTAGTCGACACCAATACCCACACCCAGGGCGATTACCGGCAGGGTTGCTACCTTCACGCCTATTCCCAGGAATGCCATCAACGCGTTGGCCAGCACCGATGTCAGCGCCAGCGGGATGATGATACACAGCACCGCACGGATCGAGCGGAAGGTGATCAGACACATCAGGATAACCACCACGTAGACCGTGATCAGCATCTTGGTTTGTGACTTCTCGATAACCTCGTTGGTGGCTGCTTCGATACCTGCGTTACCCGCTGCCAGTTTGAATTCCAGCTGGTCAGTGTTGTATTCCTCGGCGAAGGCTTCCACTTCCCCGGTGACACGCTCAAGCGTATCGGCCTTGTGGTCGTTGAGGAACAGCATGACCGGGACCAGAGAACAGGAGGAATTGAACATGCCCGACGGCGCACGGCTGATCGCATTGTTCAGGTTGTCCTGGTTACGCGACAGCGTTTGCCATTTCAGGCTGCCCTCGTTGTTACCCATGATCACCTGCTTGGCAACGCTCACCATCGACACGGCAGACTGCACACCTGGCAGATTCACCATGCGCCATTCCAGCTGGTCGATCGCGTCCATGGTCTCGTAGGTCGAGCACATTTCCGGCGGAGTGCTGACCATGACGACCAACACGTCCGAACTCGTGGAATAGTTGCTGATGATGAAATCGTTATCCAGGTTATAGCGCGAGTCCGCACGCAACTCCGGTGCACCCGGATCAAGGTCACCGATCTCGACCTTCTGACCATGATAAATACCGAAACCGAAGGCCAGGATTGCCAGCACCACGGAAATCGGCGCAACGGTCGGGTGCGCAAACTTGGCGACGGTCAGCCAGAGTTTCTGCGGGCGCGATGCCATATTGCGGTTGCGTTCCACGGCGCGCTTGCTGATGCCGATATAGGACATGAGCACCGGCAGCAGGATCAGGTTGGTCAGAATGATTACCGCCACACCGACCGACGCAGCAATACCCAGCTCGCGGATGACTTCAATCTGGATCAACAACAGTGTCAGGAAGCCAACGCCGTCAGACAGCAGCGCAACGATACCCGGGATGTACAGCGACCGGAAAGCACGGCGTGCCGCAGTCGGAGCATCCTCGGCCGTAGCATATTCGATGGCCATACCGTTGATGATCTGCACACCGTGGGAAATACCGATGGCAAACACCAGGAACGGGACCAGGATCGAATAGGGATCCAGGCCGTAGCCCAGCGTGCGCAACAGACCCAGCTGCCAGACGACCGCAATCACCGAACAGATCAGTGCCGTGAGCGAGCTTTTCACACAGCGGGTAAACATCAACAACAACACGAATGTGATGAGCAGCGCCGCGCCGAAGAACATCAACACCTTGATGATGCCTTCAATCAGGTCACCGACCTTCTTCGCGAAACCAACGATGTGAACGCTGATGTTCGGGTTTTCTTCCTGGAACTCGGTACGGATCTTCTCTTCCAGCAGGCGCGAGAATTCACCGTAGTCCAGGCGGATCTGCTCGCTCTGGTCTTCAGGGTTCGGATAGGTTTCCTGTAGCGGTACTTCAATGATCGTCGACTTGAAGTTGTTCGCTACCAGGCGGCCGATCTCGCCCGACTTGAGGATGTTGGTTCGCAGTTCGTTGAGGTCATCTTCGGTCAGATAGGCTGGTCGGTTAGCAACCGGACCGCCATCGAAACCGTACTCGGTTACTTCCGTCCAGCGTACATTGGGCGTCCACAGCGAGCGCATGCTGGAACGATCAACACCGGGCAGGAAGAATACCTCGTCATTGATACGCTTGAGCGTCTCCATGTACTCGGTAGAGAAGATATCGCCGTCCTCGATGGCAACCGCGATACGGATCGAGTTGCCCAGGTTGGCCATCTCGTCCTGGTGCTCAATCATGTTGACGATGTAGGGATGCTCGAGAGGAATCATCTTCTCGAAGCTTGTGTCCGGCTTGACCTGCGCTGCCTGATACCCCAGAAAGAGGGTAACCAGTAAGAAGAACAGCATTACGACCAGCCGGTTATTGAAGATCAACCGCTCGATAAACGGAGCGGTTTCCTGATGATGTTTGGACATCCAGTTTCTCCTGGCGTGTAATTATTATTGGACCGCGGGCGTACCGGCCGCAGGAATTCTGTCAGCTGCAGAACCGTTCTGCGGCATCCCGGTCGAATCACCCTTCACTGCGCCACGTTGGCCAAGCAGCAACAGATTGCCGTTATCCAGTACCGTGGCTGTTGCCAGAGCAGCCCGGTCGGGACGGCTTGCTACAGTGAAAGTGCGGCCTTGGTCGTCACTGGTTACAACGAAGCCCCCAGCACCCACCACGACGACCTTGCCATCCTCGGAATAATCGCCACCAGACAATGTGGCTTCCAGCGGACCATTGTGCGGAGTCATCAGTGTGACCTCCTCCCAGGTATCGCCGAAATCCTCGGAACGGAACATGTTGCCCCGTAGCCCCCAGGCCAGCACTACGTTCGGCTCGCCAGTACCCGAGACGCCAAACAGCGACCCGTCATAGGGCAAGTCTTCAATGGCTTCCCAGGTATCGCCGTAGTCCGCAGAGCGGAACATCATGCCGAGCTCGCCCACCATGAACAGGCCTGTCTCGGGAATCTCAGCGATGGCGTTGTAATGAAAGCCGTCTTCGTTATCGATTTCGTAGGTCAAGTCATCCCAGGTCTGTCCGCCATCATCAGTGCGCAGGAACAGACCATAGGCACCTGCAGCAAAACCCGTGCGGGTATCCCGGAACCAGACATCCATCAGCGGTTTTTCCAGCAGGCCCGGGCCATCAGGATCGACCTCGTGCTCCAGCTCCGGGTCACGGTACTGGATGGTCCAGCTTTCGCCTGCATCACTGGTATGCAGGATCAGCGAGTCATGGCCCACTGCCCAGCCATGGGTTTCGTCGACAAAATCGACAGCTGTAAGCAACTGCCGGGTAGGAACCGGAGCCTGTTGCCAGCTTTCGCCTTTATCGTCGGAATAGAGAATGTGGCCACGGGAGCCAACCGCCACCAGGCGATCACCCGCGCGATCAACGTCCAGGAGCAGCGCGGAGCTGGCCTTGGGTGTCATGACTGCTGCACTGGTTGCAGGTTCCTGCGCTTCCTGCGCTACAGCAACTGGAGCCGAAATACTGGCAAGCACGACGGAGAGGCCCAAAGCGGCCAATACCTGACGTGTTAATGATTGTTTGCCACCCTGAGCGAGCTGACCGGGAAAACCGGCCGGACGACAGGATGAAGCGCGCCGCTTGATGGGCTTACGCATACATCACTCCCCCTTATTCTTATAGGAACCCCTACCCAGATGGCAGGAGTCCCAATACTAACGGGGAATAACAAGCGGTAACAACGGCCCCTCCGTTATCTTTTGTTAACCATCACAATGATAGGGTCCGTCTCACAACAAGGCAGAACACCAGATTGCACGCCCGCCTCCGAAGAGGCGAACGGGCTGGCTTCAGGCAAGGGATTTGCTGACTACTTCATAGACATCGGGCGACAGATCCGGCTGGGCGAGAATTCGCGACAGCTCGGTTTTCATCAATTCCTGGCGCGTTGAATCGTACTTGCGCCACCGCGTCAAAGGCGTCAGCAGTCGCGAGGCAATCTGCGGATTCAGTTCGTTGAGAACAATGATCTGGTCAGCCAGGAAGCGATACCCCGCCCCGTCCTGGCGATGAAAATTAACCAGGTTCTGCGCCGCGAAACTGCCAATAAGGGCGCGCACCTTGTTCGGGTTACGCAGGGTAAAGGCCGGATGCTCCATCAACCCCTGCACGCGCTCCAACCCGCCGGGCAAGGTGCTTGCTGCCTGCACACCAAACCACTGATCCATCACCAGCGGATAACCGCTCCAGCGCTCGGCAAACTCGGCCAGGGCTGCTGCTTTCTGTTCCTGGTGGTGAGAGTTCACCAGGGCTGACAAGGCTGCCTGGCGATCAGTCATGTTATTGGCTTCAACAAATTGCCGAACACATGCTGAAAGCGCCTCGGCAGAGCCTTTTTGCATGAGGTAGCCCAGCAGTGTGTTTTTCAGACTGCGGCGCGCCACCGACGCGGCACCCGGACTGTAGGGCGCGCGATCATCCAAACGCTTGAATACCAACCAGATTTCCTCGTTCAAAGCGTTGGCCAGCTCGAAACGGACCCATTCACGAACATGGTGAATCGCGTCGATATCCGCTACCTCTGCCAGCTCCACGAGATAGGACTCGGTCGGCAGGCGGATAATCTCCGCCACCATCGCCGGATCCAGCGCTTCGTTGGTAAGCACGCTGCGATAGACATCCAGCAGACGCTGGTCCAGCAGGAGCGGCCGACCCGCCTGGTGGATTTCAACCAGGCCCTGCAACACATCAACCGCAAGGCTCTGGGCGGCTTCCCAACGGTTGAAGCCGTCCGGATCATGTTTGGCCAGGAACACCCGGTCATCGCGGCTGTAGGGATAATGCATCTTCACCGGTGCAGAGAAATTGCGCAGCAGCGAGGGCAGCGGTTCGCCCGTCAGCCCTTCGAAGACAAAGGTCTGTTCCGGCTCGGTTACTGACAGCACCGTCTCGGTGCCACGTGGATCCTGTTCCCCAGCAAGCTTCAACGTCAGCTCGTTACCCTGCGCGTCCAGCAGCGCCATGCGCACCGGGATAACAAAAGGCGCCTTGTCTGGTTGCCCCGGGGTGGGCGGACAGCTCTGACTGAAGGTCAGAGTGAATGTGCCCGCTGCGCTGTCGTACGCGCTCCTGACTGCCAGACGTGGCGTCCCGCCCTGGCTGTACCAGCGCTTGAACTGCGTGAGGTCTACCTTGTTGGCGTCTTCCAACGCCTTGACGAAGTCATCGCAGGTAACGGCCTGGCCGTCATGCCGCTCGAAATACAGGTCGGTGCCCTTGCGGAAGCCCTCATCGCCCAGCAGCGTATGCAACATGCGCACGACTTCGGCACCCTTTTCGTACACGGTCAGGGTATAGAAATTGGAAATCTCGATGAACGAATCCGGGCGTACCGGGTGCGCCATGGGGCCGGCATCTTCGGCAAACTGATTGGCGCGCAGGAAGGTCACGTCCTCGATACGCTTGACCGTGGCCGAGTTCATGTCAGCCGAGAACTGCGCGTCGCGGAAGACAGTGAAACCCTCTTTGAGTGACAGCTGGAACCAGTCCCGGCAGGTCACCCGATTGCCTGACCAGTTATGGAAATACTCGTGCGCGACGACGGCTTCCACGCGCTGGAACGCCATATCGGTCGCGGTATCAGCATGGGCCAGGACGCAGCTGGAATTGAAGATATTCAAGCCCTTGTTTTCCATCGCGCCCATATTGAAGTCGTTCACCGCCACGATCATGAAGATATCAAGATCGTATTCACGGCCATAGGCCTGCTCGTCCCAGCGCATGGAGCGCTTGAGGCTGTCCATGGCATGGTCACACTGGTCGCGGTTTTCCGCTTCAACGTAGATACGCAGATCTATTTCGCGGCCGCTCATGGTGGTGAAGCTGTCGCGGATCAGGCACAGATCGCCTGCCACCAGCGCAAACAGATAGGCAGGCTTGGGGAATGGATCTTCCCAGGTGATCCAGTGGCGTCCACCATCGTGTTCCCCCGAGGCGATGGGGTTGCCGTTGGACAGCAATACCGGAAATCCGCCGCGGTCAGCAATCACCGTGGTGGTGAACCGGCTCATGACATCCGGACGGTCCAGGTAACAGGTGATCTTGCGAAAGCCCTCCGCCTCACACTGGGTGCAGAACATATCGCCGGACTGATAGAGCCCTTCCAGCGCGGTGTTCTCCCGCGGGTGAATACGCGTGGTGATGGCCAGCTCGAACTGTGCATGGGCAGGTTGCAGCGTCAGATTGTCCGCGCTCAGCTGGTACGCCTCTGCGGTCAGCTGCTGATCATCGATCGCGACGGAAACCAGCTCAAGCTCCTGACCGTCCAGCACCAGCTGCGGCAGGGTTGCCGATTGCTTGCCGTCGTTAACGCGCATCGCCAGGCGGCTGTGAACCAACGCATGATCATCGAACAGCTCGAAGGTCAGATGGGTTTCATCTATCCAGTAGTCGGGCTGTTGATAATCCTTGAGATAGATTGTCTTCGGTTGTTCGGTGCGCATGCGTCTGTCCTCAATGAACCGAGAAGGCCATATTGTAGCTGGTGTATTTGCGAATATTGATGACCGCGGTATCGAGCAAAAGATACTGTCCCTTGATACCCAACAGCGTCCCTTCCAGTACCGGCTCCTTGTCGAGATTAGCCGACTTGGGCTTTTCTACGTACTCGAGCACTGGATAGCGGATTTCCAGCTCCTGCGCGTCATCCAGCGGCTGAAATGCCTGCAGTCCATAGCGCGAATGCAACGCGTCGATGCCCTCCCTTGCGCCTTCGAGCAAGGTGTCACGCAGCGTCCTGAGGTTCATCGGCTCCGGCTCGCCACGCAGCAGTTTGCGCCAGTTGGTCTTATCAGCGACCTGCTTGCGCAATAGATCTTCAAGCAGCCCCGAATGCTGCCGGGCCGATACGTGCATGATGGGCAAACCCTGGCTAGCGCCCTGATCGATCCAGCGCGTCGGTAACTGCGTCGCGCGCGTAATGCCCACCTTGGCACCGGACGAATTGGCCAGGTACACGATGTGATCGGTCATGCAGAACTGCTCGCCCCACGCCGGGTCGCGACAGGTGCCCAGCTCGTAATGGCACCGCTCGGGACTCATGATGCACAGATCGCATTGCGGCAGCTTGGTAAAGCAGGGGTAGCAATAACCCTGGCTGTAGCTTTTTTTGGTTCGGCGGGCGCAGTGCAGGCAATGAATATCGCCCAGCGCCTGAAGCCGAATCGATTTACCCAGCAGCTCGTTAAGCGGCAGCTTCTGTTCACCGATGGGCAACTGATAATCGACTGTCGCGGCATGACTATCGTCGAGCACGCCCAGCATCTTCTTGACTGAGCCTTCGGCTGACAAAAACGACATCAGTGCAAGGTGTCCGAAGCATTGACGAACATCGACCCAGGTACTGTTTTCTGCTCGGTTTTCTGCGATTTGCAGGTTTGAGCCATGTAACCGGTGCGTTCCTCTTCAGGCAGGTTCTCCTGCTCCCAGGCAATCATCGCCTGCATGCACAACTCTTTCTGCTCCTGGGTCAGCTTGCGGCCATCCGGCCACTTGCCGATCTCCACTGCCAGCTTGAGACTGGCGTAGACGTCCGGCGTAACCGTGCGCAACATTTCAAGGAAGTCGTTCATTTTGCCTCCGCGGGACAGATTTCAGAACCCAACAAAACCGGCAGACCAGGGCAAGACACAACCGGGCGACATTAGAGTATTTACCGACGGTAAATAGCCGATGTGCCGGCGTCTATGCACCCTGCCTTGCTGTACTGGTTTCAGTGGGTCGATGATTCAAAGCGCGTATTGTACGCTGTTCAGCGGAATCGCTGCAGCGCTCCGACAACCGCGCCAACCAGGCAGCCGGTGACCAGACCGCCGACATGGGCTGCATTGGCGATAGCACCGAAGCCCAGCATGCTGATCAAGCCGGAAACCCCCAGCGCCAGCCATGCCAGCATCAGCACCACGACACCGCGGGGCAGATCGAAATGCACGCTTGGGGCGATCAACTGATGCAGCCAGCAGTAACCGAGTAAACCGTACACAACGCCGGACATACCGCCGAACAATGCGTTACCGCTTGTCATCCACTGGGCAAAGTTCGAGGTCAGCGCAAAGAGTACGCTCAATCCAAACAACCACATGCCACCGGAGCGAATCTCTATTCGACGGCCCAGTTCCCAGAACCACAGCGCGTTGAACGCCAGATGCATGATGCTGAAGTGCAGCAACGCCGGCGTGACCAACCGCCACCACTGGCTCATGTCGATCTCGGTCGCCAGATAACCATCGGCAGCCAACGGCGTGAAAGTGAAGTGTACGATCGCCTCAGGCCGGCTACCCAGCCCGGTGAGCAGGGCGACCATACCGGTGAGAATCAGCACGGCCAGCGTCACCGGTATCAACCGCGCGCGCGCCTGCCAGCCCGGCGCCTGCTTCGCAGCAGGTTCGCCTTCAACAATATCCGGTACGCCTTCCTGATATAGCTGCTGGACGACCTGGCCATCGTTTTCATCAAGCGTCCAGACGACCTGTCGACCGCCCTCCTCGGTGATGCGATGCACCACACCACGGCTACGGAGAAAACGGGCCAGCTTGCTCAGATCCTCATCAAGCGGACGATTCATTGCTCGGTACATCTTGACCTCTCGCCGGTCGGGTTGACCCTATGCCAAGCGCGGCACGTCGACCCAGACAAATTTATCCCGCTCGAGACGTTCTTCACCGTCCCATCGATAGGCGACCAGTTTACCGAATTTGACTGCGCTGTAGTCGAGGCAGGCCAGGTTTGGCCTGATCGGATGGGGCTTTCCTTGTTGCCAATAATGTCCGACGAAGAGGATGGGCTCATCCTTGCCGTATACCAGCAGCTCGGCCTTCTGGTCCGGAGTCAGCGGGCGAGCAGCAATGTGCTCGGGCAAGGGGTCCGGCTGAAACTGCACATCACCGTAGGTCTGCGGATCTTCTTCCCAGAACTTGGTGCGGAAAAACTGGCGGGTAAAACCATCCTTGCCGGTCATGGTCAGCCCGTGCGGTAGCGGCATGCCCGTACCGCGCAGCAGCCGATCCTGTACCTGGCACGCGAACGTTCCCGGATCGACTGAGGCCTGCAAAAATTCCCGATCCAGGCAGCCGCCCGGATACTGCGCCTCAAAGGTATCAATCAGTCCCTGATCCCAGCATGCATGAACCATGCGGAATGCACCCATATCCAGAAACAGCGGCAGGCGGAAGAACCAGTCCAGGAAATAGCGCCACTCATCCGGGTAGGCCGCGAACTGCTCCAGCGTATCCTGGATCTGCCGCAGCTGGCGGTCGGTGTGCTCGCGCACGTAACGCTTGCCGCTACCGGGCGCTGCGGGGGTCGTCCAGCCCAGTGCATTGAATTCGTGATTGCCCATGATGCAGCGCGCACTGCCCGCCTGGACCATATCGTGGACCAGGTGCAGCGCTTCACGGATACGGGGGCCACGATCGATGATATCGCCCAGAAACAAGGCCTGCCGGCGTGGATGGCGCCAGATACCCTGTTGCAGCTTGTAGCCCATTTGCTCCAGCAACCGCGCCAGCGTTCGGGCACAGCCGTGAATATCCCCGATGATGTCGTAGCCCGAATGCTCGGCCGGTGCGTGCATGCTCATCGCTCCGTCAGCCGGCTCGACCAGCCCAGCTTCTCCCGGCAGATGGCGTAGAAGTTATGATCCAGCGGGTGAATCAATCGCAGCTTCTGCGGCTTCTTGCGGATATAGATGGTGTCCCCCGGCGCACAGGCAATTTGCACCTGACCATCGCAGCTGACCTGCGGATAGATTCCGTTTTGCGACGAGATGATGATTTTAAGCTCGCTGTTGCCGTCCACCACGATGGGGCGGCTGGACAGCGTGTGCGGGAACATCGGCACCAACACGACCGCGTCCAGCTTGGGATGCATGATCGGCCCCCCGGCCGACAGCGCGTAGGCGGTGGAGCCGGTCGGCGTGGCGACGATAAGACCATCGGACTTCTGGCTGTAGACGAACTGGCCATCGATATACAGTTCGAATTCGATCATCCGGGCGGATTTCCCGGGATGCAGCACCACGTCATTCAACGCCTCGCTGGTGCCCAGCTGTTCATCCCCGCGGCGCACAAAGGCATCGAGCAGGAAGCGATTCTCGACCATATAACGCCCGGCCAGCACTTCACCCACGCGGCTTTCGAGTTCGTCAGGCGAGATATCGGTGAGGAAGCCCAGACCGCCGCGGTTAACCCCGAGTACCGGCACGTTATAGCGGCAGAGTGCGCGCGCGGCGCCCAACAGGCTGCCGTCGCCACCCACTACGATAACCAGATCACAGATCTCGCCCATCATCTTGCGGGAACAGACCTGCAGCTGGTGACCCGGCAACAGGTCCGCCACGGCATCTTCGAGGATCACGCTATGGCCGCTATCGAGCAGAAACCGCTTGAGACGTTTGAGGGTATCCACGACCCGACCGCTGCCGAGACGTCCGATCAACCCGATATTGCGGAATTGCTCCATGCCACTCTCTCTATATCAACTTGTAGGATTAGCGGGCGTGGCTGACACTGCCCGGTACCCCTGGATTATCCGCAGCCGGCTCGACGCTGGCAAACGAGACGACTAACGAGACGACTGATGCCTGACCTCTTTTCCCATCCCCAGGTACGTGATCTTGCCTGGGTTGCCTGCTCGGGATCACTGCTCGAGCCGGGCATCTTGCCGCTACGCGACCCTCTGGCCGGGTCAGCCTGGCGACACGATCCGGAATTGCTACTCTACAGGCTTAAACAACTCGACGCGGACCCGGTTCCCTTGCAGCAGCTGATTCCGGTATCGCGTGACTTGCGTCTGGGGAATTATTACGAGCGGCTCTGGCAGGCGCTCCTGCATCTGGCACCGGACGTCCGGATACTGGCGCACAATGTTGCGCTGCGGGACAACGGGCACACTCTTGGCGAGCTGGATCTATTGATAGAAGATCCAGCCGGAGCGGTTGTTCATCTGGAACTCGCGGTCAAGTTCTATCTTGGCATGCCGGAGCAACTTTCAGGGCTGAAACCCCCGGATTCAGTTGAGCGAGCAACCGTTGCCTGCTCCAGCCCGCACTGCACATGGCGAGGCCCCGATCCGCGCGACACCTTGCATGACAAAGTCAGCCGGCTACGTGATCATCAACTCAAACTCACCGACTATCTGCATCTGGCCGCCACTCCCCTGCCACGTCCCGATCTGTCTGGCGCCTGGCTCCAGGGCGTATTGTTCGGGCCGCACGACACCGCTATCCCTGCTGTCGACAGTTACCCGGCCGCGGCGAAACACCAGTGGTGCAGACAATCAGGGCTGCGGAATATCCAAGGCAAGCATTGGCTGGTTATGCCGCATAAGCAATGGCTGATGCCGCCACCCGCCGGGCGCGAGCGGATCAGAACGGGCGAGGAAATCCTGGAGATGCTGGAGACGCAGCAATGGCATCCGAACCGGGCGTTGATGCTGGTGCGCTGTGATGACGTAGTGAAATATCGAGCCATGAGCGCTCAGCGGCTCATCTGTATGCCGGATAGCTGGCCCGACCTGGGCTAATCCTGGCCCGACCTGACCGAATCAGTCGATCGAGGTGCGGTTCTGCGCCTTGGCGAGTTCGCGGCGTAACGACGCGTTGATCTTCTGCTGGCTTGCCAGCTCATTCTTGATATCGATCATCTCGCCGCGAATCAGATTGAGGTGATCAGTGTGATCCTGACGGAGCTGATCCAGGTCAGCCAGACGGCGGTTTTCTGCCTGTTTCAGGCGTTCCTGAAGCGTCAATATCTGGCGCGTGTAGAGTGCGATCTTGTTCAGATGCTCATCGCGCTCACGTTGCGCCTGATCTTCAATGGTCTGCGCTGCCGCAACTGGCTGCGACGCTGATTCGCCTCGGGGTTCTGTTTCGGATTCGCTGATACCGCGGGAGTCATCGTACCAGGCGTCTTCGGCTGCAACGCGCAAGCGCTCGGCCGGTATCGGGGTGTAAGCCTCTTCATCGTCGCCGATGATGCCCAGGGCGTTGCGGTTGACAGCTTCCTTGATCAGAGCGAGATCTGCGCGGCCGTTACGCTGGCCGGGCTTCCACATGTTTTCACGGTACTCCGGCGATGTGGTAAAACCAAGGCAAGCCAGCCGAATCGGCCCGCCGCCCATATCAGGGCCGCGACCGGCCTTTTCGGCCAGCTGGCGTAGTGGCATATTCCATAGACGGTTGACGTAACCGTCCATGTCAAAATCCATGGTGAAGAACACCGCTGCGCGAACCTGCAGACGGTTATTGATCTGCAGAAACACGGCTTCGATTGTTTCGTCAGCGAATTCCGGCGTGGCTACCAGCCCATCAAGCAGCGCCTCGAACTCGGTATAAAGCACTTCCTTGCATACGCCACGCTCCGAAAAAAACATTACCGCTTCTGTCAGTAATGACTTTGGTGCTGTGCTCATCAATCGCTCTCCGCCGGATCCCTTCAGCAAATATGCATTCCCGCATGCAGTCTTCAGATGCAACCCAGTATCGCCCAACTTTGTCTTGTGGGGTTACTGAATGCCTCCGCCGGTCACAGTTTAAATGACGTGACCGACGGCTGTATGTGATCAGGTTGGCAGGGATCTGCGACGTACGGCTGACTCAGATCGCTGCGGCCAGACGCGATCCCTGATCAATGGCACGCTTGGCGTCCAGCTCCGTGGCAACATCGGCACCCCCTATCAGGTGCACGTTCACACCCAGAGCCTTCAGCCCCTGCTCGAGTTCACGCAGCGGCTCCTGCCCGGCACAGACAACAATGTTATCAACCGGCAGAACCTGCGGCTCGCCCGTCTCACCGATACGAATGTGCAGACCTTCGTCATCAATTTTCAGATACTCCACGCTGTTGAGCATCTTGACCTGCTTGCTCTTCAGCCCGGCACGGTGGATCCAGCCGGTGGTCTTGCCCAGCCCCTTGCCTACCTTGCTCGACTTACGCTGCAGCAGGAACACCTCCCGTGCAGGTGGCTGCGGTTGAGCACTGATGCCAGCGATACCACCACGTGCCTCCAGCTTCGGGTCAATGCCCCACTCCTTCCAGAACAGCGCAATATCCTGGCTCGGCGAACCGCCCTGGTGGGTGAGGAATTCCGCCACATCGAACCCGATACCGCCCGCCCCCATGACTGCCACATGCTGACCCACCGGCTTGCGTCCGGTAATCACATCCAGATAGCCAAGCACCCTGGGGTGATCGATACCGGGAATTTCCGGCGTACGCGGCTTGATCCCCGTGGCGAGAATTACCTCGTCGAACCCGCGCAGATCGTCAGCGCTGACCCGGCGATTGAGTTCAAGCTTGACGCCGTTGAGCTCGATCATCCGACCGAAATAGCGCAGTGTTTCGTAGAACTCTTCCTTGCCCGGAATCCGCTTGGCGATATTGAACTGGCCGCCGATTTCGTCTGCTGCATCAAATAACGTGACCTGGTGACCGCGCTGCGCCGCGACGGTTGCCGCCGACAGGCCTGCCGGTCCGGCACCTACGACTGCAATATTTCTCACAGCGGCCGTCGGAATATAGTTGAGCTCGGTCTCATGGCAGGCGCGCGGGTTGACCAGGCAACTGGTCAGCTTGCCGCCAAAGGTATGATCCAGGCAGGCCTGGTTGCAGCCAATACAGGTGTTGATCTGATCGGCCCGCCCTGCAGCCGCCTTGTTGACGAAGTCCGGGTCCGCCAGAAAGGGTCGCGCCATGGACACCATATCCGCATCGCCACCCGCCAGCACCTGCTCGGCAACCTCGGGCGTATTGATCCGATTGGTAGTGATAAGCGGAATATTGACCTCGCCCTTGAGACGCGCCGTCACCTTGGTGAAAGCCGCGCGGGGTACCTTGGTGGCAATGGTGGGTACCCGCGCTTCATGCCAGCCGATGCCGGTATTGATCAATGTCGCGCCAGCCTGCTCGACTGCCTTCGCCAGCAGTACCACTTCGTCCCAGGTGCTGCCGTTTTCAATCAGATCCAGCATCGACAAACGGTAGATAATGATGAACTCGCGACCGACCGCTTCACGCACCCGACGCACGATCTCAACCGCCAGACGCATACGGTTCTCGTAACTGCCGCCCCAGCGATCAGTACGCTGGTTGACATGGCTGACCAGGAACTGATTGATGAAGTAGCCTTCCGAACCCATGATTTCGACGCCGTCATAACCGGCGCTCTGGGCCAGTTGCGCGCAAATGACGAAGTCGCTTATCTGCTTTTCGATGCCAGCCTCGTCCAGCTCCCTGGGCGTAAACGGGTTGATTGGTGCCTGCACTGCACTGGCGGAAACCCCGTTGGGGTTATAGGCGTAACGCCCTGCATGCAGGATCTGCAGGCATATTTTGCCACCGGCCTCATGTACCGCTTGGGTAACCACCTTGTGCTGTTCCGCTTCTTCCGGAGTCGTCAGCTTGGCGGCGCCCTTGCCTACGCTGCCCTCCTCATTCGGACCAATCCCTCCAGTCACGATGAGACCGACACCGCCACGGGCACGCTCGGCAAAATACACAGCCATGCGCTCAAAGCCCTGCGGGCGTTCTTCCAGACCGGTGTGCATGGAACCCATAAGGGTGCGGTTGCGCAGGGTGGTAAAACCAAGGTCAAGGGGTGCCAGCAGGTGGGGGTACTCTTTGTGGGGGGACTCTTTATGGGGGTGGGGGGCGTGCTCGGTCATGATTGCTCCATCATCAGGTCTGCCCGGGGTCCGTGCCGCCAGGTCGAATGACGAGACGATAGGCCGGCGCTCGCCCGGGCTCAATTACCGCAAGTGACATATTCATCACCGTTTCTTACAATCCGTTTTTTCGGGATGAAATGAATATGAAACTGGGCGACCTGGCAGTTGGACACCTGTACAGCCTGCAAGCGGCATTGATCGACCTTGGTCAGGATCCCAAACCCTTGTTCGAGCGCTACGGCGTGACGCCTGAATTGCTGGCCCACCCCCAGGCGCGCATCAGTATTCCGCGCTTCATGCGGCTCGGCCATGCCGCCATCCGCGAAAGCGATACGCCGGCAATCGGCCTATTGATGGGTCAACAGGTACAGATCAGCCATTTCGGGCTGGCTGGGATGGCTGCGCAGTGTGCGTCGTCACTGCTGGATGCCTTTGCCACGCTGGTGCGTTATGAGCGGCTGACCAGCCAGAACTACCGCGGGCACTCGAGCCTGGCGCCGCCTGCTTTGCAGTTTTACTCGATCAGCCCCTACAACAACTTCAATCTGTTTGTGGTCGATTCTGCGCTGGCCGCACGCGCACAACTCGGCCAGCAACTGACCGCGGGACAGGCCAGGCTGCGCGAAGTCCACATCGAGTTCCCTGCACCGGCCTACGCGGAGGAATATGAAAACTGTTTCCAGTGCCCCGTTCTCTTTGGCCAGTCCGCAAACCAGCTGTTATGGGATCCTGCCAGTCTTGAACTGCCCCTGGTACAAAGCGCACCCGCCACCTACGCGCAACTGATGCAGCTGTGCGAGCGCGAACTGGAACAGCTCGACCGACACCGGCATATCCGTGAAAGGGTCGAGGAGATAGTCTCGCCGGAACTGCACCGCCGACTTCCGACACTTTCTGAAGTAGCTGAGCAGTTGGGACTGCCAACCTGGACCCTGCGCAGACGGTTGCATACCGAAGCCAACACGCGCTTTCAGGATATCGTCAACGAGACGCGGCGGGACCTGGCGATTACTTATATTCGGGATACGGATCTGGCGCTGGGTGAGATCGCCTTCCTGCTGGGGTTTTCCTCCCAGGGGGCATTTCAGAGGGGGTTCAGGAAATGGACGGGACAACCGCCCGGGGC
The DNA here is from genome assembly GCF_008638305.1 of Pseudomonas profundi. Lineage (GTDB taxonomy): Bacteria > Pseudomonadota > Gammaproteobacteria > Pseudomonadales > Pseudomonadaceae > Halopseudomonas > Halopseudomonas profundi. The sequence goes on from NZ_VTPZ01000001.1 coordinate 357,975, forward strand.
CTTCCGTCGCCAGTATCGACAGACGTTGGCGGCGGAGAATACGGACGAACGGCTTGGACATTCATAGCACGGGCGGAGAAATCATTGCGTAGCGGGAGTACTCAACAAAGACGCCGGCCTTACATCTCTTCGGCGTCTTCTACTTCCTGGTCCCATTCCTGGGCGTGCTGCTCGATCAGCTCTTCGTAGTAGTCGTTCATATATTCGCCTCTTTATCTCGTTTATCTCTATTTTTATATGCTTCGGATTCCAACTTAATATCCTTGCATTACAGTGAGATGAAGGCGCTTACGAAAAGTTCAGGCGAGGTTGCAAACCCTAGCGACCCGATCACGATCGGGAAGGGTTCTGCTTTTTAGCGCTCGTCCAGATGGGCGCCCCAGAAGCGCCACTGATCGAGGATATGAAACGGTCGTTTCGAGCGGGTTGGATCATCCAGCGCGCCCACGCCCTCCCGGTATGATTGCATTGCCAGCCCAAACGCAGCGTGCAGTTGCTCCTGAAGCTGAGCGCGGGTGGACTCCCTGAACACCACCAGTTCATCGCGCAACTGGCGCTCCTGCTCGTCACGCAGAACCGCTTCCTCCGCCTTCAACAGGGCAAAATCGGTAATCACAATAGTGCCGGCGGCGGTGGCAAAGGCAATGCCGCCCGCCACCAGCGCACCGGGGCCAGAGGGCGCAGCGACCGCCGCAGCGCTACCGCCAATGGTAATCGCACCCGCCATGCGCGGCGCCAAACGCGCAGCAAAGCCCGCTATCACCTGCCGCGCCGCCTGAACACTGCCGAGGCGCATCAGCCTCGGTAGAATCGCATGCCGCGCCAGCAGTGCAAATGAGCCCACACCGGCAACAACCGAGGCCTGGCTGCTGATCTTCCAGCGCTGGATATCCCCGGCACCAGCGCCAAAGGCTCGATCCAGCGCGCTGTTTACATCGATTACCCGTTCGCGATCGATCCTGGGTTCGGCCACCCTGACCTGCCGGTCGGCGTAGCGCTGGACCAGGCCCTCCCGAAGCGCCCTGCTCTGCTTCCCGATGAGACCGTGTAGCTGTTCGGTCAGAGCGCGATCGAACTCAGCCAGCCGCTGCTCGAAACCACTCTGGACCAGCAACTGATTTTCCAGCCGTTCGCGCAACGCAGAGTCAAGATCGCCACTGACGGCGTAGTACAGCCGGGTATAGGAGCCGGGCATGGAGTAATACCAGTCCATATAGCCGGGCACGGCGCCGAGGGCCAAAGCAAAGGTGTCATCCAGCCACTGACCGACCCAGGCATTCATCTGTTGCTCCAGAGCCTGTTGATGCTGCATGCCCAGACGCTGGAGATCGACATTGAACGCGTCGAGGGTCTTACCGTCGAGCATCAACGTCTGGTCATCCACCAACACGGCGAATACCTGGTTGTCAGCCAACTTCTGGCCAAGCAGCCGGTAACCGACGCTCAACACCAGCAGCACTACACAGACAGCGGCTGCGGCCATACCCAGCAGAGCGAAGCGCCGAAGACGCCTGTTCTTCATGATGGTGTCTGCTTTCATGATGGCTCCCGCCGCTGATCAACTAACGCATCCACACCCACCAGCAGGCGCACGTATGCCCAGATGAAGGCGCTACCGGTCAAGAACAACAGGGACCAGCCGGCGAGGGCCAGCCAGCCATTGCGCTCCGCTCCGCCGAGACCATTCTGCAACGCCCATTGCAGCGTCAGATCCAGCATTATGTATGACCGTTCCAGAACCCGCAGGACTGTCAGATCGCTGGTGGACGGCTGCATGTGTTGCGCCATGGCCGACCCCCAACTCAAGCCGCGCAAGTCCGGCTGGCCCAGGTTCAGCGTCACGACAAGATAGATTGCAGTCAACACGCCTACCGCCAGCGGCACGCTGAAGCGCCGAACCAGCGCCGGTAAAGCCTGCGACACAACATGTTCACGCATACGCCTGTTCAACCCCCGCGATAGCCAGGCAAGCAACGGCAGGCCCAGCGCCAGAACGGCCCACAGCGCAGCATTCAGGTTTTGCAGCTTGATCAGCATGAACAGGCTCAGCAGCGCGCCGACCAGCAAATGCCAGGCAGCCATGAACGCGCCACCGCGCAACAATCGATGCCAGGGCGATGCGACGCGCAGGTATTGATTCAGCCAGACCCGTCGACGCAACCGCGCGGCCTCGAAGCTGCCGGTAAAGACCAGCACCGTACAGACAATCCAGAGCGGCAGCATGATCCAGCCCTGCATTGGGCCGGGCAGCAGGCTCCACCCCAGCATGAGCAGGAACATGCACCCACTGGACAGACACTGTCGCTGCACTGAAGCTCCTGCAATCAAAGCGAAGTTGGTGAGTGTACCCCATCGCGCATTGGTCCCTTCCCCTGAACGATTCCAGACGACGCCAGTCCGAAATTTAAGCGCTACCAGCGCGTCGATATGACATAGCAGGCCAAGGGCTCGCTCGCCTGGCTGTGGTTGGTCATCTGCATGACAAGGACGCACAGACCGAGGGCAATCGCCGTTCTGCCCGCTGCGCGCAGTTCAGCGCGATCCAGGAAGCGCAGTTGCCGAGCGAATCCAGGCCTCCATAACAAAGGTGTCCTGATGAACAAGGTTGCAGACTGCACCATTTTCTTCGACGGCAAGCCACTGACCGGCAAGGCCGACCAACCACTAGTCGATTTCCTCGCCGGTCATGGTGTCGATCTTCCCCACGTCTGTTACCACCGCTCGCTGGGTGCACTGCAGACCTGCGACGTGTGCTGGGTCGAGATAGACGGCGAGCTGCAGCGAGGCTGCGCGGTGGCGTCGAAAGACGGCCTGATTATCAACAGCGAGACCGAGCGGGCCGATGCCGCGCGGCATGAAGGAATGGATCGACTGCTCGGCAAGCATGAGCTGTATTGCACGCTGTGTGAACACAACACCGGCGACTGCACGCTGCACAACACCTTCGCTGACATGAAAATGCCGGTCCAGCGCTACGAGTTCACGCGCAAACCCTACGAGAAGGATGAATCCAACCCCTTCTATACCTACGATCCGGACCAGTGCATTCTCTGTGGGCGTTGCGTCGAGGCCTGCCAGAACGTCGAGGTCAACGAGACGCTGAGCATCGATTACAACATGGAGAACCCGCGCGTGCTCTGGGACGGCGGCCAGTCCATCGATCATTCCAGCTGCGTCAGCTGCGGGCATTGCGTCACGGTCTGCCCGTGCAATGCACTACTGGAAAAATCCATGCAGCCCGACGCCGGCCCTTTCACTGCCTTGCCGCAAACACTCAAACGGCCGCTGATCGACATCGTCAAGAAGCTGGAAAACACCATAGGCGCGCCGCCCATTACCGCTGTGTCCAATATGGACATGTATTGGCGGCAACCTGAAATCAAGCGCACCAAAACCGTCTGCACCTATTGCGGCGTGGGTTGCTCATTCGAGATGTGGACCCGTGACCGGCATATTCTCAAGGTGCAGCCAGTGGTCGATGCACCGGCGAACGGCATTTCCACCTGCGTCAAAGGCAAGTTTGCCTGGGATTTCGTCAATAGCGACAAGCGCCTGACCACACCCCTGATCCGCGAGAACGGCCAGTTCCGCGAAGCCAGCTGGGACGAGGCGCTGGATCTGGTCGCCAGCCGATTGATGAAAGACCGTGATCGCTACGGACCCGAGGCCATTGGCTTTATCGGCTCGAGTAAAGCCAGTAACGAGGAGGCATACCTCACGCAGAAGATCGCGCGGCTGATCATTGGCACCAATAACGTCGACAACTCCTCACGCTATTGCCAGAACCCGGCAACCAAAGGCCTGTTCCGTACCGTGGGTTACGGTGGGGACGCCGGGTCTATAGAAGATATCGAGAAGGCGGATCTGGTCGTACTGGTCGGCAGCAATCTGGCAGAGAACCATCCGGTGATTGCCTCCAAGGTGAAGGCAGCGAAGAAGCTACGCGGACAGAAGCTGATCGTGGTCGATCCGCGAAAACACGAGATGGCCGAGCGCGCTGACATCTTTCTACGGCCGAAGTTAAGTACCGACATGATCTGGGCGTCGGCCATGTCACGCTACATGTTCGAGCACGGCTACGCCGATCAGGATTTCCTGGATAACCAGGTCAATCAGGTCGAGGAATACCGCCGCTCGCTAGAGCCCTTCACCATGCAATACGCCGCGCAGATGACAGATATCCCCGAGGAAGAATTGATTGCCGCAGCCGAGATGATTGGCCAGGCCAAATCGGTATGTCTGTTGTGGGCCATGGGTATCACTCAACACAGTCACGGCGCCGATACCAGTACAGCCCTGTCCAACCTGCTGGTCGTCACCGGCAACTACGGCCGGCCCGGCACGGGCGGCTATCCGATGCGCGGGCATAACAACGTGCAGGGCGCGAGTGATTTCGGGTGCCTGAAAAACATGTACCCAGGTTATGAAAAGGTCACCAATGACCAGGTCCGCGAGAAATGGGCAAAGGCCTGGGGCGTCCCCCCAGAGCAGTTATCACCTGATATCGGTTCGGATAACTTCCTCATGGTCAAGGAAGCCGAAGAGAACAAGATTCGCGCCATGTACATCATCGGCGAAGAGACGGCCTTCTCGGACGCCCACAGCCAGAACGTGCACAGCGCCTTTGAAAGCCTGGATTTCATGGTAGTGCAGGACATGTTCCTCAGCCGCACCGCCGAGTTTGCCGATGTCGTCCTGCCCGCCTGCCCCAGCGTCGAAAAGGACGGCACTTTCGTGAATACCGAACGACGTATCCAGCGCTTCTACGAAGTCATGCCGCCACTCGGTGATAGCAGGCCCGACTGGAAAATCCTGACCGAGCTGGCAAAACGCATGGGCCATGACTGGGGCTACGACCACCCCTCGCAAATCATGGACGAGGTGGCAGGTATCGCCGACATATTCAAAGGCGTCAGTTACGAGCGCCTCGAGGGCTGGAAATCCCAGTGCTGGCCGGTCAATGAAGATGGTACCGATACGCCGTTGCTGTACACCGACGGCTTCCACACCGACGACGGCAAGGCGGTGCTCTATCCGCTGGAATGGAAGGAGCCGGACGAGCAAGCCGACGAGCAATACGATCTGATGCTGGATAACGGCCGTATGCTCGAGCATTTCCAGGGCACCAACCAGACCGGCCGTTCACCGGGGATCGATGATCAACTGCCTAACTGGTTCGTGGAGGTCAGTCCGGAGCTGGCGAAGCAGCACGATATCCAGGACGGCAGCTGGGTGCGGGTCAGTTCCCGGCGCGGCTCGCTGGAACTGCGGGCGGTCGTGACGGACCGCGTGCATGGCAACGTGCTGTTCATGTCGATCCACCAGGGCAAGCCGGGCCTCAACCTGCTGACCGGTGAGCACCACGATCCAGACGTCAACACACCGGCTTACAAGGAAACAGCGGTCAAGCTTGAAGTTATGCCCCAGCCTGCCGGCGAGCCTCCGTTGCCGCCGAACAACTTCCGTTACGGCAAGCGTACGCCCAACGACGGCGTACCGGTGGAAATCAAATGGGCCCAGCCTGAATACATCGTCCCGCCTGCTGAACAATCCAACCCGGAGAAACTCTGATGGCCGAACGTCTCAACTACAACGTCAAGCCCACGCCGATCGGGCCTGACGCGCACCAGGAACTGGACCGCCTGCTGCAAAGCATGCATGAACACGGCGTGTTGCGCTTCGCCAACGATCTGGTGTGCTCCAAGACCGATCTGGCGCATGTGTTGGTCGGTGGTCTCAGCAAAGACGGCACCTTGAATGCGATACAGAACCTCTCCATCCTCGGCATGGCGCTGTCGCGCATTCCGCCTGAGCAGTTCTACAAGGTGGTGTTCGGTATGAAGGACGCGCTCGAAGAGCTCAATCGCCACACCCAGGCCGGCGAAAAAGGCGACGCGCCCGGTATCAGCGGCACCTACAAGATGCTGCAGGACGACAAGCTGTGGGCGTCGCTCGAACCGATCCTGGAGGCAGTGAAAGTCTTCGCCGACCGAATGGGCAAAGAGCCCGACAAACCAATCACCGAGTTCACCGGCAAGCCAACGGATAACTGACGCACACCTGGGGTGTAGCGCGCCCGCGCTACGCCAAAGCCCTCAGCAACACCAAACCCTGTCGGCGCGTCCGAACGCGGCCCGAGCCGCACGCCAACCCCAGGAAGCGCCAACCCAGTGAACGCTAATCTCAAGGTGCGACCTCCTGGGGGTGTAGCGCGCCTGCGCTACGCCGAACCCCGCAGCAACACCAAACCCTGTCGGCGCGCAGGCGCACGCCAACCCCAGGAAGCGCCAACCCAGTGAAACGCTAATCTCAGGGTGCGATGTCCTGGGGGTGTAGCGCGCCCGCGCTACGCCGAACTCCGCAGCAACACCAAACCCTGTCGGCGCGCAGGCGCACGCCAACCCCAGGAAGCGCCAACCCAGTGAAACGCTAATCTCAGGGTGCGATGTCCTGGGGGTGTAGCGCGCCCGCGCTACGCCGAACTCCGCAGCAACACCAAACCCTGTCGGCGCGCAGGCGCACGCCAACCCCAGGAAGCGCCAACCCAGTGAAACGCTAATCTCAGGGTGCGATGTCCTGGGGGTGTAGCGCGCCCGCGCTACGCCAAACTCCGCAGCAACACCAAACCCTGTCGGCGCGTCCGAACGCGGCCCGAGCCGCACGCCAACCTCAGGGAGCCAATCCGCGGAACGCCGAGCCCAGACCACCCTGGGGGTGTAGCGCGCCTGCGCTACGCCAATCCCGCAGCAGCTCGCACTGTCAAACACACCCACACCACCCAGACAGCAAAAAGCCCCTGAATCTTTCGACTCAAGGGCTTCTCGTAATATGGCGCAGCGGACGGGACTCGAACCCGCGACCCCCGGCGTGACAGGCCGGTATTCTAACCAACTGAACTACCGCTGCGCATCTGTCATCAAGACCACCGGAGACCGGTACGACAAGAGAGTCTGACTCCCCATCCGTCTGTCTGAACAGGCGCGCATTGTAAACTTTCCTGTAGGTTCGTCAAGCAGTTAGAAGCGCTTTCCTAGAAAAAGTTAGCGGGCAGTCGAGGCTACTATTGAAGCCCCGTTTCTTACCGCGATGCCAGACCGCCGCTGAAGTCGAGATTGAGCCCGACACGCCATGATTCAGCTCTCCATGGAGGGCCGGATACCATCCCGGCCAGCGGACCACCAAATCACCCCATAGGCCGGACACACCACGGATGCATCGCCCCTGCTCCGCGCCGGGATTACCTCACCGGCTCAACGTCAGCGTCAGCGTCAGCCGCCGGCTTGAGCACAAAACAGGACACCGCCGGCACCACCAGCAAAGTCAGCACCGTGGACGCCAACAAACCGGAAATAATCGCCCAGGCCATCGGTGGCCATAGCGTCGAAGACGAAAATGCCAGCGGCAGCAGACCGGCAATGGTTGTCGCAGTGGTCAGCAGAATCGGCCGCGTGCGACGCGCCACTGCATCGGCAACCGCCTGGCGGACCGGCACGCCGGTATCGAGTCTCTGATCGATTACATCCAACAACACGATGGCGTTGTTCACCACGATACCCACCAGCGCAATGATGCCCAGCGTTGACTGAAAGCCGAAGGGCGAGCTGGATAGCACCAGCCCCGGAAACACGCCCACGGCAGCCAGCGGTACAGTAAGCAAAATGATGCCCAGACGGCGGAACGAGTTGAACTGCAGCAGCAAAAAGAACAGCAGCAAAAGCAGCCCGATCGGCGCGGTAGTAGCCAGTGCCCGGTTGGCATCACCCGAGCCTTCACTGTCACCACCTAGCTCCATGCGCACGCCTGCCGGGAGCGGCGTTGATTCCAGCTGACGATGCAATTCATCCAGCACCTGATTGAAGCTGTACCCCTGCTCCAGCCCGGCGGTCACGGTATACAGCCGAACACCATCGCGCTGGCGTATGCCCGCCGGCTGCCAGCTGGCGCCAATGCTCGCCACTGCCGTCAACGGCACCGTCTCGCCATTTTCATTAAACACGCTCGCTGAAAGCAGGCGTTCGACGGACTGCCGCGTTCCTTCGTGCGAGCGCAGCACAATCGGCAGCGGATCAAGCTCCTGGCGGTACTGCTCAGCCGTCAGCCCCAGGCTGTGGGTAAACAGCGCCTGCGCCACGTCGCTGCGATCCAGTCCGTAACGCTGGGCCAGGGCATCATCGACATTGACCTCCAGCACCGGCACGCCGAGATCGATATCGTGCCGCACGTCCACCGCACCCGCAGCCGACTTGATGATGCTGAACACCTGCTCGGCGGCGGCAATGCGCACCTGATCATCATGGTGGTAAAGCCGTATTTCCACTGGCGCTGCGGTCGGTGGCCCCTGCCCCAAGGTGCTGGCAACCACTTCAAGTTCAGGCATGTGGCTCGCTACCTGTTCACGTACCCAGCGAATCACCCCGTCGGCCGAAGCCAGATCCGTTGTATTGACGACCAGTCTTGCGCGGTTGGGGGCCTGAGGTGCGCGCAGCAGGTTGTAGTAGAAGCTTGGCCCGGCGGAGCCGACAAAACGATGCACGCTCTGCACGTGCGGGCGCTGCCGCAATTGCCGCTCCAGCTCTGCCGCCACGGTCTCGGTGCGCTGCTGGTCGGTCCCCTCTGGCATATACAGCTCGACCACCACTTGCGGGCGATCAGCCTTGGGAAAGAATTGCATCTGCATGAAGGGCGTCAGCGCCAGACTGGCGGTCACCATTACCGCACCCAGGCCGATGATCCAGACTGGATAGCGGGTACTTAGCCAAGCAAGACGAACGCCTAGCCGTTCCATTATGGTGCCGCCATGACCCCCCGTGGGTTTTAGAAACCGGCCAGCGAGCATGGGCGCGACACTGATCGCCAGCAGATAACTGACGGTCAGCGTGAGCATGATCATGATCGGAATACCGCGGGTGAAGTCCGCCGTACCGCCCTTGGATAGCAGCAACGGTGTAAAAGCCGCCAGCGTTGTGGCGGTTGAAGCCCCCAGAGGGCCCGCCAATTCGCGCACGCTATCAAGCATCGATTGCTGGCGCGATTCGCCCCGGTTCAACCGGTCCTGGATGTTTTCCACCATGACTATCGCGTTGTCGATCAGGATGCCCAGCGAGATGACCGTGCCGATGACGGCAATCTGGTGCAGGATTCCGCCGCCCAGGTTATAGATGCCCAGGCTGATCGCCGCGACCAGCGGCAGCATGCTTGCCACCAACAACCCCATGCGCCAGCCCATGCCGAGAAATACCACCAGCACGATAATCAGCACGCTGCCCAGCAGATTCCATTCCAGGCCGTCCAAACGCTGTTTGACCTGGTCAGGCTGAAAGAACATTTCGTCGATCTGCAATGGTGCGAAGTCGGGGCGCAGCACCTCGAGCCTTTGACGAATCTGCTCGCCAAAGCGGATGGCATCAGTCTGGCCGCGCTGGGCAATCAGACTGACCAGCACCGCTTGCTCGCCGTCAAACCAGGCTTGCGGCTGCGCCGGTTCGAGCGGACCGCGCCATACATCGGCAATCGCAGCGAGCGGAACGCTGCCACCATCGGGCAAGGGAATCTGCGTTGAAACCAGCGCGTCGACACTGGTGAATTCACTGTTCGGCAGTACGCCAAGGCGCTTACCCGCCGACACCACAAAGCCGCCCGGTATAACCTGATTGCGCCCCGCCAACAGCTCGGCGAGATAACCATGGGAAATGCCCAATCGCTGCATTTCCGAATCGCGCAGGGCGATGGTGATCTGCTCGTCAGCCTCGCCATTGAGCTCGATACGCGACAAACCTGGCACATCCGCCAGCGCACGCTTGAGCTGCTCCGCCTGGCGACTCAGGCGCACAAGCGAATCGTCGCCCCGTACCGCCAGGACCACAGCCGGGATGTCGATCAATCGGTCATCGAGCGACATCTGCTGCACACCGTCGGGAAACTCCAGCCGCGCCCGTTCCATCGCCTGACGCACGCGATCCCAGGCCGAGTCGGTGTCATAGATGGCATCGGCCAGATTGATCGATACCAGCGCGACGCCCGTGCGCACGGTGGCGGTGAAGTAATCGATTTCTTCGACCTGAGAAAGCTCGTCGGACAACGGCTCGAGCACCAGACGCTCGACCGATTCGGCCATTGAACCGGGATAGACAACGGTGATCAGGCCCGCCCGGTAAGGAAAGCTCGGATCCTCCTGGCGTGCCATGGTCAGATAGGACGCCACACCAAGCAGGCACAGCATGACTATCACCAGACCAATCAGTCGCGGCCGTGCGAGGATGCCGACACTCATGGCAGCAGCTCCACCCGGTCGTTATCCGCCAGCCGCGTCAAGCCGGCATAAACCACCTGATCACCCGCCGCGAGCGTGTCACTGCCGAGCATCGCCAGCTCGCCGCGCACCGAGTCAACCTCCACCGCCACGCGCCGCACCTGACCGTCATTCAACCGGAAAACCGCCAGGCCATCGGCCGAGCGCATGATCGCCGCCAGCGGTACTGCCAGCGCCTCGCCCCCGGGGCGCTGCAGGCCCACTTCGACGGCATCTCCGCTTTGCAGGCCAGCGTGGTCGAGGCTGATGACCAAGGGATACAGGGCGCTGGCTCCGGATGCGCTGCGACCGATTTCAACAATATGCCCGGCCAGTTGCGCGCCGGTCAGTGCATTGCGAACAGGCAGCGTCTGTCCGACCTGCATTTCACGTAACAGTGAGGCAGGTACGCGCACTTCAACTTCCATTCCACCGGCGGCAGCCAACCTGAAGGTCGGCTGGCCCGGTGCAACGAACTCACCGGGCTCCACCAGCACGGCCTCAATCTGGCCGGCGAAGGGTGCCCGAAGCTGGCTTTCCTCTTGTAGTCGTTCAGTGCGGGCGGCGGCAGCTTTGGCATTGCTGACGCCGGCACGCAGCGCTTCCAGCCTCGCCCGCTGTTGTTCCCGCTCGTTGGCGGAGACCACGCCTTTTTCGTACAGCTGTTCGGTGCGCTGCAAGTCGCGACGGGCCTGTGAGGCCTGGGCTTCAAGTTCGCGTATGCGCGCAAGAGCAGCGTCGCGCGCCGGTTCCAGCTCGGGGTTGTACAGACTGGCAAGCACCTGCCCCGCCTCCACGGCCTGACCGAGCTCCGCTGTACGCTCACTCAGAACGCCGCCGACCTGAAAAGTGAGACTGGCGCGCTGGCGAGCGCGTACCGCTCCGGCAAAGTGCAGCGGCTCCGTCGCTTGCGGTTTAACCACCTCGGCAACGCGCACGGGCACCGGGCTGCTCTGCTCGGCCGCAGCGACGCCGCCGTCATTACCGCATCCCGAAAGGCTCAGCACAGCGAGGCCGGGTAATAGTATGCGAATCAGGCGTGGCAATACCTGCGATGAGGTGTTCATGTCGGGCTCCGAGCAGAGCACTGATATTTATTGACATACTGTCACTCATTGACACTTTGTCAATATGCAGAGCACACTCCATGGCGACCCCTGTGTGAAAAGCCGTCTAGGAGCCACCATGAGCCTGAATTCGCGTCGGGAAAAAGAAAAGAACGAGCGCAGAGAAAGCATTCTGGATGCCGCGGAGGAAGTGTTTTTCAACAAGGGATACGAGCGCTGCTCGATGGACGACATCGCCCGCACCGCTGAACTCAGCCGAGCGCTGCTTTACGTCTATTTCAAGGACAAGGCAGCAATGTTGCAGGCCATTGTGTTGCGCTCGGCGCGCCAGCTACGCGAGCGCTTCGCATCAGCGGTGCAAGGCCGGCAACAGGGCATCGACCAGATCGCCAGTATCGCTCGGGCCTACTACGATTTCAGCCAGCAAGACACCCATTATTTCGATGTGCTCACCCAGTCAAGCACCTTCGTGCATCTGGCTGAGAACAATGAGGAGAACCAGGCGCTGCATGATTGCGGCGCAGACATCATGCAACTGATGGTAGATGCCCTCACGGCCGGGCTGGCCGACGGCAGTATCAGCCCGGAGCGGGTAAACGACCCGCTGCAGACCGCCTATTTTCTCCGCGGCGCGTTACATGGCGTCATCATGGAGGTTCGCCATGCAGAACGCCGCTCGGTTGAGCTACCCGAGACCGAGCGCCTGATCGGTTACACCATCGACATGCTCGGCCATTCTCTGCGCGGCTGATGGATCAGTCGGCGCTGGCGATCAGGCCACCATCCTTGCGCGGTGGGCAGTTGAGGTATTCGGAGGTCGCCAACCAATGCTCATCGGGGTAATAGGAAAACATGAATTGCCCACCCTTCAGGCTATCGACCACCATGTTGGCAATCTCAGGCCTCACAGCCGGGCAGCCCTGGCTTCGACCAATCCGACCCTGCCGGGTAATCCAGTCGGGATCCACATAATCGGCGGGATGGATGACGATGGCACGCTGACGCGCCAGATCATTTATTCCGGATTCAAGCCCATCCATGCGCAACGAGTAACCATGCTTGCCGAAATAGCTTTCTTGCGTGCGGAACAACCCGATGCTCGACTGATGGCTGCCTTCGATATTCGAGAAGGCTTCGGCGTAGTTGTCACCTGACCCCTGCCCGTGGGCGACGAGATCTTCCAGCAGCAATTCACGGGTATCGAGATCGAAGATCCACAAACGGCGCTCGGACGAAGGCAATGAAAAGTCGACAACAGCCAGGCGGCTGGCGGGTGCCGCGCCGTGAGTGATGGCACACTCCATGGCGGTAACGGCTTTCTTCAGCACTTGCCGGTTGAGCTGTGGAGCGACCTGGCTGAGCTGGTTAACCAGCAAGCCGGGTGTGTTGATAGCGGGTGTGTCCGCATGGCTGTAGCCAGCGCCAAGGCCGATACATAACGCGGCCAATGCGCCAGTGCGGCGCCAGAAACTCAGCATCGAAAAGATCCCCAGGCCTCGAAATACGAGGCCAATCAAGGCGGTAAAACACAACAGGCGGTCAACAACAGGAAACAATCGACCGCCTTCCAAATGAACCAACCAGCCTCTGAATAGCCTAACGTTGTGGCATGGCTGTTTTGCAGGAACGACGCCCGGGCCCGCCGGTTCGCACTGCAATCGATGCCGGGAGGTTACCTGTTGTTCAAGAAATGTACAGTATTTTGCCTGACATCCCTGCTTGGCCTGGCCGGTCCTCTCCAGGCAGATTCACCCCCCGTCGACGCTGTCCGCAACGCCATCGAGATCCCTGTTCGCCACTTTGCCGAAGGCTGCACGGGCCTTGCAGCGCTGCGCACGCTGGAGATCAATAGCGCACTCGGCACACTCTACAAGCACAGCGATTACCGGCCGATCTGGAAAAATTCCCGACGAATGGATGCGCTGCGCAAGGAACTGACGGACCTGTCGAAGGACGGCCTGATGCCCGCTGATTACGCCTATGCGCTGCACGCCCCCGCTGCGAAGGATCTATGTGATGACCTGCGGATCAGCAGCGAATATCTGTTGGCGCTGGAGCACCTGCGTCTCGGTCGATTCGTACAGAATTCCCACGAGCCGGTATGGTTCGCGCCCGGTCAACCACCGAGCCTCACGCCGGGTCTGATCGAACTCGCCGCCGAATCAATTGACGAGCCTGCAGAGGCGTTCAAACGCGCCCGCCCGGCCATGCCGCTCTATCGGCAATTGCGCGCCGCCTATGCCGACCTGCCTGCGCAGCCGGTCGACTTCCTGCCTCTGCCCGCCGGGCCGACCATCGAGCCCGATAAAAACGACCCGCGCCTGCCGCAACTGGCGCAACGCCTGATCGCTCACGGATACCTGAAGGAGCAGCCCTGGCAGCGTATCAATGCCCAACCGCTACTCTATGACGAGACGCTGGAACAGGCAGTGCGGGCATTCCAGGCGGATCATGCGCTGGAAGTGGACGGGCTGGTCGGCAGACAGACGCTGGCAGCACTCAATATCACCGCCTCCGAACGCCGCCAGCAGGTACGTATCAACCTTGAGCGGCTGCGCTGGCTGAGCGCACTGAGGGAAGATTATGTCGTTCTGGTGAACTCCGCCGGCGGCGATATTCGCCTGTATCGTGGCCATGAGCGGCTATGGGCCTCACGGGTCCAGGTCGGCACCAGGTCCAGGCAAACGCCGCTATTGGTCTCACGCATCAATCGCCTGACATTGAACCCGAGCTGGACCATCCCGCCGACCATATTGCGCGAAGACAAGCTGCCACAGATCCGCAAGGACCCGGAGTACCTGCAAACCCACGCGCTGCAGGTACTGGATTACTCTGGACGCCATCTGGATCCGATGGATATCGACTGGGACAATCCCCGCGGCATCATGCTGCGGATGGCGCCCGGCCCGGACAATCCGCTTGGGCGCATGGTGTTTCGCTTCCCCAATCCCTTTTCGGTTTATCTGCATGACACGCCGAGTCAGCATCTGTTCAGCCGGGCGGCACGCACGCTCAGCTCTGGCTGTGTGAGGGTGCAATCGGCCAGCGCGCTCGCCGACAGACTCGTTGCGGAAATGGGCGAGGCACAGCAGCAACGTGTTCAGCAACTGCTTGACCGCGGACAGACCTATGAACTGGCTGTTCCCGACGGGCCACAACTGATCCTGGGTTACTGGACTGCCGAAGTGGACGAAGACGGGCGCCTGATTTACCTGCTCGATCCCTACGAAATGGATCCCGCCCTGATCGAGCATTTTGAGGAAGCTGACCAGACCGCAACAGCGAGGGTGACTGCGCTGAAACGCACTCAGATGCCGGAGGCCAGGCCAACGCGAGACCGTGACGCTGAGGAGATTCTGCAGTAGGCCGCTCAGCCATGCATGGCAGCGCTCAGCTTGAATGCGGTATTGGCCACCACATCGGTCGGCTGTCTGTAACCGCTCGCCATCCAGTGCAGCGCAATATGGATGACGCCGCCCATCACGCCGGCATGCAGGAGTTCGTCAGGCTGATGGTCGGGGCGTACCACTACGCGCGTGAGGTCTCGGTTCATGGCCTGGAGAGCGCGGAAGATAGCCTTGTCCACCGCCGGGCTGATGCCGCGAATCTCTACCAGCAGCAGGTTGGCAATCAACGGGCGCGCCTTCAGCGCCTGAAAATACGCCAGCAGCATCGCTCTGCCCCGTTCTGCCCGGTCCACACTCGCCCGTTCTGCTGCGCCAGTGATTTCCTCACGTAACGCCGTTGCAGCTTGTTCGTAACAGGCGATGAGTAACTCGTCGCTGTGGGAAAAGGATTCGTAGAAATACCGCTGCGTCAGTCCAGCCGCGTCACACACCTGCTTGACGCTGGAATGCCGGTAACCATTGCGGCCATAGACCTCGCACGCAGCGTCGATCAATTGCTGACGCCGTTGAGCCCGGCGGGCCTCGATGGCGGAGCCCCGGTAACGCCGTGGCGAAGAAGTCTGTGTCGTCATCAATCCCGTCCAATCCAAGCTAATCTGACAATGTGTATTGTCAAAGCATAAGCGACAATTTAGATTGTCACTACCGCTACTGACGGCAGAACAATGTGAACCAACAAAAATTACAGTTACCGACCGCGCCCTATGATGTCCTGATCATTGGTGCCGGCCTGTCCGGAATCGGCGCCGCGCGTGCACTGACCAGTCAGTGTCCGGACAAGCACTACGCCATTCTGGAGGCGCGACACGCCATCGGCGGCACCTGGGATCTGTTCCGCTATCCTGGCGTCCGTTCCGATTCAGACATGTATACGCTGAGCTACAGCTTCAAGCCCTGGCTGCACCGCAAGGCCATTGCCGATGGGCCGGATATCAGGCGTTATATCGAGGAAACCGCCGAAGAGTCTGGCATTACTCGCCATATTCGTTTTGGGCACAAGGTCACGGACGCAGCCTGGTCCAGCGAAGACGCCTGCTGGACCGTTACCGCACAAGTGACCCAGGCCGACGGGCAGACAGAGGAGCAGATTCTGCGCACTCGCCTGTTATCCCTGTGCGCGGGTTACTACAGCTACGATGAAGCCTATCGGCCGGTTTTTGCCAACGAATCCGCGTTCAGGGGCAAGATCATTCACCCGCAATTCTGGCCGCAGGATCTGGATTACGCAGACAAGCGCGTCGTAGTGATCGGCAGTGGCGCTACCGCCGTCACGCTGGTACCCGCCATGGCCAAAACCGCCGCGCATGTGACCATGCTCCAGCGCTCGCCCAGCTACGTGGTGTCCCGCCCGTTGCAGGATAATATTGCGCAGGGCCTGCAAAAATGGCTGCCAATGCCCGCCGCGCATGCCCTGACCCGCTGGAAGAACGTACTGGTCGGCAGCTTTTTCTACCGCATCGCGCGCAACAAACCGGAGATGTTCAAGCAGCGGATCCTGGAGATGGCCCGGGATGAACTCGGTCCGTCGATCGACATCAGGCATTTCACGCCGAGCTACAATCCCTGGGATCAGCGCGTGTGCGCTGTACCCGACGGCGATCTGTTCCATGATATTCGTGAAGGCCGCGCATCCGTCGTCACCGACACCATCGACCAGTTCACCGCGACCGGCATCCGCCTGGCCTCCGGCGAGGAAATCCAGGCGGACATTATTGTCACCGCCACCGGCCTCAAGCTGAACGCGCTGGGTGACATGACCGTTACGGTCGACGGGAAAACCGTCGAAGCCGGCCAGAGCATGGCCTACAAGGGCATGATGCTCAGCGACATACCCAACTTCATACTCACCTTCGGCTATACCAATTCATCCTGGACGCTGAAAGCCGAGCTCACCGCCAACTACGCCTGCCGCCTGCTGCGCTACATGGACCGCAAGGGCTACCGCATCGCTGTACCGCGGCGCGATCCGCAGGTGCTGGAGGCTCCGTTCCTGGATTTCACTTCAGGCTATGTGCAGCGCGCGGCCGGTTTGCTGCCCAGGCAAGGCGACCGCAGACCCTGGCAGGTCTATCAGAACTACACCCAGGACAAGCTCACTATTCAATATGGCCGTATCAACGACGGCGTCATGCAGTTTCAATAACAGGGACGAAACCTATGCAAATCAATGATTCGGTCGCGGTACTCACCGGCGCTGGCAGCGGAATTGGCCGGGCAGTTGCGCAATCACTGGCGAGCCGGCGTTGTCATGTGGCACTGGTCGATATCAATCCTGAAGGTCTTGCTGAAACCGCCCGTCTGGCGCGCGCCCAGGGCGTACGCGTCAGCGAGCATTGCCTTGACGTCGCCAACCGGGACCATATCGCCGCCCTGCCCCAGGCCGTGCTGGCCGAGCACGGCCAGGTCAATATTCTGATCAACAATGCCGGCGTGGCCCTGGGTGGGCATTTTCAGCAGGTATCCGAGGAAGACTTCGACTGGCTGATGGCTATCAACTTCGAAGCGGTAGTGCGCCTTACCCGGGCCTTCCTTCCGCATCTGCAACAACGAGCCGAAGCGCGCATCGTCAACGTTTCCAGCCTGTTCGGCCTGGTCACACCCGCTGGACAGACCGCCTACTGCGCCAGCAAATTCGCCGTACGCGGTTTCTCCAACGCGCTGCGGCTGGAATTGCAGGGCAGCAACGTTGGGGTAACCGTGGTGCACCCAGGCGGCGTGGCAACCGCCATCGCGACCAGCGCACGGCTGGCGTCTGATATCCCAAGGGAGACCGCCGCGAAAAACCTGAAGCAGACACAGAAGCTGCTGCGTATGCCCCCTGAACGTGCCGCGGAGATCATCGTACGCGGTATCGAGCGCAACAAGGCGCGGGTTCTGGTCGGCAACGACGCGCGTATCCTGTCATGGATTGAGCGCCTCTCGCCGGTGAACTACTGGCGCCTGTTCCCGGGCCTGGCCAAGCCAGCGACACGAGCCGCCGAGCGTCCTTGACGCCAAGGCCCGCGTGCAGCCAAATCCGCACTAGCGCTACCCGCCATAAAATAATCGCATCCAGCCCGGCGCGCTGCCGGGCTGCCTTCTACACTGGCTGAACACGTTTCAAGCCACTAGCAGGAGGAAGATCCCAATGGCAAAGGTACTGGTGTTGTACTACTCGATGTACGGGCACGTTGAAACCATGGCAAACGCGGTGGCCGAAGGTGCGCGCAAGGTCAGCGGCACGGAGGTCAGCATCAAGCGCGTGCCGGAAACCATGCCCGAGGATGCATTCAAGAATGCCGGCGGCAAGGTCAATCAGGCCGCGCCGGAGGCGACCATCGCGGAGCTGGCCGATTATGATGCGATTATCTTCGGCACCCCCACCCGCTTCGGCAACATGAGCGGACAGATGCGTACCTTTCTGGACCAGACCGGCGGCCACTGGGTCAGCGGCGCGCTGCACGGCAAGGTCGCCAGTGTTTTCACCTCCACCGGCACGGGTGGCGGCGAAGAGATGACGCTCACCAGCACCTGGACCACCCTCGCCCATCACGGGATGATCATCGTGCCGCTTGGTTACGGTGCACCGGAGCTGTTCGATATATCGGAAGTTCGCGGTGGCGGGCCCTACGGCGCAGCAACGCTGGCCGGTGGTGACGGCTCGCGCCAGCCGACCGCTGCGGAACTGTCGATCGCGGGTTATCAGGGTGAGCTGGTAGCGAAGATAGCCAGCAAGCTGAGCGCCTGACCGGTCTGACGCTGGAGCGGGGTATCGATTGCGGTGAGCGTGGCACGGCACCGAAGCGACGTGCGTGCTACGCATGCCGCTGTCAGCGCAGCACTTCAATCCTTACCTTCAACAGGCCCGCCGACGGGTTGCCAATGCTGGCGAACGCGGATTTCGAAAGATCGATAACGCGGCCCCTGACGAAGGGACCGCGGTCATTGATCCTGACGATAACGCTCTTGCCGTTAACGGTGTTGGTGACCTTGACCTTCGACCCAAAAGGCAGCTTGCGGTGCGCAGCCGTGCTCAGGCCGTGCTTATACCGCTCGCCATTGGCAGTCTTGCGGCCCTGAAATTTGTCCCCGTAGAACGAGGCCTGGCCGGATTGTTTGTATCCAACCCAGTCCCCCTGGCTGCCTGACGGAGCAGGCGCGGTGGTACAACCCGCCACAACCAAAATTACCGCAACCAGGGACAGCCATTTGAATAGGTTCATAGCTCAGTTTATTTGAGTGATGGATAACGCTCGGCGACCCGTGTGGGCTCACCGATAAGGCTTGGAACGCTGCGAAAATCTGGCGTAGCGCAGGCGCACTACACCCCCAGGGCAGCTCTCGCGGTGCAGCGATTCTAACGGCTGGGCTTCGAGCAGTCTGTAGCGCACATAAAAAACCGAAGCCTGGCTCCGGTTTTATCAGGATTTGTCACAACTCGGTCCAACGCAGCACAGTACCGCGCCAAGCAAACCCCCTCGGTGCGTCCGAACGGCCCGAGCCGCACACTCAGAGAAACCAACCCCAAGAAAACGAGCGCTACGCAACGCCCTCCTGGGGGTGTAGCGCGCCTGCGCTACGCCAATCCCACAGCCACACCGCATCCGCACTTGCAAATCCAAACTGGCCGATGCGCTAAGCAAACCCCGTCGGCGAGTCCGAACGCAGCCCGAGCCGCACACCAACCCCAGGACAACCAACCCCAGGAAGGCTATACGCAACGCCTCCCTGGGGGTGTAGCGCGCCTGCGCTACGCCAATCCCACAGCCACACCGCATCCGCACTTGCAAACCCGAACTGGCCGATGCGCTAAGCAAACCCCGTCGGCGAGTCCGAACGCGGCCCGAGCCGCTCACCAACCCCAGGAAGGCGATACGCAGCGCTTCCCTGGGGGTGTAGCGCGCCTGCGCTACGCCAAGCTCATTGATGCTCGCCCGATCACTGGCTCTGCGGATCGTACTGCTTGTCCTTGATGAACAGTGATGGGATAACGCCGCAAATGAAATACGCCGCGCCCATGACCAGGAAACCCAGACCAATCGAATACTGGGTCGCCAGGAAGCCAATGGCTGCCGGTGCGATCGCTGCGCCGATACGACCGATGTTGTAGGCGCCACCGACGGCAGTGCCACGGTACCGAGCGGCGAAGCTCTCGGTCATATAGGTCGCGTTAACGCCGTAGGGAATGCCGTACAGGAAGCCGAATACCACCAGCATCCAGAGAATATGTTCCGGACTGTGATAAAGCACAATCAGCGGCAGGAACAGCGCCGTACCCAGCGCGCCGAACGCGTAGACCACCCGGCGACCGAAACGGTCAGCAGCGATACCGGCCAGGATCTTGCCCAGGATCATCGCCGTGTAGGTCCCGACCAGATACGCGGTCATGGACTTGAAGTTCATTGACAGTTCGGTTTCCAGATAGGCCGGCAACCAGTTGTTCACACCGTAGTAGCCAAACTGCAGGAAGCCTGCGGTGAGACACCAGAAGATGAACATGCTGCGCGCGCGCGGATCACCGAAGATCATCTTGTAAGCGCTTTCGCGTTTTTCCGGCTGTTTGATGTTATCGCGCAGATCAGCGGCGGCTTTGCTGGCGCGCTCAGCCTTGGCCTTGACCCAGGCCGGCGGCTCGGGAACCAGGCGCTGCATCACTATAGCCAGCGTCACCGGGATGATGGCGACATAGAACAGGTAGCGCCAGCCGTAGGTGGGCAAAAGCCATCCGGCCAACAAGGTGGCGACGATGTAGCCCACTGACCAGCCGGCCTGCAACGTGCCCAGCACAGTCGTGCGGAACCGGGTCGGTACATATTCGGCCATCAGCGTATTACAGGCGACATAAAGAGCGCCCAGCCCGAGGGACGATATGAAACGGAACACCGCAAACTGCCAGTAGTTCTGGGTCAGACCCAGCGCGCAGGTGCCGATGGAAAACAGCACGATGGTCCACACCACTGTCTTGACCCGGCCAAAGCGGTCGCAGGCCCAGCCACCATAGATACCGCCAATGGCCATGCCCGCGAGCGTAAAGCTGCCGAGGCTGCCTGCCTGCATGTTGGTCAGACCGAATTCCTGCTTCAGGCTGGTCAGGCTGTATGAGAGCAACATGAGATCTGCGCCATCGATCAGCAGACCCAGGAAGCAGAAGATAAAAACAATGATCCAGATGTTGTTCTTGGCCGGCGCAGCAACGGCGGCGGCCTGAGCGGTAGAATGCATAAACTTACCCGGTGAGCGAGGGGCCAGCCCTCTTTTCTGATGGTGTGCGGGATTTGCTGACGCGTCGTTACAGCAGAAAACCAAGCGTCAACAAACCCCGCGGTCTTGCTTAACCCTGAACGTCGCGGATCATGTTGCGGGCGATGATCACCTGCTGGATCTGGGTGGTCCCTTCGTACAGGCGGAACAAGCGAACGTCGCGGTAGAAGCGCTCGATGGCGTACTCGCTGATATAACCGGCGCCGCCATGGATCTGAACCCCACGGTCGGCCACCCGGCCACACATCTCGGTAGCGAACATCTTGGCGCAGGAGGCTTCTGTACTGATGTTCAGCCCCTCGTCACGCTTGCGCGCCGCATCCAGCACCATGCAGCGCGCGGCGTAGATATCCGCCTTGCTGTCGGCAAGCATGCCCTGGATCAACTGAAAATCAGCGATACGCTGGCCGAACTGCTTGCGCTCAACGGCATAACGCAGGGAGTCATCCAGCATGCGCTCGGCAGCACCGACCGACAGCGCGGCGATATGCAGGCGCCCCTTGTCCAGCACCTTCATGGCCGTTTTGAAACCAACGCCTTCCTTGCCGCCGATCAGGTTGCCGGCGGGAACACGAACGTTGTCGAAGATCACATCAGCCGTGTGCGCGCCCTTCTGTCCCATCTTCTGATCGGGCTTGCCGATGGTCAGGCCGGGCGTGCCGCGCTCGACGATGAACGAGCTGATACCACCAGCACCCTTGATCTCGGGATCGGTACGCGCCATCACGGTGAAAATACCCGCATGAGGAGCATTGGTGATGAAGCGCTTGGTGCCATTGAGCACGTAAAAATCGCCATCCCGCACTGCGGTGGTCTTCAGCGACGCAGCATCGGAGCCGGAATCCGGCTCGGTCAGACAGAACGAGCTCAGATATTCGCCTGCAGCCAGCTTGGGCAGATAGTGCGCCTTCTGCTCTTCGGTGCCATCCAGCAGGATGCCGATCGAGCCGATGCCGTTGTTGGTGCCGATATACGAACGGAACGCAGGAGATGTGCGGCCCAGCTCGAATGCGATGCTGACCTCTTCTTCCATGGTCACGCCCAGCCCACCGAACTCTTCGGGGATGGTCAGGCCGAACAGGCCCATGGCCTTCATCTGCTCGACTATATCTGCGGGGATCTGATCGGTTTCCGCTACCTCGTTCTCACGCGGAATCAGTTCCTGGGTAACAAACTGATTAATGGAATCGAGCAGAATGCTCAGCGTTTCCGGATCACGAATCATATGTTTCTCCTCATTGGCCTGCGTGCAGGCTGATTATCCACACTGCGTAACCCGGACCGTGGTCAGCGGGTAGCGGATCCTATGTTGCTTACCATGTTCACCAGACGCGGTCCGATGTCGTCCTCAAGCTTGTCCTGCGGCAGATGGAACCCCGGTCCACCGCAGTTGAATGCCAGCAGACCGTGCTCGGCGTGCAACATCGGGACAGCTACTGCGTTGATATCCCGATGCCACTCGCCGATGGACAGGCAATAACCGAAATCGGCGTAATCACGGAAGGAGCGCTCCAGTGATCGACGCGTCGACGGCCACTGATCGCCCATGGTCCCGCGCAGGTGGTCCATCATGTAATCGCGCTCTGCCTCTGGCATGGCGGCCAGCGTTGCCCTGCCCACGGAGGTAAAACACATCGGCAGGTAGGTGCCGATATGACGCCGCGTGCTCATGTTTGCCTTTCCGTAGGCGACATCCAGATACACCATCTGCAACCGGTCGCGGGCGGCCATTGCTACGGATGCTTCCGAATAGGCAGCCATATCCTCCATCAGCGGATGCGCCGTGGCGCGAACCGACAGATTCGACAACAGCGCGTAGCCAAACCCCATCACACCCACATCCAACTGATACTTCCCGGTCTGCGCTTGTCGCTTGAGGCAACCGAGGCGGGTCAGCGTATGGGTCAGACGCGTGACCGTAGCCTTCGGCAAGCCGGTCTTGTTCACCAGATCCTGGTTACCCAACAGCGTTTCACGAGGATTGAAACAGCGCAGGATCTCCACGCCTCTGGCCAGCGCAGTGACCAGATCGCGATCCTTGACTTCGTCCTCTGCAGTGCTCATTAGATCCAGCAGATGGTTGTCAGCGCTGGTGGATCGGGTGGTGTTATCGGCTTCGCTCATGGCTGTCGCTCACTCCGGCAGGGGCGCATGGTAGCGCCAGTTTTCATTCGATTTCAACAAAACAAAACAGAGTACTGCAGAGTGAAACTAACTGTCGAGACGCTTGGATATCTGTTCCGCAATGCAGACACCTCCAAAGAGGCCGGCTCAGTTGATTCCCCCGTCAGGTCGAGCGAGCCTTTACTCAGGCCCCACTGGAAACTATGATCGGCTTCACATTTTTCAGTACCTAGTACTGCACAGTGGAACAATGCTTACGCTATCGCAACTCAGCATGACGCCTTAGTGTGGCAACAGGTGCGATCTGCGCTGTTCCGAGACACAGAGGTCGGCTGCTGCCGGCCGTTAACGACGGGAAAAGATATGGGTGCGCTGACAGGTATACGAGTATTGGACCTGAGCCGGGTATTGGCAGGACCCTGGTGTGGCCAGATCCTGGCTGACCTTGGCGCCGAAGTGATCAAAGTCGAGCGGCCCCGCAGCGGCGACGACACACGCGGCTGGGGCCCGCCATGGATGAAGGATCCCCAGGGCGAATGGACCGCAGAAGCCTCGTACTACCAGTCAGCCAACCGTGGCAAGCGCTCGATCGCGATAGATCTGGCCAGCTCCGCAGGTCAGGAGCTGGTACGCGCATTGGTGACCGACTGCGACGTGCTGATCGAGAACTACAAGGCCGGCTCGCTGGGCAAGTACGGTCTGGACTATGAGACGCTCTCGGAAATAAACCCGCGGCTGGTGTATTGCTCGATCACCGGATTTGGCCAGACCGGGCCCCGTGCCGAAGAGCCGGGTTATGACTTCATCATCCAGGGCATGGGCGGCCTGATGAGCATCACTGGCGAGCGTGACGACCTGCCCGGCGGCGGCCCGCAGAAAACTGGCGTGGCCTTTGCCGACCTGACCACCGGCCTGTATTCCACCATCGCGATTCAGGCGGCGCTGATCAACCGGGAGAAAACCGGCCTCGGTCAGCATTGCGACATGGCGCTGCTGGATGTTCAGGTAGCCACCCTGGCCAACCAGAGCATGAACTATCTGGCTTCGGGCAAGGTGCCAGATCGCTTTGGTAATGCCCACGCCAATATCGTGCCCTATCAGGTGTTCCGCGCGGCAGATCGCGACTTCATCATTGCCTGCGGCAACGACAGCCAGTTCATCGCAATGTGCAACGCCATCGGGCTGCCTGAGCTGCCCGGCGATCCGCGTTTTGCGCGCAATGCTGACCGGGTCAAACACCGCAGCGAAATTGTCGAGATCCTTTCCGCGCACTTCCTTACAGGCACAGCAGATGAATGGGTGAGCAAGATCCACCCGGTCAAGGTTCCGGTCGGGGCCATCAACAATATCGCCCAGGCGCTGGACGAACCGCAGATCAAGGCGCGCGATATGCTCGTTAATATCCCGCATCCGCTCAATCCGGACTTCACCATGGTCGGCAGCCCGTTAAAACTGTCGGGCTCGCCGGTCGAGTATCACCGCCCCGCGCCGCTGCTGGGGCAGGATACCGATGACGTATTACGCGAGCGCCTGAACCTGACAGCCGAACAGCTGGCAAGCCTTAAACAGCAAGGCGTGATTGAGCAGAATCAGTGAAAGCTGGCGGATTAATCCGCCAGCCAGCGTTGATACACAGACTCAGGCACCAGCCCACCGCCAGTGCTCCATAGCACGTGCGTGGCGTTTGCCGGATCGACCTTATGCGCTGCGCACCATTCGCGTCCGGCGGTCGAGTCGGACAGCCACCCCGGTCCGGCAAAACCGGCCGTGGCGGAGGGCTCAAGCTTTTCGCCAAGCAGCTTGCCGGCGAGAGCCAGGTACTCCCGCAACGCGTCATCCCTCACTGTAAACACGCCGGCCAGGCGATCCTGCATGCAGGCCGTCGCCAGCAACGAAGCCTGCCCTACTGCCAACCCGTCGGCCAGGGTCCTGTTATCCAGCCCGATGTCATACACCGACAGTGGCGACTCAAGGCCTGAAGCAAGTTGCATCAGCACGCTCGGTGAACTCACCGGCTCGGCGAACCAGCAATGCACCCTGTCGCCGAATATCAGCTTCAAACCATAGGCGATTCCACCCGGCGCACCGCCGACGCCGCAGGGTAGATAGACGATCAATGGATGCTCGTGGGAGACCTCGATGTTCTGTCTTTCCAGCTGCGCGGCGAGGCGCCTGCCTGCCACTGCATAGCCGGTAAACAGCGAAGCCGAACGTTCGTCATCGACAAAATGCGAATGGTCATCGGCTTCTGCTATGGCGCGCCCTGCCTTCACCGCGCTGGCGTAATCGCCATCATGCTCGACCACGTCAACGCCGCGCTCGCGCAGCAACTGCTTCTTCCATTCGCTGGCATCACTGGACATGTGCACTTCGGCGCGAAACCCCAGCGCGCGGGATAACAACCCGACGCTGATACCCAGATTGCCCGTGCTGCCCACTACCAGGCGGTACCGCCCGAATCGCTCGCGCCATACGGAGCTACCCAACTCAGCGAACGATTGACCATCCCACCCCAGCTGCCTGGCTGTGCGGTCGGCACACTCAAGCACCTCGTGAAAACCGCCACGCGCCTTGACCGAGCCGGCCAGCGGCAACTGATGGTCCGCCTTGAGCAGCCAGCGGCCGGCGCCATCCAGTGCATCGCGCAATGTGTCCGCCGGTACCAGGGGCGATTCAATCAGGCCTTCCGGATGCTCCAGCTCGGCAATACGCCTTACCAGCAACGGCCCGGCCTTGCTGAAGCGTTGCGCAGCCGTGTCAACATCGTCCGGCCTGATCGGGTCCGCTTGAGTACGGCGCCCGGGATTCACCCACAGCAGCGGCTGCATCGATTGCAATCGGTGCAGAAGATCGGGTGGGAGCGAGAACGGCGCTTGCTTGCTATCTTCTGTCATGGAACCTCTGAAAAAATGACCGGGCGCCGATGATTTTTATCTCCTCGCCTGGGGCTCTTTTCAGTCATCATAGTTGTAAATTCGCAATAGGAGCGCGCGCATGCCTACCATCGGCTGGATTTTCATCGCCATCGCCGTGGCCACTCTGCTTGGCACCCTGTATATGCTGCGCAAGACCGCCAACAAGATGCCCATCGATCCTGAAACGATGAAGCGCGTCCAGGCGCGCAAGGCAGAAATGGAAGCGCAGGAAGCACGCGAAAAGAGCCGCGATTAACGCTAGAATGGCCCATCTTCAGTCTCAAGCAGGTAGCCCTACAGCATGGTCAACTCCCTACAAGCCCAATTGCTCAAGGCCGGTCTGGTCGACGAGAAAAAGTTGAAACAGGCCCAGCGCGCCAAGAAGAAAGCCGCCAAAAACGAGCCGGATAAAGTGCACGACACCGCCGCAGCGGTCGAGAAAGCGCGCGCCGAGAAGGCTGAGCGTGATCGGCAGCTCAATGAGCAGCGCAAGTTGGAGAGTGCTCGCAAGGAAAGCGAAGCGCAGGTCAAGCAGATCATTGAACAGGCGAAAATTGATCGGAGCGGCGGCGAGACGCCCTATCAGTTTGCCAGCAAGAACAAGATCAAGAAGATCCACGTTACCGATGAGCAGTTCAACCAGCTGAGCCGTGGCAAGCTGGGCATCGTGCGGCTATCAGGCAAGTTCGAGCTGATTCCGGTGGACGTTGCGCAGAAGGTCATGGAGCGCGCGCCCCATTGGCCAGTGGTGATCGCCAGGGTCGAAGACGACACACCAGCCGAAGACGACCCTTACGCGGCGTTCAAGGTGCCAGATGATCTGATGTGGTAATCACGCTGGTCATTCGGTACTAACAAAGGATCTGCGGCGTGCTGTTTGCACGCCGCAATCAATTCAGACAGACAAAGCCTTCAGACGAATCAATCCTCGTCTTCGTCCTCGGTTTCCTCCGGCTCTTTCATTTTGCTGTCATCGACCAGCGATTCATCACGCTTCATGCGCTTCTGCTTGCTGCGTTCCTCCTCGCCTGCTTCGGCCGGACATTCCAGCGGGAGCAGGAAGGTTTGGGAAACGTCGATCAGACCGATGTTTTCGATGGTGCGACGGCCGATCAATACCGGGTAGGTCATGTCACCGCGATCACGCAACGAAAACTGCTCTTCATATACCTGATCACCCAAGCAGATCGACATCTTGACCACCGGACGCCTTTCCTTACCGCCAGCACCACGCACCAGCACCCGGCGGTATACCGGACGCTCGAACTCCATCCGTACCAGTTCGTCGGTATCGGCGTCCTTCACCGGCACGTCATAGCGCACCCATTCCTTGCCTTTACGGGTGAAGGTTTCGATGTTGACCGCATGCATTGACGAGGTCAGCGCGCCGGAATCCACCTTGAGTTTCACGGCCGCCAGTTCCGGCAGGATCTGCGCCTTTTCGATCCAGCCCACCACTACCTGGCCACCGAGCTGCTCGGGTTTGGCGCCGCTTTTGGCATCGTTTTCCATCACTTCGGGTTCAGCATGAGCCGGACCGGCCAGCGCCAATGTGGCCGCGAGACACGCAGCAACGGAATACTGTTTGGTTGATAACCGCATAAAGAGTCCTGAGGAATGGCGACAGAGGAGGTAGACAGAAGAATCGTTTCAAAAGTCCCAACGGCGGCGATTCTATATTATTTCTGAATACTGCGAATCAACCAGACGAAGCGTTAGCGCTGCCGAACCTGAGCACCATAGCTCAGCCCTGCTTTGTCCGTGGCCAACAAACCCTTGACGTCAAAAAATCTGTGATATCTGCGACGAAATGTCTTCAGAACTGTCAGCCGCAGCCGATAAGACGGACAAGCCCTGCGTAGCGGGCACGCTTTGCCGCCAAGAACTAGGGTCTGTTGCCGCTTCATCGCGGCCGCGACGGAGGCCCGTTTGATTTAGAACAAGGCGCGAGAAACGGCAACAGACCCAGCCAACTGCATGGAGCAGAATAATGAAAATGATGCGAACACTCAGGATTAACCAGCGGATCTGGCTGATCCTCATTGTTGCGCTTATCAGCCTGGCCCTTCTTTCGCTGAGCACCCTGTTCAGCATCAAGGAGGAACTGCGCCAGGCGGAGATCACCAAGGCCACCCATCTGGTCGACACCGCACATGACCTGCTCGCCCACTACCATGGCAAGCAGCTGCGTGGCGAGCTGAGCGAACAGGCTGCACGCAAGGAAGCGATCGAGGCCCTGCGCGGATTACGCTACGCCGGGCAGGAATATTTCTGGGTGAATGACCTGAACAACGTCATGATCATGCATCCGATGGCGCCGCAGACTGAGGGGATAGATCTGACCAGCATGGTCAGCCCCAACGGCGAACCCAACGTCATCGTCGAGATGACCAACAAGGTGCGCGACCAGGGCTCGGCCTATCACGAATACACCTGGGTTCGCCCCGGGGGCGTGCCGGGGGAAGACAAGGGTCTGGGCAAGATCGCCGCGTTCAAACACTTCAAACCATGGGATTACATGGTTGGAACAGGCGTATTTGTTGCCGACATGGAAGCGCGATTCATCTCCAAGATGAAGCAATTACTGATTCTGGTTCTGATCATCACCGCACTGATGGCGGGCATTCTGTATGTCATCGGTCGCAGCATTGCCAAGCCACTTGATCAGGTCGTGCGGGCCATGCGCGACGTTGCCAGCGGGGAAGCCGACCTGACCCGGCGCCTGGAAGAAGATGCGCGGGACGAAATCGGCATGATTGCCCGCCATTTCAATGCCTTCACCGCTAACCTTCGGGACATTGTGACCCAGCTGGGCGACAACTCGCGGCAACTCAGCAGCGCCGGCCAGCAACTCGACCGTATCAGCGGCAGCAGTCTCGACGGCATGACCCGGCAATCCGAGCGCATGGAGTTGATGGCGACAGCGATTAATGAAATCACCTACGGCGTGCATGATATTGCGCAGAATGCCAGCTCCGCTGCGCAGGAAGTCGAAAGCGCCAGCGAAGGTGCCAGCAACGGTCAGCTGCAGGTCAATAAAACTATCGAGCAGATAGATCACCTCTCTGAGAGCGTTGCCACCGCTGTACAGCATATGCAGACGCTGTCCAACGATGCCCGGGAGATTACCGCTGTGCTGGACGTGATCCGCAATATTGCCGAGCAGACTAATCTGCTGGCGCTTAATGCGGCCATCGAAGCGGCACGCGCCGGGGAATCTGGACGCGGGTTTGCGGTAGTCGCGGATGAGGTACGCAATCTGGCGCAGCGCACCCAGAAGTCGACTGAAGAGATCAACAACATGATCTCCCGACTGCAGAACAACACGCAAACCGTGGTCGAGGTGATCAACAGCAGTAGCCGCTATTCCGCCCTGAGTGTTGAACAGGTCAACCATGCCGGCGAAGCACTGGCGCAGATCTCCAGATCCATGGAGCAGATGGTTGCCCTGAACGCCTCGATCGCCAGCGCCACAACGCAACAGTCGACCGTCGTGGAAGAGGTCAATCGCAACGTTATCGAAGCCGCCACCCTGGCGCGCGAAGCAACCGACGGCGCCAGCGAAACCGCCCAGGCCAGTCAGCACCTGGCTGATATCGGTCAGCGGATTGATCTATTGGTGGGACGCTTCAAGGTGTGAATCTGTACCTCCCTGGGGGGCGCGCCTGCGCTACGCCAAATTCTCCAGCTCTATCCTGGGGGGTGTAGCGCGCCTGCGCTACGCCAGGGTTCACCGCAGTATCAAACCCTGTCGGCGCGCAGGCGCACGCCAACCCCAGGGACACACCCAGCCCGGCGCGGCCACGGCGGATCCCGGTAAAATATGACGCGACCAGGCGACGCATCCTGGGGGTGTAGCGCACCTGCGCTACGCCGCATGCACCGGCTCTATCCTGGGGGTGTAGCGCGCCTGCGCTACGCAAGGGTTCACCGCAATATCAAGCCCTGTCGGCGCGCAGGCGCACGCCAACCCCAGGGACACACCCAGCCCGGCGCTGCCACGGAGGATCCCGGTAAAATATGACGCGACCAGGCGACGCATCCTGGGGGTGTAGCGCGCCTGTGCTACGCCACATGCACCGGCTCTATCCGGGGGGTGAAGCGCGCCTGCGCTACGCCAGGGTTCACAGCAATATCACACCCTGTCGGCGCGCAGGCGCACGCCAACCCCAGGGCCATACCCAGCCCGGCGCTGCCACGGCGGCTCCCGGTGAAATATGACGCGACCAGGCGACGCATCTTGGGGGTGTAGCGCACCTGCGCTACGCCACATGCACCGGCTCTATCCGGGGGGTGAAGCGCGCCTGCGCTACGCCAGGGTTCACAGCAATATCAGACTCTGTCGGCGCGCAGGCGCACGCCAACCCCAGGGACATACCCAGCCCGGCGCTGCCACGGCGGATCCCGGTGAAATATGACGCGACCAGGCGACGCATCTTGGGGGTGTAGCGCACCTGCGCTACGCCACATGCACCGGCTCTATCCTGGGGGTGTAGTGCGCCTGCGCTACCCCAGGTTTCGCCCAGACACAGCGCAGAACAAAACCTGAACCGTCTTAGCCCTTCCCCAGCGACACCAATACCCGCCGATTCGCCGCCCTACCCACTTCCGTCCGGTTATCCGCAATCGGATAACGGCCGCCATGAAAGCGCACGCTGATGATATCCCGATCAACACCGTGCTCGGCCAGATACGCCTGCACCACCAATGCACGTTGCCTGGAAAGCTCATGATTGGAAAGCCGGTCGCCATAGTTGTCGGAGTGGCCGTTTATCTCGATTCGATCGATATCCGGATCTGCTTCCAAATAGGCAAGCACCACATCGAGAAAGGCACGGGCCTCCTGGTCCAGCGTTCGCGCCCCGCTCGCGAAACGTATCGGGGTAGCCGCTATCTGCTCCAGATTCATCGGCAACAGGCCACCAATACATTCCTGGAAATCGACCCACGCCTGTTGATAGCCGACACTGGATACCACCACACGCACCGAAGCCTCCGAGCCGGCCCAACCGCTACGCTGGATGGTCGGATGAAAACCACCGGCCAGGCCTGCCAGCATCTGACCAGCCTGCTGGTACGGCACGGACATCACCGCACCCTCCTGCACCACGGCCTCACCCAGATAACGCTCGGCACTCCCAGGGCGCCAGGGTGGAGCAGCGTTATACAGAGACGCCGAGCCCGCCCGCATCAGGTTGTCCCATGCCCTGAGCTGAAACGTTGGCTGCTCCCCCGCGCGGCGCACGAATACCGCTTCGCCGTAGCCGGTGACAGCCTGGCTCAACCGGCATTCAAACTGGTCGCCCTCCACTGCCCACTCGACGTCTTCCATGCGCGTCTCGTAGGTGGTCGCCAGAGCAGGCAAAGCCAGTCCAAGCAGGGGTACAGCCAGATACAATCGAACCACGTAGATCTCCGGGCGATAAGCTTTCCATTGCGCCTTACATCGGCCGCGCCGCCTGGAACTTTACCCAAGGCGCGGATCGGAAAAGTCATCGACAACGGCTGCGACTATGCCAGCGGTGCATTGCCCAGTGCGGGACAGGGGTCGCGTGCAGGACAAAACCTCTCACGACCCTCAGTGTAAAATCGAGGCAATTCCGGTAGCATGGCGCCATTGCAACAGCCTGGAACATCGCGATGACCGACACCCTTTCCATCATCCGGCCGGACGACTGGCACATTCACCTGCGTGATGGCGATGTGCTCTCTGATACGGTCGCAGACGCCTCACGCGTATTCGGTCGGGCGATCATCATGCCTAACCTTGTGCCGCCAGTACGTGACGGTCAGCAGGCAGCGGCTTACAAGGCTCGAATTCAGGCCGCTCGCCCGAGTGATTCCGTGTTCGAGCCATTGATGGTGTTGTATCTGACAGACCAGACCACTCCGGAGATCATCCGTCAGGCCTGGAACAACAAGCAGGCGATCGCGGCAAAGCTGTACCCCGCCGGTGCCACCACCAACTCCGATTCGGGTGTCACCGCCCTGGACAAGATCTACCCGGCGCTGCAAGCAATGGCCGAGGTCGGCATGCTTCTACTGGTGCACGGCGAAGTCACCCATGCCGATGTCGATATCTTTGATCGCGAGAAAAGCTTCATTGACCAGCAGCTGGTTGGCCTGGTCGAGCGTTTTCCTACGCTAAAGGTAGTATTCGAGCACATCACGACCGCCGACGCTGTGGAGTTTGTACAGAGCGCGTCCGATCGCGTTGCAGCCACCATCACTGCGCATCACCTGCTGTATAACCGCAACCACCTGCTGGCAGGCGGGGTACGCCCGCACTTCTATTGCCTGCCGATCCTCAAGCGCCAGCGTCACCAGCAGGCGCTGGGTGATGCGGTCGCGACCGGCTCGAGCAAGTTCTTTCTGGGTACCGATTCGGCACCGCATGCCGGCCATGCCAAGGAAGCCGCCTGCGGATGCGCAGGGTGCTATACCGCTTATGCAGCCATCGAGCTGTACGCCGAAGCATTCGACTCGCTTGGCGTGCTGGACAAGCTCGAGGCCTTCGCCAGTTTCAACGGCCCGGATTTCTACGGCCTGCCGCGCAATACCGATCGCATTACCCTGGTTCGCGAGAGCTGGAATGCTCCGCACACGCTGCCGTTCGGAGGCCAGTCTGTGGTCCCGTTGCGTGCCGGCGAAACAATCAACTGGCGAGTAGTTCAATCGCCTGCAAGCTAAGGATCGCCAGTGAGCGAGTTTGAATTCGACGACAACATTGATAATGCAACCCAGCCATCGGGACCCAAGCCGCCCATGGCCTACCGCTTCCGCGGTTTTCTGCCGGTTGTAGTGGATGTCGAGACCGGCGGCTTCAATGCCGCTACCGATGCGTTGCTGGAAATAGCCGCCACCACCATCAGCATGGATGAGGACGGCATGGTCTACCCGGACCACACGCATTTCTTCCGCGTGGAGCCCTTCGAGGGCGCAAACGTCGAACCGGCAGCGCTGGAGTTCACCGGCATCAAGCTGGACCATCCGTTGCGCATGGCTGTCGACGAACACCATGCCCTGACCGAGATCTTCAAGCACATTCGCAAGGCCGTAAAGTCCGCCGGCTGCAAGCGCGCGGTGCTGGTCGGGCACAACGCCTTCTTCGATCTGGGCTTCGTCAACGCAGCCGTCGCGCGCACCCAGATCAAGCGTAACCCTTTTCACCCTTTTTCCTGCTTTGACACCGCCACCCTCGGCGGCCTGGCCTACGGACAGACCGTGCTCGCCAAGGCCTGCGCTGCGGCCGGCATAGACTTCGATGGTCGCGAAGCCCATTCGGCGCGCTATGACACCGAGAAGACGGCAGATCTGTTCTGCGCCATCGTTAACCGCTGGCGAGAAATGGGCGGCTGGCCCCCGGTCTGAGCCCTATTCGCAATGCCCCTTGGGCATCCAGGTGAACAGCCGCAACCGCTGTCCCTGGATGCTGCAGGCGTATTTCGCAACATCAGCCTGTCTTGCTCTTATTCTTTTTCCCCATAACAGAAGGCCGGCTCGGTAACTTGCAGGAATGGTCAGCGGCGGCTATTTTCAGAGATGGCACCAATCTTCCGCTACACTTCAGTTGTTATTCCGGCAACAGCTAATAATTGGATGGAGACAGACGGTGCAACATGCACGTCGGCCTCGATCAGAAAAAGGAGTCATTCCAGATGAAACGCACTTCACTTGCCGTACTTTTTTCCGCCGCGATCGCGTGCGCTGGCATCACTGCCACTCCGGCAGTCGCCCAGGAAAACTTCGTCACCATCGGTACTGGCGGACAAACCGGCGTGTATTACGTTGTCGGTCAGTCAGTGTGCCGGTTGATCAACCGCAACAGCAATGAACACGGTATTCGTTGTAATGCTCCGTCGAGCGGTGGTTCGGTAGCCAACGTAAACGCCATCCGTGGCGGAGAAATGGACATGGGCGTCGTCCAGTCCGATGTACAGTTCAAAGCCTACAAGGGTATCGAGAACTTTGAAGATGCCGGCGCCTTCGAAAAACTCCGTGCGATTTTCGCGCTGCACGGCGAGCCCCTTACCGTCGTTGCCCGCCGCGATGCGAACATTGAAACGGTCAAGGATCTGAAGGGCAAGCGCGTCAATATCGGCAACCCCGGCTCGGGTCAGCGCGACACCATGGATGTAGTCATGGACGCGCTCGGCTGGACGCGTTCCGACTTCGCGCTGGCATCCGAGCTGGACGCAGCCGAGCAGGCCGCCGCACTGGGTGACAACAACGTCGACGCCATGGTGTATGTGGCCGGCCACCCGAACGGTTCGATCCAGGAAGCAACCACCACCGTTGATTCGGTATTGGTGTCGGTATCCGGTGAGGAAATAGACGAACTGATCGAAGAACGCCCCTACTACGCCAAAGCAACCATTCCAGGCGGACTGTATCGTGGCAATGACGAGGACGTGGAAACCTTTGGCGTGCGCGCCACGCTGGTGACCTCGGCTGACACTCCGGAAGAAACCGTGTACCAGACCGTCAAGGCCGTATTCGAGAACTTCGACCGGTTCAAGCGCCTGCATCCGGCTTTCGCGACGCTGACTGAGGAAGAAATGATCAAGGAAGGTCTCTCCGTTCCGCTGCACGATGGCGCAGTGCGCTATTACAAGGAACGAGGCTGGATGTAACCCTGTACCGGGCCGCTCATAGCGGCCCGTTTACCTTCTGGATCAGCTGACTCAGGGTCTGCCATGAGCGAACAGAATCTCCAACGCGACGATACGGATACCGAACTGGAGGATATGGTCGCCTCCTCCGATACCGGTGCCCGTAAGCCCGGCGGCGCCACCGGCAAACTGCTGGTGTGTATCGCTGCCGCCTGGTCATTATTTCAGCTGTGGATCGCCTCGCCATTGCCTTATATGGTTGGCTTCGGTGTGTTCAACAGTGCCGAGGCGCGTTCGATCCACCTGGCGTTCGCCGTATTCCTCGGCTTCATGGCCTTCCCAGCGCTCAAGCGCTCCCCACGCAATTACGTGCCGATCCTTGACTGGGTTCTCGCTCTGGTCGCGTCTTTCTGCGCAGCTTATCTCTTCATATTCTATTCCGAGCTGGCCAGCCGGCCCGGGAGCCCCACAACAATCGACGTGGTCGTAGGTGTAACCGGCCTGATCATGCTGCTTGAGGCAACCCGCCGTGCGCTGGGTCCGCCTCTCATGATCGTCGCCTCGATATTCATTATCTATTCCCTGGCCGGCCCTCATATGCCGGGCATCCTGGCCCACCGGGGCGTCAGCCTTGAATCCCTGACCAACCACCAGTGGCTGACCAGCCAGGGCGTGTTCGGTATTGCGCTCGGCGTATCGACCAGTTTCGTGTTCCTGTTCGTACTGTTCGGTGCGCTGCTGGACAAGGCGGGCGCCGGCAACTATTTCATCAAGGTCGCCTTCTCATTGCTCGGCCATTATCGAGGTGGCCCGGCCAAAGCCGCCGTGGTCGCGTCCGGCATGACCGGTCTGATTTCCGGCTCCTCCATTGCCAACGTGGTAACCACCGGGACCTTCACTATCCCGATGATGAAACGCGTGGGCTTCTCCTCCGAAAAGGCCGGCGCGGTGGAAGTCGCCTCATCGGTGAACGGCCAGATCATGCCGCCGGTGATGGGCGCCGCGGCGTTTCTCATGGTCGAGTACGTGGGTATTTCCTACGTCGAAGTCATCAAGCACGCCTTCCTGCCGGCGTTGATTTCCTATATTGCGCTGGTCTATATCGTGCATCTGGAAGCCATGAAGGCCGGCATGCAAGGCCTGGAATCGAGCAACCCGCCCCGCCCATTCGTGCGCAAGGTGATCGGCTTTCTGACCGGACTCTTGTTACTGATGGCCCTGTCATTAGCGGTCTATTACGGCCTCGGCTGGCTCAAACCGATCCTCGGTGACAGCGCGTTCTGGGTGATATCCGCGATTCTGATGGCGGTCTACGTCGGACTGCTGAAACTGGGTTCCCAATATCCTGTACTGGAACTGGACGACCCTGATTCGCCAGTCTTGAAACTCCCGCAGACCCGCCCCACGGTCATGTCCGGCCTGCACTACATCCTGCCGGTGATCGTGTTGATCTGGTGCTTGATGGTTGAGCGGCTATCGCCCGGCCTGTCGGCATTCTGGGCCACTGTGTTCATGATCATCATCATCCTCACCCAGCGTCCGCTGATCGCCCTGTTCCGCGGCCAGAGCGCGCTGGGCGATGACCTCATGCACGGGTTGAGCGACCTGTGGCAGGGCCTGGTAGCAGGCGCGCGCAACATGATCGGCATCGGCATCGCGACAGCCACAGCCGGCATTATCGTCGGTGCGGTATCACAGACCGGGGTGGGTCTGGTTCTGGCGGATCTGGTGGAGCTGCTGTCGATGGGCAACCTGATGCTGATGCTTATCCTGACAGCCGTGCTCAGCCTTATTCTGGGCATGGGGTTGCCAACAACCGCCAACTATATCGTGGTATCGGCATTGCTTGCCCCGGTGGTAGTAACCCTCGGTCAGCAGAACGGGTTGATCGTCCCGTTGATCGCAGTGCACCTGTTCGTGTTCTTCTTCGGCATCATGGCGGACGTCACGCCCCCGGTCGGCCTGGCTTCCTTCGCGGCCGCGGCGGTATCCGGCGGTGATCCGATCCGCACTGGTTTCCAAGCGTTCTATTACAGCCTGCGCACCGCTGCCCTGCCGTTCCTGTTCATCTTCAATACCGACTTGCTGCTGATCGACGTCGGCCTGTGGCACGGCATCGTGATATTTATCGTGGCGACCATAGCCATGCTGATATTTGCGGCTGCCACGCAGGGATGGCTGGTGGTACGCAACCGCTGGTACGAAAATATTCTCCTGTTACTGGTTGCCTTCACTCTGTTCCGTCCCGGCTTCTGGATGGACATCATCCATGATCCCTATGAGTCGATCCCCCCCGCCGAGCTGACCCAGGCCCTGGAGCGCGTCGATGAAGGCAGCCACCTGCGGATGCAGATCGCAGGCCTGGACAAGCTCGGAGATCCGCGCACCTTCCATTTGCTTATCCCCGTGCCTGACGGCGCAACCGGAGAGGAGCGAATGGACGAACTGGGCTTGATGCTGATGCAGGATGGCGAGCGTACCCTGGTGGATATGGTTACCTATGGCAGTCTCGCCGCCGATCTGGGTTTCGACTTCGACCAGGAAATCCTCGAAGTGCTGGCTCCCGTGGACCGCATCGCCAAGGAATGGATGTGGATACCGGGCCTGTTACTGTTCGCCATGATCGTCGGGCTGCAGTGGTCGCGCCGCAAGCCCACCGACAAGCCGCGTGTGGAGGCGACTGCCCGTGTATAACAAGATCCTGCTGGCCATCGATCTGAACCATAAGGCATCCTGGCAAAAAGCGCTGCCAGTCGCGCTGGAACTGTGCCGGGCCCACGAGGCATCGCTGTTCATCGTCACCGTATTGCCGGATTTCGGTCTGCCGCTGGTTGGGGGCTTCTTTCCCAAGGACTTTGCCGCCAAGGCGAAGAAGGCCTTCAGCGACAACCTGCGCGAATTCGTCAAGGAGATGATCCCCAAGGACGTGAAAGTGCAACGCGTCGTGGCGGATGGCAAACCCTATGAAGCAATCCTGCGCGTCGCCAAAAAGCAGGAAGTCGATCTGATCGTCATGTCGTCGCACAAACGCAAACGCCTCGAAGACTACGTGCTGGGGACTAATGCCCTGCGCGTGGTCCAGCAGTCGAAACGGTCGGTGATGATCGTACGTTAGGCTTGAGCTCGATTGAGCAGACCCGTACCCGCATAACCACTGGGACGCGCTCGATCAATTCGAAGGCGAAGAGTACCAGCGTACGCTGGCCGCCATCACGCTGGACAGCGGCGAACAGGTGGACGCGTTTGTCTACGCCCTCAATGCAATACCTTGACGCAGCTTATAGCGCATGCCGGGATATATGTTTCGATATCTCCACGATTGCTGTTCTGCCGGTGAATTCGAACTGCACTTTGCCCAGTGAAGAGAAGTATATTTGCAGCTCGGAATCAATATCGAAGGTGCCGGACGTTTCGATTGAATACGCCACGATCTCCTTATATGGCAAAGAGGTGAAATCCTTCTTGCTGCCAGTAAGGCCCTGCACGTTTACCGCGATGATTCGCTTGTTGGTAAATACAACGCCATTACGCATGGACTTGTATGAGTCGATGACTTGCTCGCCCTCCATCAGCAGCTCGGCGACCCTGTCGGCGTATTCCTTGTTCTGTTTAAGCTTGAAGAAACCCTTGTTTTCGAAATCGATCATGGCGCAACCTTGTCTTCACAGCGCCTGATAGCGCCGATGGATGAGAATTCGCGCGCCGCTCTGCAGCTGGCGCCTCGGAACAGTGTCGCGAACCTCACCGGGGTTGGCCAGTGTCTTGTGCATATGGATTGCCAAATCAAACCGGAATCCCCCCTAACCCCCCTTTTTCAAAGTGGGGACCGTGCGTGCAGGCCTGGAGATCCATGTCGTTCTGAGAGATAGGCTCATACCGGAATAAAACACCGGCCGCCGCTAACCAGTTTCACATTTTTGAAATACCCAGCCACATGCAAGCGCCAGTGCCTGGAGCCATAGTCTGCCGCTGCCCCGACAAGTCCCCCACTTTGAAAAAGGGGGGTTAGGGGGGATTCAGCTTTTTTGCTAGCGTCCCGATATAGGTCCAGACATACCCATTCGCCCATCCAAGCAATGCCGGCG
This sequence comes from Pseudomonas profundi, assembly GCF_008638305.1. GTDB lineage: Bacteria > Pseudomonadota > Gammaproteobacteria > Pseudomonadales > Pseudomonadaceae > Halopseudomonas > Halopseudomonas profundi. The sequence continues at coordinate 396,713 of NZ_VTPZ01000001.1, forward strand.
CAAGCTACGCTCCGCTCCTCGCTTACTGCCTGTCGAATACCGTGATGGTCACGGACGAAAGCCCCGGGGTGATGGTCCCTACAAACTCGCTATCGTTCAGCCATGCGTATTTGCCTGAGGTGCTCGCTTCGAACAGCGGGAGCGTCAGCGAGGAGTTGCCATAATCTCCACAGTTTCGCACCACGATGGTTTCGCCATCGCTGGTCTGCAAGGTATAACGGGCCTCCAGGCTCAGATCCCCATCAACCGTTAACTGATAATCCGCGCCGCCCGGATTGACCTCTCCGGCAAAATCGCCCGAAAAACTGTCCCCTGTGATGGGAATAATGCGCCGCGAGCCGTATTTCGAATCCCCTATGCTCTGGAACCCGCCAATCCCAACTCTGGCTTGGAGTATCTGGTTACCACTATCCGCGCCAGCCGGAAGCGCTGGGCAGTCCCAGGATTGTTGGCGCAGTCCATTATCACTGGGTGTCGTTACGACCTGATCATTACCGCCTGGCTTTGGATTCTGATACAGGCTCAGGCGCACGCCCGCATCCGTCTGCTCTCTGACGCCTACGTAAGTACCCTGATGCAACCAGCTCAAGGGACTGTTATTAGGCGCTTCGAAATCCGCCACGAAACGAACCCTGTCGCCATCGGCCACACCACAGTTGCGCATGTACACCTGGGTCCCGCCAGCCGTACGGATGGTATAGCGACTCTCATGCTCAACCGCCCCGCTCGGCAGTGCCAGATTGAAATCAAGCGCGCCGGATTGAATGCTGCCATTCAATTCGCTACTGGTGTCATTCAGCCGCCCGCCATTGACCGTTACCACGCTACGCTGACCATAAGGCGTTTGACCCAGATCTTTCACGCTGCCTGTGGGCAACAGCGCAGTAAACAGCAGCTCGCCACTGCTGGGGTCCGGAATCCCATCGGGCATACCGCAGTCCCAGCTGCTATCCGGAACGATGGTCGTGCGCTCGCCGGTTGGCGGCTCTTCACAGGGCACGCCCCCGCAATCATCGTTGCCCTTGCCCACTTCGCCATTGAGCACAATACTGCGCAATTCTGCCCGGTCGAAATAGGTATTGGCATCGAGGCTGAAACGCAGTCTGAGCTCGTTTTCAGCCGGCGGAAGAGAAAGGGTCGTGCTGCCGGACGCATCGCGCGAGGATTCCAGAACGGTGAAGGCGCCGCCATCGACCGAGACTTCAGCAATCAAGGATTCGCCCGCATCCAGACCAGAGGTTTCCCGGCTGTAGGTCAACGAGAGGCCGCTAGCACCCTTGGTGCGGATAACCTCGGAGGTAATGGATGAAGTAGCGGAAAAACTGCCATGCAGCCGCGCATAGCCATTGTTCACCGTAACGCGACCCTCGCTGCTGAAGCCCGCGCTGCCGCCAGTGAAATGTTCCTGGTACAGCACATCCGAGACTGCATAGGGAGCGGTACATGCCAGCGCCAGTCCGACAACACCCCGCCGAATGCGTCCAGCTGCAGAATATGTCGGGAAACGCGATCTATCCGTGTCATTCATAGCTTCGTCGTCCTCAGTTGATTGGTGAGTCATTCGCGGGTTCGACGAAGTGAATGATCATTCTGTTCCGGCGGGATTGATGGAATGGCGACTGGATCTCAGCATGTAGCCACGAGGAAACCCGAATCCCCCCTAGCCCCCCTTTTTCAAAGTGGGGGACCGTTTGTGCATGCTGGATCCCAATGTCGTTCTGACAGGATATGTGTTCTGTTCTAGCGGGATCAGTGAAATATCGACTGGGTTTCAGCAGGTGTCCAGGGCGAAGCCCGAATCCCCCTTTTCAAAAGTGGGGACACGTGTCCGCGTCGCGGCTGGTTTTTATTTCTGGAACGAGCCCATCTATCAGAATGATATGGATATCCGAGTGTGCACACACGGTCCCCCACTTTGAAAAAGGGGGGCTAGGGGGGATTAAGCTTTTCGGAAGGATCAACCACGAGCCTCCCGCTGCTGATTGGCCCACAGCTGTGCATAGGCCCCATTCGCTTCCAGCAGACGCGCATGATTACCCTGCTCCACCACCCGCCCCTGCTCGAGCACCAGAATATTGTCCGCGTGCACGATAGTGGAAAGCCTGTGCGCGATCGCCAAGGTCGTGCGCCGGCGCGATATCTGGTTCAGTGAATCCAGAATCAGCCGCTCTGCATGCGTATCGAGCGATGAGGTCGCCTCATCCAGAATCAGGATGGCCGGATCCTTGAGCAACACCCGGGCAATGGAAATGCGCTGCTTCTCCCCGCCGGACAGTTTCAAGCCACGCTCGCCCACCTGAGTATCCAGCCCCTGCGGCAACCGACTGACGAAATCTTCCAGTTGCGCCATACGCAGCACGCGCCAGATCTCATCCTCACTGGTCCCGGGGCAACCGTAGGCGATGTTGTAGCCGATGGTGTCATTGAACAGCACGGTATCCTGCGGCACCACGCCGATAGCCCTTCGTAAGCTCTCCTGGGTAACCGAGCGGATATCCTGGCCATCGATGCGAATGGCGCCCTGGCTGACATCGTAGAAACGAAACAGCAGGCGTGCCAGGGTGGACTTGCCTGCACCGCTGGGGCCGACGATAGCGAGCGTTTGCCCGGCGGGAATCTCGAAGGACAGGTTATCCAGAATCAGCCGCTCTTCATTGTAAGCATGGCTGACTTTCTCGAACTTAACTGCCCCGCCTCGTAGTTCAAGCGCTGCAGCATCCGGTGCGTCGCCTACCTTGACCGGCGTGCCCAGCAAACCAAACAGGCGCTCGATATTGGTCAACGCCTCGCGGATCTCGCGGTAGATGAAACCCAGAAAATTCAACGGAATAAACAGCTGAATCATGTAAGCGTTGATCATCACCAGCTCACCCAGCGACATCTCTCCATTAGCAACCTGCCCGGCAGCCATGAACATCATCAGAGTGACTGATCCGGTAATGATCAAAGCCTGCCCTGAGTTTAGCGCCGCCAACGACAGGCGGTTCTTCATCCGCGCAGCCTCCCACCCCTTGAGGTGGCGGTCATATTCCTGCGCCTCGAACGCCTCGTTGCCGAAGTACTTCACCGTCTCGTAATTCAGCAGACTGTCCACCGCCCGCGTATTGGAGCGGTTATCCATCTTGTTACTTTCGCGCACAAAGCGATTGCGCCACTCGGTACACCAGATCGAGAAGCCGCCATAGATCAACACCGCGCCGAGCACGGTCGCCGCGTACATCGGGCTGAAATTGATCAGCAGAATGACGGCAATCAAGCCGATCTCGACCAGCGTTGGCAGTATGTTGAACACCATGAAGCGCAACAGGAAGCTGATACCACTGGTGCCGCGCTCAATGTCACGCGCCAGCCCACCGGTACGGCGGGACAGGTGGAAGCCCAGGTCGAGCCGGTGCAGGTGTTCAAATACGCGCAGCGATATACGCCGCATCGCGCGCTCGGCCACCCTGGCGAACACTGCATCGCGCAACTCGGAAAAGAAAACAGAGGAATAGCGCAGCAGTCCGTATGCCGCCAGCAAGGCTACCGGGACCAGCACCAGCGCGTCTGCTGCCGATTCGAAGTGCTCGACGATGAGCTTCAGCGCCCATGGCACCGCCACTCCGGCCAGCTTGGCGATCAGCAGAAAGCCCATGGCGACCGCAACGCGGCCACGGAATTCTTTCAGATAGGGAACAAGGCTGGCGATGATGCTCCAGTTGACCGGACCACCGGCGTATTGACTGTCACTGCTTGGGCGCACGCGGGATTCCTGTTACGGCGGAAAACGCACAGTATAGGGCCAGGTGCTTTGGGAATGCTGGTCCTGGTGCAGACGTCGCTTGCATCGATGTTGAAGCAGTACACCGTAAACCGCGAATCCCCCCTAGCCCCCTTTGCCAAAGGAGGGCTGTTTGAGCTGCTGGTGATGTTGGCGTCCGGCTGGTGCTTCTGAGTTGCGGTGTGCTGGTTGAACTCAGAACCAGACTTAGACCCAGACGCAGAGCCAGAACTGGCTATTATCATCGGGCAAAACCAAATCCCCCTAGCCCCCTTTGCCAAAGGGGGGATTGTTTGAGCGGCTGATGATGTTGGCGTCTGGCTGGTGCTTTTGAGGTGCGGTGATGGTTAAAGCCACAACCACAAACCACAAACCATCAGACAGACACCAAGCCCATCAGCAGCACAAAACCAGTCCCCCACTTTGGAAAAGGGGGGCTAGGGGGGATTCGACTGTTTGTACGCCGAAGCCAACCAAAGCCCACATTACCCCTCAATCCTCCTGCGGAATCGGCTCCACGTTGCGATCCCAACCAACCAGCAACAGGGTCGTTGCAATACCAAACAACAGGCCAATCCAGGGCTCGAAGAACGCCAGCCCTGCGCCAATCAGCAGCACTGCACCACGCGAGGCGTTATTACGCGGAATCGCCATGGCGATATAGGCGCAGGCAAAACCGGTCAGTACCAGCGTGAGCGAGAGCGCGATACCCAGCAGCGGGCGCAGCCCTGTGAGGAGCGGCAACACGAAGAACAGAAGCGGAATACCCATCGCATAGTAAGACGCCAGGCCGCTGTGCAAGCTATCCATCGCTGCTTTGCCGGACTTCCAGCGCTGCATGACGATCACATGCACGCCAACCCACATCGAGCCCTGCGTCGGGAAGAACGGGGCAGCAACGCCCATCAGTGCATTACGGATGGCCATCGACAGATGCGAGCGGGTGGGATTGATGTCGATGTGTTCGTCTTTGCGTGTCTGCAGCCCTTCGCGGATGATCTCGTTGCCGGTAACCAGATCGCCGAAGAAAATCACGTAGGTGATCAACGCCAGCGGCATGCTCTGGATGAACATATCCATGCTCGGCCAGCCGATCATGAATGGCGACACCTTGGCCCAGGTCTCGACCACTGGCGGGACCATGAAGCCCCACTGAATATCGTAGGTCACCTCGCCAACCATTGGCCCAATCACCGCCGCGAGGATAAAACCGGGTAGCAATCCGAGCGCACCGAGCAATGCGAAAAAGCGGTAGTTTTCCTTGAGCTTCTGCATCGGCAGAGAGAAAGCAAACACCAGACACACCGCACAAGCCAGTGTTGTTGCGATCGGCTGTTGCAGCAGGAAGCGCTCGGCATCATCGATGAATACGCGCTTCAACGCAGCGATCGCCGCACCGAGGATGATCCCCGCCTTGAGCGTATCCGGTAACCAGAACACGAATTTCTTGCCCAGCCCGGTTATCCCGAGCACAAACAACAGCAGCGCGAAGTTCAGCGACACCGCAGTCATGGCCTGGAAGCGCATGGTCGGATCTTCGTAATTGCCCAGCACGAAGGCCAGCACCAGTGGCAGCGCCGGAGTGATCCAGCCAGGCGCGTAGGGCTCTCCGAACACGATCAGTGCAGAGCCAATCAGTATCGAATGAATCATCGAGACTGCGACCGCCTCTTCGAAGCTGAGGCCGAAGAACATCGTCATCAACGGGATCAGCGATAGGCCCGTCGCCGCAGCAATGAACAGACCCTGCAAGGCCTCCTGCCAATAGAAACGGGTGTGATAGAAGGGCAAGCGGAAGGTAAAGGGACCCCAGCGCCAGCCGGGCAATTCGGGTTGCGACATCATGAACTCCTGGGCTTTATATTATTCTTGTCGGCCGGACAGATTCCACTTCTGTCCCAGACGGATAGCATTATGCCGCTTTGTCCGAAAATGTGTATGGGTAACAGGCGGCCTGGTTCATATTATGCCAAACCGCCCTACAACGAAGCCCTTGGCTCCGGCGCATCACCGATATGAATATCAGCGTACCTCCGAAGCCCTGTCCTCCTGTTCCAGCTTATGGCGCACGTCTCCGGGCGAACCGGTCTTGCGCGCCAGCAGGCTGTAAAGCACCGGAATAACGAACAGCGTCAGTAGCGTCGAGATGCTGACCCCGAATACCACGACGATGCCAATGACCGCGCGCGTCTCGGCGCCCGCGCCCACTGCGAATACCAGCGGCAGCGCACCGGCAACGGTGGTTACCCCGGTCATCAGGATGGGGCGCAAACGCAGTGTGGCAGCCTCCAGCAGCGCATCATCGAAGCCCTTGCCGGCGTCGCGCAGCTGATTGGCGAACTCGACGATCAGGATGCCGTTCTTTGCCGCCAACCCGATCAACATGACCATGCCGATCTGGCTATACAGGTTGAGGCTGTTGCCGGTGAGCCATAGCCCGAGTATTGCGCCGCCAATCGCCAGGGGCACGCCCAACATGATGATCAGCGGATGCACGAAGCTCTCAAACTGGGCGGCCAATACCAGGAAGACCACCACCAGGCCCAGCCCGAAGACGAACATCAAGGATCCGCCCGCCTCACGCAGGTCGCGGGACTGCCCCTTGAAGTCGATAACCAGGGTTTCCGGAAGATTGTCCCGCGCCAGCTGCTCGACATGATCCAGCGCATCACCCAGGGCGACGCCATCATCCAGCGAGGCTTCGATGGTGATAGCGCGGTTGCGGTTGTAGCGATTCAAGGTTGTGGAGCCGGCAAACTCTTCCAGCGTCACCAGGTTAGACAGCGGAATCAGCTCACCCGTGGTTTCCGAACGCACGTAGATATTCTCGAGTGAATCGGCGCTGCGCTTGTCATCGCGCTCGGCTTCGAGGATGACATCGTATTCCTCACCCCGATCGATATAGGTGGTGACCCGGCGCGAGCCAAGCATGGTCTCGAGCGTGCGTCCGATATGGCTGACATTCACCCCCAGCGTGGCGGCGCGATCATAATCGACGCTTACCTCAAGCTGCGGCTGGGTTTCCTTGTAATCGGAGTCGATATTGCTCAGGCCCGGGTTGTCCTCGCGAATTTTCTCCAGCAGGATGTCGCGCCATTGCGCCAGCTCTTCATAGCTACTGGCGCCGCCCAGAACCAGGCGGAACGGCTGGTCCTGCGAACTGCCAAAGCCCTGGCGCATCACCGGGAATGCTCTGACGCCAGGGAGGTCCGCCATGCGTTTCTGCACGTCGGCCATGACCTCGCTACCCGGCCGGCGTTCGCCCCACTCTTCCAGTACCACGATGGCCATGCCGCTGTTGAAACTGGTGGAGGCGCCAAAGGAACGTGGCGCGCGAATCAGCAACCGGCTGACCTCACCCGCTTCGACGAACTCCATCATCCGCGACTCGATCTCGTCCATGTACTCGCGCATGTATTCATAGGTCGCGCCTTCCGGACCATTGACGATAATCATGAAGGCACCGCGGTCTTCACGCGGCGTGTACTCGCTCGGCAATTGGCTGAACAGCCAGGCACTGCCGCCAAACATGCCCGCGAAGACCAGCAGGGCCAACACGCGGTGGCGCAGAACCCGAACCAGTATGCTGGCATAGAAAGCCCGGCTCGATCGCAAACCAAGCTCAACCCAGCGCGTCAGCCAGTTTTCTTTCTCATGGGCTTTAAGCAGTTTGGAAGCCAGCATCGGCGACAGGGTCAATGCCACAAAGCTCGACAGCACCACCGCCGCAGCCATGGTCAACGCGAACTCGGAGAACAATCGCCCGACATCGCCCTGCAGAAAGGCGATGGGCACGAATACCGCAATCAGCACCAGCGTCGTGGACACCACGGCAAAGGCTACCTGTCGCGCACCGTAAAACGCCGCTACCAGCGGTGTTTCGCCCTCTTCGTCGATACGGCGACGCACGTTTTCCAGCACGATGATGGCGTCGTCCACCACCAACCCGATTGCCAGGACCAGGGCCAGCAACGTCAGCAGATTGACCGTGAAGCCGAACAGCATCAGGCCGATGAAGGTCGCGGTAATGGAGACCGGAAGGGTTACTGCAGGGACCAGAATGGCGCGCGGGCTGCCAAGAAACAGGAAGATCGTCAGCACCACCAGGATCAGCGCGACCACCAGCGTAGAGAACACTTCCTCAACCGCACCTTCGATAAACACCGAACTGTCAAAGCTCGACTGGATGTTCATGCCTTCGGGCAAGGTGGGGTTGATCTTGTCGACCAGCTCGCGGGAGGCCCGGGAAATATCCAGGGTATTGGCAGTCGATTGCCGCGCCAGGCCGAGCCCGACCATGGGCACGGTATTACCGCGAAACAGGTTCCGGTCTTCCTCAGTGCCCCGCTCCACGCGCGCGACGTCGCGCAGACGCACCAGATAGCCGTTATGACCCCGCGCCACCACCAAACGGGCGAATTCATCCGCCTCGGTGAAACTGCGGGCGACGCGTACGGTGAATTGCCGGTCTATGGATTCGATGGTGCCGGCGGGTAGCTCGACGTTTTCGGCGCGTAGGGCCTGTTCAACATCGGCGACGGTCAGATCACGCGCAGCCAGTGCTTCACGGTCCAGCCAGACCCGCATGGCATAGGCCTGATCACCGCCGACGCGCACTCTGGCCACGCCTGACAGGGTTGAAAACCGGTCAACCAGATAACGCTCAGCGTAATCGGTGAGCTCGGGCAAGGTGAGCCGGTCGCTGGTCAGGTTCCACCAGATGATCACATCCTGGTTGGCATCCAGCTTCTCGACCTCCGACGGGTCTGCCTCGACGGGAAGCCTGTCGGCAACGCTGGAAACGCGGTCGCGCACGTCGTTCGCCGCCTCATCCACACCCCGGCTGATGCTGAAACGTATGGTGATCTCGGACTGGCCGTCCTCGCTGCTCGATTCGATGAACTCGATGCCTTCAATCCCGGCAACGCTTTCTTCGATCACCTGGGTAATCTGCGAATCCACAACGCTTGCGGCAGCGCCAATATATTGGGTTTCGATGGTAACGATGGGCGGGTCGATATCGGGGTATTCACGCAGCGGCAAAGCGCTGTAGGCCACCAGCCCGAAAATGACCAAGAGCATCGCGACGACTGTAGCGAAAACCGGGCGTACGACAGCGGTATCAGAGAGAATCATGGTCAGTTCGCTCCCGCTGGCTTAAGGCGCATCGTCGGATAACACCGATTCGGTGGATTCACCGGGTTCCTGTTCGGCGATAATGCGAACCGGCTGGCCAGACTGCACGCGGAAGTTGCCATGCGTCACCACCCGCTGCCCTGCTTCAAGCCCTTCTTCTATCTCCACGATGCCCGGCTCACGGGTACCGATGACCACTTCGCGGCGTTCAGTAACGAGCTGGCCGTCCTGTTCGTTGACCAGCATGACGAACTGTCTACTGCCAAGCGGTAACAGCGCTTCTTCGGGGATGACCAGGGCTTCACGCGTTGCACCGCGCAGCCGGACCGACATCAACATGCCGGGGCGCAACACGCCTTCAGGATTCGGCAAGCTGGCACGCACCTGGACCGACCGCGTCGCCGGGTCGACCTCGTTATCGAGGGCGGTGACCTCGCCGCGGAAGGTGGTGTCAGGAAATGCCCGCGTCGTGGCGGTGACTGTGCGGCCTGGGGCAACCTGGGAGAGTTTGACTTCGGGGATGCTGAAATCCAGCTTCATCTGGCTGTCATCGTGCAGCCTGGCGACCAGCGTACCGGGCGTCAGCAAGGTGCCGACGCTGATCTGACGCAGCCCCACCACGCTATCGAACGGCGCGCGAATCTGCCGGTCCGCGAGCCTGGCTTCTACCGACTGCAGTTGCGCGCGGGCAATATCACGATCGCGGGTCCAGTTTTCCAGTTCCTGTTGCGGCAGAACGCGGCGCTCGACCAACCCACGGGTGCGCTCGAGCTGACGCTCGGCATCAGCCAGGGTGGCGCGGGCCTCGTTCAGCTGAGCTTGTTGTTCACTGTTGGTCAGAGAAACCAGCAGCTCGCCTTTATCGACCCGCTGACCATCATCGAAATGGATAGCCGAAACGGTCTCGGTAATGTCAGCGGTGATATCCGCCGTTTCGCTGGCACGCAGGGTACCGAGGGCTTCGATCTGGTTGGCCATCTCCCATTGCCGCACCTCCGCCACTGCAACCGCCAGGGGTTCCTGCTGTGCCAGCAGCGGTAAACTCAGGCTGCAGGCGATCAGTAGAAATAACTGTTTCCAGGCTCCAATTGGTTTCGACATCCCACCATCCCAATACTCGTGAACGAAACGGCTCACGTGCCGGTCATTGTCCACGCCCGTCACTGCCTTGTGCGCGGTCATCATAGCAAGGGAAATAGAGTCCGATCACCTTTCGTCACAATCTCGACGCGTGGCACGCCTTTCCTGGGGGTGTAGTGCGCCTGCGCTACGCCAGGTTTATCGCCACAACGAAGCTTCAGGCTCGCCGCTGACCAACGCCGAGACCAGATTGAACGTACGTTTCTCCTGAGGGTGTAGTGCGCCTGCGCTACGCCAGGTTTATCGGCACAACGAAGCTTGTCGATCAGTCCCGGTCGTTGAACTACCGTGCAGCCGGGTACGAGCTGGTGCTCGAACCTTTGGGGAGGTGCCCCTGGGAGCGTCGAACGCCATGGGCCTGACCGGCCTCGATAACGCTCGCTCGACAAACGGTTCCTGGCTTTAATCCTCCAGCGTTTCGCTGAAAAACTGACGCATTGCTGAAAAGGCGCGCTCAGCGACCACAGGATGGTATTCGTTCTTGCCCGGAACGTTCGCTGCCGGGTTGGTGAAGGAATGCACCGCGCCGCCGTAGATCACCAGTTGCCAATCCACATCGGCTGCACGCATTTCCTGTTTAAACGCTTCAACCTGCTCCTGCGGTACCGAAGGGTCTTCATCACCATGCAATACCAGCACTGGCGTCTTGATCGATTCGGCGTCCTTCGGATCCGGCGTATCCAGGTTGCCGTGAAATGACACCACACCACCTATGTCAGTACCTGAGCGTGCCAACTCCAGCACGACCCCACCGCCAAAACAGAAGCCGATGGCGCCTATCCGACCGGTGTCCAGGCCCACCTTCTCACTATGCGATTTGAAGACGTCCAGACCCGTATTGACCCGTTTGCGCATCAGATCGCGGTCCATGCGCAGTGCGCCGGCCAGTTTACCGGCCTCCTCGGCATTGGCTGGCTGCTTGTCCTTGCCATACATATCGGCCACAAACACCACATAATCGGAACCGCCAGCGCGGAAGGCCTTCTTCGCCGAGTTCTCGGTCACCCCCATCCAGTTTGGCACCATCAACAACCCGGGCCGCGGCTCGCTGGTCGCATCGTCGTAGACCAACAACCCTTCATAGGGCTCGCCGTCGATATCGTAGGAAACCGGCTTGGATACCATCTCGGCCTGAGCCAGGCCGGCGGTCGCCATCAGCAGCGTGGAAAGTGTTTTGCGCATGGTGCAGTCCTTTATCTGGGGTTTGTAACACTCAGAAGCATAGCTTAGGGATCGGCTGATGCAGCCAGTCGTTATTTTCGTGGCTCTGGAGCTACCGCTTTTGATCCATGCATGACCTCTTTCGAGCATCCATACTGACGTGACATTCGCATCGACTGTTCGCGGCCACAAGGATAATGACATGCAGGTTTCCATCTATCGCTACCATCCCGAGCATGACAACGCACCGGCCATGCAGCAGTACGCTGTCGACGATGCGATGCGCGAAGGCATGGTGCTGGATGTGCTCATGCACCTGAAGAATCAGGATGACAGCCTCAGCTTCCGCCGCTCCTGCCGTGAAGGCGTTTGTGGCTCCGACGGCATGAACATCAACGGTCGCAACCGCCTGGCATGTATCACCCGGGTAGCCGACGTGATCGACTCGAACGGCACCTTGACCCTGCGTCCTCTCACCGGCATGCCGGTGATCCGCGATCTGGTCGTCGACCAGACCCAATTCTTCAACCAATACCAGAAGATTCAGCCCTACCTGATCAACGATACGCCTACCACAGGGATAGAACGCCTGCAGAGCCCGGAAGACCGTGCCAAACTGGATGGACTCTATGAGTGCATCCTGTGCGCCTGTTGTTCGTCCGCGTGCCCGTCCTACTGGTGGAATCCGGAGCGGTATATCGGCCCGGCCGGCCTGTTGAACGCCTACCGGTTTCTGATCGACAGCCGCGACACCGCGACAGAAGAACGGCTCAAGGAGTTGGACGACCCGTTCAGCGTGTTTCGCTGCCGCGTCATTGGCAACTGCACAGATGTCTGCCCCAAGGGGCTTAACCCGATGGCTGCGATTGGCCGCATCAAGCTCATGCTGCTCAAAAGCGGAACCTGATCCCAGCCATCCAATTCGCCTGTCACATTCAGGAGATACTGATGAAGCTCGGCATGATTGGTCTGGGACGCATGGGTGCGAATATGGCGCAGCGCCTGATGCAAGGTGGGCATGAAGTGGTCGGCCTGGATGCGCAGCTGGCGCCGCGCCAGGCCTTCGAGCAGCAAGGCGGCCAGAGCGTGGATTCGTTAGCGGCTTTGCTGGAACAGCTGCCGACCCCGCGCACGTTATGGCTGATGCTACCGGCCGGCATCGTTACCCAGGCCATGATTGATGAACTGCTGCCGTTACTCGAGCCGGGCGATACGCTGGTGGATGGCGGCAATTCGTTTTATCAGGACAGCGTCCGCCGCGCCCGGCAATACGCGCAGCATCAGCTCAATTACCTGGACTGCGGCACCAGCGGCGGGATCTGGGGGCTGACCGAAGGATTCTGCCTGATGATTGGCGGCGAGCGGCCAACGATTGAACAGCTGACACCGGTATTTCAGGCACTCGCGCCCTCCTCCGACCGTGGCTGGGCGCATGTCGGACCGGCCGGCGCCGGGCACTTCACCAAGATGATTCATAACGGTATCGAGTACGGCATGATGCAGGCCTATGCCGAAGGCTTCGCCATGCTCGACAAGAAGACCGAGTTCGATCTGGACCTGCACCAGATCGCCGATCTCTGGCGCGATGGCAGCGTCGTACGCTCCTGGCTGCTCGATCTGACCGCCTCAGCACTCGAAGCAAACCCGACGCTGGCCGGCATAGCGCCCTATGTCAGCGACTCCGGCGAAGGCCGCTGGGCAGCAGCCGAAGCGATCGCGCTGGACGTATCGGCGCCAGTCATAACCCTGGCGCTACTCGAACGCCTGCGCTCACGCGAATCCGATTCCTACGGCGACAAACTCCTCGCCGCCATGCGCAAAGGGTTTGGTGGGCATGATTTCACCCGCACATAAACCGCATAGCCCCGGGGCTGTTGAGTGCCTATTCGGCTCATTTGGTGGGAGGGGCGCCCCCGCCGCGATGGTGTCTGGAAGACGCCTTCGGGTTTTGTTTCAGACAATAAATAAAACAACTGGCCTATCGGCCAGATCGCGGCGGGTCGCCCCTCCCACAAAATGGCGCCGTACTCTCATCCACGACTCCACACATGTCATGCTCCGCGACAGCACACCCTACCAGCAAACACGGCACCCCCTGGGGCTGTAGCGCGCCTGCGCTACGGCAAACCATCCGCCACACACCACTCCGTAAGCACCACCCGCACCAGCGAGCGAACATGCTACCCCGGCGTTGAGTCCGAACGCGGCCCGAGACGCGCGACACCCCCAGGGAATTCCGTGCCGAGCGCCCCTGGGGCTGTAGCGCGCCTGCGCTACGGCAAGCCATCCGCCACACCAACCCCACCAACCAACCGCCCACAAAAAAGCCCGAACACTTCCATGTCCGGGCTCGATATCACCGAAGCGATACTTTACTTACTGAGCTCCACCAACAACGCATTCAAACGGCGCACATAGGTGCCGGGATCCTGCAGGCTCTCACCCGCAGCCAACGCCGCCTGATCAAACAGGATATGCGTCAGATCTCCAAACCGTTCTTCGTCCTGCTCGCTGTCGAGTTTCTCCAGCAGCGGATGTGCCGGATTGATCTCCAGGATCGGCTTGCTTTCAGGCGCTTGCTGTCCGGTCGCTTCCAGGATCTTGCGCATCTGCAGGCCCATGCCATCCTCGACCACCACCAGCACCGCCGGCGAATCGGTCAGACGGTGTGACACCTTCACGTCCTCGACATTCTCCTTGAGCACCTCCTTGATGCGCTGCACAAGGTCTGCCTTGGCCTTGGCCGCTTCTTCCTGCGCCTGCTTGTCCTCTTCGCCTTCCAGCTTGCCGAGATCCAGGTCGCCACGGGCGATGTCGACGAACTGCTTGTCCTTGTATTCGGTCAGGTGGCTCATCAGCCACTCGTCAATACGGTCAGTCAGCAGCAGTACTTCGATACCCTTCTTGCGGAAAATTTCCAGGTGCGGGCTGTTCTTGACCTGGCTGTAGCGCTCGCCGGTCAGATAGTAAATCTTGTCCTGGCCTTCCTGCATACGCTCGATGTAAGTATCGAGACCCACCACTTCGCTGTCGTCACTCTGCTGGGTCGAAGCAAAGCGCAACAGGCCGGCGATCTTCTCGCGGTTGGCAAAATCTTCCGCCGGACCCTCCTTGATCACGCTGCCAAAACCTTTCCAGAAGGTCGCGTACTGCTCAGGCTGTTTCTTCGCCAGCTTCTCCAGCATATCCAGCACACGCTTGGTCAGCGCGGACTTCATGCTGTCGATGGCCGGATCTTTCTGCAAGATCTCACGGGAGACGTTCAGCGACAGATCATTGGAGTCCACCACACCCTTGATGAAGCGCAGGTACAGCGGCAGGAACTGCTCGGCGTCGTCCATGATGAATACGCGCTGCACGTACAGCTTGAGGCCGCGGGGCGCTTCACGCTGGTACAGATCAAAGGGTGCACGGCCAGGCACATACAGCAGCGAGGTGTATTCCAGCTTGCCCTCGACCTTGTTGTGGCTCCAGGTCAGCGGGTTCTCGAAGTCGTGGGCAACGTGCTTGTAGAACTCCTGGTATTCCTCATCCTTGATGTCGGTACGAGGACGGGTCCAGAGCGCACTGGCGCGGTTGACGGTTTCCCATTCAACTTCGGTGGGCTTGTCCTTTTCCTCGCCCTGGTGCTGCTTGGGCAGCTCGATGGGCAGGGAGATGTGATCGGAGTATTTCTTGATCACGTTGCGCAGGCGCCAGCCATCAGCAAACTCACCTTCGTCGGATTTGAGATGCAATACGATGCGGCTACCGCGCTCGGGCTTCTCGATGGTCTCGATGGTGAAGTCGCCTTCGCCGGCCGATTCCCAACGCACACCTTCCGAGGCATCCAGACCCGCACGACGGGTAAACACCTCAACCTTGTCCGCGACGATAAAGGCACTGTAGAAGCCCACACCGAACTGGCCGATCAGGCTGGCGTCTTTCTTCTGGTCACCGGTCAGTTGCTGCATGAAGGCGGCGGTGCCGGACTTGGCGATAGTACCCAGGTTCGAGATCACCTCATCGCGGGACATGCCAATACCGTTGTCTTCGATGGTCAGCGTCTTGGCTTCTTCGTCACCGCTGATGCGGATGCGCAGGTCAGGCTGGTTTTCCAGCAGTTCAGGGTTGGCAATCGCTTCAAAACGCAGCTTGTCGGAGGCATCCGATGCGTTGGAAACAAGTTCGCGAAGGAAGATTTCCTTGTTCGAATACATCGAGTGGATCATGAGATGCAGCAGCTGCTTCACCTCGGTCTGAAATCCGAGCGTTTCCTTATGGGCTTCCACGGTCATGTTGCTTGATCTCCATCAGGTTCATCTATGGCTGGGCCTGCCCCGGACTGTAGCCCGGAGCGGCGAGATGAACACTTGATGGGGATGGCGTCTGATTATTTCAAGACGCCTGAAGGGATACAGCGAGGAAAATCCTAGTCAACGGCACGCCGGTGATGCTCGTACAGCAGATCGACGATGCCATTGCTCGGCGTGTAGCCCTGCACCGTGTGGAGCAGCAGCTCGCGAATGGTGTCGTAATCATCGTCGCGCACTGCCTGGCGAATCGTATTAAGAATCGGCAATAGCTCATTCCACGGCAGCAACGCCTCATTGGCCTTGCGGATCTTCGGATGCGCCGTTTCCTGCGGGTTGTCGCCGATCAGCAGCTCTTCGTAGAGTTTCTCGCCTGGACGCAGACCAGTGAAAGCAATTTCGATATCGCCATTCGGATTTTGCTCATCCTTCACAGACAACCCCGACAGCTGAATCATCTTCTTGGCCAAATCGACAATATTCACCGGCTCGCCCATATCCAGCACAAACACGTCGCCGCCCTCACCCATGGCACCCGCCTGGATCACCAATTGCGCCGCCTCAGGAATGGTCATGAAGTAACGCGTGATTTTCTCATGGGTCACGGTGATCGGACCGCCCAGGCGGATCTGGTTACGGAACAGTGGTATCACCGAACCGGACGATCCCAACACGTTACCGAAACGCACCATGCTGAAGCGCGTGCGGTTCAAGTGCTTTACCGACGGGTCTGCGTTCCACAGGTTGGGCGCCTGCTCAGCACTCAAACCCTGCAAAACCAGTTCGGCCATGCGCTTGGTCGAGCCCATGACGTTAGTCGGCCGCACCGCCTTGTCTGTCGAAATCAATACACAATTCTCGACCTGACACCGTATAGCAGCCTGGGCGACGTTCAATGTACCGAACACATTGTTCATGATTCCTTCGGCAACATTGTGCTCAACCAGCGGCACATGTTTGTAGGCCGCAGCGTGGTAGATCGTCTTGATATTCCACGCGCTGATCACGTGGCGAAGCCGTGTGCTGTTGCGGATGGAGCCCAGTATCGGCACCAGGGTAACTTCGAAATCACAGGTCTTCAGGAAGTTATCGAGCTCGCCATGTATTGCATATAACGCGAACTCGCTGTGCTCAAAGAGCACCAAAGTGGTTGGCCTGGAGGTGATGATCTGGCGGCACAGCTCACTGCCAATCGAACCACCTGCCCCGGTCACCATCACCGCCTTGCCCTTGATACACCGCTCAAACAAGGAAGCCTCCGGCGGCACAGCATCCCGACCGAGCAAGTCCGCGATATCCACTTCCTGCAAGTCATCTACCTTGACCTTGCCACTGGCGATGTCGCATAGGCCCGGGATGGTTTTTACGTGTAACGGGTACTGTTGCAGATTAGCCAGCACCTGCTTACGGTGAGCACGGGTTGCGGAGGGGATTGCCAGGAACAGTTCTTCGACTCCCGTCGAGTCGATCATTCTGCCAATGTCCGTGGCGCTGAAGACAGGCAAGCCGGAGACAGTGCGCCGCGCGAGAGCGGGGTTGTCATCGACGAAGGCGACAGGTTTATACAACCGACCCACTTTGATCGACGCCAACAGTTGATTGCCCGCCTCGCCCGCACCGTATATCGCGATGGGTTTACCGGTTGGCTCCTTTTGCATTAGTTCATGCGCAATTTCTTTGCCAGCCGTGAACCAGTTCCCGGTGAAATACTCACGGGCCACCAGTCGCAACCCACCCAGCAAGCCCAGACTTAGGCACCAGTACATGAACAGTACGGAGCGAGAGCGAAACACGTCGACACCACCGACACGCAGCGCGACGACGACCACTACCAGCCCCACAGAAGCCATAGTGACAGCGCGAAAAATACACTTGAGGGCATCATTACCAAAGTACCGCATTACGGCACGGTACATGCCCATCCTGATATAGAACGGGATGGATACCAGCGGAGCCAGCGCGAATAACCAAACCTGGCTGCCTTGTGGCCAGAGCCAGCCTTCGGGCCCTAGCCTGATAAGAAAAGCGACCCACAAAGCGGCCCACATCAGCAGCACATCGGCCACAATCTGAAGACTACGTTTCTGGCCGTAGCTCAGGCCAATCAGTTTTTCCTTGATCATAGCGACCTTGTTTCGTTCTCGGAGTATTCCATTACACGGAAAATTACTTGTATCCCTGCGGATTACGTTCCTGCCACCGCCAGGCATCAGCACACATGGCTTCAAGCCCTAACCTGGCTGACCAGTCCAACTCGGAGGCAGCACGCTGTGGATCAGCGTAACAGCTCGCCACATCGCCTGGTCGGCGATCGGAAATCACATAGTCCAGTGTTTTGCCGCAGGCTTTCTCGAACGCCTTGAGCATATCCAGCACCGAATAACCGATACCGGTACCCAGATTGAATGCCCTGATGCCCGCTTGGCTGTTCAACCATTCCAGTGCACGCACATGCCCGTCAGCCAGATCCATTACATGAATGTAGTCGCGAACGCCGGTTCCGTCATGGGTTGGATAGTCGCCACCGAACACATTCAGCCGTTCACGACGGCCCACGGCTACCTGGGCTATGTAGGGCATGAGGTTATTGGGGATATCGGCAGGGTCCTCACCGATAAGGCCGGACGGATGGGCACCGACCGGATTGAAATATCGCAGCAGTGCAATATTCCAATCCGGATCAGACATATGCAAATCGCCCAGCAGCTCTTCAATCATGAGCTTGGAACGGCCATAGGGGTTGGTGGCGCTGGTAGGAAAGGCTTCGTTGATAGGAAGACTGGCTGGGTCCCCGTACACCGTCGCGGAGGAGCTGAACACCAGGTTCTTGACCCCGGCGCGTTGCATCGCGTCGCAGAGCACCACAGTGCCACTTACGTTGTTATGGTAATAGCGCAGGGGTTGGGCGACGGACTCACCCACGGCTTTGAGGCCCGCAAAATGAATCACCGCGTGGATATCGTTAGAGGAGAAAATGCTATCGAGCAGAGGGGCGTCGTTGATATCACCCCGGATCGCAGCCACCGTTTTGCCGGCGATTTGCTCTACCCGGCGCGTGGCCTCGGGGCTGCTGTTACTGTAGTTATCCAGCACCAGCACCTGAAACCCGGCATTAAGCAACTTGATGCAGGTATGCGAACCGATATAACCGGCGCCACCGGTCACGAGAATGGTTTTGCTCATCCGCAGCGCTGCCCTCACTCAAAAAAGTGAGAGCAGTATATCAGACAGACTGAGAATTCAATGAGGCGTGCGACCAATAGCGCCACACGCCCCGCAGCTACGTCACAGTGCGCGAATACTATCGAGCAGCTTCTGCGTCTCACGCTCCATCAACGCGGCATCGCCACGGCTTTCCACATTCAGGCGAATCACCGGCTCGGTGTTGGAGGCGCGCAGATTGAAGCGCCACTGCTCGAAGCGGATGCTGACACCGTCGGTGTAATCGACATCCAGCGCATCCTTGGCGTACTGCCCTTCGATGGCTTTGAGCACCGCGGGCGCGTCATTGACCGTCAGGTTGATCTCGCCTGAAGACGGATACGCCGCGATACGCTCATCGACCAGCGTCGACATCGGCTTGCCCTTGCGGCATAGCAGCTCGGCTACCAGCAACCAGGGAATCATGCCGCTGTCGCAATAGGCGAAGTTGCGGAAGTAGTGGTGAGCGCTCATTTCGCCGCCGTAGGCTGCATCTTCCTTGCGCATGCGCTCCTTGATGAACGCGTGGCCTGCCTTGGTTTGCACCGCACGGCCGCCATTCTGCTCAACCTGTTCGATGGTATTCCACACCAGACGCGGATCGTGAATGATGGCTGCGCCTGGCTCCTTCTTGAGGAAGGCTTCGGCCAGCAAACCGACGATGTAATATCCCTCGATAAACCGACCCTGCTCGTCGAACAGGAAGCAGCGATCGAAGTCACCATCCCAGGCAATACCCATATCCGCACCGTGCTTAAGTACCGCTTCACTGGTGATCGCGCGGTTCTCAGTCAGGATCGGGTTGGGAATGCCATTCGGGAAGGTGCCGTCGGGTTCGTGGCAGATCTTCACGAAGGTGACCGGAATATTCTTTTCCTTAAAGGCTGCTTCGATGGCATCGATAGCCGGGCCCGCTGCGCCGTTGCCTGCATTGACCACCAGCTTGAGCGGTGTGAATGCTTCTGGCTCGATATAGCCCATCAGGTGCTCAACGAAGTCCGCACGGGTATCGACGAGCTCATAGCTGCCACGCTGGTCATCCGGTACCGACCGATCACGACCATCAACCAGCTCAAAGTGGCTGGCTTCGGCCATTTCGCGGATGTCTTTGAGACCGGTATCAGCCGAAATCGGTCGACTGCCCTCGCGCACCAGCTTCAGGCCGTTGTAATCGATCGGATTATGCGATGCCGTCACTTCAATGCCGCCGTCCACGCCCAGGTGGAAGGTCGCAAAGTAGACTTCTTCGGTGCCGGCCAACCCCAGATCCAGTACATTGACGCCTTCATCACGCAGGCCATTGGCCAAAGCGGCTTTGAGCTGCGGAGAGGTTTCGCGCACGTCACCGCCCAGCACGATGCGCTTGGGTTTCAGCCACTTGGCAAAAGCCCGGGCAATGCGGTAAGCGATGTCTTCGTTCAGTTCGGTTCCGAGCTGGCCGCGAATGTCGTATGCCTTGAAGCACGTAAGCTGTGTCATGTCAGTTTCCTATGATTTCCATTCTGCCTTGATCCGCCGCAACAGTCCGGCGGTGGACACATCGGTGTCATCCAGGCTTGAGTCTTCGCCACGAATCTTCGCCAGGGTGCTCATGGCGATCTTCTTGCCCATTTCCACGCCCCACTGGTCGAAGGGGTTGATCCCCCAGATCACCGACTGCACAAATACCTTGTGCTCATACAAGGCAATCAATGCGCCCAGACTGTAGGGGTTGAGCTCGTCGAGCAGGACCGTGGAACTGGACTGGTTGCCGCGATAGCGCATGTGCAGTGGCAGCTCTTCAGCATTTTTCAATGCAGCGTCGCCCAGTGCCAACAGGCGTGACTGAGCCAGGCAGTTAGCCAGCGACAACTGATGCTGCGCAGCCAGCTCCTCCGCCGCTTCATGATGCTCGGCTTCGTGGTAACGGCGTACCGGTACGATGAAATCGCAGGTGACCGCCTCGGTGCCCTGATGCAACAGCTGGTAGAAAGCGTGCTGAGCATTCGGGCCGACATCGCCCCAGATAATCGGACAGGTGGAGCGAGCCACCGGCTTGCCTTCACGGCTGACACTCTTCCCGTTGGATTCCATCTCCAGCTGCTCGAGATACAGTGGCAGCTGTTTTAGACGTCCGTCATAGGGCAGGATAGACAGCGCGTTGATATCCAGAATATTGGTATTCCACACGCCGATCATGCCCATCAACACTGGAAGATTGTCCTGCCAGGGCGCGGACTTGAAGTGTTCATCCATATCATGGGCGCCAGCGAGCAACTGCCGGAAGCCGTACATGCCGATCTTCAGCGCAATCGGCAGACCAATCGCCGACCACAACGAGTAACGCCCGCCCACCCAGCCCCAGAAATCCAGCTGGTTCTCTTCGGCAATGCCCCACTCGGTCATCTTGTTTGGCGATGCCGACACACCGATGAAGTGGCAATGCAAAATGCTGGAACTGGCGCGCTTGCCAAAGGACCGCTGCAACCACTGCAGAGCCGTTGCCGCATTGGTCAGCGTGTCGATGGTGGTGAAGGATTTTGATGAGATTACAAACAGCGTCGACTGTGGTTTCTTGTCTCGCAAGAGCTGCGACAGCTGGCTGCCGTCGATAGTCGACGCGAAATGCACGTTCAACCGGTGCTTGGTCGGACAAGTGAAGTCATTCAGCGCCTCGGTGACCATCAAGGGGCCAAGATCCGAGCCGCCAACGCCGATGTTGATCACGTCAGTAATCACTTCGCCGGTGGCGCCGCGCCACTGCCCGGCATGGATCTGATCAACTATCCGCTCCATCTGCTGCAACTGGCCATGCACCTGGGCGGTTACATTGTCTTCACCGACCTGGCATTTGGCATCTGCCGGCAAACGCAGCGCCCAATGCATGGCCGCACGCCCTTCACTGCAGTTGACCTGTTCCCCGCTGAACAGCTTGTCGATCCAGCCCTGCAGATCGTGCGCGTCGGCCAGATCAATCAGATGGCGCAGGGTCTGGGTGGTCATGCGTTGTTTGGAAAAGTCGTACATCAGCGGGCCGAACTGCCGATGCATCTTGTTGAATCGCTCGCTATCCTCGGCAAAGAAATCGGCAAGATGCTGTTTCTCCACCGATTTACCGTGAGTGATCAGCTCGTCCCATTGCTTGTCTCTGGCTTCAGTCATCAGCGTCACTCAGCGTCGTCCAATCCCAAAATATTCAAACCCGTTCTGCTTCATGAAGTCCGGGTCCCAGATATTGCGACCGTCGAGCAGCAACGGCTGCTTCATCGTGGCCTTCATATGAGACAGGTCAGGACTCATGTATGCATCCCATTCGGTTACCAGCATCAGCGCGTCGACATCCACAAGCGCCGCGTAAGGATCCTTGTGCAGAACCAGATCGCGGCGGTTGCCAGCCCACTCTGCGAGCGCGGGTAAGGCGCGCGGGTCGTGCACATGCACCTGCACGCCTTGCGCCCAGAGCGCCTCGATCAACTTGAGCGCAGGGGCATTATCGATACGTGCTGATTCAGGCTTGAACGCCACGCCCCAGATCGCCACCTTGCGGCCCTGCAGATCGGTGCTGTAATAGCGCCACAATTTGCGGAACAGCGATTCCTTCTGACGCTCGTTGATGCGCATCACCTGGTCCAGAAGTTGTGCCTGGATGCCGCTGTGCTTCAGCGTCGACGCCAGATTCATCACGTCCTGCGAGAAGCTCAGGCCACCGAAACCGCAACCCGGGTACAGGTAGCTATCCCCGATGCGCTGATCCTTGCCCACACCCTGACGCACGCGCTCGATATCCACATCCAGCATGTCAGCCAGATTGGCCATGTCGTTCATGAAGCTCAGGCGGGTCGCGAGCATGCCGGTGATGGCCAGCTTGGTGAACTCCGCCTCACGCGGACGCATCATCATGATGTTGTCGCGGCGGCGGTTATAGGGACGCAACGCCTCGGCAACCATGCGGCGACCCCAGGCCGAATCACAGCCCAGCAGCCAATGGTTCGCTGCAGTGAAGCTCTTCACCGCAGCGCCCTCGATCAGCAGATCCGGCAAGCTGGCCGCGACGCGCTGCGTGGACTCACTACCTGGTAGCTCGCCAAGGGCGCGTTCCAGTGCTTCGGTGGTCCCTACGGGGAAAGTTGACTGATTCACTACCACCCAGCTGCGGCCGCTTTCAGTCGGAAGCTTGCTGATGATGTCAAAGGCGAGATCGACATCTGTGGGCGATAGCGCCAGCCAGATGATCGCGGCACGCTCGTCTGGCGGCACATCACCGGCCGCCAGCTTGAAACGACCAGCGATGGTTTGTTCGGTCACCAGTTCAGGCAGGCCCGGCTCACGATAGGGGCAGCCGCCATTGGCCAGGGTCGTTGCTGCGGGTCCCTCCGGCACGTGCAAACACACGTTGTGACCTGTGGATGCCAGGCCGGCAGCACTAACGAGCGCGCACAGCGTGTCTCCATACACATCGATATACATTGCGCTTAAATCCTCACTGGTACTGCTTTAACAGATCCCGGAAGTCGCTACCGAGTTTGGGGTGTTTGAGGCCATAAGCCAGAGTGGCTTCGAGGTAGCCGAGTTTGCTGCCGCAGTCGAAGGAGCGACCACGGATGCGGAAAGCATCTACGCCCTGCTCTTCCATCAGCGTAGCGATGGCATCGGTCAACTGAATCTCGCCGCCGGCGCCTGGAGGCGTGTTGTCCAGCAGATCGAAAATACGTGCGGGCAGGATGTAACGGCCGACAATAGACAGGTTGGATGGTGCTTCATCACGCGGCGGCTTCTCCACCACACGATGCATCGGCGCGCCGTCACCGGCTTCGAGCTCGACGCCGCTGATATCCACCACGCCATAAGAGCTGACCTGGTCATAGGGGACCGGCTCAACCATGATCTGCGCATTGCCGGTTTCATGGAAGTGCTCAGCCATCACGCCCAGGTCAGTGCGCGTACCTGCCTGCTGAACCAGCACATCGGGCAGCATGACGGCAAAGGGCGCATCGCCAATGATGGCGCGGGCACAATTGATTGCGTGGCCCAGACCCAGAGCCGAGCCCTGACGCACCACCGACACCTTCAATCCGGCGGGGGCAGTTTCCTTCAACACCTCAAGCAATTCATGCTTGCCGCGGCGCTCGAGCTCGGCTTCGAGCTCATAATTCTTGTCAAAATGGTCTTCAATCGCGCGCTTGCTGGAATGGGTCACCAGCACGATTTCGTTGATACCTGCGGCGAGCGCTTCCTCCACCACGTACTGAATCACCGGCTTGTCTACGACGGTGACCATTTCTTTGGGAATAGCTTTGCTTGCGGGTAGAAAACGAGTACCAAGACCTGCGACGGGGAGAACGGCTTTAGTAACCTTCACGGAAACTCCATGTATTGAAAATCGATGTCAGTAGTCCATGCATGCCATAAGCCTGCGGGGCGCAAGCCAGCCATGAAAGGAACGCCAACCTGCCTGTTGTGTGGAACGTTTTCTGGGCCCGAAGTTCCCTCGAAAACCAAATCATAACGAAGCAGATGCCAGCCAACACGACCACCGCCAGTCCCGCTGCTAAGGAACAACGCAAAAGCTATATCGTAGGAGGGGCGACTCGCCGCGATGGCGTCCACAGGACGCCCCAAAGCTTCATACCTCACACATCACAAGGTAGGAGTGCCGCCTCGGGACGCCGAACCGCCGGCACGACGGCGGCCGCAGGCCGCCCCAGGACTGGGACCCTCTGCCCACTAGCCTAACCAGCCAACCCCCCATCCCCGCGCTCATAAAACACCACCCCAACCCGCTCAATATGCTCAACCAACGAAGGCGTATCGATTTCCCCCATCAAAGAAAGATCCACCGACCAGGGAAGAAGCAAATCATCAATCTCATTCTCAATCGCAAGAAGATCGGAAAACGTCAGACCCTCCCCCTTTATCGCGAGATCAATATCCGAACCAGAGCGATAATTACCTTTAGCACGGGACCCATAAAGCAACACCGCATCAATCTTCGGCCAACGCCTGAACACCTCACAGAGGTGATCAATCGCCAATGCTGGCAGCCCGTACAACGCCACGCTCATACCTCCTCGGCCCTGGTCTGCATGTCGCCTTCAAACTGGGCGAATAAGCCATGGTAACTATCGAGGATCTTGTCGGTTATTTCGTTAGCAACCGATTCGTTGTAAGTATGAGCAGACTGGTTGCGGCTCTTGATCATTTCCATCCACCCTTCGCCGTCCGCAATCAACCCTTGCTTGAAAGCCTGGCGGATGGCGTCGCGGGACCCTGTAATGGCTGGATTGCCTTGATAGAGAAAGTAATCTTTCATCACATTCCAGGCCAATTCAAACACAAACTCAAACGCCTGAATCAGCCCCTGCTTTTCAAGGTCACTAAGATCTCGCGTACCCGCCAACTCCACAGCGCTTGTCAACCTGGCGCGCGCCCGCTTGAAGTTCGCCAAACGCTGCACCCATCGAATGTCCGGATCGCCCATCACTTTCTCCTGGATTTAGAAACTGTGTTAGCACCCACGACCGTCTAAGCGATCAACCCCGCCCTGCCTCCGCCAGTATCTCCGCAACCACAACACAAGTCTTATCCATCTCCGCCTCAGTCAATGTCGGATGGACCAAAAACATCAAACTTGTCTCACCCAACTTCCGCGCAACAGGCAAACGCTCAGCAGGCCGCCAGCCAGTGTTATCAAAGGCCTTCTCCAGATACACCTCAGAGCAGGACCCCTGCAAACACGGCACACCTCGGCTCGCTATTTCATTAACGATACGATCCCGATCCCATCCCGGCCCCAAGTTCTCAGGACGCACCTGTACATAACATTTGTAGTGAGCATGCACATTGCCGTTGGCCTTATCAAACTCAGGCACACGTACCACATCGAACTTCCGACAGGTCTCCCAAATACGCTCGGCATTGCGGGTACGGGCTGCAGTCCATTCAGTCATCCGCTTCAGCTGAATGCGCCCGATAACGGCTTGCATCTCAGTCATGCGCCAATTGGTGCCAAAGCTCTCATGCAGCCAGCGAAATCCAGGCGGGTGTTCGCGCTCATACACGGCATCCCAGGACTTGCCATGATCCTTGTACGCCCACATGCGCTTCCAGAGCTCACGGTCATTGGTTGTGACCATGCCACCCTCACCACCGGTGGTCATGATCTTGTCCTGACAGAAAGACCAGGCACTGATATGACCAATCGAACCAACCGAACGCCCTTTATAGCGTGCGCCATGCGCCTGCGCGCAATCCTCAATCACATAGAGCCCGCGCTCCTGCGCCAACGCCATGATCGGATCCATATCGCATGGCCAACCAGCAAGATGCACACAGATGATCGCCTTGGTGCGCTCAGTCAGTACTGCGCGTACCGTTTCTGCTGTGATGTTCTGCGAGTCGGCATCCACGTCTGCGAACACCGGTACCGCGCCGGCCGTCACGATGCTTGAAGCAGAGGCGAGAAAGGTACGAGAGGTCACAACGACCTCATCGCCAGGGCCTACCTCAAGTGCTTTTAACGCAAGATCCAATGCTACCGTACCGTTGGTCAAAGCGATCGCAAAACCGGAATCAGCCCAGGAAGCAAATTCCTTTTCGAATTCGCGGGCTTCCTGACCAGTCCAGTAATTGACTTTATTGGAAAGCAAAACATCACGCACAGCGTTAGCCTCTTCCTCAGTGAAGGAAGGCCAGGGAGAAACAGGAGTGTTAAGCATGAAGGACCTTTGAATGCAAAAAAGCCGGACATTCCGGCTTTAAAAGTGTTCACAAATGAAAGCTAGTTGCCCAAAAAATCAAGACTTTACCAACAACCTTGCAGGGTTACCTATCACAGTGACACCGGGCGGGATATCCTTAGTCACAACAGCCCCCATGCCGACTACTGCACCTTTACCAATTACGAGCGGTTTGGCGGGAGTTCCTTGCTTTATTATCGCGCCCGTACCGATATAAGCATGGTCTTCTATGTGAACATTTCCATTACACCTGACCCCAGGCGCAAACGTCACGTAATCGCCTATAACACAGTCGTGCGCGACATAACTATAGATGTTGGCATGAAAGTGCTTGCCAATCCGGATGTTCGAGGTCAGCTGCGTAAAGTGACAAAGAATAGCCCCTTCACCGACCTCGACCTCGTCCAAAACCACGGTGTTATCGGCAGTAACCTGAAGCACGCTCAAACCATCGTTTTCACATTTGATGGCGAGCTTTTCCCGCACGCCGCTGTCAGCAATAGCTAACACTACAAATTTATTGATAGCGTCGTACGAAAGGAATCCGGAGTAATCCCATACTGGGAAGCCATTAATCTCAGTACTGTTAACGCCGTCATCGATAAAAACAAAGCGAACGTCCGCGGATATCGAGTGATAATGCGTTTTGACGAGGGGCATGACCTCCCGGCCAAAACCACTCGCACCATATATGCCGATAATCGTTTCAGTCATGTTTTTCTCCAGAATCATTTCCAAAAAATCGGCTCATGGTCGCCTCACCCTCAGCGCTAATACCTTCGCGCACCAGCACTTTCTTAACCGTCAAAACCAGAATCTTGACATCTAGCCAGAGCGATTGATTGTCGACGTACCATACGTCCAGCTTGAACTTCTCATCCCAGCCGAGCGCATTGCGACCATTGATTTGCGCCCACCCCGTCACTCCAGGACGCGCCTCATGGCGACGATACTGCTCAGCCGAATACAACGGCAGGTACTCCATCAGCAGAGGACGCGGCCCAACCAGACTCATCTCGCCCTTGAGTACATTCCACAGTTCGGGCAACTCATCCAGGCTGGATGAGCGTAAAAACTGACCAAAGGGCGTCAGCCGCTCGGAATCCGGCAGAGGGTTGCCTGCTGAGTCGATGGCATCCTTCATGGTTCGGAATTTCACCATTTTAAAGGGCTTACCACCTTTTCCGGGGCGTACTTGCTTAAACAAAACCGGCGAACCGAGATTTTTACGAACTTTCCAGGCAACAATGGCGATAACCGGTGATAAAACTAGCAAGCCAAAGCAAGAAGCGAACAGGTCAAAAAGGCGTTTGATCATTGGATACCCATTTCCCGCAACATGTGATCATTCACTTTACGAACATCGTATTTTGCTTCTGCTAACAACCGAGACTCGTACCCCATTCCAACAACCAGCTCTGGCTTCTCAATAAAATTGATCATTGCAGCAGCAAGCCCTGTCACCGACTTAACCGGCACTAAAAAACCATTTTTTTCATGTACAACGGTTTCCCGACAACCCGGTGCATCCGTTGTAATAACCGCTCTGCCCATCGCCATGGCTTCCAAAACGGTACGCGGCGTTCCTTCACGGTAAGAAGGCAAAACATAAACGCTACTATCAGCAATAGCAGGTTTTACATCGGTCAAACGACCATAAAACTTAACCACACCGGAATCGACCCAGCTCTGCAACTCAGCGCTATCAATCGCATCCGGGTTTTCATCTATCCAGCCAACCAATCCAAAACCCACCCAAGGGTACTGCTTACGCACTGCCGTTGCAGCCTGCACGTATTCCCGCACACCTTTATCGCCCAGCAATCTTGCAATAAGCAGGAACTGAGTCGTTTCAGGAAAAGGGGCAACAGTAAAACTATCAACATCAATGCCAGAACCATTCACAACAACCGTCTTACGATTAGACCAGTCAAGAATACCCAGGTCGTAAAACAAGGCTTCATCATCCGGATTTTGAAAGAAAACCTTGTTTACCCTCGCAAGCGCAAACCGGTACAAATTTCGTACAATACGCTTCAGCCAAGAACGCTGACCAGCCTCCCCCTGAAACGCATACCCCAACCCTGTAATCAACGCAAAACGATACGGTACTCCAGCTAACCAAGCGGCTACATTCCCATAAATAACCGGTTTTATTGTATAAGCCAAAGAGAAATCGGGCTTTAAGCGCCGCATCAACCGCCAAAGGTTAAAAAGTGAACCCAAATCAGAAAATGGATTAATCCCTGTCCGGTTGAGTGGAACTTCATGTACCTGAACGCCCAAAGCTTCCAAGCGTTGTCTTACTTCGCTGTTCGCTGGTAAATCCGGTGCTGCTACATGAACATCCAGCCCAGCAGCCAACAGTGCACGCAGCAGTGGGCCGCGAAAGTTCAGCAAAGAATCGGGATAGCCGGCCACCATTAAAAAACGCTTTTTCACAACTGCTTAACCCACATTCTCAATGTACCAGGGCATCGCCTTGGCTATGCCCTCCATGATGCGATACTCCGGCGCATAGCCCAGCTTACCTGCAGCCTTCCTAATATCCGCCTGCGAATGACGCACATCACCGGCACGGAAGTCACGGTACACAGGGGCTTTTTCATGGGGCTTGCCGTTTTCAGCCAAGGCAGCCTGAAGCGCACGGTATAAATCATTCAGTGTGGTGCGGTCGCCCACGGCAACGTTGTATACTTCATTTTTGGCGCTGTCATCCGCCGAGGCGGCCAGCAGGTTGGTCTGCACGGCGTTTTCAATAAAGCAAAAGTCGCGGCTGGTTTCGCCGTCGCCGTTGATGAACACATCATCGTCCAACAACATGGATGCCGCCCACTCGGGGATCACCGCCGCATAAGCGCCGTTGGGGTCCTGGCGTTTGCCGAATACGTTGAAATAACGCAGGCCGATGGTGTTGAAGCCGTAGGTTTTGGCAAACACATCGGCATATAGCTCGTTGACGTACTTGGTTACTGCGTAGGGTGACAGGGGCTCGCCGATGTTCTCTTCCACCTTGGACAGCGCTGGGTGATCGCCATAGGTAGAACTACTGGCAGCGTAGGTGAAGCTTTTTACCCCAGCAGCGCGCGCGGCGACCAGCATATTCAGGAATCCATCAGTATTGGTGGAGTTGGTCGCAGATATAGCGATCTATATAACTCTGCGTAACGCTCAACCATTTTATCCAAAGTAAATTTTTTCGCTTGAGTACTTGATGCACGAGATAATTTCAAGCGGTCGACTTTGAGCTTGCCTGTAACACTTGCTATTTTTTCAGCCCATCGCTCTGGGACCCTATGATCAGAAACCAACAAGGCAGCGAAATTTGATTCAGGGGAAAGGACCTCTATTAGGCCATCCACATCAGACGCTATAACTGGAAGCCCCGTTGACATACCTTCCACAGCAACCAGCCCGAATCCTTCCCATACTGAAGGAATAAGCTGTATGTCTGCATTGTGGAAATACTCTTCTAGCTCATCACGCCAACCCAAAACCCTTACTATATCGGCCAAACCTAGTCTGTTAATGAGATCAGTCAAGCGTGGCCGTTCAGGGCCCTCGCCAATTATAATATACTCTCTAACTGTTCCACGGGGCAGAAGAGCAACTGCCTTGATCGCCACATCAAAACCTTTACGGAAATTTAATGAACCAACCGAAACTAGCTTTATGGGTCCCGCAACATTTGGCCGATGACACAGAGCAAAGGTTCTTCCACCGTTATTAATAGTTTGAACAGACCGCATTCCGCCAGCCGACAACCATTTGCTAAGCGAAGCTTTTACCCCATTACTAATACATACAACCCTATCGTATCTAGAATACACGAACCTCTCCAGATATTTGAAACAAGGAATATCCCTACGCTTGTTTGTCGTACTATGCTCTGTGTATACAAGCATTACAGGAAGACCAACACACGCAAGCGCCGCGTAGTAAAATGGCCAGGTCAGGTGCGCATGAACGACTACATATGCATCATCTGTACAAAATTGTTTGATCTTAGCCCTTAACAATAATACAGATCTAGCATTTCTGGCAGAAACCCCTAACGAAAACTCTCGCTCTGTGAGAGCGAAACCAGAAGGAGCATCAAAATAAATAGCGTATGAATCAACACCGTATTTAGGCAACCGCTTGGTTAGCTCTGCAACCAATAGCTCAGCACCTCCACCTTGAGGAGAACTTATTACATTAAGCACAACCGGGCAATCATATGATTTTTGCGATCCTTGAGATCTCGCCTGCTTTTCCAATTCGTCGAATCCTTACCAAATATTTTCATTTAAGACAACGAGTAAAATCACTGACACCATAAACAAAAAAACCTGCAGCACAACAACCCTAAAAATTCAAAATAATCGGCAACATACAACAGGAGATTAAGAGCGAACCCAGCCCACGCTGCAGGGCAGCAAGGAACGCCATTCTAAAGCGCCCCCCACTAGCCAAAGTACTATAATTTCCAGATTGTGCTATACGGAAGCATTCCATTGGAACCTAGACTCAAGCCTCGTAGGTAGAAGAGGCTAAACACAACGAAGAGAAACCCGACAAGCAAATAAAAGCTTCTTCTGTTTACCACACACGAGGCCACATAGGGCAAACTAATAAACGCAAACATGCTGAAATACAATGGGATTCGATCCATAAAACCCATTTGAGAAACAACGTTACTGAACAAAAACCCATAAAATGTCAGGTAAAGTAGCGTCAGCCCTGTCTCATCTATCTTTGCGCTTTCACGCACATTAATAAAAAATATACAGAGCAGACAAAATAATTGATTAGCTAAAAACCTAACCCGAAGTCCTTGGTCGGTTACGCCTCCTTCAATATACGGGAGATAATCCGAAGGCACAAAAAATTTAAAGTAGGGCATCAGCAGGCCCGCGCCCCACGGGGATACGAAAAACATAGAGACAAGCCAAGCAAGCACTGCCAACTTAGCTCCGATACGCGCCTTGTCAAGAAATAACAGGGCTAGGAAAACGATGGCCGTGAAGTGAAACGTTGTCGCCAAAATTACGAAAACCAGAAACAGAGCCGTGCGACCTTTCAGATAAAAATGAAGGGAAAGCATCAACACGCCCATAGCAACCGCCTGCCTCACCCCATTGAACATAAAACCATATATATTCATACCTAAAAGTATGGAAATAGACATTAGATAGCTTCGCCCATACTTGTAAAGCAAAAAGAAAGCCGGCACCAAAGATATCGCAGCAGAAACAAAAATAACTATACTTGCTCGACCATCAAAGTAATAAACCAATCGATTTAATACTGTATAACCAAGCTCATACCTCAGAGTTGAATAAGGGTTTGACACAGAAGCTATGAGGTCGAATATCTTGTAGTAGGCGAGCGTATCTATCCCAACCGACTCATGCCTAACGGCAAGCGGAACGAATAAGATCAGGAAAGCAATTAGCAAAATAACAACATTCACGGCCCGGCGGTGCCGGCCTGCCAAGTCCGAAAAAAAACAAATCACACTAACCAAAAGGAAAGAAGCCACCAGATGCATAATCAGTTAACTCTCAATTTTTTAAGAACAGTAAATTTTATATAGAATTCCACAACATACATTTACTGAACATCCCTTTGACGTGACAACATTGTAGACTTTATCGTAAAGAAAAATATTTCACCCCAGCCATATTAACTTTGTCAATATAACAACCTGCAACACCGCTGACATCACATAATTATTTTTTTAAATTGATAATACCATTTAACACACGCTGTTAATCTATACTTAACGAGCCATACTACAAAACGTCTTTTGACTGGAATCTCCTTATTTGACAGCAAGGCTTCATCTGACTTATCAAATACATTCACTCCATTTCTTGCGCACTGTGATATTTGAAAAAGTCTTGATTGGAGCGCCATCTTTCTGAGGGTATCGGAATCAAGAGCATGAAAGTATAGCTCTCTCAATAGATCGTCTATTTTTCTTGCGGACTCTATCGACTCCAAGCCGAGGCATGCGGTGGTAGATTCACCGTGCTGCCTATAGATATACACGACTTCGCTTACACAAGATATCTTATAAGAACTTTTCTGAAGAATTCTTGCCAGCATCAATTTATCTTCCATGTAATTCATATTGCAGTTAAAACTAAGACCTTCATACAGGCTTCGCCTCAACAACTTATTACAAAGGCTACCATGGAACTCGCCCAACAGTAGCCCTTTTAAAAACATCTGGTGAGTTATACTAACAGGAGCCGCCACAACTGAATCCGTTCTTTTGTGCCGCACAAGATAGCTGCCAAGCACTATGTCCGCGGAAGTCTCTATCTGCTTATCTACAAGTGTTGATAGAGCGCCTTGAGGGACAACGTCGTCAGAATCCGCGTGTATAATCAGATCACCTGTGGAGGCTAACAACCCCGCCTGCCTAGCCGAAGCGACGCCTTTATTTTCTTGCGATACCAACACCCATCCTTCATTCTTCTCTGTGAACGTCTCAGCAATTCTAACAAACTCTTCACTAGAGCCATCGTTGACTAACACCACCTCCGTTCTTTCGTAGTCTTGAGACTCTAGACTTTCCAAACACTCTATAAAAAAGTCATTCGGGTTAAAAAACGGTACAATTATAGTCACCAATGGTTTATGCATCATATTGGGTACCGCCTTAAGTTTTTATATATTATCAGCTATATAACGAAGAGAGTGCTCGCGAAGCTCGGCCCACCGCAGTTCAACGTCGCCCCAGTTGATATCTTCGATTATGACATTATTTAAGTTTGTATCGATATCGACCAGCCGGCTAGTAAGGTTAAATAATTTAAGCAGCGAGTTGAATCTTGCGGCTCCTCGATCATGATTTGCCACAACAACGAATGGCTTTCTAAAAATCAGTGAAAATACGCATCCGTGGAATGAATCTGTAACTACGAAATCCGCATCGCGGAATGAACCAATCCATCTCTCGACAGAGGGATATTTATCAGGCTGGTAGCGCGAACGAGTATCCACGAGATGCTGGGGCCCGCATTCAAAAGTCTCTAAACCCAAACTGCTCGATACCGAACTAACAATTTCATTTTTTTCTGCAGTCGGATCAAGAATATATAAAAAGACTCCCTTGCCCCTCCCCGGCGTGTCTTGGACCTCTAGTAGACTTTCATAATTTTCTCTCGAAAGCAGCAATGTCGGGTCCAAGACAACTACAGCTTTGACACCGAGATTGTCCTTGCAGAGCGATACAGCGCTTTCTTCGCGCACCGAGATTGCCGCAAACTTAGCGACCAACGATCTGCACTTTTGGGTTTGCCTTTCCGAGTATTCCCAATGATCCACCCCAAAAGAAGCGGCATACGAAATCACAGGGAGCTCAGTCTCCAAAAAATCAACAAAATAGTTATATATATTTGGCGAATAACAAGGTCGCCATACTTGGTCGCTTCCAACTACAACCTTGTCATAATATATTGACTCAAAGTGCGCCGCTAGCTGAGCCTCTGTATTAATACATTCAGACCGAGCAACGTGCCGTTCAATAAACAATTTTATATTTGACGAAACATATTCTTGTTCTCGGTGCGAGAGTCTACGTCTGGCCACCCTTCCCGTTATCACATGGATAATTGGTTTGAGTAAATCCCGCAGGCGGGCTATACGTTTTTTTCTATCATACTGCCTATCAATCGTTACAACATCGTGGCCAAAATCAGACAAAACCTTCTGCAGCGCATACGCTTGCATTATTCCGCCGTAATTGCTTCTCAACGGCTGTGTTAGTATTGCAATCTTCATTCTAATACCCTTCTAATGCGCTTCGCTGCGCCCCTTCTATATTGCGCAATTTTGGTAGCGACTTTCAGCATTCCGAGTTCCGGCTTCATTTTCGCATCGAAGGCGCTCGCGGTATTTGTTTCATTCCAAGCAGCCAGGCTTATCTTCCGAACACGCCTGCGTAGCTTTTGAACCACTAGCACATCTAACGACACCGACCTATTTCGATAGCGCTTTTGCGATACAGAGATTCCGCTTCTTTTTGCTTCTTTTAATCTGACCGACAGCCCTTCATGCCGATGATTGTAGCTACCTTGCTGGGATGCTCGCATCGTTTCGGAAGAAATCTTCTCCATTGTGATTTCCTCTGACTCCATACCTTCCCGGATCAGCCTCTCAGCTAACGGACTCCTTGTAATCACAACACTGGGGCCTGCCCGTCTTGGCTGTACGGCTGCAGCGAGGCGTCTCCTAGAGAGATATCAGCAAGCTCGATTGTTACGTCTTCGCAAAAATTACAGGCATTTTCCTTAAAGGGACCCTCACCGTAGATATCGCCAATTTCTTTCATTGTTATCTGTAACCTTTTCCTGCGCCCTCAAGCCGCTAATGGATCTGCCAGATCCTAAAAGAATTTCAAAATATCATCGACGGGATTACGAGCTGAGCATGCCACACTGTATTCATCCTTTATATTTCCCACTGCAATCATCATAATCAAACGATCGCTCGCAGCTACGCTCGCAACCATTTTCACTTTTTTCTCCAGAAAACTGGGATAACAAGTATTTAATGGGCATGCCCCTAGGCCTGCTGCATGGATAGCAAGCATTAAATTCATTGAAAACAACCCCCCATCAATAAAGACTTGGTTGCTTTCATATTTGGTGAATGCTTTACCATCAGCCGCAACTATAATCAACTTATCAATAACGTCGGTAAAACCAGAGTTACCATTCTGATATGATAATATTTCGTTAATTTTTAATTTATCAGTGTGACAGTAAACCTTCCAGCCTTGGCGATTGCAAACGGAAGGGGCAGACTGCGCGACCTCAACTGAGGCGTAAATGAGCGCTTCACTTACTGGTTCTGGAGCAAAGTCACGAACGCTTACCCTGCTCTTGGCAAAATTAGAGAACTCCGCTAAGTTAATAGGGCTAGCAGTTTCTTTGCATACTTGTTTTAACCCCCCTATTCCGGTAGGGGCCGCGCATCCTATGAAGGAGTTCAACAGTAATTTCAGATCGCTCGGGAGATCGAAATTATTCTTCTTATTGAATTCTTGATACGCCAACAGTGTCTTTCGTATAGACGACGTTAGCTCGTCATCCCCATATTCGACCTCATACGCTTTCGCCTTTTCAATCACATCTCGAACTTTTGGTTGCCCAAAACCCAGCCTAGGTTCAGGCAAGGCCAAACCTTTTTCAATTATATGGTAGTGCTTGGTTAAATAGTAACGCAGATGATCTTTATCGCTTATCCTTGACTCTTTAAATGAGTACTTAAAGTGATGGAAAAAGTCATAAACTTTTGTAAGCGCCTCGCCAGTCGGTGTTCGGTAATATACGAAACTTCGTGCTTTTCTTTTCAGTATTTCGAGCATATATGACTCACTTTGAGGCAGAATTATTCAGGCGGAACTTCACAGATTTAAGCTTAACCAGCACAGAAACTCGCTCGGAAGCACCCAATCCAAATAAACCTACCGCCAACATAATGTATGCCGTAACCAATAACGCACTGATCAAAAATCCAACGTCCGGGAATGCGTAATATGTTGAAAATTCAAATAACAAAAAAACAGATATCGCGACAACCGCACCGCGGCCAAGCACTTCTTTTATATAAAACGGAAGGGGTAAATTTACTAGATTTTTCAATATTGTTAATCTGGCGATCAAAGCAAGCACCGACGAAAATATACTCCCGTACATAACCACTTGCGGCTCGCCACCTCCTTTCAACAGAAAGTAGGCTATAGGCAAACTCAACAACAATATTCCGCCAACAACAGTTTGATAGAGCTTTATTTTCCCAGTAGCTTGGGCCGAGGTTATTAGCGGAGCGGAAACGCTGTCAACCAGAATATTAATTATCATTAACTTCAAAAAAAATGATGCGAATTCAGGTACAGTGCCCAGCCACAGTTTTAGTATAAATTCAGTATTCGCAAGGACCGGCGCTGTTAATAATATAAGTAGGAATAGATTGTACTTCGCCCCGTAACAGACAAGCCGATGCATATACACCATATCTTTCGCAGCATAGGACTTTATTATCTGCGGATTAACAGCCATTTGTAGACTTTGCACAAAGCTGTTAAGTGCACCCGACGCCTGCATAGCGATTGTTCTGGCCGCATTAACGGTGGGCCCAAAAAATATATTCAGTAAGACGTTTACGCCTTGACCGCTCATGACGGCTGCCAGATTGCCCCACAGATTCCATCCGGTATAGGACAGCATGACCTTGAAAAGTTGCCCGTTCCAGTGCAGTCGAAATCGTGATTCAGAGAACTGTGTTTTGCTGTAACCTCTATAGATCATGAACACGAGCGCAACCACAACAAAGCTCAGAAGCCCATAAAGGATCAGCGTATCCGTCCCGAACCAGCCCAGCATGAACACAACCAGCAGCTTCAGCGTCACATCTATAATGCTTACCCAGGCAAACACGCCCATACGTTCATGGGCAATAATCAGGGCGTTATAGGGGACGCTGATTATAGTGACCATGAAAGAAAGTAGCGCAAGATGAAACACCCATCGCGCCGCTTCCATTCGCTCTGGTGGTATCGTTAAGTGATTATTCAGAAACCATATGCCGAGCGACTCACCAAGCAGCAACACGATCAACGCAATCAAAATATGTATATTCATGCTCATGCTGAATATGCCACGCATATCCTTGTCACCCGCCTTTCCAAGCTCGAAGGCGAGGAATCGCTGGCTAGCCGACGACATGGCTCCGTGCAGAAACCCGAGCATGGTGACGAAGCCCGCTACTACATGGTATATACCAAAATCTTCTACGCCGAGAGTCTGTAAAACGACTCTCGAGGTGTATAGCGTGACCGCCATTGTAAGCAACATGCGGAAGTACAGCATGCCGGCGTTCGTAGCCATACGTTTGTATTTGCTTCTTTGGTCCATGCTAGCCGGCATTGGTATTTGCTATGTACCAAGGCATGGCGATCTCGATACCTTCAGTTATTTGGAATCCAGGCTGGTAGCCCAGCAGGTTGCCGGCCTTGCTTATGTCTGCCTGTGAATGGCGCACATCACCCGCCCTAAAATCCCGGTATAGAAGCTGCGCAGCATATACGGCACCGTTTTGCGCCAAGGCTTGCTTTATAGCGTGGAACAATTCATTCAACGTGGTCCGATCACCTAGGGCAACGTTGTACACCTGGTTCACCGCATCGGGCTGCTCTGTGGTAGCGGCAAGCAGGTTTGCCTGCACGGTGTTTTCGATAAAGCAGAAATCGCGGCTGGTCTCTCCATCGCCATTTATGTAAACGTCCTCGCCTTTGATCATGGCAGCGGTCCATTTAGGAATTACCGCTGCGTATGCACCATCAGGGTCTTGCCTCTGACCGAATACATTGAAATAGCGCAGGCCGATGGTGTTGAAGCCGTAGGTTCTGGCGAAGACGTCGGCGTATAGCTCGTTGACGTATTTGGTTACTGCGTAGGGAGATAGCGGCTTACCAATGGTGTCTTCTACCTTGGGCAGGCCTGGGTGATCGCCGTAGGTGGAGCTGCTGGCTGCGTAGGTGAAGCTTTGAACTTTTGCATCCCGCGCAGCGACCAGCATGTTTAAAAAGCCGTCGATGTTCACGCTGTTGGTGGTGATGGGGTCGTTTATCGAACGCGGTACTGAGCCTAGGGCAGCCTGGTGGAGAACGTAATCGGCATTAGCGCAGGCGGCGTGGCAGTCTTCGAGATTGCGGATGTCGCCTTCGATGAAGGTGAAGCGTTGCCATTGGGTTTCGGATACCAGGCCTTGGACTTCGTCGAGGTTGCGTTGGTAGCCGGTGGCGAAGTTGTCCAGGCCTATGACTCGTTGGTCGAGCTTTAGGAGTGTTTCCAGTAGGTTGGAGCCGATGAAGCCGGCTACGCCGGTGATGAGCCAGGTTTTTGGGTTGGCCGGGAGTTCTTGTTGGAGCTGTTCGTAGCGGGTCATGGGTGCTTCTTTTTGATCTGGTGTGGTTTGTCGATGTAAAGGGCGACATTACTGATAAGTGCAGCGCTGGGGCGCTTTTTGTCGAGGTGGAACTCGATTCCCAGGGGGTCGCGGAGCGTTGTTATAGGCGTAGGTCTGATTCTGCTGCTGTTAGCAGGTATTTGAGATCGTAGAGTACGTGTTCGGGTTTGCCGAATTTGCGGATGTTTTCGGCACCTAGGGCTACGAACTGCTTATGGCCCACTGCGAGGATGATGCCGTCGTAGCCGTTTATTTCGGGTTCAGCTACGGGGGTAATGTTGTATTCGTGCTGGGCTTCTGTTGAGGAGATCCAGGGGTCGAATACATCAACGGCAATGTTGTATTCCTCTAGCTCTTTGACGATGTCCACCACTTTGGTGTTGCGCAGGTCCGGGCAGTTTTCCTTGAAGGTCAGGCCCATGACCAGGACTTTGGCGCCATCTACGTGGATGCGCTTTTTCATCATGCATTTGATCAGCTGGGAGACTACGTAGGCGCCCATGCTGTCATTCAAGCGGCGGCCGGCCAGGATGATTTGCGGGTGATAACCGATGGATTCAGCCTTGTGGGTCAGGTAGTAAGGGTCAACGCCGATGCAGTGGCCACCGACCAAACCGGGACGGAATGGCAGAAAGTTCCATTTGGTGCCGGCTGCCTGGAGTACCGCTTCGGTGTCGATATCCATCTTGTTGAAGATCACAGCCAATTCGTTGATGAGAGCGATATTTAGGTCGCGCTGGGTGTTTTCAATGACCTTGGCAGCTTCGGCTACTTTGATGCTGGTGGCTTTGTGGGTGCCGGCAATTATGATTTCGTTATACAGCGAGTCGATCAGGTCCGCTACTTGCGGAGTAGAGCCGGAGGTGACCTTCTTGATGGTGGTGACGCGGTGCTCTTTATCGCCGGGGTTGATGCGTTCAGGACTGTAGCCAGCGAAAAAATCTTCGTTGAACTTGAGGCCGGAGACTTTTTCTAAAACAGGGATACACTCTTCTTCAGTAGCGCCGGGGTATACGGTCGATTCGTAAATGACGATATCGCCCTTTTGAAGAGTTTTACCGATGGTCTCGGATGCCTTGTACAGCGGCGTCAGGTCGGGACGTTTGTGAGCGTCAATCGGGGTGGGCACGGTGACGATGTAAACGTTGGCTTGCGCGAGGTCAGCCGGGTTGGCTGAGTAGCTGAGCTGTGAGGCTTCTTTCAGCTCCTGATCGTCGACTTCCAAGGTGCTGTCGTGGCCTGCCTGAAGAGCAGATATGCGTGGCTGGTTGATGTCGAAGCCGATAACGGAGCGCTTTTTGCCAAACTCGACTGCGAGGGGCAGGCCTACATAGCCGAGGCCGATGATGGCTAGTTTGATGTCAGAGAGTTCTAGCATGTTGGGGTCCGGTGATTTGGTTTGCTGGTGGCGAAGATTAGTTGGAAGCTATTCTCTACGGGGCGTGGCCTTTGGCGCTGGGCTTGTACGGCGTAAGGTAATCGCTGTGGGTCGCGCGAGCTGAGGATTCGCAGGCTTCCCGCCTCAGTCGCTTCCTGATAAGGAGGCCCGAGTTGCTGGCTGGGTTGATCGACTGAACCCTCCATAATTGCCTGCACGCTTCAAGGGGCTCGGTTTTATCGGGTAGGCCTCATGGGCCGGTAGTTGCGGGGGCACTCCGATTCCTCAATGCAATTCGTAGCAAAGCGATTACTACTCCAAGCATGCCGCCGAGCAAAGCACCTAGAACTACTATTAGCGGCTTCCTTGGCTTAATGGGAGTTTCCGGCACGTCTGCCGCGCCATCAAGCGTAAACACCGAGACCGCATCCTTATCGATACTGATACCGCGCAGCATCATCAACTGGCTTTCTAAAGCCCTTAGTTCAGGGACGAAGGGATCGTCAATTTCGCGGTTTTCTAGCATATTCAGCTCTGCCTGTAATGCACGTGTACCGCGCATATACATCAAGTCACCTTCTACGAATGCGGCTAGTTCACTGTCTGCTGAGGTACGGCCTGCGGTGATCTGTGGGCTCTCGATTTCCAGCGCGGTTGCGATGCCAAGCGCTTCTCTCAACCGGGCTATACGATCCTGGCGCTGCTGCTGCGCGAAGGTGCGCAGACCGTCGATTCTGATCTCGGCTACCCGACTGCGCGTGGTGATTTCACTAAGTACGTTCTCGACCATTTCTTGGGTGGCGCGCTCTGCAGCAACGTTTACGTACTGATTGGCCCAGGCTGCAGCAAGCTCTGGATCTTTCAGCTCTACGGCGACCTCGTAATAATCGGGGCGCCCGCGCTGGTCAGGTTGCCTGACGGTTAAGGTTTGGTTAAAGCGGTTCAGCAAGCTATCTCTGGCGGCGGCATCTTCTTCTGCTAGGTCAACACCCCGATACGGCAGGTAATGCTGCTCAAAGAAGGCATTACGTAGGGAAGCGGAAAGCAGATTACGCTTGAATACGCTGTACACCTGCTCTGCCGTGTAATCGCTGAGAGGCGCAGCATTGTTCGACTCGCCGCCTAAAGACCTTTGCGCAGCGGACACAGACAAACGACCTACATTAAACGCAGCGATATCACTCTGACGCGGCGGGATGACGGTAGCTTCGGTCTTATACACTGGCGTGATAGTCAAAGCGTAAGCGACAGCTAACGCAGCGCCGAGTACGGTCACAGCAACGATCAGCCATTTTTCCTTCCAAAGGCTACCGCAAAGCTCAAACAGGTCAATTTCGCCCATATCTTCGCGTGGCACGCGCTTTCTTCTGTCTTCGTACACAAATAGCCTCGTTATCAAAATCCAAACACGCTACCGCCCCAAGATTTGCTGTCGATTTCTTGAGAACAGGTCAATGAGTTGTACAAGCCGCCCGCCTATCAACCATCCAAGCACGGCGCGGCCAAGGGGTAGAGAATGATAGACGCTCTCTACCCCGGGTGTCAGTTATTAGTCTGGCGATCTGATGATTCGCAGCGGGACGTTTAATTGCTGCTGACGCTGCAGGATTTGCAGCAGGATTATTGCTCGCTCGTCACCATCCGTTTTGTTGAAAATCGCATCCAGATCCTTGAACGGACCTTCCGTAAGATGGACGGTGCTACCTGGTGCAAACAAGGGTTGTTCGTGATGCTGCTCGAGGCGGCGTTTTATGTCGTCAATCAGCCCGGGCTCTACCGCAACGGGCGTATTGGCGAAGGTCACCAGTCGCAGCACGCCGCGGGTAGAGCGGATGGTATGCCAGCTGTCCGTGAGGCGGCACAAATGAACAAAGATATAACCGGGGAACAGTGGTTCTTCCACTTGGGTCGCTTTGCCCTGGCGGATAGCCTGGACGGTGCGTACTGGGCGGTAACAGGGGATGTGCTGGTTACGCAGGTTTTCCTCGGCGCGTGCATCCTGCCGGGGCTTGCATTGCACGACGTACCATTGAGGCGAAGGTGAGATTTCGACTGGCATCCTGTCCCGATTCCCGGTAACTGCGCATGGTTGAATATCGGAGCTGCCCCTAGCGTCCAGGCTTGGCATACCGCGACGAGCAATTTCGCGCGCATATTACTTTGGGGGGTGAGTTTGTTACAAGCTTTGTGGGGGTGGGGGCGATGAGTGGCTAGTGCAGGCTGGGTGCGTGGCTATCGCGAAGTAAGAGTGGGTCGGGATCTTTGAAAGCGAATCCCCCTAGCCCCCTTTGTCAAAGGGGGAATCGTATTGGGCGGCTGGATTGTTGGCATGACCAAATACCGTCGTAGCGCGTAGCTTTCTTGATACTAGCCTGTGGGGATGGTTACTTTCAGGGTGTGGCCTTTGGTTTGGGCTTGCTCGGTTAGCTTGGTGGCTAAGGCTTGTTTGGCTTGGGGGTCGCCGTGCACCAGTTTGACCTCTTCGGGCCAGTGGCGCATGCCGGTGATGAATTGGGTGAGGCCGCGTTGATCGGCGTGGGCGGAGTAGCCGCCAATGGTGTGAACGCCGGCTTTGATATCAAAGCGTTCTCCGTCCAGGTCTACGTACCCTCCCCTTGGCCCGTATTGTTGAATGGCCTGGCCGGGCGTGCCCTGCGCCTGATAGCCAACGAACACGACGTTGTGCCGGGGGTCGCCCAACATGGCTTTGAGGTAGTTAACTATACGGCCGGCATTACACATGCCACTGCCGGTAATGACGATTGCGGGTTGGAAGGTGTTCGCGAGTCGGTTGACCATGGCCAGGTGTTGCGCGTGGTTCTCTGTGGTTAGCAACTGATCGAAGGTTAACGGCTTGCGTCCTTGACTGACGCGCTTGAGTGCTTCGTCGTTCCAGTAGGGTTTGAGTTCGCGATACAGCGAAGTGAATTTGGTCGCCAGGGGTGCATCGAGTATGACCGGCAGCGTCAGCCGGGCCATGCTGGTCAGAATGTCTTCGAGCTCGTAGAGCAGCTCCTGGGTTCTGCCGATGCTGAACGCCGGGATTAACACCGTGCCACCGTCTGACAGGGCTTGTTCAAGCACGGTTTGCAGGCGAGCCTGGCGGGTGAGCCTGTCTTCATGGTTGCGATTGCCGTAGGTGCTTTCAAGCACGACGACGTCGGCGCGAAAGGGTGGCTTG
Organism: Pseudomonas profundi; assembly: GCF_008638305.1. Classification (GTDB taxonomy): domain Bacteria; phylum Pseudomonadota; class Gammaproteobacteria; order Pseudomonadales; family Pseudomonadaceae; genus Halopseudomonas; species Halopseudomonas profundi. Next base: position 439,644 of record NZ_VTPZ01000001.1, read on the forward strand.
GGTGCAGGCAGCATCGGGGCGTTGGGTGCGCCCAGGTCGCCAGAGAAGACGATGCGGCGTTTGTGCCCGGTGGCCGGGTAATGGATGTCGCACTCGACATAGGCCGAGCCCAGTATGTGCCCTGCCCTTTGGAAGCGTATCCGGCAGATGAGTTCTGGCTCATTTATTAGCGTTACCCATGTTTTATATGAATGGCCTTGTAGCCGCTGCTCGACAAGGCTGACAAACCGGTCGGCCAGCATGGCATCGCGCTTGACGCCAACCATGAAGGCATCCTCCAGCACGGTTGGCATCAATAACGCGGAGGGCTCAGTACAATGCACAGCGCCCTTGAAGCCTGCAGCAATCAGCCAGGGTAAGCGCCCTATGTGGTCGACGTGTACGTGGGTGGCGATCAATGCTTTGACAGTCTCGAGCTTGAACTCAACGTGCAGGCTGTTGCTATTGGCGCCATTGCCTGAGGTTTCCGCGCCCTGAAACAGACCGCAGTCGATAAGCAGGCTGGCCGTTGGAGATAACCATAACTGGTGGCAGGAGCCGGTAACGCCGGTTACCGCGCCGTGGTGCTGTATGTAAGGAAAGGATTTGGTCATTGCTGTGCAATCCGTTGCATCGACATGAAGCCCCACCATAACCGCGCAGCCCACCTCAAAGCGCGACGCATTTCGCATTCCTGCAAGCCAATCTGAACCTTGAGCGCCGGCGCCGTCGTAGCCATGAGCCTTGACCGGTTAGGGCGATAAACCTAAAGTTGCTGCTTACCCCAATGCCATTATTAAACGGATGTCTCGCCCTTACATGTTCAAATCCATACTGATCGTCTGCGTTGGCAATATCTGCCGCAGCCCTACCGCTGAAGCGATTTTGAAGAGCAAGTTGGAGGGGATGGATGTTGAGGTCACATCCGCGGGGTTGGGCGCCATGGTCGGCAAACCCGTTGATGCTACTGCCGCCGCGATAATGGCCGAAGCGGGGTTGTCGTTACCCCGTCATAAGGCGCGTCAGATTACGCCGCGTATGGTCCGCTCCGCTGATTTGATCCTCACCATGGAGAACCGGCAGATACAGGCAGTGCACAAGCTGGCCCCCGAAGCACGCGGCAAGACATTCCTGTTTGGCCGCTGGCTCGGTGGATGCGAGGTCCCTGATCCCTACCGTCAGGCCAAGCCAGCCTTTGTACATGTGTACCGGATTCTTGATAAAGCATCGGATGCCTGGCTTCCTTATTTGAAGAAGTAACATGGCTTCATCAGGGCGCTCTTCCAAACCAGGTTTGCGGTCGGCTTACATCCGCCCATTTTTCAGAACGCTCGTGTTTCGCAAGCGGCTGATCATCGCCTCTACCCTTGCGTTTGCCCTGCTGGGGACCGCCTACGCATTTCTCGCCCCGCCCGTTTATCTGGCTACCGCTGTCATTCAGATTGAACGAAGCGATCAAACCACCTCAGCCCTTTCCGAGATGGAGCTGCTGCAGTCGCGGAATGTAATCGGCCATGCAATACAAGAGCTGGGGCTGGAGATCGAAGCCGCGCCCAGGTTGGTTCCACTCATTGGCCACAAGATATTCGAGCGGTTCGAGCCCACACCAGATCAGCCTCTTGCGAATTCGTTGTTCGGCCTGAACACCTTTGCCTGGGGCGGCGAAAGCATCAGCGTGGCTGAGCTGGAGGTTCCGCGTAACTACGAGAACGTCCCGCTACGGCTCGTCTACGACGGACATTCTGGCTATGTCCTGTTGGATGAAGACGGTGGACTGCTGGTCAGTGGCATGGTGGGTCGGCCAGTAAACCGTTCGGAGTTCGATCTGCTTATTGATGAGATCGTCTCAAGGCCTGGTACCGAATTCGTCATACGAAAACGAAACTTGCTTACCCTGATAGCGGAATTGCAGGACGCGTTGGAGATCAAGGAGAAGAGTCCGGGCTCTGACATCATTCAACTCAGGCTGGAAAGCCAGGCGCCGGAACAAGCCCGGGACATCTTGCGGGAGGTTAGCCGAGCTTATATTGAACTTAAGCGCTCGTATAACGAGCCCGCAACGCCGCTTCAGCCCGGGCAACCCTTTACACGCGACGCTAACATCCCGACGGCTGGCGGCGTATTGAATGCAGGCGGCGTGCGTATTATTGATCCCGCCGAAGTAGATACCAGCCGCCCGGTGTGGCCCCAGCCAATTCCCGTCATTGCGCTTGCTACGCTTATTGGATTTTTCTTTGGGATAGCCGTTGCAGTATTGCTTCGGCTTCACCGGCGCGACATCCAGCGACCTGAAGCACTGGAACGCCTGGGTTTAGAGGTATTCGCCTCTGTGCCGTTCAGTGCGCGCCAGCAATCCCTCAACCGTGCTGGCTCTGCGCACCGCAATAGGCAATCTGCTCCACTTCTTGCCGCTGCGCACCCAGAAGAGATGGCCATCGAATCCTGTCGCAGCCTGCGCACCAGCCTGCATTTCGCCATGGTCGATGCGCATAGCAATATCGTGATGATTTGCGGTCCCGGGCCCGGCGCTGGGAGCTCTTTTGTGAGCAGTAACCTCGCGGCGGTGATTGCCGGGACGGGCAAACGCCTGGTACTGGTAGATGGCGACATGCGCAAGGGCCGGTTGAATCGCATTTTCGGGCGCCGGTCCATGCCGGGGCTGTCAGACGTTTTGAATGGGCTGCAGTTTCTGGATGACGTGACATACGAAACATCGGTCAAGAATCTCTCATTCATTCCTCGAGGTTCGGTCCCGCCGAATCCGTCCGAACTACTGACGCAACCTGGTTTCAAGACGACGATCAAGGAGCTGAGCCAGAAGTTTGATGTGGTGCTGATAGACGCGCCGCCCATCCTTGCTGTGACCGACGCTGCCTTGATCGGTATGCAGGCCGGTACGAGCCTGATCGTTGCGCGGTCGGGAATGAACACGGTTAAAGAAATAGAACTAGCGGTACAGCGGTTCGCCAAGAGCGGGGTCGACATACAAGGGGCGGTGTTGAACGGAGTGCAGCGCAAAACGACCAAATACGGACGCGACGACGAATTGCGCTACCGCTACGAGTACAAGTCTGATGATAGCTGACCGCTCGGCGAACTTCGCTCGCCAGGTTTTGCAGGCCGAGCTGGGTACGTATAATTCGGCAAAATATCACTGGGCGAATTCAACGCCTGCCAATTCATCTGCATGCCAGCCTTCAGCGCTCATGCTCGCACTATAAGAAACAATTCAATGAACCGACCGCTCCTCGTCTTCCTGGGCGTATCTATCTTCGTCTTACAAGCCTGTACCTCATTAACCTCGCTACAGGCGCAAAATGCTCAGGCCGGCACCGATATGTCTGCAGGTAGCAGGTTTACACCTGTGCCTATCACTTCGGAGATCATTGCTGCGAGCGCCCGCGCTGATGCGCTGGCAAACATCCCGAGCGAGCTGATTGATTACGAGCCGGAGGCTTACCGCATCGGCCCAGGCGACGCGCTCTTTATTACCGTATGGGATCATCCTGAACTGACGATCCCTGGCGGATCCCAGACCGACCCCGCGGCCAACGCACGCTTCGTAAGTGAAGAGGGCACCATTTTTTATCCATTCATTGGCAAGATTCGCGCTGCTGGGCTTAAGCCAGACCAACTCCGACAGGCCTTGACGAGCAAGTTATCCCGCCTTATCGATCAGCCACAAATAGATGTGAATGTGCTGGAATACAACAGCCAAAAGATCACGCTCACAGGGGCTTTCAGCAATCCCGGCTATTTACCGCTGACGGCCAGCCCGCTTTCACTGCTCGAGGCTGTGAGCGCTGCCGGAATCAACGAAGATAAGGCCGATTCGTCAAAACTTCTTTTGATCCGCGACGGGGTGACTTATACGCTGAATTACGCAGGCCTTATCAACAAGCTGACCCCTGTGGACGAGATTTACCTTCGCGCGGGCGACAGATTGCACCTGCAGTCAGCGGATCAAGCAAAAGTGTACATAGCGGGTGAGGTGGATGCTCCACATGCCCTTCCCTATACAGGCACCGCCATGATGCTGAGCGCAGTGCTTGAATCGCTGGATGCTTCTTTTACGAGCTCATTCAGGTCGCGCGATCTATATGTGATTCGGGATGACAAGAGTAGATCTAGCGAGAAGCGCGTATTTCAGCTGGATGCTCAACAACCGAACGCCTACATGCTCGCTGACCGGTTCCCGCTCATGCCAGAAGATGTTGTCTATGTTGGCGCTGCAAAGATTGATAATTGGGCAAATGTATTGAGTCAGTTGTTCCCCGGCGCTCATTCCACAGAGGGCGCTGAGCAGGTATCGCATCTTGATTAAGCTTGTTTGCAATCGCGGCAACCTGATTTTGCCGGCTGCTCCGTTTGGCGATTCGCTCGGCATGCCCCTTCTATGTGGATGATGCCCATGCGTTACTGGGTGCGCTATCGCCTAGCCTTCCAGGTCATGTTTTACGCCACCGTAGCCCTGGGTCTGTATCTTGGCATGCGCCCAACACCCCCGCCTGTTGCGTTTAGCGGCATGGCTGTTCTGTATCACGCAGGTGGGCTTTTTACCTGCACGATACTCAGCTATCTGGGGCATCCACGTTGGCACTGGTGGGTGCGTCTGGTGCTGATGTCCGCTGTCGGGTTGGCCGTAGAGATGGTGCAGTCGTTATACCCGACACGCAGCGCGGATATATATGATCTGTACGCCAACAGCATTGGCGTTGCGGTGGGATTGGCGGCGATCTGGTTTTGGAGAGCATGGAGCCGGAGGCATTTTCATTCCGGTGTGGTTACGCGGGCTTGAGCTGAAGCACGCTCCACCACACATGGCCTTGGCTAAGCCATCCTGGGGGTGTAGCGCGCCTGCGCTAAGCCAAGCTCTCCAGCCACACCGAAGCCTCCAGCGAGTCCGAATGCGGCCTGAGGCCTCACTAAACCTCGGCGCATGCGAAAACGGCACGAGGCAGGCACCAAACTCGTCGGCGCGTCCGATCGCGGCCCGAGCCGCACGCCAACCCCAGGATAACCCCACCCGCTGCGCCACCCTGGGGGTGTAGCGCGCCTGCGCTACGCCAAACTCTCCAGCAACACCGAAGCCTCCAGCGAGTCCGAATGGGGCCTGAGGCACTGACTAAACCCTCGGCGCATGCGAAAACGGCACGAGGCATGCACCAAACTCGTCGGCGCGCAGGCGCACGCCAACCCCAGGAGAAACCTTAACCCAAAACCGCTGCGCCATCCTGGGGGTGTAGCGCGCCTGCGCTACGCCAAAGCCCGATCAACCCACGGATCTCCAGCATATGCACTAGACCATCTCCACTCATCAGCAGATTGGCAAAGCCCAGCCTTAACAGGATTTTGGTGAATATAATTCACAGCCGTCCGGAAATGATGTTCATCTCGAACAAAACGGTCCCAGTAGTCCCGCATCCATAAGCTCCGTGCGGGCACTCCCAAATCCAGCTTTTCATTGTTCAGCAACATCCACCGCGTCGTGACTGACTTCCACGTTTGAACGATTTTGGGCAATGAATACCAGGTATCGATCAGCACATGCACATGGTTCGGCATGATGCACCAGGCAATCAGTCGGTACCGGCGTCCATGGTTGTGTTTGAATGCTTCCTCCACTGCAGCAGCCATTTTTTCGTTACGCAACGCACAACAACCGAGCCCGCTATCCAACCAACGCTCAATGTTACTGCGCTTGAAAGTGCCGCGATCGGAATCGGGAAGTGTCTTTGATTGTCGCTCGAGTTCGCGAAGCACATGCTGGGGAATCGAGTCAGCTAAACGGAAGGTAATAAACTGGATGCATTGCGGGACATCGCGGTGTGGGGCAGAGCCGGAGTAATACCAACCTTTCCATGAGGTATCGGTGGGCTCGCGGTTCGAGCGCATGATCGTCGTCCATGTTTAGAGGAAAGACGAGGTTAGCAAGCGAGATTTGAGAGTGACGCGGGCTGATGCTCATTTTTAGGAATTGGTTGTGGTGCGCTAGGCCCTGTCGGCGGTCCGAACAGCACCCGAGCCGCCGACCAGGCTCGTTGGCGAGTCCGAGCGTGGTCCACCCTGTCGGCGAGCAGGCGCTCGCCAACCCCAGGGGAAACCCGCGGAACGCAGCGCCATCCTGGGAGTGTAGCGCGCCTGCGCTACGCCGATGCCGATGCCGATGCCGATGCCGGGCGATGGTACCGTTCTCCGAAACCGATGCCGTTGGCAAGTCGGAGCGCGGCCCACCCCGTCGGCGCGCAGGCGCACGCCAACCCCAGGGGAACGCAGCCCGAGTCCGCCGCGCCAACCTGGGGGTGTAGTGCGCCTGCGCTACGCCGATGCCGTGCAATGATACCTCCCTCCGAAACCGATGCCGTTGGCAAGTCGGAGCGCGGCCCGCCCTGTCGGCGAGCAGGCGCACGCCAACCCCAGGGGAACCCCACTCGCTGCGCCAACCTGGGGGTGTAGTGCACCTGCGCTACGCCATTATCCCAAACATCACCGATATATCAGGAGAGGGAAGATTCCAGCCCTTCAATCCCGACGTTTAGGCGGTGCCAGACCATCTGCACTGGTCACAACCTGCCCAACTGGCGTCGGAGATGACTTACTCCGGCCGGCATGCTTCTTGGACTTGGGCTTTTTCGGTTTGTCTTTCTTCTTGTCATCTTTCTTTTTCTTGCTGCCCACCGGTTTGCCGGAGGCTTTGACCTTCCTGGGGCCTTTGAAGCTACCTTCGATTTCCTTGACTACTCGCCGTTCGAAGTTGCGCCGCAGATAGCGCTCGATGCTCGACATCAGATTCCATTCGTGCGGCGCCACCAATGAAATCGCGATGCCCTCCGCCCCTGCCCGGCCGGTACGTCCGACACGGTGCAGATAGTCGTCACCGCTGCGCGGCATGTCGAAGTTGATCACCAGATCCAGCTCGCTGATATCCAGTCCGCGCGCGGCAACATCGGTTGCGACCAGCACACCGCTTTTGCCTTCTTTGAAGCGCTCGATGGCCATCTTGCGGTCTTTTTGATCTTTCTCACCATGCAGTACGTAAACGCGCAGGGTGTCATCCGCACGCAATACGCCGTTCAGCCGGTCTGCAGTGACGCGGGTGTTGGTAAACACGATGGCTTTGCCAGGGTTCTCATTGGCTAATAGCCATTTCAGCTGCTTTTCCTTGTGCGTTACGTCGTCCGCAGCCATTACCTGCTGTTTGATCGCAGGAGTATCGTCGCGCACGCTGTCCAGCTCCAGAATCACCGGCTCGCGCATGGCGCTTTTGGCCAAGCGCTGCAATCCGCCACTGCCCTTGGTGGCGGAGAACATCAGGGTCTGCCGCGCTTCCGGGCAGGCCTCGGCGATCTTGATAACGTCTTCGCTGAAGCCCATGTCGAGCATGCGATCAGCTTCATCGATTACCAGGGTCTGCACCTGGGATAAATCCAGGTTAACGCCAGCGCCCAGCTGCTCAAGGGCCCGGCCAGGTGTAGCAACGATGATGTCGGGATTCTTGCGGAGTTTGGCTGCTTGCACCTTGAAGTCTTCGCCACCAATTACCAGTTCGGCTTTGATGTATGTGAAACTCGCCAGCTTCTGAATGTCCTGCAGGATCTGTCTGGCCAATTCGCGGGTCGGTGACAAGATCAATGCGCGCGGGGCTTGGGGCTGGCCTTCTTCATTCAGGATGCGCTGCAGAATAGGCAGCACGAACGCAGCTGTCTTGCCGCTTCCGGTTTGCGCGATGACATACAGATCGTCGCCGTTGATTGCAGCCGGAATCGCCGCCTTCTGAACATCGGTGGGCGTTTCAAATGACAGCGCTTCGAGGCCCTTGAGAAGGCGTTCGTGCAGATTGAATTCGGTAAACAAGGTAGCTTCGCTCTACTAGAATCGTCGGAATGGTAATGCGCGACAGTGTAACAGTAGAAGCGTTGACGGTGATGAGATAGCGCATCGGTCATGGACTGGCGGTGCGTGCCCCGTCGGCGAGTCCGAACGCGGTCCACCCTGTCGGCGCGCAGGCGCACGCCAACCCCAGGAAGCCCCAGTCCAAAGCAGTCGCGCCCTCCCTGGGGGTGTAGCGCGCCTGCGCTACGCCAAAGCTGTGCAAGGACTCAAAACTGCGAAACCAACCCCGTCGGCGCGTCCGAACGCGGCCCGAGCCGCACGCCAACCCCAGGAAGCCCCAGTCCAAAGCATTCGCGCCATCCTGGGGGTGTAGCGCGCCTGCGCTACGCCAAGGCTGTGCAAGGACTCCAAACTGCGAAGCCAACCCCGTCGGCGCGCAGGCGCACGCCAACCCCAGGAAGCCCCAGTCCAAAGCAGTCGCGCCCTCCCTGGGGGTGTAGTGCGCCTGCGCTACGCCAAAGCTGTGCAAGGACTCAAAACTGCGAAACCAACCCCGTCGGCGCGTCCGAACGCGGCCCGAGCCGCACGCCAACCCCAGGAAGCCCCAGTCCAAAGCATTCGCGCCATCCTGGGGGTGTAGCGCGCCTGCGCTACGCCAAGGCTGTGCAAGGACTCCAAACTGCGAAGCCAACCCCGTCGGCGCGCAGGCGCACGCCAACCCCAGGAAGCCCCAGTCCAAAGCAGTCGCGCCCTCCCTGGGGGTGTAGTGCGCCTGCGCTACGCCAAAGCTGTGCAAGGACTCAAAACTGCGAAACCAACCCCGTCGGCGCGCAGGCGCACGCCAACCCCAGGAAACTCTCGGCGCGTCCGAACGCGGACCGAGGCGCACGCCAACCCCAGGAAAACCGTAGGCGAGTCCGAGCGCGGCCTGCAGGCGTACGCACTCCCACACAACGCGCATAAAAAAGGGACATCCGAGGATGTCCCTGAAACCCAAACGATTAGATCAAGTTACTGCTTAACGCACACCAGAGGCCCTCAAGGCTGCAGGGGTGAACTGGTTGTAGGACGGATCGAAATCATACTGCGGCGCTGACGTTTCCTCTGTGTACATACCCAGGGCGATATAACGGCCAGCCAACAGGTCATACAGAGTCTCGAGGGCGTAGCCCGGCAGCTTCTCCTTATAGGCGAAGGCGATATGGCCTTCCCCTACGCGCCACAAGGTGCCGCGACCATCGTAGTGATCAGCCAGGTTGATCATCCATGAGTCTTCGTCGACAAAGAAGTTACGCTGAGCATAGATATGACGCTGCCCTTGCTTGACGTCGCCCTGTACTTCCCACACTCGATGCAGCTCGTAACGGGTGAACTCGGGGTTGATATGACCAGCCTTTAGCACGTCGTCATACTTGACGCCTTTCTCGGTCAGCTTGTATGCGTTATAGGGGACGTATATTTCCTTCTTGCCGATCAACTTCCAGTCATAACGGTCGGGTGCGCCGTTATACATGGAGAAGTTGTCGGAAGTACGCATACCGTCCGAAGCAGTACCCGGGCCGTCATAGGAAACCTGAGGAGCCCGGCGAACCCGACGTTGCCCTGCGTTATATACCCAGGCCATACGCGGCTCTTTCAGCTGATCGAGCGTGTCGTGTACCAGTAGCACGTTACCCGCCAGACGCGCCGGGGCATTCACACGTTGCTTGAAATAAAGCAGGGTATTCGGCACTTCCGCTTCATTCACATCATCCATGTATTGCGGATAGCCAACCTCTTCTTCCATCTTGATCAGGTTGTAGGAGCCGTTGGTCTGCGGCATGGCCTGCATATACCAGCGTTTGACGTTGCTACGCGCTCGAGTCATATGATTCCAGACCACCTCCGCGCCCGATTTTGGAATCGGGAAAGCAAAACTGCCGTGGGAGAAATCAGAGATGCCATCGCCGCCGTTGACCAGCTTGGCCTGCCCTGCCGTCCGCTTGACCTGCTCATAGGTCTCTTCGGGATAGCCCACAGTCCGCTTGGTCTCGTAGATCGGCATTTGAAAGGTGTCAGGGTAACGCTCAAACATCGCGACCTGTCCGGGTGTCAGCTTTTCGCGGTACTCCTGATAGTTTTGCGCGGTAATGACAAATTCTGGCTGATCATTCGCAAGTGGGTTCTCGTAGAAGTTATCTTCCAGAGGTTGGCCTGCATCGGTGGGCAAACCGCCCGTCCATTCAGGGATGGTTCCGTCCGCATTACCTGACTTTTCTGCGCCGATCGGCGTCAGTTCATTACCCAGCTTATCGATCTCATCCTGGGTTAATGATTGCGCCATCACGCCAGATGCAACAAGACTTAAAGCCAGACCACCGACACCGCATAGAGTTTTTCGCATACGCTTCATTTTTATTTTCTCCTGTTGCGCTCTTAGAAACTGACGCCAACGCTCAACGCAGCGAAGTCACGGTCAACCATGGTGTTGTACTTGCCATCGAAGAAGTTGGTGTAACTCAGGCTGGCATTGTACTTGTTGGCGTAATCAGCATTCAGGCCGACGCTGATAGACTTGGCGTCCTCCTGGAAACTCGGACCATAGCCTTCTACATCATGTGACCATGCCAGGCTCGGGCTGAGGTTAACGCCGGCAAACACGTTGCTGTATTCCAGACTGGAGCGAATACGATAACCCCACGAAGTACTGGTGTAGAAACCGTCTGTTTCACACCAGCTAGCACCCCGTGGAGAGCTTCCATCATCGGAGGAGCAAGTACCGTCTGCGAAGGGGCTTTGCCCGAACAGCGAGTCACGCCCGTATTTTGTTTTGCCGGGAGATTCGCTGATTCCACCGATGTGCGCGACACCTACTTCGCCGACCAGGGCCAGGCGGCTAGCGCCGAAAATACGGTCGATAAAATGCACTGCGGTGATCTGAGCCTGGATATATTCTTTGCGGTCATAGCCTTGAATGTAGTCACCCGCATCAACATTGCCGGCCAAGCCGCGGTGAGTGTTGTCACTATTCGGAACAGCGATCCCGCCGCCGAGCGGTACAACAGCGGTGAGCAGCGCAGCGCGACTCATATCGCCGGTGCTGATTTGCATCGGCATGTTTGGCCGGTAGGAGATTTCGCCCCCAACGGAAGTCCCGCCCAGTGAGGTTTGGAAGCTGATGCCATACAGCCGGATGTCTTCCGGAAACTCAAAGAAATACCCGGCTGGTCCCAGATCACCCTTGTAGCCTTCGACCGGAGAAATCACACCAGGAGCTCCGAGGGCTTCCGGTGGTATCGCTCCGGCACCTACCAGCGCATTAGGTCCCAACGCCCGACCGGCAATATTGGAATAAAGAGGCGCTCGGCTGTGGTAGTTCATTGCGTAAAAGCCGAGCTCAGTGTCGTTCATTGCTGGGAGGTACCAACGGAACGCCAGACCGTATTGGCCGCTGTCGCTGGCCTCTTTGTCCTTGCGGCGCACTATGTAATCAGTCACCCCAAGCCCGGACAGCGCGCCGTCTTGCAGAGTCGGATCTCCTTGTGGCCGGTCCGGACCCGCTACAACCAGGCGATCAGTACAGCCTCTGCCGGCGGTGTCCGTACCAAAGAAGGTGCCGCAGTTATCAACCACCGTTGGAGCCCACTTGAGCTGATAAAAGGCCTCCATGCTCAGGTTGTCTGTTAGCCCCTGCGAGAGATAGAGCATCTCGACAGGCAGCAACCCTTCCTTGATCTCCGCACCCGGACGGCGGAAAGCCGAGACGTCGATAGGGTTGATGGAATTGATTGAATTCTGGATGAAGGTACTTTCACCCCAGCTCACTACCTGGCGGCCGAGACGAACGTTACCGGGGTTATTGCCGATGGAGTAGTTGTGATAGACGAAGGCGTCCAGCAATTGCACACCGGAACCCTGTTGCAGTGGGTGTCTACCTGAATCGCTTATATCGTAAAAGCGCTGGCTGCCGTCCTTGGTTTCGAAATCGTACCAATAGTTGCCGCGGAAGAATGCACCGCTATCACCGTAACGCAACTCCAGGTCATGCGAGCCTTTGAAAATCTTGGAAAAAACGTCGCCACTTTCATAGTTGAGACGACCATCATCGGTGGTCCGCGCTACGGCCTCACCACCTTGCGGCACCCCGTCAACAGAGGTATCGAAGTGAATGAAACGCTTGTCGGCGTCAGCGGTAGACACACTCGCCCCTATCGACAACTGCGAATCAAACTGTGCATCGATAGGCCCAATATTGAAGTTAACCGCATGTGCCGTCCCTGAAAGGCTGGCCAAGCTTATCGCCAGCGGTAGCGCCGAAAGCGTCCAGGCATGCATTTTTTTTGTCATTGTGCTGCTCCATTAGGTTTAACCATGAATGCACGGATGGGGATGGGTCCCTGCATCGATGGTTAGTCTGTCATGGCATTTTCGCTTGTTTTGTCCGAATGGGACCGATTCTTTGACGAGGGCGGACATTCACCGCTGGAATGACCCGCATCACAAATCAGGAATACTTTGTTCTTATTTTTTGCCTAATGGCCATCCATACATTACTTTTTATTACATCCTTCCAAGATGATTCTGCTGTTTAGAACAACAATAACAGGCAACCAAAATGAACCAGTCTCTTCCTCCGCTACCCTGCCAAAGGCTCCAGGAACGGGCGTTCTGGGCCCAGGGAATATGCCAGACCCTCGAGCAGCTGGGTAAAAGCTCCAGAGACCTGCCGGGTGACCTGCGCGCGCACTGCGCGCCCACCGATCTGAGCCTGGCACAAATCAGCCAGACCGATATGAACCGCCTATGGCACATTGCTGCCAGATTGACCCAGGATGACGCCTTCGGGCTGCTGATGGGCAACCAATATCATTCACACACCATCGAGCTGCTCGCCCTTGCAGCGGGCAGTAGCGAGACCGTAGGCGATGCAATCCAGCGCATGGTTCGCTACATGCCGGTCTTCAGTACTCAGGTGCAGCTGTTTTCCCTGGAAGACGAGCACTTCCTGACCTTGTATTTCGAGCCGCGCGGTACGCCCCATGCTTTTCATCTCGAATCGGTCGCGGCGCAATGCCACAAGATCTTGAAAGTGTTGGAGAACGGAAGGCACCCGCTGGTATTGGAGACTCGACTGACCACCGAACATGAAAAGCACCGCGGGCGTTGTGAGGAGTTGCTTGGCGGCCGTGTACGTTTCGGGGCAAAGCGGGTGTCTGTACGCCTGGATCGGCGTTTGTTGAGCAATCCGCTGCCCAGTGCAGATGCCTTTCTGAGGCGCCGTCTCGATTTTGCGCTGGAAGACATGCTGAACGATCTGCCCAACGTGGATTTTGCCGAGCAGGTCAAACAGCGAATTCGTGTGCTGGTGTCCGAGCGTGAAGTTTCCGAGGAGCTGGTCGCCACGCCTTTCAACATGAGCCCTCGCCACCTGAGACGCAAGCTCAGCGAAACCCGAACGACCTACGAGAAATTACTTGATGAGGTCAGGATGGAACTGGCCATGCGACTCATTCAGGAGGGACGATTGAACCTGGGTCGCATCGCATTTGAACTTGGCTTTCTCGACCCGAGCAGCTTTACCCGCGCATTTCGCCGCTGGACAGGCATGAGCCCCACCGCTTTTCGCAGTGAATTGCAGGGCAATGCGACGGGCTTGATCGGCTAGTTTGGCGTAGCGCAGGCGCGCTACGCCCCCAGGGTGGCGCGGCGGCTTCGGACTGGGTTTCCCTGGGGTTGGCGTGCGCCTGCGCGCCGACGGGGTGGTCCGCGCCCCGGTTTGTTCGAGCTCACCAATGCGAGTTTTGAATGGCTGGCCGCTTTGGCGTAGCGCAGGCGCGCTACACCCCCAGGGTGGCGCGGCGGCTTCGGACAGGGTTTCCCTGGGGTTGGCGTGCGCCTGCGCGCCGACGGCTCGGGCCGCGTTCGGACTCGCCGACGAGGTTAGCTTTCGGAGTTGGGTGTCCTTACACAGCTTTGGCGTAGCGCAGGCGCGCTACACCCCCAGGCAATTCGCCGCCTAGCGCGGGCGCGCTACTCTCAGGATTGCATTCGCCGCGCAGCGCATTTCATCCAGTCTACAGCGCAAGCACGTAAAAAAGGGGCACCCGCGGGTGCCCCAATGCCCAAACGATCGCATGAATCGCGACCACTTTCCCCAAAGCTTTATCGCACGCCGGACGCCCTGAGGGCTGCTGGAGTGAATTCGTTCATAGAAGGCGTGGTCCCAAACTTGGGCGCTGAGTCTTCTTCGTTGTACATCCCCAATGCTATGTAGCGTCCCGAGAGCAGGTCATAGAGGGTTTCGATGGCGTAGCCTGGCAACTGCTCGTGATAAGCGTGCGCGATGTGACCTTCACCCACCCGCCACAACGCACCACGCCCGTCATAGTGATCAGCCAGGGTGATCAGCCAGGAATCTTCGTCGACGAAGAAGTTACGTTGTGCGTAGATATGGCGCTGTCCATCCTTGACGGTGCCTTCCACCTCCCAGACCCGGTGTAGCTCATAACGGGTATGTTCAGGATTGACGTGGCCTTTCTTGAGGATATCGTCGTACTTGAGCTCTGGGCTGGATAGCTGATAAGCGTTGTACGGCACGTAGATTTCCTTCTTGCCGACAAGCTTCCAGTTATAGCGGTCAGGCGCACCACTGAACATCGAGAAATTGTCTGTGGTACGCATACCATCGGAGGCAGTACCCGGGCCATCATAGGCCACCTGCGGTGCGCGGCGAACACGACGTTGGCCGGCGTTATACACCCATGCCATGCGCGGTTCTTTGACCTGATCAAGGGTGTCGTGAACCAACAACACGTTTCCAGCCAGACGCGGCGGCGCTTCAACCCGCTGTTTGAAGTACAACAGCGTGTTGGCAGCTTTCTCCAGATTCACGTCGGGCATGAACTGCGGATATGCTGCTTCCTCACGGAACTTGATCAGCGTAAAAGAGCCGTTTACCTGCGGCATGGCCTGCGCATAACTGCGCTCCACGTTCTTGCGATAACGGGTAAGGTGATTCCAGACCACCTCGGCGCCGGTTTTCGGGATCGGGAAGGCGAAACTGCCATGGCTGAAGTTATCGATACCGTCGCCGCTATTGACCAGTTGGGCTTGCCCGGCGGTCTGCTTGACCTGCTCATAAACATCCGCAGGGAACGAAACGGTACGATGGCTCTGGTAAACAGGCATCTTGAAGGTGTCCGGGTACCGCTCGAACATGGCGATCTGGCCAGGGGTCAGGTGGTCCTTGTGCTCGTTGTAATTCTGCGCAGTGATCACGAACTCCGGCTCGCTCTTGAGCGGATTGGCCCGAAAACCGCGTTCCAGCTCGGCACCCGCCTCCGGGCTGAGGCCGCCGGTCCACTCGGGGATAGTGCCGGCGGCGTTACCGGCCTTTTCGGCACCGACCGGGGTAAGGCTGTTGCCCAGCTCGGCAATTTCGTCCTGACTCAGCGCCATGACGCCCGTTGCAATCAAGCTGAGAGCCAGCCCGCCTACCCCAATTATTGTTTTGCGAAAATGCATGTTTCGTTCTCCAAACGATGAAGGCCACTCGGATAAATGGCTGTATCTATTCAACTAGAAGCTGACGCCAACGCTTAATGCGGCGAAATCCCGATCTTTGAGAGTATTGTATTTTCCGTCGAAGAAATTGGTGTAGCTGATGCTGGCTGTGTACCGGTTGGCATAATCAGCATTCAAACCCAGGCTCACCGACTTCGCGTCCTCGGTAAAGTTGGGACCATAGCCGGAAACGTCGTGCGACCAGGCGATGTTCGGCGACAGGTTTACGCCAGCAAAAACATTGCTGTAATCGAGCCCGGCACGAATGCGGTAGCCCCACGAAGTGCTGGTCACGTAACCCTCGTCGTCACACCAGCGCCCGGCATTATCAAGCTGATGCGCCAGACACAACCCGCCCGTCAGAGGGCTGATCGGGCTTTGGCCAAACAACGGATCGCGGCCGTAACGGGTGCTGCCGTCCTCACCACTTTCGAGCCCTCCGACATAGTTCACACCGACTTCGCCGAGCAACGCCAGGCGACTCGCACCCAGCACCCGATCAATAAAGTGAATAGCCGATACCTGGGCTTGCCACAGCTCCTTGCGTCGATAGCCGTTGATTTCGTCTTCAGGAGCCAGGCCGACATTCTCGCTGTTGAACACCGGGCTGATTGCACCGTAATCGAAGCCACCGAGAATCGCCCCAGGTAACGCAGTAAGGCTCAGATCGGACGTGTTGATCTGCAGGTTGTAGTTCGGGCGGTAGCTGAGTTCACCTGCTACGGTTGCGCCGCCGACACTGGTCTGGAAGCTGACGCCATACAAACGAATGTCTTCCGGATATTCCAGGAAATAACCGCCAGCGCCCCGCGCGCCGTCTATCCCCGGAACACCCGGCGCGACTGTGTCATAGCCGCGCACAACCGAAAATGAAGGCGTGCGGCTGTGATAGTTCATGGCGTACAGGCCGAACTCGGTGTCGTTCAATGCCGGGACAAACCAGCGCATCGCAACCCCGTACTGGCCGCTATCGCTGGCTTCCCGGTCCTTCATGTAGCGCGTGTTATACATGGCCAACCCGGCGGGGCCGCCTGTGCGTAAAAGCGGGTCGCCGTGGGGCAGATCCACTCCAGCCACCACCAGGCGATCATTACAGCCTTTGGCCAGGGTATCACTGGTCGAGAAGAAAGTGCCGCAGTTATCGACCACGCTGGGCGCCCACTTAAGCTGATAGAACGCTTCAGCGGTGAGATTGGCAGTCAGGCCCTGAGAAATGTACAGCATCTCGACCGGGATCAGACCTTCCTTGATTTCAGCACCCGGACGCCGGAAAGCAGACACATCGATCGGGTTGATGGAATTAATGGAATTACCGATAAACAGACTTTCGCCCCAACTGACCACTTGCCGTCCGAGGCGCACGTTGCCGGGATTAGTGCCTATCGCATAGTTGTGATAAATGAACGCATCCAGCAACTCGACGCCAGAGCCTTTCTGCAGCGGGTTTCTGCCGGAATCGCTGATGTCGTAGAAGTTCTGGTGGCCGTCTTTGGTTTCAAAGTCGTACCAGTATTTACCGCGGAAGAACGCACCGGAATTACCTGCGCGCAGTTCCAGATCATGCGAGCCTTTGAAAATCTTGGAGAAGGCGTCTCCTTTTTCATAATTCAGGCGCCCGTCGTCAGTGGTCCGCGCCGAAGCACGCCCGCCATTATCCGGATGGATGAAATCCTGTTCCGGATCTTCAGTCGCCCAGCTTGCGCCAATTGAAAGCTCTGAATCGAACTGCCCTTCAATACCACCCAGCGTGAAGGTCGCCGCGAAGTTCATAGGGGAAAAAGCGAGACCGACTGCCAACGGGAGCGCGGCAAGTGGCCGGGGTGCAAATGATATTGCCATTGTTTTTATCCTTGTCTTGAGCAACAACCGAGCCCGTTCTTTGACGGGACGCACTCAGACTAGCAGTAAAATGAATGGGCATTCATTGCATGGTTCACAAATAAAAAAGGGGAGCACATGGCTCCCCCTCAAATCACCCAGATGAAGCTACAGCTTAGCGAACACCCGAGGAGCGCAGGGCAGCCGGGGTGAACTCACGGTACGACGGGGTGTAGTTGAACTGCGGAGCGGAGCTCTCCTCGTTATACATCCCCAGCGCGATGTAACGACCTGCAAGCAGGTCATACAAGGTTTCGATACCGAAACCCGGCAGCTGCTCGTTGTACGAATGGCTCACGTGCCCTTCACCCACACGCCACAAGGTACCGCGGCTGTCGTAATGGTCAGCCAGTGCCAGCAGCCAGGAGTCTTCATCAAAGAAGAAGTTACGCTTGGCATAAATGTGGCGCTGACCCTGCTTGACGGTGCCCTCGACTTCCCACACGCGGTGCAGCTCGAAACGAGTGTGCTCCGGGTTGATGTGGCCAGCCTGCAGGATGTCGTCGTACTCTAGGTCCGGATCCGAGATCTTGTAGCTGTTGTAAGGAACGTAGACTTCCTTTTTACCAATCAGCTTCCAGTCATACCGGTCAGGCGCGCCACTGAACATCGAGAAGTTGTCAGTAGTACGCATGCCATCAGACGCGGTACCCGGACCGTCATAGGCAACCTGCGGTGCACGGCGAACACGACGCTGACCAGCGTTGTAAACCCACGCCATGCGCGGCTCTTTCAGCTGATCCAGGGTGTCGTGAACCAGCAGTACGTTACCGGCCAGACGCGACGGAGCATTCACGCGCTGCTTGAAGTAAACCAGCACGTTGGCTGCATCTTCAAGATCAACATCAGGCATGTATTGCGGGTAGGCAACGTCTTCCTGGAACTTGATCAGCGTGTAGGAACCGTTGGTTTGCGGCATCGCCTGTGCGTATTCACGCTGCAGGTTCTTGCGGTAACGGGTCAGGTAGTTCCAGACCACGTCGGCGCCGACCTTCGGGATCGGGAAGGCGAAGCTGCCGTGGGTGAAGTTTTCAATACCGTCACCATTGTTGACCAGCCGCGCCTTACCCGCGTTTTCCTTGACCTGGTCGTACACTTCCTGAGGATAACCGACGCTACGATGAGTCTGATATACCGGCATCTGGTACGTATCAGGATAACGCTCGAACATGGCGATCTGACCAGGGGTCAGTTTCTCGCGGTGCTCCTGATAGTTCTGTGCAGTGATGACAAACTCGGGCTGCTCGTTTTCGTAGGGATTTTCCCAGAAGTTACGCTCCAGCTTCTTGCCAGCATCGGTTGGCAAACCACCAGTCCACTCAGGGATCGTACCGGAGGCGTTGCCGGCCTTCTCGGCACCGACCGGAGTCAGCTCGTTACCCAGCTGGTTGATTTCCGCCTGGGTGACACTTTGCGCCATGACGCTCGTAGCCAACAGGCTGAGAGCCAGACCGCCAGCACCTATAAGAGTTGTTGCTATACGCATATTATTATCTCTCCTGATCCGTTACTTAGAAGCTTACGCCGAAGCTGACAGCTGCGAAGTCGCGGTCGACCAAGGTGTTGTATTTACCATCAAAGAAGTTGGTGTAGCTCAGGCTGGCGTTGTACTTGTTCGCGTAATCTGCGTTCAAGCCGACGCTGACTGACTTCGCGTTCTCGGTGAAGTTCGGGCTATAACCCTCCACGTCATGGGAGAAAGCTACGTTCGGGCTCAGGTTGATGCCAGCGAAGACGTTGCTGTAATCCAGGGATGCGCGAACGCGATAACCCCAGGAGAAGTCAGTGAAGAAGCCGTCGTTTTCGCACCAGGTATCAGCATTGGGAGAACGCTCAGCTGGGTTGGCCGTAGCAGCTTGAGAAGTACAGGATCCATCCAGCGATGGACTTTGGCCAAACAAGGAATCACGGCCGTACTTTGTAGTACCGTTAGCGCTATCAATACCGCCGATATAGTTGGCACCCACTTCACCAATCAAGGCGAGGCGGCTTGCACCCATGACGCGATCAATAAAGTGAACAGCGCTAACGGTAGCTTGCCAGAACTCCTTACGCTCATAGCCTGGGAGATAGTCACCAGCCACTGTGTCAGCACCGAGCCCACGGTGAGTATTGTCTTGGCCCGGAAAAACACCAGGTATACCGGCGGCCAACAGGGCCGTGCGACTTGTGTCACTAGTATTAATCTGCAACGGCATGTTCGGCCTGTAGCTAAGCTCACCGGCTACAGACATTCCACCGATGCTAGTACCGAAACTTACTCCATACAACCGAATATCTTCAGGATACTCTAAGAAGTAACCAGCCTGACCGAGATCCCCTTGGTATCCTGGGATCGGGATACTCAATGCTGCTGCCTCCTCGGGCGTAACCGCGCCCGCGGCAGCTAACCCACCGGGACCAGCAACGCGACCCGCAATATTCGACACTACCGGAGCGCGGCTATGATAGTTCATAGCATAGAAACCAAATTCCGTGTCGTTCAGTGCGGGGGCAAACCAGCGGAACGCCACGCCAAACTGACCGCTATCGCTAGCGTCCTGGTCCTTCCTCGCCCGAGCTATGTAAGTCAGTTCGGGCTGCTCCCCTTGGGGCATATCAACCCCCGATACTACCAACCGGTCTGTACAACCTTTTGCCGCCACGTCACTTCCGAAAAATGTTCCGCAGTTATCGACAACGGTCGGAGCCCACTTAAGCTGATAGAACGCCTCCATACTCAGATTGTCGGTCAAACCCTGAGAGAAATAGAGCATTTCAACTGGCAAGAGGCCTTCTTTGAGCTCAGCCCCCGGGCGCCGGAAAGCGGACACATCCATTGGGTTAATCGAATTGATACCGTTCTGAATGAAGAGGCCTTCACCCCAGCTCACAACCTGCCGGCCCAAACGAACATTACCGGGGTTATTGCCTATGAAATAATTGTGGTAGACGAAGGCATCAAGAAGCTGCACACCCGAGCCTTTTTGAAGCGGGTCGCGGCCAGAATCGCTTATATCATAGAAACGCTGTCCACCATCCTTGGTTTCGAAGTCGTACCAATAGTTGCCACGGATAAACGCACCGGAATCGCCGTAACGCAGCTCTAAATCATGTGAACCTTTGAAAATCTTGGAGAAAAAGTCACCGCTCTTGTAGTTCAGGCGGCCATCATCTGAAGTACGTGCTGCAGCCTCGCCACCGCTGAGCGTGTGGACAAACCGCTTATCGGCGTCAGTAGTCGACACGCTCGCCCCAATCGACATCTGCGAGTCAAATTGTGCATCCACCGGACCGATATTGAAGCTGACTGCGTTGGCAGAACCTGCGAAACTGGCCAGACCGATCGCCAGTGGCAAGGCCGCAAGGGGCCATGCTTTGATTTTTTTTGTCATTGTGCTGCTCCGTTTGGGTGACATGAACCTGTGTATCCTTTGACACGTTCAGGACAGTGGCAGTCTGTCATGAGCCCGACGAAAAAGACTTGCCCGTAAAGGCCAATTTAGTTGACCGAAGCGGTCATTCATGCAATGAATTCGTCTCATCAGCGTGATATTGAGACTTGCGCCGCACCGTCGCTCTGGAGTAGATACAAGCGCGGCGTTAACGAAACGGTGAACTGAGCGCCGGATAGTACGGTCGCTAAAAGTACGCGTCATGAAGCTGCCTGGAACGGGCATTTCCTGACTGAGCAGTTCCGAGAGCCCAGGCTCTGTGGAGCCTTGCAGGTATACAGGAGCAGCATTAGTCGAGTAGCGCATCGCCTATATTTGACGGTAAACCGCGCCGGCTATAGGCTAAACCGATGATACAGAAATGAATTCTGTTATTTTGAACGACAAGGATGACAAATGCCGGAAGCGCTAATGAACTATAACGCTCGGGTGCGCGAACGCCCGTTGTGGGCGTCAGTTGTAGCTCAGGCCTTGCATCACTACGGCATATCGCTGCAGCAGCCCAGCCCAGCCTACACGCTCATGGAAGAAAACCGTGATGCGTCCAGACTCATGGAGCAGCATGCCTGCTCCCTTATATGGGACGAAGCGACCCGACTGACCGAGGATGATCTGTTCGGCATGCGTTTGTATCGCATGTTCTGCCCAACCTCGTTCAATGCTATCGCGCTGATTGCCCAGGCAAGCCCCACCGTCGGCACCGCCCTTAAGAATATCTCGCGCTTCCTACCTGTCGTGACTACCCAGGTAACGGTCGAATTGTGTCATAGCGAGGACGATACCGAGGTTGTGCTGCATCCTTTGGGCAAGCCCCATACCCAACATATGGAAAGCTTGATGGGTTTTCTGGCCCGGCTGTTCAGGATGCTGGATCTGAATAATGAAGAGCTGGTGCGATCAATCCAGCTTGGCCGCATGCCGGGAGAATTGTCCGGTTGCGCCAGGTTGCTGGGCTGCTCTGAATTGACCGTGGGCGACGATTATCGCTTCAGACTGGCCGGGCATTTGTTCACCAGTCCTCTGGCAAGCGCCGATGCATTCCTGCTGTCGAGGTTTACCGATGCCATGCAAGATCTGCTGGCAAGCCTGCCGAGCGACGACCTGGTCGAACAGGTCAAACGGCGAATTCAGCAGCTGCTCGGCTCGGGCGATGTATCGGCTGAACGCATCGCTGCGCCGATGAATATCAGTTCACGACATCTGCGGCGCAAACTGAGCCAGGCGGGGACATCCTACGAGCAACTGGTTGACGAAGTCAGGCGGGATGCAGCGGTACGGATGATTACTGGCGGTGAGTTATCCCTGACCAGCATCGCCTATGAGCTGGGCTTTCTCGACCCGAGCAGTTTTA
The DNA here is from genome assembly GCF_008638305.1 of Pseudomonas profundi. Classification (GTDB taxonomy): domain Bacteria; phylum Pseudomonadota; class Gammaproteobacteria; order Pseudomonadales; family Pseudomonadaceae; genus Halopseudomonas; species Halopseudomonas profundi. The sequence continues at coordinate 461,661 of NZ_VTPZ01000001.1, forward strand.
CCCGCGCGTTCCGCCGCTGGACCGACATGAGCCCAACCGCCTTCCGGCGCCAGGTTGTCGCGTCCGAATAGTGGGTTCATTGCTAACTGCGCGGCGCAGGAGCTCACGGGCGTAAACCTGGGGGTGTAGCGCGCCTGCGCTACGCCAATGTCGCGCAGGAACACCAACCTCTGTCGGCGCGTCCGATCGCGGCCCGAGACGCACGCCAACCCCAGGGAAAACCCCGCATGTCTGATCGTGGCGCGAGAACAGCAATCCGTGCCTGGCCCCTGGGGGTGTAGTGCGCCTGCGCTACGCCAATGTCGTGCAGGGACATCAACCTCTGTCGGCGCGTCCGATCGCGGCCCGAGACGCTCACCAACCCCAGGGAAAACCGCCGCGCATCCGATCGTGACCCGACGCGCGCATTCCGAGCCCGCCTCCGTGGGGGTGTAGCGCGCCTGCGCTACGCCAATGTCGTGCAGGAACACCAACCTCTGTCGGCGCGTCCGATCGCGGCCCGAGACGCTCACCAACCCCAGGGAAAACCGCCGCGCATCCGATCGTGACCCGACGCGCGCATTCCGAGCCCGCCTCCGTGGGGGTGTAGCGCGCCTGCGCTACGCCAATGTCGTGCAGGAACACCAACCTCTGTCGGCGCGTCCGATCGCGGCCCGAGACGCTCACCAACCCCAGGGAAAACCGCCGCGCATCCGATCGTGACCCGACGCGCGCATTCCGAGCCCGCCTCCGTGGGGGTGTAGCGCGCCTGCGCTACGCCAATGTCGTGCAGGAACACCAACCTCTGTCGGCGCGTCCGATCGCGGCCCGAGACGCACGCCAACCCCAGGGAAAACCCCGCATGTCTGATCGTGGCGCGAGAACAGCATTCCGAGCCCGCCCCTGGGGTGTAGCGCGCCTGCGCTACGCCAAAGCCGAGCAAGAACACCAAGCCTCGCGAGCGCTACGCCAAATCCGTTATCACTCGGCCCTTTTGATAAACAACAGCGTCATACGATCACTCTCACCGATCGCCATATAGTGCGCTCGGTCGTCATAGCCCAGGCGCAGCGTGGGTGGCAGGGTCCATACGCCCTTGGGGTGATCCTTGGTGTCTTGTGGATTCTGATTGACCGGGCTGCGCGAGGCCAACTCGAAGCCGGCCTCGGTCGCCAGCTCGATAACCAGCGCTTCGCTGACATAGCCGGTCTCGATCATCTGTTCCAGGGAGGTCCCAGGCCGCGCGCTGTGCTCCACCAGGCCAAGATAGCCACCTGGCTTCAGGACCTCATACATCTTGTTGAATACAACCTGAGTCTCCTCCTTACCCGCCGCTAACCAGTTGTGCACGTTGCGAAAGGTCAGTACCCGGTCGGCTATCCCCGGCTCGGCAATGGGGTTTTCCGGATCATAATCCAGCACCGCCAGTTCAACCTTGTCGAACTTGCCGCGGCCCTGCTCCAGTCTTTTCTCGAACTCTGCGCGGCTTTCCCGAAAATAGTCGACAGGACTCTCCGGATCGAAATGTGCAGCGATCAGCCGACCTTCTTCGTGCAACATGGGAGCGAGTATTTCGGTATACCAGCCCTCCCCCGGCCAGATCTCCACCACGGTGTGGTCTGGCATCACCGAAAAGAAGCCCAGCGTCGCCTCCGGGTTGCGGTAGGCGTCACGCATGACATTGGATATCCGCCGTGTCGGATTACCGACTGCCTGGCGGATGGCGTCGCGTTGCTCGAACGACAACTCCGGTGGTGGGGGCGCCATTGCCTTGTCCTGGGCAAAACCCAGGCTCGAGAAGAGTATGGCCGCAGCAGCGATTAACATTTTTGACATGGGTGCATTCCAGCTGGGTGCTTATCAGAAGATCCTAGCCTAACAGGTAGGCGGCGACGATTCCTATGCCAGCCACGGGTTTGGTGGGGTTGTCGAGCCTCGGCATGATTGAGCAGACAGGAAGCCGAGAACTTGGTTCGGACTGGTTTTCGTAGGGGGGGCGCCCTCGCCGCGACGGCGTCCGCAGGATGCCCAGGATTTTGGTGCACTCTGTAATGGCTGGCCTGGCGGCCAGCGTCGTGCCGAGGGCGACACTCCCACGGGTTTGTGCAGCGCGCCACTAAGGGGCATAACTAGAACTCGGTGCCACCGGTCGAAGCTGGCTCTCTGTAGGAGCGGCGCCCTCGCCGCGACGGCGTCCGCAGGATGCCCAGGTTTTTTGAAGCTGTACTCGCTCGAATAATAGAAGGCCTTCATCATCAAAGCTGCTTATGCAGCTCCATTCCATCCGTAGCACATAGTTCACGCCCGGTTTAACTGACTATAAGGTCACTCCACACGCCGTCTGGTACAGCGACCTCCCCTACTTCTAGCAAGGATCAACCATGTTCGAACTCAGCCCCCGCGTTAAGGATCTCAAGCAACAGCTCGAAGCCTTCATGGACGAGCACATCTACCCCAACGAAGCCCTTTTCTACAAGCAAGTCGAAGAAAACCGCTGGGGCGCGCCGGCCATTCAGGAAGAGCTCAAGGCCAAAGCCAAGAGCCAGGGCCTGTGGAACCTGTTCTTGCCTGAAAGCGAGCGCGGCGCGGGTCTAACCAACGAAGAGTATGGCCACCTGTGCGAAATCATGGGCCGCTCTTCCATCGCCCCGGAAGTCTTCAACTGTAACGCGCCGGACACCGGCAACATGGAAACCATCGAGCGTTACGGTAACGAAGAACAGAAAGAAAAGTGGCTCAAGCCGCTGCTGGCAGGCGAAATCCGCTCCTGCTTCTCCATGACCGAGCCTGATGTCGCCTCGTCCGACGCAACCAACATCGAGTGCGAAATCCGCCGCGAAGGCGACGAGTACGTCATCAATGGCACCAAGTGGTGGTCGTCCGGAGCCATGGCCGAGCACTGCAAGATTGCCATCGTCATGGGCAAGACTGACTTCAACGCGCCTAAGCACCTGCAACAGAGCATGATTCTGGTACCGCTTGACACCCCCGGCGTGACCATCGTGCGCGACCTGCACGTATTCGGCTATGACCACGCCCCGCACGGCCACGCGGAAATTCGTTACGAGAACGTACGCGTACCGGCTTCCAACATTTTGCTGGGTGAAGGTCGCGGCTTTGAAATCGCCCAGGGTCGCCTCGGGCCAGGCCGTATCCACCATTGCATGCGCAGCATCGGCGTTGCCGAGCGTGCGCTGGAAGCCATGTGCCGCCGCGCCAATGAGCGTGTTGCCTTCGGCAAGCCGCTGGCACAACACGGCAGCACCGCTGAAAACATCGCCCGCTCGCGTTGCGAAATTGACCAGGCCCGCCTGCTGACCTTGATGGCCGCACGCAGCATGGACCAGTTCGGCAACAAGGTTGCCCGTCAGCAGATTGCCATGATCAAGGCTGTCGCACCGACCATGGCCTGCAACGTCATCGACCGCGCCATTCAGGTATTCGGTGCCAAGGGCGTTTGTCAGGATACCTTCCTGGCGTCCGCTTACGCCAAGGCCCGCACGCTGCGCCTGGCTGACGGTCCGGACGAAGTTCACCTGGGCACTATCGCCAAGCTGGAACTGAAGCGTTACCAGTAAGTGCTACTGCGAGCAGCGCCGGTTGTTTCCATCCCGGCGCTGCCATCCTTACTGATGCACCGTTTTATCGAGGAAGAATCATGAGCAAATTATTTGACCTGACCGGCAAAGTCGCGGTCATCACCGGTTCAACCAAGGGCATCGGTCGCGCTATTGCCGAAGAATATGCCAAGGCCGGTGCCAAGGTGGTCATTTCCAGCCGCAAGGCAGACGCCTGTGACAAGGTGGCCAACGAACTTAAAGAGCAAGGCTTCGATGCGCTGCCGATTGCTTGCCACGTGGGCGACAAGGCCCAGCTGCAGAATCTGGTTGATACCACGATTGCTACCTGGGGCAAGATCGACATCCTGGTGTGTAACGCGGCGACCAACCCGGTGTACGGCCCAACCTCGCAAGTCAGCGACGAAGCCTTCGACAAGATCATGGGCACCAACGTCAAGGGCACGTTCTGGCTGTGCAACATGGTTATCCCGCAGATGGTCGAGCTGGGTGGCGGGTCCATCGTGCTGCTGTCGAGCATCGCCGGCATCCGTGCCAGCGCCAATATTGGCGTATACGGGATGTCCAAGGCAGCCGAAGCCGGCCTAGCGCGCAACCTGTCGCTGGAGTGGGGTCCGAAGAACATTCGCGTCAACTCCATCGCACCCGGCCTGATCCGCACCGATTTCGCCCAGGCTCTGCTGGACGATCCGGACCGCCTCAAGCGTGTGGAAGAAAAACTCCCGCTGCGCCGTGTTGGTGAGCCAGTCGATATCGCCGGTGTTGCACTATTCCTTGGCTCCGCAGCCGGCGCTTACGTAACCGGGCAAACCATTGTGGCGGACGGTGGCGACACTATTACCTGATCCTCCCCATATAGCACCTACATGCCAGGCCCCGACCTGGCATGTTACGTTTAGGCCTGTTCACTTCATTTTGCCTCGGCATGGAAAGTGACCTTATAACCGAAAATATTACAGGACCTGCTAGATGAGCGAAGCAACCCTGATCGACGTGTTACCGGCGCATCGCCTGGACGAAGCAAAACTCGCAGCCTATTTGCAAGGACGCCTGCCTGACGTAGAGCACGGCATCAAGCTTCAGCAATTTCAGGGTGGCCAGTCCAACCCGACCTATCTGATGGAAATCGGCGAGAAGCGCTACGTTCTGCGCAAGAAGCCGCCGGGCAAACTGCTGCCCTCGGCGCACATGGTCGAGCGTGAATTTCAGGTGATCAATGCCCTGGGCCAGACCGACGTTCCGGTCCCCGCTGCCCGTCTGCTTTGCGAAGATCCCGAGGTTATCGGCACCGCGTTCTACGTCATGGACCATGTGGACGGCCGGGTTTACTCGCAGCCGCTGCTGCAGGATGTCGCCATCGAGCAGCGCATGCCGATCCACAGGTCAATGATCCAGACCATGGCCCAGCTGCACAACGTGGATTGGAAAGCGGTGGGGCTGGAATCCTACGGCAAGGCCGAAGGGTATGTGCCGCGCCAGATCAAGCGCTGGAGTGGCCAGTTTGAAGCCAGCCGCACCGGCGATATGCCGTCCATGGACGCGCTGATGGCCTGGCTGCCGGAAAACGCGCCCAAGGATGACCACACCACCATCGCCCATGGCGATTTCCGCATGGGCAACCTGATTCTGCACCCGAGCGAGCCGAAGGTTGTGGCCATTCTGGACTGGGAGCTGGCGACGCTGGGTCATCCGCTGTCCGATCTCGCCTATTGCTGTCTGCCCTACCATCAGCCCGCCAGCGCCGAAGGTATGCGTGGCATGCAGGGGCTGGATCTGAAAGCGCGCAACATTCCCGAAGAGCAGCAGGTGCTGGACTGGTACTGCGAGTTCACTGGCCGCACTGAAGTGCCGGACTGGAACTTCTTCCTGGCATTCTCCCTGTTCCGTTTGGCTGCCATCGTCCAGGGCGTGTACCACCGCGCGCTGCAGGGTAATGCGAGTAACGCCGATGCGCTGGAAGTTGGCAAGCGCGCCGGGTTACTGGCTGACATTGGCTGGGAAATCGCCCAGCGCAAGTAAACCGTACTAATTAGGGCGTAGCGCACCTGCACTACGCCAGATGTCGATTAGAACAATGAGCGAACACAGCCATGAGCAAACCAATCAAGCGCGTCCTGCTGACCAACGATGACGGTTGGCGCGGACCCGGCATGTCCATCATGGAAGAAATCGCCAGAGAAATTGCCGAGGAAGTGTGGATCATCGCCCCGGACCTGGACCAGAGCGGCGTCTCCATGTCGATCACTCTGCATTCGCCGCTGCGCGTGCACCACATGGGCGACAATCGCCTGAGCATCAGCGGCACCCCCAGTGACTGCGTGCTGCTGGCAGTGGGCGAGCTTATGCCCGAGATGCCGGACCTGGTGCTTTCCGGCGTGAATGCCGGCGCCAATATCAGTGATTCGGTGGCCTATTCAGGCACCATTGGCGGCGCGATGACTGCGACACTGATGGGCATCCCGTCCATCGCCCTGTCGCAGGCTTACCACAAGGGCAGTGACATTCACTGGGATACGGCACGCAAGTTCGGCCCCGGCATCGTGCGTGCGCTTCTGGAGAAGGGCTGGCCGACCGATTGCGCCATGAATATCAACTTCCCTGCCTGCACGCCCGAACAGGTCACCGGTGTAGCCACCTGCCGTGCGCGCGCGGGCAGCATCGGCGGAATCAATATCGAATGTCGGCGCGACACCCGCGATGTGCCCTATTTCTGGCTCGGCTTTCAGCGCCAGACCGAGCGCATTATCGGCCTGGATACTGATGTCGGTGCGCTTCGCGCCGGTCGCATCGCCATTTCGCCGCTGCGTTTCGAGCGGGATATCGCCAGTTGGCAGATTGATAACGATGCCGTCGCCCGTGGCCTCGGGATCGAGCCGCAGGCGGAGCGCGACATCGGAAGCGATCCAAGCATCGACCACTGAAGCGTTATCCCCCTTCTGAAAGCTTGCCCTTACTACAGGAGTCAACAATGCAACGTTACAACAACAAGATTGCCCTGATCACCGGTGCCGGTAGCGGGATCGGCCGTGCAACTGCGGTGCGACTGGCAAGTGAAGGTGCCCGGATCATGCTCGTGGACCGCAATAACGAAGGCTTGCAACAGACCCTGTCCGAGCTGCCTGAAGGTGCCGAGGCCATATCGAAAGAAGTCGACGTCTCGGTCGAGGCTGAGGTTGAACAGTGCGTCGCCGACGCCCTCGCCCACTTCGGCAAAATCGACGTGCTGTGCAATAACGCCGGCATCGCTGGCGGGGATTACAGCACCGCACCCGATCAGAGCCTGGAAACCTGGCAAAAAATCATTGCTGTGAATCTGTACGGGGTCATGCTGTTCACCAAGTACGTCAGCCGTCACATGCTTGAGCAGGGCCAGGGCGCGATTGTTAATACCGCGTCAGTGGCCGGCATTCGTTCCGGCGCGGGTGGCAATGCCTACAGCGCCTCCAAGGCTGGCGTAATCAACTTCACCATGACGACTGCCTGCGATCTGGGTGGCTCGAATATTCGCGTCAATGCGGTGTGTCCGGGTCTGGTGGAAACCGGCATGACCAAACCAGTGTTCGATTACGCCCGCGCCAATGACAAAGAAGCCAAACTCGGCGCCCGCTGCGAACTGCGCCGCTACGGCCGCCCGGATGAAATCGCCTCGGTTATAGCCTTTCTGGCCAGCGATGATGCCAGCTACATGACCGGGCAGGCGTTGGCAGTGGATGGTGGGAATACCGCATCGCTGAATTTGCCGGGGATGAAGGTTTGAGTTTTTGCGAGTAGCGAGGAGTGCTTTCTCGGAGGCTGAGCTGGCCGGAGACCTGGCGTAGCGCAGGCGCACTACACCCCCAGGAAGGCGTCGGCTGAGCGCATTATTTCACCGAAGACCTCGGGAGTAGCTCGGTGCGGGCTTACCCCGCTGGCGGCATGCCTCGGGCCGCGTTCGGACGCGCCGACGAGGTTGGTGAGCGCTATGTGGCTGCGTTCAGGCTCCCCTACGAGTCCAGCGTGCGCTGCAAAACCTGGCGTAGCGCAGGCGCGCTACACCCCCAGGGAGGCGCACGGCAGGCGGGACCTGTGACGCAGGAACATGTCTGCCGCCGTATACCCGACCGGGTACCTTGAATTGACCGCCATTAAGGTCGAATATCAATTCAGCACTCCATTTCAGGATCTGGTCATGGTTACTCCCCCTTTATCCATCGAATACACAACCGGCCGCTGCAAATTCAGCGCTTTGCTTTATGGCATTTGCGAGAGCGGTATTTGCGCGATCCTGTTGGGCGATGAGCCGCAGACACTCGTTGAGGATCTCCAGCGACGCTTTCCAACAAGCGAGATACGACAGCAGGATGCCGCCCTCGAATCAGAACTGGCTGTGCTTCTCGCTTACATCGATACCCCCGGATCGACACTTACCGCTTTGCCGCGTCCGTTAGCGCCCTTCGGAACGCAGTTCCAGCAGCAGGTATGGCAGACGCTCAGCCAGGTCGGCACTGGCGAGACGATCACATACAGCGAGCTCGCGCGGCGTTGCGGTCGGCCGACGGCCATGCGCGCCGTGGCCGGCGCCTGCGCAGCTAACCCGCTGGCCATCGTTGTACCCTGCCACCGCGTGCTGCGTAGCGACGGCGGAATATCGGGTTATCGATGGGGCGTTGAGCGCAAGCGTAGTCTGATCGAACTCGAGAAACGCCTCGCCGCCGGGATCTGACATGGCCGGGACGCTTGATCTGTTCGAACATCAACCCGAACCGCCCCAACCACTGGCCGAGGGTGCCTGGCTCCTGCGCGGCTTCGTGCTTGACGATGCGGAACAGCTGTTAACCGACCTGCAACAGGTTGCCGCCAGGGCGCCCTTCCGCCACCAGGTAACGCCCGGCGGATATAGCATGTCGGCAGCCATGACCAGTTGTGGCGATCTGGGCTGGGTAACCGACCGGCACGGCTATCGCTACAGCCCGACTGACCCACTGGACGATCAACCCTGGCCGGCACTGCCTGATTCATTCAAGCAGTTAGCAGCGCGTGCAGCCGAGCGCGCAGGATATCCCGGTTTTGCTCCCCAGAGCTGCCTGATTAACCGCTATGAAACCGGCGCACGTATGGCGCTACATCAGGACAAGGACGAGCAGGATCTTTTCGCACCGATCGTCTCGGTGTCGCTAGGTGCGCCCATCAGCTTTATGTTTGGCGGCCCGACCCGCTCACATCAGCCGGTACGGTGGAAGATCGAACATGGTGACGTGCTGGTGTGGGGAGGCCCAAGTCGTTTGTTCTTCCACGGCGTTGCGCCGCTGGGCAAGCGTGCCGACCATCCACTCACGGGTTCGGTACGCTACAACCTGACGTTCAGAAAGGTGCGCTGAGGCAAACGCAGAACGCGTCTGGCTTGAGTAAAACGCGTATGAATCCGGGAACAGACCAGCGCTGCGAATGCTCTCGCAACGCCGGCAGTCCAGCCAACCGTTAGAAACACTCTCCCGGCATATCCAGCGTAGTGCGGTCTGCACTGCGCAATACTTCTGCCAGTGCCAGGGTCTTGGGCAGTTCATAGCGCAGGAAGTATTCGCAGGTGTTCAGCTTACCCTGATAGAACGCCTGTGGACGCTCGCCGCCCTGCTTGAGGCCGCGCAGTGCCGCCTGGGCCTGACGCAACCACATCCAGCCCACCACGACATGACCGAAAGCTTCCAGGTACAGGTACGCATTGGCCAGCGCGCGGTCGGGATCGTCCTTGCGCAGCGCCCGCAGTGCGGTGGTGATCTCTTCCAGCGTAGACAGCGCGTCACCAAGCAAGGCGCAAGAGGACTGCAACTCGACTTCTGCCTGACATTCACTGATGGTGGCGCGCATGCGCGAGACCAGTGCCAGATAGTACTCACCATCCTTCATGTTGACCTTACGGCCAAGCAGATCCTGTCCCTGAATGCCGTGAGCGCCCTCATGAATCGGGTTCAGACGGTTGTCACGGTAGAACTGCTCAACCGGATATTCGCGTGTATAGCCATAGCCACCGTGAACCTGAATCGCCAGGCTGTTAGCTTCCAGACAGAACTGCGATGGCCAGGATTTGACGATAGGCGTGAGCAGGTCCAGCAGGCCGGCGGCCTCTTCGCGCTTGGCTGCGTCTTCAGCATGTTTCTTCTCGTCGACCAGGGTCGAGGCGAACAGGCACAGCGACAGCCCGCCTTCAACAAAGGCTTTTTGCGCGAGCAGCATGCGACGCACATCGGCATGTTCGATCAGCGGAATCATCGGGCTTTCCGGATCGCGCTCCTTGAGCGGACGGCCCTGGCGGCGTTCGCGGGCGTATTCCAGTGCATGCAGGTAGCCGGTGTAGCCCAGCATGACCGAGCCCAGGCCCACGCCGATTCGCGCCTCGTTCATCATATGGAACATCTGCGCCAGGCCCTGGTGCGGCTCGCCCACCAGATACCCTACTGCCCCGCCCTGCTCGCCAAAGTTGAGCATGGTCGAGGTAGTGCCGCGATAACCCATCTTGTGGATCAGGCCCGCCAGCTGCACGTCGTTACGCTCACCCAGGCTGCCATCTTCATTGACTAGGATCTTGGGCACGATAAACAGGGAAATGCCTTTCACGCCGGGCGGCGCATCGGGCAGTTTGGCCAGTACCAGGTGCACGATGTTTTCGCTCAGCTCGTGGTCGCCAGCTGAAATGAAGATCTTGTTGCCGGTGATCCGGTAGCTGCCATCATCAGCGGGCACGGCGCGGGTCTTGATATCCGCCAGAGACGAGCCGGCCTGCGGCTCGGTCAGACACATGGTGCCAAAGAAGCGGCCCTCCATCATCGGCTCGGCAAAGCGTTTCTTATATTCCTCGCTGCCATGGGCCATGATCAGGTTGCCGGCTGCAATGGTCAGGCCGGCATAGGCCTGGGTGCTGACGTTCGCGCCCTTGATCAAACCGATACAGATCTGGGCGACCGCTGCCGGCAATTGCATACCGCCGCGCTCGTAATCCTGGGAGGCGGCCATCAGCCCGGTCTCACGCAGCACTGCCAGGGCTTCGGAAACCTCGGGGCGGATGACGACTTTACCGTTTTCAAAGCGCGGCTCATCGGCGTCACACAGGTGGTTGTGCGGGGCGAAGGTTTCAGCGCCAACTTTCAGGGCCAACTCAATAGCGGCCTCAAAGGTGTCACGGCTGTGGTCGGTATAACGGGGAAACTGGGTCAGACGTTCAATATCCAGCAGCTCGTAGAGCAGGAAGGATAGATCGTCAGTATTGATGATTTTCTGGGACATGAATGAATCCTCTATATTCACCGCAAGCGACGGGCTTCGCAGCCCTACAAAACAAAACCCGAGCACAGGCCCGGGTTTCGCTTGTAGCGTGCCGCTGCCTTTAGATAACTTCGAACAGGCCCGCTGCGCCCTGACCGCCACCGATACACATGGTGACTACCACAAACTTGGCGCCGCGACGCTTGCCTTCGATCAGTGCGTGGCCCGTCAGACGCGAACCGGTTACGCCGTAAGGGTGGCCGATGGCGATGGAGCCGCCGTTGACGTTCAGGTTTTCCATCGGGATGCCCAGCTTGTCGCGGCAGTAAACAACCTGCGAAGCAAAGGCTTCGTTCAGCTCCCACAGACCGATGTCGTCCATGGTCAGGCCATTGCGCTTGAGCAGCTGGGGAATGGCATAAACCGGACCAATGCCCATTTCGTCAGGCTCGCAACCGGCAACACTGAAGCCACGGAAGATACCCATCGGCTCGATGTTCTGCTGTTCAGCGACCGTACCGTTCATGACCACACACACGGACGCGCCATCAGACAGCTGGCTGGCGTTGCCGGCTGTTACAAAGTGCTCAGGACCGCGTACTGGCTGCAGGCCGGCAAGGCCTTCCAGCGTGGTGTTCGGACGGTTGCACTCGTCCTGGGTCAGGTTGACCTGCTTCTCGCTGACTTCACCGGTTTCCTTGTCCTTGACCAGCATGGTGGTCTGGTAAGGCACGATTTCGTCTGCGAACTTGCCACTTTCCTGGCCGGCTGCAGTGCGCTGCTGGCTGATCACCGAGTACTCGTCCTGGGATTCGCGGCTGACGTTGTAGCGGGCAGCAACGATGTCGGCGGTCTCGATCATGGACAGATACAGCTCAGGCTTGTTCTGCTTGATCCACTCGTTAACGCCTTTGTACATGTTCAGCTTGTCGTTCTGGCACAGGCTGATCGACTCCACACCACCGGCGACGATCGCCGGAATTTTCTCGCTGACGACACGCTGGGCGGCGATAGCGATGGACTGCAGACCGGAGCTGCAGAAACGGTTGATCGACATACCGGCAGTGGTCACCGGCAGGCCGCCGCGGATAGCCGCCAGACGCGCCATGTTCTTGCCCTGCGCGCCTTCGTGGAAGGTCGCACCGAGGATAACGTCTTCAACGATGGACGGATCGATACCGGCGCGCTTGACTGCGTGCTCGATGACGTAACCGGCCATGTCGACACTGTGGGTGTTGTTCAGGGCACCGCGGTAGGATTTGCCCAGCGCGGTACGGGCCGTGGATACGATAACTGCGTCAGTCATGATGTAGCTCCTGTTTAGATAATGTAAGCCGGGCGTACTGACCCCGGCAGGGATCAAGCCGACTGCCCCTGTCTCTCGCCCCAGCGGGCCAGTGTTTCCCGGGCTTCTCGGTAGGGTTTCAAACCCATCCAGAGCAGCGCCACCGAACCCAGGGTGATAACTGTTGCAACAATAAAGATTGAATAACGGACGGCCGCGTCGTCATTGAAAACGAAATCGGTAAACATGGCGACAGCGGTCGGACCAATGCCCAGGCCGATCAGGGTGATAGTGAACAGATAGATGGCAGACGCCTGGCCACGCATCGCGTTGGGCATGACTTCCTGAATCGCTGCAGGCGCGACACCAAAAGGCATAGCCACGGTGAAGACGTTGAAGAACATCAGGAACCAGACCAGATTCAGATCAGCGACCAGGTACACGACGTTAAATGGAATCGTCAGGATTGCCGCCAGCAGACCGACCCGCATGTTCGAGTCAGTGTAGCCCCGACGTGCCAGATAGTCAGCCAGCCGCCCACCGAAGACGATACCCAGAGAGCCGGCGACCATCACGATGGAGCCGTAATACATCCCCACTTCGCCAGCCGTCAGGCCGTGGTTGCGAATGAAGAAGGTCGGAATCCAGGCTGAAGCGCCATATGACGCGAAGGACAAGCAGGCAAAGCCAATGTTATGACACAGCACGGCTTTGCGGATGCTGACCAGGTAGGCGCCAACCTCTTTCAACGGCACAGCCACACCAGCGCCGATGCCTTTGCGGGTCGGCTCCTTGATTGCGAACAGCACCAGGCAGAAAGCGACGCCAACGCCACCGAGCATCAGGAATATAAGCTGCCAGGGTCGCACCAGGCCGATGATCGGCAGCACGACGTCGCCCTGAGCATTGGCAAAGGTGATCACCATGCCGCCAAGCAAGAACGCCATGCCGGCACCAAGATAGATACCCATCGAATAGACGCTGATGGCCGTAGCACGCTTTTCCGGCGGGAAGCTGTCAGCCATCAGCGAGTAGGCCGCAGGCGACAGGGCGGCTTCGCCAGCCCCCACGCCGATACGGCAGAGGATGAAATGCCAATACTGCTGAGCCAGGCCGCAGGCGGCTGTCATCAAACTCCAGACCAGTACACCCACGCCAATCAGACCCCGACGGCTTTTGCTGTCGGCAACGCGCCCCAGGGGAATACCGGCGATGGTATAAAAAATCGCAAAGGACAGGCCCATCAGCAGACTCATCTGCGTGTCACTGATCGCCAGATCACGGCGAATCGGCTCAACCAGCAAGTTCAGAATCTGCCGGTCGACAAAGGACAGAACGTATGCCATCAGCAGTATAGAGACGGTAAACCAGGCACGGCCACTTGAAGGATACAAGCTGTTGTTATGAGGCACGTCGCGCTCCCGCACAGGGGTAAAAAGACCAATCAGGAGACTATCAGGTTCGCAGTGCGGAAGTCGATTCCGAAATATTTGCATTAACAGAGGCGATGCGTACCCATTAGCGACGGCTATGGGAGCTGCCCGCCCGTCTCGATTAATAGAAGTATTGGAATTTTTTCTGCAGTGATGCCTCCAACGACAGAGAGCTCAATATGCGGCGAACGTGCGATCCGTATGGTCACTGCGCGTTCGTTGAATCCACCCGAGAGCGAACGGAGATATCCATGGTTGCGTCCCACGACCTCTATGAAGATTTGCAGATCAGCAGAGAAGACATTCAAAAACGGCGGGAACAGGATAGCAAGCTAGACAAGCTACTGGACGAATACAACGACCTTGATAACCAGGTACTTGCTGGGGAATCCATCTCCGCAGGCAACGCTGAGGATGATGCGGTACAGGAACTCAAGGAGAAGCGGCGCGCAGTCAAGGACCGTATTGCCCATCACCTGCAAGGCGGCCAAGGGTAGCCGAAACCACATCCGCGCTGGTCTCGCGACGCAATTGATCGAACAGCCCCCGAGCTTCCGGAAACTGTTGCGTCAACATGGCCAGCCATTGCTTAAAGCGTCCCGGCGCATGCCGTGGCGCCACGCGTTCCTGGGTCTGGCGGAAGAAATCCGCGAACCATGGCTGTAAAGAGTGCCAGCTCATGCGGGCGATGTCCTTTCCAGCTAATTGTTGGCGAATTTGGGCCGCCAGATCCGGGCACACCACCAGGCCGCGACCGATCATCACGGCATCACAGCCGCTGACGTCGCGGATCCGCTGGTAATCTTCATGGGTCCAGACATCACCGTTAGCGACCACCGGCACATTCACCGCTTCGCGTATACGCGCCAACCACTCCCAGTGCGCGGGTGGCTTGTAACCGTCGACCTTGGTGCGTGCATGCACAGCGATTTCCGCGGCGCCTGAATCGGCCAGAGCCTGAGCACAGTCCAGCGCCAGACTGGTGTCGCTGTAACCCAGGCGCATCTTGGCGGTGACAGGTATCCCTGCAGGCACAGCAGCACGTACCGCAGTCACGATTCTGGCAAGTACTTCGGGATCGCGCAGCAAGCCCGCCCCGCCACCGTGTCGATTGACGGTCTTGGCCGGGCAGCCAAAATTCAGATCCACCGCCGGCGCCCCCATCTCCGCCAACATCCCTGCATTGAATCCCAGCCACTGCGGATCGGACCCAAGCAGTTGCGGATGCACCGGTACGCCGGCCCGCGTGGTCCAACCGCTCAGGGCTTCTGGCACGATCCGCAGGATGGTGCCCTTGTTCAACGGCCCTTCCGTCACCCGAATAAATTCGCTGACGCACCGATCGATGCCGCCAATCCGCGTCAGAATATCGCGCATGGGTGCATCCACCAGCCCCTCCATGGGTGCCAGGATGATCATATCGTTCAAGCGTGAATGCCCCGCTCCGCCAGTACATCCAGCAGACCCTGTTCGTCCAGGACCTTGACGCCCAGCTGCTGGGCTTTGGCCAGCTTGCTACCCGCGCCCGGACCCGCCACGACGCAATGGGTCTTGGCTGAAACGCTGCCCGCCACCTTGGCACCGAGGCTTTCCAGATGATCCTTGGCCACATCACGGGAGAAGGTCTCCAGGGTTCCGGTCAATACCCAGGTCTGCCCGGCCAATGGCAAGTTATCGACGCTGGCCTTGGGGCTTTCCCAATGCATACCGAAATCGCGAAGTTGCTGTTCGATCTCGAGCACTCTTGCGCGATTAGATTCAACTTTGAAATAACCCATCAAACTATTGATTGCCTTGTCATTTAGCCGATCAACACGCTTTAGCTCAAGCCAATCAGCCCGGGCAATTTCCTCGATATTATTGAAGGTCGCCGCCAGCCGCTCGGATCCTGTGCGTGCTATATAGGGGATTTCCAGACGCGCGATAAACTCGGCGAGACTGACATGGGCCGCGTACTCAGGGGAAATATCCCCTTCATCCTGCAGCTCCACGCCGCGCTCGCGGAGCTGCTCAAGTACCTTGAGGTTATGCTCGTCGGTGAAGAACGCATGGATCTCGTGGGCGACTTCATTGCCGATATCCGGGAGATATACCAGCACCTCTGGCAGGGCACGACGAATCCGGTCGAGACTGCCCAGCGCGCGCGCCAGGAGTTTGGCAGTCTCTTCACCTACATCGGGAATGCCCAGTGCATAAACAAACCGAGCCAGACCCGGGCGCTTGCTGTCGTTGATCGCAGTCAGCAGGTTTTTGGTGGATATCTCAGCGAACCCCTCCAGCTCGATCACCTGCTCGTAGGTCAGTGCATAGAGGTCCGCCGGAGATGCCACATGACCGGCGTCCACCAGTTGCTCGATGATCTTCTCGCCCAGCCCGTCGATATCCATTGCCCGGCGCGACACAAAGTGGATGATTGCCTGCTTCAACTGCGCCTGACAGATCATGCGCCCCACGCAGCGATACACCGAGCCCTCGGTATAGGTCTCACGGCCGCGACTACGCTTGACCAGTTGGGTGCGCTCCACAGCCGAACCGCACACCGGGCAGCTTTCCGGCACGGCAATCGGTTGAGCGTCCGCGGGGCGGCGGTCACTGACCACCTGCATGACCTGCGGAATCACATCGCCCGCGCGGCGAATGATCACCGTATCGCCGATCATCACGCCCAGCCGGGCCACCTCGTCCATGTTATGCAGGGTGGCGTTGGACACGGTAACGCCTGCCACCTGCACCGGCTTGAGCCGCGCGACAGGTGTAATCGCGCCGGTACGGCCCACCTGAAATTCCACCGCCAGTACCTCGGTCAGCTCCTCACTGGCAGGAAATTTATGCGCTATCGCCCAGCGCGGCTGGCGTGCACGAAAGCCCAACTCGCGCTGATAGCCCAGATCATTGACCTTGAATACCACGCCGTCGATCTCGTAACTCAGGTCGTTTCGGCGAGCGCCGATGTCGTAGTAATAATCGAGGCAGGCCTGAATGCCGCTGGCCAGCTTCAGTTCCGGGCTGATCGCCAGCCCCCAGGATTTCACAGCTTCAAGAATGCCAGTCTGGGTGCGCGGCAGCTCGCCCTCAAACCGGCCAATGCCGTAACAGCAGAACTCCAGCGGCCGCCGAGCGGTAATACTCGAGTCGAGCTGGCGTAGCGAACCCGCGGCGGCATTGCGTGGGTTGGCGAAGGTCTTCGAGCCTTCGATGCGGGCGCGCTCATTCAAGGCTTCAAAACCCGCTTTGCTCATATAGACCTCCCCACGCACCTCCAGCACCCTGGGCCACTCATCGCCGCGAAGCTTGAGCGGAATATTGCGGATGGTCCGCACATTGGTCGTGATGTCCTCTCCCTTGCTACCGTCGCCCCGGGTGGCTCCACGGACCAGATAACCGTCCTCATACAACAGACTGACCGCCAGGCCATCGAGCTTGGGCTCGCAGCAGTACTCGATCTGCGCACCGAACAGATCGTCCGATGGCATATCCAGACCGCGCCGTACGCTGCGGTCGAAATCCAGCATATCGCCTTCCTCGAAGGCGTTACCCAGGCTGAGCATGGGGACTTCATGCTGGACGGTGCCAAACGCTGCAGACGGTGCCCCACCGACGCGCTGGGTGGGCGAGTCCGGCAGAATCAGCTCCGGATTCGCCTCTTCCAGCGCTCTTAGCTCGTTGAACAGGCGATCGTATTCCGCATCGGGGATGGCGGGCTCGTCGAGCACGTAATAACGGTGGTTGTGCTCATTGATCTGCTCACGCAGTTGCTGCGCGCGCAGCGCCGGATCAGGAGTAACGGTCATGGTCGGTCAAATCATCGGAGGCGGAACAAGCGGAGATTGTAGCAAGGAACCCGGTGGGGACGGCAGTGTTGGGGCGCGGGTCGGGGTGTTGGTAATCAGTCGCTATTCCCGGCGACGTCACCCTTCCACAAATAGAACGTCGACCGGAGGTGATACTCAGTTCAGCTATGCATCGAGTATCGCCGACAAAGAACCGTAGGAGTGTCGACCTCGGCACGACCTGGCTGCCAAGCCAGCCCTTACCGCACTGCCACAAACCCCGGGCGCCCTGCGGTCGCCATTCGCGGCGAGGGCGCCCCTCCTACGAAAACCGGAGCCAGCTAATGGATCAATACGACCGGCGCTGACTGAATCGCTTGCGCTCGTATTCAGCAATGCGCTGGCGGTAGTGTTCGATGGTTTGTGCGGTCAGTACGCTGCGCTGTTCGTCCTTGAGATCACCGCCCAGCTCGTGGGAAAGCTTGCGTGCCGCAGCGATCATCAGATCAAGCGCCTGCTTGGGATGACGAGGACCCGGCAGCCCCATGAAGAAGCTGACGGCACGCACATAGGTGCTATCCATCTCATCGAGATCAAAGACGCCAGGCTTCAGCGCATTGGCCATGGAAAACAGCACATCGCCGTTACCGCTCATGCTCTCGTGGCGGTGGAAGATATTCATTTCACCGTGGCGCAGACCACTTTCAAGAATATTCTGCAGCAGCGCCGAGCCAGGAAAGCCTAGTTCATCGCGTGCGACGACATTAATCACGAACACCTCTTCGACCGGAGGAAGCTCTTCCCTCGCAGTGGCGGGCTCGGCGCTGAGTTCCGGCTCTGTACGCGTAGGTTGCTCGTCTTTTTCAGCCATGCGCGGTTCACGCCGCGGCATATCCGGCGCGCGAGGCGTGACCTTGCGCGGACGTGAGGTGCCGCGCGTGTCCTGCACGCTGGGCGGCTCTGGTATGTCGTCGAGGTTCAAACCACCCAGGTCCAGCCCGGTCTGCTCTGGCGAGTGCACTGATGCATTGTCGCCAAGATCGTCCAGCTCCGACAGGTCGCGGCCAACAGAAGGCTCCGACCGATCTTTACGGCCGATGACGCGCGGCGGCCCGAGCAGGTCATCTGCCGGGGGAGCGTCTGCGTCGTCAGTCAGATTGCGTTCCAGCTTGATACGTATACGCGAGCGGCCGCCCATGCGCCGCCATCCGTCAAACAAGATACCGGCAATGACCAGCACGCCGATTATGATAAGCCACTCACGTAAACCGAAATCCATGAATTCCTGTTCCTGTTATGCCAATTCTTTCATGTAGGCCGACCAAAAAATGTCGTGCCGAATATAAGCGAAGCCCGGATGCCTGTTAAGCATTCATTGCAGGCCACATGGTTTAAGCCATCCTGCCGACCACACATCGAGGGAATCTGAGTAGATACCTGCGCTCAGCGCTCCGACGTGCTGGTGCCACAGCGTGGGATACGTATAAAAAAACTTCCCTGCGGGACCGACCGGCAACTCACCGACAATCGTCATGTGCCTGCAACGGAAGAGTCAAAATTCAGACTCACAAAATTATCGACAAACCCTAACATGAGCCCGCAAAACTTTACACCGCCGCGAGCGCAGCAGCCTCTTCGACATCCACTGTGACCAGCCTTGAGCAGCCAGGTTCATGCATCGTTACACCCAGCAACTGATCAGCCATTTCCATGGCAATCTTGTTGTGGGTGATATAGATGAACTGCACGCGCGCAGACATCTCTTTTACGATCCGGGCATAGCGGCCAACGTTGGCATCATCAAGCGGCGCGTCCACCTCATCCAGCATACAGAACGGCGCGGGATTGAGCTGGAAGATTGAGAATACCAGGGCAATCGCCGTCAGGGCTTTTTCGCCACCGGACAGCAAATGGATGGTGCTGTTCTTCTTGCCGGGCGGCCGCGCCATGATCGCCACCCCGGTATCGAGTAGATCATCACCGGTGAGCTCAAGGTAGGCGTTCCCGCCGCCGAAAACCTTGGGAAACAACGCCTGCAACCCGTTGTTCACCTTGTCGAAGGTTTCCTTGAAACGGCTGCGCGTTTCCCGGTCGATCTTGCGAATGACCTGCTCCAGCGTATCGAGCGCTTCTTCCAGATCAGCATTCTGCGCATCAAGATAGCGTTTACGCTCGGATTGTTGCTCATATTCGTCGATCGCCGCTAGGTTGATTGGACCCAGCCTCTGAATACGTGCATCGAGCTGAGCAAGCTGCTGCTCCCAGTCGGATTCAGTTGCATCCTCGGGTAAGGTCGCGATCACGCCATTGAGGTCATAGCCTGCCTCGAGCAACTGCTCCTGCAACCCTTGCCGGCGTGTCTGCAGATCGCGCGCAGCCAGACGTTGCTCATCCAGCTGACCGCGTATCACCTGGGCTTGCTGTTCGGCCTGACTACGACGGCGATCCTGATCGCGAATCTGCTGATCGACCTCCTCCAGTGCCTGACGCGCCGTGCCCAGGTCCTGTTCCGCCTGGAGGCGCTGCTCGAGCAGTGACTCCAGCTCGATGCGCTGATCATCCTCCGGCGCCTGGTTTTCCTCATAGGTCAGTCGCAGTTCTTCCCTGCGTTCAGCCAAACGTTCGACTTGAATACTCAGCCGCTCGAGCCCCTGCGAGGTGGACTCGCGCTGGGCACGCAATGATTGCACCCGCAGCTCCAGCTGGTGCGAGCGGTCCTTGTGCTGACGCGTTTGCTGACGCGCCTGGTCCAGCGCTTCGCGCACCTGATCACGGCGTTGTAACAGCGTTTCGCGCTGATCTGCGTCGTTGGCCATGCGCTCGAGCGCCGCTTCGAGGGTCATGCGTGCTTCGCCGATCTGCTCCAGCTCATCGCTGCGTTGCATGCGGATATCTTCCAGATCCTCATCGATACGCTGACGCCGCGCAGTCACCTGCTCAAGACGTACCTGCCGTGCGGAACATTGCGCCTTGATTTCGCCCTGCTCGCGGGAGGTGCGAGCCAGGCCCTGCTGCAGGTTTTCGCGCTGCTGCTCCAGTTGGCGAACATGCTCCTGGAGCGAGGCAATGCGTTCTTCGCCATCGATCAACAGCGCCTGCTGCTCTTCGACGGTAGCTTGCAGGTGTTCCAGTTCCTGTTGACGGGCAAGCACACCCGTTTCGCTGGCACTGCCTCGCTTGAGGCGCAGCCAGTTCGGTCCGACCCACTCCCCGCCGGGAGTGATCAAGGACTCGTGGCTGGCCAGTTTTGACCGCTGCCCCAGCGCCTGATCAAGTGAGTCACAGACTTTAACGCCAGCGAGCCAGGGCGCGAGATTCACTGACGAACTGACCTTCGCCAGCAATGAATCTGTCTCTGATGCGGACCGGCTATCGGAGCGACTGGCATCGAGCAAGCGCAAGCTACCCTGTTCAAATTCGGCGCATAGGTCAGCTACCATACCGAGGTCATCCAGGCTGAGAGCCTGTAAGTCCTCACCCAGCACGGTCTCGACGGCGCCCTCCCAGCCAGCCTCCACCTGCAGCTGCGCTGCCAGTTGCGGCAACTCCCCAAGGCCCTGCTGCTGCAGCCAATCGCGCACGCCGGAGCCATGCTCCAGTGCCGCTTGTTGTAACGCTTCGAGGGAGGCCATACGGCCATTCTGGCGCTGGATTTCGCCACGGCGGATGTCGGCTTCCTGGGTCAGCGCCGTCAGTGCATCGCGCTCCTGGCCCAGCTTCTCTCCAAGCTCTTCCAGTTGCTGCTGGTCGGTTTCGCTGCGCAGTTCCAGTTCGGCCAACTGCTCGTTCAGAGCGGACAACTCCTCGTCGAGCGGCCCCGCAATCAACGTGGATCGTTCCTCTTCAAGGCGTTGAATTCGTTCGGCAAGTCGCTCCGTAGCCTGTTCAAAATGACGAATACGCGACTGCTCTACCTCAGCTTGCTGGCGTGGCGAGGCTGACTGCTGATTGAATTGATCCCAGGCGGCCTGCCATTCCTGCATGGCATGCTCGGCACGTTGCAACTGCTCGGCCGTTTCCTCATCTGCCGCCGCGGACATTTCCAGCTCCGGCTCGATCTCGGCCAGCTCACTCTCGAGATCAGCCAGTAACGCCTGATCCTGCGTGAGGTGGCTCTGCGCTTCCTGCCAGGCCTGCTCGGTACGGTCGATATCCGCCTGCAACTGGCTCTGCCGGTCACGATTGAATTGCAGCGTCTGTTCAATGCGACTGATGTCCGCGCCCACGCTGTAGTAGCGCGCCTGGACACGGTTGAAGGATTCGGTAAGATCCAGATGCTGGTCGCGCTGTTTCTCCATCTGGCTATCGGCATTGCGCTGCTCGGCGATCAGCGCCTCCAGCGCGATTTCCAGCTCGCGTACGCGGTGCTCGCGCTCTGTAACCAGTCCGTCGAGCGTCTGCCAGCGCAAGGCCTGCAGTTGCGCCTTTAGCTGGCGCTCGCTGGCCTTGTACTCCTTGTATTTCACCGCCGACTGCGCCTGGCGCTGGAGGTGTCCCAGCTGGCGCTCCAGCTCTTCGCGCAGGTCGGTCAGGCGTGCAAGATTGTCATGCGTGCGGCGGATGCGGTTTTCGGTCTCGCGGCGGCGTTCCTTGTATTTGGAAATGCCGGCAGCCTCTTCGATGAACAGGCGCAGCTCATCGGGCTTGGCCTCGATCAACTTGGAGATCATCCCCTGTTCGATGATTGAATAACTGCGCGGGCCCAGCCCGGTGCCCAGAAAGATGTCGGTAATATCGCGGCGGCGGCACTTGGTGCCGTTCAGGTAGTACTGATTCTGTGCTTCGCGAGTGACCTTGCGGCGGATGGAGATCTCGTTGTACGCCGCGTATTCACCCTTGAGCGTGCCGGCACTGTTGTCGAATACCAGCTCGATGGACGCCTGACCCACCGGCTTGCGACTGTTGGAGCCGTTGAAGATGACATCGGTCATGGACTCGCCACGCAGGTTCTTGGCCGAACTTTCGCCCATTACCCAGCGCACCGCGTCGATGATGTTTGACTTGCCACAGCCGTTCGGACCGACGACAGCGCCCATGTTGGTCGGAAAGTAAACGGTGGTGGGATCGACAAAGGATTTGAAGCCCGCCAGCCTGATGCATTTCAATCGCATTGAGTTGCTTGTCCTTGCGCAGCAGTTGCGATGCGTTGTCGCCTGCATCGCCTCCAACAAAGGTGCATTTTCACCACTAAGCCCGCGAAAGAGAAGCCCCAGCGCCCAGCGCCCGCCAAAAACCGAACGCTACGGCGTCAAACAGGCGATATCCAGACTCAATAGATGAGCATCTTGCTAATTCGGCGTCGATCACCCTAGCCTTAAAATGCCCACTCCGGCACAATTCGCGGCCCTTGAATTGTGTTATGGACACTGACATGGCCGTTCAGCCGGATCTGGACAGTATCTACAGCAAGCTGATGAATGAGGACGATGTCCGGGTTTGCAAGGATATACCGGACAGCGCCTGCAACGGTGTGCCGCAGAATTTCTTCCTTCAGGTGGCAGCCAATACCCTGACCAGCCTGGGCGACACACTGATCAACCCGAAGACGACACTCGCCTGGCTGATGGGCGTGGTGGGCGCGCCGGTCGCCATGGTTGCCTGGCTGGTGCCCATCCGGGAATCCGGATCCATGCTGCCGCAGCTATTCATCGCTGCGCGTATCCGCCGCCACGCCATGCGTCGTGGCATCTGGATTCTGGGCAGCCTGCTGCAGGCGGGCATACTGCTGGCACTGGGTTCGGTGGCCTGGTTGTTTGAAGGAGCGCTGGCCGGCGCTCTGATCATCGTCTGCCTGGTGTTGTTCAGCCTGGCCCGTGGGCTCTGCTCCGTCGCCGGCAAGGACGTAATCGGCAAGACTGTTCCCAAAACCCGACGCGGTCAGCTCAATGGCCTGGCTGGCAGCCTGTCCGGCTGGGCAGCCCTGGCATTTGGCGTGTACTGCATGCTTTGGCCGCCAACCGAAGATGATGTGCTCTTTTATGCCGGCTTATTAAGTGCTTCCGCCTTGTTGTGGATCATCGCAGCGTGGGTCTATCGGTATATAGACGAACAGCCAGGCGCAACCGAAGGAGGCGAAAACGCCATCCGCGAAGCCTTCGTTCGCATGAGTCTGCTGCGCACCGATACAACTTTTCGGCGCTTCGTTGTCACACGTGCGTTGCTACTCTGCTCCGCCCTGTCTGCGCCCTACTACATTCTGCTCGGGCAGGACATCAAATCCGGAATCGGCATGCTCGGCGCCTTTCTGGTCGCCAACGGCCTGGCTAACAGCCTGAGCGCCATGGTCTGGGGCCGCATGGCTGACCGATCAAGCAGACGCGTGCTCATTCTTTCGGCCTGTATCGCAAGCTTGCTGGGGCCCGTGGTCCTGGCCGTGCATTTCTGGGCGGGGTTGTCCGCGACTTTGCACGCCTGGTTGTTCCCGGTGGCGTTCTTCGTGCTCGGCATAGCGCACAGCGGCGTACGCGTCGGGCGCAAGACCTATGTGCTGGACATGGCCGAAGGCAATCGCCGCACGGATTACGTCGCCGTAGGCAATACGGTCATCGGTGCCATATTGCTGGCAACCGGCGCGTTTGGCCTGCTCAGCGCGCTGGTCGGCGCGGCAGGTATGTTGCTGCTACTTTCAATGGTAGGTCTGGTCGGCGCGATGCTGGCCGGCTCGCTGCCTGAAGTCTGATTACTTACCCGATGGGATCGTTATATGTCTGAAATTCATCAAGGAACCCCAAGTCAGGGCCTTCCGCTGTCGCGCATCATCGGTCTGTTTCTCGGACCGCTGCTGCTGGTCATGACACTGGTGCTGCCAGCACCGGCCGGGATGAGTATTGAAGCCTGGCATGCGCTGGGGCTCATGTTGCTTCTGGCAACATGGTGGTCGACCGAGGCGATCGCGATCCCCGCTACGTCGTTACTGCCTATCTGTCTGATCCCCGCGCTCGGCCTGGGCAGCGTCAGCCAGGCGACAGCGCCCTACGCCAACCCGATCATCTTTCTATTCATGGGCGGCTTCGTGCTGGGGCTCGCCATGCAGCGCTGGAATTTGCACAAGCGCATCGCGCTGGTCACGCTTATCGCAGTGGGCAGCCAGCCCAAGCGCCAGGTAGCGGGTTTCATGATTGCCACCGCCTTCCTCAGCATGTGGGTGAGCAACACCGCCACGACCATCATGATGTTGCCGATCGGCCTGTCCGTGGTCAGCATGATGGGCGACGAAAGCTCCGAGCCAATTCGCCGGTACGCATCGAACCTGTTGCTGGCGATCGCCTACGCAGCAAGTGTCGGCGGGATCGCCACCTTGATCGGCACGCCGCCTAACGCGCTGCTCGCAGCGTATCTGGCGGAAACCCATGACATCCAGGTCGGGTTTGCGCAGTGGATGCTGATCGGTGTGCCGGTTTCGTTCAGCATGCTGCTGGTGGTGTGGTGGATGCTGACCCGCAAGGATTTCGGCCTGGATAGCGAGTCCGCCAACAGCTCGACGTTACTCAGGGAGCATCTGGCAGAGCTCGGGCCGATGAGCAAGGGAGAAAAGCTGGTTGCAGTGGTATTCCTGCTGACCGCCCTGTCATGGATATTCCAGCCAGTATTGTCAGAAACCCTGATCCCCTGGCTGAATGACACTGTTATCGCCATCGCTGCGGCCCTGGTAATGTTTCTGATTCCGGTCGATACCAAAAAACGCGTGTTTTTGATGGACTGGGACAGCGCCCAGAAAATGCCCTGGGGCGTATTACTGCTGTTTGGCGGCGGCCTTGCCCTGGCATCGGTCATCACCTCATCGGGCCTGGCAGTCTGGATTGCCGAAAGCATGTCGATCATGAGCGTATTGCCGATCATCGCCATGGTCATACTGATCACTGCGGTAATCATCTTCCTCACCGAAGTGACCAGCAATACCGCCACCGCAGCGGCCTTCCTGCCGCTGCTTGGCGCGCTTGCCGTCGGCCAGGGCGTGTCGCCGATCCTGTTCGCCGTTCCCGCCGCCATCGCCGCCAGCTGCGCCTTCATGATGCCGGTCGCCACCCCGCCCAACGCGATCGTGTTTGGTAGCGGCCACATCAAGATCGGCGAAATGATCCGTGCCGGGTTTTCCCTCAACCTGGCGGGCGTGGTAATTGTTACTGTGATTGGCTATTTGCTGATGGGCTGGGTGTTTGGGGTTTGATGGCTAATCTCTAGCACGCCCTGACCGCCGTCCTTGTGACGGCGGTTTTGGTTTTGGGGTGGGGCTGAACTCACTGGTCGGCTCCTACGGGAAAATGGCTGGCCTATCGGCCAGCGTCGTGCCGGGGTCGACACTCCTACGGGGGCGTGCCGCTGGCGGAACTGGTTGTAATGGCTGGCCGCCGGAGCTGGCCGCTTACCACAATCTAGCCGAGCCGGTGTTTGTAGGAGTGTCGACCTCGGCACGACGGCGTCCGCAGGACGCCCATCAACTTCACCGAATCGGACGCCGATCACAGGCTAATCGCGCTTCGAGATGTTTAATGTCCATTGTCAACACTCAGGACGAGACATGAACAACCTGAAACGCCATGCCAGTGATCTGCGCAAGGGCCGGACCTCAGAGCCCGGACGCTTTTATCTGGTTACCGCCGTCACTTTGAACAGAGAACCCGTCTTCGCAAACTTGGCGAGTGCGCGCACGTTGATCAATACATTGCGCTCAGAGCTCAGTCGCAATCAGATTCAAACCTGGGCCTATGTAGTCATGCCTGATCATTTTCACTGGCTCATGCAGCTGAATCATGAAGCCCTATCGGAGGTTGTGGGCAGGGTAAAGGGGCTCACAGCCAAACAGCTTGGCCGGAGTATCTGGCAAAGTGGCTTTCATGATCGAGCGGTGCGAAAGGAGGATGATCTGAAGGCCATGGCGCGATATATCATCGCCAACCCGCTACGAGCTGGCCTGGTTGAATCGGTGGCAGATTATTCGCATTGGGATGCGGTTTGGTTGTGAGGCGGCTGTGGGCGAGACGGTGCGCAATCCAACGGACACCGGGCGTTCTTCGAACGCCGTCGCGCCGGGGCGACGCTCCTACGGGCGCGAGCCGTTGGAAAGTCTTTTGTCGACGCAGCGACCGAAGGAGGACGGTTCACCTAAATCGCAAACGACCCTGGTTTTGGTAGGAGTGTCGACCCCGGCACGACGGCGTCCGCAGGACGCCTTATTGAAGACTTACTGAACGGCTGTATCCACCCGCAGTAACACCTGATCATCCGCTCCGACTTTCACGCCACCAAGGGTCTCCTGATGCGTACCCTGCATGGCGTCGCCTTCTGGTGAGACGCGGGCGATGAGCTCAAGGGTCTGACCTTCGCTCAGTGTGACGTCGGGCAACATGGCGTCAGACGAGCTCAGGATGACGTCGGCAGGCAACTCGTCGAGCGTGAAACGGCGTGCAACCAGGGGCATCGGCGGGCCTTCCGGGTCGCGGGCGAAGAGGAAGATCACGGCGCTTTCGTCCAGCTCGGCGGTTACTTCATCGCTGAGCTCGAGCCGCACGCGTATGACTGCGGACTCGTCCGCGACGGCTTGCTCGGGGTTCGCCTCGTTCGGCCCTAAACCCAGACGCTCACGTGCGCGATCAATTCCGCCCTGAATCGCTTGCGCGCCCGGCCCGCCGGCTGGCATCCCGGCCAGCAGTCGTTCCCAGTATTCGATGGCGCCGGTGTATTCGCCGGCTTCGAAGGCGGCGATTCCCAGCAAACCGAGTGCGGTTGGCTCGTCAGGGTTCAGCTCCAGCGCCTTGTCCAGCGCTGCTGCGGCTTCTGTATCCAACTGGTTGCCGGCGGCAAAAAACCGCGCCTGCGCCAGTTGTGCGAGCACTTCGGGCCGCTCGCCGATGCGCTTGAGACTCTTCTCGAATGCACCGATAGCCCGATCAGGCTGTTGGGCAGACATATAACCACGACCGAGCATGAACCAGGCCTCGCCGTTTTCCGGCTGAACCTCGGTGACACGCTCCATCCGGTCGATCATCTGCTCAAGACTTGACGGATCCGGGCTCTCCTGCAGTTCGCGGTAAAGCGCCAGACCAGCCGGGTTGCCCCAGCTCATGTACAGGCCGGTGACGATCAACGGCAACAAGCCGGCGGCGACAATCAGCAATACAGGACTGCCCCGCCGTTTCTCGCCCTGGCGACCATCGGCGCGTGCGGTGTCTTCCAGAAGCAGCCGACTGGCCTCCTCCGCCGTGGCTTCGCGCTGTTCAGGCGTTATCTCACCCGCAGCTACCTGAGCGTCCAGCTCAGCCAGACGTTCCTCATACAAGGCTACGTTCAGCGTGGTGCGATCAACTGTTGAGCTGCGGCGATGCCGCCAGACGGGCCAAAGTACCGATACAACGCCCAGAGCCAACAACAGAGCGCCGAAAATCCATAAATCAGTCATCAGAATTCTTTTTCTCCAGCAGGGCGTGCAGACGTTGCTGTTCTTCAGCAGTCAGGTGTCCCGTTTGCGATTCACGCATAGCGCGCTGTCGCCGGCGCAGCATGATTATCAGGGTGGCGAGACCGATCAGCAGAAACAGGGCTGGACCGAACCAGAGCACGATGGTTTGAGCAGTCAGGGCGGGCTTGTAGCGCACGAAATCGCCGTAACGGGCGACCATGAAACCGATGATCTCTTCGTTGCTCTGCCCTTCATCGAGCAGGCGATAGAGTTCCCGGCGCAGGTCCGTGGCTACCGGCGCGTCGGAATCAGCGATGTTCTGGTTCTGGCATTTCGGGCAACGCAGCTCACCGCTCAGCTCATAAAAACGCTGACGCTGCTCCTCGCTGTCGAACTCGAAGGTATCCACTGCCGCCTGGCTGACCCCCACCATCAATACCCACAACAACGTGACCCACAAACCGCGAATCATGGCTGGCCTCCATCAACCAGAGCCTGATAACGCGGTTGCAATTCCCGCTCCCAGACGCGCTCGTCAACCACGCCGATGAATTTGTAACGGATCACGCCGTCGGCATCGATAAGGAAGGTTTCCGGGGCGCCATACACGCCCAGATCAAGACCCAGGCGACCCTCCGTATCACTGATATTCAGCTGATAGGGATCGTGGAAGTCCTTCAGCCATTTCTGCGCGGAGGCAGTGTCGTCCTTGTAATTGATGCCGTGGATCACCACGCCCTGCGCAGACAGCTTGTTGAGTACCGGGTGCTCAACGCGACACGCCACGCACCAGGTAGCCCACACATTGACCAATGCCGGCTTGCCGATCAGATCCTCTGTTGAAAGGGTGTCAGCGGGATCTTCGACACTCGGCAGACTGAAGGCAGGGAACGGCTTGCCAATCAACGCTGACGGCAATTCCAGCGAATTCGAAGGCTGCAAGCCTGAGGCGGCCAGCTCTTCGTTCTCGCGTTGCTTGTCCATCAGCGTTTTCAGGAAGAAGCCAGCCAACCCGAGAAACAGCACTAACGGGATGATCAGATAGATTCTGCGCATCAGACTGTCTCCGGCGTGAGCGTTTGCGCGGCGGTTTCCCGGCGCTTGACGCGCAGTCGATAACGCTTGTCCGCTGCGGCGAGCAGACCACCAAAGCACATCATAAGCCCGCCGAGCCAGATCCAGCGCACAAAGGGCTTGATATGCACGCGCATGGCCCAGGCCCCTCCGTCAAGCGGCTCCCCCATGGCCACAAACAGATCGCGGGTAAAACCGGCGTGAATCGCCGCTTCGGTCATCATCTGATTCTGTACTGTGTACAGCCGCTTCTCGGGGTGCAGGACGGTTACCTGACGGTCTCCCCGGTACACCTCGATAGTGGCTCTGTCGGATTCCCAGTTGGGTCCCTGCAGATGCGATGCCCCCTGATAAACAAACTGATAGCCGCCCAGTTCGAGGGAGTCGCCCGTGGCCATGCGCAGGTCACGCTGGCTGTCGAACAGGCTTGCACCGACAATACCCACCGCACAAACAGCCATGCCGATGTGCGCTGCGGTCATACCCCAGAAGCTGCGCGGCAATGCCCGCATGCCCTTGACCAGGCCCTTGTTGCGGGTCTTGTGCAACACATCGCGGATACTCACACCCACCACCCAGAACACCAGAAACAGCATGCTGCCGACTGCCAGGTGATGGTCGCCGATCCATACCGCCAAACCGATCGCGCCCATCGCCGACAGCAGCAGCACCCACTTCAACTGTCCGAACAGCCACTTGACCGGCGTATCCTTCCAGCGGCTGAGCATGCCGACGCCCATCGCGAGCATCAGCAGCCCCATCAATGGCAGGAACAATGCGTTGAAATACGGAGGCCCCACCGATACCAGTGTGCCGGTCAAGCCATCCAGGACCAGTGGATACAGGGTGCCGAGTAGTACCATCAGCGCGGTGACCACAAGAATGACGTTATTGACCAGCAGGAAGGTTTCCCGCGACCAGAGCGCAAAACCGATCTGACTCTTGACCGACGGAGCGCGCAGTGCGTAAAGCCCCAGCGAGCCGCCAACCACCACCATCAGGAAGCCGAGGACAAAGACGCCGCGCTCGGGATCGTTGGCGAAGGCATGCACCGATGTCAGCACCCCGGAGCGAACCAGGAAGGTACCCAGCAGACTCAGCGAGAAGGCCGCGATTGCCAACAAGACAGTCCAGCTCTTGAACACGCCGCGCTTTTCCGTGACCGCCAGGGAATGAATCAGCGCCGTGCCGACCAGCCAGGGCATGAAGGAGGCGTTTTCGACCGGGTCCCAGAACCACCAGCCACCCCAGCCGAGTTCGTAATAGGCCCACCAGGAGCCGAGAATGATGCCGAGACCCAGGAAGGACCAGGCGACAATCGTCCAGGGGCGCGACCAGCGGGCCCAGGCCGCATCGAGCCGACCGCCAAGTAATGCGGCGATGGCGAAGGCAAAGGCCACGGAAAAGCCCACATAGCCCATATACAGCATGGGCGGATGCACGATCAGACCAAAATCCTGCAGCAGCGGGTTCAGGTCGTTGCCGTCCGCCGGATGGAACGGCAATTGCCGGTCGAAGGGGTTGGATGTCATCAGCATGAACAGCATGAAGCCGACGCTGATCATACCCATCACCGCCAGCACACGGCTGAGCATTTCTTCGGGCAGGTCGCGGGAGAAAATCGCTACAGCAAAGGTCCAGCCGGACAGTATCAGTGCCCATAACAATAACGAACCTTCATGTCCGCCCCAGACCGCGCTCACCTGGTAGTACCAGGGCAACGCCGAGTTGGAATTGAGCGCGACGTAGGACACGCTGAAGTCGTTGGCCAGGAACGATTGCACCAGGCACAGGAAGGCAAACAGCACAAACAACCCCTGCGCCATGGCCGCCGGCTGCGCAAAACTCATCGCCAGACTGTCGCCGCGCCAGGCACCGTATAGCGGCACCGTGGCCTGCAGCAACGACAGGAACAGCGCAATAATCAGCGCAATCTGACCAAGCTCGGGAATCATTTGGCCTCCGAAGTATCAGCGGAACTGGCGTCGAGTTTCATCTGGTTCACCTTGTCCATCGCCTGAGCCACCTCTGGCGGCATGTATTCCTCGTCATGCTTGGCCAGTACTTCATCGGCGACCAGCATGCGGTTCTCGTCGAGTTTACCCAGCGCGACGATACCCTGCCCCTCCCGGAACAGGTCCGGAAGGATGCCGCTATAGGCAACCAGCACTACTTCAGCACCATCGCCAACCTTGAAGCGTACGTCGAGACTGTCCCGCGAGCGTTCCAGGCTGCCGTCGACCACCATGCCACCGGCGCGAATCCGCGTATCGATCGGCGCGTGGCCAGAGGCAATTTCAGACGGGGTATAGAACAGGTTGATGTTCTGCTGCAGGGCGTTGAGCGCCAGGGCCGCTGCAATCCCGATGCCGACCAGGGCCAGCAGGATGAGGCTCAGACGTTTCTTGCGTTGCGGGTGCATCAGGTCATCTCCCGGCGCCGACGACGCGCCTCTTCATTTACCAAACGCCGACGCGCCAGCCAGGGCTGCAACACGTTCAGCGACAAGACCGCCAGGGTGATGGCATAGGAAGACCAGACATAGGCTCCATGCCCGCCCATGGCGAGAAATTCGGTTACGGCATTCACAACATCTTCTCCAGTGCTTCGCGGGCCCAGCGCGTACGGTTTTCGCGGCGCAGGATCTCGACGCGCATGCGCATCAGCAGGCTGACCGTAAACAGGGCATAAAAGCCCAGCACCATCAGCAGCAGCGGCAACCACATTTCCACCGGCATCGCCGGCTTCTCGGTGATCTTGAAGGTGGCTGGCTGGTGTAGTGTGTTCCACCAATCGACCGAATATTTGATGATCGGAATGTTCACCACGCCAACAATCGCCAGTACCGCAGTGGCCTTGGCCGAGGTCTCACGGTTACTGATGGCCTGCCCCAGTGCGATGATGCCGAAATACAGAAACAGCAGGATCAGCATGGACGTCAGACGCGCGTCCCAGACCCAATAGGTGCCCCAGGTCGGCTTGCCCCAGATAGCCCCGGTGACCAGCGCAACGAAAGTCATCCAGGCGCCAATCGGCGCAGCGCATTTGAGTGCTACATGCGCCAGCTTCATGCGCCAGACAAGTCCGACGATGCCGGCCACGGCGAGCATGATGTAACACGACTGCGCAACGAAAGCCGCCGGCACATGTATATAAATGATACGAAAGCTGTTGCCCTGCTGGTAATCCTGCGGAGCGAAGAACAATCCCCATACGCTCCCCGCCAGCAGCAGTAACACGCCTGCACCGGTAAACCAGGGCAACCAGCGTCCGCTGATATCGAAGAACCACTTGGGCGAACCCAGCTTATGGAAGAAACTCCAGTTCATGCTTGACCTATTTCAATCATTCGCTCACCCCGATGCGCAAACCGGCGGCAATCGCCACCGGTGCCAGACTCAGAGACAACACCGCCAGACAACCCAGCCACAACGCGTAACCCGCGACCGGCATTCCCTGTAGCGACGCCTCGATCGCCCCGGTACCCAGAATAAGCACCGGAATGTACAGCGGCAGGATCAAAAGCGCGAGCAATACCCCGCCGCCCTTCAGGCCGACCGTTAATGCGGCACCAACAGCACCGAGCAGGCTCAATACCGGCGTGCCCAGCAACAGGCTCAGGCATAGCACCGGCAATACCGACACCGGCAGCGCCAGCATCAAACCAAACAGCGGCGCCAGGATCACCATGGCCAGCCCGCAGACCAGCCAGTGATGCAATACCTTGACCAGCACCATCAGCGACAAGGGATGCGGCGAGAGCACCCACTGTTCAAGCGATCCGTCTTCATGATCGCTGCGAAACATTCCGTCCAGCGACAACAGAGTGGCCAGCAGAGCAGCGACCCAAATCACCCCCGGCGCCATGGTACGCAGCATGCCCGGTTCAGGTCCGACGGCCAGCGGGAACAGGCTGACGACAATCGCGAAAAACACCAGAGGATTGAGCAGATCACCGGGACGGCGCCAGGCCAGCCGCCATTCGCGGCAGAACAACAGCCAGACGATCTGGCGCATCAGGCCACCTGCCCGAGATCAAGACGACGCAGACCGTCAATATGGTCGAGGCTATGATGCGTGGTCAGGATCACCGTGCCGCCCTGCTCTGCATGATCCAGCACATGTTTCTCCAACGCCGCAACGCCGGCCTTGTCGACTGCCGTGAAGGGTTCGTCGAGTATCCACACCGGGTGCGCTTCGAGATACAACCTGGCAAGCGCCACCCGCCGCTGCTGACCGGCTGACAGGGTATGACAGGGAACGTCCTCGAAACCACGCAATCCGACCTGGCCCAGAGCATCGCTGATACGCTGCCGATCAACCGGCTCACTGAGCGCGCATAGCCAACTGAGATTTTCTTCGGCGGTGAGGTTCGCCTTCACCGCCGGCGCGTGACCGATAAAGAGCCGAGAATGCCGCCATTGCTCGCGTCCGCCTCCAGCGAAAACGGAGGCGTCGCCATAGCGCACATCGCCGCCGACAGCCGGCAGCAATCCTGCGAGAATGCGCAACAGGCTGGTTTTGCCTGAGCCATTAGGACCGGCCACCTGCAGCACCTGGCCACCTTGCAGCGAAAAGGAAAGGTCGGAAAACAACTCCCGCTGGTCGCGCTCACAGGTCAACTTGTGTATTTCAATAGGCAGTGATTTCACTGTCTCTCCAGGTTGGCGCAGCCGGGAATCGCAGCCAGATTCATGTTCGCAGGCGTTCAGCCGCTATACTGACAGGGCGCCTGAATGGCGCATTCTGGCCGGTTCTTTACGGGGGGCCATTATACATACAGCCTTTCGGTGAAGGGCCCTGATTTATATCAAGTTGTGGCGCCATGACATCCGATTTCCGCCTGCCTTCCATCGCCAGCCCGCCTGCTTCCGGGCCTGCCAGCCGCTCCAATACCAGCGCGAGCATTGCGCTGCAGTTACTGCGGCCTATTGACGCACAGATGCTCGATGCCCGCGGAACAGCCAAAGCCGAGGTTATCAGCAGTACAGCGCGCGCCGGTCAGTTCGAACTGCTACTGCGTATCGCCCGGTCCGATGGATTTCCACAAGCCGAGGTCAAAGTCACCAGCCGCGAACAGATCCCCAGCGGCACCCAGCTGCTGGTACAGGCTGTCAATCAGACGCGGATGCTGGCCTCGGTTCAGGCGGCGGCCGCATCCAGTGCGCCGCTGAATGCTCCCCTTACTCGCCTGGATCCGACCCAGTTCCCTGCGGACGCCAGTCTGCAGGCCCGGGTATTGACACAGCAGGTCATTGAGAACGGCGCTCAGCAGCGATTCGCTCTGCTCGCGCGCATCGTACAGGGCGCGGGGGTCGGGTCAACCCTGTCACTGGTGAGCAGCAAGCCGGTGGAACCCGGCACGCTGTTACAGGCTACGGTTGGCGCCTCGGGCGAGTTGCGCGTCGCCGCGCCCAGCGAGCAACTGCGCCAATTAGCTGTCTCGTTGGGCCTGCGCGATAGCCTGCAGCGCCAGGCTTCGGCAGAACCCCTGATGGCTCAGCTCGAACGCATCACAGGCGCTGCCCCGGAGAGAATACAGCCGGCGATGCGCCAGGTGCTCATGCATGTTTCGACCGTCGCCCAACTCAGTACCGAAGCGGGCGTGGCGCAGGCGGTGAAGCAGAGCGGCCTGTTTCTGGAGAACAATCTGGCCATGCTGGCCAACGCATTGAAGACCCGCCCGGGCGGCACCGAAATGCCTGCCGGGCAAGCGGCAGCCGTGCAACTGCCTCCATTGAACAAGGTACTTGCACTGCTGGCCGGACTGGCCACGCCACCGGGTGTCGAACCCTTGCCCGGTGCAGATCTCAAGGCTTCGCTGACTAATCTGTTACTGAATCTGCAACAACAATTGCCAGCCGAAAGCCGCGCGTTGCTCGCATTGCCCCCCGGCCCCTGGCAGAAAATCCCCGGCATCCGGCCCGGCGCCTTCCCGCTGCCTTCGCGCGTGTTGCAGAACATGAGCGAAACGCCGGATCTAGGTAGCTTGCTGCGCCTCACTGCGGCGCTGCTCTCGCGCATCCAGCACCATCAATTGCAGAGCCTTGGCCAGAGCCAGAGCTTTGCCGATGGCAGCAGCCAGACCGTATGGCAACTGGAGATTCCCCTACGGGACGGCCAGCAGTTCAATCACGTACAGGTGCGGGTACAACGCGACGACGCGGCCCCATCGAAAAAGACGCTTGAGCCAATACCCCGCTGGGAAGTCCGTCTGGCGTTTGATCTTGAACCGTTAGGCCCGATGCAGGCGATTGCCCGGCTCTACAAGGGCAAGGTCAGCAGTGAATTCTGGGCAGAGCGGCCGGCTACACTGAACCTGCTTGATAGCGAGCTGGGCCGGTTGCGTGATCGACTACTGGCCAAAGGACTCTCGGTCGGTGAGTTAAGCTGGCACCAGGGCACGCCGCCGCCACCGAGGCAGGCAGTACAGCAGAACTGGGTAGACGAGATAACCTGATGACCGACCCCAAACAGGCCATTGCGCTGGTGTACGACGGCGAGCAGGCCCCAACACTGACCGCTAAGGGAGAAGGCGATCTGGCCGAGCAGATTGTGCAGCTGGCCATGGAATATGAAGTGCCGATATATGAAAACGCCGACCTGGCAAAGATGCTCGCGCGCATGGAGCTTGGTGATGAAATTCCCGAGGAGCTCTACCGTACCATTGCGGAGATCATTGCCTTCGCCTGGTACCTGAAAGGCAAGGCGCCGGTGGGATTTGTCCCGCCAGAAGATGATTTTTCCTGAATTCAAACAGACAGAATGGCCTCAGGATTTGTCCTGGCGCGCCGCATGCAGCCGGGCCACCAGTTCGGCCTCAGCCTTTGACAGGCCACAGGACTGGGTAACATCCTCGATGCTTGCGCCCAAGCCCACCAGCCGCGCAGCCTGGTTATAAGGCATGGACTGCGGGTCCTGCTGCTCGAAGCGTTGCTGCTTGTCTTCGATGCGCTTGAGCTGATCGCGTAACGCAAACAGCTCTTCGCCCATGCCGATCGTACCCTGCTGATAACCGCTGATATCCTTGAGCAGCTGCTCAACTCGCTGCTGCTGCGCAGCGTCCTGCTCATCCAGGCGCCGGGCCAGGCGTCGATACGCAAGGGTCAGCGCAGCCAGGGCCGCAATAAGCAGCCCCAGCCCCAACCCCAGCAATAACACCCACCCTGACTCGGCCATGTAGATCAAAAGCCCTGCAGCTCGGCCCACTCATCCTCGGTCATCATCTTTTCCAGATCGACCAGGATCAGCAGCTCGTTATTCTTGTTGCATACGCCCTGAATGAACTTGGCAGACTCGTCGGTACCGACATTTGGCGCGGTCTCGATCTCGGACTGCTTCAGGTAAACCACTTCGGCGACGCTGTCGACCAGAATGCCGATAACCTGCTTGTCCGCCTCGATGATCACCACACGGGTGGCATCAGTGATCGGCGCCGGGCTCAGACCGAAGCGCTGGCGGGTATCGATCACCGTCACCACGTTACCGCGCAGGTTGATGATGCCCAGCACATATGAAGGTGCGCCTGGCACCGGAGCAATTTCGGTATAACGCAGCACTTCCTGTACCTGCATGACATTGATCCCATAGGTCTCGCTGTCCAGGTGGAAGGTCACCCACTGCAGGATCGGATCTTCGGCGCTTTGTGCGGTGTGGTTGTTCATCTGTCAATTCCCGATCTATAAAAGGGCCCTGCGCGTTGTCCCTGCGCAGGGCGAATGAATCATTCTAGGTTAACGCTTCATCGCAAGCTGCGTAACTGGCCCGTTTTGGCCTCAGCTTTGCTGGCCGGCGCATGACTGATCAACAGCGAGGCCAGCGCCGACAGATCCAGCAATGCACACATATGTTCGATGACTGTTCCCGCCAGCCAGGGTCGCTTGCCCTGTTGCGAGCGCCATTTGATCTGATCCGGACTCAACTTGATCGACCGGCTGACCCCATGCACCGCCATGCCCCAGTCATACCCCTGAACAGATATCACGAAACGCAGGTCGTTCTGCAGCGCCGGCGAGTATCGCTCCGGCATGACCCAGCGCGCCGTGTCCAGCACCTTCAGGTTGCCTGCTGGTGTGGGCAATATGCCGAGGAACCAGTCAGGCTGACCAAACAAGGGGGTGATTTCACTCTCCAGAGAATGGATGGTCCCAAGCGATACCAGAGGCACAGCAAGGGTAAGACCACCCACATCGAACAACAGGGCTTCGAAGGGACGTTCCCGCCACTCCGCTTGCTGGACCGGAGCAGACTCCTGCGGCGCAAGCTCCTGTTCGACTGTCTGCCATTCGGCCGACAGCCCGGTGTCGACGCTCTGGGAAGCGATGTACTGAACAGGCTCTGCGACCTGCGTCTGGACCGGAACGACTTCTGACTCGACCACAACCACCTGCACCTCGGCCTGCGCGGGTGTCCCAATCTCCGGCTGATCGGCCAGCGCCAACTCGACAGCCGCCTCCTGCAGCAAGGCATCCAGGTAACACTGGATGGTCTGCTGGGGGATATATTCCTGTAAGGGCGTACTTCTATTCATCGACATGACCAGTGTATCGGCGGCGTAACAACCAACATTAATAAACCTTGTAAAAATCGACTGACCTCAGGGCCAGCGAGCCCCTGCGGGTGTAGCGCGCCTGCGCTACGCCAATGCCTTGCAATGACACCAAACCCAGTCGGCGCGTCCGAACGCGGCCCGAGCCGCACGCCAACCCCAGGAAATCCCAACCCCGGCCGCTTGGCCAGTCCTGAGAATTAGCGCGCCTACGCTTGGCAGACGCTCTGTATTGACAGGCTTTAAGCCACCTGCTCACGGCGCGTCACCGACTGTGCCAACAGATACCGCAGCAAGGCGCGATAAGCCAGCACGCCCCGCGAATTGGCATCATGCCGCGACGGCACCACGCCTGCCACGCTCGCGTCGCGCAGTTTGGTATCGATCGGAATGAACGCTTGCCACATGTGATCCTGATAATCCCGGCGCAACAGACGCAGGGTACTCAACGAGGCCTGGGTACGCCGATCAAACAAGGTGGGCACGATGGTATAGGGCAACCCCTGCTTGCGCGATCGATTGACCATGTCCAGCGTATTGACCATGCGCTCCAGCCCCTTGAGAGCGAGGAACTCGGTCTGCACCGGGATGACCAACTGTTCGCAGGCAGCCAACGCATTGATCATCGAAACGCCAAGCAACGGCGGGCTATCGATCAATACGTACTCAAAGTCATTCCACAGTTGTGCCAGTGCCCGCGACAACACCAGTCCGAATCCACCCTGCGCTGCGGACTGACGCTCCAGCGTCGCCAATGCGGTACTGGATGGCAGCAGGCGGATGTTTTCATGCGTGGTATCCAGCAACAAGGCTTCGGCCAGCCCGTCGGGGACCTGTCCCTTGTGCTGGAACAGATTGAATACGCTGCTGGTAAGACGATCGGGATCATGGCCGAAATAGCTGGTCATCGAGCCATGGGGGTCGAGATCGACGACCAGCACGCGCTGCCCCTGATCCGCCAGCAAGCCAGCCAAGGCTACCGCGGTCGTGGTCTTGCCCACCCCGCCCTTCTGATTGGCTACGGCCCAGACTCTCATTCACCCTCCAGGTCCTGACCCGCTCGGGCCCGGCTACGACGACAAATTGACGTCTTTCATGACATCAACACAGAAATTTGTTCAATTACCGGTTAGTTAGCAGAACCCGTGCCAGAACCGCTTGCTGACGCGGAATCAGCCAGGGCGCGACTGCGCGCAGAGCGCATATCATCAACGCCGTGTCGATTCTGCGGCGACGCAGCGTCTGGCTGTTCGGTATACCGGGACACCAGCAAAACCACCCGGCGATTGGCACGTCGTCCCGCTACCGTAGTGTTATCGGCCACCGGGCGGAATTCTCCATAGCCCACTGCTGCCATTCGACCCGGATCTATCCCGCCGTGGGCAAGCATTCTGACCACACTCGCGGCGCGTGCCGCCGACAGCTCCCAGTTGGTCGGATACAGGCGTGAGTTGATCGGCACGTTGTCGGTAAAGCCCTCCACGTGCACCGGATTGTCATAGGGCGCCAGAATCCCGGCAATCTTCTCGGTCAGGTGGAAGGCGTCGTCCAGCGGCAAGGCATCACCACTGGGGAACAACAGACCCGAGCTCAGTTCGATCTCGATCCATAATTCATTACCACGCACCTCGATATCGCCGGCGCTGATCAGATCACCAAAGGCTGCCTGCATCGCCTTGGCGATATCTGCGAGGCTGTCATGCTGCGTGTCATTATCTGTTTCATTGCCGCCATCGTGCTCACCCTGACCATCGATAGGGCTCAGGCTCAGCGGTGTCGTCTCACCAATCTGGATCGGGTTGATGACCTTCTGCGGCTGATTGAAGGCACCGCCGAGCGTGCCAGAGAGCACCTTGTACTTCCCTTCGTTGACCGAAGAGATGGAATACATGACCACGAAGAACGCAAACAGCAGCGTAATGAAGTCCGAATAGGAGACCAGCCAACGCTCGTGGTTTTCGCTTTCATGTTTGTTGCGCCGACGCATATCAGTCCAGGAAGCCTTCGAGCTTCAATTCGATCGAACGTGGATTCTCGCCTTCGGCTATTGAAGAAAGCCCCTCCAGCAGCATCTCCCGGTAACTGGATTCCTGGAGCACGACGGATTTGAGCTTGTTGGCCACCGGCAACAGAAACAGATTGGCCAGCGCCACACCATAGATTGTCGCCACGAAGGCCACCGCTATGCCGCTGCCCAGCAGCGACGGATCGGCCAGATTGCCCATGACGTGGATCAGCCCCATCACTGCGCCAATGATGCCGATGGTGGGTGAATAACCGCCCATGCTTTCGAACACCTTGGCGGCGGCCATGTCGTGGTTTTCGCGGGTGAGCAGATCCACCTCGAGAATCGCGCGCAGCGTTTCCGGTTCACAACCATCGGCCAGCAATTGCAGTCCTTTGCGGGCGAACGCGTCGGGCTCGAGCTCGGCTATCGCTTCGAGCCCGAGCAGCCCTTCCTTGCGCGCCGTAGTGCTCCAGTTGATTACCTGCGCGATGCCCTCCCGATGGCGGCTGCGGGGCGGCACGAATATCCAGCGAAGAATGCCAAGGGAGCGCTTGAATACAGGCAGCGGCGTCTGGATGAATGCGGCAGCCAGGGTGCCGCCGATGACAATCATGGCAGCCGGCCCGTTGAGCAGAGCCTCGACATGGCCACCCTCAAGATGGTTGCCACCCAGAATGGCAACGAAGGCCAGAATAACCCCGATGATGCTGAGAATATCCATCAGCCGATCTCAGCGAGATAACGCCCGATGTCGTCCAGGCTATAAACGCCGTCGGCCAGACCGGCCCTGGCTATTGCCATCGGCATGCCATAGATGACACTGCTCGCTTCGTCCTGGGCCCAGATCGAACTGCCAGCCTGCTTGAGCATGCGGGCACCCTCCCGGCCGTCGGCGCCCATGCCGGTCAGTACGACTGCCAGTACCTTGTCCTGAAAGGCCTTGGCTGCCGAACCAAAGGTGATATCAACACAGGGTTTATAATTGAGGCGCTCGTCGCCGGGCAGGATGCGCACCATGCCCCGACTATCCACCATCATCTGTTTGCCGCCGGGCGCCAGCAGTGCCAGGCCGGGGCGCAGCGCGTCGCCGTCCTGCGCTTCCCTTACGCTGATACGACACAGCTTGTCGAGCCGCTCGGCGAAGGCCTTGGTGAACGCCGCCGGCATATGCTGGACCAGCAACAACGGCGCAGGGAAACTGGCTGGCAACTGAGTGAGCACTTTCTGCAGCGCAACCGGTCCGCCTGTCGAGGTACCGATGGTGACAAGCCGGTAGCTTTTACGGCGCGGTGCCGGGCTGGCAGCTGGCGCAGCCGTGTTACGTGCCGGCGCAACTGGCTGGCGGGGCTCAGCGCGAGGAACGGCGGGGGAATGAACCGGGGCCACGGCGGGCGATGGACTGCTCAGCCCAAGGGAACGGCGATTGGTACGCGCCAGAACATGTACCCGCTCGCAGAGTAGCTGGCGCACCTTGTCCGGATTACGGGAAATATCCTCGAAGTTTTTCGGCAGATAATCCGCGGCACCGGCATCCAGAGCGTCCAGGCTCACCCGCGCCCCTTCATAGGTCAGCGAGGAAAACATCAGGACAGCTGTCGGGCAACGCTGCATGATCTGCTTGACCGCAGTAATGCCGTCCATGACCGGCATTTCATAGTCCATGGTGATCACATCGGGATGCAGCGCGAGGGTCTGGTCGATTGCTTCCTGACCGTTGCAGGCGGTGCCGACTACCTGTATCTGCGGATCGCCGCCGAGAATTTCAGCTACCCGGCGACGGAAGAACCCCGAATCGTCGACCACCAGTACTTTCACCGCCATATTGACTCTCCCTGAGTACCTGCCCCGCGCAGCTATCAACCGCGACGGGCGTAACGCTTGAGCAGGCTGGGTATATCGAGAATGAGCGCAATGCGGCCATCACCGGTAATCGTTGCGCCGGACATGCCGGCGGTCCCCTGCAACATGCGACCAAG
Source organism: Pseudomonas profundi (assembly GCF_008638305.1). Lineage (GTDB taxonomy): Bacteria > Pseudomonadota > Gammaproteobacteria > Pseudomonadales > Pseudomonadaceae > Halopseudomonas > Halopseudomonas profundi. The sequence continues at coordinate 502,944 of NZ_VTPZ01000001.1, forward strand.
TGGCTTGATAACTACTTCTTCCTGGCCTACCAGCTGATCCACAACAAAACCGACACGCTGGGTTCCGACTGAAACAATCACTACGCTGGCAGCTGAGCGCTCGGTGGTGTCTTCAGCGCCAGGCATCAGCCAGCGCTTGAGGTAAAACAGAGGCAGCGCCTTGTCGCGGACGATGATGACTTCCTGACCATCCACCACGTTGGTGCGTGACAGATCCAGATTGAAGATTTCATTCACACTGACCAGCGGCAAAGCGAACGACTGGTTTGCCAACATGACCATCAGCGTCGGCATGATTGCCAGCGTCAACGGCACCTTGATTGCAATGCGGGTGCCCTGCCCCTTGGTCGACTGGATTGTAATGCTGCCGTTGAGCTGCGAAATCTTGGTCTTGACCACATCCATGCCAACGCCGCGCCCCGACACATCAGAGATCTCGGTCTTGGTCGAAAAGCCTGGCGCCAGGATGAGGTCGAAACATTCACTTTCGCTCAACCGCTCGGCGGCTTCGCGTTCCATCATGCCCTTCTCGACCGCCTTGCGCCGCAGTACTTCCGGATCCATACCCCGACCATCGTCAGTAATGGTCAGCAGAATATGATCGCCTTCCTGTTCGGCAGCGAGCACTACTTTGCCCACGCGCGATTTGCCAGCGGCTTCGCGCTCGTCGGGCATCTCTACCCCATGGTCCACCGAGTTGCGTACCAGGTGGACCAGCGGATCGGCCAGCGCCTCGACCAGGTTCTTGTCGAGATCGGTTTCTTCGCCGACCAGTTCGAGCGTAATTTCTTTCTTGAGGGTGCGCGCGAGATCGCGCACCACACGCGGGAAGCGGCCAAACACCTTCTTGATCGGCTGCATGCGGGTCTTCATCACGGATGACTGCAGATCGGCCGTCACCACATCGAGATTACCCACGGCCTTGCTCAGCTCTTCGCCGCCGGTGCTCGCACCCAGACGCACCAGGCGATTGCGCACCAGCACCAGCTCGCCGACCAGATTCATGATCTCGTCGAGTCGTGCGGTATCCACGCGCACGGTGGTTTCCGCAGGGTGCGCATCGGCAGTGGCCGGCGCTTTTGCCGGGGCGGGCTCGGCCTGCTTGCCTGGTGCAGGCGCAGGGGCGGGAGCGGGTGCGGCAGCTGGCCGGGAATCGGGCCTGGCAGCGACCGCAGGTGCGGCATCAGAAACTGTTTCGACTTCGTTCTTGCCCGGCGCCTTACCGGTGCCATGCAGTTGATCCAGCAGGGCTTCGAATTCGTCATCGGTAATATGCTCGGAACCCACCGGGTCCGCAGCGGGTTCGGCTTCGGAGCCAGCTTGCGCCGCGTCTGTCGCGCCCGGCCCTTTGCCGGTGCCGTGCAGTTGATCCAGCAAGGCTTCAAATTCGTCGTCGGTAATGGCGTCGTCAGACGCGCCGGTGTCCGGTGTCGATGCGCTTGCAGCGGCCGCTACGGCCGCAACGGGCGGTTTACCGGCGCCGTGCAGTTGATCAAGCAGCGCTTCAAACTCTTCGTCCGTTATCTCATCGCTATCGCTATCGCTACTGCCTGTATCCGCATTGCCGGCAGACACGGGCAAAGCGGATTCAACGGCCTCAGCAGAGGGCTCTGCCTGTAACGCATCCAGAAGTTTCTCGAACTCGTCGTCGGTGATGTCGCCTTCGCCGCCCGCCGCTTCCGGGACATTCACGGCAGTCGCTTCAACAGCCTGACTCGACGTAACAGGATCAAGGCTCGGGCTCGCCGCAGCGGGTTTCGCCAACAAGGCCAGCGCCTCAAGCAACGCCGGCTCGGCCGGCGTGGGCGCCTCGCCTTCACGCACCTCGGCAAACATGCTGTTGACTGAATCGAGCGCCTGCAGGACGACGTCCATCAATTCGGAGGTAACCGGACGTTCGCCCTTGCGCAGGATATCGAAAACGTTCTCTGCGATATGGCAGCAGCCAACCAGCGCGTCCAGCTGGAGGAAACCCGCCCCGCCTTTTACCGTGTGAAAGCCGCGAAAGATCGCGTTGAGCAAATCGGCGTCGTCCGGACGGTTTTCCAGTTCTACCAACTGCTCGGACAACTGCTCCAGGATCTCTCCGGCTTCCACCAGAAAGTCCTGAAGGATTTCCTCATCCGCGTCGAAACTCATGCATGTACTCCCTTAAAAACCAAGACTGGACAGAAGATCATCAACTTCGTCTTGTCCAGACACTACGTCTTCCCTTATATCGGCATGAATCTGCGGACCTTCACCTTTTTCTGGTGCTTTTTTCGGCTTCACGCCGTCGCCATGCTCGATGCCAGCAAGGCGATCGACCTGCCCTGCCATGCGCACCAGACTCACCAGACTTTCCTCGACATCGTGCACCAGCGTAGTCACACGCTTGATGACCTGGCCAGTCAGGTCCTGATAATCCTGAGCGATCATGATGTCGTTCAGATGCGTCGAAACAGTTGTCGCGGACTGCTCGGTCTTGGTCAGAAATTCTCCAATGCGTCGGGACAGGTCACGGAACTCATCGGCAGCCATTTCCCTGCGCTGCAGACGCGCCCATTCGAGGCGCAGCGCGGCAGCTTCTTCACCGATTTCGGCAACGAAGGGCGTACTGCTTTCCACCAGGTCCATGGTGCGATTGGCGGCCTTGTCGGTGAGCTGCACGACATAATCAAGACGGTCCGAGGCGTCGGAAATCTTCGAGGCTTCGCCGCCATCGCCGAGCGCGTGGGATGTATCGATCTGGAAATTCACGATAGCGTTGTGTAACGCTCGGGTAAGCTGCCCGACCTCATGGTAGAGCCCGCGGTCACGGGCCTGATTGATTGAGTGCACCACCAGTACTGCTTCGCTGAAGTTACCACTCTCAAGGTGATCAACGAGCTGCAGTGCATGCTCCTTGAGGGAATGTTCAAATTGCTGAGCAGTCGCCTGGCCGGGATCCTTGCTTAAAGCCATCTTCTGATACCCCGGTTGATTATTTCGGCTGGACGCGTTCGAAAATCTTTTCGATTTTTTCTTTGAGCGCCTGGGCGGTGAAAGGCTTCACCACGTAGCCACTCACGCCTGCTTGCGCGGCCTCGATAATCTGATCGCGCTTGGCTTCAGCAGTGACCATCAACACCGGAAGATGCTTCAGACGGTCGTCGGCCCGGACAGCTCTGAGCAAATCAATTCCACTCATACCCGGCATATTCCAGTCAGTGACCAGAAAGTCGAAATTACCGCTCTGCAACATCGGCAACGCGGTGTTGCCATCGTCGGCCTCCGCGGTATTGGTGAACCCGAGGTCACGCAGCAGGTTCTTGATGATGCGCCTCATCGTCGAGAAATCGTCGACGATCAGAATTTTCATATTCTTGTCCAAGTAGACCTCCGTACAAACCAGATAAAAGTGCAGGTTCGCACTCTGCTAAATTCATGTCTCCGAGCCAGAATGACTCAGCAAGTAAAACGCGCGCAGTGTACCGAAGCTGCTCAGCCAGCGGGCAACTCAGGCACCGTCGCTATATAGCCGGACCAGAGATCCGACTATCAATATTCGTTCTTCCAGGCAACCAGACGTGCCCGCAGCCGGGCTGCGCACTGCGTGTGCAGCTGGCTCACCCTCGACTCGCTCACACCCAGCACCGCGCCGATCTCCTTGAGATTCAGCTCTTCGTCGTAATACAGGGAAAGCACCAGTCGCTCACGCTCAGGAAGGCCTTCGATGGCCTCGACCAGCGCGCCACGAAACCGCTCATCCAGCAGCTCGCCCTGAGGTTCACCTTCAGCGTGGACATCCGCCGCCGCGCCGGACTCGAGCAGATCCTCGAAGCTGAACAGCTTGCTGCCTGCCGTGTCACCCAGAATCGCGTAGTAATCCTCAAGGCTCATCACTAGTTCGGCCGCAACCTCCTGATCTTTAGCGTCGCGTCCAAGCCTGGCTTCCACCGCGCGGATGGCATCACTGACCATACGCGTGTTGCGGTGGACCGACCGAGGCGCCCAGTCGCCCTTGCGAACTTCATCCAGCATGGCACCACGAATGCGGATACCGGCGTAGGTTTCAAAGCTGGCACCCTTGGAATGATCGAATTTGCGCGAGGCCTCGAGCAGACCGATCATGCCGGCCTGCATCAGATCTTCCACCTGGACGCTGGACGGCAAGCGCCCGAGCAGGTGATAGGCAATGCGCTTGACCAGGGGAGCAAACTGTTCGACCAACAGATCCTGCTGACCCGCTGCAAGTTGGGTACGGTTGTACATATAGGCTCCACTGGCGGACGCGATCATGACTCTGCCCCCGAATGCTGGACCAGGCGCTCAACAAAGAATTCGAGATGGCCCCGAGGATTGACCGGCAGCGGCCAGGAATCAATTTTCTGCGCAATGCCGCGAATGGCCAGCGAGGCCTTGCTACGCGGAAAGGCGTCAAAAACCGCGCGCTGTTTCTGCACCGCTTTGCGCACCGATTCGTCGTAGGGCACCGCGCCGACGTATTGCAGCGCCACATCCAGGAAACGGTCCGTGACCTTGGTCAGTTTGGCAAAAACGGTGCGGCCTTCCTGCGGCGTGTTGACCATGTTAGCCAGCACGCGGAAGCGGGTCATGCCGTGATCGCGATTGAGCAACTTGATCAAGGCGTAGGCGTCGGTGATCGAGGTCGGTTCGTCGCATACCACGACGAGAACTTCCTGGGCAGCACGCACGAAGCTCACGACCGAGTCGCCTATGCCGGCGGCGGTGTCGACTATCAACACATCGATATTGTCGCCAATGTCGCTGAACGCCTGGATAAGGCCGGCGTGCTGCCGCTGGTTCAGGTTGACCATACGCGCTGCACCCGAGGCAGCGGGGACAATGCGGATGCCACCGGGGCCGTCGATCAGCACGTCTCGCAGGTCGCACTTTCCATCAAGCACGTCAGCGAGCGTGGCCTTGGGTTTGATACCCAACAGCACGTCCACGTTGGCGAGACCAAGGTCGGCATCGAGCAGTACGACCCGACGTCCCAACGCCGCCAGCGCCATGCTGAGGTTGACGGATACGTTGGTTTTGCCGATCCCGCCCTTGCCGCCGGTGACCGCGATAACCTGAACCGGATGATTGCTGCCCATCTGTGTGGATTACCTTGTAATAAGAATTCGTTTTAGGGTCTGTTGCCGTTTCATCGCGAGCCGCGTTGCTTGTCAAATGGCGCAAGGCCGGGCGGCGATCCGCAAGGCGCGGGACGCAGGTAATGGTTGTTCCCTTGCCAAGTCCCGCAACGCCGCATGGCGTCATTTGACGCGCAACCCAGGCGGCCCCACCCGAAGGGACGGGACCCGTTTGCCGCAGCACTGCGTTACTCGTCACTCATTTGGAACAACCACAAAAACGCCTGGAGCGCTTTTGCGCGTAAGCCCCGAAGGGGTGAAACACATGGATGTGTTGAACAAACTTCATTCCTCGCGCCTTGTTCTGCACCAAACGGGCCTCCGTCGCGGCCGCGATGAAACGGCAACAGACCCTCGCAAATCTGTAAAAACCGCGCCGCGCCATGCTGCAGTGCATTCGCCGACAGCACGCTCTTGCGGTTCGCTTGCTGGATCCCACCTTTGAGGCGAAATGCAGCTGATCCCCGTCTCATCAACCTGCGTGCAGTATACCTGCAAAGACATTGCCCATTGCCTCATCGGCAGGCGCTTCGCCAGCATTACTGGCCATGCTCACCGCACGACTGACCAGCTTGTGGCCTACCGCCTGGCAAATATCATCCGGAATACGCTGGCCATCTGCCATATAGGCTACCGGCAAAGCTTGTTCCATAGCCAGACCCAGTGACTCGCCCAGCGTGGCTGCCTCGTCGATCTTGGTCAGAATACAACCGGACAGTCCGCAGGATTTGTAATGATGGTAGGCAGACTTCAACACCTGGTACTGACTTGTGGCGGCCAGCACCAACAATGTACGAACCCGTTGCCCCTGCGCCGCCAGCTCACTCAGCTGACTACGCAGCTGCGGATCCTGGCCCTGCATGCCGGCTGTATCGACCAATACCATGCGTTTGCCAGAAAACTCCTTGAGCACATCGCTCAGGCTGTTCTGTTCATCGACCACCCGCACCGGCACATTGAGGATACGTCCAAGCGTGCGCAACTGTTCGTGTGCGCCAATCCGGAAGGTGTCCATGGTGACCAGCGCAACATGCTGGCTACCATGCTTGAGCACGTAGCGTGCTGCCAGTTTGCCGAGGCTGGTGGTCTTGCCGGCTCCGGTTGGGCCAACCAGCGCGATTACGCCGTTCTGTTCGATAAGTTCGTCACGGATAACCGGAATACTGTGTGCCAGGTGCGCCAGCAGCATGCGCCAGGCCTGACGGATATCTGTCACGTCTGCCACCTTGGCCATCAATTGCTTGCTCAGCTCTGCCGGCAGACCCAACTGAGTCAGCCGGCGCCAAAGACTGGCCTGATGCGGTCGCTGTTGGTTGATCTGGCCCCAGGCCATGTTGCCCAGCTGGGTCTCGAGCATTTCACGCAGCCCTGCGAGTTCGGCGCGCATTGCACCGATACCGGTATCCGCAGTATCCGGTTGCGGAGCTGCGGCGCGGGTTTCAGGTCTGGTTTCTGTAGCGTGCTCGTTCTGTAGCCGTGCCAGCAATTGCTGAGCAACGGGCGAGCCCTGCTCGACGGCCTGGCGCATGGTTTCGCCGAACAACTGGCGGTTGACCTGCGGCCCGTCTGCCGGCTGCCCGCCTTCGCCCAGCTGAGCGCGCGCCTTGACGATGCGCTCCTGGGTTTTCTTCAGCTCCTGATCAAGCCCAGGTGTGGGTGGGGTCACGCGAGGCGCTTCATAGTCCAGCGCCGCTGTCAGCTCCACGCCCCCAGCGACCCGGCGGTTGGCGATAATGGAGGCGTCCGCGCCCATTTCGTCGCGGACCAACTTCATCGCCTGACGCATATCAGCGGCAAAGAAACGTTTGACTTTCATGGCTGACCTCACCTGTCCTGGTACTGACTATTCATTGTTGGCCCACCGTCGCAACGATGGTGACCTGCTTGCTGTCCGGTATTTCCTGGTAGGACAGTACATTGGCCGCGGGCGCCGCATAACGGACAAACTTGGCCATCATCCCGCGGATCGGTCCGGCTACCAGTACGATGGCTGGCTTACCCTGGACCTCCTGCCGCTGTACCGCATCTGCCAGTGACCGCTGCAGCTTCTCGGCCATGCCCGGCTCGAGCATGACGCCATCTTCTGCGCCTTGTCCGGCCTTCTGAACACTCTGTAGCAAGATCTGTTCCAACCTGGGCTCCAGCGTGATCACAGGCAGCTCCGAGTCAAGCCCTACAATGCTTTGCACGATGGAGCGGGACAATGCGACGCGCACCGCCCCAATCAAGGCGCCAGTATCTTGACTCCGGCCAGACTGGTTGGCGATGGCTTCGGCAATGGTGCGGATGTCGCGTACCGGCACCTGTTCTTCCAACAAACCCTGCAGCACCTTGAGCAGACCAGACAGCGAGATCATTCCGGGCACCAGCTCTTCCGCCAGCTTTGGTGAAGCCTTGGCCAGCACCTGCAACAGCTGCTGAACTTCTTCATGCCCGATCATCTCGTGGGCATGCTTGTGCAGGATCTGGTTAAGGTGCGTGGCAACCACGGTGCTGGCATCAACCACTGTGTAACCCAGCGACTGGGCCTGATCGCGTTGCATCACTTCGATCCAGACAGCCTCCAGACCAAACGCCGGATCCTTGCCCGCTATCCCTTTGATCTCGCCAAATACCTGACCGGGGTTGATCGCCAACTCCTTGTCCGGATACACCTCGGCTTCCGCCACGCCTACGCCCATCAGCGTCACGCGGTAGGCGTTCGGCGCGAGATCCAGGTTGTCGCGGATGTGTACCGATGGCATGAGAAAACCGAGGTCCTGGGAAAGCTTTTTGCGTACGCCCTTGATGCGTGCGAGCAGCTGTCCGCCCTGGTTACGGTCAACCAACGGGATAAGCCGGTAACCCACTTCCAGACCGACCATATCCACCGGTGTCACGTCTTCCCAGCCGAGTTCGCGGGTCTCTGGCCGCTGTACCGCCGGCACCTGGGATTCCTTGCGTTCTGTCTCGGCAGCCTCTTCAAGCTTGGCTTTCTGTTTCTGTGCAATCCAGTAGGCACCGGCGGCAGCCAGGGCGCCAAGGCCGAGAAAGGACACATGGGGCATGCCCGGGATCAGGCCCATCAGAACCAGGATCGCCGCAGCGATGCCGAGCGCCTTGGGCGAGGCGAACATTTGACGCTGCACCTGGGCGCCCATGTCTTCTGAAGTGGAGACCCGGGTCACCATGATCGCTGCAGCAGTGGACAGCAGCAGCGACGGAATCTGCGCCACCAGACCGTCACCGATAGTCAGCAGCACGTAGATGCGACCAGCGTCACCGAAGGAAAGACCGTGCTGAGCCATGCCGATCGCCAACCCGCCGATCACGTTGATGAACAGGATCATCAAGCCGGCGACCGCATCGCCTCGTACGAACTTGCTGGCACCGTCCATGGAGCCGTAAAAATCAGCCTCCTGGGCCACTTCACTGCGACGCAGCTTGGCCTGCTCCTGATCGATGATCCCGGCGTTCAGGTCGGCATCGATAGCCATCTGCTTGCCTGGCATGGCATCCAGGGTAAAGCGGGCACTTACTTCGGAGATACGCCCGGCGCCTTTGGTGACAACCACGAAGTTGATAATCATCAGGATGGCGAACACCACCAGACCGACTACGTAGTTGCCGCCGATCACTACTTCCCCGAACGCCTGGATTACCTTGCCCGCAGCGTCGCCGCCCTCATGTCCATAAAGCAGCACCACACGGGTGGACGCCACATTCAACGCCAGGCGCAACAGCGTCGACACCAGCAAAATCGTAGGAAACACCGCAAAATCCAGCGGCCGCAGCGCGTAGGCGCACACCAGCAGCACCACCAGGGACAGCGCGATGTTAAAGGTGAAGAACACGTCCAGAAGGAACGGCGGCACGGGCAGCATCATCATGCCGAGCATGACCAGCAACAGAATCGGCACGCCGAGGCTGCCGTGGCGCAGCCCAGCCAGACCGGTTCGCATGTTGCTCATCATTTGGGAACGATCCACTGCCATGCGTTGACGCTTCCTGAACAATTAATTGACGCTGAAAGAGTGTGTGGCAGACCCTTACGCAAGAAGCGTTCCAGTTGAGAACCGCGTCGACATTACGGAATATGAACCAACCGACTAAAACCGCGTCCTAGCAGTGATAATGTTGGCTCATGACATCAAAATCACATTCTCGGCAAGGTAGCGACCAAAACGGCATACGCCGACTGGAACAGAGAAAGTAGATGCGCTTAATACCAAAAACCCTATTGGCCTGCGTAGCGCTGAGCGTTGCAGGCTGTGCAACCACGCCCGGGCAACAGACGCCATTGTCCAAGCCGGCCGAAGTTATTGCAGAACAGAAACAGAACCTGACGGACTTCATTGACGGGATGAACGCCTCGGAAGAGGCTCGTACCCGGGAAGTAGACAAGCTGCTGGCTCAGCCAAGGATCGATCCGCTTACCGATTATCTGGCGGAACGTCCCATCGATCTTCGATACATTCCGCACCGTCAGCGCGTCGCCCGTGAGCGAGACAAGCGTTGTGACGCGGTCGGTGAACGCTATGCCGATATGGCTCCCACAGCCGAAAACCTGGCCCAGCTGAAAGACAACTACAGTCATTCCTGCTACGCCCAGGTCAATGATTTCGAACGGCGCGTCGACAAAGCCCTGGCCAGGTACAGCCCGGCGCAATCCTATAGCCCCTTCCCGCCGTTCATGGTCGGTCTCGTTTCGGCGATATCCAGTGTCACGGATCCACAGCCAGAAACGAAACAGCCTGACGCCAGGGCCGGTTCGGCCACTCGAGCGCCAGCGAAGCCGCCAGTCAAGGAGGCTGGCATTCAGGTCAGCAAAGCCACCCAGCAGGCCGCCGGAACATCCGACAATTCTGCCGCGGAGCCCGCGCCCATTGCCGAAACACGTACTGCCCCGGCAGCCACATCTGAAACCGTAGCGCGTGCCGAGGCGTCGCCACCCGCCACACCAGCAACGGAACGCAAGGCCACAGCTGAACCCACTGCATCCCGGTCACAGGTTGCGGCTGCCGCTCAGCCCAAGCCAGCACCAGCCAGCACCACGGCTTCCGCTTCAGACTCCGCGCCGACACCAGGCCCTGATACCAAAACAAAAACGCTCGACCAGGACAGCCGCAAGCACGCCAACAACTGCTACCTGCTGTTCGCCATCCGCAACTACCAGGAAGCCCACGGCGCTTGCCTGTCCGCAGCGCGTGCCGGCGATGCCAAGTCACAGCATCATATTGCCTCGCTGGCACGGGTCAGCAACGAAGCCGATGCCGCCATCCACTGGTCAAAACTGTCCGCCGAACAGGGCTATGGTCCTGGCCAGCTGCTCCTCGCCGATCTGTATACCAAGGGTGAAGGCACGGTGCGCGACGAGGCACGTGCACTTGAGCTGGTCGAACAGGCCGCCCAGCAGGGCCTGGCCGAGGCACGCTTCCGTGCCGGCCAGGCCTACCTGCAAGGCAAGGGAACGGAGCCTGATCCAGCCAGGGCACTGCAGCACTTGGAGCAGGCCGCGGCACAGGATCATCTGCCAGCCCAGTTGGCCCTGGCAGAACAGTACAGCTCTGGAGCACAACCCAATACCAGCAAATCGAGGGAGTGGCTCAAGCGAGCGGCTGCCCAACAATCTGCAGAGGCACAATACAATCTCGGCTTGAGTTACGCCCAGGGCACGCCTGATAGCCAGGAAGCGCTTGAGGCGTACGTCTGGCTCAGCAAGGCCCTGCTCAACGGCGAAACCCGCGCTCGCTCCCACCTTGAGCGGATCGCCAGCTCCCTGACACCGGAGCAACGCCAGCTAGGACAACAACGAGTCCAATCGGACATGCGAGGCAGACGTTCGTGAGAGTCGAAGGAATGACTCCGGTCAAGCGGTCGATCATGATAGTACTTTCACTACTGGTCGGACTTTTCATCATCGGCATGTGGCTCATGTCCAGTCTCAACCTGGATTTTGCCCAGAAGACCATGTCAGAGCTGCGCCAACGCCAGATCGCCGATACCTTCCATGCCAACCTGGATCGCATCAATGCTCATCATCGGCTGATGGAGCAGAACACCCGTGAGCTGGCACGCATGGGGCAGCTTTTCGAAAGACAGCAGTTACTGACTGGCCGGCATAACAAGCAGGAACTGGAGGAAGCGCTGGGGCAGACGCTGAGCGATGTAGAAGGGGTAAGCGGTGGTGGAATCTGGTTTGATCCTGACGCTTACCAACCGGGACCCTTCGCCGTTTACGGTTTTAAAATCGGAAATCAGCTTGAAGTGGTCAGCGACGACGTCAACTACGCCGAACGCGACTGGTATGCCCGGATTGCACCGCCCAGCGGGCGCATATGGGACTTGGGGACGCGTTTCTACTGGAGCCCTGCCTATTACCATTCCAGCACCGACAAGGTTGTCGTCAGCCTCAGCACGCCCATCCGCAACGAACAGCAACAGGTGATTGGCCTGGCGTCCACGGATTGGAGAGCAGATGAGATCATCCGCATGGTCAGCCGCGTCGAGGTAACCCCGGGCACTTTCTCCTTCCTGATCGACTCTGACAATCGCAACCTGTCCAGCCTGGCCCGCGCTGATGATGTGCGGCGCGCACAACGGTTGATGGATGCGATTTCACGCAGCGAACTGCACAAACAGACCAACAAGATCCAGCCGCCGGATATCCTTTCCAGCCCATTGATCGCCTCCCCTATGCAGCGTATGGCGCTGACGGTAAACGACGAACAGTACGCCCTGTTTTTCTCGGAAACCGTAGCCGGGATGGTGTTCGGTATTGGCGTGCCCAAAGCAGAGATCGATGCCGCCATGACGCCAATGCGCGAGCGCAACCTGCGTATAGCCGCGATCATCGGCATCATTTTCCTGATACTCGCTGGGCTGGTGCTCTATATCATCGCAGGCACGCTGCGCCAGTTGAGCAACCTCTATACCGATTCGCTGACCAGGATGCCGAATCGGGAAAAATTGCTGGAGGACCTGCGCAAGACCGATTCGGCTGCTCTGCTGCTACTCAACCTTGATGCCTTCAAGCAGGTCAACGACTTCTACGGGCATGAATGCGGCGACCATGTGATCATCAAGCTGGCTGAAGCCCTGCGGCGCTTCATGACCAGTCGGGCAGCATGGCGCAATTGCCATCTGTACAGCATGCCAGGCGATGAAATGGCAATCGTGATTCCAGGGCACCATGCCCCGGCCTCTCTGCCGCCACGCCTGGAAGAGGTCGCCAAGTTCATCACCCTGATGGATATTACCTGGCAGGGCCATGATATTCCGCTGAACGCCACTATTGGCGCCGCCAGTACGGTACAGCCTGACAACTCGCGACTGAACGGCGAACAATTGCTACCGTCCGCGAGCATGGCACTCAAACTGGCCCGACTGAGCCGCGTAAGCCACTTCGTTTATGATCCAGCTAACCGGGTACGCGAAGGATATGAACAGAATCTGGTCTGGGCCAACCGCCTCAAGAACGCTCTGGACGAGGGTCGCATCGTCCCGTTCTTCCAGCCGATCCTTGATGTTCGCACCGGGCGTATCGAGAAATTCGAGTGTCTGGCCCGCATGATCGACCTCAACGGGCACCCAGTCAGCCCTGAACAATTCCTGCCGATCGCCAAGAAGATTCGTCTGTACCGATTCATCACACGTGCAATGGTTGAACAATGCTTCCAGCGCTTTGCCAACAGCCGGTACGACTTCTCGGTCAATCTTTGCTGCGAAGATCTGCTCGATGCCGAACTCACCTCCTTCATCCTCGAGCAACTGGATGGCAACGAACTGGCTAACCGGGTCATCTTCGAGATTCTGGAATCCCAGGGCATCGAGAACTACAGCCAGGTACGCGAATTCATCGACAAGGTAAAAGCCATGGGTGCGCGCATCGCGATCGATGATTTTGGCACCGGTTACTCCAACTTCGAGCACCTGCTGCGGCTGAATATCGATCTGATCAAGATCGACGGCAGCCTGATCAGCCGTCTCGACGACAGCGAAGACGCCCTTACCCTCACTCGAGGGATCGTTCAATCGGCCAAGGAAATGGGGGTCCATACTGTGGCGGAATACGTACACAGCCCCGAGGTTCTGGAGCAGGTCCGGGCGCTGGGAATCGACTATGCACAGGGCGCCTATATCGGGATGCCCGCCGGCGTATTGATCACCGAGGTGGAGCTGGTCTAGCTTCGGCCGCACAAGGATCCAAGCATTGATAGCAGCGTCCGGCAGTCCTATGCTGGGCGCCACTGAGTTGCAGGAGTAACCTATGCCTTCCCCTGTCGTGCCGTTGTCGATCCTGGATCTGTGTCCTGTTCCTGAAGGTGCCAGCCCCAGACAGGCTCTTCAAAACAGCCTGGCACTGGCCAGACACGCAGAACAGCAAGGCTACAACCGTTTCTGGGTTGCCGAACACCACAACATGACCGGAATCGCCAGTGCTGCGACATCGGTAGTCATGGGCTATCTGGCAGCAGGCACCGAACGTATACGCATTGGATCCGGCGGCATCATGCTGCCCAATCACGCTCCGCTGCAGATTGCCGAACAGTTTGGCACCCTTGAGTCACTCTACCCCGGCAGGATCGATCTCGGACTGGGACGCGCGCCGGGCAGCGACCAGGTAGCAGCCCAGGCGCTGCGACGCGGTCGTGGTGACGGCAGCGACTTTCCCGAAATGCTGGACCAGCTACGCCATCTGTTCGCCGAACCCGAGCCCGGCCAACGCCTGCGCGCAGTGCCGGGCGCGGGCCTCAAGGTTCCGATCTGGCTACTGGGTTCCAGCACCTTCAGCGCGCAGCTGGCAGCACAGCTGGGATTACCCTTTGCCTTCGCCGGACAATTCTCACCGGATTACATGTACGCCGCGTTCCGCACCTACCGCGAGCACTTCGAGCCGTCAGAAACCCTGGACAAGCCGCACCTGATGCTGGGCATCAATGCCTATGTTGCGTCCAGCAAGGAACAGGCGCATAGACTCTCGACCTCTCATCAGAAGTCCTTTCTGAACCTGATTCGTGGCCGCCCCGGCCCGTTGCCGCCACCGGTAGAGGATATGGAAGCGCTCTGGCAACCGCATGAAAAACACAGCGTGCTCGCTACGCTGGCTGGCACCCTGGTCGGTGACGAAGCCACCGTAGGTCAGCAGCTTGACGAACTGCTGGAGCGCACACAGGCAGACGAGTTCATCGTTTCCAGCGCAATATATGACCAGACGCTGCGACGCGACAGCTACCAGCGCCTGATGAAAATAGCCTCAACCAGGTAAGGTATCGGTGCCGAACTTTCCGGTCGGCGCCCTCTCCATATCCCTATCGACAGCGCTGACAGGGGTATCTGATGCAATCCATTCCACGCGACGACACCTTTGACGTTTCTCTGGCGCTGCTGAAGGACGGTTACCGGTTTATCTCAAGGCGCTGCGCCCACCACAACACCGATGCCTTCCGCACGCGCATCATGCTCCGACCAGTCACCTGCGTCATGGGCGAAGACGCAGCCCGCATGTTCTACGAGCCTGGGCGCTTCACGCGCAAGATGTCCATGCCGCCTATGACGCTGATGTCGCTGCAGGACGTCGGCAGCGTGATGACCTTGGACGGCGCAGCCCATGAGCATCGCAAGAAAATGTTCATGTCATTGATGGGCCCGGATAGCCTCGGTGAAATTGTGTCGATTTTCGAACGGAACTGGCGCGATCGCTTGTCAGTATGGGAGCAGCAACCCGGCATCACGCTGCATCATGAGGTCGAAGAATTGCTCTGCCGGACGGTGTGTGAGTGGGCGGGCATAGCCCTGCAAGATGTTGAGGTTCGCGACCGAACGCGCGAACTCTCAGCAATGATTGCAGGAGCCGGGGCGGTTGGTCCACGCAACTGGAAGGGCCTGGCCCTACGCGCGCGCACCGAACACTGGGCGCGTGATCTGGTCGATCAGGTGCGCGCAGTGCCCTCCTCCACGGGGCCTGAGCGACCCATCGAAATCCTCGCCCGGCATCGGGAGCCCAATGGCGAGTTGCTGAGCACAAAGACTGCCGCCATCGAGTTGCTGAATCTGCTTCGTCCAACATTAGCGGTCGCACGCTTCGTGACGTTTATAGCGCTGGCTTTGCATCGCCATCCTGATTACCGCGATAAGCTGCTGCAGGATGAAGCTCGCTGGCTGGAGCCTTTTGTTCAGGAAGTGCGGCGGTTCTATCCGTTCTTTCCGTTGATCGCTGGCAACGCCACGGAGGCTTTCGACTGGCGCGGCGAGCACTTCAGCAAAGGTAGCTGGGTCGTTCTGGATATTTACGGCACCAATCATGATCCGCGCATCTGGGACCAACCCACCCGTTTCCAGCCTGAACGCTTCGAGCAGTGGGATCAGAGCCCCTACAACTTTCTACCCCAGGGGGGCGGCGAGTTTTTTTCCGGGCATCGCTGCGCCGGGGAATGGATGACAGTGGAACTCATGAAGTCCGCAACCAGACTTCTGACAAAGGGTATGAGCTATGAGGTCGTGCCTCAGGATCTGTCCATCGACATGTCCCGCATGCCTGCAGTTCCCCAGAGCCGATTCATCATCAGTCAGATCAAACGAACCGATTGAGAAACGGCAGCAGCTCGGGGCAAAAATAACTTCCGAAGGTGTTTGCCCACACCCGCACAACTGCTTAGAATGCGCAGCACGCGGGTGTAGCTCAATGGTAGAGCAGAAGCTTCCCAAGCGTGCGACCTGAGTGTCGCGGAGGTAGCTAGCCTCTTCATCACCTTAAGTATGAAGAAAATAGCAAACCAAAGTGTCTGGTTTTCGGGCCAGTCACCTTCCGCGGTGTAAGCCGTGTAAGTAATTGTCCAGCAGACCTCGGTCTGTAGAGGACCGGATGTCCAACCATCCGTAACCTAGGAGCGGTGCGTAGTCGGTAACGACTGGGTGCTGAGCGCTCTGACAATGTAATCACCCTCATGGGTCTACTTTGACCCGTGAGGGTCAATGTAGGATCTCGTTCCACAAACGAGTGAGATGCTAGGTTGAATCGAAGGGTTAGCGTAAGCGAACCATCGTCGAAGTGTCGTCAAGCTTACTGAGCTTACGTGGTAAGTGGCTCAGACCCCTCGGGGTAGTGGTCGGCTGGAGCATTGCTTGGTTGCTCCACGTTGGCAACGTGACCACCGGCATTAAGATGGAACTCTCCCGATTCGTGTTACTGACACGGAACAGGGTAAGACCGACGTCATGTCTCCTCGGAGACTAGTGAGCCGCAAGGCGAAGCGATGCGGCAGCGGTTAAAGGATGATGGAAAAAGCGAATGCCTCACTGTAACGGGGGGGATAGGGGATGCAACGATTGCCCCGAGACGAAAGTCTGCTGACTTCCATCAGGTAGTCTGTCGCTAGACAGGCTTGCAAATCGATACCGACCCAAAGGGCGAGCACTCTCAGCCCTTCGGGCTCGAATAGTGTTCTCCCCATGGGTTACTCATGGGCGGGCGTAGCTCAATGGTAGAGCTTTTGGTTCCCAACCAAATGACGCGGGTTCGATTCCCGTCGCCCGCTCCACTTTCTGGTAAGTGGAGGCAGATATGGACACGCTCAAACGTGATGTCGTCTCCCCCCTATGGCACCAATGGCACTCTATCGAGTGGTCAGTTGTGTCCGGACGGGTCAGGAGATTGCAAGCACGCATAGCGAAGGCAGCCAAGGAGTGCGATTGGCGCAAGGTCAGACAGCTGCAACGTCTGATCACAAAATCTACAAGTGCGAAGGCTCTGGCCATCAAACGAGTAGCTGCAAATCGAGGCCATAAAACCCCAGGAGTAGATGGGCAATTGTGGTCTACGCCAGAAGCGAAGTGGGCAGCGCTGAGAACCCTAGATAGCACGGGGTACAAGGCAAAACCTTTACGCAGAATACACATCCCGAAAGCCAATGGTGGCAAACGACCGCTGGGGATTCCTACGATGCGCGATAGAGCTATGCAGGCGTTATACCTGCTGGCCCTGGAACCTGTCTCGGAAACCACTGCGGATCTGAACTCCTACGGATTCAGACCCCACAGATCCACTCAGGATGCAATGATGCAGTGCTGTAATGCACTGGCTCGCCAGCATTCACCACAGTGGGTCTTGGAGGGGGACATTCGCGGATGTTTCGACAATATCAGCCATGAGTGGTTGCTGAAAAACGTTCCTTTAGACAGGAACGTGATGAAGCAGTGGCTTAAGGCAGGTTACGTCGATATGCGTAAGCTCTTCCCAACGGAGGCGGGCACACCACAGGGAGGCATTATTTCCCCGGTGCTGTCGAACATGGCGCTGGACGGCGTAGAGGGGATGCTGAAAGAGCATTTCCCCCGACGCTGTAAAGTGAATTTCGTACGGTACGCTGATGACTTTATTGTCACCGCAACGAAGGCCGAAGAGCTGGAGACGGCTAAAAGCCTGATCCGGCAGTTCCTCAAGGATCGAGGACTTGAATTATCCGACCAGAAAACACGGCTAACGCATATCAGCGAAGGCTTTGATTTTCTGGGCTGGACATTCAGAAAGTTCAACAGCAAGTGGAGCATGACGCCCTCCAAGGCGAGTCAGAAGCGGATCTATGCAAAGGTCAGAGATATCGTGAGAAAGCACCGCGCATCCTCACAAGGGGTGTTGATTGCGGCGCTGATCCCCGTCTTGCGGGGGTGGGGTTACTATCACAAACACGTGGCCTCCTCTCGGATATTCTCCAAACTGGATCACAAGATCTGGCAACTGCTCTGGCGCTGGGCAAAAAGAAGACACCCAAGCAAAGGCCGACGATGGATCAAGAATCGTTACTGGTCAAAAATCCGAGGTCGCGACTGGGTGTTCAACGATGGGCAGTTCCAACTGTTCCTGCTGTCACGTATCAGGCTCACAAGGCATCTGAAAATACGTGCTGAGGCTAATCCCTACGACCCCGAATCCGAGGAGTATTTCGAAGGACGGGTCAGACGATGGATGGCGGAACACGCCGTAGCCAAAACCAGCAGGCTGTGGATGGCCCAACTCGGTAAATGTCCGATTTGCACCGACAGGATTGATCTCCAAACCAAGTGGGATGTTCACCACAAAGTATGGAAGGTCAATGGCGGCGGTGATGAAGACGCCAATCTAGCCCTCGTTCATGTGAACTGCCACAAGCAGATACATGCGCGGGGTTGCACGAAATGGCCACCGGCCTGGCTTAAAACCCAGGCTTAATGGCTGCTTGAGCCGGATGCAGGGAAACTTGCACGTCCGGTTCTTAGGGGGGGACGCGACCGCGAGGTCGTGTCCCTACCCGACTTACGACGAGGGTTCGATTCCCTTCACCCGCTCCACTCCCTCCCCAGCAGTGTCCCGATACGTTCGCCAACCCATCCAGGCGGTACCTTTCAGGCTGTTTCGCTGTTCGAGCTTGCCCGCGTCAGGCTCAACCGAGAGCTTCTTGTATAGCCTCGTGTATAGCACTCCGCAAGGTAGTTTCACTATACAAAGCACCTGAAACCATCCGGGATATAACCTGGGGGAACTGAGCAAGGCGTGGGGTATCGAAAAGTCAGCGGGGATGCGTAGGCGCCTGTAGAGATGGGCGTGCTTTTCTGCGGCTCACTTCGGCTCATTTCGATACTGCAGCGCGCATGTTCTCGTGTTTGCGGTATCGAACGGATCCTGCCAGCCACCTGACTGTTGGAGATCTTCATGATTCCCTCTGCTCAAACCCCACGCGCCAAGCGCGGCCGTCTCGCCAGCATCACCTTGGTACTTTCCCTGTTGTTTCCTGCCAGTAGCCTGACTGCTGCACCGCGACTGGATGTGCCTTATGTTCCCACGCCGCCTGACGTCGTTCATCGCATGCTGGAAATGGCCGATGTTCAACCCGACGATCATCTGATTGATCTGGGCTCGGGCGATGGTCGTATCGTGATCGCAGCTGTCCGTGATTTTGGAGTGCAAAACGCCCGGGGTATCGATCTGGACCCCGAGAGGGTGGCCGAAGCACGCGCCCACGCTGAGCGAGAGGGCGTTGCCGACCGCACCACCTTTGAGCAAGGCGACCTGTTCGACAAGGATCTATCAGATGCGACGGTGCTGAGCATGTATCTGCTCAGTACCGTGAATGCCCGGCTACGGCCGGTTATCCTCGAGACCATGGCGCCGGGAACCCGGATCGTTTCCCATGCTTTTGACATGGGCCCCTGGGATCCTGATGAGTTCGAAACGGTGAATGGCGCCAGCGTCTACCTGTGGATTGTGCCGGCGCAGGTAGGTGGCCGCTGGCAGCTGACGACGGCTGGCGGTGAGCAGGCAACGCTTATGCTGCAACAGAACTATCAGCAACTGCATGCCAGTGTAGATCCGGACGGGAGTGATATCGCCATTACCGATGCGTCGCTCAAGGGTGATGAGATTCGCTTTTTCATAGATCGTCATGAGTACGTGGGCAAGGTGGAAGGAGACCGCATCGTGCCAGCAGATGGATCCGACGCAGAGACCTGGCATGCCGAGCGCCTCTGAGGACACATCGGATATAGCGTTGGGCGTACCCCGCAGCACCCTTTCCGTTCTGGATGGCGTGGCGGTTCTGGTCGGCGTGGTCATCGGCATCGGCATTTTTGGTTTCCCACCGCTGGTGGCGCAGCAGGCAGCCAGCCCTGCGCTTTACATGGGCATGTGGGTATTCGGTGGCCTGATCATGCTGGTGGGCGCGCTCTGTTATGCGGAACTCGGTTCGGCCTACCCACATGCCGGTGGCGAATACCATTATCTGCAGCGCGCCTGGGGCTCCGGGGTTGGGCTGATGTTCGCGTGGGCGCGTGGCACCGTGATTCAGACCGGTTCCATCGCTGCTGTGGCATTCATATTTGGCGAATATGCCCAGCAGCTCCTTCCACTCGGAAATTGGGGTGCCGCGTGGCATGCAGCCCTCGCAGTCGTAGCCCTCACTGCGCTGAATATGCACGGTACCCGTGAGTCCAAGCGTTTGCAGATCCTTTTCACCAGTCTGACCGTAGCGGTGTTGGCAGCTGTGATCGGTGCCGGACTGCTGATGGTCGAGCCAGCGCTTGGCGAGGCGGGGTTGGTTGAACCCGCTGAGACCGCGGCATCGGGACCCCTGGTTGGCAATCTCGCCGGCGCCTTGGGTATGGGCATGGTATTCGTGCTGCTGACCTACGGTGGTTGGAACGAAGCGGCTTATCTTTCCGGTGAACTGCGCGATCCGCAGCGCAATGTGCGTCGTGTGTTGTTGATCGGCGTGGCGGTGGTGAGCCTGGTCTATGTGTTGGCGAACCTGGCCTATCTGAACATTTTCGGGTTGGAGGAACTGCGTGGCGTCGAGGCGGTAGGCGCAGAACTGATGCGCATCATCGCCGGTCCCATGGCCGCTGCCTTGCTTAGCGTGATGGTCTGCCTGGCGGCCCTGAGTACCATCAACGCCAGTATCATGACGGGTGCGCGCGTCTACTATGCCCTGGGGGGAGACGTACCTGGCCTGTCGGTACTTGGGGCCTGGAATGACAAGGGCTCCACGCCCGTCCGGGCGCTTATGTTGCAGGGCTTGATCACCCTGGGTCTGATCGTTTTTGGCGCGCTGAGCAAGGATGGCATCAGCACCATGGTGGCTTATACCGCCCCGGTGTTCTGGCTGTTTATGCTCATGACGGCGCTGTCCGTGATTAGCCTGCGCCGACGTGATCCAGACCGGGTTCGACCCTTCAAGGTGCCGCTCTATCCGGTGCTGCCCTTGCTGTTTGCTGCGACCTGCCTGGGGCTACTGTGGTCCAGCACGCTGTATGCCGGTCCCGGTGCGCTGGTGGGGTTGCTGGTGTTGCTGGTGGGATTGCCGCTATTGATGCTGCGCCGGCGCTCTTAGGCAGCAAGGTGATATAGCCCAGCAAGCCGCCACGCATTGACGCCCTTCCCACGCGTCCCTTCCAGCGATTTTGCGGAACCAGTTCTCAGTTGCCGAGAAATCCCTCAGGTAGCATCCCTTCCTACATCAGGGAACCGGGGCTACACATGACGCCGACCAAAACATTCAGGGATGACATCAACGGTCTGCGCGCATGGGCGGTCGTCTCGGTCATCCTGTTCCACTTCCACGTACCGGGATTTGCGGGCGGCTTCGTGGGGGTTGATATCTTTTTCGTGATTTCGGGCTTTCTGATGACCGGAATCATCATCCGGGGACTGGAGAAACCGCGCTCAGAGGGCAGTTACGCCTTTTCATTGATCGGTTTTTATCTGGCCAGAGGCGTCAGGATCATCCCGGCTTTGCTGGTTCTCTGTCTGACCCTCCTCGCTATCGGCTGGTTTTTTCTGCCAGCCATTGAATATAGATCCCTCGGGGTCCATTCAACCTCCGCACTGGGGTTTCTATCCAACTTCAAATTCTGGGCAGAAGCGGGGTATTTCGATTCGGCCTCGCATGAAAAATGGCTGCTGCATACCTGGTCACTGTCGGTTGAATGGCAGTTCTACCTGGTATTGCCGCTCATCCTTATGCTGGTCTGGAAGCTTGCTCCGGGCAGGAAGGCAGGCACCCTCTCGGCATTCGCGGTCTTTGTCATTTCGTTGGCACTATCCGTCTTCATTTCGAGATCCAGTCCAGGCGCTGCCTTTTACCTGCTCCACACCCGTGCCTGGGAAATGCTGGCTGGAGGACTGGTATTTCTGCTGGCAGACCGGCTGACGCTCGCCGAACGATCCCGTCAATGGCTATACGGCGCGGGCTTCGCGCTCATCGCGCTGTCGATTGCGGCTTTCGATTCCAATACGGTCTGGCCAGGTTGGAAAGCACTGGTACCTGTACTCGGTACCGCGATGGTGTTGGTCGCAGCAAGACAGAAGGCGTTGTTATCCGGCCACGCATTGATTCAAAGGATAGGAGACTGGTCCTATTCACTGTATCTGTGGCATTGGCCCCTGGCTGTCGCGCTCGTTTATCTCGGCTTGCAGGGCGATACCACCGCTATCATCTGCAGCCTTATCCTCACGCTCCTGTGCGGCTGGCTGTCATTCAGGTTCGTGGAAGGTCCCACCCGGTCAAGGTTGAAGATGCCCATGCCGGTAACCATGAGCGTACTGGCATGCGTGACGGTGCTCGCAGCCGCGCCGGGCGTCGGTATTTATCTGCAGAACGGCGTACCCGGTCGTCTATCCGCCGAGGTCGAGGGCATATTCGCCGAAGCCCAGAACAGGAATCCGCGCATGGAAGAGTGTCATGCCGTAGACGGACGGAACGTCCCCGGCTGCACCTACGGAGGAGAGACGCTGGGAGCAATTGTCATCGGCGATAGCCATGCCGCTTCCGTCGTTCGCTCGGTCGAGAAGGCCCTGCCCTCCGAGCAATTGCACGTACTGGACTGGACGCTCAACACCTGCCAGACGATACGGGGAATAAAGAAGGCTAACGATCCCGACTTTCCCTGCGGGCCGTTTATCGAGCAGGCGCTATTGCTGAACGCCAATATTGAGCCGCACATCCCGCTGATCATCGTAAACAGGCTTTCGGGACTGCTACTGGGCCAGAACGAAGTGGCTGGCACCGCTATACAACCGCCGAATAAATACGTATCAGAACTTCGAGTCGCCCGGGATGAAACCTATAGAGACGAAATGAAAGAGAGCTTCGTCCAGACAGTATGTGAGTTCAGCAAGACCAGGAAGGTGTTTATTCTCGGTCCCACCCCGGAACTGATATTGGACGTGCCAAAAACAATGGGCAGAGCCGCTCAGCTAGGCAAGCCCATGCGAGTAAGCATCACGACACAGGATTATCTGCAAAGGCATCAGTATGCGTTGGATACTCTGGATCTGGCAGTCAAGGAATGTGGCGCCCATGTCCTTGATCCCACACCCTTTCTCTGCGATGAGCTCGCCTGTTATGGCGATGAAGACGGCTTGCCACTTTATTATGACGATGATCATCTGAATGAGCGGGGTGGGAGTCGTCTGATTCCCTTGTTTGAAAGCGTGTTTACAGAACCGGCTGACGGACCCGTACAAGCCAGCGTAGGGCAGGATCAATAGCAACGCACGGCTCGCTGGGTTCGAGAGCTGCAGCGCGCACTCTCCTTTTACACCGTCCGCCGGGCCGTGGTTGCTTTTATTCCGCAATGGCTTATGGTTGCGTCCTGCGCCATCTGCACCATGGAGTTCCAATGCGAAACGGTTATCACGCCATTTTCAAAGCACCCTTCACCTTCCTGGTCTAAGCCGGGGCGGTTCAGCCGTACCCGGCGCTAATCCTCATGTTTGAATGCGGCCTGTTCAGCCGCGATATTGTTGCGTCCAGGAGTCCATATGACGTTGCATAAGTACGCCTCCGAATCATCCCAGGCATCGTTTGACCACAACATTCGCTGGTCGATGATCGGCCCGAGAGAGCTGGCCATGGTCGTCGGCAAGCTCGACCAGCTGGACCATGACGGGCTACGCGGCCTGGCACGCAAAGCGCGGATCGGCAGTGAGCTGAAACTGCTGGATATGGAGAATGACAGCTTTCTGGAGATAAAGCTGACCGGGCATGGCGAAAGCGAGGCACGGGAGAACCGCATATCGATATTTTCGCCGATCGGCTCGGTTCTGCTCTGTGCCGAACCAGGTCAGGTGCTATCCATCCCCAGCTATTGCGGCGGGTATCGGTTGCTGGTGGTGGAAGTCAAGCAACCCACCGAATAATCCTTGAGGTATGTCTGGCCCGGTCATGACAACATGACCGAGTCAGATATCAACCGAGGCCTGCATACAGCCCCGGCCTTCAGGCGGGCAACTCTTCCAGCGGACCGAAGAACTCGTAACGCTGGTTCGCTTCAGGAACGCCCAGTTCGTTCAGCAGCTTGCGGCAGTTCTGCATAAAGGGCTTGGGACCGAGGAAATAAACGTCAACGTCCGGGCCGCCTGGCAACATTTTGCGAAGCTTGTCGCGATCGAAGAAGCCAGTGCCATGCGCCTCGTCCTCGGGCAACGGATCACTGTAGACGTAACGAATGCTGAGGTTATCGTGCTGCTCAGCTAGCGCGTTCACATGCTCGCGAAACGCGTGGTGGCGACTGTTCATCGCGCCATGCAGGAAATGCACGTCCCGACCACTTTCAAGCGCAGGCTGCAGCATGCTGATTGCCGGCGTGATGCCCACCCCACCCGTCAGCAACACCAATGGTCGCTTTTGCTGATTGAGTACAAAGTCGCCGCTCGGCGCAGTCAGCCTGATCTCGTCGCCGACCTGTACCTGCTCATGCAAATACTTCGATACGTGGCCGTCGGCCTCGCGCTTGACGCTGATCCGATAATGGCCGACACCGGGACGGTCTGACAGGGAGTAATTGCGGCGCCTGCTTCGTCCGTCGATGTCCACTACCACGCAGGTGAACTGACCGGGGATAAAGTCCATCAGCGCGCCGCCGTCGGCAGGCACCAGATAGAAGGAGGTGATCACGTCGCTCTCCTTTTCCCTGCGCTCGACTCTGAAGCTTCGCTCGCCACGCCATCCACCTGCTTTCTCTTCGTTCTGCTGGTAGCGCTGCTCTTCGGCACCGATGAAAATGTCCGCCAGTTGGCCATAGGCTTCACCCCATGCGCCCAGCACCTCGTCGGTGGCGGCGTCGCCCAGTACTTCCTTGATAGCCGCCAACAGGCATTCACCGACAATCGGGTAATGTTCCGGCTGGATGTTCAGCGAGACATGCTTTTGCACGATCAACGATACGGCGTCGCCCAGCGCTTCCAGCCGATCGAGGTTGGCTGCATAGGCAATCACGGCGTTGGCTAGAGCCTGGGCCTGAGTGCCCTGACGCTGGTGCGCTTCATTGAAATAATCCTTTACCGACGGGTAGCGCTCGAACATGAGCGGGTAGAAAACCGAGGTAATGGTCGTTGCGTGCTCCTGCACGGCGGGCAAGGTTGCGACGATAATATCTTTGCTTTGTTGTGACAGCATGGTTTCTCTCTTGGCTTGAATATAGGTAGGAACCTGAAGGCTCATGCGCGGGGCGAGATGACGCGGGATCTCGCACGCAAGGCGCCAAGCCGCTCAAGGCTCCCTTTATCAGAGAAAGGCAAGCTGCAGTTAGCGTGCCACACGATTGGGGTGCGGAATTGCACGCCTGGCGGGTGACGCTGTCCAAACGACAACTAAGGGTTGATGTTAAATAAACAACATGTCGAGTTTTTATGACCACAACAGTGTCTGATCCCCTGCTCCGGATTATCGTCGAGCTGGCCCAGGATCACCCGCCCGCGCAGCGGTTTCAGCGATTGCTTCAAGCGATTCGGCAGACGCTGCCCTGCAACGCCGCAGCGTTATTGCAGTTGCGAGGCACCGAGCTTATTCCTCTGGCGGTCGACGGCCTAAGCACAGACACCCTTGGCCGGCATTTTGTAGTGGACTCTCATCCGCGCCTGGCGAGGATCCTACTCAGCCATGAACCGGTCAGATTTCCCTCGGATTCGCCGCTACCCGATCCCTATGACGGATTGCTAAGCGAGGTGACGGGCGATCTTCACGTACACGATTGCCTGGGTGTCTCGCTGTGCTTGAACCATACGCCCTGGGGTGTGCTCACACTGGATGCATTGAGCCCTGACGCCTTTGATCAGGTAGAGCCCGACGAGCTGCGTTTCCTAGCGCGACTGGCCGAAGTCGTGATCCATGTTGCGGAGCTCACCGGTCAGTTGGAGAGTCGCGCCGAGCACCATCAACTGATGACCCAGGCACTGGTTTCCGAGCATGGTCCGCAGGAGCTGATTGGCCGCAGCAAGGCGATGCAGCAGCTGGAGCAGGAAATCGAGATGGTCG
This sequence comes from Pseudomonas profundi, assembly GCF_008638305.1. Lineage (GTDB taxonomy): Bacteria > Pseudomonadota > Gammaproteobacteria > Pseudomonadales > Pseudomonadaceae > Halopseudomonas > Halopseudomonas profundi. The sequence goes on from NZ_VTPZ01000001.1 coordinate 528,832, forward strand.
CCCAATCGGACCTGGCCGTGCTGATTACCGGCGAAACCGGCGTCGGCAAGGAGCTGGTCGCCCGGCGCTTGCATGCACGTTCTACACGCGCGAACGCGCCACTGATCTACGTAAACTGCGCTGCACTGCCGGATAACCTGGTCGAGAGCGAACTGTTTGGGCACACCAAGGGCGCGTTTTCGGGTGCTGTGCAGAGTCGGGTGGGCAAGTTCGAGCTCGCACATGGCGGCACGCTGTTCCTCGACGAGATCGGCGAATTGCCGCTTACGGTACAACCCAAGCTGCTGCGCGCCCTGCAGAGCGGAGAGATCCAGCGAGTTGGTAGCGACAGCCATTTGCAGGCAGATGTACGGATCATCGCCGCCACCAATCGGGATCTGCATAGAGAAGTTGCTGAGGGACGCTTTCGCGCCGATCTGTATCACCGGCTCAGCGTCTACCCGATCGAGGTGCCGAGCTTGCGCAGCCGACACAAGGACGTACTGCTGCTTGCCGGGCACTTTCTGGAACAGAACAGGCGACGCATCGGGCTGCGGGGTCTCAGGCTAGACCCGTCGGCGCGGGATGCGCTACTCGCCTACACCTGGCCAGGCAACGTACGCGAACTCGAGCATCTGATCAGCCGGGCTGTTCTCAAGGTCCAGGCTGGACAGGACGGCGCCCGGCGCTTGTTGAGCATTACTGCAGATTTGCTGGACCTGAGCGCCCCACGCACCTCTGCAGACGACCAATCACCGCCTGCAATGCCTGGCGCCGCCGCCATCGCAGAGCCAGGCATGACGCTGCGCCAGGCAACCGACCAGTTTCAGACCGAGCTGATCAGAGACGCATTGGAGCGTTACGATAACAATCAGGCGCGGGCTGCGCGGGAGCTGGGAATGGACCGGGGGAATTTCTCACGGTTGCGAAAAAGGCTGGGGATATGACGCCCACCAAGCGAACATTAGTGCCACGGTTATCCTGCTTCGCCGATACCACGGAGAACAGCGTACCGCACATTCCCGTAGGAGTGTCGACCTCGGCACGACGCTGGCCGATAGGCCAGCTGCTCTAGCCCTCATGAACCCTCGGGCGCCCTGCGGACGCCGTCGCGGTGACGGTTCGGCGTCCCGAGTCGCCACTCCTACAAAAACCCTGTACTGAGCCCGCACATACCCGTGGGAGTGTCGACCTCGGCACGACGCTGGCCGCCAGGCCAGCCCGCTAACCTCTACCTACCAGATATTGAAGGTATACCCGAGAATCACCCGGTTTTCGTCGATATCGGTCGTATGGCTGCCGCGATATGCCACATTGCGCCACAGCAGGCTGACACCCTTCAGGCTCCCGCTCTGTACGGTATAGCCAATATCCACGTCGCGTTCCCATTCCTTCGCATCGACCCCGCCGATTTCATAGTTGTCGCCCCGTACATAACGCGCCATGAGCTTGAGGCCGGGAATGCCCGCCTCGGCAAAATCATAGCTGTAGCGCACCTGCCAGGAATCTTCCTCCGCTCGAAGGAAGTGATGATAGGTCAGTGTATTGAGTGCCCAGGGATCGGTGCCGCCGGAAATGAACGGCATACCTGTATCGCCCTCCTGCTCCTGCCAGGCCAACCCGAGCGCGTGCCCACCCTGGATCAGGGTAAACATGCCCGCCAGGTTGCGGTTGTCGACATCGGTGTTGCCCTGGTCGCTGCTATCGAAATACCGGATATCCGAGCGCAACGTGAGCGAGTCGGTCAGTTTCCAGTCGTGCAGGACGTTGGCGTAGTGCTGGCTGTAATTATCCTCCATCCTGGCATAGAACCAGGTGCCGGTAAGCGTCGGGCTCGCTCGCCAGGTCGCCCCGGCATAATTGAAGCGATCGCTCGCAACACCACCGCTCGAGCCATCAGCGAACATCACCATATCGTCGCGGCTGGACGAATCACGCAGACGCGTGCTGCGGAACTGACCACCAAGCAGACTCAGATCATCGATCTCGTTGAACGCCAGCTGTGCACCTTCGAAGGTCTGCGGCAATAGGCGGGTGTCATTGCGGTAGGCAATCGGCAACAGCGGCTCATGGGTGCCCAGCGTAACCAGCGATTGAGAAACGCGTGCCTTGGCGGTCAGGCCCAGTGCGCTGAAATTGTCGGACGGTTGACCAACCGAGTTGCGCTGCAGCGCGCCGGTGCCACTGCTGCCATCGCCTGAATCCAGCTTGAAGCCGGCCAGACCAAGCGCATCGACACCAAAGCCTACCGTGCCGTCGGTAAAGCCGGAATTCAGGCGCAGCATGAATCCCTGCCCCCAATCTTCAGCCTTGCTCTGGCCGCTCGGGTTATCTCTGAAATCACGGTTCATATAAAAATTTCTGAGTTGCAATTTCAGAGTGCTGTCTTCGATGAATTCAGCATGGGCGCCAGTCGAAAGCAGCGCTGATGTAACGGGCACAACGACAAAAGCGGTGCGCTTAAAGCACGACAGTAATGACATGATGCTTACCTCTTATTATTGTAGAAACACATCAAGAAATGACAGAACGACCCAGATTAAGGCGCTGAAAATAAAGCCATAACCTATATTTTTTATCTCTCGCAAAACAGCTAAACGTTAGATCCAGCCCTATTTAATGTCAAGATCATTACATATATACTTAGCAGTTATTGTTGCTCGCTGAGCAGCTTGAGCGTTTGAACCGGCAATAGCCGGCCGACCGACCTCACGCAGCCATTGCACGGAGCGGTCCAGACAAACTCTTCAACGGCGCAGTCGCCCGCGCCTCAGGCAAACTAGCTGGACACAGAAGTTGTCCGGTTGGTGCTAACGTTCGTCGCCTGGCTCTGCGATTCAAAGCCATGAAACGAACTGAAGGATTCCACCGGTGCGCGAAGCGTTTGCAGGGAGTTCTCGGGGGCGGTCTCATCCTCGTAGCCGAGCGATATGCCACAAACGAGGATATGTTCATCAGCAAGCGGCAAATGCTGCCTTACTATTGGGTGATACCAGGCAAACGCAGCCTGCGGACAGGTATGCAGCCCCTCGCCGCGGGCAGCCAACATCAGGTTTTGCACAAACATACCCAGATCCATGTAGCTGCCCGTGTTCAATCGCCTGTCCAGGCTGACAAAGATGCCAACTGGCGCGTCGAAGAATGAATAGTTGCGAAGCTCCTGCTGCTTTCGTGCATCGAAGTCGTGACGATCAATCCCCAGCTTCTCGTACAAGCCGAAACCCGACTCACGCCTCCGGCCCAGATAAGGCTCAAACCATTGGTCCGGGTAATAAGCATACTCCGGGTCCATTCCTGCATCCGGATCCTGAGCGGCGGCCATGATGTCGTTGCTCAGTGCCATCTTTTCCGCCCCGGCAACCGCATGCACCTGCCATGGCTGGATATTGTTGCCGCTGGGTGCGCAGGCAGCCAGCTCCAGAATGCGCTCAACGGTCTCCCTGGCGACCGGCCGCTGGGTAAACCGGCGGACTGACTTGCGGGTTCGTATCGCTGTTTCAATATGCACTGACGACTCCTCACTCTTGTGGTATTTCAGAGACTTCTCAACCTATCTCGGCACGCGCCCTTATCCGGACTTGTCCCTGGCTGCCCAGCAGCCACCATTCGCCGGGACGGCCACGCTGCTCAATCCGCAGCCTGTCACCGAGGGGGATCGGCGACACGAATCGCGCGCTGAACTTTCTGAGCTCGCCAGCTGGTAACTGGCGGCCTATGAGGCCCATGCCCAACATGCCCTGAGCAAATACATCCACATGCCCCGCTCGCCTCGCAACCACCGGATCCAGATGCACTGCGTTATGGTCCCCCGAAGCATCGGCAAACGCCTGAATCTGCTGGCGGCTCACTGTCGTGACTATCGGCGGCAACTCGGCGGCGTCATCGGCAACCACAGCGGCACCCGGAGCAACGGGCTCTTCAATGGCGACATAAATACTGCGCATCTCGCACACCAGCGCACCGTCCGGCTCGTACAGAGCGGTGTACTTATGCAGCAAATCAAAGCGCGGTTTCTCGATTACCTCGCTGAGGGTCGATGTGCTGGTGTAAAGCACTCCCGGCTGGAGCGGTCGGTGATACATAAAATGCTGCTCACCGTGCAGCAGCTGATGGGCCTGCAGTCCTGTCAACGCAAATAGCTGATCAATCAGTCCATGATCCAACTCTGCACTGAAGGCCAGAGTTGGAGGCAAACGGTCACTGGGCGCAGATGCACCAAGGGCCTGCGCCAACTGTTCGGCTCGCTCCACAGAAAAGGACCAGCTCAGCTCAGGAAACCGGTGATCCCTCAGCCGCTTCAGACCCGCCATGACTACCAGCCACCGGAAACGCTGAGCGATTCGCCGGTGATCCCGGCTGCAGCGCTAGAGGCCAGAAACACGGCGCAGTCCGCTATTTCGCTGGGCTCAAGCAGACGCTTCAACGGCTGCCGCGCGAGAATATGCCTTTGCAGCGCGTCCTCTTCGGTGATGCCATCCTGGGCAGCCAGCTGCGGCAGCTGCCGCTCGACCAGAGTGGTACGCACTGCACCGGGCAGGATGGCGTTGACAGTAATACCCTGATTGGCGGTTTCCAGGGTCAGGGTTCGCGTCAGGCCGATCAGGCCATGCTTGGCAGCGATATAGGCGCTTTTATAAGGCGACGCCAACTTGCCATGGACCGAGGAGATATTGATGATGCGACCGCTCTGCTGGGCCAGCATGCTGGGCAGCGCATGCTTGCACATCAGGAACGGGCCGGTAAGCATCACACCCAGCAGCAAATTCCACTTCTCCAGCGGGAAGTCCTGCACGGGCGAGATGTGCTGCAGACCGGCATTGTTGACCAGCACATCCACCGCCGGACGCTCCACCAGCAGTTGCTGATAAAAGGCCGTGGTCTGCTCCTCGCTGGTCACGTCGACGGCAAAGGCTCCAGCGCTAGGCAGTTCGCTGGCGGCCCGCTGCGCCGCTTCGAGATTGATATCACAGAGCGCGACATAGTCGCCCTGCGCGGCAAACGCCCGTGCGATGGCGAGACCGATACCCTGCGCCGCGCCTGTCACCACTACCGTGCGATTAGTCTTGGTCATGGTCGAATTCCTCAGGCCGCCGACTTTTTGCAGGTGCGGATATCCGGCAGTGCGCTGGGATTATCCATCGATGACAGATCGCCGGCCTCAAGCCCCAGGTAAGCCGAACGAATGACCCGGCGCATAACCTTGCCGTTTTTGGTTTTCGGTAATTCACTGACGTAATGCAGACATTTGGGCCGCATGGCCTTGCCCAGCCGGCTGCCGAGCAGCTCGAAGAGCTCAGCTTCCAGATCCGGCGATTGCTGTGTGCCCGGATGCAGCACCACAAAACATACCGGCGCCTCACCTTTAATCTCATCCGGTACACCAATGGCACCGGCCTCCAGCACCTGCGGATGGCTGACCAGAATCGATTCCATTTCCGCCGGACCGATGCGCTTGCCCGCCACGTTGAGGGTATCGTCGGACCGGCCGGTAATGGTCCAGAAGCCCTCCTCATCCCGAATCGCCCAATCGCCGTGTACCCAGGTATCCGGGAAGCGGTCGAAATAGGAATTCTCGTACCGCTCGGGTTCCTGCCAGAAGCTGCGTGTCATGCCGATCCAGGGCTTAGCCAGAGCCAGCTCGCCGAGCACCTGCTCCACCGGCTTCCCTTCGGTGTCGCGGATTTCCGCGGCCATGCCCGGCATGCGACTGTTGAATGTGATCGGGGAGATAGGTTTGAGCAACACGTTGCTGAGGATACCGCCGCCGATTTCTGTGCCGCCGGCATAGTTGATGATCGGATAGCGACCTTGGCCTACCACATCGAACAACCACATCCAGGGCTCGGGGTTCCAGGGCTCGCCGGTCGAAGCGAATGCTTTCAGTGCGCTTAAATCATGATTTTGTGCAACCGCATCGCCGTGCTGCATCAGTGAGCGAACCAGTGTTGGCGACACGCCGATATGCGTGGCCTGATGGCGCGCTCCGATCTGCCAAACGCGGTCCGCCTGCGGGTAATCCGGCGAGCCTTCATACAGTACGGCGCAAGCGCCATTGATCAGGCTGCCGAACACCACCACCGGGCCGGTCAGCCAACCCATATCCGAGATCCAGAACAGCCGGTCGTTCTGTCCGACATCCATGCACAGGCCAACATCCAGCGCTGCCTTGAGCGGGAAACCGGCGTGCGTATGGACCGCGCCCTTGGGTTTGCCGGTGGTGCCGGAGGTGTAGATGATCATCATCGGCGACTGGCTATCGACCACCGCGGTCTGACACTGGCTACCGTCGCATGCCTGCACGCTGGCGAAATCGACATCCCGCGGGTTCCACTGCACCTCACGACCCAGTCGGCGTACCACCACCATTTGTTCCAGTCCCGGACACAGATCCGCCGCCCGGTCGGCTTCCTCCTTCATGCGAATAACCTTGCCACGGCGCAAGAAGCCATCAGCAGTGATAAGCGCCTTGGCGCCGCTGGCATTGATCCGCGCCGCCAGCGCTTCGGCGCCGTAACCGGAGAACGCCGGGGTAAAGATTGCACCCAGCTTGATGATCGCGAGCAGTGCAACGACTGTCTCCACCAGCATCGGCATATATACGGCTACACGGTCGCCGGTCTTCACGCCCAGCTCACTCAACCCCTGGGCAACATTGTTGACCTGTTGAGCCAGCTCGCCGTAGCTGATCTCGCGAACCTCACCGTCTTCGCCCTCCCAGATCAGCGCCTGGCAGCCAGCCTGTTGAGGGTCATCTGCCCAGCGCTCCAGTGCGCTACGCAGAATATTCAGTCGTCCGCCGGCATACCACTCAGGGTGTTTGATACCGCCGGCATCGTTCAACGCTGTGTCGTAGGGCTTATCCCATACGATGCCGAGACGTTGCTCCAGCGCCTGGGCAAACCATTCGGGATCATTGGTGGAGCGCTCGAGAAAGCGTTCGTAATCCGTCTCGCCCTCTGCCTGCATCCACTGGTGCAGCCGGGTTTTCTGGATCATGTCAGCAGTAGGCGTCCAGACAGCAGAAGTCTTCATCTCAATCTCCGGGAATCTTGTTTGAATATTCATTAGCGGAAGTTCCTTGTTACCAACAGCTTCAGCCAGCCCACGACACCTGCACGGAAACTCAGTACGCAGATCACGAAGATCAGTCCGAGAATCGGCCCACCCCAGGCACCCAGTGGCGATTGCGATAGCACGTGCTGCAGCGACACCACGATCCCGGCACCAACGAAGGGACCGAGCAGCGTGCCGACCCCGCCCAATAGGGTCATGAGCACGACCTCACCGGACATATGCCAGTGGGCGTCCGTCAGCGTCGCAAGCTGGAACACAATGGCCTTGGTAGAGCCGGCCAGACCTGCGATGGCTGAGGAGATAACAAAGGCCAACCACTTGTAGCGATTCACGTCGTAACCAAGTGAGGTGGCGCGCGGCTCGTTCTCACGTATCGCCTTGAGGATCTGCCCAAAAGGCGAATGCACGACTCTGAGTACCAGTGCGAAGCCCGCCACTGTGATCGCCAGCACGAAGTAGTACATGGCCAGGTTGTCAGACAGATCAATCACGCCCAACAGCTTGCCGCGGCTGATGCCATGTAAACCGTCCTCACCGCCGGTAAAGGGCGATTTGAGGAACAGGAAGTACAGCATCTGCGACAGCGCCAGGGTAATCATCGCGAAATAGATGCCCTGCCGCCGGATAGCGATAGCGCCGAAGACCGCACCCACTGCCGCCGCCGCCAGTGTTCCTGCCAAGATGGCCAGCTCTGGACCGATTCCTGAATGCTCACTCATTAGATAGCCCGTGCAATACCCGCCCATGGCTAGAAACGCGGCATGACCAAAAGAAAGCAGACCGGTATAGCCGAGCAGCAGGTTGAAGGAGCAAGCAAACAAGCCGAAGCACAGCAGCTTCATCAGAAACACCGGATAGGCGACCCAGGGCGCAACCAGCCCGATCGCGATCAGAGCCAGATAGAGATAGCCGACCCGGCGACGCTGACGCACCTGACGCTGTTCGGTAAGGTTGAGGTCGAGTGTCTTTGCGTTCATGGTTTATGCCTCTTTGCCGAACAAACCGTTGGGACGGACCAGCAGAACCAGAACCATCACGAAAAAGATCACCGTACTGGCAGACTCCGGCCAGAACACCTTGGTCAGCCCCTCAATCACCCCCATCGCCAGACCGGTGAGAATGGCGCCCATGATCGAGCCCATCCCGCCAATGACCACCACGGCAAACACCACGATCAGCAGATTCGAGCCCATGCCCGGAGAGACCGAATAGATAGGCGCCGCGAGCACTCCGGCAAAACCGGCCAGGGCTACGCCGAAGCCATAAGTAAGCGTTGTGAGCAGCGGCATGTTGACGCCGAATGCCTGCATCAACTGTGGCTTCTCCGTGCCGGCGCGCAGATAGGCGCCGAGACGCGTCTTCTCGATCATGAACCAGGTGAACAGACACATGCCCAGACCCGCCACCAACACCCAGGCGCGATAGGTCGGCAGGAACATGAAGTCCAGTTTGAACCCACCCTGCAGGGCAGCGGGAATTGGATAATTGGCGCCGGACACCCCGAAGAAGTTGACGAAGCTGCCCTCGATGATCATCGCCAGCCCGAAGGTCAGCAAGAGTCCGTAGAGGTGATCAAGGTGGGCGATACGGCGTAGCAGAAAGCGCTCGATGAGGATACCGATGGCACCAACCGTCAGCGGCACCAGGGCCAGCGCCACCCAGTAGTCGATGTTCAGGTATTGCAGAAACAGCAGGGCGCCGAACGCACCGAGCATGTACTGAGCGCCGTGCGCAAAATTGATGATGCGTAGCAGGCCAAAGATAACCGCCAGGCCCAGACTCAACAGCGCGTAAAAAGCGCCATTGATCAGGCCTAGCAGCAGCTGGCCAAACAACGCAACCAAAGGCACACCGAGTATTGTTGTCATTATCAGTCGTCTCCCCTCGGGAAGCCGGGCTCAAGGCCCGGCCCGGCAGTTCAGTTATTGACGAGCTTGCATTTGCTCTCGGAGAGCGGCAGGAAGGCTTCGTCGCCTGGAATCACGCTTTTGGTCTCGAACAAATCCCATTCGGACGTCGAATCGCCAGGCGCTTTTACCTGCATCAGATACATGTCGTGCACCATGCGGCCGTCTTCGCGCACACGCCCGTCCTTGGCAAACATGTCGTTGATGGGGGTCTTGATCATGTGCTCACGAACCGCCTTGGGATCATCCGATCCGGTGGCTTCCACTGCCTTGAGGTATTGCGTGGTACTGGAGTACATACCGGCCTGCACCATGGTCGGCATATTTCCGGTGCGTTCGTGGTAGCGCTTTGCCCAGGCACGCGAGTCATCGTTCATGTCCCAGTACCAGCCGGACACAAACTGCGTGCCCTGTGCGGTTTCCAGGCCGATCGACTTGATATCAGTGATGAACACCATAAGGCTGGCCATGGTCTGACCGGCGTCCATCAGACCGAACTGCTGAGCGGTAGAAATGGCATTAACCAGGTCGGAGCCGGCACTGGCCAGACCCACGATCTGCGCGCCCGAGGCCTGAGCCTGGAGTACGTAGGATGAGAAATCGCTGGTGGGGAATGGATGCCGTGCCTTACCCAGAACCTGCCCGCCATTCTCCGCGACGGCCTTGGACACCTGCTCTTCCATGGCATGGCCGAAGGCGTAGTCGGCACTCAACAGGTACCAGGTCTTGCCACCATTGGCGACAATCGCCTTGGCCGCACCGTTCGATACTGAGTAAGTGTCGTATACGTAGTGGATATGGTTGGGTGTGCAGTATTCGTTGGTCAGGCTGGCCGCCGCTGCAGTGGAGACGATGGCGAAACGGTTTTTCTCTTCAACCAACCGGCTTACCGCGATCGCGACGGGGGACGCATTCAGACCGGCAATCAAATCCACCCCGCGCCGATCGATCCATTCCCGGGCCGTGTTGGCACCCAGATCCGCGTTGTTCTTGTGATCGGCCTGAAACAACACGATCTTCTTGTCGCCTACCTTGTTGTCGAAGTCCTCGACCGCCATGCGAATCGCTTCATAGCCGCCCGGGCCGGCGAGATCGCTGTAGGGACCGCTCAGGTCGTCCAGATAACCAATGCGTACTTCGTTATCGCTGACATTGGCCTGGGCAGAGGTCGCAGCCAGTCCAGCAAACAGACCGATGGCGATCGCTTTGGCCAGACGGGAAGCCCGGAGGGATTGAGTTGCTGACATGTGATTCTCCATTGCTCCAACATGGGGAGCTATTGTTTTTATACATGGATGGTGCGGTTTAAACGCCGAGCATGGCGTTCAGTTGATCTCGTTTTCCTGCAAGCTCGGCTGCGCTGAAGTTATCGATTACCTGGCCGTGCTCTATCAGGTAATGTCGATCAGCCAGGGGCGCAGCAAAGCGGAAGTTCTGTTCAACCAGGACGATGGTCATGCCGCGGCGCTTGAGCTCCAGCAGTACCTCGCCTAGACGCTCGACAATCACTGGCGCCAGACCTTCGGTAATCTCGTCCAGCAACAGCAGCTTGGCGCCGGTTCGTAGAATGCGAGCCATGGCCAGCATCTGCTGCTCACCGCCGGACAGGCGCGTACCCTGGCTCTTGCGCCTTTCATACAGGTTGGGGAACATCTCGAAGAGCTCATCCAATGACATACCGCCGCTCGCCACAGTGGGCGGCAACAAGAGATTTTCCTCTACCGACAGACTGGCGAAGATGCCCCGCTCCTCTGGGCAAAATCCGACGCCCAGACGGGCAATCCGATGCGCTGCGACATTCAGGGTTTCGCGTCCATCGATCATGATCGAGCCGGTACGCCGATCGACCATATTCATAATGGCTTTCAGTGTCGTGCTGCGGCCTGATCCGTTGCGCCCGAGCAGTGTTACCAGTTCGCCGCGATTCACCTCCAGATTGATACCGTGCAGGATGTGCGACTCGCCGTAGAAGGCGTGCAGATTGTTGATCAGCAGTTGTGCTTCAGGACGACTCATGCGGGCTCCTCCTCGGTTTCTTTGCCCATATAGGCTTCGCGAACCAGCGGATTAGCCGAAACGGTGTCGTAATCGCCTTCGGCCAACACAGCGCCACGAGCCAGTACGGTCAGGCGGTCACACAGGCGGCTCACGACGCTGAGGTTATGCTCGACCATGAGGATGGTCCGGCCCACCGCCGCACGCCGTATCAGCTCAACCACTGCATCCACGTCCTCGGCGCCCATGCCCTGAGTCGGCTCATCGAGCAGCATCACCGTTGGCTCAAGCGCCAGGGTCGTGGCCAGCTCAAGGGCGCGTTTACGGCCATAGGGCAACTCAACGGCCAGCGTCGTGGCGTAGCTTTTCAACCCCACTTCTTCCAGTAAGGCCATGGCCCGATCGTTCAGCTTGTCCAGACGATTTTCCGGCACCCAGAAGTGAAAGGAATTGCCTTCGACCCGCTGCAACGCAACACGCACATTTTCCAGCACAGTCATATGGCCGAATACAGCCGAGATCTGGAAGGAACGCACCAGACCCTGACGCGCGATCTGATTGGACTTGAGCGAGGTGATCTCGCGACCCTCATACAGAATGGTGCCGGAGGTCGGGACCAGGAACTTGGTCAGCAAGTTGAAGAAGGTGGTCTTGCCGGCACCATTAGGGCCGATCAACGCATGGATGTGGCCCTTCTCCACCTGGAGGTCGACATGGTCCACGGCGGTGAAGCCACTGAATATTTTGGTGAGACCCTTGGTCTCGAGTATGAGGTCGCTCATTTCTGATTAACTCTCTGCTGGGTGATAGTTGTTTTTATTCAACCGAGCACTACGCCCAGGGGATATGGCCGTAGAAAGTCGACTCGCATGCACTGGCAACAAATCTGCCAACGTCATTACCCGAGCCCTGAAATCAGGAACCGAGCGCCGCGATACAAGCTGACCCGGAACGCAAATCCAGATTATGACGGGCATTGATTAATGTCAACATCATTACCTTAATTTAATTAAAGGCAAAAAAAGACCGGCAAGAAAGGCCGGTCAGAAGGGAATTCTTTCAATGCTTTAGTGCAATCACAGCCGCACAGTCACTATTCCTTTATCAGCTGTTCGACCTCTGGCCGGGCGCTTTCAAGGGAGACTTCCGACAGGTCTGTCTGAACCCGATTCAGGTAATGCAAAAGACTCACGGAATCGTCGAAAGGCAGGCTTTTCAGGCCCTGCGCATAAAACTCGTAGATTCGTTCCTGTAGCTGTTCCCAGTACAGACGCCCGTGCTCGGTCATTACTACCAGCCGGGCCCGCCCATCATCCGGATGCGGTATGCGCAATACGTGCTTGTCGCGCTCCATGCGCTTGAGCACCCCGTCCAGGCTCTGCCGGCTGACGACGAGATATTCTGTCAACTTGTTGAATGAAATACCTTCTTCGTATCCCTGCCGTGAGAGCGCTCCGAGCACCGCCCATTGCACGGTACTGATGCCCATTTCATTCTGAACCTGACGCTGCAGCGTGTTCCCCGTCTGGAACAGGCGGAAAAACAGCCTATTCGCTATTCCGTCTCGTTCATCGTGTTGCATAGGTTCCGTTGCTCCGGTATCCGGTCAATTCGGCCAGCTCCGCATACCGCAATAGCGGAGCTTCATTTTTTCAATGTTTCGCGGGCGATGATGTTCTTCATGATCTGTGCCGTGCCATCGCCGATCTGCAAGCCCTGTACGTCGCGCAGTCGCTGACCGAAGGGCAGGTCTTCACCGTAACCGGTATGACCGTGCGCCAGCAGGCACTGATTGATCACGTCAAAGGATAACTTTGGCCCCCACCACTTGTTCATTGCCGCTTCGGTGCTGTGCGGCAGCCCGCTGTCTTTCAGCCACAACGCATTAAAACACTGCAATCGGGCAGCATGCACGAACGTCTGGTATTCGGCCAGCGGATGAGTCAATCCCTGGAAACCTGCCAATGGCTGACCAAAGGCCTGACGCTGGGTCAGCCATTGCCAGGTTTCGTCCAGCGATACCTGGGCCAGGGCCAGACACTGCAGGCCGATCAGGGCGCGGCTGTAATCGAAGCCCTGCATCACCTGCTTGAAGCCTTTGCCTTCATCGCCGAGCATATTCGCCGCCGGCACTTCGACATTATCAAAGAAGATCGAACCGCGGCCAATAGCGCGCTGCCCGGCGTCCTCGAACCGCGTCGTGGTAATACCCGGCAGATTCATCGGCACCAGGAAGGCGCTGATACCATTGGCGCGCTGCTCGACGGTGCCGGTACGGGCAAAGACAACCGCTACGTCAGCCTGATCAGCCATGGAAATGGAGGTCTTTTCACCGTTGAGTACAAAGGCATCACCGCGCCGTTCGGCCTTGAGCCGAAGGTTGGCAGCGTCAGATCCGCCGTGTGGCTCGGTCAGCGCAATGCAGACCACCTTGCGGCCTGCGGTAATCTCAGCCAACCACTCACGCGCCAGCTCCGGCGCAGCGTGGCTGGCGATGATCTGGCCATTAAGTGACGCTAGCAGCGGGATGTAGCCGACGTTGAAATCACCCTTGGAAATCTCTTCGATGATGACACCGCTGGTCATGCAGTCCAGATCGCTGCCGCCGAATTCCGATGACAACTCACCACCCAGAAAACCCATCTCGCCCATCTGCTGGATGGTTTCGCGCTCGATCCGGCCTTCCTTGTCCCGCCGGCGATACCCTGGGGCGAGCACGTCGGCGCTGAAGCGCGCAACACTTTCGCGGATGGCGTTCTGTTCGTCACTGAATGCAAAGTTCATATCGTATCTCCAAACCCGGCTGCCAGACTCTGTTGACCTTTCACAGCGAAACGCGGAGAAAGGTCAACAGACTCTAATGTTTGCCGGCGGCGAACCACCGGCATCACGCTGTTATTTATAGAATTTGCGGAAGTCAGGCTTGCGCTTTTCGAGGAACGCTTTGCCGCCTTCCTTCGACTCGTCAGTGTCGTAGTACAGACTCAGCGCCTGCATACCCAGGGCACCTATACCGGCGATGTTCTCGCTATCGGCATTGAACGAGCGCTTGGCGATGGATAGTGCTGTTGGGCTCTTCTCGAGAATCTCGTCGCACCACTTCTGCACTTCGGCATCGAGCTCGGACTGGGGCACAACCGCGTTGACCAGGCCCCATTCCATTGCCTGCTGCGCGGTGTACTTGCGGCACAGGTACCAGATCTCCCGGGCGCGTTTTTCGCCAATCACGCGGGACAGATAGGCGGTACCGAAGCCCGGATCCACCGAACCGACCTTGGGACCCGCCTGACCGAAGATGGCGTTATCCGAGGCGATGGTCAGATCGCATACCACGTGCAGCACATGGCCGCCGCCGATCGCGAAGCCGTTAACGCGGGCGATGACCGGCTTGGGCACCTGGCGGATCAGTGTCTGCAGCTCTTCCACCGGTAAACCGATGATGCCACGACCGTCGTACTGACCGTCGTGCGCGCCCTGATCACCACCGGTACAGAAAGCCTTGTCACCGGCACCGGTGAGCACGATGACACCGATGCTCTTGTCCCAGCCAGCGCGATTGAAAGCATCCAGCAGCTCCATGCAGGTCTGGCCGCGGAAAGCGTTGTAGCGCTCCGGGCGGTTGAGCGTGATGGTCGCGACGCCGTCTTTTTCTTCGTAGAGGATATCTTCGTAGTTCATGTTGTTTTTCTCCTGTTAGCCGGCCATGGTCAGGCCGCCGGACACACTGATCACCTGGCCTGTAATGAAATTCGCATCGTCGCTGGACAGCAAAGCAATGATGCCGGGGAAGTCTTCTGGCTGACCGAGGCGACGCATCGGCACAGCGTTCTTGAATGCTTCGAGCAGCTTCTCGGGGTTGTTCGCAGTGTCCGCGACGCCCTTGAGTAACGCGGTGTCCGTCGGGCCGGGGCACACCACGTTCACGGTGACGTTCTTGGTGGCCAGCTCGCGCGCCAGGGTCTTGCTCAGACCCACCAGACCCGCCTTGCATGCGGCGTAAACTGCTTCACCGGAGGAGCCGACGCGCGCTGCGTCGGACGCAATATTGACGACCTTGCCGCCGCCCGCCTCGAGCATTTTCGGCAGCACCACGTGGTGCATATTCAGCGCACCGGTCAGGTTGATGGCGATGAGCTGCTCCCACATCTGCGGCTCGGTCTTGAGGAACGGCATGAAGCGATCAAAACCAGCGTTATTGACCAGCACTGTCGGCACGCCGAAGTCCGCTTCGATTGCCGCGACGGTGGTTTCGATCGCTGCGTAATCGGTGATATCCGCTGCGTAGGCCTTGGCCTTGCCACCGTTCTCAATAATCAGATCTACAGTGGCCTGGGCCGCTGCCTGGTCGCGATCAAGCACTGCGACATTGCACCCTTCCTCGCCAAAGCGAGCACAGACTGCGCGACCGATTCCGCCACCGCCGCCGGTGATGATGACCGTTTTCCCATTAAGACCTTTCATAGCAAACCTCTCTGCAGCTTGGATTGAGCGCTCAGGCCCGTTTGGCCGGTGCGATTTGAACGTTCTGCGCCAGCTCGCGCAGCTTGAATTTCTGGATTTTTCCCGATGGCGTGCGGGGCAATTCCTGCAGCACCTCCAGATACTCCGGCAGGTAATTGCGTGATACGCCCTGCTTGGAAAGGAAGGCAGCCACTTCGTCGAGCGTGAGGTCGGTATATCCGTTATGCAGGGTCACGTAGGCGCACATCCGCTCGCCAAGGCGCGAATCCGGACAGCCCACCAGGGCGACCGCGGAAATGCCGGGGTGCTTGTAAAGCAGGTTCTCGATCTCGACCACCGGAATGTTCTCGCCACCGCGGATGATCACGTCCTTGGTGCGGCCGGTGATACGGATGTATCCATCCGCATCGATGGTCGCCAGATCCCCGGTGGCGAACCAACCCTCGTCGTCCACGCTGTACAGCTCTGGCCGCTTGAGGTAACCCACAAACAGGCTTGCGCCGCGGACCAGGAGATTGCCTTCCTGCCCTGCGCCCATCTGCTCGTGCTGGTCGTTTTCAATCTTGACCTCCGTGAAAGGCAACGCCACGCCATCGGTAGTGCTCCAACGCGAGGCGTCATCCTCCGGACGGGTCATAGTCACGGCACCGTTCTCGGTCATGCCCCAGGCGGAAATGATCCTGGCAGGCAGCACGCCAGCGGCACGCTCGACCAGTGCGCCGGGAATGGGCGCTCCGGCGGAAACGAAGATGCGCAG
This sequence comes from Pseudomonas profundi, assembly GCF_008638305.1. Classification (GTDB taxonomy): domain Bacteria; phylum Pseudomonadota; class Gammaproteobacteria; order Pseudomonadales; family Pseudomonadaceae; genus Halopseudomonas; species Halopseudomonas profundi. Next base: position 545,005 of record NZ_VTPZ01000001.1, read on the forward strand.
GGAATCGAGATTGCCGGTAGCCGTCGGAGCGGTGTCGATCAGGTCGGCCAGGAACGGCGTGGAGGCCATGGTAAAGGTGGGCTTCTCGGCCGATGCGATGCGGCCAAAAGCTTTCGCATCCCAGATATCCTGCAGCACCACGCGCGCTTTCAAATAGACAGGCATCAGCACGCCATACAGAAAGCCTGTCTGGTGCGCCATTGGCGAGGACATCATGACCACATCATCAGCATTCAGATGCAGGCGCTCGGCATAGGGCCGCACATTGCTGAACAGGGTATTGGAGGTATGCAGAACGCCCTTGGGCTCACCGGTAGTGCCGGAGGTAAACAGAAGCTGGATGACATCGTCTGCCGACGGCTTGCGCTCGGCGAAGAGCGCCGCGGTGTCGGCCTCCTCTTCCCAGGCGCGCTCCAGCAGCACCTTCTCGAAACTGTCTTCACCCTGGCCGTCAATCACCAGAACCTGTTTGAGGTTTGGCAGGTCGGCACGAATATTGGCGGCCATTTCCGCATAGTTAAAGTTACGGAAAGATTGCGGCACGACCAGTACGCGCGTTTCGGCGTGGGCCAGCATGAAGCGCAGCTCGCGTTCGCGGAAAATCGGCATTAGAGGATTGAGCACCGCACCGATGCGCACACAGGCCAGGTTCAAAGCAATCATTTCCCACCAGTTAGGCAACTGACAGGACACCACTTCACCCTTCCCTACACCGAGCGCCGCCAGGCCTGCGGCCATGCGGGTGACAATGCTATCAAGCTGACCGTAGGTGAGCTCCCTGCGCTCATCGCTGGCGACTCGATAGCCGACCACGGCCACTGCGCCAGGTGTCTGGGCGACGATTTCGTCAAGATAGTCAGTAATGATCATGTCATTCCACGCACCACTACGGATCATTCCGGCACGACGTTCAGTAAAGCCATCTGTTGTTATTTTCATCACTATCTCCCGAGAGAGTGGCGGTTCTTTTATGTGCAGGTCCTGGCACTCAATACGTGCTGCCTGTTGTTCAAAACATTAAGACTGGTCGCGCTATATGTCAACATGTTGTCTTTATATTTTTTCGCGCCTAAACTCTGAGCTGTCAAGCCCGTCACCGCTCGGTTAGGGCGTGCCTGTTCACTCAAACAAGAAGGAAAACAGATGAGTTACAGCAACATTCTGGTGGAAACCCACGATGCGATCGGCCTGATTCGGCTGCATCGCCCCGCCGTATACAACGCGCTGAATAACGCCTTGATGGATGAGCTGGGAGACGCTTTACGTGCCTTCGAGCAGAATGCGGACATCCGCGCAATGGTCATCACCGGGAGTGAAAAAGCCTTCGCCGCGGGTGCGGACATATCGGAAATCCGCAGCATGTCGTTTTCCGATGCCTACCTGAGCAACTTCGTAACCGCCAATTGGGAACAGGCTGCCCATTGCCGCAAACCGGTCATCGCTGCCGTTGCAGGGCTGGCACTGGGTGGAGGATGTGAACTGGCGATGATGTGCGATTTCATTATCGCTGCCGACAATGCCCGTTTCGGACAACCTGAGGTCAAGGTCGGCACACTGCCGGGCGCCGGCGGGACGCAGCGACTGGCCCGGGCAGTGGGCAAGGCAAAGGCCATGGACATGTGCCTGACCGGGCGCACCATGGACGCCCAGGAAGCCGAGCGCAGTGGACTGGTCAGCCGCATCGTGCCGACCGACAAGCTACTTGAGGAAGCGTTAAGCGCCGCGTCTGCAATCAGCGCCAGTTCCGGGATGGCGGCCATGCTCAACAAGGAGGCGGTGAATCGGGCCTTCGAGACCACACTGGCCGAAGGCATTCAGTTCGAACGCCGGTTGATCCATGCCAGCTTCGCCAGTGAAGACCAGAAGGAAGGCATGCAGGCGTTCGTCGAAAAGCGGAAACCGAGCTGGCGCCATCGGTAATAACTTACCTTTGCCGTCAGGAACGATCGTTGTGTCTGAGGCTTAAATAACCCGCGAATATCTGGTCGTCTCACCCGACGCCTGATAAGCGTCAAAGACCATGCAGATCGAGCGTACCAGCAGTCTTCCTGCAGGCATCACGGTCAGACTGCCCTCCTCCAGACTCAGCAGTCGATCCCGGTGCATCTGCTCAAGCACCGGCCAGCAATCGGCGAAGTACTCACGAAACACGATCTCGAAACGCTGCTCGATATCGGCGAATTCGAGTTCAAAATGGCAGATAAGCTGGGAAATCACGGCGCGGCGCAGCCGGTCATCTGCATTGCAGACCAGCCCACGATGCGTAGCAAGCTGGCCGTTTTCAAGGCTGTCCTGATAGCCCCGGACGTCGTTGTCGTTCTGGCTATACAGGTCACCGATCTGGCTGATTGCCGACGCGCCCATGCCAATCAGATCACAACGGCCGTGGGTGGTATATCCCTGGAAGTTTCGCTGCAGCAGCCCGGTTTCCTGCGCGTTGGTGAGACTGTCATCCGGCAGGGCGAAGTGATCCATGCCAATGTACCGATAGCCGGCGCTGGTGAGCTGATGCACGCAGCCCTCGAGCATCGCCAGCCGGGCTTCGGCTGACGGCAGGTCTGCTTCATTGATGTGCCGCTGGGGAGCAAAACGATCAGGCAGATGGGCGTAACTGAAAACCGACAACCGATCCGGCCTGAGTTCGATAATGGTCTCGAGGGTTCTGGCGAAGCTGTCCGGGGTCTGTTTTGGCAAGCCGTAGATCAAGTCAATATTGATCGACCGGTAGGCCAGGGTTCGCCCCGCATCCATCACAGCCTGGGTTTGCTCAATACTTTGCAGCCTGTTGACGGCACGCTGTACCTGCGGGTCGAGATCCTGAACGCCCAGGCTGAGCCGGTTGAAACCCAACTCACGCAGCATGCCGATAGTCGACCAGTCCGCTTCACGCGGATCGATTTCGATGCTGTAGTCGCCGATATCGTCTTCATGCAGGGAAAAGTGCGCGCGGAGCTTGGCCATCAGTCCGCGCATTTCAGCATGGCTGAAAAAGGTTGGCGTTCCCCCGCCGAGATGTAGCTGCTCGACCATCTGATGCCGGCCGATAGACTGGCTGACCAATTCAATTTCACGATAGAGCGCCCGCAAGTAGGGCTGGGAACGACTGCGATCCTTGGTGATGACCTTGTTGCAGGCGCAGTAGTAACAGCTGTTCGCACAGAACGGCACGTGCAGGTACAGAGAAAGGTCCCGGCCGGCTGCCTTGCTCGCAGCCAGAGCATACTCCAGCACCAGTGGTGACATGTCTTGGTGAAATTGCAGCGCTGTGGGGTATGAGGTATAGCGCGGGCCTGCCTTGTCATAACGGCGAATGAGCTCCGCGTCCCAGCGAATGGGGTTGAACATGGCGTTCTCCGGCTACGAATACTGATGTCGCGCAGGTTAAACGCTGGCTCGGGGCGTCATGTTGACGCATATCAACACAGCCCAACTTTCCCCGTACCGCTGGTCAGAGCATGAACATCGCCTTGGCACATACGACTATCAGCGCGGCGTGCAACAGCAGGCTGATATTGATCCAGCGCATGCCCACCGGGCCGACCGGCGCACGGCGGCGGGTCGCTGCCAACGCCAGGTAATGCACAATGATCGAGGTGGCGAGAATCAGCTTCAGACTGAGCAGCATCGAGAAATTGCTGGAGAACGGTGTTTGCAAATGCTTCCAGTAATTAGTCAACAGCCCGAACCCTGCCCCGTACAGCACCAGTGCTACCAGATGGATCACCAGCATGAACCGCCGACGCACAGACTGGTCCAGTTCACTGAGGCTTTGCGCAGGAAGTTGTCTACTGGCGGGCCATAGAACGAATATCTGGAAGAACAGGCTACCGATGAATGTGGCGGCAGCGAGCAGATGCAACGTCTTGATCGCGAGGTAGGTCATGGCAGGTCCGTCAACGGGCAAAGCGTCAGGATACCGCAAACCGGTATCGAATTTGAGGTTCAATCGCGCGTTCCGGGGAATGGTCCGGGGCATCGCGCAGGGCCCGGTTCGTCCCGGCCCCCAGGCTCTGGCATTATTTCAGTACACTGCCTTGCCAGAAGGGCTACCGGAAAAGGAATCTGATGCGTTTGAAGCTGGTTTACCTTGCAGAATTATTGTCAGCCCTTCTTGTGCTCGGGCAGGCTGAATGAGGCTCTCACGCTTGCTTGCCTGCATTGCGCTGATCTGGAGCCTGAGCTGCCCACTTGTCGTGACCGCCGGAGGCCCCCTTACCCTCGCAGCCGCTTCGGACCTGCGTTTCGCTCTGGAAGAGATCATCCACGAATGGGACGCGCAGCATCCGCAGGAAAACGTGCGGGTGATTTACGGCTCCTCGGGTCGCTTCGCCACCCAGATCCGCCAGGGCGCCCCTTTTGATCTGTACATGTCAGCCGATGCCGAGTATGCCGTGGCATTGCACCAGGACGGCTTCACTGCAGAGCCGCCGCAACCCTATGCCATTGGCCGGATCGTGTTGTGGAGCCGCGATCGCCAACTGGCCGAAGCAGGCCTTGGGGAGCTGGCAGTTACACGCCCCAAACGTTTGGCGATTGCACGACCCTCGCATGCCCCGTATGGGGCGAGAGCCCAGGAAGCCCTGCTGGCAAGCGGAGTGTGGGCCACGGTGGAACCGACCCTGGTTTACGGTGAGAACATTTCCGGTACCGCGCAAATGGCAGAATCCGGCGCTGCGGACGCAGCGATCATCGCCCTCTCCCTCGCCTTGCATCCGGACATGCAGCGTCAAGGGCATTACCGGCTGATCGACGACAGCCTGCATTCCCTATTGCTACAAGCGATGGTGGTGACGCGTCGCGCGCGCGACAACCGCAGTGCGCATCGGCTGGCACAGTTCATCCTCGCCCCTGAAGCGCAGCTGATCCTGCAGAAATACGGCTTTGCCGCTCCGCCTGAAAGTCTTGATCTACCCGCGCCCTAAGCCGAGCGGCTATCATGAGTCGATGAATATTCCTCACGCTGGCTACCATGCTGACACTCAGCCCTGAAGACTGGACCGCCATAGGCGTGACCCTGCGGCTTTGCCTGTTTACTACGCTGATCCTGCTGGGTATTGGCACGCCGATCGCGTTATGGCTGGCGGCGGGGAACAGCCGCCTACGTTCTGTGGTTCAGGCCCTGGTGGCTTTACCGCTGGTGCTGCCTCCCACGGTGCTGGGCTTCTACCTGCTATTGACGCTTGGGCCGCAGGGATGGGTTGGCGGCACGCTGCAACAACTGGGTTTCGACCATCTGGCATTTACCTTTAGCGGCATACTGATCGGCTCGGTTATCTATTCTCTGCCGTTCACTGTTCAACCATTGCAGCAGGCATTTCGTCAGGCCGGTCGGCGCCCTCTGGAGGTGGCAGCCTCACTGGGGGCAGGTCCAATGGATCGCTTTTTCAGCATAACGCTACCGCTCGCTCGAAGCGGTTTTGTGATCGCCGCGACACTGACATTTGCCCACACCCTGGGTGAGTTCGGCGTCATCCTCATGATTGGCGGCAGTATTCCGGGGGAAACTCACGTGCTGTCGACGACGATTTTCGCCCACGCCGAAGCCATGAATTACGCCGCCGCGCACCGACTATCCCTGTTGCTGATTGGCGCCGCTTTTGCCGTGCTTTTTGTGGTGTATCTGGCGAATGGCCGGCGCTCCCCGGTGGTGCAACCATGACGTTGAAGGTGAGTGCCCGATTGCAGCATCCAGGTTTCGCCCTGGACATAGACACGGCTCTGCCGACCCAGGGGGTAACGGCTGTATTCGGTCGCTCAGGCTGCGGCAAGACCAGCCTGCTGCGGATTATCGCCGGGATTGAGCGCAGTGCCGATGCACAGGTTCGCTTTGGAGATGACGTCTGGCAAAGCGGTCGGAAGTTCGTTCCGCTGGAGCGCCGGCGCATCGGCTTGGTATTTCAGGAAGCGTCATTACTGCCGCATCTCGGCGTACGCGATAATCTGCTTTACGGCTATCAGCGCACGCCACAACACCTGCGCCGGCTGGAACCGGATAAAGCCATTGCGCAACTGGGGCTGGAGCCGCTACTGCAGCGCAACATAGACCAGTTGTCCGGCGGCGAGCGCCAGCGCATTGCGCTTGGACGGGCCTTGCTGAGCAGTCCGCAACTACTGCTGCTGGACGAGCCCTTATCCGCACTCGACGCGCCCAGCAAACGTGACATCCTGCCTTATATCGAGCAATTGGCGGGCAACTTCGATGTACCGGTTGTGTATGTAAGCCATGCGGCCGGTGAGATCGAGCGCCTGGCCGATCATGTGGCGTTCATGCGGGACGGAAAGATCGACGCCGTCGAAACCCTCGAACAGGCGCTCGCCCGGCCTGACTCACCCCTGTTTAATGACGAGGGCCCGGCTACCGTCCTGCATGGTGAACTCCGTTCAACCGACAGTACCGGTTTGGCGTGTTTCCAGAGCGGATCGCTAACGCTGCGATTGCCTGCCACCGGGGGCCCAGCGCCCCTTGCCAGACTGCGCATTCGCGCCCGCGATGTCAGCCTGGCGCTGGACCCACCAACACGCATTAGCATTCTCAACCACCTGCCTATGCGCATTCAGACCATCCGCCCTCCCTGTGACGGCCGGGTTGTTGTCGAAGGTCGTCTCCCTGACGGGCAACTGCTGCTGTCCGAGATAAGCGGCTGGTCCTGTCAGGAGCTCGGGCTGACGCCAGGAACCCTGATCTACGCACTGATAAAGGCTGTTTCGCTACTGGACTGAGCTGCTGCGGCGGCGGCTGGATCGCCTATTTCCGGGGGCCATATCACTTGATCGCGGCACCTCGGTACAGGCGTGCGCCGTGCGACATTGGCGATCGCGCAAGTTCACTCGCAAACGCCCTATTGTGACGCAATCTGCCTCAGTAACGAGCAATATATTGACTCGTTCCACAAATATACAAAATCCACCAATATCCCACTCTGATACACCTATAGTTGCAAAGTCACCTTCTCAGGCTACTGCCAGAAACATTGGTGATATTGGTTCTTCGAGCCGCCGAGAACCCCGCGGATGCCAGGTGACACAGTTCAGGCTACCGCTGCAGCCTTGGAGGCGAGGCCATCCCGATTGCTTTTATCTAATAAGGAGGACATCAATGTCCGTACGAATCACAATGAAGAGAGCCCTGATGATGGGCCTGTGCATTGGTTTGTTGCCTTTGCATGCCGCTGCTTTCAACCCGCCGACCAACCCACCAACTGATCCAACGGATCCGACTGACCCACCACCATCGACCGGCACCCCGCTACCGCCTGTGTCCAGCGTAGAGACTGACGGCCCGTATCGCGTCACCATCGACAAGAATACCGGTCCTTCACGTCAGGGCTGGGTAGCGCGTCCGGCTACGCTTGGCGAGAACGGCGTGCAGCATCCGATCTTCATCTGGGGACCCGGAGCCGGCTCCACGCCAAGCAGCTATGAGGACCACCTGCGCCGTATCGCATCCCACGGTTTTGTTGTGTATTCCGAGGTCTCCAGCAGTTCGGGCGACGAGATGACCGATGCGATGGACTGGTTGATCGAACAGAACGAAAGCTCACGCAGTGATTATTATGAAATGCTCGATACTGGCCGGATTGCTGCCGGTGGCCACTCGCGCGGTTCGGTGGGCACGTTCGCCATCGGTGACGATCCACGTCTGACAACCACCATTCACGTTGCGGGTGGCTCGTTCGACGGCCGTGGTTCAAGCAACCTGCGCAAGCCTGCGGCGTATATCTGTGGTGAGGATGACACGCTTGCTACGCCAAACTGTGAAAGAGATTACCAGGCCACCCGGGTTCCTGTGTGGTTCACCGTAATCGACGATTCCAGCCACACCAGTGCAGCGCGGGACGGCTTGCCGCTGATTGTGGCCTGGCTGCGCTGGCACCTGGCCGGCGAGACCGAGCGCCGCAGCATGTTTGTCGATCCAAGCTGTGAATTCTGTGGCCCAGGCTACGAGACCGAGTACAAGAACTGGTAAGCAAAGAGGATGGCGTAATACAACAACGGGCCGAGGGACCGGCCCACTGTTAACGCGCTATCAAGTCACATGCAGTGCCTGCGCTACTGCCGTACTCGCCGGATTTCTAGCCCCCCGTCGCGTTCATGAAACGCACCAACTGGACTTCATTCACATCAAACTCATGCTTCTCAGGCTTGTGTTTGAGGGCATTGCTGACAGCTCGCAGTACCGGTTCGTCCGCTTCGGGGTAACGACGCACCAGTGCCCGCAGATCAATCGAGTCCTCATGCCCGAGACATAGCAATAACCGGCCTTCAGCGGTCATGCGCACGCGGTTGCAGGTGGCGCAGAAGTTGTTCGAATGCGGCGATATGAAACCTATGCGACTGTCAGGGAAACCTTCGACTCGCGCATAACGCGCCGGTCCGCCGCTGGTTTCCGCACTGTCAATCAAACGGTGACGCTGTTCGATCATTCCCCGAACTTCATCACTGGCGCAAAAGGCTTCGCCACGTGACCGCCCCACATCGCCCAGCGGCATCTCCTCGATGAAGGTGATATCCATACCGCGATCCAATGCGTATTCCACCAGAGCCGGAACCTCGTCGGCGTTGCGGCCCTTCATCACCACCGTGTTCAGCTTCAGACGCTCGAAACCGGCTGCGCGCGCCGCCTCGATGCCGTCCAGCACCCGGTGCAAATGGCCGGTACGGGTGATGGCGTGAAACTTCTCTTCATCCAGGCTATCGAGGCTGATATTCAGCCGCTTGACGCCGGCTCTGGCTAGCGGCTCGGCCATGCTGACCAACTGCGAGCCATTGGTGGTCATCACCAGCTCTTTGAGCCCTGGTAGCGCTGCGATCTCTTCACACAACCAGAGCACACCCTTGCGCACCAGCGGCTCACCGCCAGTAAGACGAATCTTGCGTACGCCCTGACTTACAAACAGACGCGCCAGTCGAAGCTGTTCTTCGAGGGTCAGTATCTGCTGGCGGGGCAGGAAGGTCATGTCTTCGGCCATGCAGTACACACAGCGGAAATCGCAGCGATCAGTGACCGACATCCGTAGGTATTCAATATGCCGGCCCAACCCGTCCTGCATCTGTGTATCAGCCATAGATTGATTCCCCGCTCAAGCAGTCAGCCACTCCCGGACTGCCCGGCTCGTTAAGTGTGATCGGATAACTCTTGGATGCCCCGGCTTCGGGCTTGTTCCACAGCCTCACTGTGCTGCGCTCCACTTGTCCAGAGCCGCGTTGTCACTGTCGCGGGCTTCGACCCAGCGCGGGCCTGCACCGGTGTCCTCTTTCTTCCAGAACGGGGCCCGGGTCTTGAGGTAGTCGATGACATAGTGGCTTGCCTCGAAAGCCGCGTCACGGTGCGCCGAGGTAACCCCGACGAACACGATTGGCTCGCCGGGCTCAAGGCGGCCAACGCGGTGCAAAATATCCAGACGAATCAGGGGCCAGCGACGGGAGGCCTCGTCGGCTATTTTCTGCAGCGCTTTTTCGGTCATGCCGGGATAATGCTCGAGCAGCATACCCGCCACCTCCTCGCCGTCATTGAAATCCCTCACGTAGCCAACGAAAGCGACACTTGCACCTACGCCTGCGTGCCGACCGTGAAGCGCGTTGAGCATCTGGCCCGGGTCGAACGTCCCGGTCTGGACCTGAATCGTCACATCAACCTCCGGTCACGGGAGGAAAAAACGCCACCTCGTCGCCATCACGGAGCGGCTCCTGCAGGTCGCACATGTCCTGATTACGCGCGCACATAAGCCGCCGCTCGGCCAGCACACTCCAGCCCTCCCCGCGCGCCACCAATCGGGTACGCAGTGCTTCAAGGCTATCCAACCCGTCGTCCCAGGGTAGCTGCTCCTGATCAGTGCCCAGCGTTTCTCGATAACGCGCAAAAAACTGTACGGTGATCACTATTAATCTCCAACCTGATAGTGCCCGCTCTTGCCACCAAGCTTTTCCAGCAAGCGGGTGGATTCGATGACCATTCCACGGTCAACCGCCTTGCACATGTCATACAGAGTCAGGGCCGCAATGCTGGCGGCGGTCAGCGCTTCCATTTCCACACCGGTTTGCCCGGCCAGTTTGCAACGGGCGCGGATACGCACTGCATCCGGCTCCTCGGCAATGAGCTCGACCTTGATGCCCGTCAATAACAAGGGGTGACACAAGGGGATAAGCTCGTGGGTACGCTTTGCCGCCTGAATGCCGGCAATCCGCGCTACGGCGAAGACATCGCCCTTCGGGTGTCCCCCCGACTGAATCAACTGCAACGTTTCGGCACGCATGCGAACCAGACTTTCGGCTACCGCCTCCCGGGCGGTAATACTCTTGGCAGTGACGTCAACCATATTGGCCTGCCCTTGGGCATCAAGGTGGGAAAGCATCTGTTGTCCTTTAGCGCAAACGGGAGTCATCACTTTAACCAAATGAGCCCGGGCACACACCCTCCTTGTCCGGATTATCGCGTGGCAACTGGCGGAGCAGGAACCTCCGGCTGCGTCACGCATCTGACACCCATATGCCCTATGCTTCGACCAGGCTCAGCGGGCGCTTTACCGGAAGGGATTGATTTCCTGGCGGCAAAGCGGCCATCATTAGCCGGTTTATCAACATGGCGTTTCACATAGGCAAAAGCTATCCGCTGGTTAGGCGAAATCAATTTCAAGCAACCGGGACTAGCCCCTAAGATTAGCCATGTCTTCTAACCAACCCGACTCATCAAGGAGTTACACGATGTCCGTTATCAATACGCAAATCAAACCGTTCAAGGCCCAGGCATTCAAGCAGGGCGAATTCATCGAAGTAACCGAAGAGAACCTGAAGGGCAAGTGGGCTGTATTCTTCTTCTATCCCGCTGACTTCACCTTCGTTTGCCCGACCGAGCTGGGCGACGTTGCCGACTATTACGACGAGTTCCAGAAGATGGGCGTTGAGATCTACTCTGTTTCGACAGACACCCACTTCACTCACAAGGCATGGCACGACAGCTCCGAAACCATCGGCAAGATCCAGTACACCATGATCGGTGACCCGACCGGCACCATCACCCGTAACTTCGACAACATGCGCGAAGACATGGGTCTGGCTGACCGCGGTACCTTCATCGTCGATCCTGAAGGCATCATTCAGGCCGTTGAAGTCACTGCAGAAGGCATCGGCCGTAACGCTGCTGACCTGCTGCGCAAGGTCAAGGCTGCCCAGTACGTTGCTGCCCACCCGGGCGAAGTCTGCCCTGCCAAGTGGGAAGAAGGCGGCGCTACTCTGGCTCCTTCGCTGGACCTGGTAGGTAAGATCTAAGTACTGCCAAGCACCCGGCCCGCCGCGATGCACCACGCATCCGGTTGGCGGGCCGGGTTTTTTACGCCCCGAATTCCCCAATTTGACAAAGGACACGCATATGTTGGACGCGAATCTGAAGCAGCAATTGGACACGTATCTGCAGAATATCGTTAACCCGATAGAAGTCAGCGTGTCCGTCAATGACAGCCCCAAGGCTAAAGAATTGAAGGAGCTCGCGACTGAAATCGCCGCGCTCTCCAGCAAGATCAGCATGGCTGAAGTCAGCGACAAGCGTTCCCCGAGCATGGCCATTGCCCCGGCTGGACAAGAGCCTCGCGTACGCTTCGCAGGCATCCCGATGGGCCACGAATTCACCTCGCTGGTTCTCGCGCTGCTGCAGGCCGGCGGCCATCCCTCCAAGGCCGATCCTGCTCTGCTTGAGCAGGTACGCAACCTTGAAGGCGAGTTCCACTTCGAGACCTACATCTCGCTGTCATGCCAGAACTGCCCTGACGTGGTACAGGCACTGAACCTGATGGCGACGCTGAACCCGAACATCACCCACGTGATGATCGACGGCGCGTTGTTCCAGGACGAAGTCGAGGAACGTCAGGTCATGGCTGTTCCTTCGGTCTACCTGAACGGTCAACACTTTGGCCAGGGCCGCATGACCCTCGCGGAAATCGTCAACAAGGTTGATAGCGGCGCTGCGCATCGCAAGGCCGCCGAGCTGAATGAAAAAGCGCCCTACGACGTATTGATCGTCGGCGGTGGCCCGGCTGGTGCTGCTGCAGCCATTTATGCAGCACGTAAAGGCATCCGCACCGGTCTGGTGGCAGAACGTTTCGGCGGTCAGGTGATGGACACCGTCGGGATCGAGAACTTTATTTCGGTTCCCTACACCGAAGGTCCCAAGCTGGTTGCCAGCCTTGAGCAGCACGTCAAGGACTATGAGGTCGATGTAATGACCGAGCAGAAAGCTGCCAAACTGAGCAGTGGCGAGCTGGTAGAGCTGACCCTGGAAAGCGGCGCGACACTGTCCAGCCGTTCAGTCATCCTGGCAACGGGTGCACGCTGGAGAGAAATGAACGTACCTGGCGAGCAGGAATACCGTGGCAAGGGCGTAGCGTACTGCCCGCACTGTGACGGCCCGCTGTTCAAAGGCAAGCGCGTCGCGGTCATTGGTGGCGGTAACTCTGGCATCGAGGCAGCCATCGATCTGGCGGGCATCGTCGAGCACGTCACCGTGCTGGAATTCGGCGACACTCTGCGTGCAGACGAGGTATTGCAGCGCAAGGCACGCTCGATGAACAACGTCGACATCATCATGAACGCCCAGACCACGCAAGTACGTGGCGACGACAAGAAAGTGGTCGGCCTGAACTATACCGATCGTGCCACTGGCGAAAGCAAGCAGGTCGATGTAGCCGGCATCTTCGTACAGATCGGTCTGGTACCGAACACTGAATGGCTCAAGGGCAGCGACCTGAAGCTGAGCAAGCACGGCGAGATCGAGATCGATGCCCGCGGCGCTACCTCCATGCCGGGTGTGTTTGCTGCAGGGGACGTCACTACTGTCCCCTTCAAGCAGATCATCATCGCCATGGGTGCAGGCTCCACCGCCGCACTGGGTGCATTCGACCACCTGATCCGCACCCCGGCTCCGGCTGCGGTCCAGGCAGCCAAGGCCCATGCCGAGGCAGAAACTGCCTGATAGAAACAGCTCGTGCAGTAAAAGCCGCGCCCTTCCAGGCGCGGTTTTTTTTGGTTGATGCTCAGTGCTGAGCTATGTCCTCCTCTCCAGACTCCCAGCCGCCACCCAGCGCGACAAACAATGCAACCTGCGCGGTCGCCAGTGCGGTACGCCCGTGCAGATACTGTTGCCTGGCTTGCAGCGCGCCCCGCTGGGCCTCCAGCACCTCAAAGAGATTGGCCTCACCAAGGCGATAGCTGGTGCGTGCCAGCTGATAGGCACGCTCAGAATGATCACGGGCACGTTCCAGCGCGGCGTGCCGGCGCTCTTGGCCCTCAATCGCCGCCAGACTACGTTCTACATCTTCCAGGGCTTGCGTCAGTGCCTGTTCAAAGCCGACATAGGCTGTCTCGCCCTCGATGTCCGCCAGGTCAATAGCCGCGCCACGGCGACCAAAATCCAACAGCGGCAGGCCGAACATTGCGCCGAGGCGGGCAAAATTCGACGCCGATGAAAAATCATTATTCAGCGCCAGACCGGAACGGCCCATCGCGGCCTGCAACGTCAGGGTGGGAAACAGATCACGGCGGGCGGCCAGCGACTGCAGCGCAGCGCTATCCAGTTGCGCCGCGGCAGCCACGATGTCAGGCCGGCGGCGTAACAGGTCCACCGGCTGGCCCGGCGCAATGGCATCGCCGGCCAGCGGAACGGCCGTGACGGCTACGGTATCCAGCTCACGCCCGGTGGAACCGGGCGGCTCAGCCAGCAACGTATCCAGCGCCAGCAATGCTTCGGCCAGGTTGATGTCCAGCTCACCCAGGTCGGCCTGCAAGGCGGCACGTTCGGCGGCGGCGCTTTCCACGTCCAGGCGGTTGACCTCCCCTGCCTCGAACAGCAGTCCAGCGATGCGTTCAAGTTCCTGTGCCACTTCTATACCTTCACGCAGCAGCCCTTGCTGCGCTTGCAGTGCGCGGATCTGGACATAACCCTGCGCAGCGTTCGATGCGACGGCAATGCGCGCTGCGATGGCCTCGGCCTGCGCCGAACGCACCATCTGCCGCGCGCCCTCGGTGCGGGCGCGGGTGGCACCGAACAGATCAACCTCCCAACTGGCCTCCACCGCCAGCTCCCACATATCGAAGCGAATGGTGTCGTCCAGGCCGTACTCCGCCAGCGGGCTGTCCGACTCCTGTTCGTTACCAACCCATTGACGGCTGGCCGATCCAGGCAGATCAATACTGGGGAACAGCTCCGCCCGGGACAACCTCAATTGGCTGCGCGCGCCGTTGACGCGCAACATGGCGAGGCGCACGTCATGGCTCTGCTGCATCGCCCGGTGCACCAGGTCCGTCAACATCGGATCATCGAATGCCTGCCACCACAGCGCCAGTGTCTGGGCATCGGCCGGCTGCGCCTGGGACGTACCGAACCAGCTGTCAGGCACCTGCGGCGCGGGGTGCTCCGGCACGCTGGAACAGCCGCCGAGCATTACCGCGAACAGGGCAAGGGAGCACTTGAACGGAGCGCCGGTCATTGCACCTCCTCCTGCCTGACTCGCATGAACAGCAAGTACAGACACGGCACGGCCAACAGGATAAGCAGGGTCGCAAAGGCGAGCCCACCCATGATGGTCACTGCCATGTTGGTGAAGAAGGGATCGAACAGCAGCGGCACCATGCCCGCGACGGTGGTACCCGCCGCCATGGTGACCGGGCGCAGACGCGAAGCCGATGCCTCGATAATCGCCGTGAGGCGTGGTATCTCTTGCCGCACCTGGCGGTCGATCTCATCGACCAGCACCACAGCATTCTTGATCAGCATACCGGTCAAGCTGAGCAGCCCGAGCAAGGCCATGAAATCGAAGGGTCGGCCAGTAATCAGCAAGCCGAAGGTCACGCCACAGATCGCCATCGGCACCACCAGCCAGATCATCAGCGGCTGACGCACCCTGGCGAACAACACCACCGTTACCAGCATCATTGCCAGGTAGGGCAAGGCCAGTGTACTGGCCAGGGCCTCCTGGGAATCGGAGGACTGTTCATAATCGCCGCCCCACTCCATGGAATAATTCAGCGGCAGCTCCATGGACTCGATGAGCGGTCGGATGCGGCTATGGGCTGCGTTGGTGTTTTCCCCATCGCGGGGCTCGGCACGTATGGCGATGGTGCGCTCTCTGTCGAAGCGGCGGATCACGGTATCCAGACTGTTCACCGTGACGCCGTCGGCAACCTGCGCCAGCGGCACGTAGGTGTTGATCGCCGGACTCCAGATCAAGCGCTGCAACAGGTCGTCAGCACTGACCTGGTCCTCTTCGGTAGCACGCAGCAGGATCGGAATCAGCTCATCCCTTTCGCGGAAAACACCGACCTGAGCACCTTCACTGGCAGCGGCCAGGGACCGCGCAACGGCCTGCTGAGTGAGCCCCGCATCGGCCAGGCGATCCAGCGCCAGTTGCGGCTGCAACACCACCACTGGCGCGCGCCAGTCATCCCGAATATTGAATACATGTCCCTCTTGCTGCAGGCGCCGTTGCCCCTCGGCAGACAATGCTCGCAACACGCTGATGTCCGGGCCGCTGATGCGCGCCTCGAGCTTGGCCTCGGCATTGGGGCCAAACAGAAAGCGCGCCGCATGCACGTCAGCATCCGGATAGCGGGTCGGCAATTCCTGGTTTATCTCCCGAACCAGGCCATCGATCAGCTCCGCATCTTCGGTGCGCACCAGAAAATGCATGAATGACGGATTGGGCTGCTCTGGCATGTAGGTCAGCATGAAGCGCGAGGCGCCAGCGCCGACATAGGTCGACACGTCCGTAACCCCGTCACGCTGCGCAAGATAACCGGAAACATCCTCAGCGTGGCGGCTGGTATCCTGAATATGCGTGCCCTGCGGCAGGAAGATATTGACGTAGAATAACGGTGTACTGGATGCCGGAAAGAAACTCTGCTCCACCCGGCTGAAGCCCAGCACACTGGCCACCGTGAGCACTACCAGCACGCTTACGGTGATCCAGGGGTGCAACAGCACGCGGCCAACAATCTTGCGAAAGCGCTCATAGACCGGGCCCGAATAGGGTTCGTCAGTGTTCTGTTCGCCCTGCTGCTCGTCCTTGCCCGCCCGGGCCGCCTTGCTCTCAAGCAGATAATGACCAAACAGCGGTACCGCCAGCAATGCCAGCAGCCAGCTCAACAGCAACGACACGGCGATGACAAAGAACAGCGAGAACAGAAACTCACCGGTCACGTCCTGCGACAGACCGATGCCGGCAAAGGCCAGAATTCCGATAATGGTGGCCCCGAGCAGCGACCACTGAGTTTGCCGCAGCGTTTTCTGCGCCGCTTCGAGAATGCTCAAGCCACGGCGCTGCTGGATCAGCATTCCGTCACAGACCACCACGGCGTTGTCGACCAGCATACCCATGGCGATGATCAGCGCGCCCAGGGAGATCCGCTCCAGCTCGATACCCGCCAGCCACATCAGCAGCAGCGTACCCAGCACTGTCAAAAACAACACAATGCCGATGATCGCCCCGGCGCGCAGTCCCATCGCGATACACAACACCGCCACGACGATGGCAACGGACATGAACACGTTCAGCGCGAAGCTATTGACCGACTCATTGACTATCTGGTGCTGCTCGTAGAGTGGATGAAGCTCGGCGCCCAGCGGCATCAAATGCCTCACATCCGCTAGTGCGCTTTCGACGGATTCGCCTACCTCGACGATATTGCTCCCCGAAACCCCGCTGACGCCCAGCGTCAGCGCAGGCTGCCCATTGTGACGAATGATCTGTGTGGGGCGATCCTGGTAATCGCGGCGAACCTCGGCGACCGATCCCAGGGGCAGGCTCTGCGTGCCCTGCCCGACCGGTATCGCGCGCAATGTCTCGACGGAATCGAAGGCGCCGGTCGGGCGAATACGCACAAACAGCTCGCCGCTGTGCACGCCACCCGCGTCGACCACCGCATCGGCATCGCTCAGGGCCGCCATGATCTCCTCCGGCGACAGCCGCAGGGCAGCCAGACGCGCCTGATCGACCTCGACCAGTATCCGTTCCTCCTGAACGCCTGATATCTCGACCTTGCCGACACCCTCTGCGCTAACCAACTTTCGCCGCAGCTCCTTGGCCAGCTCGTGAAGCTCCTTCAGCGTCATGCCTTCGCCGGTCAGCGCATAGAAGATTCCATACACATCACCGAAATCATCATTTACCACTGGCGGCTGGGCGTCCGGTGGCAGGTCGCCCTGGGCATCGTTGATCTTGTTGCGCAACTCGTTCCAGACCTGCTGCAGGGCATCACCGGTAAAGCGGTCCTCAATATCGACGCGAATCTCTGCCTGGTTCGCCATCGAGCGCGAGCGAATTTCCTTTATCTGGGTCATCTGCTGGATCGCGCTTTCCAGCGGTTCGGTGACTTCCTGCTCGACTTCCAGCGCCGTGGCGCCGGGATACTGCACATTGACGATGGCCTGCTTGATGGTGAATTCAGGATCTTCCAGGCGACCGATTTCGAAGAAAGCGATGGTCCCACCGACCAGCAAAATCAGTAGCAGCAACCAGGTATTCACAGGTTTGAAAATGGCGTAACGGGCAAAATCCATCAGTTCAATCCCGCTGCTGCGCTTTGATCGTCTGACCTTCGAACAGCTTGCTGCCCCCGGCGACTATTATCTGGCTACCCGCTTCGAAGTCACCGGCCACCAGCGCATGACTGCCATCGATACGCTGCAAGGTCAGATCTTTGCGCACCGTCTGGCCGTCGACCGCCAGCCACACGAAATGCTCGTTTTCAGGCGTCGTCTGCAAGGCGGACAAGGGTATGCGGAAGCCGCTGGAAGTGACATCGGCAATGGGCGCCGGTAACTCTATGGCCACGCGCATGGCCATGCCAGGCAGCAAGTTGAAATCTTCGGGGGGCGCCCCGCGCAGGGTCAGCCGGTAGGTACGGGCCCCCTCGCGTGGCTGGGTGCTGTGTTCCTTGTATTTCAGGGGCAGACTCACGTCAGCGATCACCAGCTGGCCCTGCGCCTGCAGATCAGGCCCCAGGGGAAGGCTGAGCGCCGCCCGCTCGGGCAGATCGACACCCACCTCCACATACTGATTATCCTGAATCTGCAGGATCGGCGTGCCATTACTCACGACCATATCCGGCTCCGCCATGCGTTCGGCGACCACACCGTCAAAGGGCGCGTTGAGTGTGCTGTGGGCGATATTTCGCAGCGCGCTGTCACGTGCAACCTGGGCCGAGATCAGTTCGGCCTCCAGCGGCTCGATCGCCGCAGGGGACAAAATACCTTCGGCGAGCAGGCTGCGCTTGCGCGTCAGGTCCGCCTGTAGTTGCCGGTGTTGCGCTTCGGCCTCGCGCAATTGCAGCTCGTAATCCGTAGCATCCAGCTTCGCCAACGGCTGACCCCGGGTTACCCGGGCGCCCTCGTCAACCAGTATCTGTTCAATTCGGCCAGGCACCTGAAACGCGATCTGAGTCGTGGTAACGCTCTCCACCACACCGGGAAAACGCAGGGCTTCCGGCAAGGGCTCCGCCGCTTGCAGGCGCTCCACCAGTGCAATGCGCGGCGGCTCCGGAGCGGGCTCTTCTTCCCCCGCACAGCCAGAAACGGCTCCAAGTAAAGGTACTGACAGGGTCAGCCAGAACAGACAGGAAAAACATGATCCAGTCGGTGGGGGCATTCGTGCTCCGCTCGAGTTACGGTGAATAAAACGCTCGTTTGAGTACTGAGTGCAATAGAGGGGTAAATAGCTGCGCGAGTTCAAAAAAAAAGCCGTTGCGATCAAAGAAGGCAACGGCTGGGTACGAAACGAGCCCGAAGCTAGATGGTAAAACGCGTTACCAGATCATTCAGCTCCACGGCCAGGCGGGAAAGCTCCCGACTGGAACAGCTGGTCTGTTCGGCACCCGCGGCTGATTGTGTTGAAAGGTCGCGGATATTCTCCAGGTTACGATCCACCTCACGCGCCACTTGCGCCTGCTCCTCCGCTGCGCTGGCAATCACCAGGTTGCGCTCGTTGATTTCGTTGATGGCGGCGGTGATTCGATTAAGCGCCTCGCCAGCTGATTCTGCCTGGCCCAAGGTATTGGTAGCCATGGTATTGCTGATCTGCATCGCTTCAACCGCACGTTCAGTGCCCTGCTGAATAGTGCCTATCATATCTTCGATCTCCGCCGTGGACTGTTGCGTGCGGTGCGCCAGAGCCCGCACCTCATCAGCCACCACGGCAAACCCACGCCCATGTTCACCTGCGCGCGCGGCCTCGATGGCAGCATTCAACGCCAGAAGGTTGGTCTGTTCCGCCACGGCGCGAATCACCTCCAGCACACGGCTGATGTTCTGCGCCTTTTCGGCCAGCTCCTGCACTTCCTTGGAGGTGGTCCGAATGGAACCGGAGAGTTTGTCGATGCTGGTGACAGTGTATATCACCTGCTGCTGCCCTTCCGAGGCGACGGTCGCGGTTGCCTGGGACTGCTCCGAAGTCGAAACAGCATTACCTGCGACCTCATCCACGGCGGCGCTCATCTCATTGACAGCGGTAGCTGCCTGCTGGATCTCATCGTTTTGCCGCTGCAGACCGCGAGTGGAGTCCTCGGTTACGGCATTCAGCTCTTCAGCCGCAGAAGCCAACTGGGTCGACGAGTTGGCAATACCCCGGATGGTATCGCGCAGCTGCGACTGCATCGCAGATAGTGCCATCAGCAATCGTGCCGGCTCGTCCTTGCCTTCAACCTTGAAATTATGGGTCAGGTTACCGGTGGCGATGACTTCGCTGATTTGCACCGCCTGACGAATAGGCGAGACGATACTGCGCGCGGTCAACCATGCCAGCAACAGGGTCAACGCAGCAGCAGCGGCTATGAAGATCATGACCTGACGGAAGCTTTGTTCGTAGGTTTCCAGGGATGCCTCGGCCGCCTTCCCTGCACCCTGGAGAAGCAGTTGCTCCAGATCAATCAGCTCCTTCGTTGCCAAGCTAGCCAGATCGTTGAGGCTGTCGCGAACCATTTGGATTGCCTGATCTTTCTGCCCCTGCGCTATGAGTTTCATCGTCTGTTCGTGCTGGCGCATGTAGACTCGGCGCTGCGCCAGATAATCGTCGAATGCCTGCTGTAACGCTGGCTCGGTGATCAACGCTGCATAGGCCTGCTCAGACTCCCTGAGGCTCGTTCCAAGCTGATCCATCTCGCTGTGCAGCTGCTGAAGCTCCGCCCGGTCCTCAGCCAGCAGTATCCGCAGAGTAAATACCCGGAAGCGCAGAAAATCCTGGCTGAAAGCGCCGAGCTGCTGCAGACCCGGCATCCAGACATGCTCCACCTCCGATGCCTCTTTACGCATATCGTCCATGCTTTTCATGCCGAGCAATCCGAGCAGCAGGACAATCACCGCAATGGCCCCAAACGCGCCGGCGAGCCTGGCAGCGATGGGCAAGTTTCTCAAATTCATGTATGGGTACGCCTGAGTAGTGAACAATTCAACTGCGCTTTGGCAGAAGGCGGGACTGCGCACTATGGGTGGTGCCAGATACTTGGGCTATCGGCAACGAGGAGGAAACATTTGGCGTTCACTGACGAACGGTTGGCGTCAAGAAAGGAGATACGACCGGCTAACCAGGCAAGGGAGACCCTGCCTGCTGAGCTTTTGCCAATAACGCCCGGTTATCGGGTCAGACAGGATCCAGCGGCTCGATTGGTTCGCAGCGCAATGAAACGGCTGCGGAGAAGTCAGTTCCTGACTCCTCGTTCAGACTCTCCGGATCGAAACGCGCCAGACAGCCTTCCCCGATCACGGGCGGCAAGGACGCTGCGCCGCGCGCAAGGGGGCCAGGATCGTCCTCGTTGTCATGCTGCGCTACAGGTTCGCTCATTTTGGCGAGCCGTGGTCATTGAAGTGCTGGACTGCCCGCAAAATATCGCGCCGGCTGATCTGCCCTACCAGAACGCCATCTTCCAATACCGGTAGCCGACGCCTGCCCTGCCTGATGAAGTATTCGGCAGCCTTGACGATGTCTTCGTCGGCGTCGATGGTGTCGGCCTGCGACATCACCGATTCCACAGTCCCGCTCTCTTCTTCAAAATAACTGCCGGTGAAAATTCCTTTCAGGCAATCCGCCTCCGACAACATACCGACCAGGCGCCTTGATCCATCAACTACCGGTGCACCTGAAATCCTGTTCGACAGCAATATATTGATTGCCTTGGCCAGATCTGTATGAGGCGAAAGACAGATCAGGTCGGTGGACATATAGTCGCGGACTTTGACTATTTTGAGCACGGCATCTTCCTTCACTGACGGTGGGCTGGACCATACAAAGACACACCTTAGTTGAAAACGACGGTCTTATTATCATGGACCAGAACCCGGTCCTCCAAGTGATAGCGCAAACCTCGCGAAAGTACCATCTTTTCGACGTCTTTCCCGAGACGAACCATGTCTTCGGCATTCAAGCGATGACTGATTCGCACCACATCCTGCTCGATGATCGGACCCGCATCGAGCTCCTCGGTAACATAATGACATGTCGCCCCGATCAGCTTGACGCCCCGCTGGGCAGCCTGGTGATAGGGCCGGGCACCGACAAATGAAGGCAGAAAACTGTGGTGTATGTTGATGACCTTGTTGGCGTACCGGCTACATAGCTCAGGCGGCAATATCTGCATGTAGCGCGCCAACACAATACAATCAGCCTGCTGCTCGTCGATCAAACGCGTCACTTCGGCAAACGCTTCGGCTTTATGATCCGGTTTTACCGGAACATGATGAAAGGGTATGCCATGCCATTCGACCATACTGCGCAGATCATCGTGATTGGAAATAACGCTGGTTATATCGCAATCGAGTTCGCCACTGTGCCAGCGGTGCAACAGATCGAACAGGCAGTGCGATTGCCTGCTCGCCATCAGCACGACCTTTTTGCGCTGCGCAGAGTCACTCACCCGCCAGTCCATTGAATACTCGGCAGCAATTGGCGCAAACACGGTACGCAGGCCATCGACATCAAAAGGTAGCGAATCGGCCCGTATTTCGTGACGCATGAAGAACCAATTGGAGAGATTATCCGAATGGTGGTTGGCTTCTGTTATCCAGCCATTATAAGTCGCCAGGACATTACTGACTTTGGCGACTATACCCACACGATCAGGACAGGCTATAACCAGACGAAAAGTACGCATTCATTGATCTCCAATACTGCTGGCAGAAGCAGCGGCTAAAGTGGGGCATTCTACCCGCTGCGTTCTCCGATTGCAGCCGGATCAGAGACAGACGGCAAAAAGAAACGTGATTATTTACATATTGCGATCATCAAGTTGTTGTATGGCCAGAGTTCTTAACTTACTATTTCGGGGTCGAATACATCTTCTACCGTTATAAGGTACAACTTATGTCCATGCTTCAAGAATATCGCCAGCTCGAAGAGACCATCCGTGAACTTTCCGAGCGCCTGCAGTCACTGTCCAACGACGACAAACTGAAGAAAGAACTCGAATTCGAAGAAAAACTTCGTGCATTGATGGATCAGCACGGCAAGACGCCCAAGCAAGTAGTCGCCCTTCTCGATCCTGATAACAAGGGCTCAGCTCAAACCAAAAACGCAAGGTCCTCGGCGCCCGTCAAGCGCGCTCGCAAAGTTAAGCAGTACAAAAACCCGCACAACGGTGAAACCATCGAGACAAAGGGCGGCAATCACAAGACGTTGAAAGCCTGGAAAGAACAGTACGGCTCAGACACTGTTGAATCCTGGATGACTATCCTCGGCTAATAGCCAGGCGTCCGCAAAACCCGCCACTCCCGGCGGGTTTTTTATTTCCGCTTGATACTGAACATCGACGTCGAATCGATATTACACCGTACTGACCCGCAGCCGCGCGCCCAAGGCTTTAGCGTACTCTTGCCAGGCCAGTAGCAGAGCCTTTTGTGTTCCCGTCTGGGTAGGGAGCAGCTCATCGATGGTACGCAAAAACTCGGGCAGTGTTATTGAGGCCCCGGGGATAATGCCTTCAAGCCGACCCTTACAGAATCCAGACCAGTCCTTGTGAGCAGCCTCGCTCAGACTTTGCGGAAAATTCCGCGCACGGTAACGCGGCAGCATATCTACCAGCCGTTGATCCCCCAACGGCCATAGCGCAGCGTCAAGTTGTTCTCCACCCGCCTGGCGGATCATGTCCAGCTGAGCCCGGTCGGCGTCACTCATAAAGCCGCCGTATAACTGCAATTCGCAGTCATCATGGCCAGCATTATCGATCCTTCCTTGATCGTTAAACAGGCTGTGTAACTTCTTCTGACCGTCTGCCCGCCACGCTGCCAAAGTCTCTGCGCGATAACGAAACTCTGTCATATTCAGTGACAGGCGTTGGATATCTTCTTCGCGAAGTACTTTGATATCAGCCAATACCGGGCATTTATTGATATGCACCAACTTCAGGCCTGGTCGCTGCTGGCCTTCAGTCAGATCGGCTGTGCGGGTATACATCAATTCACGGAGCGTTTCTGCGTCCAGATCAATCAGCAGATCGGGGTCAGCCGCCAGGTCATACACAATCAACGCATTGCGATTGACCGGGTGCCAGGCAAGGGGCAGGACGACTGCCAACCCGCTACGCTCCCGACCGAAGCGTCCCGATACATGCACGAGCGGGCGCACACGTTGCAAGTCGATTAATTCGCAAACTTTATGTTTGCTACGCAAATCATAGAGGTACTGGTATAAACGTGGCTGGGCTTGCCGGAGCAAGCGCGCCATGGCGATAGTAGCGCGCACGTCCGCCAGTGCATCATGCGCCTGGCCGTGGTCAATGCCGTTGGCTCGGGTCAGCAGTTCGAGTCGCAGACTGGGAAGGCCATCCTGCTCGGGCCATACAATTCCCTCGGGCCGTAGCGCCTGAGCTGTGCGCAGTGCATCAAGCAGGTCCCAGCGACTGTTACCGCCCTGCCATTCCCGCGCATAGGGATCGTAGAAATTGCGATACAGCGTAAAGCGCGTCATCTCGTCATCGAACCGCAGACTGTTGTAACCAGCGGTACAAGTACCCGGCTCGGCCATCTGGCGATGCAATTGCTCGATGAATTCAGCTTCCGCGAGCCCGGCTGTAGCGCGCGCGGGGCCGATACCGGTTACCAGGCAGGCCATCGGATGGGGGAGCGTATCGTCTGACAGCCGACAATCGATACAGAGGGGTTCGCCAATTTCCTCAAGGTTCTCGTCGGTGCGAATACCCGCAACTTGCAATGGCCGATCCCTGCGTGGATCAATACCTGTCGATTCGAAATCGTACCAGAAGATGCTCTTGCCCATGTCACTTCCCGCCGCTCAAATAATGCAGGTTAACCGAAGCGGAGTGGGCAGGCATCAGCGCACTATCAAAAGGTGAAGAATCGCTCCAGAAGATGGGCAAGTTCGCTGATGGAATGCGAGCTCGATACAATACTGAAACCCGTATCGAAATAGCCAGGAGACACATCCGATCGACACCAATGGCTCAACGCCTTGAAGTCGATGATGTCCAGACCACCCTCACCGGCTGGAAGCTTCAAACGCATCTCGTATATCTCGTCGACCATCACCGGCAATACGCTGATCAGCATCAGTCCATTACCTGAAACGTTGCCGATCTGCCCCATCGGCTTGTCCGTGCGGGCGTTGTAGACGCAAAGATACGCTGCCAGCTGATGGCGGGCGATGTGACGCTGCTCAATAAATCCGGGCGTACCCATGCTGCCGGACAGAGGCAGAGACGGCATTAACAGCGCTCCTGTAACAGGGTTTCGAGTTCGTGTTTGCGTGCCTTGATGCGACTCGGGTGGACCTCCACCTTTTTGCCATCAGCATCTTCTTCATACCAGAGTCTTCGACCTTCAAACTTGGCCAGATGGCGACGCATGCCATCACATTGTGCCTTAGCTTGTTTACGCCGCGCCACGGAACGGGCCGTTTCAACTTCACGTTCCTCGGCGCGTACATCGATGATTTTCTGGATATTTTTTTCTCTCTGCAGGACCTGCTCATCTCGCTCGATTACCTGCGGTCGAATATCCAGGAGCTCGGCATTCGCCGCTGGCCGCTCGCCGAACTGTACACGCCCTTCGGCATCAACCCATCGGTATATCTCGGCCATCCCTGGCAGTGGCAGCCAAGCCAGTAAAACCATTATTACCCATCTAAGCATGTGGTCCGTCCTGGTCCGCTAACATCCTGAATGTTCGAGAATAATGCAGCAGTTCGCGCTGGCCAAGCATTAAGGAAGCGATGGTCGGGTGCATTCTATTATTTTTAGTAGCTCAACGACCGACCGCCCATCTTGATGCAGGTCACTTCCAAAAGCCCCATCTTGTCTTACACTCAATCACACTTCCCCGAATCAGGAGGCAATATTGATGGAATTCCGTAATGTGCTGGTGGTGATTGATCCGACCAGCGAATCAGACCAGCCTTCTCTGCGCCGCGCCGAACAGCTGGCGGGTTTTTATCCCGACGCCACCTTTACGCTGTTCCTCTGTGACTACAACTCGGCACTGGACGGCGGCCTGCTGTTTGCCACGCCAGGGCTGGAAAAGGCGCGCGCCTCGTTACTCAAGCAACACGAGGTGTTTCTCGACAAGCTCGCCAAGCCGCTACGTGAAAAAACGTCCCGCGTGGACACCCGCGCAGTATGGGGCAAGCGGCTTGATCGCAACATCCTGCAGGCGGTCCAGCAATCCGATGCGGATCTGGTCATCAAGACCACCCACCACCACAACCCGATCAAGAAGCTCCTGCTGACCAATACCGACTGGCAACTGATCCGCCACTGCGAGGCGCCCTTGTGGCTGGTCAAACAGGCCGACACGTTGATCGGCTCGATTTGCGCCAGCGTCGATCCATTGCATGAAGCAGATAAGCCCGCCGCCCTGGACTACAAGTTGATCGCCAATTCGGACAGTCTGGCCAAAGCGATGCGCGCGCAGATGTATATCGCCCACTGCTTCAATCCTCTGCCCCGCACTCTGGTATTCGATGCGAGCATCATCGGCGACTATGACGCCTATGCCGGCGAGGTCCGGGAACGGCATCAGGCTGCGTTCAGCAAGCTCGCGGATACAGCCAGCATCCCGGCGACACATAGGCAATTGCTGCAAGGGTATCCGGAGGAAGCGATTCCCGAGTTCATCGAAAAGCAGACAATCAATCTGCTGGTGATGGGCGCGGTATCACGCTCGCGTCTGGATGCTGCCTTGATCGGACACACCGCCGAACGCCTGCTCGATGAGGTGCCCTGTGATGTGCTGGTAGTTAAACCTGACGAGTTTGTCGATCCCAGCAAACCTGCGTCCTGATCACCTGCTGATTGTATCGCTGCCGCAAAAAGGCGGCAGGCACGCTTAACCCACGAGCGACTGGCGGCTGAGCTCGCTGATAGTCGACCAGTCGCCCGCCTCGACGGCTTCACGAGGCGCCATCCAGCTGCCGCCCACCGCCATGACATTATCCAGATCGATATAGTCGGCAACTTTTGCCTGAGTGATGCCACCTGTGGGGCAAAACCGCACGCCGGGGAATGGGCCGGAAAACGACCGCAAGGCAGCGCCCCCCCCACACACCTCAGCCGGAAACAGCTTGAAGCGCCGATAGCCAAGCCGATAACCCATCATCAACTCTGACGCAGTGGCTATGCCTGGCAGCAGAGGAACCGGACTGTCGAGCCCCAGTGTCAGTAACTCATCAGTACAGCCCGGTGTAACGATGAACCTCGCGCCAGCATCCAGAGCGGACTGAAACTGCCGGCCATCCAGCACTGTCCCTGCCCCTACACACAATTCAGGCCGCTCACGTTGCAGAATCGCAATGGCAGCTAACCCATGCGCAGTACGCAGGGTGATTTCCAGCGTGGTGATCCCCCCCGCCAGCAAGGCGTCAGCGAGCGGGAGAATGTCAACTTCCCTGCGGATGCTCAATACAGGCAACACTCGCACGGAGGCAAATAGGCGATCCACTTCGCGAGTATTCTCGGCAAGGCTCATAAATGTCCTGTCAGCCCTCGGGGCTGTAATAAATGTCCATAGGCGGTTCTAGAAACGCCGCAATCGGTCGCTCCGCGGGGGATGCGGAAAAGGCTTCGGTCAGTGCTTGACGCTTCTGCGGTCCGTTGATTTGAAGCAGGCGAATCGTTGCCTGGTTCAACGCCTTGCCCGTCATGGTAATCCGCGGCAGACGCTCCTCGTTGCCCGGTATGGCGCGACAGAATACCGGAGCCTCCTCGGACACGCTCGTCTCCAGGCCATCGATGCCGGGAAACAGCGAGGCGGTATGTCCGTCAGTGCCCATACCCAGAACCAATACATCAAGCGGCAACAGTGACTGCAGGAGCGTGTCGAACTCAGCGGCGTCCTGTTCCGGACTTTGCCCGCGATACATCGGCTCCCAGCGCGCCAACTGCATTGCGTCTTTCAGACAGCGGCAAACCATCCCGCCATTGCTGTCCGGGTGGTCTTGCGGAACCCAGCGCTCATCGGCGAGCGTTATGATGACTTTTTGCCAGTCCAGTTCCATCCGGTTGAGGCAAGCCAGCACCGGTTCAGGGCTTCGCCCGCCGGATAATGCCAGCACCGCCCGCCCGTTGCGCTCGATTGCCTCGCTTAAAGCTGTGGCGATACGCGTCGCCAAGCGCTCTGCATGCTCGTCGATCGACTGCGCTTCATCCAGACCCAGGCCACGTTGCGGTGCCAATTGTTGCAGTGTCATAGACTCCTCTCCTCGTCCGCTTCACGCAGGCTTGCGGTGAAACTGCTGCCGCCCTCCTCCGCCGAACTGACAGCATGGCGCATGAATGCAAACATTTCCCGCCCCCAGCCGCGGCGAATCGGCTCGGCCTGACTAACGGGTTGGCGGCCGGCCCAGACAGCCTCATCTACTACAACGTCCAGCGTGCCCGCGCCTGCGTCAAGGGTGACCTGATCTCCGTCGCGCAATAGAGCCAATGGGCCACCGTCGCGCGCTTCGGGACACACATGAATAACCGCGGGGACCTTGCCCGACGCACCAGACATGCGGCCGTCAGTCACCAACGCCACCTTGAAGCCCCGATCCTGCAATACGCCCAGATAGGGCGTGAGCTTGTGCAGCTCGGGCATACCATTCGCCGCCGGACCCTGAAAACGCAACACAGCGACAAGGTCGTGCTCGAGCTCATTGGCCTGAAAAGCGGCGACAAAAGCTTCCTGGCTTTCGAAGATGCGACAGGGCGCACTCACATACCAATGCTCCTCGGCGACCGCAGAGACCTTGATAACACCGCGACCAAGCCTCCCTTGTACCAACCGCAGGCCTCCATCCCTGGAAAACGGCTCGCGCCAGCCACGCAGAATACTCTGGTCCAGACTATCGGCTGGTCCGGCCCGCCAGGTCAGTTTGCCGTCGAGCAGCGCAGGCTCCTGGGTATAACGTTCGAGTCCCGGTCCCGCCACGGTCTGCACATCGGTGTGCAATAGTCCCGCGCCGATCAGCTGGCTGAACAGGAAAGCCGTGCCACCGGCAGCCTGGAAATGGTTGATATCAGCCTGGCCATTCGGGTAGATCTTTGCCAGCCCGGGCACCACTTCGGACAAGCTGGCCATATCGTCCCAATTAAGCTTGAGCCCCGCCGCCTGACCGATCGCAACCAGATGCAAGGTCAGGTTGGTTGATCCGCCTGTGGCCAGCAGCATCACCACAGCATTGATCAACGCACGTTCGTCAACAATGGAAGCCAGCGCCCCTTCCCCGCTGCGCGCCAGGCGCGCGGCCTGTTCTGCTGCATACACAGTGAGCGCGTCGCGCAAAGGCGTGCCCGGATTAACAAAGGAGGCGCCAGGCAATTGCAGCCCCATCGCTTCCAGCAACATCTGATTGGTATTGGCAGTGCCGTAAAAGGTACAGGTGCCCGGCGAATGGTAAGACTGCGTTTCGGCTTCCAGCAGCTCTTCCCGGCCGATCAGCCCTTCGGCGTAGCGCTGACGCACCGCGGCCTTTTCCTTGTTGGGCAGCCCGGAGGGCATAGGGCCGGCCGGAACGAACAGAATCGGCAAATGCCCAAAGCGCAGCGCCCCCATCAATAGACCAGGAACGATCTTGTCGCAGATGCCCAGACACAAGCCGCCGTCGAACATGTTGTGTGACAGCGCGACGGTCGTCGCCATGGCAATCACATCCCGGCTGTGCAGCGACAGCTCCATCCCGGGCTCGCCCTGGGTAACGCCATCACACATCGCCGGCACACCGCCGGCAACCTGACCGGTCGCACCAAAGGCGCGCAATGCCTCACGCAACAATGACGGATAGGTCTCATAGGGCTGGTGCGCCGACAGCATGTCGTTATAGGCGGTAACGATGCCAACATTGACCTCGTCCATCATCCGCAACCGGTCCTTGTCGGAAGAGGAACAGGCAGCCATACCATGGGCCAGATTGCCACACGACAGGTGCCGCCGGCCGCGCGGCAATGCGGCTGCATCAGCCATCTGCTGCAGATAGCCCTGGCGCGATTGCCGGCTGCGTTCGCGCAGGCGCTCGGTCACTTCGATAACACGTGGGTGCATCTGCCCTCCCCTTCGCAGTGCGCTTCTTTAGTATCATAGCGCTCTATAACGCTCTGGACCGCGCACACTGACTAGACTATAGCTTCGATTAGTTCGCCAATTTACCGCCATTGTAAGCCTCCGGGCAGCGGGCCAGTGATAATTCATCCGGGGTGAAACGCATGAATGCCACATCATGATGCTTTACTCCTCAAATCCGATTACAACACTGCCTGTCGGGTAACGGCCCATAAAGCGCCTCCATATCTTCATAGGAAACCAAACATGAGTATTCGCCGTACCAAGATCGTCGCAACCCTGGGTCCTGCCAGTAGCACAGCTGAGTGCATCGCTGCGTTAATTGACGCGGGAATGAATGTCGCACGCATGAACTTCTCCCACGGCACTGCAGATGAGCATCGCCAGCGAGCGCGTCTGGTACGGGAGATGGCTGCCCAGAAAGGCCTGCACGTTGCGCTGATGGGCGACCTGCAGGGCCCGAAAATCCGCATCGCGCGCTTCGTCGATGGCAAGATCCACCTCGCCATAGGCGATAAATTCCGCCTGAGCACCTCGCATCCACTGGACGATGGTACGTCCGAGGTCGTCGGCATTGACTACCCACAGCTGGTTGAAGACTGTCGCACAGGCGATGAGCTACTGCTGGATGATGGTCGCGTGGTATTGCATGTGGACCAGGTAACGACAGACGAGGTCCGCTGTACAGTCACCGCTGGCGGCCCGCTCTCCAACCACAAGGGTATCAATCGACGCGGGGGCGGTTTATCGGCTGCAGCCCTGACCGACAAGGACCGCAACGACATCCTCATCGCGTCCGAACTGGAAATGGAATACGTGGCGGTATCCTTCCCACGCGACGCCGCCGATATGCATCTGGCGCGCCGCCTGCTGAAGGAGGCAGGCTCTTCTGCCTGGCTGATCGCCAAGATCGAGCGCGCCGAAGCGGTAGCCGATGAAGCAGCATTGGATGGCTTGATCGAAGCCAGTGACGGCGTGATGGTTGCACGCGGCGATCTGGGTGTAGAAATCGGCGATGCCGAACTGGTCGGCATTCAGAAAACCATCATCAGTCGCGCCCGCCGCCAGAACAAGGTGGTGATCACTGCGACCCAGATGATGGAATCGATGATCAGCAGCCCGCTGCCGACACGTGCAGAGGTGTCCGACGTAGCCAACGCTGCCCTCGACTACACCGACGCCGTGATGCTCTCCGCCGAGTCCGCTGCCGGCAGCTTTCCGATCGAAGCCGTTCAGGCTATGGCAAGGGTATGCGTCGGCGCCGAAAAGCACCCCACCAGCCAGTCATCCAGTCACCGCCTGCACCAGAGCTTCGAACGCTGTGACGAGACCATTGCGCTGGCTGCGATGTATGCGGGCAACCACTTCCCTGGCGTCACCGCCATCATCAGCCTGACCGAGAGTGGCCACACACCACTGATCATGTCGCGTATCCGCTCGCATCTGCCGATCTTCGCGCTGTCGCCTAACGCCCAAACGCTGGGCAAGGTCGCCATGTTCCGCGGCGTGCAGAGCATCGAATTCAACCCGCTATCCATGGATTCACGCGAAGTGAACCAGGCCGCCGTCGACAAATTACTGTCCCTCGGACACGTCCAACAGGGCGACTGGGTGATTCTCACCAAAGGCGACGTTTATAACTCGGAGGGCGGGACCAATTCGTTGAAGTTGCTGCATGTTGGGGAATCATTGGTGTAACGCAGCGGGTCTGAATTCGCGAGCCAATCCAGCCTGGGAGCGTAGCGCGACTGCGCTACGCGACGATTTGACTGGCTGACCAGCGTTCATTGGGATGCGATTGGGATCAGCTACCGCGAGGCGACAGCGGTTTTAAATCTCTATCTCACGCCGATGCTCATCGAGTCCGCCGACTGTCAGGTTGGCGCAAGTGTCGAAAACAGGGATGTTTTCGTCAAGCCCCCAGGGACGGGTTCACGGCGTCTTGCGCAAGCCTGGCAGCCGGCGGGCGACCGGCTCCGGTCATGTCGACCGTAGCAACCACTCGCTCGCAAAACCATCTCAAGCAGTTCGTTGGGCTGGCTTCCGGAGTCAGCTGTCGCGAGGCGGCAGCGCTGCGCCGACACGCTGCAAATACGTCCCTGTAAGCTCGTCGATGACATCCCTGTCATCGGACGGTCGGCTCAGCCCTGTCGCCTCGCTTCGCATAAATATTGGAGTTGCCTGATAGGATACGCCGGCCCCGGTTTTAATCTCTCCATCACACCGATGCGCGACCAAGCCCGCTGGCTGTCAGGGTGGCGCAAGTGTCGAAAACAGGGATGTTTTCGTCAAGCCCCCAGGGACGGGTTCACGGCGTCTTGCGCAAGCCTGATAGCTGGTGGGCGACCTGCACCGGCAAATCGCCGCCGGGGGAATCATTCCTTGATCCGCTAGTTGGAAACGAAAAACAAATCCCCCCTAGCCCCCCTTTTTCAAAGAGGGGGATGGACTTGTGCTGCGTCTGATCTGTGCGTATTTGAGTACATGGCTGCTGCGAGCCGCGCGCTTCTGATAACCCGGCCGCTAATGCCCTGACAAGCAAGCCAAACAAAAAGCCCCGAGACGCTGGCGCGCTCGGGGCTTTCAGTACAGCAAACAAACCGGAACTTAGATCTCTACCGCCAAGCTATCAGCGATCTTCTTCTGCCAGATCGCCGGACCGGTGATGTGTACTGACTCACCGTTGGTATCGACTGCTACTGTCACCGGCATGTCCTTGACTTCGAACTCGTAGATCGCCTCCATGCCCATTTCCGGAAAGGCCAAGACTTCGGCTTTCTTGATCGCCTGGGCAACCAGATAAGCCGCGCCGCCGACTGCCATCAGATACACCGCCTTGTGATCCTTGATAGCCTCGATCGCAATCGGACCACGCTCGGATTTACCGATCATGCCCAGCAAGCCAGTCTGCTCCAGGATCTGACGGGTGAACTTGTCCATGCGTGTAGCGGTAGTCGGGCCGGCCGGTCCGACGACTTCTTCACGCACAGGGTCCACCGGTCCGACGTAATAGATGAAGCGCCCTTTCAGATCGACCGGCAGCTGTTCACCGTTATTGAGCATCTCGACCATACGCTTGTGAGCAGCGTCGCGGCCGGTAAGCATCTTGCCGGACAGCAGAACAGTCTCGCCGGTTTTCCAGGTCAGCACGTCTTCCGGCGTCAGGGTATCCAGATTGACCCGGCGCACGCCGGTGCCGACTTCCCAGGTGATGTCCGGATACGCATCCATCGGAGGCGGCGTCAGCTCGGCCGCACCGCTGCCATCCAACACAAAGTGTGCGTGACGGGTCGCTGCACAGTTCGGAATCATGCATACCGGCAGACTGGCTGCGTGGGTCGGATAATCCATGATCTTGATATCGAGAACCGTGGTCAGACCACCGAGACCCTGGGCACCAATGCCCAGTGCGTTGACCTTGTCCATGATCTCCAGGCGCAGCTCTTCGACCCGGTTCTGCGGACCGCGGGCACGCAACTCATGGATATCGATGGGATCCATCAGGGATTCCTTGGCCATTACCGCAGCCTTTTCTGCGGTACCGCCAATACCGATCCCGAGCATGCCCGGCGGACACCAGCCTGCGCCCATGGTCGGTACGGTTTTAACTACCCAGTCGACGATCGAATCGGACGGGTTGAGCATGACCATCTTCGACTTGTTTTCCGAGCCGCCGCCCTTGGCCGCAACGTGGAACTCAACTGTGTCGCCGGGCACCATCTGGTAATGAATCACCGCAGGTGTGTTATCCCGGGTGTTGGTGCGCTTGCCGGCGGGATCAGCCAGAATCGATGCACGCAGCACGTTCTCGGGCAGATTGTAGGCCTGACGCACGCCCTCGTTGATCATGTCATCGAGGCTCATGGTGGCACCGTCCCAACGTACATTCATGCCGATCTTGACGAAGACCGTGACGATGCCGGTGTCCTGACAGATCGGACGATGGCCTGTAGCGCACATACGGGAGTTGATCAGGATCTGGGCCATGGCATCACGCGCGGCCGGGGACTCCTCCCGCAAGTAGGCCTCATGCACGGCCTGGATGAAATCCACGGGGTGGTAGTAGGAGATATATTGCAGCGCGTCAGCCACGCTTTGAATCAGATCATCTTGCTTGATTACGGCCATGCTCGGACAGGCTCCTCTATTGGCTGCTGGCTCGGCGCTGACCTACGGAGAGGGCAGGACTGCCAGATTCTCGGACAAAGCGGCGGCGGGGGCGAAAGGCCCTTGCCTGAAAAGAGGCACGCAGTATACCTGAGCAGCGCACCCGCGGCAGAGGTCTTGTAATGGTTGCCCCGGGAATGAGACAAAAGGCTATGCAAAGCCAACCTGGAGCGCTAAATTGGCGCCAATAGGCCATCACATAAAAAAGGACAGGCTTGCCGTGACCGGAACGGATTCCGCAGACAGAGAAGCCAAAGCCCAAGCGCTGCGTCTACAGCGCTTCTATCTGGCGCAGACCAACTATCTCATCGCTTACGTACTGGTTGTCGTCGCCTGGCTTTCCGGTGAGTACACCGGTAACAGCGTGACATTCGTCAGCCATTTCGTGGTCGCCATTGCTATTCAGGCCTGCTTTTTGTTCCTTCTAAGAAGCGGTTTCAACAAGCACTTTAAGGACCCGAGCCTGGCGGGTATCCAGATAGTCACTGGCACGGTGCTGGTGACTTACTTGATGATCTTTCTCGGCGACTTGCGCGGCAGCATGCTCATGCTATACCCGATGGGCCTGATATTCGGCATCTTCCAACTGAGCCCACGCGCCTATCTTCTGCATTCCATTTTCGCCCTCTGTTGCTACGCTGCAGTGATTGGAGTGGAATTCCATTTCCATCTATCCGAACGCGATCTGACACTCCAGTTGATCGAGTGGGCGGCGCTCGCATGCTTCCTTGGCTGGCTTTGTGTATTCGCAGGATACGTTCGTAAGCTCAAAGAGCAGTTGCAACATCGCCACAGTACACTAAGGCTCCATCAGGAAACTCTGAAGGGGATGATGGGTCAACTTCAGGACCTGGCCGCCACTGACAGCCTGACCGGCCTGGCCAATCGGCGACACTTCATCGACGAGTCCCGGCGACGCATCCAGTTGCTGGGACCGGGCAAAACCCTGGGGATTGCTCTGGTGGACCTGGATCATTTCAAGCGCATCAATGACAACTATGGCCATGCTGCGGGCGATGAAGTGCTCCTGGGATTTGCCCGGGTAGCTGCGGAGAACCTGCGTGGCGGTGATCTGGTTGCCCGATTCGGTGGCGAGGAGTTCGTTCTGCTTCTGAATAACAGCGACATGGTCAGTTTGCAGCACTGTCTGGACCGCATCCGTAATGCCTTTTCCCGAACCGAGTTCCCCTGCTTGCCTGAAGGTACCTTCTGCACGCTATCGGCCGGTTTGACCCTGATACACCCCGGCGATGAGCTGGATGCCTGTATAAGCGAGGCGGACCAGGCGCTGTACCACGCCAAAAATACCGGCCGCAACCGGTGCGAAGTCTTCGACCCGGCTCATGCCTGAACTAAGGCTGGGCAACCTGACCCTGCATGCCGGGCATGGCGAAA
Organism: Pseudomonas profundi; assembly: GCF_008638305.1. Classification (GTDB taxonomy): domain Bacteria; phylum Pseudomonadota; class Gammaproteobacteria; order Pseudomonadales; family Pseudomonadaceae; genus Halopseudomonas; species Halopseudomonas profundi. The sequence goes on from NZ_VTPZ01000001.1 coordinate 580,082, forward strand.
ACCTGCTCGACAAGCTGCTTGCCGAAGGCCAGACCGTACCCTGGTCATGTCGCGGCGGGTATTGCCATACCTGTCTGATTCAGGCCCAACCAGGTCAGGCGCCGGCTGAAGCGTGCCATACGCTCACAGCAGAACAACGCGAGGCTGGCTGGCTGCTTAGCTGCCAGTGTCCGGTTGTGCACGATATGGACCTGCGGTTGCACGACCCGACGTGCGATGACCTTGGCGCCGACGTCGTCTCCGTCGTGCAGGTTGATGACGTCCTGATACTCCGCATCGCACCTGAACGACCTTTGCGGTTTCTGCCGGGGCAACATCTTACCCTGTGGCTCAATTCTCAGCTCGGCCGGCCCTATTCGATTGCCAGCCTGCCGGGCGAACCCTGGCTGGAGTTTCATATCCGCCTGCATGCTTCGGGTACATTCAGCCGCGCCGCAGCAGACCTCAAGGTTGACGACAGGCTGTTCCTCGGCGCCGCGACGGGCACATTGCAATACGATGCAGACTGGCAGGATCGACCGCTTCTGTTGTTGGCTGCAGGCACCGGGCTGGCACCGCTTCAGGCGATTCTGCGGCATGCTCTGGAGCGGGGACATGCAGCGCCAATCGAATTATGGCACTGGTCAACAGGCGACTGCTATATCGCCAAACGCCTTGAAGAACTTGCCGACCGGCACCCCTTATTGACCATCAGACTCCAGCGTCGAGCCAGCGTAGCCGACGACATCAGGCAGCTGCGTATTGCCTCGCGCAGGACCATGGCGCTAATCTGCGGCGACCCAGGTTTTGTCGAGCAGCTACGTAAACCGCTGTTTTTTGCCGGTTTGCCCGGCCGCCAAGTGCTCGATGAAGCCTTTCACAGTCGCCCTCAATAACACGCCAAGGAGCCAACGTGACTGACCAGCTGCTCATCGACCATAGTGATGCGGTACTGACCATCACCATGAACCGCCCCGAGAAAAAGAACGCACTCAGTCGTGAAATGTACGCCGGTATGGCCGAGGCCATTCGCGAGGCACAGGATGACAGCAGCTTGCGCGCCGTGATCATTCAGGGCAGCGAAGAATGCTTCACCAGTGGCAATGACATCAGCGACTTTGTGAACGTAGCACCGGGAGGCAAAGGCAGCCCGGTATATGACTTTCTCAAGACCATCTGCAATGCGGATAAACCCCTGATCGCTGCGGTGAACGGCCCCGCCGTCGGCATTGGCACGACCATGCTGCTGCATTGCGATATGGTATACGTTGCTGACGACGCGATGCTGACGATGCCCTTCGTTAATCTGGGGCTCTGTCCTGAAGCGGCCTCGAGCTTTCTCCTTCCCCGCCTGATCGGGCACCTGCGCGCTGCGGAAATGCTATTGCTCGGGCAGGCGATCACTGGCCAGCGTGCTGCTGATATGGGATTGGCTAACTATGCGTTTGGCACCGGTGCTGATGTACTGGACGCAGCCCGCACCGCCGCACTGCGCATCGCCGATTTGCCGCCAGGATCAGTGCGCCTGACCAAACAGCTGCTCAAGCAGGGTATCAGGGAAACTGCCTGTGAAATCATGGACAAGGAAGGCGAGCATTTCGCCAGCCTGCTCCAGGGGCCCGAAGCCCGGGAAGCCTTGTCGGCCTTTCTCGAGAAGCGCAAGCCGACCTACCCGGTCGCCTAGTCTGGCATCCCCTGCAGCCCGCTACGACGGGCTGCCTTGCTCAACCTTTGATGCTGAACCAGAGCATGATCGCGCGGTTGATCGATCCCCAGAGAAAGATCTTCATCCTGTGCAACCGCGGCAAATCGCGCCATTGCTCCCGCGTCCATTCCCGGCTCATGGCAAAATCCGTCTCGAAGCTTTGAGTGATCGCGCGGTTCAGCCCTGAATCGACCAGATTCAGGTTAGCCTCCAGATTCCAGTGCAGCGTCCAGTGATCAAAATTACATGAGCCGAGGCTGGCCCAGTCATCCACCAGCACGGTTTTAAGATGCAGAAAACGCGGTTGATATTCGTAGATGCGAATGCCGGATTTGAGTAGCTTCTGGTAAAACCGCTGCCCTGCATAACGGATCGCAGGATGGTCGTGCATACCACCACCCAATAACAAGCGTACGTCAACTCCCCGCCGCGCTGCTCGCATCAGCGCCCGACGGACTCGCCAACTCGGAAGAAAATAAGGCGTTGCCAGCCAGACAAGCCTGCGCGAACGGGAAATGGTCGCGAATAACGCCTGAACCGTCTCGCGATGTTCCTGCGAATCGGTGTAGGACAGTCTGGCATAGCCATCACCCGATGCTGGCGCTGGGGGCACCGATACCCGCTGACGGCGTGGCGGCAACAGTCTTAACCGCTTGGCTGACGCGGTCCATTGACGCTCGAACAGATCGAGGCAATCGGCAACCACCGGGCCTCGCACTATCAACATCTGCTCATGCCATTGGGAGTAGCCCTTTTCGCCAGGCTGACAGAATTCATCGGTAAATCCCGTGCCCCCGATGAATAGCTGCTGCTCATCGATAATCAGCAGCTTGCGATGATCGCGGTGAAAGTTGCCCTTGCCGCCGAACAGACTGATCGGGTTATAGAAGCGCAGCGCAACACCACCGGCCAACAACCGTTCACGGTCCTCGTCATGCATGCCATGGCTGCCCAGGCCATCGAGCAGACAACGCACTTTAACGCCCCGCGCTACTGCATCGATCAGAGTCTCGGTAACGCGGCTGCTACTTTCACCGGAACTGACCAGATACAGCTCGATATCAATGGCGTGGCGAGCGAGCTGCATAGCTTCAATGATGCGTGGAAAAAACACCTCGCCATCTATCAGCAACTCGAACTGGTTATTTTGCCTCCAGGGGTAAATCGGTGCGGGCATGGTGCTCCCTTGGCCGTTACGGAATGCGATAGTCCTCCTGATCGAGCAGATCCAGACCGCATTGCAGCTGGCTGATCCAATCGAGAAACGCCTTGATCATAGCAGGTCCGACAAAGGGTCGGCCGTGCTGCGGAACGATCATTTCAGGCTGTAGCGAGCGGATCATGTTGGCCCACAAACGGCACGCCTTGTTGCCAGCCATATAACGTCGATGGAAGCCTTCCATACTCGACACATGCGCGAGGAAGTCGCTCACCGGCTCGGCGTCATCCAGCATAGAAGCGCCCATGTCGCCAGAGAAGAGTATCCTGCTGACCGGATCAAAGAACTGCAGGTTGCCCACCGAGTGCAGGAAGTGCGCCGGCAATGCCTTGATCCCGGTTTTGCCGAGCGGGATGGTCTGCCCCCGATCAGGCACCGCAATCATCCGTTCGGTAGTGCTCATTCCCTGGCTCTTGCTCAGATAGGCAGCAGAGAGATGTGGCAGAAAACGCGCCCACAGTTTTGAGCAGACAACCTTGCAACCGGTATGCAGGAACCACTTGTCCAACGAGGCGATGATGTCTGGGTCCTGATGGGAGGCGAAGACATAGGTCAGATCGGCAATGGCGATGTGCTCGCTCACGGCCAGGGCCAGCGGCATATAGGTCAGATCGCCACCGGGGTCGAGCAGCGCATGCTGGTCGTGATCAATAATCAGAAACTGGTTGGACTGCAGGCCATCCCCTGTCACCAATTGATCGAAGCACAAAACCTTATGGGGTCCATTGTCGAACAACACTCTGGCCATAGCATTCCCTTTCTCCAGTTGAATACGCGCTGCACACGGAGAATCCTCAGTTGTCACCGTGGCGGCGGCATTCGTTATAGAGCAAAGCGGGAAAGAGCGTGCTGATCTGAATCAACGGGAGCTACCAAGAAATGTCGCCTTCGCGCGGGCAAATTCGATGACTTCTGGCATGAACGAGAGGAAATCTTCCTCGAAAGCGCTGTATTCGGCTTCCAGCTCGGCTACGCCGCCGGGCAAGGTTGTTGCTCGGGTGAATCGCCGGGAGATGTTGTTCACCGCCTGATGCAGGCTGGCCAGCTCGGCATAGCTGGTCAGCCAATCCTGCTGCGCCATGCGCTGGATGATTGGCCAGGCCGACTGAGGAATCGCCGCGCGCTGAGCGAGCCGCACGGCATACATGTCCTGGGTGAAATGTTCTATGGAGCGATCGCTGTAGCGATGCCAGTGCGCAGCGAGCAGATGATCATAGAACATGTCGACCATGATCCCGGCAAAGCGCCGCCGCGTTGCGCTGACACGTTGTTTGCTCCGGATCACCATCGGGTGCGCATCGGTGAAACTATCGATACGCCGATGCAACCAGACGCCCTGTTTTACCTGTTCAGGCAGCTGCATCGAAACCAGTGGGCCTTTGACGAAGTCGCCAAGCAGACTGCCCAGCGCCAGCTGTGGCTGTTGCGGGCCGAGGAACAGGTGCGCCAGAAAATTCATCAGGGCTGTCCGGCACTCTCGTTCATCGCTCGCAGCTGAGTCTGCAGACGGGTCAGCGCGCGATTGGTCTGCAATCGGAAGCTATCGATCGACTGGATCTCTTCGGCCACCAACGACATGCGCTCTTCCAGCTGCCTGCGCAATGCCGCGATTTCAGCATCCACATCCAGCGTCGATACCTGCTCGTTCAATGTGGCCAGCGTCCGTTGCTGCGTGGCAAGCTGCTGCGCCTGCTGATCAAGTTGCGCTTCAAGCGGAGCGAGCTGTTCCAATCCTTCGCTCAGTGCCATGACCTGAGCATTGAGCAAGCTCAACTGACCGGCCAGCGCGCTGGCATTCTCATCGTAGGCATCCAGACGGCCAGTCAAGGCTGCGGTCTGATTGATTACCTCGTCAAGGCGTTGCTGCTGCTTTGAGCCGTGCTCCTTGAGCGTGGTCCCGCCCTGCTCTACCTGCTCCAGCAATTGGCCCTGGCTTCCCACCACTTCGGATAATTGATCGATTCGTCGATCCAGCGCGTCCAGCTCACTCAGGCTGGACTCGGTCGCGGTGACCTTGCCGGTAATGTCCTCGATCTGTCCGGCTGCATCTTCGCTGATACGCGCAAAGCTGTTCTGCGTGGCCACCAGTTGTTGCTGCAAACGCGTCTGTTGCTGATGGCTCCAGTATCCGAAACCGATAAGCGACAACGCCAACGCGGCGCACAGAGCCCATAGCCCACCGGTCCCACGCTGGGCTGGCTCAGGGCGTACCGGCGCCCGTACGCCTGCCTCGGGCATATCGTCATGCCGGGATGGGGAAATGTATGCACGCTCATCCTCGGTCGCGCGAATACCTGATAGCTCATCGGACTGATCGTCCGTGAAATCATCAGGCATATCTTGTTTTCTCATCTCGATCCTCGTAACCGAAGCGCATCGTCATGCCCATGCAATAGATCCTGCGTATTGTGCGTGCTCCGCCAGTGCATGACTAGGGTCTGTTGCCGTTTCATCAAGGCCGCGACGGAAGTCCGTCTGGTGCGGGACAAGGCGCCCCAGGGTCTGACTTCTTTGCGATCTCGTCCTGGCGCTGGTGGCCCGGCCGGCCAGGCAGTACTCTGACGCAAATACTTCAAGAGGGTCAGCGATGCATCAGTGGATGATTTATGGTGCCAATGGCTATGCCGGACGCCTGCTAGCCAGGGAGGCTGTACAACAGGGCCTGCAACCGATACTCGCCGGACGCAAACGCCGAGAGATTGAAACGCTTGCCACTGAGCTGGGGCTCAAGCATCGCATATTCAGACTGGACGATAGTGCAGCTGCTCAGGAAGCGCTCAGAGATATAGCCGTAGTCGCCCACTGCGCAGGCCCGTTTTCTGCAACCAGTCGCCCCATGATCGAGGCCTGTCTGGCCAGCCAGACACACTACCTGGACATCACTGGCGAGATCGATGTTTTCGTCGCGGCGCATGCACGCAATGCCGAAGCCCAGGCTGCCGGCATCGTATTGTGCCCTGGTGTCGGGTTTGATGTGATTCCCACCGATTGCCTTGCTGCCTGCCTCAAGGAAGCGCTGCCTGATGCCGATCGCCTGGCATTGGGGTTTGACTCACGCAGCGGATTCTCCCCCGGCACCGCCAAAACGTCAGTCGAAGGGCTCAAGCATGGCGGCAAGGTACGGATTGATGATGAGATACGAACGGTCCCGCTGGTTTACCAGAGCCGGGAAATAGATTTCGGTAACGGCACCAAGTATGCGGTAACCATTCCCTGGGGCGACGTGGCAACGGCCTGGTTCACCACTGGCATCGATAACATTGAAATCTTCGTCCCCATGGCTCCTAGTGCCGCCCTGCGTCTTCGCCGGCTCGACTGGCTACGGCCGCTGCTGGCGCTGCCTCCGGTACAAGCCTTGCTCAAGTATCTGGCCGGCAGGCGAATAAGTGGGCCGGACTCTGACCAGCGCCGTGATGCGCCGACATACGTCTGGGGCGAGGCGCAAAACCCTGCGGGGAAAAAGGTGGTGGCGCGCGTCCGGACTGCCAACGGCTATGAGGTGACAGTATATGGAACATTGCTCGCAGTGCGTCATATGCTCGCTGGCAAAGACATTATCCCCGGCTACTACACGCCTGCGCGGCTGCTGGGCGAGCGCTGTGTAGAACAGCTGCCGGGCTCTGGCACGATCGAAATCAGCTAGGGTCAACTGCCGCCAGCCAGCGGGGGGCCTCGCGCACCAGCTGGTTGGTCAGTGATTCCAGCAGGCGCCCACCGTGGCGCCAATGATGCCAGTACAAGGGCACATCTACTGCCTCTCCTGGCGCCAGCTCCCGCAACACACCATCGTCCAGCTCCTGGCTGATCTGCAGTGCGGGCACCATGCCCCAGCCAAGGCCCGAAACGAGCATTCTTACAAAGCCCTCCGAAGAGGGGCATAGGTGATAAGGAAACTCGCCCGCCAACCCTTGCTCGCTGACAAACCGGTGCTGCAACTGGTCATCCTGACCGAACACAATCGCCGGCGCTGTCGCTACTGATTCAGCATCCAGCCCCCGAGGAAAATGCCGGCTGATAAAGCCAGGACAGGCTACCGCCAGATAGCGCATATGCCCCAACAATACCGAGCGAGCCCCTGCTACGGGTTCAGCCGATGCGCACAGGCAACCTGCCACCTCACCGGCACGCATGCGCCGCAATCCAACATCCTGATCGTCGACTAACAGATCGAGCAGTAACCTTTCGCTTGCGCACAGTTCGGCAACCGCCGCTGACCACCATGTGGCCAGACTATCGGCGTTCAGCGCAATGCGTAACCGCGCGGGCGAATCGTCTGATCCGGCGATAGGAAGATCCTCCTGCAGATCCCGTTCAAGCAAGCGTACCTGCTGCACATGGTTGAGCAGGCGCTGGCCCGCTGACGTCGGTCGGGGCGGCGTCGCCCGCTGCAACACCGGCGCGCCAGCCCGCGCTTCCAGCAATTTGATCCGCTGTGACACCGCCGACTGCGATAGCCCGAGTGCGTGCGCTGCACGTTCAAAGCCCCCGCATTCGACAACCGCGGCCAGCGCGATGAGCAGCTTGTAGTCGAGCATCAGTTTTCCTTATGGGCTATGAGGAATATCTGTTTCACTTATACCCTGCGATTACGCACGCTGTCAGCTTCACATCCGTGCAGACTGATATCCGATGTTTTATCTGAGCAATTTCATCAATGGGCTCTTCACTGCCGCAGGCCTGATCATGGCGATTGGCGCGCAAAACGCGTTCGTACTGGGCCAGGCGCTGCGCCGCGAGCACCATCTCGGCGCTGCACTGGTATGCATGCTGTGTGATGCGCTACTGATCACGGCAGGAACCTTCGGCCTCGCCTCGCTGCTGGATCGCCACGTTCTACTGCTGGAGCTCACCCGCTGGGGCGGGGTTCTGTTCCTGGTCTGTTATGCGCTGCTCGCCCTCAAACGTGCCTGCAGCGTGCAGACGCTGGATGCGGCCGAGCGGGCACCGCGCTCGCGCCGCGCCGTCGTGGTGGCAACGTTGGCGGTAACTTTGCTCAATCCGCATGTCTATATCGATACGCTGGTGTTGATCGGCTCTATTGGTGCTCAGCAACGCATACCCGAACTGTTTGTACTGGGCGCGGTCAGTGCCTCTGTGCTGTGGTTCAGTGGCCTGGCTCTCGGTGCGGCACGGTTGGCACCGGTACTATCCCGCCCAGCGACCTGGCGCTTTATCGACGCAGGCGTGGCCGCCATGATGTTGGCCGTCGCCTGGTCACTTGCCAGCTCAGCGCCATAGGCGTGCTATAACCACACGCTTGTTACGTAGATAGGCCAGGCCCCAACTGCTATGATCTTGCCTTGCCGATTGACATGACGGGCAGCGCCCAGTTTAAAAAGAGGTGCTCGAAGCAGACTGCAGACCTGTCCAGCAGCCTGCTGTATCGAAAGATTCCGTTCCGAACCTGAACCTGAAGATGGAGAGAAACCATGGCTTTTGAATTACCACCGCTACCCTACGAAAAGAACGCTCTCGAGCCGCACATGTCGGCCGAGACCCTGGAATTTCACCACGACAAGCACCACAACACCTACGTAACCAACCTGAACAACCTGGTTCCGGGCACAGAGTTTGAAGGCAAGGACCTGGAAACCATCATCAAGACGTCCAGCGGCGGCATCTTCAACAACGCTGCCCAGGTCTGGAACCACACCTTCTTCTGGAACTGCTTGAGCCCGAACGGCGGCGGCGAGCCTACCGGCGAACTGGCCGAAGCCATCAACAAGGCGTTCGGTTCCTTCGACAAGTTCAAGGAAGAATTCAGCAAGGCATCGGTCACCACTTTCGGTTCCGGCTGGGGCTGGCTGGTGAAGAAAGCCGATGGTTCGCTGGCGATCGTAAGCACCAGTAACGCCAACAACCCCATGACAGAAGGCGCTACGCCGTTGCTGACATGCGACGTCTGGGAACACGCCTACTACATCGATTACCGTAACGCCCGTCCGAAATTTGTCGAAGCGTTCTGGAACATCGTGAACTGGGATTTTGTCGCGAAGAACTTCGCTGGCTGATTTCGGTTTAGCACTGAACGAACCCCGCTTCTGGCGGGGTTCGTCGGTTTTATGACATCGTAATATGACTTTACTTTGACACCAGCCATTCGATTGCCAATACTTGTGTCCTGACCAGCCCAGCCAGTCGCGACTGTCTCAGGCTGATACGCTTCGCCCGTAGTCAATCATGGATGAAAACAGTGAAACTGGAGCGACGAAACAGCCTCTCCGTCAAGCTATTTCAGCAAGTCCTGTTGTGGGCGCTTATCGTAGGGATCCTTCTGAGCGGCGCTCAGATTGTTCATGACCTGCGACTCGAACGCCGCTTCATCGACCATACCGCTGAACAGATTCTCGCCATGTCGCGTGACCCCGCGACGCAGGCGGTGTACAGCTTCGATCGTGCTATGGCGTCCCAGGTCGTCGAAGGTCTCTTCGAGCATAAGGCCGTGCGCTTTGTATCGATTGGCGATCCCAGAGAAGATTTTCTGGCCACTCGCGAAGAACCCCTCGCCGACCTGCCCTACCGGGGACTTACAGACCGGCTGCTGGGCGCCGACCGGCAATATGCGATCGAACTCCGGGGACGCCAGCCTGCGCAGGAATATTACGGCGAACTGCGGTTGACCCTGGACACCGCCCCGTATGGACAGGACTTCCTGCAACGTTCGCTGATTGTCTTTATCTCGGGAATACTGCGCGCGCTGACCATGGCGTTAGTCCTGTATCTGCTGTATCACATTTTGCTGACCCGCCCCCTGTCACGCATTCTCCGCAATATTTCCCATATCAATCCCGATCAGCCCGGGCGGATGCTGATCCCTGTGCTCCCCGGCCATGAAAAGAATGAACTTGGACTCTGGATAAACAAAGCCAATCAATTGCTTGAGTCCATAGAGCGCAACAGCAACCAACGGCAGGAAGCAGAAGCCAACCTGCTACACATGGCCAATCACGACAACCTGACCGGCCTGCCCAACCGCAGCATGCTGCAGGATCAGCTCACCAGAATGCTGGCCGATGCCGGACGCCTGCAAAAAGGTGTTGCGGTCCTGTGCTGCGGGCTGGATGACTTCAAGGAAATCAACGAGCAATTTACCTATCAATCCGGGGATACGCTTCTGGTGACGGTAGCCGACCGGCTTCGTGCCAACAGTAGCCGGCTGGGTAGCCTGGCCAGACTCGGCGGTGACCAGTTTGCAATGGTGCAGACCGGTATCAGCGAACCCTATGAAGCAGCCGAGCTGGCGCAAACTATCCTCGACGATCTCAGCCGACCCTTCGTGCTCGGTATCCATACTGTCCGCCTCCGGGCAACGATCGGCATTTCCCTCTTCCCGGATGACGGTGCCGATGCCGAGACGATATTGCAAAAGGCCGAGCAGACCATGATGCTCGCCAAGGCCCGCTCACGTAGCCGTTACCAGTTCTATATCGCCAGCCTCGACGCCGAAATGCGCGTGCGCCGTGAGCTGGAGAAGGATCTGCGCGGCGCGCTTGAACGGCAGGAATTTCATCTTGTCTATCAACCCCAGGTCAGTTTCGACCACCGTCGAGCGGTGGGTGTTGAGGCCTTGCTGCGCTGGCAGCATCCCGATCGGGGCCTTGTGCCGCCAGACCTGTTCATACCTCTGGCTGAGCAAAACGGTTCGATCAACGCTATTGGCGAATGGGTGCTCGAGCAGGCCTGCCAGCAGCTGCACGAATGGCATCTTGCAGGCTTCACTGAGCTGCGAATGGCGGTAAACCTTTCGACCGTTCAACTGCATCATAGCGAGCTGGCCGGCAAGGTTGCCGATCTGATGCAACGCTATGAGCTGCCGCCGCTGAGTCTGGAACTGGAAGTTACTGAAACGGGCCTGATGGACGATATTGCCGCTGCGGCAGGCCATCTGAATAATCTGAAGAAAGCCGGCGTGCTGATCGCTATCGATGACTTCGGCACCGGGTATTCATCACTCAGCTATCTACGCGGGCTGCCGCTGGACAAGATCAAGATCGACAAAAGCTTCGTGCAGGACGTATTGCTTAACGAAGACGACGCCACTATCGTCCGCGCCATCATTCAGCTGGGTCGCAGCCTTAATATGCAAGTCATTGCCGAAGGCGTCGAAACGCTGGAACAACAGATATATGTGGTCAACCAGGGCTGCAATGAGGGCCAGGGATACTTTTACAGCCGTCCACTACCGGCCTGTGCCGTGGCGGATTGGCTACACCGCTACAATACCAGGCCACTGACTTCCCCAGCGGGCTTGCATAGCTGAGCGCGGCGCGCGCATCGCCAACCGGCGACCGTCGATGCCGGCTCTCCGGCGTCTTCCTGGTTGTAACAGGCAACGCGGGCATTAACTCCCAGCGGCTTTGGCTAATCCGACGAGTGAGACGAACGGACAGACCCATCGATTTGGCTCATCGTTTAACGACCGCTGCCGACCGTCTTGCCTTCTGATGCGGCTGGAACCCACCCGGAAAAGCCCACTCTACAACTAGAACCACAAACAGAACGCATGACACATCTGAGGAGACGTCCATGGCCAAGCTCTCTGGAGCAGCCGGTTGCTGCTGGATCGCTGATGCCCCTACCGGGGACTTCCCACAACTTACCGCTAGCACCGATTGTGATGTAGTGATTGTCGGCGCCGGCATTGTTGGCCTGACCGCAGCAATGACGCTGTGCGAAGCGGGAAAGTCCGTCGTGGTAATGGAGGCGCGGCAAGTTGGCCATCAGGTGACCGGACGCTCCACGGCCAAGATCACTGCGCAGCACGCCCTGATCTACCGCCACCTGATCGACACTTTTGGCGAGGATCTGGCTCAGGCCTATGCAGATGCCAATCGCGAGGCGATGGAGCGCATCGGAACCTGGATCACCGATCTGGGTATCGATTGCGATTACGAAACACGTTCAGCCTACGCCTACAGCTGCGACGAGGCAGGCCGGCCCGCCATTGAACGAGAGGCCGATGCCGCGCGCAGCCTGGGCTTTGATGCACGGGTGATAGATGAAGCACCCCTGCCCTTCGCGACCAGCGCAGCGCTGGAGTTTCCTGGGCAGGCGCAGTTCAATCCGGCCCGTTATCTCATTGGCCTGGCTGCTGCGGTACAGGAGCGCGGCGGACGTATTCACGAACATACCCGCGCCACCAGTTTCGATCACGACGGGCGCTGGCAGATCGGCTTCGAGGGCTGTTCAGTGACTGCGGATCAGGTGATTATCGCCACCCACATGCCCGTGGAGACGCCTGTCGATCTGGTGTCACCGACCCAGCCCCGCTGCCACGTCGCCATGGCTTTTCGACCAAAAGACGGTACCTCCCCGATTGAGGGTATGTTCATTGCCACTGAAGAACCTACTCATTCGATTCGCATGGGCCAGGACGCCGAAGGGCCGCTTGTCGTGGTGCTCGGACCGCGTTTCAACACTGGGCAGGATAGCGACGTGGCGCAGCGCTTTTCCGAGCTTGAAGACTGGGCTCGTAATCAGCTGCCCGTGGGTGAGGCGGTATGGCGCTGGTGCAATGAAGACTACGACACCCCGGATCGCCTGGCCTATGTCGGCGAAGCAGACCCGGAGAAAGCCCCCGGCTTGTATATCGCAACCGGTTTCAACGCCTGGGGTATCAGCAATGGCACCGCCGCAGGATTAGGTATTGCCCGGCAGATCACCACCGGTAGCTGGCCCTGGGGCACGCTCTTCGACCCGGCCCGTCCCAAGCCCGATGACTACAACCAGAGCACGGATAGCCAGTCACAGGTCGAGGAGCTCGACTCGATTGGGCCTGGCCAAGGCGGCGTGATTACCCGGGGCGAGGAAAAAATTGCTGTGTGGCGTGACGACAGCGGCACCCTGCATGGCCTGTCTGCTACCTGCACCCACATGGGCTGTACAGTGACCTGGAATAACGCTGACCGAACCTGGGATTGTCCTTGTCACGGCTCGGTTTTCGGCAAGAATGGCGAAGTAATTCATGGCCCCGCCATGCAGAAGTTGGCGCCCAAATCGGTCTGACGCCGGGCTACCACAGAACAACACCGGTGGCGGACTTGATAGATTTACTGGCCGGCGGCGGTGTTGGTCGAGATGGAACTCGACCCTACATAAACCGCGGCTTTATTCGGACAATGTGCCTGTCGGTGAGCGCTTATGGTCGAGCTGGTGATCGACCTTCCCGGGAAATCGGAGTTATCACAAAATATCGGAGCGGCCTGCGGAAGCCATCGCGGCGACAGTTCGCCGTCCCGATCGCCGCTCCCACAAAAGCCCGGCCAGCAGCACCAACCGGTAGGAGTGTCGCCCTCGGCACGACGCTGACCGCCAGGCCAGCCAATACAGAAAACACAAATCCGTGAGTGGCCTTCGGAGACCGTCGCGGAAATAACCCCAGAGCCAACACTAAAAAGCCCCGCACGGAACCAACCGGGCGGGGCTTGGACTTCTCAAACAGAAGCTACTGAAACAGCGATTCGCCGGTCAGACCGTGCTGCTCAAGAATATCCCGTAGCCGCTTGAGCGCTTCGACCTGGATCTGGCGCACCCGCTCGCGGGTAAGGCCAATTTCACGACCGACCTCCTCCAGCGTGCTGCTCTCGTGACCACGCAAACCGAAGCGCCGGGCCACGACCTCGCGCTGCTTCTCGCTCAGCTCGCCAAGCCAATGGTCGATACTGGCGTTCAGATCGTCCCCTTGCAGGAGTTCGCAGGGGTCGGTCGCCTGTTCATCGGTCAGTGTATCGAGCAGTGTTTTGTCCGAATCCGGCCCGAGTGACATATCCACCGAGGCGACCCGCTCATTCAACCCGAGCATGCGCTTTACATCAGCAACCGGCTTGTCGAGCAGATTGGCGATTTCTTCAGGGGAGGGCTCGTGATCAAGCTTCTGCGTCAGCTCACGCGCGGCGCGCAGATAGATGTTGAGCTCCTTGACCACATGAATCGGCAAGCGGATGGTCCGCGTCTGGTTCATGATGGCGCGCTCAATCGTCTGGCGGATCCACCAGGTCGCGTAGGTCGAAAAACGGAAGCCGCGCTCCGGATCAAACTTCTCGACAGCCCGTATCAGCCCCAGATTGCCCTCTTCAATCAGATCCAGCAGGCTCAGGCCGCGATTGACGTAGCGACGGGCAATCTTCACCACCAGACGCAGATTGCTTTCGATCATGCGTTTCCGGCCCGCTGCGTCGCCTTTCTGCGCCAGGCGCGCAAAATGGACTTCTTCTTCAGGAGTCAGGAGGGGCGAGAAGCCAATCTCGTTGAGATACAGCTGGGTGGCATCAAGCTGTTTGGTGAATTCAAAGGAGTTTTCGCGACGGTGCGTGCGCGGAGAGGAAGCTCTGTTCAGTTCTGCCGGGTTCAACTCGGCTGGTGTGTCCATGTTGAGCTCCTCCACGTCCTTCGGTTCCCGCTCAAGCAGAGCGAGTTCGTCAGTCAGGGTTTGTACGGGCTCATTATTATTCACTGCCATTTTCTCTGCCCCATATCAATCAAAGTACGTCCGGATAGATGGAAAATGGCTTCAAGGCCGCCCGTCCCATCTCTCACTGTAATTGACCGGCCAAGCCCCCGCTTGTTCCGGTCACGCACCATTGTTTTGCAGAATGCTCACCCTCCATGACAAACACATTACAGCCGGACCTCCCTAACGCTTGGGCAAATAGCTCAAAGGGTCCACCGGCTTGCCTTGACGTCGTATCTCGAAATGCAGCTTGACCCTGTCGGTACCGCTGTTGCCCATTTCTGCGATAGTCTGCCCGGCCTTGACCTGATCGCCTTCTTTCACCAGCAACCGACTGTTGTGGGCATAAGCGCTCAGGTAGGTCTGATCATGCTTGATGATAATCATGTCGCCGTACCCGATCAGTCCACGCCCGGCATACACCACAGCCCCATGAGCGGCTGCTTTGACAGGCTGTCCCATTTCACCGGCGATATCAATTCCTTTATTCAAACTCCCGTTTGACTGGAATCGTGAGATCAACGGTCCCTCAGAGGGCCAATTCCAGCCATCGACATTGGCCGGCACCTTGGCTACCGGAGCCGGGGTAGCGGGCTTGGCGCTGGGGGTCGGTTTTGCCGCCGGGGTACTGGGTCTGGAGGTGACAGCCGGCGGCGCCGTGCGAGGAATGGCGCGCGGCGCTGTTGCAGGCGGAGTCGGGCTTGGCTTGGAGGCTACGGTGCCAGCCGGTCGCACGGTGGTGCGCAAACCAATGGTTTCGGTGGTGCGAGGCTTGGTGGGTGATGCTGCGTATGACTGAGAAGGCCCGACGCGCAGACGCTGACCCGGATAGATAGTGAAGGGCTGGCGCAGACCATTGGCAGCAGCGACTGACTTCCAGTCCTTGCCGTACCGGAAGGCAATCTGATAGAGAGTTTCACCACGGCTGACGGTATGCAGCCCGGACGCCGGCGCTGGCTCGGCACGCTGACCGCCGCGACTACGATCGTCGATAGGCACCATACCGGCAGGCCCTGCGCAGGCGGTGAGCAGGCTGACAGCCAGTATCAGGAAAGCCCGCTTGAAATTGGTTAGTACCAGATGCCTGTCGAACACACTTCGCCCCATGCTCAGAAGTCGTGAAAATAATAACGGGTGAAGCGACTGGCTCAGGTTCGCCCTCCCCACCACTCGAGTGCCGACACTAATAGCATGCCAAGGAGCATTAACGCCAACGCTACCAGCCAGTATGAAGGCTCCCCGGTCAGCGCCTGATAATGCGCCGGAGTGATATTGCTCTGCAGTAAAGGCTCCAACTCGCCGCCGCTGTTTTCACGCCAGCTGAGTGTTTCCTTCCATGGCCAGACCTTGTTCAGCGAGCCAACCATCAACCCGGTCAGGAACGCCAGCGTAACATGACGCAGGTTATTCAGAAGCCACTGCAACAGCCTGGAAAAACTGAGCAAACCGGCGAGACAGCCACATCCGAACACGGCGATGAAGACCAGATCCATCGACCGCACCGCATCCAGCACCGGAGCATACAGGCCCAGCAGCAACAGAATGAAACTTCCGGATATGCCTGGCAGTATCATCGCGCAGATCGCAATGGAAGCTGCGATAAACACCATGGGCAAGGTCACCGGCAATTGCAGTGGTACAGCGACGGTTATCAGGTAAGCAAATGCGGCACCGACCAGCGCAGCGGACAACGTGGCAGTATTCCAGCGAGGGATCTGGCGACCGATGACGAGCACCGAGATAAGTATCAAGCCGAAGAAGAACGACCACAGATGAACAGGATAGGCTTCAAGCAAAAAGCTGATCAGCTTTGCCAGGCTGAGGATACTGGTGAGTACTCCCGCAAGCAGCGTTACCAGAAAGCCACCATCCACCGATTGCCAGGTCTCTCTTACCCGCCCTTTCAGCAGCCAGCCAAGCTTAGTCGGACTGCACGCAGCAATCGCGCCGACGAGTCGATCGTAGATGCCGGTAATAAAGGCGATGGTTCCGCCGGAAACGCCTGGCACCACATCCGCGGCACCCATTGCCATGCCCTTGAAAAAAACCGATAGGTACTGCACAAGCCCCAGGGGTAATGCCTTCAAGAAGTGATAGCTCCTGCCAATAGCGGTACAAAACGTACCGGTTCGACCTGATGTCTGATGAACTGTTCCCCTTCACGGATAACCAGGGTCAGATGCTGTTCCTTTTCGCCGACCGGAATGACCATGCGGCCTCCGTCAGCCAGCTGACTGAGCAACTCGGTGGGGACTTCCGCCGGTGCTGCGGTCACCAGAATCGCATCATAGGGGCCGTACTGGGGCCAGCCCCAATTGCCGTCGGCATGGCGAAACACAACATTCCGGATGTTGATTTCGCGCAGTACCGCCTTGGCGCGTTCCTGCAGCGGCATGATGCGTTCGACACTGAAAATCCGTTCCACAACCTGAGCCAGAATGGCGGTCTGGTAACCCGAGCCGGTACCCACTTCCAGCACCTTGTCCAGCGGTCCGCCACCCAGCAACAGCTCAGTCATGCGCGCGACTATGTAGGGCTGCGACAATGTCTGGTTGTGCCCAATGGGCAGCGCAGTATCTTCATAAGCACGGTGCGACAGAGCTTCATCAACGAACAGGTGCCGGGGCGTGCGACGTATCGCCTCGAGCACCTGCAGGTTCTGGATCCCTTCCTCGAATAACCGTTCCAGCAGACGTTCCCGGGTGCGTTGGGAGGTCATGCCAATTCCATGTTTGTAGATGTCTTCGCGCGCTGCCATTAACCAAGATTCTCCAGCCACTGCCCAAGGTGATCAAACACCTCGTAGTGGGTTTTATCGACGCGCAGGGGTGTAACCGATACATACCCCTGCATGACTGCGTGGAAATCGGTGCCCTCGCCACCATCCTCGGCATCGCCGGCGACCGATATCCAGTAACCTTCCTTGCCTCGCGGATCGACCCATCTGACCGGTGTAGCGGCCCGCGAACGATGACCCAGCCGGGTCAGGCGAATGCCTTTGATCTGCTCAAGCGGCAAATTCGGAATGTTCACGCTGAGTACCGTTCGCGGCGGCAACTCCAGCTTGTCGTGGGCCTCGACCATGCGCCTGGCGATGGTCGCGGCTGCCGGAAGGTTATCCGGCTGGCGGCCCACCAACGAAAACGCCATGGCTGTATGCGGCAGGAAGCGCCCTTCCAGCGCCGCAGCCACGGTGCCCGAATAGAGGACATCATCGCCCAGATTGGCCCCCAGATTGATACCCGCGACGACCATATCGACCGTCCCCTGATATAGCGCATTGATCCCCAGATGCACACAATCAGTAGGCGTTCCGTTGAGACCAACAAAGCCATTATCGAGGGTGAAGGGGCGCAACGGTTTGTCCAGGCTCAGCGAACTGCTGGCCCCGCTGCGGTCTTCGTGGGGTGCCACCACCACGCAATCGGCATAATCATTCAACGCTTCGTACAAGGCTGTCAGACCCGGTGCCAGCACGCCATCGTCATTGGCAATCAGAATACGCATCAGGTTTCGCTTTCCAGTCCGCCGCCCGGCTCTTCGGCCAGTCGTACCAGCTCGCGGATTACCGCTGTCGCGAAACAGCCGGTCGGCAGGGTGAATTCAAGTTCCAGACAATCCGGTGACGGATAATGCCACGTCAACGCCTTCAAAGGGAGACGCAGAATACGCCTGGATTGCTCAAGATCGGCAGAAATCAACCAGGTTGCCAACTGCGGCTCACCCTCGACCTCCGCTTTTTCCATATCCAATATCGCGCCTTCAACCGCTGGCTCACCCTTACCCCATAACGGACCAGTGGGATGCACATCCAGCGCAGCAAGACGCGGGTCATTATCTTCCAGTCTGCTTGCCGGGAACTGACTACGGCTATCGGTGAATGCCAGACAATCGCCCGGCAAAACACGATCCCAGGTTTCGTCAGTGACACGGCGTGCAAGCACGCGATTGAATAGCAGGCTGCGCGCAGTGGATAGCAGGCGCGAGCGCGTTCCGCGTGCCGGCGGTAATCCGCCGCGCTCGGCCCAGCGACGCGCATCGAACAGATTACTGCCATCGCGCCCGAATCGCTGAGGCCCGAAATAATTGGGCACACCGCGCTCGGCAATTTTCCGCAGGCAATCATCCAGCAAACGGCTGTCGGCCTGTAGCCCTGTCAGACGAATAGCAAAATGATTGGCCCGGTGTGCTCCGCGTTGCAGCTTGCGGCGATGGCGACGGCTTTCGATACAGATAAGGTCGTCATTCCACAGCGCTGAGAAATCAGGATCGGCCTGCCCCGGCAACTGCATACTGAACCACTGCCGGGTGATGGCCTTGCGGTCCTTTAGTCCCGCGTAGCTTACGTCCTTAAGCTTCAACCCCGCAGCCCGGGCCAATAGCCGTGCGACCTCCTCGGTATTCAGGTTGCGTTTCTCGATCAACAACCAGAGATGCTCGCCGGCCCCTTCCAGCTCCAGGTCCAGTATTTCGGTAACGCGGAAATCTTCTGGCGTGGCTTTCAATACCGCACTACCGAACGGCCCACCCCAGGTTAGCGGCCCGAGCAGCTCGCCTTCAGACGCACTCACAAGGTGACCAGCAGCGCGACCGCATGCACCGCTATACCTTCCTCGCGCCCGACAAAACCGAGTCGTTCGGTTGTAGTGGCCTTGATATTGACCTGGTCAGGATCGATCGCCAGGTCAGAGGCAATCGCTTGACGCATGGCCTCGATATGCGGCGACATCTTTGGTGCCTGGGCGATGATGGTGGCGTCGATATTGCCCACCTTCCAGCCTTTTATACCGATCAGATCCAGGGTATGACGCAGCAGCTTACGACTGTCCGCACCCTTGTATTGCGGGTCAGTATCGGGAAAATGCCGACCGATATCGCCGAGCGCCGCAGCGCCGAGCAGCGCATCCATCAACGCATGCAACACCACATCCCCGTCGGAATGCGCCAGAAGTCCCTGCGAGTGAGGGATTCGCACGCCTCCGAGCGTGATGAAGTTGCCCTCAACGAAACGGTGAACGTCGTAACCATGACCAATGCGCATGCCAGACCTCTCGGCTGAATAATCGAGGTGCTGATCTTACAGCCTGAGGGCTTAGCCTAGAAGGCACGACCCGACGCAGGGTCACCTGTCAGAACTCAGCTTTGCAGTGCAACCGCGTGATGACGCAGGTGATCATCAATAAAGCTGGCGATGAAGTAATAGCTATGGTCATAGCCTGGCTGACGGCGCAGCGTCAGGGGATGGCCAGCTGCAGCAGCCGCTGCTTCCAAGGCCTGGGGCTTTAATTGCTCGTCCAGAAAGTTGTCTGCTTCGCCCTGATCAATCAGTAGTGGCAGTCGCTCCTGTGCACCAGCAATCAGCTCGCAGGTGTCCCACTGCTCCCACTGCGCACGATCACTGCCCAAATAGCCACCGAAGGCTTTCTGCCCCCACGGACAATCAACCGGATTGACGATCGGCGCAAAGGCCGAGACCGACTGATAACGCCCCGGGTTCTTTAACGCACATATCAATGCACCATGCCCGCCCATGGAATGACCGCTGATGCTGCGCCGCTCTGAAACCGGCAGACTGGCCTCGACCAACGCAGGCAGTTCGGCGGTTACATAGTCGTACATCCGATAATGGGCCGCCCAGGGCTGCTGGGTGGCGTTGATATAAAAGCCAGCGCCGAGCCCGAAATCGTAGGCGCCGTCGGGATCGTCCGCAACGCCCTCGCCACGCGGACTGGTATCCGGAGCGACGATCACCAGCCCCAGCTCGGCGGCGAGCTTCAATGCTCCCGCTTTCTGCATGAAATTCTCATCGGTACAGGTCAATCCGGAGAGCCAGTACAGCACCGGCAACGATGCGTCCTGCTCGGCCTGCGGCGGCAGGAAGACCGCGAAAACCATATCGCAATCAAGCACCCTGGACCGGTGCCGGTAGCGTTTGTGCCAGCCGCCAAAGCATTTGGTGGCCGAAATCTGCTCAAGTGAAGTGTGCATAATCATCCAATCCGGTTGAGGGGAGCTGTGCCTGGAAAAATAGCGGCCCGGTTGAAACGAGCCGCAGCAGAAAGCCATAAACCTTACGGTGTCAGAAATTGATGACCGTGCGGATGCTCTTGCCCTCGTGCATCAGGTCGAATGCCTTGTTTATATCTTCGAGTGGCATGGTGTGGGTGATAAAGGTATCCAGCGGAATCTCGCCCTTTTGCGCCTTCTCTACGTAGGACGGTAGCTCGGTCCGCCCCTTTACGCCGCCAAAGGCACTGCCACGCCAGACCCGCCCGGTGACCAACTGGAAGGGACGCGTGCTGATCTCCTGCCCCGCACCGGCTACACCGATGATTACCGATTCGCCCCAGCCTTTATGCGCACATTCCAGTGCCGCGCGCATCAGCTGCACATTACCCACACATTCGAAGGAGTAATCCACGCCGCCATCGGTCATATCGACGATGACTTCCTGGATGGGCTTGTCATGATCCTTCGGATTGACGAAATCAGTCGCACCCAGTTCACGGGCGATATCAAACTTTGACGGGTTGATATCGATAGCGATGATACGGCTCGCCTTGGCCATCGCGGCGCCAATAATGGCAGCCAGACCGATGCCGCCCAGACCGAAGATGGCCACCGTGGCGCCCTCTTCTACCTTGGCCGTATTCAATACCGCACCAATGCCGGTCGTGACACCGCAACCCAGCAAACAGACCTTTTCCAGCGGTGCTTCCTTGGGGATCTTGGCCAGGGAGATTTCCGGCAATACCGTGTACTCGGAAAAGGTCGAGGTGCCCATGTAGTGATAGATCGGCTCGCCCTTGTAGGAGAAGCGCGATGTACCGTCTGGCATCAAGCCCTTGCCCTGGGTCGTACGGACGGCGGAACAGAGGTTGGTCTTGCCCGAGCGGCAGAACTTGCACTCGCGACACTCGGCCGTATACAGCGGAATCACATGGTCGCCGACCTCCAGCGAAGTCACCCCTTCGCCCACCGCTTCAACGATACCGCCGCCTTCATGGCCAAGAATCGCCGGAAACACGCCCTCCGGGTCATCACCCGACAAGGTAAACGCATCCGTGTGGCACACTCCGCTGGCAACAATACGGACCAATACTTCGCCTGCCTTTGGCGGTGCGACGTCGACTTCAACAATTTCCAGAGGCTTGCCTGCGGCGAACGCCACGGCTGCGCGTGATTTGATCATGGTGTTACTCCAGTTCAGCGGTGAATCGAACAAAACATCGATGCAGACAAGGATACCCCATCAACAGCCAGGATTGCCCGCCGGACCTTTACCAGACTCGCCCGGGTATCGACCGCAGCGGTCCTGTTCATCTCGACGCCACCCCAATTCCAGACACAAAAAAGGGGCCGCGAGGGCCCCTTTTTGATACTACCGTGCAACGATCAGTTCATGCTCTGAACGCGCTGCTGCAGCTCGGGATCGCTCTGCATGCGAGTGGCGATCTCGTTGTACTTCGGAATTTCCAATCCTTCGCTCTGGACAGCTTCAACCATCTTTTCCTGAGCTTCCATTTGCAGCGACTGGGCTTCTTCCTGGTTTTCTGCCTGGCTCAAGCGCTGGGAGAAATCATCACGGATTTCGCCAACAGCGGAATCAGCTTCTGCAAACTTCTGCAGATCTTCCTCGGAAATCTCTGTTTGTGCACCGCCCATCTGGCCTGCAGGCGCGCCTTGCTGAGCGCCTTGCTGAGCACCCTGGGTGGCGCCCTGAGGCGTGCCGCCAGTGGCTTGGGCAAATGCTGCCGGAGCAGTAGCGCCGAGAGCGGCAAGAGCGACAGCTGCGGTAAGTGTTTTCAATGTATTCATATATGAATCTCCTGGTTGGTTAGTTATCTGTGTTGTTACAACTAACGTGCCAGGACAGACAATATAAACTTAACCATATGTTTTATATAGATATTTATATAAACCAGGTGCCGAACGACGCGGCCCGGAAAGCCCATGAAACCAACTATAAACGTATATTTATTACACATGGGTAATATAGATCCGTTCAGAATGAATACAACGGCGTAGATGACCAGACTGACAATTGCCGCCGGGTGCAATCGTACCAAGGGGCCCTTTTGGCTCGTATCCGAGGTCAGCTGCCGAGAGGCGGCAGGGCTGCGTATGAACATGAGAGCTGCGTGATAGCAAAACCCAAACACCTTTTTCAATCTCCGCCTCACCTGGACACCCGTTCAAGCCCGCCGACTGTCGGGGTGGAGCAAGTGTTGAAAACAGGGATGTTTTCACCAAGCCCCCATGGATGGGTTCACGGCGTCTTGCGTAATCCTGACAGACGACGGGCGATCTGCTCCGACCATATCGGCAGCGACATTCACGTGATCCAACGACAGATCAAACAATACACACTTACTCTGGTGGTGCTCCGCAGTCAGCTGCCGCGAGCCGGCAGGGCCGCGCCGACACGCTGCAAGTACATCCCTGTAAGCTCGTCGATGACATCCCTGTCATCGCACGGTCGGCTCAACCCTGTCGTCTCGCTGCGTATAAGGGCCGAGTTGCCGGAAAGCTAAAGCCGGAGCGGCTTAATCTCCTTGCCACACCGATGCCCGATCAAGCCCGCTGGCTGTCAGGGTGGAGCAAGTGTTGAAAACAGGGATGTTTTCACCAACCCCCCATGGATGGGTTCACGGCGTCTTGCGGAGTCCTGATAGCCAGCGGGCGATAGGCTTCAGTCCGGCCGAGCGGATTGAAACGAGCAATCCCCCTTCGCCTCCCTTCCAAGGGGATCGATTTGCGTTTTCGAATGGTCTTGGTGCTTCAGGCGTATATAGACGCGCGACCAAGGCTCCAGCTTCATTAGACACCGCGCAACCAAAAAAGGGGCCTTACGGCCCCTTTGTCTTGTGACCGGCTTTTCCGGTCCGCAAGCCAGATCAGTTACTGTCGTCGATGTCCCGCTGGCTGCGTTCGATCTCGTTTGGCGTACCGGTAACACCGGGGCGATCAGCAGTGCGTGCAGGATCGGACATGCCGCCCTGGTCCTTCGCGCTATGGCCAGGCGCGCTCAGGGTATCCGAGTCGCGATTGCTGTTATTGGCGTTGCTACCAGTGCTACCAGTGCTGCCCTGACCAGCGGAGCTGCTGTTATCGCGTGACTTGTCATTGCCACTACTACCTGAGCTTTTTTCTTCGCCCTCAACGCGCTTTTCTGTTCTCTCGTAATCCATGCCATGGCCACCTTCGGCCTCACGGCCGGTTGCACCGTGCTGCATGGTATTGCCTTGTCCGGTCGCCTGACCGGTATCGCCGGTCGCGCCCTTACCGGTCATGCTATGTCCTTCGGTGCCGAGGTTGGTGTCAGGACCCGGATCGGTGCCCTGTGCAGCCGGGCTCTGGGCCAACGCTGCGGTGCCAACAAAGCTTAGTGACGCGAAAGCGACTGCCGTGGTGAGTTGTTTGAGTGCATTCATTCTTGTCTCTCCTGGGTTGTCAGCCTTGCTGGCCTCACTTGCGACTCGACTATATGAGTCCGTGCAGTCCGTGATCTGCAGCCTGAATAACGACCAGGCGCTGGACCAGTACGGCTGAAAATATGTTCCAAGTCCCGTGGGTTCATTAATCGCACCGCAATCAAGCGGAACGAAAGGCCAGGGACAGGTTAAAGCTTTCAGGTGCATGGCCGGTCTAGGGGAGCGACCTACTGAGCAGTACCACCCGTGCCGCTACCTGTGCCGCCACCGGTGCCTGTGCCGGAGCCCGTCGCTCCGCCGGTGGTCCCGCCGCCTGTAGTACCGTCGGTCGAACCCCCTGTGCTGCCTTCAGCGGTACCGCTTGCGCCGCCCATATTGGTTCTACCCTCGCCGGGATTCGTGCTGGGAGAGCCGTTCAGGCCACGGTGAGGGGTGCTTTCCTGAGCGCCATTGACGCCGCGATGCGGAGTGGTCTCGTCCCCCGGGGTGGCAGGAGTAGCGGGCGTGGCAGGCATATTCGATGTGCCCGTGCCAGTCGTCCCGGTTCCTGTTGTGCCCGTCCCCGTTGTACCTGAACCTGTCGTGCCCGTTGCACTGCCCGCAGCCGACCCCGACGAGGTGCCTTGTGTAGTGGGCGCACCGTGCTGGTTATATGAGGCATCGTCATCAGCCAGAACGGTCGGAGCGGCAAAGCCCAAAGTGGCAAACGCGACCGCAGTGGTGAGGCTTTTTATCGTGTTCATGCATTGATCTCCTTCATTGTGTGATGGAAAGCATGAAGCGCGTCTCACGACGCGCCTTAACAATGTGATACCGATAACGCTTAGAAGTGCCATCGAATTGCCGACTCACCTGAGTTTCCAGCTTCCCAGGGCGCGCTTTGTGTATAGAATATATACATGAGCAATGATTACCCAACTCGTACAAGTCGGGCGCGCCTGAAGCGCGCCTGGACCCGCATCAGCGGTCTGCAGCAGACCTTGCTGCTGTTCGTGGTGCTACCGTTGATGCTTCTCACAGCGCTGGGCATTCGGATCGGGCTGGAACAGGCCAACCAGTTCCAGGAACGGCGACTGAAGAATGATCTGGAGCTGATCGGTCGCGCAATCAGTATTCCGGTGGGCGGTGCGCTCAGCGAGGGCGACCAACAGGCAATCGAGCTGGCGCTGGGTTCGGTATTCGTTCTCGGAGAGGTATATGGCGCCTCGGTGTTCGACGTTAACGGCGTACGGCTTGCCTCGGCTGGCATCACCGAGAGCGATCTCAGCGGCACCACCATTCCGACCGAGATCGTGGCGACGGGCGAAGGCCAGGAAGGCTATAGCCGGGTCGCCGGTCGCAATCTTTTTTCACACTTTTTGCCACTGTTCGACAGCGCCGGCCAGATCCAGGGGCTGATTCAGATCACCCGTCTGGCCAGTGATTTCCATCGGGCGTTGCAACAGATCACCGTGATTGCCTGGGCCATATGGGGATTGCTCAGCCTGACCATTCTGATGGCCGTCCTGCTCGGTCACTATGGCGGCGTAGGCCGCTACGTGGATAAATTGCTGGAACATATGCAACGTGTGGCCGGCGGTGACCATTCCCATCGGGTCGCGCTTGAGGGCCCCAAGGAAGTGGCGGCGCTGGCCGAAGGTCTCAACCAGATGCTTGACAGTATCGAGCAGGCCAACCGCGAGGTGGAAAGCCATCGTCAGGCAGAAACCGCACTGCTTGCGCGACTGAAGGACAACGAGAAAATGGCCGCCATCGGCAGTATGGCGCGTGGTATCGCCCATGAACTCGGCGCGCCGCTCAGTGTGATTGATGGCCGCGCGCGTCGACTGGAACGCTCCGCAGCACTGGACGACCAGCAGCGACGGCAACTGTCGGCCATCCGCACCCAGGTTGCCCGCCTCACGCGCACGGTAAAACAGTTGCTGGATTATTGCCGTCCCACCGCCCCGCAACCCCGCCCGCTTTCACCACAGATCCTGCTGCAGACGGTCATTGAAGCCATCGCGCCGGAGATCGAAGCGGCCGGCAAGCGGCTCAGGATTGATATGCCGTCCATGCTGCCGGAGCTCACCGGGGATGCGGGTCGGCTGGAGTTAGCACTGCTTAATCTGTTACGTAATGCGCTACAGGCAGCCCGGAACAATATCGACATAGCGCTGGTAACCGATGGCGCCCGGCTCGACATCCGCATCGCGGACGATGGTGCAGGCCTTCCGGATCATCCCACCGACAAACTGCTGGAGCCCTTCTTCACCACCAAGTCGCCAGGCGAAGGGACCGGACTCGGACTGGCAATTGTGCAGTCCGTCGCAGACGAACACGACGGCGCGCTATCGCTTGAGCCGGGCCAGAACGGAGGCTGCGTAGCCATTCTGCAGCTGCCGCTCACTCAGCGCTCCGCAGAGGACATAATCCATGACGCATAACGAACACATTCTGCTGGTTGAAGACGACGGCGGGCTGCGCGAGCTGTTGCAGGAAGAACTGGAAGCCGAGGGTTACGCCGTCACTGCCTGCGCCGACGCGGAAAGTGGCCTGCTCGTCCTGCGCGAACAAGTCCCCGACATGCTGATCAGCGACCTCCGGTTACCCGGTGCCGATGGTCTGAGCCTTTTACCCGCGATCAGCGAACTGACCCCCAGGCCCACGGTGCTGATCATCACCGCCTTCGGCTCGGTCCAGCAGGCGGTTGAGTCACTGAAGGCCGGGGCGGATGACTTCCTCACCAAACCACTGGAGATGGACCACTTTCTGCTCAGTGTTTCACGGTTGCTGGAGAACCGCCGCCTGCGCAGCGAGCTGCACCGCTATCGCTCGCTCATGGCCGTGGAGCAGCTCAACGGCATCATCGGCCAGAGCCCGGCCATGCAGCAGCTGTTCCACCAGATTCGCCAGATCGCCAGCGCCGATGGCCCGGTGCTGATTCAGGGTGAGAGCGGCACCGGCAAGGAGCTGGTCGCGCGTGCCTTGCATGAGCTCAGCCCGCGCAAGGGCAAGCCGTATATGGTGGTCAACTGTGGTGGCATTCCCGCCGAACTGATGGAAAGCGAATTCTTCGGCCACGCTGCCGGTGCCTTTACTGGTGCCAAAAGCCAGCGCGCCGGGCTGTTCCAGCAGGCCGAGGGCGGCACCCTGCTGCTCGACGAGCTGGGCGAAATGCCGTTGGCATTACAGGCCAAACTGCTTCGTGCATTGCAGGACGGCCGCGTCCGACCGGTTGGCAGCGACCATGAGATTCAGCTGGATGTGCGGGTGATCGGCGCGACGAATCGCAATCTCACTGATCTGGTCGCTGACGGCAGCTTTCGTGAGGACCTGTTTTACCGGCTGGAAACCTTCGGCATACAGATTCCTCCGTTGCGCGCGCGGGGCGATGACATCCAGCAACTGGCCGAGTACTTCCTGGCGCGCTTCAATGCGCGCCAACAGCGCAGCATTCAGGGATTCAGCGATGAATCCCTGGCGATACTCACGCGCTACAGCTTTCCCGGCAATGTTCGGGAACTGCAGAACGCCGTCGAGCGCGCCGCGACCTTCTGTGACAGCCCGCTGATCGAACCCCGGCATCTGCCGCAGCGCATCCGTGAGCAACCACAGTCGCCACAAAGCACCGCCAGCGCCGAGCTCGCCGCCGCACCGATGCCTTCATCAGACAATGCAGAAGGCTTACCAGACCTGGAGACCGTGCAGCGCCAATATATTCATCAGGTGCTCAACGCCACCCAGGGCAATAAACGCAAGGCTGCCGACATACTCGGCATCACGCGGCGTACCCTCTACCGCTGGCTGGAGTGACCAGAGCCTGTTGCCGGCTTTACAAAGTCTTTACCTTGCCGGCGTTCTGCTTGACGAACGCCTCTGTACACTCTGCAGCATCTGCCCAACCCCGGAACCCTTCGCATGAAAGCTGGCCCCACTCGCCGTTCGAGCCGCCAACCATGGATGATCATCGTCGCCCTGTTGATAGCCGCCGCCCTCGCCTGGTTTTTCTGGTTCGCACCGGATAACCGTACCCCTGAGTTCACCAGCACAACAGTTGGCCGCGGAAATATCGAAGACAGCATCACTGCCTTGGGCACCCTCGAGCCGCTCAATTATGTTGATGTCGGCACCCAGGTGTCCGGCCAGCTACTGGAATTGCACGTGGAGCTTGGCGACCAGGTCGAGGAAGGCCAGTTACTCGCCGAAATCGACCCGACGGTATATCTCGCCCGAGTGGAAGCCAGCGAAGCGCAGCTGGCCAACCTGCGCGCACAACTGGCGGACCGGGAATCGCAGCAAACCCTCGCCCGACTGCAGGCCGAGCGCCAGCGCAACTTGATGAAAGTTGACGCCACCAGCAAGGAATCACTGGAAGTCGCCGAAGCCGAGTTGCGATCGGCAAGCGCTCAAATTGAGGCGATCAAGGCGCAGATACGCCAGACCGAGTCCGCACTCAAGGGTGATCAGGCCGACCTCAATTACACGCGCATCTATGCACCTATGGCAGGCACCGTGGTTCAGCAGCTGGCCAATCAGGGGCAAACGCTCAACGCCAACCAGACCGCCCCGATCGTGGTCCAGATTGCCGACCTGGATACCATGACCGTGCGTACCCAGGTATCCGAAGCGGACATCAGCAAGCTTGAAGTCGGTATGCATGCGTATTTTTCAACACTGGGCCAGCCAGACCGGCGCTGGGAAGGCACGCTACGGCAAATCCTGCCAACCCCTGAAGTAATCAATAACGTGGTGCTGTTCAACGCCCTGTTCGACGTACCCAACCCCGACCGCGAGTTGCTGCCGCAGATGAGTGCGCAGGTGTATTTCGTACGCGCCTCGGCCGAGGATGTGTTGACCCTGCCGGTCTCTGCGCTGCGGCAAACCAGCTCCGACACGGGCAACCCAGGCGCACCCGGGCGACCCTATGAGGTGAAGGTGGTTGACGCACAGGGCCGACCGCAGCCGCGCAATATCCGTGTGGGCATTCGCAACCGCGTCATGGCGCAGGTGCTGGATGGGCTGGCAGTAGGCGATGAGGTCGTTACCGGCGGCCTGCAGCCCGTGCCTGAAACCAGTCAGCCACGTGGCGGACGGTTCCGCTGATGGCCGACCCCTTGATTCGCCTGGAACAGCTGACCAGAACCTACCGCAACGGCGAGTTGGCGACCACCGTGTTGCACGGCGTTTCGCTGGATATCGAAGAAGGCGAGTTTGTCGCCATCATGGGCGCGTCGGGTTCCGGCAAGTCCACGCTGATGCACTTGCTCGGTTGCCTCGATAAACCCACCAGCGGACGCTACCTGTTCGCCGGTGAAGACATCGCGCAGCTCGACCGAGACGCCCTGGCCAGCCTGCGGCGCAAGACCTTCGGTTTCATATTTCAGAGCTATCACCTGATTGCCTCGGCCACGGCGACCGAGAACGTGGAGGTGCCAGCGATCTATGCCGGCATGCCGCGCGACGTGCGCCATGCCCGCGCCGAACAGCTGCTGGCCGAACTGGGTTTGGGCGAGCGCCTCGGCAACCGACCCAATCAGCTTTCAGGCGGGCAGCAACAACGGGTGTCGATTGCCCGCGCCCTGATGAACGACGCTCGGGTCATCCTGGCTGACGAGCCCACCGGCGCACTGGATAGTCAAAGTGGCAAGGACGTACTGGCGCTGCTCAAACAGCTGCATGAACGCGGCAAGACGGTGATCGTGATCACCCACGATCGCGAAGTAGCCAGCCATGCCGACCGACTCATAGAGATTCGCGACGGCCATATCCTGAGCGACAGCGGTAAGGCTGATACCGGGCAATCACCGAGCGGGACAGCCGAGTCTGTTGCAACTGACGATGACGTCGATACCACCCGCCGCGCTGCGCTGGCCGATACTGGCGAGGCGGTGCGCATGGCGTTGCGTGCATTGCAGGCCAACCTGTTTCGTACTGTGCTGACCTTGCTGGGGATCGTCATTGGCGTAGCTTCGGTCGTGGTGATGCTGGCCGTCGGTAACGGCGCGCGCCAGGAAGTGCTCGATCGCATCAGCTCAATGGGAACCAATCTGCTGCTGGTGCGCCCCGGCGCGCCCAACACTCGCCGCTCGGCGGACGGTCAGACCAGCACGCTGATGCCCGCCGATGCCGAACTGACAGCGCAGCTGGATAACGTTGTGGTCGCGGTGCCTGAGATGAATGGCCGCGCCACGGCGCGCGCGGGCAACAATGACTATCAGACGCAGATAACCGCCACCAGTCCGGATCTGCCCATGGCGCGGGATTGGGGCGTGAGCAGCGGCGTGTTCATCAACGAAGAAGATAACCAGCGTTACGCCGCCGTCGCCGTGCTCGGCAAGACCGTCGTAACCAACCTGTTCGGCGCCGACGGCGATCCCATCGGAGAGTACATCCTGATCAACAACGTGCCGTTCCAGGTCATTGGTGTAATGGCAGAACGCGGCGCGGCGCCGTGGGGCGCGGATCAGGATGATGTGGTTTTCGTACCGCTGAATACCGGCAGCCTGAGGCTGATCGGCCAGCGCCACCTCAATTCGATCACCATCATGATGGATGATCTGGCCCAGGCCGAACTGACCCAGGAAGCGGCCCGCCAGGTCATTTTGCAGGCCCACGGCGAAGTAGAGGATTTCCAGATCCGCAACATGGCCTCGTTGCTGGAGAACGTCGCCGAAACGCAGAATACCTTCACCATCCTGCTCGGCTCTATTGCTGCGGTATCGCTGTTGGTGGGCGGTATCGGGGTGATGAATATCATGCTGGTGAACGTTACCGAGCGCACCCGGGAGATCGGCATCCGCATGGCCACCGGTGCGCGCACGCGGCACATCCTGCAGCAGTTTATCGTCGAGGCGCTGGTGGTATCGGCTATCGGTGGCGCGCTGGGTGTGATCGGCGGGCTGGCTTTCGCCGCAGGGCTGCAGGCGCTGGGAACGGCCATACAGTTCACCACCGGCCCGGTGGTACTGGCCTTCGCCTGCGCCTTCGCCACCGGCCTGATTTTCGGTTACATGCCCGCGCACAAAGCCGCGCATCTCGATCCAGTGGTGGCCCTCAGTGCAGACTAGATTTTTCGCTCCGATTATTCTGTCGGCGGCGCTCGCCGGCTGCAGTCTCAACACGCCGATCCCGGAAGCCGGGGTCTCGGTTCCGTCGGGATGGAACAGCGCCCCCTCCCACAGCACCTGGCCGGCTGATGACTGGTGGCAGCGTTACGAGTCCGCGCCACTTGAACAACTGATGCAACGTGCCCGTGCCGGCAATCTGGATCTTGCCAGCGCTGCCAGCCGCTTGTTACAGGCCGATGCACAACTGCGCCAGAGCGGCGCCGCCCTGCTTCCACAGCTGGGCGCCGGGCTCTCAGCCAACCGCAGCGACACCCTGCGCAGCGACGAGAATGGCGACACCGGCCGCGACTTGTATAGCGCCACGCTGAATGCCAGCTATGAAATCGACTTTTGGGGACGCAACCGCGCCCTGGTCGACTCCGCCCAGGCCAGTCTGCAGGCCAGCCGTTTTGACAGGGACACCCTCGCGTTGAGTATTGATGCCAGCGTAGCCAGCACCTGGTTTCAGTTGCTGGAAAATCAACGTCGTCTGATGCTGGCGCGCGACAGCCTGGACATCGCAGAACGTGTATTGGAACTGGTCGAGGCACGCTATCGCTATGGCGCAGCGGACAGCCTGGAAGTCAGCCAGCAGCGTACGCTGGTCGCCCAGCTTCAGGCCTCACTACCGGATCTGGAACAGTCCGGCCTGCAACTGAGTAACAGCCTCGCTCTGCTGCTCGGAGCCAGCCCGAACGCAGCATTGCCGACGCCCGGCTCTCTGGAACAGATTGAACCGCCAGAAATTGGCGCAGGTTTGCCCATTGAATTGTTGACCAGACGTCCCGACATCCGCGCCAGCGAAGCGCGTCTGGTCGCTGCCAACGCGGATCTGACCGCCGCGCGGGCCGCCCTGCTGCCGGGCATCCAGTTAACCGGCCAGTTTGGCGCGCAGAGCCTGGCGCTATCCGGCCTGCTGAGCAACCCGGCAAGCGCCTGGAGCCTGGCCGCCGGACTTACCCAGCCGATTTTTCAGGGCGGACGTTTGCGCGCGCAGATCGATCTGAGCGAAGCGCGGCAGGAAGAACTGCTGATCGATTACCGGCGCACCCTGCTCTCCGCGCTGGGCGACGTGGATACCGCTCTGGGCGCAGTTCAGCAAGCACGCATCCGCCACAGCTACCTGCAACAGGCAAACGATGAGGCCGAGCTGGCGTTCAATCTGGCCGAAACGCGCTACCGCGCCGGGGCCATCACGCTGCAAACCTTGCTGGACACACAGCGCACCTGGTACCAGAGCCAGGACAATCTGGTCCAACAGCGCTCTAGCTGGCTGCAGGCGACCGTAGATCTGTACCGCGCGCTGGGTGGCGGTTGGTCGGAGGGAGCGGTAAGCTACGCGCCTTGATTTCCGGAGGAGCAATAGTGGCAACGACCCTGCGCCTGGCGACGCTGAATGATAGCCAGTTCCAGCTGCACGAGCAGGAACTGACGCAGGTCTGTGCCCAACTGACGCGTCTGGATGCTCTGTGCAAAAGCCTCGGGGTGATCCCGCTCAGCCAGTTCGTCGACGTCACCGCGCTGGAATTCCGCGAGGCGGCTGAGCTGCTCGGTGGCCAGGCCCCGGCACGCGTCGAGCCTGATCCGCTCACCGGACTCCCCTACGGTCTCGAAGACATGAGCTGGAGCCCCATCACAGCGGGCATGACCAGCATCGAAGCTCTGACTGGACACCTGCAACGCAATCGACCGCGTGAATTGCCCGGTGCCGACATCCCCGCACTTTCGGCTGAGCTTCGCTATTGCGAGCAGGTACTGGCACCACTGGAACCCGAGGGTGGTCAGTTTCATCTGGCCGCAGATTGAAGAGCGCGCAGCGCCGCTGACGTCTCTTGAAATACATGCGAGGTCCAATTCTCCCCGCTAACGGCCTAAGCTACTGGTTCTGAAATCGCACCAGGTTAGCTATGAACGACCTCGCCCGCATCGTCTATGTCAGCCGTGCCACCTTCACGGCCAGCTCTGACGCGGTCAGGCCTGAAAAAGACGGGTCTGGCAGCGTCGCCGCAGACGCGATCGCGCTCGACAGCCATGTTGCGGAGATTCTGCGAACGTCACGCGCCGCCAACCTGCGCGACGGCCTGGTGGGAATGCTGTATTACCGTGACGGGTGTTTCATGCAGTGCATCGAAGGCGAGCGGCGCAAGGTTCACAAGCTGTACCGCAGATTACTGAAAGACCGTCGCCATCGGGATCTCAAGCTTCTGGTCAGCGAGCCCGTTGACCGTCTGGCTTTTCCCGAATGGCCGATGAAATTCGTACCCGATGATAATTACATGCAAGCGCTGCTGACCGAGCATGGATTCGAGCAATTCGATCCCTATCGCTTTGATCACTTTCTTGTCGAGCGCGTATTGGAGCTGATGCAGGGACTGGCAGACCCCACGATGAACGAGCCTGCTGCCGCACCCTCCCTGCCCGCCCGCGACACTGATTCACCCCGCCAGCATCCAACGCCCGCGACAGCCGACGATGCCGCCAGGCTTCGCCGTGATCGCATGGCAATGGGCATCAGCCTGCTCGCACTGGGCGTCAGCCTGGCCAATCTCGCCTACGTCATTGCCAAGGTCTGAGCCATTCAGCGTAGCTGATGCGCCGATCATCATCTGATGAATATCAGCAGCACCCAATCCCAGGCTTTGCCATAGTACTTGCCCCACACTGGTGGTTACCGAACGGAGCAGGCATGGCCAACATCGAACAACGTATCCTCGAGGTTAACGGCATTGAGCTCAGTGTCCATATCGCCGGGCCGGCGGACGGCCAGCCGGTGTGGCTGCTGCATGGTTTCCCTGAGTGCTGGTATTCCTGGCGGCATCAGATCGACATGTTGGCTGCAGAAGGTTACCGCGTTCATGCGCCGGAGATGCGCGGCTATGGTCGCAGCAGCGCCCCCGACGCACCGGAGCAATACGACATTATCACCCTGTGCGGTGACATCCAGGCTGCGATGGATCTACTTGGGCTGGATAAGGTAGCCATGGTCGGGCACGACTGGGGCGCCCTGGTGGCCTGGCATCTCGCGCTGCTTGAACCCACACGGATCCAGGCGCTGTGCTGTATGTCGGTGCCCTTCGCTGGCCGACCCAGAATGCCAGCCATTCACAAGATGCGTGAACTTTTCGCGGACCGCTTCCATTACATCGTCTACTTTCAGGAAATCGGGCCGGCTGAACGGGAGCTGGAGGCGGATATTGCCCGCACGCTGCGCCTGGTCATGCACGGTCTGTCCAGCAACACCACAGCACCTGGTGAAGGGCTGATACAGAACAAGCCGGCCGGCTCCGGCTGGCTCGAAGGCCTGCAGGATCCGGGTGAGCCGCCAGCCTGGTGCCCGCCGGACGCTTTCGCGGTCTATCTGGACAGTTACCAGCGCAGCGGATTCCACGGCCCACTCAACTGGTATCGCAACTTCGAACGCAGCTGGGAACGCACCGAACATCTGGCAGGCAAGACGGTGGATCAACCCACGCTGTTCCTCATCGGCGACCGCGATCAGGTCGGACAGCTCGAAGCGCACACCATCAAGCGAATGCCGTCCGTTGTGCCGAAGGTGGAGCAACATGTCATTCCCGACTGCGGTCACTGGATCCAGGCGGAGAAACCCGAACCGGTAAACCAACTGTTGCTCAGCTTCCTGCAGAAGTATTTTTCCGCCTGACGGCAGCTGCAGTGCCGCTGCGCGGGCTGGCCAGCGGCGCGTCCAGGCTGTAAAGTACGCGCCGCTGCCAATCCCGGCAGCATGGGTTCCCTAACCCCATCAACTAAAAAGGTCTCTGCATGCACAACCTGTCGTTGCCGCGTCGTCGCGGCGTTCTCGCCATTCTTATCGCGTTCCACATTCTCATCATCATCGCCAGTAACTATCTGGTGCAGTTGCCGATGAGTATTTTCGGCTGGCAAACCACCTGGGGTGCATTCAGCTTCCCGTTCATTTTCCTGGCGACTGATTTGACCGTTCGCTTACTCGGCAAGACGCCGGCGCGTCAGGTCATCTCCCGCGTCATGCTTCCAGCGCTGGTGGCTTCCTACGTGGTATCGGTGCTGTTCCAGGAGGGTGCTTTCCGCGGCCTGGGATCTCTGACCGAGTTCAATGAATTCGTGCTGCGCATCTCGCTCGCCAGCTTCGTTGCCTACGTCCTGGGCCAGTTCCTGGATATCCAGGTCTTCGACAGGCTGCGTCGCTTGCCGCAATGGTGGGTCGCGCCGAGCCTGTCTACAGTATTCGGCAACTTGCTGGACACCTATGCGTTCTTCTCGGTCGCTTTCTGGCAGAGCAGCAACGCCTTCATGGCTGAACACTGGCTGGAAATCGCCACCGTGGACTATGTGATCAAGCTGCTCGTCAGTCTGGTGCTGTTCGTGCCGCTCTACGGTTTGCTGCTCAAAGGCATCATGCGCATGATCGCAGGAAACAAGCCCGCCACGGCGTGAACGCAATGCCAGCCAGGCCACAAACAGGCTATTGGCGCATTGCTAGACTATGGCGATCAACAGCAAGGATGCTGCGTCATGTCCCGATTTCTGTTCACGCTGTGCGCCTGCGCACTCGTCGTCCGTTCCGCTATCGCCGCAGATTGCCCTGACTGGGCTGCACCCCGCGCTGCCGCGGAAATCCAGCAACTGGGCCGCCAGATTAACGTCTGGGACCAGGCCTATCGTGAGCGCGGGGTCTCGCTGATTGCCGATGAGCTCTACGATCAGGCACTCGATCGACTGGCGCGCTGGCAAAACTGCTTTCCTCACACTCCAACGACCCAGACCTATCGCCTGCGCGCCGGCAAGGTCGCACATCCGGTAGCCCAGACGGGGCTGGCCAAACTCGCCGATGAGGAACAACTGAAGCTGTGGGTCGCGCCGCGCAGCGGCCTGTGGGTCCAACCCAAAGTCGATGGTGTAGCCGTTACACTGGTATATCGGGACGGCCAACTGAGTCAGGCAATCAGCCGCGGCGACGGTTGGCAGGGACAGGACTGGACAGACGCCGTGCGCTCGCTGCCGGCCGTTCCAGCGCACTGGCCGCAACGACAGCATCTGGTGCTGCAGGGCGAACTCTACTGGCGACTCGAAGACCATGTTCAATCGCGCAACGGCGGTGTGAACGCCCGCAGTACGGTAGCCGGATTACTCCAGCGCAAGCAGCTCGACGAGGCTCAGCGTGCCGGCATCGGTCTGTTTGTCTGGGACTGGCCGGACGGGCCTGAAGCCATGTCCGAGCGGCTGCGGATAATGACCTCCGCAGGACTGGATACCGCCGAATATAGTCATCCGATTGAGTCAGCCGCACAGGCCATCGAATGGCGGCAGCGTTGGTTCAATCAGCCCCTGCCCTTCGCAACCGACGGCGTAGTGCTGCGCCAGAATGCACGGCCCGAACCATCCAGCTGGCAAGCCGAACCACCCGGCTGGGCTGCTGCGTGGAAGTATCCGCCGCAGCGTGCCCTGGCGCAGGTTATCGATGTCGAGTTTCGAATTGGCCGCACAGGGCGCATCACGCCGGTGCTGGAGCTGGAGCCCACATCGCTAGACGACCGCATTATTCGCCGGGTCAGTGCCGGCTCGCTGCAACGCTGGCGAGAACTGGACATTGGCCCCGGCGACCTGATCTCCATACGCCTGGCCGGCCAGACGATTCCGCAGGTAGAGCATCTGATAACCAAAGCCTCCCAACCTACCGCACTTGCCGCGCCACCTCAGGCCGACTACCACGCACTGAGTTGCTGGCAGGCCAGTGAAGGCTGCCGCGGCCAGTTTCTGGCCCGGCTGAGCTGGCTTGGGGGTGAAAACGGGCTGGATTTGCAAGGAGTCGGACCCGGCACCTGGGAATGTCTGATCGACACAGGTGCCGTATCCGGATTGCTTGACTGGCTGGCACTGCCTGAGGCGACGGCACAGGCGTGTGACGCAAAGATAGCAGCCAAGCTTGCGCCAGCCCGACAGCGTCGCTTCAGCACATGGCTCAGGGCGTTATCGCTACCTGCCAGTGGCAGCGCCCAGCTTCCTGACAATTGGAACGCCCTGCAGCGCATGAGCTCGACCGAGTGGCAAGCGCAGCGCGGAATCGGTCCGACCCGCGCCCGCCAACTCATCGAATTCACAGCTCATCTACACATCACAGGCCTCGCCGAGCGTCTGGCAGATGCCGGCATTGACGGGTTTCAGCCGGTTATTCAGCAGTCAGGTACGACGAGCGGGTCAGCCCCAGGCGCAGCGCATCGATAAAGCGGGCGCGCTCGACAGCGCTCAGGCGTGCTCCTGACACCTTGTCCCGGTATTTCGTGACCAGCTCGTCAGGCTCGAAATGCACATACTTGAGCATGTCCTCGATAGTGTCATGGGTCTCGATGCCGCCATGCACCACCTTGCCGTCAGGGCGCAGATAGACGTTCACCGAATCGGTATCCCCGAACAGGTTGTGCATGTCGCCGAGGATTTCCTGGTACGCACCGACCATGAAAATGCCCAGCAGGTAATCCTCGCCCTCACGCAGGTCATGCACCGGCAGGCTGTTTTCGATGCTCTGCTCATCCACGTAGTGGCGGATCTTGCCGTCGGAGTCACAGGTGAGATCCTGCAGCACCGCCCGCCGCAGGGGCTCTTCCTCCAGCCGGTTGAGTGGCATGATCGGCAGTACCTGATCGATTGCCCAGGTGTCCGGCAGGCTCTGGAATACCGAGAAATTGCAGATGTATTTATCTGACATCTTGTCGTTGAGTTCGTCCAGCACCTGGCGATGCGAACGCTGGCGCGCCTTGAGCAGGGTATGCAGGCGCGTGCACAGCGCGTAATAACACTGTTCGGCGAGCGCTTTCTGGGCCAGCCCGATGCGGCCTTCGGCATATTGCGCCGCCACATCAGCGATGTAATGGGTGGCGCGCCAGTAGGTTTCGGTGACCATTTCAATGTCATTCTGCCCGAGCAAGCCGACCAGGTTGCGGATCACCTGGGGCAGCTCCTCCGGGTTCTCGATTGGCGGGACGGTATCGTTGTGCCGCTCCACATCGGTGACCTGCACCACCAGGACCGCATGGTGCGCGCTCATAGCGCGTCCGCTTTCGGAAAAGATATGCGGATGCGGCAGGCCCTGCTCATCGCAGAAATCCTTGAGCATCGATACCACGGTATGCGCGTACTCGCCGACGTCATAGTTGATCGAGCTGGCGTTGCGTGAATGGGTACCGTCGTAATCCACGCCCAGACCGCCGCCCACATCGATATGGTCGACCGGCAGACCCAGTGCGCGCAGCTCGCCAAAGTAGCGAATCGCTTCGCGGAAACCATGCTGGTAATCAGCAAGGTTGGCGATTTGCGAGCCCATATGGAAATGCAGCAAGCGCACGCCATCCTGCAGGCCGGCCTCACGGAACCGATCCACCACGCGTAACAGCTGCGCCGCAGACAAGCCGAACTTCGACTTTTCGCCACCGGTATCGGCCCACTTGCTGGATGCCAGGGACGACAAACGCACCCGCAGACCCACCTGCGGGATCACGCCCAGCGCCTCGGCCTCTTCTATGACCAGACGCACCTCGGACTCTTTCTCGATCACGATGAACACATTGTGTCCGAGCTTCTGGCCGATCAGTGCCAGATTGATGAACTCACGATCCTTGTAGCCATTACAGACGATGGTGCCGCCCTTGGGTGCCAGGGCCAGGACTGCCATCAGCTCAGGCTTGGATCCGGCTTCCAGACCAATGGACACATTTTCAGTGGCGATAATGTTTTCAACTACCGCCTCCTGCTGATTCACCTTGATCGGATACAACGCGGTATAGCTGCTGCTGTACTCCAACTCGGCGATGTGCCGATCAAATGCGCCGGTCAGCTGGCGCACACGGTCTTGCAGGATATCCGGGAAACGGATCAACAAGGGCAGATCCAGCCCGCTGTCGCGCAGCTGCGCTACCAGTTCATGCAGATCAATCGAATGGCCCTCGGGCCCGCGCGGCATGACTTCAACATGCCCCTGCTCGTTGGCGTTGAAGTAGCCCGCACCCCAGTGACGTATTCCGTAGACGCTCCGGCTATCGCCCACCGTCCAGGCCGATGCATCTTCTTTACGTGAACGCCGCTGTGAAACCATCGAGCATACCTCTACAAGTTGGGAAATCTGCGCATAGGATAAAGCAAATGCGTCATAGCTGCGCCGCTAGAACAGCCCCCAGATCTCCTGACCAATCTTTTTTCCACCTCCACATCCCGCGCTTGGGCCAACGGTCTGAACCCGGGGAACCGGCTCACCCCTTATCGCTCTAAACACCGCTAATTTACTCGGACGCAGCCGTTTCAAGCACAGTCGGATGACATAAATATTTAACAGCTATAAATATTCAAATTCGATGTATCAGGCCTGTAAGTGGCGCGAATGTTGGGTTGAGATAAATTTTTCGATGTGTTTTTATAGAAAAAGAATTCAATCGTAAATAAAGGCAAGCCTTTGACCCCGACACCCTTTACGCTTCGCCGCCCGGACGATACGGACGGTTTTGCAGTTAACAGCCTAGTAGAACGTTGCAAGCCACTGGACACTAACTCTGTCTATTGCAACCTCCTCCAGTGCAGCGATTTCGCCGACACGTCCATCGCCGCCGAGAATGCACAGGGAGAGCTGGTCGGTTTCATCTCCGGTTATCGCCCCCCGTCCCGCCCCGACACCCTGTTTATCTGGCAGGTCGCTGTAGACAGCAGCACACGGGGACAGGGCCTTGCACTGAAAATGCTGATGGGCTTGATCGAACGCGTCGCCCCCGAAGGCGTGCACTGGCTGGAAACCACCATCTCGCCTGGCAACGACGCCTCGGAAGCACTCTTCAAGAAGGCGTTCAGACAGCTCGGCGTCGAATACAGCACCCGCGTGGTCTTCAGCCGCGCCACCCATTTCAATGGCCTGCATGATGACGAAGTGCTTTATCGCGCCGGCCCGTTCAACTTTCAAATTGCCTAAAAAGCTCCAGGAGCCAACATGAAAAACTTCGAACAGTTCGAAAAACATGAGTCCGGAATCCGCAGCTACTGCCGTTCATTCCCCGTCGTATTCAATCAGGCACGGGGCGCAGAGCTCTTCACCCGTGACGGCAAGGCCTACATCGACTTCCTCGCCGGCGCAGGTACCCTCAATTACGGGCACAACAACCCCGTATTGAAGAAAGCACTCATCGAATATCTGGAAGCTGACGGCCTGACCCACGGTCTGGATATGTATACCGAAGCCAAGGAACGTTTCCTCGAAACCTTCCACCGCGTCATCCTTGAGCCGCGCGGCATGGGCGATTTCGTTGTGCAGTTCAGCGGCCCTACCGGTTCCAACTCGGTTGAAGCCGCCCTGAAACTGGCGCGCAAGGTCACTGGCCGCAAAAACGTCATCAGCTTCACCAATGGTTTCCATGGCTGCACCATCGGTGCCCTGGCTGCCACTGGTAATGGTCACCACCGGGGCGCCGCCGGCGTACCGCTGACCGATGTCAGCCGCATGCCGTATGCCAACTATTTTGGCGACAAGGTCAACACCGTTTCCATGATGGACAAGCTGTTGAGCGACCCGAGCAGCGGCGTCGACAAGCCTGCTGCAGTGATCGTCGAAGTCGTCCAGGGCGAAGGCGGTCTGAACGCTGCTTCCGCCGAGTGGATGCGCAAACTCGAGAAGCTGTGCCGCAAACATGAAATGCTGCTGATCGTTGATGACATCCAGGCGGGTTGCGGCCGCACCGGTACCTTCTTCAGCTTTGAAGAGATGGGTATCAAGCCGGACATTATTACGCTGTCCAAGTCACTCAGCGGTTACGGCCTCCCCTTCGCAGTAGTCGTCATGCGTCGTGAGCTGGACCAGTGGGAGCCGGGCGAGCACAACGGCACGTTCCGCGGCAACAACCACGCCTTCGTCACTGCTGCCGCTGCCTTCGAGCATTTCTGGACCACCGATGAATTTGCCAAGAGCGTTCAGGCCAAGGGCAAGATCATCAAGGAGCGCATGCAGAAGATCGTGCGCAAGCATGGCCCCGACTCACTGTTCGTCAAGGGTCGCGGCATGATGCTCGGCATCAGCTGCCCCGACGGTGAAACCGCTGCAGCGGTATGCCGTGAAGCCTTTGAGCACGGTCTGGTGATCGAAACCAGTGGTAATCATAGCCAGGTCGTCAAGTGCCTGTGCCCGCTGGTCATCACCGAAGAGCAGATCGACAAGGCCATGACTATTCTGGATGCGGCATTCGCTACCGTATTCAGCGAACAAGTTGAAACTCAAGCATCCTGAGGAAACACCGAATGATCGTACGTCAGCTGAAAGATTGTGAGAATTCCGAGCGCAAGGTCGTCACCGAGACCTGGGACAGCACCCGGATGATTCTCAAGGAAGACAAGATGGGTTTCTCTTTCAACATCACCACCATCTATGCCAACACCGAGACTCATATCTGGTATCAGAACCATCTTGAGTCGGTGTACTGCATGAGCGGAAACGGCGAAATTGAAACTTTGTCCGATGGCAAGGTCTACCCCATCGAGCCAGGTACGCTTTACATCCTGGACCAGCACGATGAGCACATGCTACGAGGCGGCACCGAGGACATGAAAATGGCCTGCGTGTTCAACCCGCCGCTAAGTG
Organism: Pseudomonas profundi; assembly: GCF_008638305.1. Lineage (GTDB taxonomy): Bacteria > Pseudomonadota > Gammaproteobacteria > Pseudomonadales > Pseudomonadaceae > Halopseudomonas > Halopseudomonas profundi. Next base: position 621,559 of record NZ_VTPZ01000001.1, read on the forward strand.
GCAAGGAAGTACATGACGAGAACGGCGTTTACCCGGCCGACATAGAGGAAAACGCCCCTTAAAAATCGAATAGGAGGACCAATGTTCGCTGATTTGTATCCATCACGTGAGCACGATCAACCCAGCTGGCACGAACGGCTAGACCCGGTACTCTACCGGCGCGACCTGCACAATGCGCCGATCAGTGCCGAACAGATGGCCAGCTTTGAGCGCGATGGTTATTTGGTATTACCGGAAGTATTCAGCGCCCGTGAAGTTGAAGTATTCAAGCGGGAGCTGTACCGGATCAGTCAGACACAGGAAGTCCTTGATTCGCCTGCAGCCATACAGGAACCGGACAGCGGCGCACTGCGCTCGCTGTTCGCGATCCACCGGAGCAATCCGTTGTTTTCCCGGGTAGCGCAGGACGAGCGGATTGCTGGTATTGCCCGCTTCATACTCGGCGGTGACATCTATGTTCACCAGTCGCGACTGAATCTCAAACCGGGATTCAAGGGCAAGGAGTTTTTCTGGCACTCCGATTTTGAAACATGGCACGTCGAAGACGGCTTGCCGCGGATGCGTACAGTCAGCTTCTCGATCCTGCTGACCGATAACCATCCGTTCAACGGACCGTTGATGCTGATTCCCGGCTCGCACAAGCAATACATCAGTTGTGTAGGCAAGACGCCGGAAAATCACTATCAGAGATCACTGCGCAAACAGGAACTGGGCGTACCGGACGAAGGCAGCCTCCAGGAACTGTTTCAGAGCAAGGGCGTAGATATGGCCACCGGGCCGGCCGGCTCGGTTGTACTGTTCGACTGCAACACCTTGCATGGGTCCAATAGCAACATCACGCCCAGCCCGCGCAGCAACCTGTTCTTTGTTTACAACCATGTAGACAACTTGCCGGTTGAACCTTTTGGCAAGGTGCCACCGCGACCGGACTTTGTAGCTGAACGCGGACAAGTCGAGCCGCTGCAGATAGCTCCGCAGCAGTATGACTGAGGGCAGGAGCCCTCGCCTCTCCCCGATGGGTAGAGACGACATTCACCAAGAAAAGAAACCAGGATTATGCATACAGTAGAAAAAATCGGCGGCACTTCAATGAGCCGCTTTGATGAAGTACTGAACACCATTTTCATTGGCGACCGTGAAAAAGCCGAGCTTTACCACCGGGTATTTGTCGTCTCTGCCTATTCAGGCATGACAAACATGCTGCTTGAGCACAAGAAAACCGGTGAGCCCGGCGTCTACGAGCGTTTTGCCGATGCGCAGAATGAGGATGCCTGGCTGGACGCGCTGGACGCTGTGCTGAGCAACATGAAGCAGAAAAATGCCGACCTGTTCTCCAGCGAGTATGAGCGTCAGGCCGCTGACCGCTTTATCGAAGGCCGCATCAGCGACGTTCGGGATTGCATGGTCAGCCTGCAGCAGCTGTGCACCTATGGTCACTTCCAGCTGACCGAGCATCTGATGAAGGTGCGCGAAATGCTCGCCGCATTGGGCGAAGCACACAGCGCGTTCAATACCGTGCTTGCGCTGAAAAAGCGCGGTGTGAACGCCCGTCTGGTCGACCTTACCGGCTGGAACCAGAGCGAGCCGAAGCAGTTCCAGCAGATGATCAAGGACAGCTTCGCCGGCATCGACCTGAACAAGGAACTGGTTGTCGCGACCGGTTATACCCATTGCTCCGAAGGGTTGATGAACACCTTTGACCGTGGCTACAGCGAAATCACTTTCGCTCAGATCGCCGCGACCACGGGTGCGCACGAGGCCATCATCCACAAGGAATATCACCTTTCCAGCGCTGATCCGAATCTGGTTGGCGTCGACAAGGTAGTGACCATTGGCCGCACCAATTACGACGTGGCCGATCAGTTGTCCAACCTGGGTATGGAAGCCATCCATCCCAAGGCAGCACGCACGCTGCGTCGTGCCGGCATTCAGCTGCGTATCAAGAATGCCTTTGAGCCGGATCACGGCGGCACACTGATCAGCCAGGACTATTGCAGTGAGAAGCCCTGCGTCGAGATCATCGCCGGCCGCAAGGATGTATTCGGTCTCGAGGTCTTCGACCAGGAGATGCTCGGCGATGTGGCCTACGATATCGAGATTACCAAGCTGCTCAAGCAGCTGAAGCTCTATGTCGTCAACAAGGATTCTGACGCCAACAGCATCACCTACTACGCATCGGGCTCGCGCAAGCTCATCAACCGTGCCTCACGGCTGATCGAGGAGCGTTATCCCATGGCTGAAGTACGGGTGCACAATATCGCCATCGTCTCGGCGATTGGCTCGGATCTCAAGGTCAAGGGCATACTCGCCAAGACCGTCGCCGCATTGGCTAGTGCCGGCATCAGCATCCAGGCGATTCACCAGTCGATTCGCCAGGTCGAGATGCAGTGCGTCATCAATGAAGATGATTACGACGCTGCAGTCGACGCGCTGCACAAGGCGCTGATCGAGCCGGAGAATCACGGGGACGTCATAGTCGCTGCCTGATACGATCCGCAAAAAGCCCGGCATTCGCCGGGCTTTTCTATGTCTGCCATTCAAGCTGAAATTGTAACGCCCTGCGCTATGCCAGAGGCCGCAGCACCAAACCCCGTCGGCGCGCAGGCGCACGCCAACCCCAGAAAAACCCCAGCGGCGCCTGCATCCTGGGGGTGTAGCGCGCCTGCGCTACGCCAAAGCCGTGCGACAACACCGCCCTCCGAAACCAACCCCGCCGGCGAGTCCGTACGCGGTCAACCCTGTCGGCGAGCAGGCGCTCACCATCCCCAGGAATCCCCCCGCTGCGCCATCCCGAGGGTGTAGCACGCCTGCGCTACGCCAAAGCCGTGCAATAACACCGCCCTCCGAAACCAACCCCGCCGGCGAGTCCGTACGCGGTCCACCCTGTCGGCGAGCAGGCGCTCACCAACCCCAGGATCCCCCTGCTGCGTCATCCCGGGGGTGTAGCGCGCCTGCGCTACGCCAAAGCCGTGCGATAACATCGCTCTCCGAAACCAACCCCGCCGGCGAGTCCGAACGCGGTCCACCCCGTCGGCGCGCAGGCGCTCACCACCCCCAGGATCCCCCCGCTGCGCCATCCCGGGGGTGTAGCGCGCCTGCGCTACGCCAATTCCTGCAGCGACATCAAAGCCCGTGATCGAGCCCGGCCCCATCCCGATATGCAACAACCGCCATCAAACAGCTGCAGTGAGAAACCTCACCACCTCTCCCGCCGCCCGCCTGGAATCCTCCAACATAAAACAATGCCCACCCGGCAACTCGCGCTCAGTAACGCAGGGACTGGTCCGCGCCAGACGCTGAGCTGACTGTTTCACAAAGGGATAGGTCACATCACCGTGCATCAACAACGTGGGCGTTTGTATTTTGCGTAGCCCGGACCACAGCCGGCTTGGCCAGCTCTCGAACACCTCCGCTTCACGGCTGGGCTGACACTTCAGCGTTACGCTGCCGTTTTCAGCTTGTTGCAGCCCGTGCTCGATATGCGCAGCGAAGGCGCTCTCCTCCCACCCACGAAACATGCCGCGATTGTGCAGGGCTTTGTATGCAGTTTCGCGGTCAGGCCAGTGATCACGGCGGGTGCGGGTCTTTTTCGATAACGCATTGCCGCGCTGGCCGATCAAGCCCAGCGCCGTACGCATCAGCAATTGCGCCTGAGGAAACAATACGGGATCGAGCAGCACGGCTTTCTCAAACAAACCCGGGTGGCGAGCCAGCATCAGACTGGTAAGCACCCCGCCGAAGCTATGGCCGCTGGCGTATAACGGCACCTCGCCGAATTGTCCTTTGCCTGCGTTGAAGGCTTCGAGAGCCAGCTCCGCATTGCGATTCCAGCCGAGGAAAGCGCCACCGTGATCGCTGTCGCCCTGCCCTTGCAGGTCGCACAACCACAGATCGAAATGCGCGGAAAGATGTTCCAGAAAAGGCTCGTAAGTGCGGCCGCAAAAGCCGTTACCATGAAGGAACTGCAGCAAGGGTTTGTCACTGGGCGCGGTATGCCAGCCGCGCAGTGTGAACCCGGCACTTGTTTGGTGTGCCCAGGGCAACAACGTCATAAAGGTTCCCCGAAAAGTAAATCCGGCAGGTCCAGCACCTGCACGGCGGTCTGTCAGCGCAGGCTGTAATCGATGCTTGTCACGACCCTGACGCGCTTGACCTGCGGCGTGTAAGGATCGACATCCTCAATCGAAAAATAGCCCTGCGACGCGCGGCGTATGCTGCCGACTTCAGCCTCGGCATCGCGGGCGAACTGGTCGGCGGCTGCACGGGCGTCACGGGTGGCATCAGCAATCATGTCAGCTTTGATGAGTTCCAGCCGGGTAAACAGAAAGCGCGGCTGGCTATCATAATTCTGCGTCAGCGCAACGCCGGATTTGACCAGCTCGCCGACCGTCTGCATACCGCTCTGCACGCTTTCGATATCCCGGGTGCGCACCAGCACCGTCACCTCGGCGCGATAGCGTTCCGGCGGCAGCGTGTTGCCATAGGTGTTCGCGTGCTGATCGGTAATCTTCGGCATGGACAGCTGGATATCGTCCTCTACGAACCCGCGCAGCAGCAGGAACGAGCGCACCAGATTCTGCTGCTCCTCGATCTTGCCCTGCAGGCTGTCAAGGCTGTCATCCGCCACCGAAAAACTGACTGGCCACAGCGCCAGGTCAGCCTCGACGTTACGTTCAGCCAGGCCTTTGACGCTTACCACACGGTCCGCGCCACCAAACTGCAACAGACCACTCTTCAGACTCATGGCCATCAGCACCAGCGCTGCCGCAACGATCAACGCTGCCAGAAGGCCTGTAATGGCGGTGACTATCGGCTTGCTCATGCTTACTGTCTCCAGAGTTTTTTCTTATTGAATTTCTGGCTCTGCATTCACTGTTATCCCGTACCGGACAGCGCGCGATGCTTATATGAAGGAACCCAGCCCTGACGCCTGTCGCACCCTGGCCATCAACGAACCCGCTTCGTCGCGCGCGCGCTCGGCCCCTTTCTGCAGGACGCTCTCAATATACGCCGGGTCTTCAAGCAGCGCCTGATAACGCTCGCGTGGCTCGCGCAGATACTGATTCAGGTATTCGAACAGAGCGTCCTTCGCCTCGCCCCAGCCGATCCCCTCGAGGTAACGCGCGCGCATGGCCTGGGTCTCTTCGGCTGTAGCGAAGGCAGAATAGATCTGGAACAAGGTACAGGTGTCCGGATCCTTCGGCTCGCCCGGCTCCAGCGAATTGGTCTTGATCTTGCGCACCAGCTTGAGCAGCTTCTTTTCCGGAGTGAACAGCGGGATGGTGTTGTCATAGCTCTTGGACATCTTGCGACCATCCAGACCTCGCAGCACTTCCACATCCTGGTCTACAACCGCTTCGGGCATGGTGAAATACTGGCCCTTGAACAGATGATTGAAGCGTCCGCCAATATCGCGGGCCATCTCAATGTGCTGGATCTGGTCCCGACCGACCGGCACCTTGTTGGCGTTGAACATGAGAATGTCCGCCGCCATCAGCACCGGGTAGCTGAACAACCCCATGGTCACGCCTTTATCAGGGTCGGCCTGACCGGCAGCCTCGTTGTCGGCGACCGACGCCTTGTACGCGTGTGCGCGATTCATCAGCCCCTTGGCGCATACGCACGACAACATCCAGGTCAGCTCGGTGATCTCCGGAATATCCGACTGCCGATAGAACACCGCGTTGTCTGTATCCAGCCCCAGCGCCAGCCAGGTCGCGGCGATTTCCAATCGTGATTCTTGAATTCGCCTGGGATCCTGGCATTTGATCAACGCATGCAGGTCGGCGAGAAAGTAATAGGACTGAACGCTGGGGTCCTGGCTGGCTGCAATAGCTGGCTTGATGGCGCCGACATAGTTGCCGAGGTGCGGTGTGCCGGTCGTGGTAATGCCGGTAAGTACGCGAGTCTTTTGCATTGGAGGTGGTTCTACTTGTAAGCGATGACTTGAATGGGCGTAAGTGTACAACGCCGAGACTTTTCAAAGCGACCGCGCGCCGCGTTGCAGTGCCCTGACCGCTGATGGCCGAACATTGCACAGCCTGATACCCGCCCCCGTCGCTGGTCGCACCGAGTCTGTTGCGATTAGACTGAATGCCCTGTTGATCAAACCGAGGAAGGCACGATGTCGTTCGCTGAGGAACTCAAGGCACAGCTCGAGATACCCGTCATTGCATCCCCCATGTTCATCATCTCTAACCCGCGCCTGGTGGCCGAGCAGTGCAAGAACGGCATTGTCGGCTCTTTTCCCGCGCTGAATGCGCGCCCGGCCGAGGTACTGGAACAATGGCTTGAGCAGCTGACCACGGAACTCGCCGAATACAAGGCGGCCAACCCTGACAAGAAGGTCGCGCCCTTCGCGGTAAACCAGATCGTGCATCATTCCAACGACCGGCTTGAACACGACCTGGAGGTATGTGCCCGATTTGAAGTTCCCATCATGATCACCAGCCTGCGCGCCCCGCATGATGCAGTAAAAGTGGCGCACAGTTATGGCGGCAAGGTATTCCATGATGTCATCAGCGTACGCCACGCCGAGAAGGCGATCGAAGCCGGCGTCGACGGACTGATCCTGGTCTGCGCCGGTGCTGGCGGCCACGCAGGCACGCTCAGCCCCTTCGCGCTGGTTTCCGAGATTCGAAAGTTCTACGACGGCCCGATTGCGCTGTCTGGTTCCATCACCCAGGGCAAGCAGATCCTGGCTGCCGAAGCCATGGGAGCAGATTTCGCCTACATGGGCACCCGCTTCATCGCCACCCATGAAGCCAACGCCGACGAAGCCTATAAAGAGATGATCGTCGACAGCTCCGCCACCGACGTCATCTATTCCAGCCTGTTTACCGGTGTGCACGGCAACTATCTGCGCGGCAGCATCGCCCGGGCCGGGCTGGATCCCGACAATCTGCCGGAAGCCGACAAGAGCGCGATGTCATTCGGTAGTGACAAGAGCAAGGCGTGGCGGGATATCTGGGGCGCCGGTCAGGGCGTTGGCGGGATTGGCGAGGTGACCTCTACGGCGGAGGTGATTGCCGGGCTCAGGCGTGATTATCTTGAGGCCAGGCAGCGGTTGCTGGGATGAGTCCGGCACGAGTTACATCGCTGCCCTGCAAGCAGCGATAGACGGAGGCTGATGTCCCGGAGTTAGCCATCGCGAACCGACATGGCCGCGCTGACACGCTGCAAGTACGTCCCTGTAAACTCGTCGATGACATCCATGTCATCGCACGGTCAGCACGGCCCTGTCGGCTCGCTTCGTTATGTAGATTTGAGTTGGCGGAGGGAAAATTCAATATTTGATCTGCGGGTCAGCAATCTCGAAATCGAATCCCCCTAGCCCCCGTTGCCAAAGGGGAATGGTTCCGTGCCATTCCGCCAGCTTGGTGGCTGGACTCGGCCTGGTGCGGTTGCTTGGCTGAGCTATGCCGGAGTGAGCTGTCGCCATAGAGCTTCGAGTTGGCGGCGGAAAAATCGGTATCTGATCTGCGGGTCAGCAATCTCGAAATCAAATCCCCCTACCCCCCTTTGTCAGAGGGGGGATCGTCCGAGCCACTGCTCGTGTAAGCGTCTGACGTGTGCTCTTGAGTTGCGGCGCAGTCATGGTCACCAGACTCGCACCGACACAACCAACAGCGCAGAACCAGTTCCCCCTGTGACAAAGGGGGCTAGGGGGGTTTGCTTTTCGCGTTTCGCTATCCGCTTTTACTCATCCCGCCGCAATTCATCCGGAATGGGCACATCCGGCACAGGCCCAGGGCGCTTGCCCTCTCCGGCACGATACTGACGCAGCTGGAACACGTAGGCCAATACCTGTGCCACGGCCAGGTAAAGACCGGCCGGAATCTGCTGATTGAGTTCGGTGCTGTAGTACACGGCGCGCGCCAGCGGCGGCGCCTCGAGAATGACCACGTCGTGCTCGCCGGCTATTTCCCGGATCTTTTGCGCCATCAGGTCGCCACCCTTGGCGACCACGACAGGCGCGCCGGAATTGACCGGGTCGTACTTCAGTGCAACGGCGTAATGCGTCGGGTTGGTGATGACCACGTCGGCATTGGGCACCTCTTCCATCATCCGACGCTGGGCCATTTCGCGTTGCAGCTGGCGAATCCGCGATTTTACTTCAGGCTTGCCTTCGGAATCCTTGTACTCATCGCGGACTTCCTGCTTGGTCATCTTCAACTTTTTCTTGTTGTCCCATAGCTGAAAAGGCACATCCACAGTAGCGATCAGGATCAGCGAGCAGGCAAGAATCAGCAATGAGCTCCCCAGTACCCAAGCGCTGCGGGCAATCGCGTCTGGTAAAGGCTCACCGGAAAGGGAAAGCAGGTCGTCCTGACGCATGTGGAGCACCAGTAGCGCCACGGCGAGAACCACCAGGAATTTGGCCAGCGCCTTGAGCAGTTCAACCAGCGCCTTGGCTGAAAACATCCGCTTCAGGCCGGCAAGCGGGTTCATTCGTTCGAATTTGGGCGCGAGGGACTTGGCACTGAACAGCCAGCCGCCCAGCAGCAGCGGCCCTACCAGCGCGGCAATCAGCACCATGAAAAACAACGGGCCGAGCACACTGAACCCCTGCTCCACCGACGCCAGCAGGTGCAGCGCCATGGTATCGGTTGAGTACAGCACTTCGCGGTCCAGGCTGAAGTTGAATACCATCAGGTTCATCAGCTTGCCGACCATCGCCGGGCCGACCATGAGCAGCCCGACTGCCGAGACCATTACGACAGCAAGCGTATTCAGCTCCTTTGAGCGAGCGATCTGGCCTTTATCACGGGACTCCTTGAGGCGTTTCTCCGTGGGCTCTTCAGTTTTTTCCTGACCGCTGTCCGGTTGCTCTGCCATCAGCGCACCCGCACCATTTCACGCAACCACTCCAGGGTTTCGGTCGCCAGGGAATGGTATTGGGCACCGACATCGCCCAGCACCACCCAGAGAATGAACAGGCCAAACACGAGGGTCAGTGGAAAACCGATGGAGAAGATATTCAGCTGGGGTGCGGCGCGCATCATTACGCCGAACGACAGGTTGACGATCAGCAGCGCGGTAATCGCAGGCAGCCCGATCAACAGCGCAGCGGCCATCACCCAGCTAAACCGCAAGACCAGGGTATGGAAATCTGTGGCCAGCAAGCCCTCGCCAATTGGCAAGGTGGTAAAGCTTTCTGCCAATACCTCGATCACCACCAGATGCCCGTCCATCGACAGGAACAACAAGGTCACCAGCATGGTGAAGACCTGCGCCACCACCGCCACGGAAATGCCCATGGTCGGATCGTTCATCGAGGCGAAGCCCAGACCCATCTGCATCGCGACGATCTGGCCCGCCAGCACGTGAATCTGGAACAGCAGCTGCAGCATGAAGCCCATCGCCGCGCCAATCAGGATCTGCTCGCCGATGATCACCCAGGTCGCCAATGAGAACGCGTCGATCGCCGGCACTGGCGGAATCTGGGGCGTAATCAGCATGGCAATCATCAACGCGAGGTAAAGGCGGATGCGTACCGGCAGCATCTGCGTGCCGAACACCGGCATGGTCATCAGCACACTGGCCACCCGAAAGAGCACCCACATGTAGCTGGCAACCCAGCGGCTCACCTCGGCTGCTGCGAACTCGAACATTCAGCCGATCAGTCCGGGAATCGCCCGGTAGAGGTTGTCGGTAAAGTCGATCACCTGCGTGACCAGCCAGGGGCCGAGCACGATCAGGGTGATGAAGGTAAACAGCAGACGCGGCAGGAAGCTCAGTGTCTGCTCGTTGATCTGGGTTGCCGCCTGAAACATCGCTACAACAAGACCGACCATAAGGCTCGGCAATACGATGACCGCGACCATGACAGTGGTCAGCCACAGGGCCTGGCGAAACAGATCTACCGCTACTTCTGGTGTCATGTTTTTTCCTGGGTTAGGGTCTGTTGCCGTTTCATCGCGAGCCGCGTTGCTGTGTCAAATGACGCCAGGCCGGGCGGCGTTCCGCAAGGCGCGGGAGGCAGGTAATGGTTGTTCCCTTGCCAAGTCCTGCAACGCCGCATGGCGTCATTTGACGCGCAACCTAGGCGGCCCCACCCGAAGGGACAGGGCCCGTTTAGCGCAGCACTGCGTTACTCGTCGCTCATTTGTAACAACCACAAAAACGCCTGGAGCGTTTTTGCGCGCAAGCCCCGCAGGGGTGAAGCACATGGATGTGTTGAACAAATTACACTCCTCGCGCCTTGTTCTGCACTAAACGGGCCTCCGTCGCGGCCGCGATGAAACGGCAACAGACCCTAAGTTACGGCGAAACTGGCGGCGAGGGTACCGATAATCAGCGCCCAACCGTCCACCAGCACGAACAGCATGATCTTGAACGGCAACGAAATGATCAGCGGTGACAGCATCATCATACCCATCGCCATCAGCACGCTGGCGACCACCAGATCAATGATCAGGAAGGGAATGAAGATCATGAAACCGATCTGGAATGCGGTCTTCAGTTCGGAGGTCACAAAGGCCGGCACCATGATGTGGAACGGGACGTCCTCCGGTGTCGCGATATCGGTACGCCGCGCCAACCGCACGAACAGCTCGAGGTCGGTTTCCCGGGTTTGCGCCAGCATGAACTCGCGCAGCGGAATGCTTGCCTGTTCCAGCGCCTGCTGGGGCGCCAGCTCTTCGGCCAGATAGGGTTGCAGCGCGGTTTCGTTGATCCGCTCGAATATCGGCGCCATGATGAAAATGGTTAGAAACAGCGCCAGGCCGATAAGAATCTGGCTCGACGGCGTCTGCTGCAAACCCAGTGCCTGGCGCAAAATCGAGAACACGATGATGATGCGGGTGAAGCTGGTCATCATCATGACGAACGCCGGAATGAACGTCAGCGCGCTCATCAGCAGCAGGATCTGCAGACTCACCGAGTAGGTCTGCTCTCCATCGGCATCGGTGCTCAGGGTGACCGCCGGCAGGCTCAGCGGATCACCGGCGGTCTGTGCCAGCGCAGCCGGGGCAAGCAACACCAGAACCAGCAACAACCAGCGCATCACGGGCGATTCTCCCGCTTGAGCAGGGCTTGCAGCTTGCGCGCAAAATCGCCGTCGTCGCCTTCCGCCGGAATCTCCGCAACGGGCTCTTCGAATACATGCAGCGTGCTGATGCGCCCGGGGGATGCGCCCAGCAGCATCTGTTTGCCGCCGACATCGACCAGAATCAGACGATCACGGGGTCCCAGCGGCAGATTGCTGACGATCCGGATATGTTGGCCGCCCTGGGCCGCTAGCGGACCAACGCGGCGCATCAGATAGCCCATCAGGAAAATCAGCGCCACCACCAGCACCAGACCCAGCCCGAGCTGGGCAAGCTGCCCGGTCAGCGAGGTCTGCGCGGCACTGGTGGTTGCGGCTGCAACGGGCTCCGCGGCAAACACGCCCGCCGGCAGAGCAGCCAGTAATATGACCAGGATCGCTCGCATATCAGCGCAGCTTCTTGATGCGTTCGGATGGGCTGATCACGTCGGTCAGGCGGATACCGAACTTCTCGTTCACCACCACCACTTCACCGTGGGCGATCAGTGTGCCGTTGACCTTCACGTCCAGCGGCTCGCCAGCCAGGCGGTCAAGCTCGACCACCGAGCCCTGATTGAGCTGCAGCAGATTGCGAATGGTGATCTCGGTATTACCGACCTCCATGGAGATGGTTACCGGGATATCCAGAATGACATCCAGGTTCGGGCCATCGGTACCCTGGAAAAAATCATCAGACATTTTGGCCGGCTTGGGAAACTCTTCCATGGCCATGGCTTTGGAGCCGCTATTGTCAGCAAGCATGGCATCGATATCAGCCTGACTGGAATCGCCGGCCTCCTCCATCGCGGCAGCCCACTCATCCGCCAGCGCCTGCTCTTCAGGACTGATTTCGCTGGAGTTTCTGTCATCAGACATCTTGCCGTTCCTCTAGATTAGCGTTACGTATTCGTTCGATTATCGTGGCCGGGCGATCGGACCAAGAATCTGCAAGCCCAGGTTGCCCTTCACGGAACCCAGCTTGGCTTTGAAGGTGGGAACCCCGTTGGCGCACAGCACCATGTAATCCGGCAATTCCACTGGGATCACGTCGCCGGCCTGCATGCTCAACAGATCCTTCAGCTTGAGCTCACGCCGAACCACCGTCGCGCTCAGCGGCACCTTGGCGCAGGTAATCTCTTCACGCAGCGCACGCACCCAGCGCTCGTCATGTTCGTCCACATCGGACTGCACGCCGGAGTCCAGCACTTCGCGCAACGGCTCGATCATCGAATACGGGAAGGTAACGTGCAGATCGCCGCCACCGCCATCCAGCTCGATATGGAAGGTCGAAACAACGACCACCTCGCTGGGACTGACGATATTGGCCAGCGCCGGATTGACCTCGGAATTGACATACTCGAAGGTGACGTCCTGAACCGCTTGCCAGGCTTCCTTCATGTCGGCGAAGGCCTGATCCAGCACCATGCGCACCACGCGCAGTTCAGTCGGGGTGAACTCGCGGCCTTCGATCTTGGCGTGACGACCGTCACCGCCGAAGAAGTTGTCCACCAACTTGAATACCAGGCGCGCGTCGAGAATAAAGAGCGCGGTGCCACGCAGCGGCTTCATCTTTACCAGGTTCAGACTGGTCGGCACATAGAGTGAATGCACGTACTCGCCGAACTTCATTACCTGCACGCCGCCCACCGCCACATCCGCCGAACGGCGCAGCAAATTGAACATGCTGATGCGGGTATAGCGTGCAAAACGCTCGTTGATCATTTCCAGCGTCGGCATGCGACCGCGCACAATGCGGTCCTGGCTGGTCAGATCGTAGCTTTTGACCGAGCCGGGCTCGGCATCCTCCTCCATATCAATCGCGCCGTCATCGACGCCGTGTAACAGCGCGTCGATTTCGTCTTGTGACAGCAGATCCTGGACGGCCATGGTGTTTCCTATTGCAGAACGATATTGGTGAACAACGCGGACTCGATGACCGGGTTGCCGAGTTCTTTTTCCATCAGCGACTTGACCGCAAGCGAGGCCCGCTCGCGAAGGGCTTCTTTGCCCTCAGGGCTGAATAACGCGTCAAATTCTTCACTGCTGAACAGCATGACCAGCTCGTTGCGGATCAACGGCAGATGGGAGCCCAATTGAGTCATCAGCTGAGGATCGCGCCCCATCAGCACCACATTGACCTGCATATAGCGCTGCCGGCCCTTGTGCGCATAGTTGACGACGAACGCAGGATCCAGGGACTGGTAGATGGCCATGGGCTTACCGGCCTCTACCACGGGCGTCTCGACCACCGCTTCGTCTTCCCCGGCAAACAGGAAGAAGGCTGCCGCGCCGATAGATAACAACAAGGCGAACAGGCCTGCGCCAACGAGGAGGAAAAGTTTTTTACGGCTTGCCGATGGGCTGTCGGGCGCCACCGGCTGGGCGGGTTCGGGCTGTTGTCGGGCCATGCCAATATTCCGTCACTAATGCGTGAAATCAACTGTTTCGGATACTGCTTGCATTGAGCATGCCAATCAGGAGCGACGCCGGGGCGATTCAGTCCCGCAAAGGCTGGCGATGGGGCGCGGATACGATTGATTGTCGATGGGGCATAGGATATAGCCAAGCGGAACAAATGTCTTTGGAGGGTTCGGTGTGGCGCAGCCTGCTGCGCAAACCCCAGGCATCTTACGGATGCCATCGCGGCGACGGTTCGGCGTCCCGATCGTCCCTCCCCCAAAAACCATATAGCTACGGCAACACCGAGTAGAGCTGAGCACCGAGTATCGCCCCGCACAAAACCGGTGGGAGTGTCGCCCTCGGCACGACGCTGGCCGATAGGCCAGCCAATGTAGATGACATCAAACCCAGGCGTCCTGCGGACGCCATCGCGGCGAGTCGCCCCTCCCACAAAATCCACCACACCAATAGATGACACCAAACCCAGACACCCTACAGATGCCAGATCAGGCGTAATAATCCACCAACCGTTCGGCCGACACCCTTGCCGCCTCAGCGGTAGTCAGCAGCGAATCAGACTGGCCGGTCAGTTCTGCGCTACCGCCCTGCCCTTGCCGGGATCCCTGACCTGACGCGCCGGCCTGGGCTTCGCGACCGGATTGCTGGCCCGCCGAGCCGTCCGACACCGAGACGTTGACCTGGTCCATTCCCTGTTGACTGAACATTTCCCGCAACCGGAACATCTGCGCTTCGAGGGCCTCACGCACCGACGGGTTCTGACTGACAAACTGAACCTGGTGCTCCTGCCCGCGGTTCTGGATATGAATCTCCAGCGGGCCCAGTTCGGCCGGGTCCAGCATGATCTCGACGCTGCGCAGATTCTGGCTGGACATCCACATGACTTTTTCCACGGCAGCCTCGCTCCAGGTCTGCTGACCGAAGGGCGCGCCGAGCGCCTGTGCTGCTGCGTTTACTGGTCGAGCGGTAAGCGCAGCCTGGGACGCGCTCGACTGCGCCGCGACCGCCGACGGACTGAGCCCGTCCTCGCTCTCAGAGTCGGCAGTCAAGGTGTCGTTACCCAGTGCCTTGGCATCAATCTGCTCCGCGAGCTTCCCGGCGAAGGCCACCTGTTCGGCAGATGGCGACATCAGAGCGTTGCGCTGCATGGGCATCGACGCCTCGGTGGGCTGACGCAGTGCTTCCATCTGCGTCGCAGTCATCGGGGTCTCGGATTTTGTTGCAAGAGAAGCCAGGGACGCCTTGCTGTCGACCAGCTGCTTTGATTCGGAAGGCGTCAAGGCTCCGCGGGATTCGTTCAGCCACTTCATCCAGCGCTCGGATATTTCCGTCAAGGATTCGTCAGATATTTCCGCCGGTCCCGCCGATGACAAATCCTCCTGCGTCTCGCCAAGATCAGCCAACTGACCGAGCCACTCCTGAACGGAGTCCGGCAACGATTTGCCATCCCCGGCAAGCGCAAGGTCTTCGATTGCCGTCAGCCCGCTCTGCTCGAGGCGTTTCAGCATGGCATTCAGACGTTCTGGCTGCTGCTCGGCCAGCAGGTTGGCGAAATCCACTTGCTCTGTGTCGCCCGTGCCGGATGACGAAGCTCCGCGGCTGTTGCCGGCAGTGCGGACTTCGGGTGTGGATAACGCCAGCTGGGCTTGGCTAACTGACATTGATGATCTCCATGGCGTGCGAGCAATTGCTCTGTTGCCTGTTACAAGCAAACAACGGGCCAGATGGAGATAACAGGAAGTTTATTTGGGGATAATCAGCAAAAGTTGCGGCTTGACCCGCTCAAACAAATACACGAGACGCTCGAAGGCAGCGATTGCGGCCTGCCGGTCCTGTGCAGCGCCTGCGTGCTCCGCCTCTTCCGCCGCCTCATGCAAAGCGGGGGCGCCGATATTTCCGCAGCTGCCGCGTAAACTGTGCGCAGTCTGGCGGTAGGCCTGCCAGTTTTCCGTCAGCAGATGACTACGCAAAAGCCCGAGGCGCATCTCGGTGTCGCTGATGAAGGTTTCCAGCAGTACGTCATACTCATCCAGCATCAACTCTCTGAGTGATGCCTGAACGGATGGGTCCAGATCCAGCGGACTCTCCAGCATGGATGGTCGATCCTTGATAATGGTTGTAAAAATGCAGACGGTCCTAGGGCTCGACAGCCCAGCTAAAAACAGCTCTGGCCCGGTTGCCCTGCGCATTGTATTTGATCTCGTCGGCCAGCGCGGCAACCAATGCGAGCCCTCTTCCGGCATACTCATTATTGGGGAATGTCATCACCGGCGCGAAACCTTCGCCACTATCACTTACTTCGATGCGCAGTACACCGCCTCGCTCGGTGGGTGAGTGATCAAGCACCACCTGAATCCAGCCATCCCGCAGGGCCGAGAGCTGCTGGCTGCGCTGGGCATAGTATTGGGCAAACCCTTCAGAGTCGCGCTTCAGCTTTGAATCAAGGCTCAACAGTCCGTGCTCCAGCGCATTGCTGTACAGCTCGCTGAGGATGACAAAAATGCTGCCGATATGCGGGCGCAGTCCCGGGATGTCCATCAGCGCCTCAAGCAAGAAAGGCAACGGATTATAATGCCGTACCGAGGCGGCGCGGAAGGTATAGGCCAGCTGCCAATCCTGGGCGGACTGCGCCTGGCCAGCGGTGCCCGTGCGCGTTGGGCGCTGCTGAGCGGCCTCTTGCATTACCAGCTCCAGCAGGCTGATGTCGTCCTGCGGGGCGCCGTGAAAGGCTTCGATTGCTTGCAGCAACCCGTCGAAGAACAGCTGCGGCCTGCCCGGATAATTCCCAAGCAAACGCAGCACGCGTTGCTCGCCGAAAGGCTCGCCCTGCTGGTTGCGGCTCTCTATCACGCCGTCAGTCCAGCACAGCAAACGATCGCCCGGCTGCATGGCCAGCACGACCGGATTGGGGTTGAAACGCTCGGCTTTGGCGACACCCAGCGGCAGATGCGTAGAGGGGATCCGATGCAGCAGCTCGGCCTGATGACCAATAATGAGGACCTCCGGCAGGCCGCCGTTCCAGATCTCCACCAGTCCTTTGGCAGGATTGACCTCGATCAGCACCGCGCAACAGAAAATGCCCACCGGTAGAATCTGCGCCAGCTTGCCGTTCAGCTCGACGATAATGTCACGCAGGTTGAACCCCCGTGCACTCATCGCATAGAACACTTCAGCAAGCGGCATCGCGCCGATGGCCGCCGACAGACCATGGCCGGTAAAATCCCCCAGCAGAATATGCATGCCGCCAGAGGGCTTATAGGCCGCCAGCAGAATGTCACCGTTGAACATGGCAAAGGCCGATTGCAGATAGCGCAGATTGCTCGCTGAAAGACAGCCTGCATGTGCAACGCGGTCAAACACCGTTTTCGCCAGTTCCTGGTCCCGGATCAGCCGCTGGTGCTGGCTGGTGATCAGGTCGCGCTGCGCGCGCAAGGTATTGTGCATTTCATGCATGCGGCCGAAGGCATCGATCTTGGCCTGCAGTACCACCGGGTTATAGGGTTTGGAGAGGAAATCATCGCCGCCGGCCTGGAGGCATTTCACCAGCGCATCGGATTCACTCAGGCTGGTCAGGAAGATAATCGGCACCAGATCTTCGCCGGCCAGTTCCTTGATACGCCGCGCTGCGTCAAAACCATCCATGACCGGCATCAACGCATCGAGCAAGACCAGATCAGGGTGCTGCGCCGAGAATTGCTCGACCGCCAGCAGACCGTTTTCCACGCTGATCACCTTGTGTCCCAGCCGGCTCACCAGACGACCCAGAATCATGCGGTCAGCGGGATTGTCGTCGGCCACCAGTACCGTCAGTTCGGCGGACTGCCGGGGCTGGAGAGATAGCGACACGGGTTACTCGATGCTGAAGAGTTGTTCGAAGTTGGAAATACTGAAGACTTTCCGCACGTCGGGGTTGCAATGGACAATCTGGATGAGCGCCTCGTCCCCGCCGGCATGATCACGCAGCAACAACAGCATGCCCAACGCGGAGCTATCAATGTAATCGGTGTCCTGCAGATCAACCACGTACCGCTGAGGCGTGAGCCCGCTACGCTCGTAGGCCTCGCGAAATTGCTGATGGACGCTGAAATCGAAGCGCCCGCTGACACGAATCGTTAACACCTGACCATCGGTGGAATGGCTCGCCTGAATCGCCATGCTGAGCTCCTCGCTATTTGCAGGTAACAACAAGCTTAGCAACAGAGCCTGGTATCAGCTAACGTCGCGGCGCATGCCGATTGCTCGCTGGGACAGTTCATCCAGCAGCTTTTGCTCTTGCTTGTCGGCCTTGGCGCGGGCTTCCAGCTGATAGCGTTCGATCAATTTACGCATGGCTTCCAGTCGTTGGTAACGCTGTCGCCACTGCTCCCGGGATTTATCCAGCGCCCTGGCGTGCCAGCTCACAGTGTTCTTTTGCTGGTCAATAGCCGTCTGCATCTGGGCCATGAAGCGCTGATAATTCAACAGCCAGTCGCGGCCTACACCCTGTTCGCCGCGCTGCGTCCAGCCTTTTTCGTATTCGCTGCAGTAAAACTCCAGATCCTGCAGGCGCGTGCTGGCGGCATCGAGCTGTTTCTGGGCATCGCCCAGCTGTTTCGCTGCCTTGCGTTCATCTTCCAGCGCCATATCCAACACCGGTGCCAACCGACGTACCCGGCTATCACTCATGACTCACCAGTTTCTCGAGTCCGGCCTGGCTATCCGGGAGGCTGACGCTTTCATGCAGCGCCTGGCGCAGAAACCCCTGCATCTGCGGCATCCTGGCGATGGCCGTATCAGTCAGGGGATCGGAACCGGCGGAATAGGCGCCCACGCTGATCAGATCGCGACTTTGTTGATAGCGTGCGTATATCTGCTTGAACAGCTGAGCGCGCTGCAGGTAATCGCGGCTGACGATCTGCGGCATTGCCCGGCTGATCGAAGCCTCTATATCAATCGCCGGATAATGCCCTTCTTCGGCGAGACGGCGCGACAACACAATATGCCCGTCGAGGATCGCGCGCGAGGCATCGGCAATCGGATCCTGCTGGTCATCGCCTTCGGATAACACCGTGTAGAACGCGGTAATCGACCCGCCACCTTCTTCGGCATTACCGGCGCGCTCCACCAGCTGCGGCAGCTTGGCGAAAACGGACGGCGGATACCCCTTGGTGGCGGGCGGCTCGCCGATGGCCAGGGCAATCTCACGCTGGGCCTGGGCAAAGCGGGTCAGAGAGTCCATCAGCAGCAATACGTTCTTGCCCTGATCGCGAAAATATTCGGCAATGCGCGTGCAGTACATCGCGGCGCGCAGGCGCATCAGGGGCGCGTCATCCGCCGGCGAGGCAACCACCACCGAACGCGCCATGCCCTCCTCCCCGAGGATCTGTTCGATGAATTCCTTGACCTCCCGACCCCGCTCGCCGACCAGCCCGACAATGGTGATATCGGCGTCAGTGAAGCGCGTCATCATGCCCAGCAACATACTCTTGCCCACGCCGCTACCGGCGAACAGACCAAGGCGCTGGCCACGGCCGACCGTCAATAAACTGTTGATCGAACGGATACCCACGTCGAGGGTGTTTTCGATGGGGTGCCGCTTCAGCGGATTGATGACCGGACCATTCAGATCAACCCAATCGTCCGCCTTGAACATGCCCTTGCCATCCAGCGGCCGACCTATGCCGTCCACTACGCGACCGAGCATGCCAAAGCCCATTGGCAGTTTGCCGCCACCAGCGGACGGCACCACGCGTGCGCCCGGTTGCAGGCCCTGCATGTTATCGACCGGCATCAGATAGATTTTGCTGCCCGAAAAGCCCATCACCTCGGCCTCGATCTGCGAACTGCCCTGGGGCGTTTCGCTGATCACCATGCAGCGCCCTCCGACCGGCGCCTTGCAGCCTTCGGCTTCCAGCGTCAGGCCGACCATGCGAATAAGACGGCCCTCAACAACGGGCTCCGACGACAGTTTCAGCAGCGGTTGATAACGACCCAGACGGCGGGCAAAACTAATGCGTTCAGACATCCAGCTTGCTTCCGTCCAGCGCAACAGGGATCTGCAGATCAGCTTCGGGCGGATGCGCGCGCTGTTCCAGTCGCGCATCGAAGAGCTGTTCCACGATGAGCTTCAGGCGGGTTTCCAGCGAGGCGTCGACCTGGCTGTGCTCCGTTTCGATCCGGCAGCCACCGGGCAGCAACACGTCATCTTCCAGCAGGCGCCAGCTTTCCTCGTGACGCTCGCGCAGCGTCTTGACCGCGTCGAAATCGGCGGGATTGAGGTAGATGCGGATATTGCCCGCGCCCATCGGCAGTGCCTTGAGCGCACCGCGCAGTACCTGAAGAATCTGGCTGGAATCGGTCTTGAGCTCACGCTGGATCACCTGCCGAACCATGGTTTCCACCAGGCTCAGCAGCATGTCTTCGACCTGCTCGTCCTGATCCTTCATCGGCTCCATCAGTTGAGCCATCAGCGCTTCCAGCTCGAGCAATCTCGCATCAGTTTTGCTGCGCGCTTCCTGCTGCGCCTTGAGCTGGCCGGAATGAAAGCCATCTTTCTCGCCGGTCGAAAAACCCTCGTTGTAGGCCTCTTCGCGGATCTGCTCGAGCTCTTCAACGGTAAAAGGCTTAGCGTGTTCAACCTCTTCCTCGGGCTCAGCCGTCAACGCCGGCTCATCCAGCTCGGGCTCCTCCGGTTCCTCAGGCTCCAGCGACACCTGGTCCGGCTCTTCATCAAAGCTCGGCAAGTTCCACAGGCTGAACGCCTCCGGCTTGCTGCCCCGAATCAGATCGCTGTCTTGTTTGCTTTTCATTCCAAGCCTCTGCACAAGTAACTGTCGCCAACCCGGAGCACAGTCAGGCCGCCACGCGCCGGCGTCAAATCATTTCCTCGCCGCCCTTGGTGCCCAGCACGATCTCGCCGGCATCGGCCATGCGCCGGGCGATGGTCAGTATTTCCTTCTGCGCCGCTTCAACCTCGCTGATGCGGACCGGCCCTTTGGCTTCCAGATCGTCCATCAGCAGCTCCGAAGCACGCTTGGACATGTTGCGCAGGATCTTGTCCTTGATCGCTTCGTCGGCGCCCTTGAGTGCCACGATGAGAATTTCCGACGAGACTTCGCGAAGCAAGGTCTGGATACCGCGGTCGTCGACATCCGCGAGGTTGTCGAAGACAAACATCAGGTCTTCGATCTTGGTCGAGAGGTCCTGGTCGATATCGCGGATCGCATCGATCAACTGCGATTCAGTGGTGGTTTCGAGGAAGTTCATAATATCTGCCGTGCGCTTCACGCCACCCATGTTGGCGCGGATGGTGTTCGAGTTGCCGGCAAATTGCTTTTCCAGAATCTCGTTCAGCTCTTTCAGGGCTGAAGGCTGCACGGTGTTCAATGAGGCGACCCGCAGCAACACATCCAGGCGGACCTTGTGGTCGAAGTAGCCAATCACTTCAGCCGCCATATCGGGATCAAGATAGGCCACCACAATGGCCTGGATCTGCGGATGCTCGTAGCGGATGACATCCGCCACGGCACGCGGCTCCATCCATTTCAAACTATCCAGGCCCGAAGTGCTGCCGCCAAGCAGGATCCGGTCGACCAGATTATTGGCTTTATCTTCGCCCAACGCCTGGGTGAGCATGGTACGAATGTAATTATCCGCGCCGACGCCAAGCCCGGTCTGCTCGCCGACCACGCTAATGAAGTCGCCCATCACCTGCTGAACCTGCTCGCGCTGTACCGTGCGCAGGCCTGCCATGGCGGTGCCGACGCGCTGCACCTCCTTGGGCCCCATATGCTTGAGTATCGCCGCCGCGTCGGATTCGCCCAGACTCAGCAGGAATATGGCCGCCTTGTCGAGCTTGGTCAGTTTTTGTGGGCGCTTGGCATCATCACTCATCGTCGTTAATCCACTCTTTGACTACCTGAGCCACGCGGCCGGGGTCTTCCGCCAGCAGGCCCTTGATTGCATTCAGCTGCTGTTCATAACCGGCACCCGGCGGGGGCAACAAGGCCGGTGCCGGTGAGCTTGAACCCGTCAGGCTGACCCGGTCATCGCGCAGATCATCATCCATGCCGCCCAGGTCGTCGAGCGTCGCGGGGTAATTATCGTCGGTAGCCGGGTTGCGGTTGTTGGCAGTCAGGTTCTTGAGCACCGGTCGCAACACACCGAACACCAGAATCAGTACAAACAGAATGCCGAGGAACTGTTTGGCCATGTCCCACACCCAGGGCTCGGTCCAGAATGGCGGCTCGGCGATGGCCTCCGGCGCACCCAGCGGCACGAACCGGCTGTTGATCACGCTGACACTGTCGCCACGCGCCTCATCAAAGCCCACGGCATCCTTGACCAGACGGGTCAGCTGCTGGATTTCTGCCTCGGCAAGCGGAACACGCACAGACTCGCCCGTCTGTGGATCCACCTGCAGGGTGTCATCCACCACCACCGCGACGGAAAGCCGGCGCAACCTGCCCTGCTGCTGACGGGTGTAGCTGATCTGGCGGTCGAGTTCATAGTTGCGCGTCGATTGCTCGCGAATATCCTTTGGCGGCGCGGCAATGATCGGCTCACCGGTTTCCGGATCAAATACCTGCTCGGGCACAGATACCGCGCCGGGCGGCTGGTTACTCAGTGCACCGGGAATACCCTGGGGGCCGGAAGCGCCGCTGGCGCGCTGCTCGTTGAGAATCTGTTCGCTGCGTATGGACGCTTCCGGATTGAAGCTTTCAGAGGTGGATTCCACCGCGCTGAAGTCGACGTCCGCTGACACCTCGGCCTTGTAGCGACCATCGCCCAGCACCGGCTGCAGAATGTTGTGTACGCGGCGGGTGTAGGTATCTTCCAGCCGCCGGGCGTGATCGAACTGGCGGCCGGCCATGGTCAACTCGTTAAGCTCGGCCTGGTCGGACAGCAGATTACCGTTCTGGTCGACGACCGTGACCTGGTCCTTGCTCAGCTCGGGGATACTGGTCGCGACCAGATTGACGATGGCCATGACCTGGGCCGGCTCGAGACTGCGGCCTGAATACATTTCAAGCAGTACTGACGCGCTGGGCTTGCGATCGTCACGCACAAATACCGTGGAGCGCGGCATGGCGATATGCACCCGCGCCGCCTTGACGTTGTACAGACTGGAAATGGTCCGCGCCATCTCGCCCTCAAGACCACGGCGATAGCGGGTGGTCTCCATGAACTGGCTGGAGCCCAGGCCCTGCTCGCGGTCCATGATTTCGAAGCCGAGATTACGGTCGACCGGTGTCACACCGGAGCTGGCCAGACGCATACGCGCGTCGGCATGATCCTCACTGCGTACCAGCAAGGCGCCGCTGTTGGGCTCGACCTTGTAATCGATGCGGCTTTGCTGCAGCACCTCAAGCACCTGGGCCGAATCATAGTTGTCCATGCTGCCGTACAGCGGACGATAATCCGGCTCCTGGGACCACAACACCACCGCGAAACCGACCGCCACACTCGCCGCCAGACCGACCAGCAGGCCAAACTGCCGGAGCATCGGGAGCTGCGCCAGACTGTCCAGAAAAGCCATACCCAACAGTGGCTTACGTTCGGGAGCAGGCTCCGGAGCGTTGCGCGTGGCAGGTGTATTAGGCGTTGCGTCCATGAAAACTTTCCTCGGTCAATCAAGGCAGGCGGTGACAGGAATGGAGTTAGATCGGCATCTTCATGATGTCTTCGTAGGCGCTGATCATCTTGTTGCGCACCTGCGTCATCGCCTGAAACGCGACGCTGGATTTCTGCGAAGCGATCATCACCTCGGTCAGATCAATACCCGGCACACCGCGCTCATAGCCGCTCTGCAAATCGCCGGTGGTCTTCTGGAGCTCGCTAACCTTGTTAAATGCCATCTTCAGCATGTCGTCAAAGGCCGGGGTGTCGACATTCTTCTCGACCTGCTGCGGCGCCTGGGGCTTGCCCATCGCTTCCAGCTGCATGCTGCGCATCTGCAACATCAGACGATTCATCTCGACACCCTGGGTCATCTCAATCTCCATGCCGTAAGAATTTTGACGGCGCTTTCGGCTTTGAGACTAATGAAGCAATATTGGTGCCAGATGGTGACGGGTGTCGCCAGCGTCGCGTTGTCGCGTGCGAGAAGCATGTCTGTATACAGAGGCAGCAGGCGCGCCAAGGCTGATTTGTAGGAGGCGCGACCCGCGGCGATCAAATCTGCAGCCCTAAAAGCCGAACCTCTTCACGACTTTCACAACCACAGCAACACGGCTCAATATCACATCACAAGTCCGAGCCAAAACACCCTGCTATCAAAGCCATCCCCTGCTTCAATTAAGACCCCACCCTTGCCCCGCTACGACCATGAAACCCATCCCCCACTCCCAATCCCTACGCAAATGCCGACGATCCGAGCCCGGCCAGTTCTACCTCATCACCGCAGTCACCCTTGATCGCCAACCTCTGTTCAAGGACCTCCAGTCCGCCAGGGTGCTTATCAACATCCTCCGTGAGGCCTCTCTAAGGAATCAGGCGCAAACCTGGGCATATGTAGTCATGCCAGACCATTTCCACTGGCTTATGCAGCTGGAAAATGAAAGCCTTTCAAAGGCAGTGCAACGAATCAAACGCCTGACCTCCGCTCAGCTTGGCAGGCGTGTCTGGCAGGATGGGTTTCATGATCGGGCTGTCAGGAGTGAAGAAAACCTCAAGGCCATGGCCAGATACATCATTGCCAATCCGCTTCGGGCTGGACTGGCGGAATCTGTGGGGGATTACTCGCATTGGGATGCTGTATGGCTTTGAGCAAGGTATAAACTTTGTCATGGCTGCACGTCCCGATCGCCGCGAGTCGCGCCTCCTACGGGAAGATCGATGCACCGGTTGAGGAGTGCGGCTGCGAATGAGTACATTGTGAATCCAAGGCACTTACCCGCAATCGGCACGCAGCCATTCTGTGGGAGGCGCGACTCGCGGCGATTGTGACCCACCGCACCAGATACGCCTAAAACAGAGCACGGTCCAGCCAGCACGACCAACACCAACCCACCTAAACCCCACCCCCCTCAACCACAAACCCCGCCTCACGCATCCTCGCCAGCTTATACCGCAAGGTCCGCGGGCTGATACCAAGGCGTTCGGCGGCTTCCTTCCGGCGGCCCCGTTCAGCACGCAGCACGTCCAGAATCATCTGATACTCATGTTCCTTCACACCCGACTCAAGATCACCCGCGACAGGGGGCGCAGCAGTTGTCGGGCAGGCCGGCACAACCGGAGTCTGCACAGGCGCTTGAGCGGGAATAACCCTACCCGGCACCATGCCCAGGCAAAGATCCTGCGCCCGAATCACGCCGCCCTGCTGCAGGATCATTGCACGCTGCACGGCGTTATCCAGCTCGCGCACGTTCCCCGGCCAGGGATGTTGTCGCAATGCCTGGCGCGCATCATCGGCAAACTGCACGCGGGCCTGGTTCATCTTGCGCATGTGCTTGTTAAGTAAGCGCTCGGCTATCGGCAAGATATCGCCGGGGCGGTTGCGTAGCGGCTCCCACTGCAGTGGGAACACCCCTAACCGGTAATACAGATCCTCCCGGAAACGCCCGGCCGCCACCTCTGCAAGCATGTCGCGGTTGGTCGTAGCGATGACGCGGATATCCAGTTTGATCAGTTTGCGCCCGCCGACCCGCTCGACTTCACGCTCCTGCAATACCCGCAACAGCTTGGCCTGCAGAGCCAGGGGCATTTCCGAGATTTCGTCGAGCAACAGGCTGCCGCCATTGGCCTGCTCGAACTTGCCCGGCGCAGCGGCAATGGCGCCTGTGAAGGCCCCCTTCTCGTGACCAAACAGCGTCGCCTCAAGCATATTCTCGGGAATAGCAGCGCAGTTGATCGCAATGAAAGGTTGGTCCGCACGGGGTGAATGCTGGTGGATATAGCGGGCGAGCACTTCCTTGCCGGTACCGGACTCCCCGGAAATCAACACAGTGGAATCGCTGGCGGCTACCCGCGCTGCCAGCTGCAGCAATTGTTGACTGGCAGGCTCAACCGCCACCGGCCCGTTGTCATCCAGCGGCTGCAAACGGCCCTGGCTATGCTGGGCAATCAGATCCAGCAGCGCCTTGGGTTCAAAGGGTTTGACCAGATAATCCACGGCGCCGTCGCGCATGGCGGTTACCGCCTGCTGCACGGTGCCGTAAGCGGTCATGAGCAGGACCGGCAATTGCGGATACCGCTGATTCAGAGCACGCAGCAGATCGTGTCCATCCATGCCCGGCATGTTTACATCACTGACCACCATCGAAACGGCTTCGCGCTCCAGCAGCTTCAATGCAGCTTCGGCATTCTCCGCTTCAAAATATTCATAGCCGCCCAGCAGCAGCGTATCGGCCAGCGCCTCACGCAGGCCACGGTCGTCTTCGACGAGCAATATCCGCGTCGGCATCAGATGTGCTCCTCAAGCAGCGCAACGCCCTGCACTTCCCGGGCAAAGGGCAGCAGTATCTCGGCGCAGGTACCCCAACCGGCCTTGCTGCGCATATAGAACGCACCGCCATGCGCTTTAGCCACCGACTTGACCACCGAAACACCGAGTCCGGTGCCCTGCTCGCGCGTGGTATGAAAGGGCTCTCCGATGCGAGCGAGCTGGGCTTCAGTCATCCCTGCGCCGGTGTCCACCACGCTGAGACTCAGCTGATTTTCGATCAGACGCGCGCACACCTTCAGCCGCACGGCGGGCGAACCGGCCTGTATGGCGTTTTCGATGAGATTGATTACCGCACCGACCAGCGTTTCGCGGTTACAGCGCAGCTGCAGGTAGTCGGGGCAACGGTTATCCCACCGGCACACCGCACCGCCCTGCTCAACAAGCGGCTCGGCCTGCTGGCGTAACGCTGCGAACAATTCATTCACACTGAGCCGGTCATCCAGCGGCAGGTCACCCTTGGCGAACAACAGCATGTCGCGCACCTGGTGCTCAATGCTTTCCAGCCGGCCCTTCAGGCGCTCGCTGAAGCGCAGACGATTGCTGTCTACCAGCGCAGGGTCGGTGAGGTGACTGGCATACAGGAGCGCAGCGGAAAGCGGCGTACGAATCTGATGGGCCAGCGAGGCGACCATGCGGCCCAATGCCGACAGCCGCTCATGCCGCGCCAACTGGGTTTGCAATGCCCGGGTTTCGGTGAGATCCGTAATCAGGATCAGTTGGCCCGGCTCACCGACCAATGAACGTGTAGCCATGGACACGCGGCGCCCGCTGCGCAGCGAAACTTCATGGTAGTCATCCTCACGCGGGGCGAAACGCTCGCGGATAAGATCGCGCCAGAGCATGCCTTCGATGGGTTCGCCCAACAGTTCGCGGGCAGCGGGGTTCACCTCGCGTACCACGCCGCGGCCATCAAGCACCACTACCCCGCCAGGCAACAGATCGAGCAGGTTCTGCAGCCGACCGGCCAGGCGCGCCTTTTCCGCCAGCTCGCGGGTGCGCTGTTGGCTGACTTCGGCTAGCTGGGATTTGAGCGTTGCGACCTGCTGTTCGAGCAGTGCATAGGATTCAGAAAGCTGACCAGAGAGGTTACTGAACTGCCGGTAGGCCTGTTCAAGACCGGCACCGTCCCGGGCTTCAGCTTCAGCGCTGCCGGCGGGCAATCCATTGTCTTGAGGCAAATGCTGAGCAGGTACGGCCATGTAAATCCCCTGATGAAGAAATATCGCTTCAACAGGGGCTATAGCAAGGCCTGTGCCATAAACGTGAAACGTTATAAATCATAGACTTACACGGAAAGACGCCAAGCAGCGTCATTCTTCTGTCAGTCTTCCACGACCTCTGTGCCGCGGTTGAGCCCGTACTTGCGCATCTTCTCAACCAGCGTAGTACGCCGGATACGCAAACGCTCGGCGGCCCGAGCCACCACACCAGAGCATTCATCCAGTGCCTGCTGGATCAAGGTCTGCTCCAGACCACCAAGGTATTCCTTCAGGTCCAGCCCTTCAGGGGGCAAAAACGCCGGGCTGTTGAGACCGATCAATCCGTTGAAAGCTTCACCGCGCTCATCGTCTTCAGTGTCTACCTGCTGGCTGCGCAGATCGCCATGATCGTCCTCTACATAGCGAAACTTGCGCGGCAGCTCGTTCACGCCGATGACGCCATGGGGATGCATGATTGCCATGCGCTCGACCAGGTTGGCCAGCTCACGCACGTTACCCGGCCAGTCGTGCTGACAGAGCGACAGGATCGCCGAGGTGCTGAAACGGATCGAGCCGCGTTTCTCGCGTTCCAGGCGGGTGATCAGCTCGTTAAGCAGCAGCGGCAGATCCTCCACCCGCTCGCGCATCGCCGGCATCTCGATCGGGAACACGTTCAGCCGATAGAACAGGTCCTCGCGGAAGGTGCCCTGCTCGATCATGTCTTCGAGATTCTTGTGCGTAGCCGCAATGACGCGTACATCGGCAGTTTGCACCTTGTTGCTACCGACGCGCTCGAAGGTACGCTCCTGCAGCACGCGCAACAGTTTGACCTGCATCGGTAGCGGCATGTCGCCGATTTCATCGAGAAACAGCGTGCCGCCCTGCGCCAGTTCGAACCGACCGGCGCGCGTCGTAATCGCACCGGTAAACGCGCCCTTCTCATGTCCGAACAGCTCGCTTTCCAGCAGCTCAGCCGGAATCGCGCCGCAGTTAACCGGAACAAAAGGCGCTTCTCTGCGGGAGGAGTGGTAGTGGAGGTTGCGGGCAACCACCTCCTTGCCAGTGCCCGACTCACCCAGGATCAGCACCGTCGCCTCAGTGTTGGCCACTTGCTGCATCATCAGCCGCACTGACTGAATACTGCGGCTGGTGCCGACCAGACTACGGAACAGGTTGGGTTCGCGCTGGCTGCCGCGTTTGTTGCGGGTGTCCACCACTTCGCGATACACCTGAGCGCGGTGCAGCGAATCCAGCAACTGGTTGTAACTCAGCGGTGGCGTCAACACCGCCAGCAAGCGTTGGCGCAGGTATTCAGGCCAGGGCGAGAGCTCATGCCCGTCGAACAGAATGACCGGGAGGTTCGCGTCCCATTTGTCGAGCTGGGTCAGCAATCCCTGCGCGCCCTGAGGATGATCGCAGCGACCAAGAATGACGCAGCGGGCCGCAGCGGGGCTATCAAGTACCGCCTCGACATCCGCCTGCCAGGTTTCGGAACAGGTAATAACCGCGTCTTCGCCGAGAAATTCGAGGATGACCTGCAGGTCACGCCGGCTCTCCGGGCAGTCTTCAATCAATAGAATATGGTTGTTAGGCAGCATAAGGGAGTGCACGAGTCCTGTTCACAGGCAGCCGATCGCTGGCTTGATGGCGCAATGCCATGCCTTTTGAAAGATGCGTCAAAGATAGCAGATTTGTGATGCGAGTCAAATAGTTGGCGCGACGAGACTGACATAAAGGCAAAATGCCTGCATACCGTCTGGCGCGGCCATTTCAGCTGAACATCTGATAAACCCTGGCGCTCTGCTTGCTGCGTTGCAGCCCATGCAGTTCGTCGGCCAGTTTGCCTTGCACTGCCTGGCACAGCGCAATGACCTCTTTATAGGTTTCTGATAGCGAAGATAACGTCTCGGCAAGGGCTTGCTCGTTGCGGTCCGGCTGCTCCATCGCCTGACTGACCAGCAGCCGGCACAGCGCGTCCAGCTCGCCGACCTGCTCCCAGTCGCCACCCTGCACGGCGGCGATCAACGCCTCGTGCGCCTCTTCCAACTGCTTGACTGCAACAGCCATGTCCGTCTCCTCAGGCCTGGATTGCATCCCAGCCTTCTTTGATTTCGCGCAACAGATTAGCCACTTCATCGAGCACGGCCGGATCATTCTTCAGATTGGCGTGGCTCAGGCGCTGAATCATGAAAGCATAAAGATTATCCAGGTTAGCCGCCATCTCGCCACCCTTCTTGATATCAAGCGACTCACGCAGCCCGCTAACAATACCGATCGACTTACCGATCAGCTCACCCTTCAATGCAACGTTGCCATACTGCATGGCACCCTTCGCCTGAGCAATTCGTTGCAGCCCGCCCTCGAACAGCATCTGGATCAAACGATGCGGATCAGCCTCAGTCACCTGGGCGTTCACGTTAACGGTCTGGTACTGCTTCATCGCGGCGTAGGCGTTCATTACGAAATATCCTGGAGTGTATTGCACATGCTTGATATATCGGCAGAACGGGGAAAACTTGAAGGCTCTTTTATATGTTTGATGGGCATAGAGGCGCTCGCTTCATCAACATTTGCCGTGCCGGAGCATCTACTCGCAGGAGCCCATACTGGTTGGTGGACAACCTCCACACCCTGTCGTAGAGCAGGCGCTCTACAACCCCAGGGAAAGCCTGCGGTCTATCGGATCATCGACATCAACGTGCCAAGTTCAGCGGCCAGGCCACCAATATAAATCGCCGAAAGAAGCCACCCCGGGGATGTAGCGCGCCTGCGCTACGCCGAGCTCACCAAACCGATCAGCCCATTCGAACGCAGCCCGAAGCACCACACCGCAAAAACCGCCTTTCAGAAACAATAACCCCGGCCTATAAACCGGGGCATGCCATTAAACTGGTTTCACAACGCTCTACTTTGGCTCAATCCAGTCCCAACCTTCCTTGATCTCCTCCAGCAACCCCTGCACTTCATCCAGCGATCGGGGCGTATCATCCAGCGCCACGCCCGCCAGCTTGCGAGTCATGTAGTCGTATAGCGCATCCAGGTTCTCCGCAATCTCACCCCCGAGATCCTTATCCAAGGCGCCCTGCAATGCGCCAATAATACTGATGGTGCTGCTCACAGCCGTGCCACGGCGTTCCGGATTACCCGTAGCCTGCGCGTGGCGCGCGAGTTTAAGCCGTTCGATGGCGCCGTTGAGCAACAGCTGCACGGCGCGATATTGAGAAACTTCCTGAGCGATGTTGACTTGCTTGTAGGTATCGATGGGGCTGGTCACTTAGTTATCCTTTTTTACGACGCCGGGCAGGTTGGAGAGCGCTCCCACCAGGAAATTGCTGGTCTGGTTCATCTGCCCGAGCAGCGAATCCATCTGATTGAACTGGCTGAGCAGACGCGTTTCGAGCTTGCTGACTCGACGCGTAAGAGTCTCACGCTGGTCGTCCACACTGCTGAGTGTGTTTTGTAGTCCCTTTGTGCGGCTTTCGAGAATCCCGCCAGTCTGGGTATAGGGTTTGACGGTGCTCTCAAGCCGTGACATCAGCCCGCTTTCGCCAGTGAGGAAGCCACTTAGCTGACCGAAATTTTCATCAAGCGCTTTGTCCAGCCGGGCGTCATCAATCTTCAGGGTCCCGTCGCGCTGGGTGGATATGCCCAGGTCCGCGAGAATCTTCATCTCGCTGGTGCCGGCCGGATTACCCAGATCGCCCCTGATGCCCGACATGAATGAGCGGACCGATGCATCACCAACCAGCGCACCAGTAAGCGGCGTGCCATCATCTCCCCCGACCGCAGTCACTTTGGTCAGGGAGCCGACCGTGCTCATAAGCTTGTTATAGCCATCGACAAACTTCTTCAGCGATGACTTCACCGCCGCGCGGTCTTCTCCGACGGCCAGACTGACGGTGTTGGCGTTCTCGATCTCTTCCTTCGATTGGGCTGACTGCAGCGTCAGGGTTACGCCGTCGATCGCATCAGAAACCGTATTGCTCTGGCTACTTATCGCTATGCCGTCCACGGCCAGATTGGCATCGCGGGCGTAACTGATGACCTTGGGTGCTCGCGGATCGGTAACGTCAGGCGGCGTAAAAGTTGCGTCCGGCGCCGGCGGGGTAAAATCAAGGTCGTTGAGCGTACCGCTGTAGTCGCTTGCGACCACCGAAATATCGTTACCTGTACCCGACTTGGTCGAACTCAGCACCAGCCGGGAGCCACCGGTTCCACCCGGATCGGTCACGATGGTCGCGCTGAGCCCCTGCTCCTTACCCGCAGCATTGATTGCGTCGCGGATGTCGGTCAGGCTGCTGCTGCCCTCGGCGATATCGACGGCCAGACTCTCTTCACCCACGTTGATGGTGAGCTTGCCTGAGCCCAGCGACGCAGCCGGGTCATCCAGGCCCTTCAGCGCCACCTTGCTGGTCTGCGCCAGATTGAACACCTGAACACTGTAGTTTCCAGCTACCGCCT
This sequence comes from Pseudomonas profundi, assembly GCF_008638305.1. GTDB lineage: Bacteria > Pseudomonadota > Gammaproteobacteria > Pseudomonadales > Pseudomonadaceae > Halopseudomonas > Halopseudomonas profundi. The sequence goes on from NZ_VTPZ01000001.1 coordinate 653,090, forward strand.
TGCTGTCAGCTTTCACGCTGAACACATCGGTTTTGCCGGAGGTAGCAGTACGCTTCTCGAACAGCGAAGCGCTATTCAGGTCCTTCACGACGGATTGGAAATCAGAAATGGCGCTACGGAATTGCCCGAGCCCGGAGAATTTGGCGGTGGTCGCCTTTTCCAGACGATTGAGCTGGGCGGTCTTCGGCGCAGCCTCGGCATTGACCAGAGCATTGACCATGCCCTGAATGTCCATGCCCGAACCGATTCCTGTAATAGCCATGTTGATATCCTTCCGACCAAAATTTTGACGGATATTGAATCCGAACAGCGTTACCGGTCATAAGGCAAGTTACGTGCCAGCTGAACCGGCTTGAAAATCAGGCTTCCGCTTTGAACAACAGGCTGCGGATTTCGGAAATATTCTCAGCCAGGCGCAACGCTTCCTCAGAGGGGATCTGGCGAATCACATTTCCGCTTGAACGCTCGGTCACATTGATAACAACCTGCCCCGTGGAATCATCCAGCTGGAAATCGATATCACGACTAACCGACTGCGTGAAATCCTGAATATCGATCACGGCTGAATCCAACGCATTGCGATCAACTTCAGTGGATTGCTCAACGGCAGTTGGAGATTGCGTCCCTACCGGCAACATCGCCGACTTGAGCTGCGCCGTTTCCATCTGGGAGTTGTGCGTACGGCTGGTGAGGCCCGCCTCGACCGGCGCAGCACTGATGCTGCTACGGTTGATTTCCAACGGTTTGAAAGTGCCCATATCCATGGTACTGACCTCGCATAGGAAAAAGCGGAGAGAAGGTCACCCCTCTCCCCGCATCGTTACCGCCAGATGCCTTAGCCCAGCAGGCTAAGAACAGCCTGGGGCAGCTGGTTCGCCTGGGACAGCATCGCAGTACCGGCCTGCTGCATGATCTGGTTCTTGGTCATGTTGGCAGATTCGGCTGCGTAGTCGGTGTCCATGATGCGGCTGCGGGCACCGGCTGCGTTTTCAGAAATGTTCTGAAGGTTACTGATGGTCGATTCGAAGCGGTTCTGCACAGCACCAAGGCTGGCTCGTTGCTCATCGATTCCACCAATCGCGGCATCGATTATTGAAATCGCGTCTTGAGCGCCAGCTGCGGTACTAATATCAACGCCAGCAACCGACTTGAATGTAGTGCCGGCAGCAATGGCCATCGATGTTCCTCCGACACTCACAGCATCGATGCCCACATCAAGCTTCGCGTTGGTCAGATCGACCGTGAAATCCGCTGCAATGGCGGCGGTACCGTCTACGGTTTCAGTACCTGTCTCTGTGCCGCCCACGGCGTAAGCAGTACCTTCAATAGTGAGTCCACCCGCTGTAGTGGTCCCATCGCTGAGGTCAACTGCCATGCTGATTTGGCTACCATCTGCAGGACCGGTAATTGAAATGGTGCCAGCGGCCTCTGTTGCGGTATAGCCATCAATACCATCGATAGCAGTTGCCAGATCGCCGGCATTAGCAATCGAAGTCAAATCCAGCGACTGCCCGCCAATTTGCAAGGTAGCAGCGCCGTTCACAGCTTGAGTATAGCCGGAAATGGTTGCAGTGGCTGCCACAGCAGGAGTAGCGGCCCCCTGAGTCACCGCTACGTCACTGATGCCGGCCAGGTTGTTAATCTTGTTTTGCACATCTTCAGCTGTCATGTCAGCATTCAGCGAGATGCTATGAGATTCGTCACCGATAGTAAGCGACAAGGAACCAGCTGCTGCCTCAGTGCCCGCCCCGACAGTAGCCGTCAGCGTGGTAGCACCATCAAAGCTCTTATAGGTACGACCGATCGCATCAGCGGAGGTATTGGACATGCTGACACTGATAGTCTCGTTTGCCTGAGAACCGACCTGGAAATTGGCGGAACCGAAGGACCCATCTAGAAGCTTGCGCCCACCGAATGAAGTGGTATTTGAAATCCTGCTGAGTTCCGACTGGAGTGAGTCGACCTCTTTCTGCAGAGCGCCACGGTCTTCTGAACTGTTGGAACCGTTAGCTGACTGCAGAGCCAAATCTCGCATGCGCTGCAGAATATTTGTAGACTCCTGCATCGCGCCTTCAGCTGTTTGGGCAATAGAGACACCGTCGTTGGCGTTCTTGACCGCAACGCCCAAGCCGTTGATCTGACTGGTCAGACGGTTGGAGATCTGCAGACCAGCTGCGTCGTCCTTGGCGCTGTTGATTTTGGAACCGGAGGACAGGCGCTCCAGCGAGGTTGCGAGGTTGCTGGAAGAAGTACCCAGGTTACGCTGGGCGTTAAGCGAAGCTACGTTAGTGTTTACTGTAAGGGCCATGGGTAAGTCTCCGTTTGACCAAATCAATGTTTGTCTGAGCTAGCGACTCATGGGTCAGGACTCGCCCAGACATCCATAATGTTCGCGTTCAATCCCTTTATCGGCGTACTGGCCAGGAGCTTTAATCTTTTTAGAAAATCGTTCTTGGCCGGGTTGACACGCCAGAAAGCAGCTGCCGCCAACATGAAGGTTATCGGGCAGAACGGGCAAAGCTTTAGGGAAGCGGCGGGGAAACTGACTGGATAGGCTGTTGGACCCGACAGGGAATAAATTGGGGTCAGGGAATAAATTGGGGTCAGATGAACGTTTCGGAGAAAACCGTACGAGCTGGTGCTCGAACCTCCCAGGAAACCCAGCGGCGTTGATCTACATCCACCTGCGGTTCGGGGACCACAACTGTGGAGCTGGGGTCAGATGAACATTTCCGCGCCGATAGGTTGCCGGCTGTCTAGTCCTGAAAACTATCCCGCCGATCTGCAACTGGTCTCGAGAAAAAGAAGTCAGGTACATTTATGGCTCCCAAGGATTGAGCAGCGCCACGCCAGATGACTGAAAGTCCGCAACGTTTCGCGTTACCAGCGTCATACCATGCACCAAAGCGGTAGCCGCGATAAGGCTATCCATCGCCGGCTGCGGATCGGGGACATGAAGCGCAGCGCAACGTTGCGCCACCGCTGTGTCCACCGGCAGGATGCGCCCCGCAAAAGCAGGCAAAACGTGGCTGTCGAACCAGGTTCGAAAAATAGCGCCTTGCGGAGGATCACGGCGCTCGGCCAACAGGATACCCATCTCCAGTTCCTGTACCGTGATTGCAGATACATACAAATCCACGGCATCCACACTGTCGGCCCACTGTGCCACGTTAGTATCGGCTCGACCTGATCTCACTTTTCTCAGCTCCGAGATGACATTGGTATCGAGCAGAAACATCAGGAAAAGTCCGCAGGTCGTGCCGATTCACGCGAACGCGAAATTTCCAGCTCCGCGTCATCAATCCCAGGCATCGCCAGCAAATCGGCTATTTTTGTGTGGCTTGCGGTCAAACGCTGCCACAGCTCAATACTTAACAGTACATGCGCCGGTCGGCCACGATCAGTGATAAAGACCGGGCCATTATTTGCGGCCCGTTTTATTTCGCTGGCCGCCTGGTTGAACTCCCGGCTTGATACCGTGGTAATAGTAGTCATGCCCTAACCTCGCTCGCCCTAGTATATGTAGATACGTTACTACTTCCTTGCCAGTACAGCAATCCCGCAAAACTAAGGCAGATGAACGTTTCTCCGTGGAAAAATTGTGGGAGAAATTGGGGTCAGATGAACGTTTCGGAGTGGTTCATCAGGAATAAATGCGGACCTCTGAGCCAGATGAGAATAAACCAGATGAACACGAGCATCCGTTAACCACCTCTTCTCACGTCGCGGTAGAAATTCTCATGCGCCCCGAGGACGAGGAGATACAGAACCACCGCGTCCTCTTCATAGCTATAGCCGAGTAAAGTCAGCTGATTGACCATCTTGAATTTATAGACTCGCAGAAAAGCAAGCTCGCCTTTCTTCTGCTCGCCTAGATCTGGGTTGGCCACTAACTCACGAATGGCGGCGTCCAGGTCCCGTTTCTGGTTAGCATGAAGACGCTTGAGCGCGTTGCCGAAGACCCGCGTTTGAACCACCTCCGTTATCTCAGCCAAAGGAATAGCTCTCAAGCTTGCCTGCTTCCTTCTCGGACTTGGCGATGATGGCCTCCCGCACCAACTCATAGGTCAGATCGGGATTATCTTCCATCATCTCGCCGATTTTGGCCCAGTGTTCTATCTGTTTGGGTGTACTCCGGCTCAATGCTCGGCCGATGATGATTGCTTTCTCGATGAGCTCGTCATCAAGGCGTACGCTGGTTGTGCTCATAGTTACCTCGCTAGGTGGTATGAGGCATTTTGTATCAATTGAGGCGAATTGCTACAGCCTGAGCGCAAGCGCAAATTGAGGAGAAATTGCAAATAAGGGGAAAGGTTTATTTCTTGTGTGATCGAGACGATGCCGCCGCCAGGCGCGCTCCCTGGCTCCCTGGGAGTGGCCGAGCCCCATCTCGGCCTGCGTGCTTGCTGCTACCGTTGCGGTCGAGGTGGAACTCGACCATTCCCAGGGACGGCGTTTTGGAGATTAATCGTAGGCGCCAGTCGGTTGCCGCTGGCTGGGTAGCGACTGGCCTCCATAGCGCTAGCGGATAAGCTAACCGCCACGATAACAACCCTTGAGCGATCCATGGCTGATCCGGCTATTCGCTGGCTGCAACGACTCGCCTATTAGAACCGGGGTTTAAAACCGGGGTCAGATGAACGTTTCGCTGCGTTGTTGGCGCTAGTCGACGGATACTCGAAGAGCTATTCCAATCGGCCAATACAGCACCGGTGGACAGAGAAGGGATTTTTCCAAACTGCAGAAAGCTCAAAGGGGAGCTTTCGCTCCCCCTTGGTTGTTCTTGTTGTTCTCGAGCTGTTTCTTGTTTTTTTGAGCTGGGCGGCATTGCCACCCCGTGAAACCCATCCCGGGTTGCCTAAAGCAAGCGGATTGCTTTGGACGCGCAGGAAGAGACCTTCCCATTCTCCAAAAAAATCAGTTTGCTGCACTCGCACGTTTTATTCTTTTTATGTGTGGAGCTGAATCTTGTTTTTATTAGTATGTTTGCAATTTTTATTTTTGTTGTACTGATAACAAAGCAGATCGCGTGCCAGGTTTAAATAATACTTATAAATCAAATAGTTATATTCTTTACGCGTTTGCCAGTCGAGCTCACAACCCAACCGGTGTTACCTTTCACCCCCTTGGGTGTTACCTCTTCCCACAAAAGCTCCCACACAATAAGTGTTACCCCACAAAGGCATTCGGGTCAGTTGAACCGACAGGTCAGCCGAATGACGCAAACGAACAAGCCTCGATCCAGCCTGTCCATTCAATGAGCGCCTGCCTTTACTCATTGGAGACAGCACATGGCACACCTTTCGATACGCCCTCTGCCCTTCGAGCCACATTTTGAGCAAGTTGACGACAACGAAGCGGCGGTTCAACAGGAGATCATCGACTCGCTACGGCACATCCTGGAGACCACCTACGCCGACGGTGGTCACGCGATCCGCAGCGTCCACGCCAAGAGTCATGGCTTGCTGGAAGGCGAGCTGACCGTCCTTGATGATTTGCCTGAGGAACTGGCTCAGGGCGCCTTCGCCCGGCCGGGCAGGTTCCCGCTCATCATGCGTCTGTCGACCAATCCGGGCGACATCCTCGACGACAAGGTTTCCACACCGCGTGGGATGGCGCTGAAGATTACGCGCATTGCGGGCGAGCGGTTACTGGGCTCAGAAGATGCCACTACGCAGGATTTCGTACTGGTCAACGCGCCGGTGTTCATGGCTCCGGACATCAAGGCCTTCTCGCGTTCGTTGAAACTGCTGGCGAAAACCACGGACCGGGCGCCACAGGCCAAACAGGTATTGTCTGCGGCGCTGCGTGGCGCCGAATCGCTGATCGAGAAAGCCGGTGGTGAGAGCGCAACGCTCAAGGGACTGGGCGGGCATCCGGCGACCAACATGCTCGGCGAAACTTACTATAGCGTCGTACCAATGCTCTGGGGTCCGTATTTCGCCAAGCTGAGCGTGGCGCCGATTTCGCCCGATCTGCAGCGGCTCAAAGGTAAGCCGCTGGACCTGAAGGACGGTTCAAACGCTCTGCGCGACGCAATCACCGAACACTTCGCCAACCACGGCGGCACCTGGGAAGTGCGCGTACAACTGGCCACCGACCTGGAGGCAATGCCCATCGAAGACGCCACCGTGGAATGGCCGGAAGAACAGAGCCCGTACGTTCCGGTAGGCCGTATCGAGCTGAAACCGCAAAAAGGCTGGTCCGACGAACTGGCCAGACGCATCGATGACGGGATGTCGTTCAGCCCCTGGCACGGGCTGGCCGCGCATCGCCCGCTCGGTGGAATTATGCGAGCACGTAAACCTGCCTACGAAATGTCTGCAGGATTTCGCGCGACACATAACGGCTGTCCAATCCACGAGCCGGAATGACAGGCGATGCCGCAGCCAATGAGCTGCGCAAACCAGATCGGAAGGCCGCTTGCTAAGCACAATAGAGGGTTGGTGTGGGAAGCATACGAACCCTCCGGGCAATTCACGCTTGGCAAATCGATCCCGCATCGGCATCATGCCCGCCGCTATGATTGATACGGATCCACAATGCACGGAAAGCTGTTTGTTGTATTCGCGCTTGCCCTCCCTCTCTTCGGCTGTTCCATTCAGCAGCAGATCGAACACGTCAATAAACGACCGAACGCGCCACTATGCGTGGTGAATAATCCCGGCGTGCGCAGCGGGGTGCTGGATAGCGTCCTGCTGACGTTGTCGTCCAGAGAAGTGAATTACCGTCTGGTGCATAACCGGTCGGCGGCACAGGCCTGTGAGTGGGCGTTGACCTACGATGCGCGGTGGTCGGTGGATCTCGGCAGTTATATGTCCTATGCGGCTATACAGGTATACCGCGGCGGCAGGCCGGCGGGGCATGCGATCTACGATGCCAGCAACGGGCGTGGGCACCCGGATAAATACGTGCAGGTGCAGCCGAAGATTGTTGAGCTGGTGGATGAGCTGTTTCGGCCGTAAATGCTGTGCGGTCAAGCCGGCGCACCGATCGATAACGGCTTCCGGTGCTGGACGTATGGCGTAGCGCAGGCGCGCTACACCCCAGGCACGACAACCCTTTATGACAGCCTGATGAAGTTCGACCAGCGGGAGCGCTCTGCAACCGCATTGTCATCCCGATACGATTAGCTAGGAGCATCTCAATTGGCGCGGCAGCGGGTCGCGCCCGGACGGAGGTGCTTCATGAATGCTAACAAGGCGGTCGTTCGCGTGCACCGCGACCTCAAGGTGCACACCAGCTATTACGCCTGCCCCGGCGCGACCAGCACGATCATTCTGGTGAACGGTTCGCTGGCGACCAGTGCGTCCTTTGGTCAGACGCTGCGTTACCTGCAGCCGCTGTTCAACGTGGTGCTGTTCGACATGCCTTACGCCGGGCAGTCCCGCCCGTACAACCCCTGCCCGCCTTTGATCGGCAAGGAGGACGAGGCGATTATTCTCCTTGAGCTGATCGAGCATTTTGAAGCGGACCGGGTCATGTCCTTTTCCTGGGGCGGTGTGGCGACCTTGCTGGCGCTGGCCCAACGGCCGGAGCGGATCAAACAGGCGGTGATCGAATCTTTCTCACCGGTACTCAACGCGCCGATGCATGATTACCTGGCCTCGGCTGAGGATTGCCTGGCTGCGCTGGATCGCGAGGAAGTCGGCGATCTGATCAACCGCACCATTGGCGAGTATCTGCCGCCCTTCTTCAAGCGTTGCAACTTCCGCCACGTCAGCACGCTGGAGGACCACGAGTATGAGCAAATGCTCTACCACGTGCGTCAGATGAAGAGTCTGGTGGCCGATAACTACATGCGCTGTGTGAGCAACATCGACGTGCCGCTGCTGTTTATCAACGGTGAGTGGGACCAGCACACCAGCCCGGAGGATGCGCGGAAATTCAGCGGCTTAGCGCCACAGGCCGAGTTTGTGACCGTACGGCATTGCGGTCACTTCCTGGAGATGGAACACCGCACCGCCTGGTGGGAAGTACGTCGTGCGGTTGAGGGGTTCCTGTTGGCGCGACCCAAACCAAAACCTGCCGAGGCCAAGCAGCCTGTAGCGGAGCAGCCCAACGTGCTGCCGTTCAGAAAGGTGGCTTCGGTTGGTTGAGGGTGTTGCTCCCGGCACGCTCGTATCAGAGCTTGCCGGGATATTGCTGCCTAGGGATTCATCGAATCAAATACGGTTTTTTCAGCGCCCGCCGCTTCAGCGCGCAGCCTGATGAGATCCTTGATCTTGCGATGCGGGAAGACGTAGAACTGATCCTCCTCAACTGCTTTCAGCGTCATCTCGGCAATGTCCTCTGCCTTGATGCGGCCCTTGGCGACGGCGGATTGAATCGCAGCGGTACGCTCAGCAGCGACTTCAGTACGCACAATGGTGTCAGCCTTATCAGCCGGACGGTTACGCGCGGATTCGTGGATGGCGGTGGGGAAAAACGCCGGGCAAAGTACCGTGACGCCGACCTGTTCAGCACCCACATCGCGCAGATCCAGCGCCAGCGTTTCGGACAGCGCAACGACCGAATGCTTGCTCGCGTTGTACACCGCCATGCTCGGGCCGTTCAGCCAGCCTGCGGCGGAGGCGACGTTGACGATATGGCCTTCGCCCTGCTCTATCATCATCGGGGTGAAGGCCTTGATGCCCCACACCACGCCGTAGAGATTTACTCCCATCACCCATTCCCAATCCGCCTGGGTGTTCATCCAGACCGGGCCGCCCACGCTGACACCGGCGTTGTTGAACAGGATGTGGGCACCGCCGAAGCGGCTCTTGGCCAGATCGGCAAACGCCTGTACCTGCTCGAGTTTGGAAACGTCCAGCCGCATGGTGGCCGACTCGGTGCCGGGTGCTTTTTCTTCCACCAGGCGCAGGGTTTCCTGCATGCCCTTTTCATCGACATCGCCCAGTACCAGATTCATGCCACGCGCAGCGCAGCACAGCGCCAGCTCACGCCCCAGGCCGCTGCCGCCGCCGGTAATTACCGCTACCTTGCCCTTGAAATCCTGCATGTGAAGTCTCCTGTCACGGGGCTCTGAACGATTCAAAGCGCAGTTGATCGAATTCGGTGTGTGAGAATGCCCTGCCGCTCCGGTGGCGGCTACTGCTATGCGCCTGGTTGATTGAGCTTTAGCAGCATGGCTTATTGCTGGTTGTAGCTTGTGTGCTCAGCGACGCTGGCCGGCTGCGTTCAACATACTTTCCACCAAACCAGCCCGCCCCTTTTTCAAAACGGAGACTGCGATGCGTGCCTTTCTTTTGTTAACACTGCTGCTCACCGGCTGCGTCTCTCACCCGCATGAGCCAGTGCCGGCGGACGTGGTGCGCATCAACCTCGACACCATGCGCCCGGGCGACCATCTCAGTGCCTATCGGCTTGATGGGGAGCTGGTCCAGGGACTCCGGTTTGATGACATCCCGCCTGGTGAGCATGAGCTACAGGTGCGCTATCGGTATGAGAGCTCGGCCCGTGCGTCTGCGAGCGGCATGCTGGGTGATATCCAACGGCGTAGTTGTATTTTGGCTGTGTATTACGATGGGTTTGAAGCGGGTTATGAGTATCGGCTGGTGGCCAATCAGCTGGGCTGGTCGACTGTCGGGTGGCTGGAAGGGCCCGGAGGGGAGTCGTTGGTCAGTGCCAGGGTGTTGCGGTGTGGACCTGGGGTTTGAAGGTGTGGGGCAAAAGCAATCGCCGCGGGTCGCGCCTCCCACTGATTGGGAGGCAAATTTTTAGGATAGCTGCGGTATGCACGTGATCCGCTATACCCCCCCGACGGCCTCGTGGAAATGACAAAGTCAGCGAGTTCACTCAAGTTAAACCCGTGGGAGATTCTATGGTTCACCACAACCCCTTTCAGGCTG
>NZ_VTPZ01000010.1 GCF_008638305.1 Pseudomonas profundi
GTAGCGCCATGACTTGAGAGAGGCGCATTATAGGCGCTTGAGATTGAGCGTCAACAATTTTCTCAGACTATGATTCGCCCGACTCCGACTTTGCACCTGAACCGCCCTGTTTACGCAGCCTCCACAACATGAAAATCGGACCGGATATGGTATAAGCGATGAAGATCAGCCATAGGATGCGTGACGGATCAGTCGATACCACTGCAAAGCCGAGCACGACCAGCAGAATAACGAAAAATGGCACTCGCCCCTTCAGATCCAGATCCTTGAAACTGTGATATTTGATATTGCTGACCATCAACACACCAGCCAGCGCGGTAATCAACCCCACCAACAAGGCGATATCACCACCATCGACGCCGAAGTCACTCAGCGCCCACACCATACCCGCAACGAGACCCGCCGCGGATGGGCTCGCCAGCCCGGTAAAGTAGCGCTTGTCTTCATCGCCAATATGGGTGTTGAAACGCGCCAAACGCAGCGCCGCTCCAGCAACGTAGATGAATGCGAAAACCCAACCCGCCTTGCCCAGATCAGCCAACGCCCAGGTGAATGCAACGAGCCCGGGCGCTACGCCGAACGCGACCATGTCGGACAGCGAATCAAACTCGGCGCCAAATGCGCTCTGGGTGTTAGTCATACGCGCCACGCGGCCATCCAGTCCGTCCAGCACCATCGCTACAAAGATAGCAATCGAGGCGTTGGCAAAGTTGCCATCCATTGCACTGATGATGGCGTAAAAGCCGGAAAACAGAGCTGCCGTAGTAAACAGGTTCGGCAGAAGATAGATCCCACGATGGCGGATTTTCTTACCATCAGGCCCGTGCTCTTCTTCGACATGCTCATCGATAGGTAAAAGCAGGCTCGGTATCTCTTCATCGCCGTGCTTCTTGTCGTGTTCTAGATTGTCGCTCATGTGGTTACCTTACAACGGTGCCGGAAATGACAGTGTGGCAACTCACCCTGTAAATGGCTACAGGACAGGCATAAAAAAACGCGGCCATGGCCGCGTTTCTCTTGTGCAATAAAACAGAACGATTAGTTCTTGTCTTTATCGACAATCTTGTTGGCAGAGATCCACGGCATCATGCCGCGCAGTTTTTCGCCCACTTGCTCGATCGGGTGTGCCGCGTTGTTACGACGGGCAGCAGTCATCGAAGGATAGTTGTGAGCGCCCTCAGCGATGAACATCTTCGCGTACTCACCGCTCTGAATGCGCTTGAGTGCATTGCGCATCGCTTCACGGGATTCGGCGTTGATCACCTCAGGGCCGGTCACATACTCACCGTACTCGGCGTTATTGGAGATCGAGTAGTTCATGTTGGCGATGCCGCCTTCGTACATCAGGTCGACGATCAGCTTCAGCTCGTGCAGACACTCGAAATAAGCCATTTCTGGCTCGTAACCGGCTTCGACCAGCGTCTCGAAGCCAGCCTTGACCAGCTCGACCGCGCCACCACAAAGGACAGCCTGCTCGCCGAACAGATCGGTTTCAGTCTCGTCCTTGAAAGTCGTCTCGATGATACCGGTACGGCCACCACCAATCCCGCTTGCATAGGACAGGGCCAGGTTCTTGGCGTTGCCGGAAGCGTCCTGGAAGATCGCGATCAGGTCGGGAATACCGCCGCCCTTGGTGAATTCAGTGCGCACTGTGTGGCCCGGAGCCTTGGGTGCAACCATGATCACGTCGAGATCCTTGCGCGGAACGATCTGGTTGTAATGGATCGCGAAACCGTGGGCGAAGGCCAGAGTAGCGCCCTGCTGCAGGTTCGGCTCGATTACTTCCTTGTACAGCTGCGATTGGAACTCGTCAGGCGTCAGGATCATTACCACATCGGCAGCAGCAACTGCGGCCGGCACGTCAGTGACCTTAAGACCATGCGCTTCGGCCTTGGCTACGCTGGAAGACCCGGCGCGCAGACCGACAGTGACGTCTACGCCAGAATCTTTCAGGTTGCACGCGTGGGCGTGTCCCTGTGAACCGTAGCCGATAACGGCAACTTTCTTGCCCTGGATTAGGCTCAGATCACAATCTTTATCATAAAAAACGTGCATGTAATTCCCCTGTTACTGTGCGGACCCAGCCGGGTCCTGCTGACAAATTTCAGAAACCCTAGATACTCAGGACCTTCTCACCACGGGCAATACCAGATACCCCGGTACGCACTACCTCGATAACCGCCGTCGGACCGACCGCTTCGATAAAGCTGTCCAGCTTATCGGAGGTGCCTGCCAGCTGCACGGTATAAACGCTGCTGGTGACGTCAACAATCTGGCCGCGGAAGATATCGGTTGTGCGCTTGACCTCGGCGCGCTGTGCGCCGGTAGCCTTGATCTTGACGAGCATCAGCTCACGCTCGATGTGCGCGCCCTCGGACAAATTGACCAGTTTCACCACCTCGATCAGCTTGTTCAGATTCTTGGTGATCTGCTCGATGACCTCATCATGGCCGACGGTAGTCAGGGTCAGACGAGACAATGTCGGATCTTCAGTTGGCGCAACGGTGAGCGTTTCGATGTTGTAGTTGCGCTGCGAAAACAGGCCAACCACACGAGACAGCGCACCAGGTTCGTTTTCCAGAAGTACGGAAATGATGTGTCTCATGTCAGGTGCGCTCCGTCTTGCTCAACCACATATCACGCATCGATCCATCCTTGATGTGCATTGGATAGACGTGCTCGCTGTCGTCTACGCGAATATCCATGAAGACCAGACGCTTGCGGTTGGCGAACGCTTCCTCCATGGCCGGCTTCAACTCTTCCGGTTTATCCACGCGCATGCCGACGTGCCCATAGGATTCAGCCAGCTTGATGAAATCTGGCAGCGACTCCATATAGGAATGCGAGTAGCGGCTGTTGTACTGCATGTCCTGCCACTGCCGAACCATACCCAGGGCGCGGTTGTTCAGGGTAATGATCTTGACCGGCAGATCATATTGCAAACAGGTCGACAGCTCCTGGATGTTCATCTGGATGCTGCCCTCACCGGTCACACAGGCAACCTGCGCGTCAGGATAATGCAGTTGAACGCCCATGGCCGCCGGCAACCCGAAGCCCATGGTTCCGAGCCCGCCGGAGTTTATCCAGCGATTAGGCTTGTTGAACGGGTAGTACTGCGCAGCAAACATCTGATGCTGACCAACATCGGAGGAAACGTAGGCATCACCCTCGGTGACTTCCCAAAGCGTTTCGACAACCGACTGCGGCTTGATAATAGAGCCGTCACCCTTGTCATACGGGAACAGGCCACGGCTGCCACGCCATTCATCAACCTGCTTCCACCAGCTGGCCATTGCTTCCCTGGTTGGACGCAGATTGAACTCGCGCGTGGTTGCCAGCATTTCATTCAGAACGCCATCAACCGGCCCGACAATCGGAATATCCGCATGAATCGTCTTGGAGATGGATGCCGGATCGATATCCACGTGAATGATCTTGGCGTTCGGGCAGAACTTGTTGGCGCCGTTGATAACCCGGTCATCAAAGCGGGCGCCGACACACATCACCACGTCGGCATGATGCATCGCGACGTTGGCAACGTAGCTGCCGTGCATACCCAACATACCCAAGAACTGCCGATCGCTGCCGGGGTAGGCGCCTAGCCCCATCAAGGTATTGGTAACCGGAACATTCAGCTCGCGGGCCAGCTCGGTCAGTTGCGCCGAGGCACCGCCTAGGATCACGCCACCACCAGAGTAAATGATGGGACGCTTGGCTTCGGCAAGCATATCGAGCGCCTTGCGGATCTGGCCGGAGTGACCGCGGACCGCAGGGTTGTAAGACCGCAGTTTGACCTTCTTCGGATAGCTGTATTCGAACTTCTCCGCCGGATTGGTCATATCCTTGGGAATATCCACGACAACCGGACCCGGACGGCCAGACTGGGCGATATAGAACGCCTTCTTGATAACTTCGGGAATCTCGCGCGGATCCTTGATCATGAAGCTGTGCTTCACGATAGGCCGGGAAACACCCATCATGTCAGTTTCCTGAAACGCGTCGGTACCGACCATGTTGCTCGCAACCTGACCGGAGATAACCACCATCGGAATGGAGTCCATGAAGGCTGTCGCGATACCGGTGATGGTATTGGTCGCGCCCGGGCCGGAGGTTACCAGCACCACGCCGGCCTTACCGGAAGCACGCGCGTAACCGTCGGCCATATGGGCCGCCGCCTGTTCATGACGCACCAGAACGTGCACGACATCGTCCTGACGGAAGATCGCATCATAGATATGCAGCAGCGCACCACCGGGATACCCGTAAATATATTTAACCCCTTCGTCACGCAATGAGCGGACGACCATCTCAGCGCCGGATAAAAGCTCCACTTAGAATCACCTCTAGCTTGCCACCCATCGGGAGAGGGCAGCAGGGTACCTGTTTACTGCTCGGCAGAGCATTAGCAACGGTGGTTGCCATGCGTCAGCTTGACTACGTGCATCGGAGACAGCCCTTGGTTACCGAACCGTCTCACCCAGCGCGAGGTAGCGCGTGCGGGTGCCAGGCCAGGAGTTGGCGGGGTCTCGCCTCCTGGATTGAGCAACAAAACGCTACGCCCGGATACCGAGTAGGTCCCGATAGCGACGCGCTTATGAGAACCACGAATTGTTTACACTCGAGCAGGAAAAGTCAATCAGGTTGAGACAAAAGCATGCGGTTATCGCCCGGCATATACCTGCCCGGCCGCGATTGGCTATAGTAGGCGTTCGCTGACGCTCATACCAAGGAAGGAGACTTGCATGTACAAGATGTTGACTGCTTTGAGCCTTGCCCTGCTCTGCTCAAATGCCATCGCAGTATCGATGTACCAGTGGACCGATGACCGGGGAGGTCTACAGTTCGGTCAACAACCTCCTGCCGATCGACCTTACCGCATCGTCGACATCAGTACTCCACCCCCGCCAGGCGGCACTCTGCGTGAGCGCCAACCGCTACCGCCTATCGAGGCCAAGGCTACGCAAGCGCCTGCAGAGAGGGCAGCCGCGCGCGCAGAGAATGCCGAACTGCAGCGTCATTGCGAGCAGCTGAACAAGAACCTCGAGACCCTGGTGAATAACCCGCGGCTGACCCGGACCGGCGCATCGGGCGACGTAGAACGGATCGGAGAGGACGAGAGACAGAAAATGATCGTCGATACGCGCAGCGAGATCGACGATCGTTGCAACTGACTAGCTGAGTTTAGCGGCCAGACCGTCGATGCGGGTCAGAATAGCTACCAGCGTGTAACGGCGGCGGCCCAACCAGGCCAGCGCCTGCTCACCCATAGGCGCGATATGGAACGCCCCGGGCAGATCGCGACCTTGCCGGATGATTACAGCCATGCGCGGCACGAAGATCCACTGCAACCATTGCTCGAAACCGAGTGTATCGACGCAGAACGGTTGCTGACTGGCAAGCAGCTCAGCATCCGGCGGGCTTTGCGCCCACAGCCCAAGCCCGCGTAGCTCTCTTTCCAGATCGATAAGGGCGTCTGCCAGATCTTGCCAGAGCGGGTCCATCACAACTGAACCCTGGCCCGCTCCCGCGCTTCGGCCGCGCCTGCACGATTGCCCTGCTTGTCCCGCGCTTCGGCAATCAGGTTCCACAACCCGGCCTGAAGCGTCGGACGATCCGCCGCGTATGCCAGCCCACGCTGTGCCAGTTGTTCGGCCTGTGCCGCATCTCCCTGTGCCAAGCGCACCTGGGCCAACCGATAAAGTACCTGCGGTTCACGCGGAGCAATACGCATCGCTCGCTCCAGGCTCGCTGACGCGCTACCCAGGTCGCCGCGGCCTTCCTGGTCCCGCGCCACAGTCAGCAACGCCAGCACCGGCCCGTCGAGCTGCTCGTCGCCCTGAAGCGCGCCGCCGGGCTGGGCCGGCGCCTGCTGCGTTTGCTGCTGGCCAGATTGCTGTTGTTGCTGTTGCTGTTGCTGCGGTTCACCCTGCTGCCACGAAGGCTGAACGTCCAGGGGATAGGATTCGATTGCACGCGAGCCACCGGCTTCGTCAGGCACCATCACCACCACACTGCTTTGCTCCGGCTCAGGGGCCGGTTGTTGCTGTACCGGTTGACGTCCGGCCCCAACCCGCATCTCTTCGCTGGACACCGAACGCCCCGAATCGACTACCGGAACCGTGCCCCCCGTACCAGCGCAACCGGCGAGCACCAACACACACCCGGCAAGCAGGCCGAACCGTTCATATCGCATCATTCAATCCTCTCTTGATTCATGGCAACCAGCCACGAATAACATCCAGTACTCGATTCGCGCCGTCTTTCACCGCTTCAGTATCGAGCAGCGGCCGACAGCCCGGTCCTGGCAATGGCGCAAACCCTTTTCGGAACGGCTCCTCGATACTGCCTGGACAGCTCGGATCACTGCCCTGCCCGGTTACCGGGTCGATCCAGGCCATATCCACGCCTGCGGGTGGGCTGGTTGAAAGCCCTTGCGGGTGTGCGTCACGCATAAATGCGCTCCAAACCTGCAGGGCACCGGTGGCACCGGTCAAGCGCGTCGCGCCGTTATCATCCCGACCCAGCCAGGTCACCGCGAGCAGATCCTGAGAATACCCAGCAAACCAGCTATCGCGCAGATCATTGGTCGTACCCGTTTTACCCGCAAGGCGTACCGTAGACGGGATCTGATTATACGCCGATCGGCCCGTACCTTCGGTCATCACCCGAACCATCGCTTCCTGCATCAGATAGATGGTCGCTGAATCGAAGCGTTGCTGCACCGCGAACGGATAACGTCCCAGCGGCTCGCCATCCGGCGCCAACACACTGCGGATAGACCGCAGCGGCGTATTAAAGCCGCCATTGGCCAACGTCTGGTACATATCCGTGACCTGCAATGGCGTCATGGCACCCGAGCCGAGCAGCATCGAAGGATAAGGCCGCCAACCGTGTCGAACGCCCATCCGTTCAATGGTCTTGAGCACCTCCGGTACGCCGAGCTCCATACCCAGCCGCACCGTGGCCTGGTTATAGGAACGGCTCAATGCCACGTGCAGCGGCACCAGGCCATGGCTTTCCCGACCATAATTCTGCGGCGTCCAGGTCTTGCCAGGCTCAGCCTCGAGCGTGACCGGAGAATCATCAATCGGCGTGATCAGAGAGTAGCGCTGCGGCTGTTCAAGCGCCGTCAGGAAGACTGCAGGCTTGACCAGCGAACCGATGGGCCGCGACGCGTCGAGTGCACGATTGAACCCCGAGAACCTGGGGTTACGTCCACCGACCAGCGCCAGCACCTCGCCGGTTTGAGCACTGGTCACGACCATCGCGCTTTCCATCTCCACATCGCCCGGCGCGGGCCCTAACCGCTTCAACGTGGTCTCCACTGCCCGCTCGGCCTTGTTCTGCATAACCGGGTCGAGACTGGTAAAGATTCTCAGACCCTCGCTGGTCAGATCCTCGTCACGATATTCTTCTCGCAACTGACGCTTGATCAGGTCCATGAACGCTGGATAGCTGGTGTCGGTCAGACGCCCCCGCGCCGCTACATCCAGAGGCTTGGCGATGGCCGTCTGTGCATGCTGCTCACTGATCACGCCCTGTTCAGCCAGCATTCCGATCACCAGATCCCGACGTTGCTTGGCGCGTTCCGGTCGCCGACGCGGATTATAGAAGGAGGGGCCTTTGACCATACCCACCAGCAACGCCACCTGGTGCAGCTCAAGCTCACGCAGCGGCTGCGCAAAATAATACTGGCTCGCAAGTCCGAAGCCATGCACCGCACGGCGACCATCCTGCCCCAGGAACACTTCGTTCAGATAGGCCTCGAGGATGTCTTCCTTGGAATAATGCAGTTCCAGCAGGACCGCCATGATGGCTTCGTTGGCCTTGCGCAACATGCTCCGCTCGCTGGTGAGATAGAAGTTCTTCACCAGCTGCTGAGTCAGCGTACTGCCGCCCTGCACTACCCCGCCGGCCTTCATGTTGACGTACGCCGCGCGCAGAATCCCCTTGGGCGAGACGCCGAAATGCTGAAAGAATTCGCGATCCTCGACGGCTACCAGAGACTCGACAAGATAGGGAGGCGCCTCCTGCAGCTGAATCAGAACGCGATCTTCATTGTGGGCCGGGTAAATACCACCAATCATCAGCGGCTCGAGCCGCGCCATAACCAGATTCCCGTGCCCTGCCAGCCCGGCCACCTGATTGCCGTC
Source organism: Pseudomonas profundi (assembly GCF_008638305.1). GTDB lineage: Bacteria > Pseudomonadota > Gammaproteobacteria > Pseudomonadales > Pseudomonadaceae > Halopseudomonas > Halopseudomonas profundi. The sequence goes on from NZ_VTPZ01000010.1 coordinate 8,154, forward strand.
AAAGCGTACGCTCACGTGCTGGGCAGGCTCGTCGCCCTCGGAAAATGCAAAGCCGCGCGTATGCACATCGACCCGGCTACCGGCGACCGACACCTGCCCAGGCGAACGCGCCGCCTGGGCGGTGCGATACCCCAACGCCTCCAGCTCGGCCAGAAAGTCATCCTTGTTCAGCCGCTGCCCCGCAAACAGCTCCAACGGTCTGGCGTACACCTTGGCCGGAACCGCCCAGCGTTTGCCGGAAAACTTTTCCTGTACGACAGCGTCCAGGTAGATCACCAGACCGCCAAACAATACCAGCGCGACCAGCCCCAGCTTGAAAATCCAGCCCGACCAGCGCTTCCAGAAGCCGGCCTTCTTGGCCGCCCGTCCCCCGCGTTTTCTTCCCATAACCTTCCCAACCACCCCGTAACCGATGCAACCGCCTGATTCGTCGGCGGATATAGCGAAGGTTGGCCTGCAGCCTACCAGCCTTCATAATGCTGCTGTTGTCAGTCCAAGCAAGGATACACCGTGAGCCAGACACTGCTGAACGCACTGCAAGATCCTGCCCTGTACGATCATCCGGTTTCCGGATTTACGCTGATGGAGACCCATATTTCATGGGTGTTGCTGACCGGCGACTATGTCTACAAGATCAAGAAGCCGGTCAATTTCGGTTTCCTTGACTATTCGAGCCTTGAGCAGCGCGCTCATTACTGCAAAGAAGAGCTGCGCCTCAACCGTCGTCTCGCACCCGAGCTGTATCTTGATGTCATCCCGGTCCGCGGCAGCGAAAGCTCACCGACGCTGCGCGGGGAAGGTCAGATCATCGAGTATATGGTCAAAACGCGCCAGTTCAGACAAGAGGACCTGCTCGGCAATATGCAGCAAGCCGGTACGCTTACCGCCGAGCATATCGATTCGCTGGCCCGTACGCTGGCTGACTTCCACGGTCGCATCGACTGTGCAACGCTCGACTCTACCTGGGGCGAACCCGAGCAGGTGCATGCGCCAGTCGCCCAGAACTTCGAGCACATCCGCTCCATGCTGAGCGACGCCAAACAACTAGCGCAGATCGAGCAGCTGGAGCTGTGGGCGCATAGTACATTCCAGCGGCTGATTCCCCAACTGGCCCAGCGCAAAGCAGAAGGATTTATCCGCGAATGTCACGGCGACATCTACCTGGATAACGTCACCATGGTCGACGGCAAGGTCACGCTGTTCGACTGTATTGAATTCAATGAAGCCTTTCGCTGGATTGACGTCATGAGTGACGTCGCGTTCATGGCCATGGACATCGAAGACCGCGGTTTGCCCACGCTGGCCCAGCGCTTCGTCAATGCCTATCTGGAACATACCGGCGATTACGCTGGCCTGCTGGTGCTGAATTATTACAAGGCCTACCGCGCCATGGTCAGAGCCAAGGTCGCCCTGCTGCGCCTCGGCCAGCCCGGCATCACCGATTCCGAGCACGATGAGGTCATGGCGCGCTTCCAGGGTTACGTCAATCTCGCCGAAAGCTATACGCATATACCACAGCGCTTCGGTTCGCTCATGCATGGCGTGTCGGGCTCTGGTAAAAGCACGCTTACCGGCCAATTGGTCGAGCATCTGGGCGTCATCCGGATACGCTCTGATACCGAACGCAAGCGGCTGTTTGGCATCGATGGTGCAGGCAAACTGGACGCCGAACTCTACGCACCAGAGCGCACCCAGCAAACCTACGCCCGCCTGGGCGTACTGGCCGCACAGGTGCTTGCCGCTGGCTACCCGGTAGTGGTTGATGCGACGCATTTGAAGCGCGACCAGCGTGCGCTGGTTCGTCAGCATATCGAGGAGCAAGGCGCGCCCTGCCTGATCATCGCCTGCAAGGCGCCGCTGGAAACCATCGAAGCCTGGATTACCAAGCGAGCCGAAGCAGGTAACGACCCATCGGACGCAACCATCGATATCGTGCGCCACCAGCTCGAGACCATGGACGCGCTCGACGAAGAGGAATCACAGCACAGCCTGACGGTTCAGACGGACAAGAGTCAAAGCATGCAAGAGCTCGTCGCCACCCTGCGCAAGCGACTCTGATCGCGATGCAAGCCAACCACCCCCTGGCTGTACGGAACTGACAGGGGGCACTACACTGGATTCGGGAACCAATAAAAAGAAGCCCCGAATCATGCAATCATTTCAAAGACCGGACCCTTTGTCGGGCCAGCTGCTGTCGCGCCGTTTCAACATCACCCTGCCGCATTCCATCCACTTGGTCATGTGGGGTAAACATGCAGGATGATGAGCTTCTGGGTCTGCGCAACCTGGGCAAAACCTCCACCCAATGGCTACATGCCACCGGCATCCACAGTCTCGAGGAGTTGCGTCGGCGCGGGCCGGTGGGTTGTTATTGTGCAGTACGCGCCCGTGGATTTCGCGCCTCCAAGGCGCTACTGTTTGCCATTGCCGGAGCACTACAGGACGTACACTGGAACCAGCTTGATCCGGCCTATAAAGCGCAATTGCTCGATCAATTGCGCAGGGAAGAAAAGCCCTGAAGGCAGCAAAAAAGAGAACCAGCTCACATTTCCGGGTTTTGCGTGACCGCAGCCTGATTGCAGCCAATTTATATTAGAAAGCGCGCTGTAGCGTCTGGACCGTCGCAGAGCGTCTACTGCCGGGAGCGGCCTTGGAATTTATCAAAAGGAATTTCTGAATGTATCTTATTGGTGACCAGCCTTCCTACGCCGAAAAACTCATTAGTGACCTGCAGCTCATACCCGAGCAACTGCTGGTTGGCCTGGAGCCCTGCGACGCGACACTGCATCTTGATTCGACCGATGACCTGTATCGCACTATCGGCAACAACCGGCTCTACCTGCTCAAAAGCGGTTTGCTGCACGCCATGATCGACGGCAAGCCGCTGTTTTACATGCAGGAAGGAGACCTCATCGGACTACGTCAGGGGCTGAGCACCGCGCCCTGCATCTATACCAGTGACGAACCTCTGGAGCTGGTCCCCTTTGACCGCGAGGCGCTGTTCAAGCACATCCATGCCAGTAGCAGACGTCAGGAGCAATTCACTCAATACATACTCGGGCAGGCGGCGCTTATGTCAGACGCGTTGGCACATAACAAGCCGGCGGAAATCAGACCGGTCACCGGCTTTCAGCACTTCGAGGCGGGTGCTGAACTGATACGCCAGGGCGACGATGCAGACCACGTATTCATCATTACCGAAGGTCATGCTGAAGCCTTTGTGGAAGGTATCAAGGTAGGCGATGTGCAAAAGGATGAGATTTTCGGAGCCATGGCCTTGTTCACCCGGGAGAAACGCTCGGCGACTGTCATTGCCAGCGCACCGACTACCGTGATGATGATTCCGAAGGAGCAGTTCCTGGCACTGATGCAAAGCAATCCGCGCATCGCGCACAGCCTGATTGAAAGCATGGCGCGTCGCATCGATCTGATGAACAAGGAACTCAGCCACTACAAGCGCATGAAATAAATCAGGCCGATCGCTTGACATGATAATGAGAACGATTATTATTAACACAAGCCATCGCGAGGTGGCCCGATAACGGGATGTCGCGAGACAGCTGGTTATCTCCTCATCAGGCTAATCACGGATATTTGACCCGCTCTTTGAGCGGGTCTTTTTTTGTCCGCCCGCTTCACCAATCAGCGCAGTAATCCTTCGGCTCCATCGCTGCGGTCAACCAGACGAAATCAGCTTGCGTTGCGCCGGGGACAGATTGTCCCGCCTCAATCAGCATGACTACCGTCGGTGCGTCGTGGCCCGGCCAATGTAGCGGTGCGCCCAGATCCTTGCGTACATGGAAATTGCCAGCCAGCAGCAATGCGGGTGGCTCGGCGGCGTACAGCGTCTCGGCCATGCGCTGGTCGCGAGCCTGCTGAATACTCAGCATTGCCGGAAAATGCGTTTCGGAGAGCTTCCCGCAGTGCGAGTCCTCAATCGTTTCACGCAGCTGCCGCCCCGCGTCCTTGCTGTACACGTCACTTAATGGGGTCGGATCGCGATAACGCTGCTTCATCTCGTCGTCTGCGATATTGGCTGCGAGCAACCGGTCGGGCTCACCCAACCCCCAGCGGACCAGGTCGCCATACAGCGTCCACTCCCAACCGGGTGCCCAGTTCAGGCGTGCCTGCAACGTTTCACTATCCGGCAGTTTCTCGTTACGAAGCAGGTCATCCACCGCCTCCTGTTGCTCGGGCGCGAGCATTTCCATCAACAGACTCGCCTGCGGCCGGCGCTCCGCCAGCGCGCGCAGCAACCACAGCTGTAGCTGATGATGATCGGGATTATCGTGTTTCTTTCCGACCATTACATACGGCGCGTCTGCCAGCGCCTCGACCAGTTCAACGGGACTGATCCACTCATCGGTCGCCGTGTTTTTGACCTGCCCCACCTGTGGGTGCTCTTTGTGCAAGGGGCTGATCCATTCCGGTAGCGGTTTTGCCAGGGCACCCAATGAAAACAACATTGCAACTGATCCAACCAGAAATGCATTCATCCTCACCTCAGATGATTATCAAAGGGCTGTCCTGGGCAGGATGCCGTGTTACCTGAACTGCCACAGCAAAAACCTCACCGATGCGCTCCGCCTGTAACACATCCCATGGCGTGCCCAAGGCGACAACCTCACCGCGATCAAGCAACAGGATACGGTGAGCGTAGCGGGCGGCAAGATTCAGGTCATGCAACACCACCAACACCGCGCCACCCCCTGCAGCAATGCGTTGTGCCTGCTCGAGGATCAGCTGCTGATGGGCCAGGTCCAGCGATGCGGTTGGCTCGTCCATGATCAGACAGGCCCCGGGTGTTTCCCAGATCTGCGCCATGACGCGTGCCAGATGAACACGCTGCCGCTCGCCGCCAGACAGTTTGAGATAGCTGCGCCCAGCGAGATGCGTCACATCCGCTGCCCGCATCGCCTCGCTGACGACACGCCGATCGGTTAGCAAGCCGGTGTCGTGCGGCATCCGGCTCATCGCCACGACTTCTTCGGCGGTGAAGCCGAATGCCAGCGACGAGGCTTGCGGCAATACCGCCAGGCGGGTCGCGAGTTCGCCGACAGGCCATTGCGCCAAGGGTCGCCCGGCCAGACGAACCTGCCCGGCCGAAGCTGAAAGCTCCCCCGCCAGCGTACCCAACAGCGTGCTCTTACCTGCCCCGTTGGTACCCAGCACGGCCAGTACTTCGCCCGAGCGCAATTCGAAATTGACCTGGCTCAGAATGGTCTTGCCGCTCCGGGCACAACTGAGATCGACCGCCTCCAGCATCAGACGCCTCCGTTGCGCTGGGCGCGCAGAAGCAAGGCAAGGAAGAACGGCGCGCCGAGCAAAGCCGTCAATATCCCCAAGGGCAACTCCGCGGGCGCCACCACCAAACGGGCCGCAACGTCCGCGACCAATAGCAGGCCTGCACCCAGCAACATTGAGGCAGGCAGGACGTAACGATGATTCGCGCCGACCATTAGCCTGACCAGATGCGGGACCACCAGTCCGACGAATCCGATCAGACCGGCTGCCGCTACGCAGGCACCGACACCGAGAGCTGTCAGCAGCACCAGTTCACGCTTGACTCGCTCTACTTCAATGCCCAGATGCCGGGCTTCGGATTCGCCCAGCAACAAGGCATTGAGCGCCTTGGCCTGACGCGGCAGACGCCACCAAACCAGCGCACAACATAGCGCCAGCATGCCCACTCGCTCAAAACTGGCACCACCGAGGCTGCCCATATTCCAGAACACCAGCGTCCGCAGCATGGCATCGTCAGCAAGATAGCTGAGCAGTCCGATAAAGGCGCCGCTAACGGCCGCGATGGCAATACCCGCCAATAGCATGTTGGCAACCGAGGTGCCCTGAACTGACTGTCCGAGCCGGTAGACCAGCCAGGTCGTCAGGGCACCGCCAATGAACGCCCCCAGCACCGTGGCGTAGGGCAATAGCGCATCGGGCATCATCGCCAGCCAGGGTCCACCCAGCACCAGAATCAAGGCGACGCCCAGCGCCGCGCCGCTGGATACACCAATCAGCCCGGGATCAGCCAGCGGGTTCCGGAACAGCCCCTGCATCGCCGCGCCGGTCAATGCCAGCGTCGCTCCCACCAACATGCCCATCAAGGTGCGCGGAAGGCGTATCTGCTCGACGATCAGCTGCGCCTCGACTGCATGTTCCATCGGCAGAATCAGGCTGACCAACACCAGGACCGTATCGCCCAGAGGAATCGTTACCGCACCCAGCGCCAGCGATAGCAGCACCGCCAGCACCAGCAGAGCGGCAAGCAGCACCATGACCATCAGCCTCAGCCGACGCGCAGCATCCATCTGTTGTCCTTTCATAATCAACTGATCCGGCAGCGCCTTGAACCGGGCCGCCCCAAGGTGGCACAAGGTACCAGTATTGCTGCTGGCCGTCAGGCCGGCCAATAAGGATAATCGGCCGATGACCAAGCAAAGCAAACACCGAGAACCCCGCGCATTGTGCCGGATGGATGAGCTGCCCGACCCCGGAAGCAAGGGTTTTGCCAACGGCGCAACCGGCATTCTGGTTGTGCGCCAGGGCACTGAGGTCTTCGCCTACGAAAACCGGTGCCCGCACCGTGGCATTCCGCTGGAATGGACGCCCGACCAGTTCCTCGATAGCTCCGGCCGATTGATTCAGTGCGCGACGCACGGCGCGCTGTTTCTACCGAAAAGCGGTGAGTGTATTGCAGGCCCCTGCAGTGGCGACTCGCTGCGCAAACTGGACAGCTATTTACAGGACGGCGTTGTGTGGCTTGGAAAAGCCAATCCCCCTAGTCCCCCTTTTACCAAGGGGGGAATCGGTCCGTCGTGTTTGATGGCTTTATTTTCAGCAATACCTTGAACATTTAGCGAGCCAGGGAAGGTTCAATCTCCGGACCGCACCGATGATCGAACAAGCACGCCGGTTGGCAGGGTTCCCGGCGTCTTGCGTAACGCGGGCGGACGGTGGGCGATTGGCTCAGATCATATCCGCGCTCGTACCCAGCAGGTTCATCAACGCTCAGCCCACACGCTTTGCCACTAGAGAACCACCGGCAGCTGCCCCACCACGTTCAACCCTTCTGGCTGAGGTAACACCGACCAGGCGATGATCTCCACGCCCTTCTGCGCCGCCTCACGCAGCAATCTCCCATAGACCGGATCTATCTCGTCGGCCGGGCGTACCGAGCGGATGCCGCTGTGCATCACACAGAACAACAGGCACGCGCGGCGACCTGTTTCCACGACATCAATCAGCTCCCTCAGATGCTTCTGTCCGCGCAGGCTGATCGCATCCGGAAACGCGCCTTCGCCCTGTTCCAGCGCCAGCGTAACGCTCTTGACCTCCACCACGCATTCGCCCGGGTCGCTCAGCAGAAAATCGAAACGGCTCGCACCGGGAATCAGCGTAACCTCCGCACGGAGGTGCCCGAAGCCGGTCAGCGGACCTATTGCGCCCACCGCCAGCGCCGCGCCTATGATCTTGTTTGCGCGTGCGCTGTGAATGCAGGCCAGCTCACCCGGCGCTGTCTCGACCAATTCCCAGGTGCCGGGGAGTCTGCGCCCTGGTTTGTCGACCATCCGCACCCAGACCCGGCTGCCGGGCTCCCCGCAATTCTTCATCGAACCCGTGTTCGGGCAATGGACAGTCAGTTCGCGCCCATCAGCCAGCAGAACATCGGCAAGAAAGCGCTTGTAGCGCTTCACCAATACGCCTTCGGTGAGCGGCGATTCGAACGGTATCAGCATGCGCGCCAGCTTTGTAATCCACGGGCGAGGCGTTCAACAGCCTGCTCCAGGCGTGGCAGAGACGTGGTATAGGCGAAACGCACATGCTGATCGGCCAGATAGTCGCCGAAATCCAGCCCGGGGGTCACCGCCACATGCTCGGTCTCGATCAGATGCTGACACAGCGCCGCGCTGTCCCCGCCGAACCCCTGGGTGCCTGCGTATAGATAGAAGGCGCCGTCCGGCGTGACCGGCACGTCGAAGCCCAACTCGCGAACCGCCGGCAGCAGAAAGTCCCGGCGCTGGTGGAATGCCTCACGCCGTGACTCGCAGATGTCCAGGCTCTCTTCACTGAAGGCAGCCAGCGCGGCCACCTGCGCCATGTGTGGCGCGCATATATAAAGGTTCTGCGCCAGCTTCTCCAGCTCCGGTACCGCAGCCTCTGGCGCGACCAGCCAGCCCAGGCGCCAGCCAGTCATGCCGAAGTATTTCGAGAAGCTGTTCAGCACAAAGGCGTCGGGCGCGACTTCAAGCGCAGACACCGCATCACAGCCGTAGGTCAGACCATGATAGATCTCATCGACAATCAACGAACCGCCCAGGCGCTGGGTCATCTCGGCGAGACCGGCAAGCTGGGCACGGCTCAGCAGCGTACCGGTTGGATTCGATGGCGACGCGGCCAGCACCGCCGCCGTGTGCGGTTCCCAGAACTGCTTAATCATGGCTGGCGTCAATTGATAATGGGTATCGGCCCCGGTTGGAATCAAACGGGTCTGGCCTTCCACCAGGCGAAGAAAATGTCTGTTACAGGGATACGCCGGGTCGGCCATCAGTACGTTGCAGCCGGGCTCCACCAGCAGTGCACTGATCAGTAACAGGGCGGCTGAGCCACCTGGCGTGATGACCACGCGCCGCGGGTCCAGATCGATACCGTAGCGGCTGGCATACAGTCCGGCGACCGCTTCACGCAGGGCCGGTATCCCCAGCGCGGAAGTATAGCCGGTGCGACCATCAGCCAGGGCAGCCTGCCCGGCCCGCACTATGGGTTCAGGCGTGACAAAGTCGGGCTCGCCAATCTCCATATGAATCACATCGTGCCCCAACGCTGCCAGAACCTGGGCCCGGGCGAGCACGGCCATAACGTGAAAAGGCTGGATATCATGCGCCCGTTGGGCCCAGCGATACTGCTGCATCATCATCTCCTGGTTCAAGGGCAACATCGAAACGCGGATGATACCGCCGATAGCCCCTCGCTACAGCCCGCCTGACACTGGCCCGCCTTCTGGCGCCAAACAGTAGCTTACGGTACAAGGTTCTGGTAGCTTTGCCCGCTGCAAGCCACCGGCCGCCTCCACAAGGACAGTTACGGTGGGTACCCGGTCAGATTGATTGAGCAAAAGTGAGGCGCTTCCCATGCCCAGCAATGTCAAAGAAAAAACACAATTGTTACGCGGCTTTGTTCCTTATAAGGAAGAACAGGGCGAGGAATACATGAACGAGCGCCAGCTCGCCCATTTCACCAATATCCTCGATACCTGGAAGAAACAGCTGATGGAGGAAGTGGACCGTACTGTTATGCATATGCAGGACGAAGCCGCAAACTTCCCGGACCCGGCCGACCGTGCCAGCCAGGAAGAAGAGTTCAGCCTGGAGTTGCGCGCACGTGACCGCGAGCGCAAGTTGATCAAGAAAATCGACCAGACTCTGCTGCGCATCGAAGATGACGATTACGGTTTCTGTGATTCCTGCGGCGTCGAGATCGGCATCCGTCGTCTGGAAGCACGCCCCACCGCCACGCTTTGCATCGACTGCAAAACACTGGCGGAGATCAAGGAAAAGCAGATCGGCGGCTGATAGCCGGCCTCCCCTCCCGCTGGCGACGCTTAAGGATTGGTGTCGCCAGCCGGTTTCCCCTGACACAGGCCCCGCAGCATGCATGCCAAGCCTTACGTCGGACGCTTCGCCCCAACGCCCAGTGGTCATCTGCATTTTGGTTCGCTGCTTGCTGCGCTCGCCAGTTATCTCGACGCACGTCACCATACCGGCCGCTGGCTGGTGCGGATCGAAGATCTCGACCAGCCTCGCAATATGCCCGGCGCAACCGATCACATCCTCAGCACGCTTGAAAATTATGGCCTGGGATGGGAGGGCAATGTGTTGCAGCAAAGCCAGAACCTCGATCGCTACAGCCACATACTGCACAGTTTGATCAAGCGCGGCGAAGCCTACTATTGCGATTGCTCGCGCAAGCTGATTATGGAACACGGAGGGGTCTACCCCGGTTTTTGCCGTACCCGGGATTTACCGGCCGGGAGCAACCATGCCATCCGCGTCCAGGTTCCGGATCAACAGATCAGGCTGAGCGACCGTCTGCAGGGCATATTCAGCCAGAACCTGGCCAGCGAAGTCGGTGATTTCGTGGTGCGACGTCGCGATGGCATCGTCGCATATCAATTCGCAGTAGTGGTGGATGATATCGATCAGGGCATCACCGACATCGTCCGCGGGGCCGATCTGCTTGACTCCACGCCGCGCCAGTTGTGGCTTTATCACCTGCTGGAGGCTACGCCACCGCGCTATCTGCATATTCCGCTGATCATGCGCAGGCAGGGCGAAAAGCTCAGCAAACGACTCGCTTCAGAGCCGATCGAAACAGGCCATGCACCTGCCACGTTGTTTCGGGCGCTTACCGCGCTGGGCCAACAGCCGCCGCACGCCTTACGCAACGCGCCGGTCAGCGAACAGTTGGCATGGGCCGCCCCCAACTGGCAACCACAGCGGCTGCCGGCAATACAGCAAATGCTTGAGGACAGTCTCCCGCCCACGTAACTTGGCAAGCCCACCCGGCCTGATTACCATCAGACAACTTCGATACGGAAGCGTCATGTATATTTACCGATTGGTATTGTTGCTGGTAATCGGCATCTACCTGTTTTCCCCTGCAATCATGGACTGGTGGATCGAACCCCAGGGCGCCTGGTATCGCCCCTATGTTCTGTGGTTGATTCTGATCATTGCCGGCATGCTTCTGCAAAGCCCAAAGGACACTGATGAGCTTTGATCTGGGACTGCTGCTGCTTATCAGCGTCGTTTACCTGCTCGCCCTGTTTGGCGTCGCCTGGATTACTGAAAAGGGCATGCTGCCCCGCGGCGTGCTGCATCATCCTGCGGTGTATACGCTCTCGCTTGGCGTATACGCCAGCGCCTGGGCCTTCTACGGCACTGTTGGCCTGGCCTATCAGTATGGTTACGGCTTTCTTACCTATTATCTCGGGCTGTGCGGCGCGTTCCTGCTCGCACCGGTGCTGCTGAACCCGATTCTGCGCCTGACCCGCACCTACCAGTTATCGTCGCTGGCCGACCTGTTCGCGTTTCGCTTCCGCAGCACCTGGGCCGGCACACTGACCACCATCCTCATGTTGATCGGGGTGCTGCCGCTGCTGGCCTTGCAGATCCAGGCGGTGGCCGATTCCGTACAGATACTCACCCGGGACCCGACCCAGCACTCGATTGCCCTCGGGTTCTGCTTGCTGATTACCCTTTTTGCCATCCTTTTCGGTGCGCGCCATATTTCCAACAGGGAGAAGCACGAAGGCCTGGTCATGGCGATTGCTTTCGAGTCGCTGGTCAAGCTGATCGCCATCGGAGCCGTGGGTCTGTATGCCCTGTTCGTGGTATTTGATGGCCCATCCGGGCTGGAAGACTGGCTGGCAAATAACCAGCAGGCTTTGAAGACCCTGCACACGCCGCTTCAGGAAGGCCCGTGGCGGACCCTGCTACTGGTGTTCTTTGCTGCCGCGATCGTCATGCCGCACATGTACCACATGGCGTTTTCCGAGAACATCAATCCCCGGGCACTGGCGACCGCGAGCTGGGGGCTCCCGCTGTTCCTGTTGCTGATGAGCCTGGCGGTACCGCCGATTCTGTGGGCCGGGCTGCATCTGAACGTCTCGACCAATCCGGAATACTTCACGCTGGGTCTGGGGGTCGCAGCCGGCGCCGACTGGCTGACGCTGCTGGCCTACGTTGGCGGGTTGTCCGCCGCAAGCGGACTGATCATTGTTGTGACCCTGGCACTCTCCGGCATGGTGCTTAACCATATCGTGCTGCCGGTTTATCAACCGAGCGCCGATAACAATATCTATCGCTGGCTACGCTGGACCCGTCGCACGCTGATCGCCGCCATCATCATGGCCAGCTACGGTTTCTACCGCATGCTGGGTGCGGAACAGGACCTGGCCAATCTGGGTATCGCCTCGTTCGTCGCCACGCTGCAGTTTCTGCCAGGCGCGCTGTCGATACTCTATTGGCCACAGGCAAACCGGCGTGGATTCATCGGCGGCCTGCTTGCCGGCATGCTGGTCTGGGTCATCACCTTGCTGCTGCCGCTGGTTACCGAGCTACGCAGCCTGGAGCTGTTTGGTCTGGTGCTGGATTTCCACGAAGACACCTGGCATTTCGCGACTATCGCCTCGCTGGCCGTGAATATTGTGGTGTTTACCCTGATCTCGCTGTTTACCCAGCGCTCGAATGAGGAGCGCAGCGCGGCCGAAGCCTGTTCGGTGGACAACGTCAGCCGACCGCAGCGCATGGAGCTGGTCGCCAATTCGCCACAGGAATTCGCCCAACAGCTGGCCAAACCCCTGGGCAACAAGACCGCGCAGAAAGAAGTGGAGCAGGCCTTGAATGACCTGCAGCTGCCCTTCGATGAACGCCGCCCCTACGCCCTGCGCCGCCTGCGCGACCGCCTCGAGGCCAACCTGTCAGGGTTGATGGGCCCGGCAGTTGCACAGGAAATGGTAGAAACCTTTCTGCCATTCAAGCTGGCTCGCGACGGGTATGTTACCCAGGACATTCACTTCATCGAGAATCGCCTGGAAGACTATCACTCGCGGCTTACTGGCCTGGCCGCAGAACTCGACGCGCTGCGCCGGTATCACCGCCAGACATTGCAGGACTTGCCGATGGGTGTGTGTTCGCTGGCAAAAGACAGCGAAGTACTGATGTGGAACCGCGCCATGCACGCGCTCACTGGGATCGAAGCAGACAGCGTTATCGGCTCACGCCTGGCGAATTTACCCGCGCCCTGGAACAGCCTGCTTGAGCGCCTGGTGGCGGACCAGTCAGCGCACCTGCATAAACAGAAACTGGTCATCAACGGCCATACCCAGTGGCTCAACCTGCACAAGGCAGCGATCGACGAGCCGGGCAACCTTGGCAGTGGCCTGGTGTTGCTGATCGAAGACCAGACCGAAACGCAGATGCTCGAAGACGAACTGATCCATTCCGAGCGGCTGGCGTCTATCGGCCGTCTCGCCGCAGGCGTAGCACACGAGATCGGCAATCCGATCACCGGCATCGCCTGTCTCGCCCAGGAAATGCGCGAGGAATCGGCTGAACCGGATACCCGTGAAATGGCCGAGCAGATACTGGAGCAGACCCGCCGCGTCTCACGCATCGTACAGTCCATGGTCAACTTCGCCCATGTCGGCAGCCGTCACAACAACGCCAACGAACCGGTCGATCTGGACGCCTGCACCCGTGAAGCGATACATCTTCTGTCACTCAGCCGTAAGGGCCCGGATGTCAGATATGTTAGCCTGTGTAATCCGGACCATCTGGCAGCCGGCGACAGTCAGAGACTGGTGCAGGTATTGATCAATCTTCTGGGCAATGCCCGGGATGCCAGTAATGACGGAGACACCATCACAATAAAAACTGTGCAGGACGAGCATCAGGTCCTGCTCACGGTTGAAGATCAAGGTAGCGGAATCGACAAGGCGATCATGGCGCGCCTGTTCGAACCGTTTTTCACGACCAAGGAGCCCGGCACGGGCACCGGCCTCGGACTGGCACTGGTCTATTCCATCATTGAAGAACATTACGGGCAGATCACCATTGATAGCCCGATGGATGCAGCAACCATGCGTGGCACGCGGTTCACTATTACCCTGCCCCGCTATAGCGTATTGGGTAACGGCACTGGTGCCTGAACGGGCCACGCCGTGATCACAAGAGGTAGATATGTCACATATTCTGGTTGTTGAAGACGAAACCATCATCCGCTCTGCATTGCGACGGTTGCTGGAACGCCACCAATACCAGGTCAGCGAAGCGGGCGCGGTTCACGAGGCTGTCGAACGCTACAACCTTGATGATTTCGACCTGATCATCAGTGACCTGCGCCTGCCCGGCGAACCCGGTACCGAGTTGATTGCCAGGGCATCCGCGACGCCGGTGCTTATCATGACCAGCTATGCCAGCCTGCGCTCGGCGGTCGATTCGATGAAGCTGGGCGCTGTGGATTACATCGCCAAGCCCTTCGACCATGAGGAAATGCTGGCGGCGGTTGCGCGGATTATCGAAGATCACAGCAAGCGGTTGACGCAGCCCGAACCAGACGCTACGACAGCTGACGTCGACGGCGAAGCGGCTACGGTAGGCGATATGGGCATCATTGGCAGCAGCCCGTCCATGCAAACGCTGTTCAAGCGGATCGGCAAGGTCGCCCCCACTGACTCAACCGTCCTCATCCAGGGTGAGTCCGGCACCGGCAAGGAGCTGGTCGCCCGCGCCCTGCATGAACACTCCCGGCGCATAAAAGCCCCGATGATTTCTGTGAACTGCGCGGCCATTCCGGAAACCTTGATTGAATCCGAGTTGTTCGGCCACGAGAAAGGCTCCTTTACTGGCGCCACAGCCGGACGCACCGGCCTGGTTGAAGCCGCCGATGGCGGCACGCTGTTCCTCGACGAAATCGGTGAGCTGCCACTGGAAGCCCAGGCGCGACTGTTGCGCGTGCTGCAGGAAGGTGAAATTCGCCGCGTCGGCTCGGTACAGTCGCACAAGGTTGACGTCCGACTGGTCGCCGCCACTCACCGTGACCTGAAGACATTGGCCCGCCAGGGTCTGTTCCGCGAGGATCTCTACTACCGGCTCAACGTGATTGAGCTGCGCCTGCCGCCGCTGCGCGAGCGCGGAGATGATGTCATGCTGATTGCCGAGGCGCTATTACGCCGCGCGGCCAGGAAGATGGGGCTGAGTGGCCTGCACTTCAGTCGCGAGGCGTCTGAAAGCATTCGCTTGTATAACTGGCCGGGCAACGTTCGCGAACTGGAGAACGCCATCGAGCGTGCCGCGATCCTGTGCGACGAGGATGAAATATCCACCGACCTGCTGGGGATCGAACTGGACCCCGAATACCAACGCGCGTCGGAAGCGACCAGTGCGCTCGAGACCATGCGCCAGTCCACTCCAAAGCCGCAGCAGGATCCCACCGAGGATCTGTCGCTTGAGGACTATTTCCAGCATTTCGTGCTCGAGCATCAGGAACACATGACCGAAACGGAGCTGGCCAACAAGCTCGGCATCAGCCGCAAATGCTTGTGGGAGCGCCGTCAGCGTCTCGGCATTCCGCGCAAAAAAACCGCCAGCAGCTAAGAAAATCATTCACGGGCCCGCTTCGTAGCGGGTCTGTTACCTGTTACCCACCCCACACATGCAAACTGTTACCCCCGATCCGAGCTTACGTAACACCCGTACGGGTTGATTGGTAACAACCCCCTCCCAGACCCTCCCCACCGCAAAGCCAGAAATAAGTAACTCTTTGATTTAAAACGTATTTCAAAACCTGGCACGGCTAATGCTTTATATCCAGTACAACAACAATAAAAACCAAGACACATAACAAAAACAACATTTGCTCTCACCACAACAAAAACAAAACGTGCGGGCGTAGCAAACTGATTTTTTTGGAGAGTGGGAACTCTTTTAGCGAACAGGACGTTCGATTGGATTCGAGAATAATAAAAGTTGCCCAAGCAACCTACCGTTCCAATGCCGAAGAGGCCTGAGTCGCACACCTAAGCTTCCAAAGCAATCCGTTTGTTTTTGGACAACCCGGGATGGGTAAACCATAAGGCGACCTTGTCGCCTGTGCCTAAAAACAACAACAGCTCGAATCGAACAATAATAAAAAAACCACCATTAGGGGGAGTACCTACTCCCCTTGAGCTTTATTTCCCTTCCTTACAATTCCCCCTGCTTCACGCTAGAATACCCCTCTATTAAAAACAGGCAACACTACCGCCTTTGCCCGGATCGCTTTGCTGGTGCAGTTATGCCGGCTCCATCGCAACGGCCCAGGTTTGCCAATGTAACCCACATTCTTTTCCCTGGATCTGCTGACGTTGCGGTACGTCGCGACGGAACGCCACAAGATCTGAACCTGAACGGAAATATGCCGGTGGAATACCTGCCCCTATGATTCGAAAGCTGTTGCAAAAGATCCCCTACCCCTTCGGCCGTCCCGCTCGACGACGCACAACGCCTGCCATTATCCCTGCCAGCCAGCACAATCTGAGTCGGGAGCGGATGAACAGGAATGCCGTGACAGTGGTGGATCGCTTGCAGCAGGCAGGCTACGAGGCATTTGCGGTGGGCGGTTGCGTACGCGACCTGCTGATAGGCATGGAGCCCAAGGATTTCGATGTGGCGACCAGCGCCACCCCGGAGCAGGTGCGCGCCACCTTTCGCAATTCACGTCTGATTGGCCGTCGATTCAAGCTGGCCCATGTGCATTTTGGTCGTGAGATCATCGAAGTCGCCACCTTCCGCTCCAATCATGGAGAAGAATCCATCGACGGCGAAGTACAGAGCGACGAGCATTCGCGCCAGAGTGAAACCGGACGACTGCTGCGCGACAATGTTTACGGCACGCTTGAACAGGATGCACAACGTCGCGATTTCACCATCAACTCGCTGTACTACGATGTGCGCACCGGCAATATCCATGATTTCGCCAATGGCCTGCGCGACATCCGCAACGGTGAGATCCGCCTGATCGGCGATCCGGTTCAGCGCTACCACGAAGATCCGGTACGCATGCTGCGGGCGGTACGTTTTGCTGCCAAGCTGAACTTTGAAATCGAGCCTCACAGCGCCGCCCCTCTGGTCGAAATGTCCGAACTGTTGCACGACATTCCCGCGGCGCGCCTGTTCGATGAGAGTCTCAAGCTGTTGATGAGCGGACAGGGCGAGCAGACCTTCGAGCTGCTGCACCATCACGACCTGTTCGCCCCGCTGTTTCCGGACACCGACGAGGCGATCGAAGACAATCCCGAATACACCCTGAAACTGATTCGCCATGCGTTGCGCAACACCGACGAGCGCATCCGTGAAGGCCGTCCGGTAACACCTGCTTTCCTGTTTGCCGCCCTGCTCTGGCCTGCGCTACCCAACCGCATCAGGGAACTGGAAGAACGCGGCATACCCAGCATCCCAGCCCATCAGCAAGCGGCCCACGAGCTATTGTTCGAGCAATGCCGGCACACCGCGATACCCAAACGCTTCAGCGTTCCCATGCGCGAAATATGGGACCTGCAGCCACGCCTGGAGCGCCGTAACGGGCGCCGCGCTGATCAGATGCTGGAGCATCCTCGCTTTCGTGCAGCCTACGATTTCCTGTTATTGAGAGAAGCCGCTGGCGAGGAGACCGACGGTCTCGGCGAGTGGTGGACGCGCTATCAGAGCGCAACCGAAGACCAGCGACGCAGCATGATTCGTGGCCTCGGTGAAAAGACCTCAGGGCCGAAGCGTCCGCGCGGTCGCCGTAAACGCAAACCCCGCGCCCAGGCTGATTGATCAATGTCTGAACGGTGTTTCGTTGGGCTTGGCAGCAACCAGGCCGATCCTGCTGCGCAGATCGAACGCGCCTGCGAGGCGATCAGCCGCTTACCTCAGGTCATGCTGCGCGCGCGGTCATCGTTGTATTCAAGCGCTCCTCTGGGACCACAGGATCAACCGTCCTACATCAACGCCGTGGCGATGATCGATACCCGGCTGCAACCAGAGGCTCTGCTTGACGCGCTACAAGCCATCGAGCAGCAGCAGGGACGAGTACGCAAAGCCGAACGCTGGGGACCGAGAACGCTTGACCTTGATATATTGCTGTTCGGCAACCGGGTCATTGATACGCCACGCCTGCAGGTTCCGCATTACCATATGCATGCCAGACCCTTCGTGCTCTACCCTCTTGCCGAGCTGAATGCACAATTGGTGATGCCCGATGGCACACCATTGAGTGACTTGCTTCTGGCCTGCCCGGCGGAGGGTATCGAGCCCATCGCTGACAGTGCCCAGACCTATTGCTGATGAACCAGGACTGTTGCTGCAGCGTCACGGCTATAATTGGCCGGGAACAGACTCAAGACAAGGATCCCACCCGTGAAGAACACAGGGTTGTCGGGAAAAACAACATGGACAGTAACTGCGGATATAATCGCCCACCAATCCTAATCACTGGGACCAACCATGCCTGACGTAACTCTGACGACGCTCAACAAGCTCAAGCGGAATGGCGAAAAGATTGTCTGTCTGACTGCATATGATGCGACTTTCGCTCATATGGAATGCCAGGCCGGCGTAGAGGTCATACTGATTGGCGATTCATTGGGAATGGTCCTGCAGGGGCACGACAGCACCCTGCCGGTGACCATCGACGACATGGCCTACCACACCCAGTGCGTCAAACGCGGCAACCAGGGCGCGCTGATCATGGCTGACCTGTCTTTCATGACCTACGCCACGCTGGAACAGGCGTTGGCCAACAGTGCCCGGCTGATGCAGGCAGGCGCACATATGGTCAAGATCGAAGGTGGCAGCTGGCTCGCCGAGTCGGTGACTACTTTGGTACGCAACGGCATCCCCGTCTGCGTTCATCTGGGCCTGACACCGCAGACGGTCAACGTGCTGGGTGGCTATAAGGTGCAGGGCCGCGAAGAGGCGCAAGCCAAGGCACTGCTGGCCGATTGCAAAGCGCTCGAAGCGGCGGGCGCCAGCATGCTGGTGCTCGAATGCGTCCCCAGCAGCCTGGCGGCCGAAATCACGCGGTCAGTGGGTATTCCGGTCATCGGCATCGGCGCAGGCAGCGAGACCGACGGCCAGGTGCTGGTGGTTCACGATATGCTTGGACTGTCACTCAGCGGGCGTATGCCGCGCTTTGTGAAGAATTTCATGACCGGGCAGCCGGATATCCAGTCAGCCGTTCGCGCCTATGTCGAAGCGGTCAAGGCTGTCGAGTTTCCCGCGGCCGAACACGAGTTCTGAACAGATGAACACCGTACATACCATTACCCAGCTACGTGCTGCGGTTGCCCGGGCGCGCCAGGAAGGCAAGCGGATCGGCCTGGTGCCCACCATGGGTAACTTGCACGATGGTCATCTCGCGCTGGTGCAGAAAGCGTTGCAAAGTACCGATTACGTGGTGGTCAGCATCTTCGTTAACCCGCTGCAGTTCGGCCCCAGTGAAGACCTCGACAGCTACCCGCGCACCCTGGCGGCGGACCAGAGCAAGCTGCTTGATGTCGGGGCCAACCTGGTGTTCGCTCCCACGCCCAAGGAGATGTACCCGGACGGCATGGACGGGCACACCCGCATCAGCGTCCCGCTGGTATCCGAAGGCCTGTGTGGGGCCAGCCGTCCCGGACACTTCGAGGGCGTCGCCACCGTGGTCAGCAAGTTGCTCAACATGACCCAGCCGGACCTGGCCGTGTTCGGCAAGAAGGACTATCAGCAGCTCGCTGTCATCCGCAAGATGGCCCAGGATCTGTGCATGCCGGTGCAAATCATGGGTGAAGCCATCGTCCGCGACGCCGACGGTCTGGCGCTCTCCTCACGCAATGGCTTTCTCACCGCCGACCAAAGGCAAATTGCTCCCAGGCTGTATCAGGTATTGGTACAGATCGCCGAACAGATTCAGGGCGGACGCCGTGACTATCCGGCGGTGCTTGACGGCGCGCGCCAACACCTTATCGACGCAGGCATGCGGCCCGACTATCTGGAGCTGCGCGACTCGGTAACGCTGAACCCGGTGGGCGCCGACAGCAAACAGCTGATCGTGCTGGCAGCGGCATTCCTCGGTACAACCCGGCTGATTGATAATCTCGGTTTCGAATTGAACTGAGCTCCCCCAGCTGCCGGTGCGCATCGGCAGCTACACCTCTGCTGAACTACACTCAAGCAGGCTCCAACTCCGCTCCTCGACGGCCTGCGCTCGCATCTCTTTTGTCGAGGTCATATCAGACCAAAGAAGGGTTGAAGCAGCCGCTTTTATCGGCAAGTCTTGAGCCATAGGGTTCTGTTACGCGACAGGCTGTTGAAGGCCTGACAGAACGCGCCGCCAATAACAATAGAGGACTGTCCATGTACAAGATCGAGAATCACAAGATATCCGATGCTGCCCGCGTTAACAGCCATGCTGACGAAGCCACCTATAACCGGCTCTACAAGCAGTCCATCGAGCAGCCTGAAGAATTTTGGGCCGAGCAGGCCAAGCGCTTTCTCGATTGGGACCAGCCCTGGTCCAAGATACATGAAAGCGACATGAGCAAAGGCGAAGCGGCCTGGTTCATTGGTGGCAAGCTCAACGTCAGCAGTAACTGCATAGATCGACACCTGGCCACCCGCGCTGACCAGGTCGCCATTATTTGGGAAGGCGATGACCCTGCCGACTCGAAAAACATCACCTATCGCGAGCTGCACGAGCAGGTCTGCCGACTGAGCAATGTGCTCAAGGCGCGTGGCGTGAAAAAGGGCGACCGGGTGTGCCTGTACATGCCGATGATTCCGGAAGCTGCCTTTGCCATGCTGGCTTGCGCCCGTATTGGCGCCGTGCATTCGGTGGTGTTCGGTGGTTTTTCCCCTGACGCGGTGCGCGACCGCATCCTCAATGCCGATTGTCGTGCGGTGATCACCGCGGACGAAAGTGTGCGTGCAGCCAAACGGGTGCCCCTGAAGCAGAACGTCGACAAGGCCCTGTCGGAATGTCCCAACGTGCACACCGTCATTACCGTGCAGCGCACCGGCGGCGATATTGAATGGAACGAGTCGCGCGACGTCTGGTATCACGAGGCGTGTGCCGGCGTCAGCGCCGAGTGCGCGCCGGAGCCGATGGACAGTGAAGACCCGCTATTCATTCTCTATACTTCAGGCTCCACCGGGCAGCCCAAGGGCGTGTTGCACACCACTGGCGGTTACCTGCTCGGCTCTGCCATGACTCACCACTATGTATTCGACTACCACCAGGGCGAAGTTTACTGGTGCACGGCCGACGTCGGCTGGGTCACCGGGCATTCCTATATTGTCTATGGACCGCTGTGCAATGGCGCCACCACGCTGATGTACGAAGGCGTGCCGACCTATCCTGATGCGTCCCGCTGCTGGGAAATCATCGACAAGCACCAGGTCAATATCTTCTATACCGCGCCTACCGCTATCCGCGCATTGATGTCCAAGGGCGATGAATATGTCACCAAGACGTCCCGCGCCAGCCTGCGCCTGCTCGGGAGTGTGGGCGAGCCGATCAATCCGGAAGCCTGGGAATGGTATTACCACGTGGTCGGCGATATGCGTTGCCCAATTGTGGATACCTGGTGGC
Organism: Pseudomonas profundi; assembly: GCF_008638305.1. Classification (GTDB taxonomy): domain Bacteria; phylum Pseudomonadota; class Gammaproteobacteria; order Pseudomonadales; family Pseudomonadaceae; genus Halopseudomonas; species Halopseudomonas profundi. Next base: position 29,307 of record NZ_VTPZ01000010.1, read on the forward strand.
AGACAGAAACCGGTGCCATCATGATTGCCCCGCTGCCTGGCGCTACCGACCTCAAGCCAGGCTCGGCGACCCGCCCGTTCTTTGGCGTCGAACCTGCACTGATGGATCCTGAAGGTAACGAGTTGACCGGTCCGGCGAGCGGCAATCTGGTTATCAAGCGCTCCTGGCCGAGTCAGATCCGCACCGTATATGGCGACCACCAGCGCCTGGTGGATACCTACTTCAGCACCTACAAAGGCGTATATTTCACCGGCGATGGTGCCCGCCGTGACGAAGACGGCTACTACTGGATTACCGGCCGGGTCGACGACGTACTCAACGTATCCGGACATCGAATCGGCACCGCCGAAGTCGAAAGTGCTCTGGTGCTGCATGATGCCGTCGCCGAAGCCGCTGTGATCGGTTGCCCGCATGACATCAAGGGCCAGTGCATTTACGCCTACATCACGCCGATGCACGGGGTGACGCCCAGTGATGAGCTGGTTCAGGAAGTACGCGCATTTGTCGCCGAACAGGTGGGCGCATTCGCCAAACCGGATTTCGTACAGTGGGCACCCGGACTTCCGAAAACCCGCTCCGGCAAGATCATGCGCCGCGTTCTGCGCAAAATCGCGTGCGACGAGCTCGACACCCTGGGTGACACCTCAACGCTCGCCGATCCGTCAGTCGTCGAAGAACTGATTCAGAACCGGCAAAACAAGCCATCTTGAGACCTCTCAGCGATGACCAGCAGTTGCCCTGAATGACTGCGAACGCTACTCTGGTCCCTTTCAGAACGGGACCAGAGGAGTCGTTCATGCAAGACGTCGTAATTGTTGCCGCCACCCGTACCGCCATAGGTAGCTTCGGTGGCCAATTTGCCAATGTTCCGGCTCACGAACTGGGCGCTACCGTCATCCGGGCGCTACTGGAGCAATCCGGAATTGACCCGGCAAGCGTGGACGAAGTGATCCTCGGTCAGGTGCTGACAGCCGGCTGCGGCCAGAACCCTTCCAGGCAGGCAGCCATCCTTGCCGGCCTGCCCCACGCCGTACCGGCAATGAATCTGAACAAGGTATGCGGATCCGGGCTCAAGGCGCTGCATCTGGGCGCGCAGGCCATTCGCTGCGGTGACGCCGAGGTGATTATTGCCGGCGGCCAGGAATCCATGAGCCTGTCACCCCACATACTGCCCAATTCCCGCACCGGCCAACGCATGGGTCACGGCAAGCTGATTGATACCATGATCAACGACGGTCTGTGGGATGCCTTCAACAACTATCACATGGGCATTACCGCCGAGAATCTGGTCGATAAATATCAGATCAGCAGAGAGGATCAGGACGCTTTCGCTGCGGCCTCCCAGCAAAAAGCGGTCGCCGCTCAACAGTCCGGTCGTTTCGACAGGGAAATTACGCCTGTCAGCGTACCGCAGCGCAAGGGCGAGCCCCTGCAGATCATCAAGGACGAGCAACCGCGCCCCGGCACCACCGCTGAATCACTTGGCTCACTACGCCCTGCCTTCAAGCCCGACGGCTCGGTTACCGCCGGCAATGCGTCCGGTCTCAACGACGGTGCTGCCGCTGTACTGATGATGAGCGCTGCTAAGGCCGAAGCGCTGGGGCTTCCGGTGCTGGCGAGGATAGCGGCGTATGCCAATGCTGGCGTTGACCCAGCGATCATGGGTATCGCGCCGGTCTCGGCTACCCAGCGCTGTCTGAGCAAGGCCGGCTGGACGATTGAGGACCTTGATCTGATCGAAGCCAACGAAGCCTTCGCAGCCCAGGCGCTGGCGGTCAGCCGTGAACTGCAATGGGACATGGACAAGGTAAACGTCAACGGCGGCGCTATCGCGCTGGGCCACCCTATCGGGGCATCCGGGTGCCGGGTACTGGTAACGCTGTTACACGAAATGCTGACCCGGGACGCCAAGAAAGGCCTCGCGACACTCTGTATCGGTGGCGGTCAGGGCGTAGCACTGGCCCTTGAGCGGGACTGAAATACAATGACGTGAAGATGGTGCGCCAGCGCAATGCTGGCGCATCCACCTTGCCCTCCGCGTCAGTGCCGCTTGAAGCGCGGGGGAAACCACCAGAACGTTGCCACCACCAGCAGCCCGAACAGCGTGTACAGGGTCACGAACATCCACTCCGGCGCGTTGTAATACAGAACGCTCTGCAGCCAGTGCTCGATAAATCCGCCTTGATAACCCCCAGTGCCTGCTTGTTGGCGCAACCAGGATTCAAGGAGGGTCAGCGGGCAGACGACGCCCAGCCAGGCCTCAGCAACCACCACCCCGATAGTGCTTACATGGGCCAACCGAAACCACAGATTGTTGACCCAGGCCCAGTGGCGCAGGTTACCGAGAATAATAACCACCAGACCCAGGACGACGAAGGCGACCAGCATGACATGCGTGATCAGCACCATGTCGGCCAGGGTCTGATACAGGTTCCAGCCATCCATCGCGCCTCCCGGCTACATGTCCAGTGAGGGTTCCGGCAATACCGGCTCGTCATCCGAACTGGCGAGATAGACTTCCCAGATGTCATGCGTACGGCGCCGGGTGTGGTCGAGCAGGCAGGTCCCGAGCATTGCTCCGCGCACCGTGCCCTCATGCCAGAGATCATAGACCGCCAGGCAGTGGCTGTCGCGATACCGTACCCAGGCCCCCTGGGCAGCTTCCATGGTGACCACCGCATCGGCCCGCTTGGCATGTAGGGTACGGCTCGCCTCCAGATAGCGGTTGAGTTCGCCCTCGGCCTTTTCGACCTCCGCATGGATACACTTGTTCAAGGCGGCGGTGTCTTCGGCATCCTCGCAAAGTTCCTCCGCCAGGGCGAAACCCGGCAGGAGCAGGAAAAAACCTGCCAGCCATTGTTTGTTCATCGAGGCTCCTCAGAATTTATTATGGTCTGGCACCCTCCTGCCACCGGGTGCCGGCAACAGAACGAGGACAACAGACACTCAGGCGGGTATTACACCGTACCCGGTCCGCAGGAGCAACGCGGACTGGCGGGTTGCTTGTCTAAGCCAGCACAGTTTCACACCGATCAGGACGATTCCGTCTCTTCCTTGGGGTTCATCTGCCAGGGCCACTTGCCGGTCAATTCGACTTCGAGCGTGAAACTCAGGAACGCGCGCACCAGCACGATGACAATCAAGACCCCGACATTCTCGAATGACAGGTCCACTGCGACAGTCAACATGATGTCCGCAGCGATCAGAAACTCGAGCCCCAGCAATATCCCCCGACCGAGCCGCTGCCGTACCTCGCGGAAAATGGTCTCGGTTTCATGTCGGTGATAGACCATATGCACCATGGCTATGATCACCGAATAAAAGGCGGCGCCTGCGATGATCGCAATCCCGATCCCCCCTACAGCAATCGCAGTGAAGTCAGCGACGGGTCTGAGCACTTCCATTGAACGGTTCTCCAGTAAAAGGACGGGACGCTAGACCAACAGTCGGTTCCAGCTGCCATAGCGACAAAACACCGGGCCCCGGCGCCAACTCAGCAGAATAACCGCGGCGCCACAGGCAACACTCGCCAGCAGCGAAGGCAGCGGCGCGTCATACAAGAAAGGGGTAATGAATAGCCCGGCACCCAGCGGTATCAGCAGATAGCGCACTGGGCGCGCCGACTCGGCTATGGCGATCCCCGCTACAGTGATGATCAGCGCGCCGAGCACGTGGTCCCAATCAGCCAGCCCCCCGGCATTGCCCAAGGTAATGCGAGTCAGCATCAACATCAGGCCGATCACCAGACACAGCGCCAGGTTCCACGGCAGGCTGACACCGGTGCCGGCAATCTCTTTCAGAACAGCGCCGGGGCGGCGAGCAAAGTTGTCTACCAGCGGTTCGTCCGGGCCATCGTCCGTATCCCCGGTGAAGAAAATCTTCAGCAGCGGGGCACCAGCCTGCTGGCGACGCCGGAGGAACTGCCCTGTCGCCACCAACTCGTTGAAGGCATAGGCGATCTGCAGCAGCATGGCCGCGGCACCTGCCAGACACAGCGTGCACCAGGTGCCAATCATGATCGGCTGGATAATGACGAAGGTAATCGACACCACACCCAGCGGCACGATCAACAGGCCGAAGCTGGCGACAACCCAGGGCATGGTGCGCCAGCGTTGCGTCGACCCCACCAGCCCAAGGAGAATCTCCAGCGCATAAACGATACCGCCCAGCCCGGCATCGGGCACCGGCCAGGCTTCGGAAACCTCCGAGGTAATGATTTCCTCCGTACCGTTCAGCTGAGTTCCGGTGCCAGTAAAAATAGGCTCCCAGACCGTGTCGATATGCCCGAGTTGATAGGCCGCCAGGTAGCGGGACATGAGCAAGCCAAACAGCGCCAGCCCAATAACCGGCAGGCGCTGGAACCAGCTTGAGGGATTGTTATCCCAACCGGGCGGAGTGGTCGGCCCGCTGATGGCGGCAACCGGGGACACCCCTGGCATGGGACGCGCACTGGCGGCCAGAGCGATTACCAGAATGCCCACCAGACTACTGTTGAGATAAGCCGCTGCGCTGTCAGTCCAGAACAGCAGCGGTGCCAGCAGCAACCATACCCCCGTACCGGCGCAGACAAATCGCGCCCAGCTGCGCCGCAGCGACAGCGACATCCCGCCGAATACCAGCAACACCAGCCCAACGCCAATATCGCTGTAGCCCAGCGCGCTACCGAAGTAACCCAGGGTTGCAGGCGAACTGATCAGCCATGCCCCGAACCCCATATTGACGAAGTGCGTCCAGAGGAACTGATAGTGCTGACGCTGCTGCTGATCCTGGTAGCCTCTCAGCACCTGATCTGGATCGCGGCCTTTTTCAGCCGCCTCCACCAGCCAGTCCGGTGGTGTGAGCCCGTTGGATTGATACCAGCCTAAAGGGTCTTTCCTCAGGCCGCCCACCAGATCCTCAAGGCCGTCGTAGAGATTGTGCCTGGGTTCCCAGCCCAGCAGCTGTCGGGCAAGTCGGGTATCCAGCTGGTAATGGTCTGATGACATGTCGATCATGAAGGGCCGGATGAAGGGTTTCTCGCCCTTGTCGAAATCATCCGGCACCAGCGGTTCGGCCTGTTCCTGTGCCCACGCCCCTATCTTGGCCACAGGCTTGGGCAAGGTCAGCGTCTGCCATTTTTCTGCGCCGTGAATCAGCTCGCCCAGGCGACTCTGCAAGGTTTCGTAGCTATCACTGCGTTCTTCGCCGATCAGTATCACGTTCTCCGGCGGCAACTCGTTGCGCCGATCAATAGTGCGGCGGAAAGCATCAATCATATCCTCCTGGTGAACGAAGGCCTGACCGGCCTGAGGATCACCGGAGTACAGATGGCTCTGGAAGGTTTCTTCGTAAATGCGCGCGATCTGGTGCGCCAGGGTCGGCACACAATTCGTCTCGTTGTATAACCCGGCCAGGCGCAGCAAGGTATACGGCATATCACCGGCCTGCTCGCGAATCACTGCTTCAGTCTCCGCCTTCGACTGCGGATACGCCCAGCCAGGCCCATCGGGAGATTGCTCGCTGATCTTTTCCCCCGGTGCGCCCGGCGCGTAGACCAGCATAGTGCTGGAATAGACGAACCGCTCGACCCGATAATCCCGCAGCGCAGCCAGCAGGTTGCGAGTGCCCTCAACATTCACTTTGCGGTACAGCGGCGAGTCATCCCCGGTAAAATCGAAATAGGCCGCCAGGTGGACCACCGCGGCAATGTCGCTCCCCTGCTCTGCCGCCATGTTGCGCAGCGCCTGCTTTACCGAGTCGATGGAGGTGAGGTCGAATTCATAACTGAAGTCTGCCGTTTCGGAAACACGGCGATCCAGCGAGACGATACGATAGCGGCGCTTCAGCGCCCGGACCAGCGCGGTACCAATGTTGCCGGAACCACCGGTGATGACGACAAGGGGCTTGCGCCCAGGTGCCTGGATCTCCGTCATGCTGTCGAAATCCTTCCAGAGAAGAAATTTCAGCCTGCGCTCCGACGGTTACGCCGCAGGACAGACAACCCTATCCTCGTGACTCGCACGCCAGAATAAAGTTGCACCCTGTTGACTGATCGCAGCTTATCGATCCCGGGTAAGCACCAGCCCTACCGCCGCAATACGCTCGACCTCCGCATACGCCGGCTTGAGCAGCTCTTCGCCGAACACATCGGGATCAATCTCCTGGTAGCGCCAGCTGCATGGCTGCGTCGTCAGCCGCTGGTGCAGACCCTCACGAAAAACGTCGCGCCCCGCCACTATCGCAACGCCGGTATACAGCACCAGGCTTCCGCCGGGGGCCAGGCGCTCCAGCGCTGCGCTGACGATACGTTCAGACAGGCCCGCGCCCAGCGTACCGCCGCCGTGCCGGTAGGCTCGCTCCTGCGAATCCATCATGTACGGCGGGTTGGCGACAATCAGATCGAAGTCACCCTCGACATCATTCAGCAGATTGCTCTGCGCTGTGCGGATGTTGCTCAGCCCCGCCAGTTCAGTGTTGATGGCTGCCATACGCAAGGCCTGGGGGTTGATATCGACCGCCAGCACATCCGCATCCGGGCACGCCCCGGCAACCAGCATCGCTCCCGCGCCCGAGCCACAGCCAATATCCACCGCGCGGCGTACCGAGCCGGCGTTGTCCGCCAGGTACGACTGGATAAGCCGGGCGAAACGGTAGGTGTCCGGGCCGAAAAATACCGCATCCGCCGAGTCGGTTGGGTAGGCCGAATGCGCGCAAAGCCAATTGCCCAGACTGGACCAGCGTATCCTGCTTCGCCACACCTCCCCTTTGTGGCCCAATACGCCGGCCTGCTGCATCAATTCAAACTCGTCTGTACTGACCTGATCCTGCCTGAACGGTCTACTCCAGCCAAAAACATCTCTCAGATCACGGACCGGGCGGTCTGTCATCCGTCGCAGATAATGTTGATGGGTGTCGGGCGTCACGGCGACGAACCGGTAATCCACTGATTGCAGATAACGTCCGAGCGCCAGCATGCCTTGCGTTGTATCCGGCGTCTCAGCAGGCGGGGCGTGATCAACCGGTGTGGCAGGTGACAGTTGCAAAGTCATTGATGAATCCTTGATGGTCAGCCCAGGGCGACGGTGAAAAGCCGAGTGGCCAGCAGCCCCGCTGCGGTATGGTGCGACGCCGGTGCCATCAGCTCTATCAGACGCCGCATGCGCGCTTCGGTCGGCAGATCGCGCAATGAGCGCTGCAGTCCGACCAGTTCCTGATCAACATCCCCGTCCTTGTGGACCTGAACTGAGGGCTGCTCGTCGCTCACGGCACGCCGTCGCGCGCGCGGCCGGAATGCCTTGTTCCGGCCTCCTGCGGCTGCAGACGAACCGGCGTCGCCAAACCAGTCGCCGGCAATCCAGTCACGCAGCAACTGTTTTTCAAAGCAGCTGAATACCCCGAACATTTGCGCATCCGGACCATCGACCAGTTGCCAGAACCGACTGTGGGCAGGATCCTCGTGGCGTTTGATCCAGCCACGTTCTTCCAGCGCTGCCAGAAAGCCGGGAATCTCCCCGGGACGCGACAGCCATTCATTCACGGTACGTCCGCCGATCCGGCAAAAGTCAGAGTGCATTTGCTGGCCAAAGGCGCGTTTACGCTCGAACATATCGATCAGCTCGGATTCCAGATCGAAGGCTTCAATCACGTCCACGGTACCGAGCCCGAGATCATTCAGGCGGTAACCGTCAGCTACCCGCTTGAGGAACGCCTGTCTGTCGCCAACCGCCGGCATGGTATCGAGTACCGCCTGTACAGCCTTGCGCGCATGCCCGGTCGCTGCGTTATCAATGGTCACGTGCAAGGTGAAGTAATAGGGATCGATATCCAGCTCGTTCAATTCAAAGGCGCTGATCAGCAGATGCAAAGGCAACTGTTCATAGCCCAGGTTGTAGCCGATCAATTCCGGCAGGAACGCGTCGGCGTGATAGCCCAGCGCAAGCTGCAACGCGCCTTGCAGATAATGGTCATCACTGAATTCGGGCAGCGTCTCGCAACCCTGCTCAGCGAGTAGACGTTGATAAAGCACTACGTGATTCTGTGCTGGAACGCCATCGCCGAGCTCTTCCAGATAGGTGCGGATCAGACCGTAGAAGCGATTATCGTTCCACTTGTCCAGAACGCCATAAAGCCAGGCACCGTCGACCAGCTTGGTCGGCGCGACACCCTGCAAGAATGCCAGTGCGTGCGATTTACAGCTGAAATACCGTCTCGGCTGGCCAGCCTTGCGGCTTTCAAGATAGGCCGCGTACCGATCACCGGTGGTCAGTACCTGTTGTTCCATCCACTCGACCATCGCTTCGGGCTGCGAGGGCAACTCACAGGGCAATCGGGCGGCCTTCTGCAACTGGTCTTCAAGGTACTGCCGCGACACGCTCAGGCTGTCAGCAGACAAGGGCTCATCCAGCAAGGCCTGGTAAACCAGCCTTGCGCGGTCGCTACCGACCGTCTCGGTACGGCTCGACGGGGTGATTCTTTGAAGCGTATCGGGCGTCAACATCTGCACTCCTGACTCAGGCAATGCCTGCAGCAGTGTCCGCTGGAGGCTGTCATGTCTATATAAGAGCTTGGCCGGCGATGAAAATTCCATCGCACCTGCAACGCTGCGCTGAGCGGTTAGCCAATCTTCTCCGGGCCCTGTACATCCTTGAGCGTCGGCCTGGCGGGCGCCTCGGCTTGGCCAATGACATCGAAGCTACCATCGGTTTCCAGAATCACCGCGCCGACCTTGGCCAGGTCTGCATAGCCGCTGGCACGCGCGACGGCCAGAATTTCGTTCTCGGTCACCCTTTCCTTGCGTAATGCGTCGTCCAGCATGCGTCCGTTGTGATACAGCAATCTCGGCTCGGATTTGACGAAACGCCGAACCGCCGCGGAGCGGACTGACAACGCGGTAATGATGTACTGAGCAAAAATCAACAGGCCGAAGGCAAGGATACCCTCCAGTAGCGGCACGTCCTTGGACAGCAACACCGTCGCCAGCGTTGAGCCCAGCGCCACGGTTACGACCAGATCGAAGGCGTTGAGTTTGGACAGCGTGCGTTTGCCGGATATACGTAGCAGAACCACCAGCGCGATATAGGCCAGTGCGCCGACAACCAGGACCCGACCCATGCCTCCCCAGCTTTCAAAAAACATCAGACCTCCTCACTTTTCAGGCAGACGCACCGAGATGTGTTCGAAATCCGGGCGCTGTGGCAATTCGTTACAGATACGCCGTCCGCCTTGAAGAGGCGTCTCCTGTATTCGGACCGGAGCCGTACAGACGGGTTCCTCCGATGCCTGCTTGAGTCAGGACAGAGAGAATCTGTGCAACACCGAATATACCGACCCTTCCGCTGCCTGTGTGCTGGAAAACAGGCCCAAGGCGTTGAACATGAACCACTCGGACGTCAGTCCAGCGTTGCTCTGGGCGAATCGGACTGCTGACTGATCGCCACCACGGATTCGGGCAAGCGTGATATGCGGCTTGAACCCGGCGTGTCGATCCTGCGGCAAGGCCAGCGGCGCCAACCGCTTATCGATTTCTTCACGAAGCTGAGCCAGGGGTTGTTCGGGCGACACGCCCGCCCACAGTGCAAAGGGCCGATGCGGGCCGCCAAAACATCCGGCTCCTTGCAGCCGTACGGTTACCGGCGCGGCACCCAGGGTGGACAGCGAGTCGATGATCTGCGGAACGACAGCATCACTCACCTCGCCAAGAAAGCGCATGGTCAGGTGAAGTTGGTCAGCACGCTGCCAGCGCGCAGCCGGCAATGACTCGTGGATGCCCAACAGCTGCTGCTTGACCGACGTCGGCAGTTCAAAGCCGAGAAACAAGCGGGACATGGCGAGGCTCTCCCGATCCTGACGCAGCCGTTTTTACGCGCCGCAGGCATCGCAGATGGAGAGGATGTCGATGCGGTAGTCGATGCTGCCACTGCGCGCCAGCTCGGCTTTTTGATCATCGTCGAGAGTAAGGTCGCTGGCTGCAGCCTGCTCGGCGCTGAGGTTGAAGGAGCGACCTTGTTCGATTGCCTCGATTTGATCATCGGTCAAGCCAACGATGTCGAGCTTTACCCGGACCTCCTCCTCACACTCGTGATTGGTCTGATCGGCGCAATTGAGATGGTAGACCGGCATGTCGCTCTCCTCGTTGAGATGAAATATACCTATGAAAGTCTGGCATGTGTTCCGAGCTGCAGTTCCGCCTTTCAACACAAGATTCAACTGGCGCGTCGCCTTTCGGTTTGCGTCTCGGGCCAAGCGTTACTAACCTGTCTGCATACATGCGTCTCCCTACTGGAGGACCACTATGAGCACGATCATTGCCGCCAGGTTCGAGGATCAGGACCACGGAGAGAAAGTCGTCGCCGCTTTGCGGGATGCAGGATTCTCCCCGGAAGGCATCTCGTTGTTTTACGTCAATCCGCACGGTCAGCACGACATATACCCCATTGGCGGGGACGAAAATACCTCCCCGGGTGCACGCGAGTCGGGCAAGGGCGCCCTTGCCGGCGGCGGTGTCGGCGCCGTGGTTGGCGCCGCAGCCGGGCTGGCTGCCACCCCTGTTGCCGGCCCTCTGGGCGTCGCGATTGGTGCCGGTATCGGGGCCTATACCGGCTCACTGGCAGGTGCCATGGGCAAGACAGACCAGGACTCAGGTGTAGACGAAGCCGAATCCAGGGGCGAGCTGGACGAAAAGGAGGTCGAACAGCACAAAGCCATCGAGCGCCAGGCCGGCACCTATGTCGCGGTGCGTACAGGCGACACCGAGAGCCGCACCCAGCGAGCCGTGGAGTTATTCCGCGTGCATGGCGGCGTCGACATCGAGCATGCCGAAGGTGAATTACGCGACGGCCACTGGACCACATTCGACCCGCGCTCGGTGGTCAACCTGGTCTGACAGGCATTCCTGCGGCGAACCGCCGGCGGCTATAATGCGCCGCCATGAGACTCGACCGCTTCATCAGCAAACATACCCCGCACAGTCATCAGGCCTCGCGCCTGATGATTGCGCGCGGGCTGGTGCGGGTGAACGGTAAAGTGGAGCAGGATCCCCGCGCCGACATTGACCGGTTCATGGCGGTCACTCTGGGCGAGGTTTTATTACAGCAGCAGACTGCGCATTATCTGATGTTACATAAGCCAGCCGGTTATCTCAGCGCGACCAGCGACCCCGTACACCCGACAGTCATGGAGCTTGTGCCAGCGTCGCTGCGCCCGTTACTGCATATCGGCGGTCGCCTTGACCGTAGCAGCTCCGGCCTGCTGATTCTGACCAATGACGGCCTCTGGTCCCGGCGCCTGACCGAACCAGGCAAAAAAATCGCCAAGACGTATCGAGTAACCACAGCCAGACCGATCACACCGGAAACCCGGCACCGTTTCGTCGAAGGTATCTACTTTACGCCTGAACATATCACCACCTCCCCTGCCCAGCTTGAACAACTGGATGACTACTCGGCGCGCCTGACTATCTATGAAGGGCGCTACCACCAGGTGAAGCGCATGTTTCACGCCGTTGGCAATCATGTGACCGCTCTACATCGCGAAAGCATGGGCGAGATTCGTCTGGACGACACGCTGGAGCTGGCCGCCAGCCGGCCACTGACCAAGGCAGAGGTCGCCTCAGTTGATGGGTGAGGACGCGTTGGCCAGCGACCCCTGACTCAATAACCGCTGCGCCGCCTGTTTCGATCCGGCGACGTATGACAGGTCATGAACCCTGGGTACGCCGCAAGGCCTGGCACCAAACGAGCGCGCAGTCTCATCCAGTCCGGGGCTGAAATACAATTTGAGCTCACAATGCAGTCGACCTTCTGATTCGAGTCGTTGAAAGAGCGCCAGGTCCCTGACCTCTTCCTTCAAGCAGGCTGCACTCACGGCGTTCAGCACCAGCCCCAGCCGCTCGTCTGCCAGCAACGGATCCCCAACATTGAGCACATGCCAGACGCCATCGCGTGGTGACTTATCCTCTGTGCTGGAGCTCATCTGATCAGTGCAATAACGGCCACCACCACGGCAACCAGCGACACACCCGAGGAGAACATGACGAGTTTCTGCAGTTTGTCGACTTCCTGCTGTAGCCTTGCCGCCGCATCATCAATCCCCAGCACCGTTCGCTCGAAATTCTCGGCGAGGGTATGGATGGATTCCGCGTTCTTGGTCGCGGCTGTCTGCAGCTCCTCGATCTGCCTGGCGACTACCGGATCGGTCTTGCTGGCGTCCGGCTTGGAGGTAAAGGCCGGAATAGCAGTCGCCACAATCTGCGTGACATAAGGAAGCGTGGTTTTCAACAGCGGTAACCAGGCTGGCATGAGGAGCGCCTCTAATGAAGTGAAGATGCTCACAGCATACCTGAGGCGGCTCGCCCCAAGAAGCGGGCTACAGATTACCAGCCGCCAAACGCAAGAAGCCCCGGAGGTCCGGGGCTTCTTGCTTTGCTACGGGATAAAGCTGTTATCAGACGCCGCTGGTTTCAGCCGCTTCGACGTCCTTCATGGACAGCTTTATGCGACCACGGTTGTCGACATCGAGGACCAGGACTTTCACTTCCTGACCTTCCTGCAGCACGTCGGTCACTTTCTCGATACGCTGGTTGGCGATTTGCGAGATGTGTACCAGACCGTCCTTGCCGGGCAGGATGCTGACGAATGCGCCGAAATCGACGATACGCTCAACCTTGCCGGTGTATACCTTGCCGATTTCCGCTTCGGCAGTAATGCCATCAACACGTGCCTTGGCAGCGTTAGCGGCATCCTTGCTGGCAGCAAAGATTTTCACGGTGCCGTCATCGGTGATGTCGATGGAAGCACCGGTCTCTTCGCAGATGCTGCGAATGGTGGCGCCGCCCTTGCCGATCACGTCACGAATCTTGTCGGAATCGATCTTCATGCTGATCATGGTCGGCGCATTGGAGGACAGCTCCTTGCGCGACTCAGGCAGCACTTCGTTCATCTGGCGCAGAATCGTCAGACGCGCTTCGTGGGCCTGATGCAGAGCGGTTTCCATGATCTCTTCGGTAATACCGTTGATCTTGATATCCATCTGCAGGGCGGTAACACCCTTCTCGGTACCCGCTACCTTGAAATCCATGTCGCCGAGGTGATCTTCGTCGCCGAGGATGTCGGTCAGTACAGCAAACTTCTCGCCTTCCTTGACCAAACCCATCGCAATACCCGCGACCGGCGCCTTGAGCGGAACACCGGCATCCATCAGCGCCAGGGAGGCGCCACACACGGAAGCCATGGAGCTGGAGCCGTTGGATTCGGTGATCTCGGAGACAATCCGGATGCTATAGGGGAACTGGTCCATGTCAGGCATGACAGCCTGGATACCACGACGCGCCAGACGGCCGTGGCCGATTTCGCGGCGACCGGTGCCACCCATGCGACCTGCTTCACCTACCGAATAGGGAGGGAAGTTGTAGTGGAACATGAAGGGGTCTTTCTTCTCGCCTTCCAGCGTATCCAGCAGCTGCGCATCACGAGCAGTGCCCAGCGTGGTGACAACCAGCGCCTGGGTTTCGCCACGAGTGAACAATGCGGAACCATGGGTGCGGTTCAGGACGCCGACTTCGATATGCAGCGGACGAACAGTCTTGGTGTCACGGCCATCGATACGCGGGTTGCCGTTGACGATGCTCTGGCGCACGGTGCGGTATTCAATCTCGCCAAACGCATCCTTGACCTCGGCACTTGATGGCTTGCCTTCTTCTTCGCCGGACAGGGCTTCGATAGCCTGGTTGCGCAACTCGCCCAGACGGGTATAACGCGCCTGCTTGTCAGTGACGGTATAGCCTTCAGCGATGCCGGCACCAAACTGACCCTTGATAGCGTCAAGCAGCGCAGTGTTTTCCGGCGCAGCGGTCCAGTCCCAGCGTGGTTTGCCGGCTTCTGCTGCCAGCTCCTTGATAGCCTGAACGGCAGGCTGGAATTCCATGTGAGCGAAAAGCACCGCGCCCAGCATCTGGTCTTCGGTGAGCTCTTGCGCTTCGGATTCAACCATCAGGACGGCGTCTTCGGTACCCGCTACGATCATGTCCAGACGCGACGTCTTGAGCTGCTCGTAGGTTGGGTTGAGGACGTAACCATTGTTCTCGTCAAAGCCTACACGGGCGCCACCAATGGGGCCGTTGAAGGGGATGCCGGAGATAGCCAGTGCGGCAGACGTGCCGATCAGGGCAGCGATATCCGGATCGGTGGTCTTGTCAGTTGAAACAACAGTACACACGACCTGGACTTCATTCATGAAGCCGTCGGCGAACAGCGGACGAATCGGCCGATCAATCAGGCGCGAGGTCAGCGTCTCTTTTTCAGTAGGACGGCCTTCGCGCTTGAAGAAACCGCCGGGGATCTTGCCGGCGGCGTAGGTTTTTTCAATGTAATGCACAGACAGAGGGAAAAAGTCGCGGCCTGCGTCGGCTTTCTTCGCGCCGACCACGGTACACAGAACGCTGACGGCATCATCAATGCTGACCAGAACGGCACCGGTTGCCTGGCGGGCGATACGGCCCGTCTCCAGGGTAATGGTGTTATTACCTAATTTGAATTGCTTGATAACCGGTTTCACGGTGTCTTCTCTCTTTGTTTTTGCCTTGGGGGAAACTCTGGGCATGGCCGGGTTTCGGACCCGACCACGTCCAAAAGGGCATGGTCGCTTAGCGACGCAGACCCAGACTGCTGATCAAGCTGCTGTAACGCGGAATGTCTTTCGACTTCAGGTAATCCAGCAACTTACGACGCTGGTTTACCATCCGGATCAGACCGCGACGGGAATGGTGATCCTTCTTGTTGTCCTTGAAGTGACCCTGCAGCTTGTTGATGTTTGCGGTCAACAGAGCTACCTGGACTTCCGGAGAACCGGTGTCACCTTCGCCACGGGCATATTCAGTTACGATTGCAGCTTTCTCTTCGACGCTCAGTGCCATGACAGCTTTCCTCTGAGTGAACAGGCCAGGACGTTTCGTCCTGTGTTTTAAATCGAGGAATGACCGTGCCTGTTAACAGCCACCCTCGTTGTGATCCATATGGATCGACTTCATCAGAACGCATCCACCCGAAGGGTGCAACGCGCCTTTAACCATTGAATCGCATCAGTCTCCTGGGAGCGACACGTGCGTCATCGGTCATTTCACCGATGCCGATAAATTTGCCGGTCTGGTCGCGCAAGCGTACCTTGCCGAATGCCGGACTGCCGGGCACCCGTACCGCCTGCCCGTGATTAAGATAATAGGCCGTCTGCTCGGTAAGCTGCACTTCGGGCCAGTCTTCCAAG
Organism: Pseudomonas profundi; assembly: GCF_008638305.1. Classification (GTDB taxonomy): domain Bacteria; phylum Pseudomonadota; class Gammaproteobacteria; order Pseudomonadales; family Pseudomonadaceae; genus Halopseudomonas; species Halopseudomonas profundi. Next base: position 44,541 of record NZ_VTPZ01000010.1, read on the forward strand.
CCACTGTCACTGGGTAACAGCAAATGATCCAGCGCGAGGTGTCCGTCTTCGGCATGCAGCGCTTCGAGCGTTTCCAGGGTGACCGCCTTACTCAGATCGAAGGGGCCGGCCTGAATACGCCTGAGCTCGGAGACGTGCGCGCCGCAACCCAGTGCAGCGCCAATATCTTCAACCAGGGTGCGTATGTATGTGCCTTTGGTGCAGTGCACTTCCAGACGCAACCGATCGCCTTCCAGGCCCAGCACAGTCAAGCGTTGTATGGTAACAGATCGCGCTTTGCGCTCCACTGTTTCACCCGCACGGGCAAGCTTGTAGAGCGGCTGGCCTTCATGCTTGAGCGCAGAATACATCGGCGGTATCTGTTCGATATCGCCGGTGAACCGGGGCAACACCGCTTCCACGTCGGCCAGGCTCACCTGAACCGGCTTCATCTCCAGTACATCGCCTTCAGCGTCCCCGGTAGTGGTGGTCATACCCAGGCGCGCTTCGGTGACATACCCCTTGTCGGCATCCAGCAAGTACTGCGAGAACTTGGTCGCCTCGCCCAGACACAACGGCAACACGCCGCTGGCCAGCGGATCCAGGCTGCCGGTGTGCCCACCCTTGCTCGCATTGAACAACCAGCGCACTTTTTGCAAAGCGGCATTGGAGGTCATTCCGAGAGGCTTGTCGAATATCAGTACGCCGTCGATATCCCGGCGTTTGCTACGCGGTGCTGACACCCGTTACTCCTCGTTATCTCGGGGGTGCTGGCGATCTTCCTCTACCGCACGTTCAATCAAGGAAGACAGATGCACACCGCGACGAACGCTCTCGTCGTAATGGAAGTGCAGTTGCGGAACACTCCGCAACTTCATTGATCGTCCCAGCTGAACCCTGAGAAACCCTGCCGCGTCTTTGAGTGCAGACAGGTTTTGCGCGATGTCTTCTTCGGTCGCTTCGCCCATCAGTGTCAGATAGACCTTGGCGTGCGCCAGATCACGGCTGACCTCAACCGCAGTAAGAGTAACCATGCCGATGCGCGGGTCGCGTACGTCCCGATGAATCAGCTGGGCCAGTTCACGCTGCATCTGATCAGCAACGCGCTGGGTACGACTGTATTCTTTAGCCATAAAATTCACCTCTGGCTGCCAGGCTGTCGTTCTCTCGTCAGCGACGAGCAACCTGCCTGGCTACCTCAATCTGCGTTACGCCAGGAGTCGGCATAACCCTCAAACAACAAACGGCAAGCCCAGCCCCCGGCGTCTCATTGGACTGCCAAAAGGCCCTGGCTTGCCGCTTGTCGCAGACGCCTTAGAGCGTCCGCGCTACCTGGATCCGCTCGAATACTTCAATACGGTCGCCGGGACGCACATCGTTGTAGTTCTTCACGCCGATGCCACATTCCATGCCGTTGCGTACTTCAGCGACGTCATCCTTGAAGCGACGGAGAGATTCCAGCTCGCCTTCGTAGATAACCACGTCTTCGCGCAAAACGCGGATCGGGCGATTACGATGGACAGTGCCTTCGATGACCATACAGCCAGCGATATCACCGAACTTGGGCGAACGGAACACGTCGCGCACTTCAGCGACACCCAGGATCTGCTCGCGCACATCACTGCCCAGCATACCCGTCAGGGCTTTCTTGACGTCTTCGATAATCTCGTAGATCACACCGTAGTAACGCAGGTCGAGGCCTTCGCTCTCGATGATCTTGCGCGCCGAGGCATCCGCCCGCACGTTGAAGCCGAAGATCACCGCATTCGAAGCCAGTGCCAGGTTGGCGTCGGTTTCGGTTATACCACCCACCCCGCCGGACACGATCTTGACCTGAACTTCCTCATTGCCCAGCTCAACCAGGGAGCTTTGCAGCGCCTCCAGCGAACCACGCACGTCGGCCTTGAGCACCACATTGAGGGACTTCTTCTCGCCCTGGCCCATGTTCTCGAACATGTTCTCGAGCTTGGCCGACTGCTGACGCGCCATCTTGATCTCGCGGAACTTGCCCTGACGGAACATAGCAACTTCGCGCGCTTTTTTCTCGTCGCTGAGCACAGTCAGTTCATCACCCGCGCCGGGGGTACCGTCCAGACCAAGGATAGCCACCGGAATAGACGGCCCTGCTTCCTTAATGCTATTGCCGTTCTCGTCGAACATCGCCCGGACTTTGCCGTAGTTGACGCCCGCAAGTACAACATCACCCTGGCGTAGCGTACCGTTCTGAACCAATACAGTGGCTACCGGACCACGACCCTTGTCGAGACGCGATTCAACCACAACGCCGCGACCTGGAGCAGAAGGCTGAGCCTTGAGCTCAAGTAATTCAGCTTGCAGCAGGACAGCTTCCAGCAGCTCTTCGATACCGGTACCAACCTTTGCCGATACGTGTACGAACTGGGTATCACCGCCCCACTCTTCAGGAATGACTTCACGTGCAGCCAGATCATTCTTGATGCGATCCGGATCCGCGCCTTCCTTGTCGATCTTGTTGACGGCTACCACCAGCGGCACGCCGGCAGCTTTGGCATGCGCGACCGCTTCTTCAGTCTGAGGCATCACGCCATCATCGGCTGCAACCACCAGAATCACGATATCGGTCGCCTCGGCACCGCGAGCACGCATGGCGGTAAACGCCGCGTGACCGGGGGTATCGAGGAAAGTCACCATGCCACGATCGGTTTCGACGTGATAGGCACCGATGTGCTGGGTGATGCCGCCCGCTTCGCCGGAAGCCACTTTGGTGCGACGGATATAGTCGAGGAGGGAGGTCTTGCCATGGTCAACGTGGCCCATCACGGTCACGACCGGAGCACGACTCACGTCTTCGCCTTCGAAATGCAAGGCCTCTACCAGACGGTCTTCAATGTCGCTTTCCTTGGTGTGCTTGACCTGGTGGCCCATGTCTTCAGCGACGATGGTCGCGGTGTCCTGATCAAGCACCTGATTGATGGTCACCATGTTGCCGTTCTTGAACATGTACTTGATGACTTCAGCGGCTTTTACTGACATTTTTTGCGCCAGTTCAGCCACGGTCACGGTCTCGCCAATTACTACTTCTCGCACTACTGGTCCTGTCGGCTTCTCGAAGCCGTGCTGGTTGCGTTTCTTGTGCGCCTTGAGCTTGCCACCGCCGCCGCGACGTCGCGCGAGCGCTTCATCATCGTCAGATACGCGTGGTGCGTTGCGGCCTTTGGCCCCACCGGCGCGCTTGTTGCGGTTACGCTCATTATCGTCGTCACGCGTAGGCGCCGCCTTGCGCCGATGTTGCTCTTCTTTCTTCTTCGGCTGTTCGACCGGAGTCGGCTCAGCCGGCACTGCCGGAGGTGCAACCGGCGCAGCGGTTGGAGCTGCGGCCGGCTCAGGTGCGGCGCTGGCTGCGGCCGCCGCTTCCTGCTCAGCTGCCTTGCGCGCTTCTTCCGCTTGCCGTGCAGCTTCTTCTGCCTGCCGCTTGGCTTCCGCTTCGGCTGCCAGACGCGCCTCTTCAGCTATGCGCTGCTCTTCAGCTTCGCGCTGACGCTCAGCTTCCTGCGCATCAGGCTCGCGCTTGACGTAGGTTTTCTTCTTGCGCACTTCGACATTGACGGTTTTGCTACCCGCCACTTTCAGCGTACTCATGGTCTTGCGCTTGAGTGTAATCTTCCGCGGCTCGGAACCTGAGTCGCCATGGGCGCTTTTCAGGAACGTCAGCAGCTTCTGCTTCTCATCGTCTGTTACAGGCTGCTCGGCACTTGAATGTGCCAGACCGGCTTCCTGCATTTGTTGTAGCAGGCGCTCAACCGGAGTACCTACTACTTGAGCCAATTCTTTGACCGTCACTTCCGCCATTCACTTCTCTCCTCAGTCGGGTCCGTGCGTCTCCGCAGGGGGGTACCGCTATACCGACCGGTTATTCAAACCAGGGCGCCCGGGCAGCCATAATCAGCGTGCCGGCACGGGCTTCGTCAATACCATCAATATCCAGCAGATCGTCGACCGATTGCTCAGCGAGGTCTTCCATGCTGATGATGCCTTTTGCTGCAAGCTGGAACGCCAGGGCCCGATCAACACCTTCCATATTCAGAAGGTCATCAGCGGGCTGGGCTTCTTCCAGCTTCTCTTCGCTGGCAATCGCCCTGGTCAGCAGCCGATCCTTGGCTCGTGCGCGCAGTTCATTGACGATATCCTCGTCAAAACCGTCGATTTCCAGCATTTCTTCCATCGGGACGTAGGCAATCTCTTCAAGCGAAGTGAAGCCTTCTTCCACCAACATCTGAGCCAGCTCTTCGTCTACGTCCAGCTCTTCTATAAACCCGCGCAAAATATCGCCGGTCTCGGCTTCGCGCTTGGCGACGATGGCTTCTTCGGTCATCACATTCAGCGTCCAGCCGGTCAACTGACTGGCCAGGCGAACGTTCTGCCCGCTGCGACCGATGGCCTGCGCCAAATTGTCCTCGGCGACCGCAATATCGATGGTGTGGGTATCTTCGTCGAGGATGATCGACGCCACTTCTGCAGGTGCCATCGCATTGATGACGAACTGCGCCAGATTGTCGTCCCACAGAACGATGTCAACCCGCTCACCACCGAGTTCGCCGGACACTGCCTGCACGCGCGAGCCGCGCATGCCGATACAGGCACCCTGCGGATCAATACGCTTGTCTTTCGAACGCACCGCAATCTTGGCGCGGGAGCCGGGATCACGGGCGGCGCCCATCACCTCGATCAGCTCCTCGGAGATTTCAGGCACCTCAATACGGAACAGCTCGATAATCATCTCTGGCGCGCTACGTGACAGCACCAGTTGAGGGCCACGGTTCTCCGCACGGATCTCCTTGAGCAGGGCACGAATGCGGCTGCCGGTACGGAAGGTCTCACGCGGGATCATCTCTTCACGTGGCAGAACGGCCTCGGCATTGTTGCCCAGATCCACGATCACGCTGTCACGGGTAACCTTCTTGACTGTGCCGCTGATAATTTCGCCCAGGCGATCACGATAGGCATCGACCACCTGCGCACGCTCGGCTTCGCGCACTTTCTGCACGATAACCTGCTTGGCGATCTGGGCCGCGATACGGCCAAATTCGACGGACTCGATCTTTTCTTCGATCATGTCGCCGATTTTCAGATCCGGATCACGCGCTTCGGCCTGATCAAGCGTCAGTTGCATGTCGGGTTCTTCGAAATCCTCATCAGCCACCACAGTCCAGCGACGATAAGTGTCATAGCTGCCCGTTTGCCGATCAATCTGCACCCGTACATCTACTTCATCTTCGTAACGCTTCTTGGTTGCTGTGGCTAATGCCAGTTCCAATGCTTCGAAAATCACATCGGGCGGTACGCCCTTTTCATTGGAAACGGATTCCACAACCAGCAGCACTTCTTTGCTCATCGTATGCCTCGCCTAACGCCGTCCATTGGGGCCACTGGAGCCCGAAAAATGCTCAAAACCGCGGAATTATATTGCTCTTGTCGATAGAGTCGATGGGCAGCAGGTATTCGTGTTCCCCGACCTGAAGAATCACCTCATCGCCTTCAACACCGCGGATGACACCTTGAAAATTCCGCCGCCCTTCATACGGGACGCGCAATCTGAGTTTGGCCTGTTCACCAGTGTAAGCGGCAAACTGCTCCAGGGTGAACAGCGGCCGATCCATGCCAGGGGAGGACACCTCCAAGGTATAGTCCCCGGTGATGGGATCTTCAACGTCCAGTACGGCGCTTGCCTGCCGACTAACCTCTGCGCACGCTTCGACAGTAATCCCGTCCGGATGATCAATGTAAACGCGCAGGAGGGTGTGACGGCCCTGAGACAAATACTCAATGCCCCAACAACGATAGCCTAACGCTTCGATAATCGGGACCAGAAGTATTTCCAACTCAGATACTTTGCCGGACAAATTCACCACCTTTGCTTTGCATGAATAAAAAATGGGCCTTTAAGCCCATCCTGGTCGCTGGCCACTTCCGGGGAAGTCCAGACATCTAACAAAAAGCCCCTGAAAAGGGGCCTTTGACTGGTTGCGGGGGCAGGATTTGAACCTACGACCTTCGGGTTATGAGCCCGACGAGCTACCAGACTGCTCCACCCCGCGTCGAATCTAGGGCATGAATTATACGCCCGGCCGCCCAACAAGACAACCGGCACGCACAGCCCGAAAACAAAGCAGGGCCTGCCAAAGCAGACCCTGAGTGATTGGTGCGGAAGATGGGACTCGAACCCATACACCCTAAGGCACTACCCCCTCAAGATAGCGTGTCTACCAATTCCACCACTTCCGCAAAACGTTAGGCTTACTCGACGGCAGGTACATCATCCGTCGCAGCAGGAGCCTGAGGGGCCTGCTCTTCAAGAACAGGTATATCCTCGCTCAGAACCGGTGCAGCCGGCTCGGAGCGCAACACCGGATCAGGCAAACCACTGTCGAGCGATCGTGCTGCATAATCGCTGGCATAGTAGGCCAGACCCAGAGAAGTCAGAAAGAATACAGCGGCCAGCGCGCCTGTCAAGCGACTTAGAAAGGTAGCTGAACCCTGGCTGCCAAACACAGTGCCGGAAGCGCCGGACCCGAAGGACGCGCCTGCATCAGCACCCTTGCCCTGCTGGATCAGTACCAGACCGACCAGAGCAATTGCAGCCACCAGGTGAATAACTATAACTACCGTCTCAATCATTATGCTCGTCCCGCGGCACGCGCTATCGCACCAAATTCATCAGCATTGAGAGAGGCTCCACCAACCAGCCCCCCATCGATATCCGGCATCGCAAACAGCGCTTCGGCGTTATCCGCCTTGACACTACCGCCGTAGACAATCTGGACACAGCGGGCCTGCTCATCATCGAGCATTGCCAGCCGGCCGCGGATCATCGAATGTACATCCTGAGCCTCTTCCGGCGAGGCCGTCAAACCCGTGCCTATGGCCCAGACCGGCTCGTAAGCCACTACACCCTGGGCGAGACCGCCAACCCCGAACGATTCAAGTACCACCTGCAACTGGCGTCCGACGACCTCTGCGGTTTCGCCAGCATCGCGCTGTTCACGCGTCTCGCCGACACAGAGAATTGGCCTCAGACCACACGCCAGCGCGGCTGCAAACTTCTTGCACACTACTTCGTCCGTCTCGCCGAACAGACTACGCCGCTCGGAGTGACCAACGATCACATATTCACATCCCGCATCACGTAACTGGGCCGGCGACACTTCGCCGGTGAAAGCGCCAGGCTCGGCCTGGGTTGCAGATGTCTGTCCCGCAAGGCTAACGGACGAACCTTCAAGCGCTGCCCGACACTGCTGAAGATAAAGCGCGGGCGGAGCAATAACGAGATCAACCTCTTCAGGCCAATCCTGCTGATTCAACCCACCAAGCAAGGTCTCAACGGATTGCCGAGTACCGTGCATTTTCCAGTTTCCGGCGACCAGCGAACGACGCATGCCTAACCTCTCAGCTCAAGCGGGCGCCAATCTTACCCAAGATGCCCGGGCGAAACAACCGCATTCTGCTTACTTACCACTGAACAGTCTGCTGACCTGTTCAGCCAGAATACCGGCCTCGGCTTCCACCTGCTCAGCGTCCTGCCCCTCGACCATTACGCGGATTACCGGCTCGGTGCCAGAGAGCCGCAGAAGTACCCTGCCCGCCTCCCCCATACGCTGCTCCGCCTGGGTTATCCCGGCCTGCAGCTCAGGATGCTCAAGCGGCGAGACCGCCCCGCGCTGATAACGCACATTGATCAGTTTCTGCGGACACTTGTGCATGCCTTTGCGCGCCTCACTGAGCGTCGCGCCGGCGATCTGCAGAGCGCGCAACACCTGCAACGCGGCGATAATACCGTCGCCGGTTGAGGTGTGATGCAGGCATACCAGATGGCCTGAGGACTCACCACCGAGCGTCCAGTCGCGCTCGCGCAGCTCGGCCATCACGTAACGGTCACCCACCCTGGCCCGCACGAACGGCACATCCGCCTCTTTCAACGCCAACTCAAGCCCAAGATTGGTCATGAGTGTGCCGACCACTCCGCCGCGTAATATGCCGCGCTGCTGCATGTCACGTGCGATGATGAACAGCAGCTCATCTCCGTCCACCTCTTCGCCCAGCTCGTCGACCATCAACACCCGGTCACCATCACCATCGAAGGCAATACCCAGATGCGCGCCCGACTCGAGCACCGCCTCACGCAGCGCCGCCAGATCAGTTGAACCTACGCCTGCATTGATATTCAGCCCGTCCGGCTGGGCACCGATAACCTTCACTTCCGCTCCCAGCTCACGGAATACGTTCGGAGCAACCTTGTAGGTGGCGCCGTGGGCGCAATCGATTACTAGCTTGAAATTCTTGAAACTGGTGCTGGTCGGAACACTGCTTTTGCAATACTCGATGTAACGGCCCGACGCGTCTTCGACCCGAGCCACCTTACCCAGGCTAGCCGAGTCCACGACCTCCATCGGCGAATCAACCAGGCGCTCGATTTCGAGCTCCAGCTCGTCTGGCAACTTGCTGCCGGTAACCGAGAAGAACTTGATGCCATTGTCGAAGAAGGGATTGTGCGATGCGCTGATAACGATACCGGCATCAGCCTGGAAGGTTCGCGTCAGATAAGCGATTGCCGGTGTCGGCATCGGCCCCAGTAGTTGAACCTGCGCACCGGCGGCTGACAAGCCCGCTTCGAGAGCCGATTCGAACATGTAACCTGAGATGCGCGTGTCCTTCCCAATCAGGACCCGGCACTGGCCCTGGCGTTTGAATGCCATACCCACCGCCCAGCCCAGCTTGAGCATGAATTCGGGTGTAATAGGATGACTGCCAACCCGACCGCGGATGCCATCGGTTCCAAAATAGCGTTTTTCCATGTTGCGCAATCCTTCAAATCTGTCTTGTTCTGTTTGGGTCAGGCGGAGAGCACCGCTTCGATCATGCGAACCGCGTCCACGGTTTCAGGTACATCGTGTACCCGGATGATGCGCGCGCCCTTGGTAACAGCGAGGACTGTCAGGGCGATACCACCGAATAAACGCTGATCTACCGGCCGGTCAAGTGTCTGACCGATCATGCTTTTGCGCGACACGCCCACCAGCACAGGCAAGCCGGACGGCTGCAACGCATCGAGTCGATTGAAAAGCTGAAGATTGTGCTCAAGCGATTTGCCGAAACCGAAACCCGGATCCAGCACCAAGCGCTGGCGCGGAATACCCGCCGCTTCACAGGCGGCGACTCGCTCGAGTAAAAACTGATTCACCTCGTCGAGGACCGACGCGTAGACCGGAGCCTGCTGCATGGAGACCGGCTCGCCCTGCATGTGCATGATGCATACAGGCAACCCGGTCGCGCCGGCAGCTTCGAGCGCGCCAGGCCGGCACAGAGCGCGTATATCATTGATAAACCCCGCTCCCGCCCTGGCGGACTCGGTGAAAACCTCGGGCGTGCTGCTATCGACCGACACCACCGTATCGAAGCGTGCCTTGATCGCCTCGACCATTGGCACAACGCGCTCGACCTCCTGCGCAACGGACACCGGGGCCGCGCCGGGTCGGGTCGATTCACCACCCACATCGATCATTGTCGCGCCAGCGGCGAGCATTTTGTCTACGTGCGCCAACGCCGCGTCCATCCGCGTGAAACGGCCACCATCGGAGAACGAGTCGGGAGTGACATTGAGAATACCCATGATATGGGTACGGGAAAGATCAAGCTCCCGATCACCACAAGGCAACCGGGAGCTGTTAGACAGGTTAGTCATCGACGTTTCAGTGTTCGCCAGCAGGGCCGCCGATTATACCGCCATCTTTGGGCTTGTCGTCGCCTGTTGTCACATCCGTAGCGGGATCATCACCGACACTCGCCGAAGCACCTGGGCCCTGGCTATCATCGCCTTGCCAACCTTTGGGCTCGCGAGGAGGGTTGCCACCCATGATGTCATTGATCTGCTCGGCATCGATGGTTTCGTATTTCATCAACGCCTCGGCCATCATGTCCAGCTTATGGCGATTATCCTCAAGCAACTGGCGCGCAGTGCCGTAGCATTCATCAATAATCCGGCGCACTTCTTCATCGATCAGCTTGGCTGTCTCACCGGATACGCCGGCAGACTGACCACCACCCATACGGCCGAGATAACCTTCGTTCTCGTCTTCGCCGTACATCAGCGGCCCCAGCTTCTCCGACAGACCCCACTTTGTCACCATGTTCTTGGCTAATTGCGTAGCGCGCATGATGTCGTTGGACGCACCCGTCGTTACGCCCTCGAATCCGAGGGTCATTTCCTCGGCAATACGGCCACCAAACAACGAACAGATCTGACTGATCAGAGCGCGCTTGGACAGGCTGTAACGATCCTCTTCCGGCAGAAACATGGTCACACCGAGCGCTCGGCCACGCGGAATGATCGAGACCTTGTAGACAGGATCATGCTCGGGGACCAGTCGCCCGACGATGGCATGTCCGGACTCATGATAGGCGGTGTTGAGCTTTTCCTTGTCAGACATGACCATGGATTTGCGCTCTGCGCCCATCATGATCTTGTCTTTGGCCATCTCGAACTCTTTCATTTCCACCAGGCGCTTACCGGCCCGCGCAGCAAACAGCGAAGCCTCGTTCACCAGGTTGGCAAGGTCAGCACCGGAGAAGCCTGGCGTGCCACGCGCGATATTGGTCGGCGCCACATCGTCACCCAGCGGCACTTTGCGCATGTGGACCTTGAGGATTTGCTCGCGGCCGCGGATGTCTGGCAAGCCAACGACAACCTGGCGATCGAAGCGGCCCGGACGCAGCAGTGCGGGGTCAAGGACGTCCGGACGGTTAGTGGCCGCCACAACGATAATACCGTCGTTTGGCTCGAAACCGTCCATTTCCACCAATAGCTGGTTCAGGGTTTGCTCACGCTCATCGTGACCACCACCCATACCGCCGCCACGGTGACGGCCGACAGCGTCGATCTCGTCGATAAAGATGATGCAGGGGGCGTGCTTCTTCGCCTGCTCGAACATATCGCGCACGCGGCTTGCACCGACGCCGACAAACATCTCGACAAAATCCGAACCGGAGATAGTAAAGAACGGCACCTTTGCTTCGCCTGCAACTGCCTTGGCCAGCAATGTCTTACCGGTACCCGGCTGCCCTACCATCAACACGCCGCGGGGAATATGCCCGCCCAGACGCTGGAACTTGCCCGGATCACGGAGAAACTCGACCAGCTCGCTGACTTCTTCCTTGGCTTCGTCGCAGCCCGCAACATCCGCAAAGGTGGTCTTTACCTGATCTTCGGTCAGCATTCGCGCCTTGCTCTTGCCGAAGCTCATCGGACCGCCACGCCCCCCTGCCCCGCCCTGCATCTGGCGCATGAAAAACATGAAGATGGCGATGATGATCAGAATCGGGAAGCTGGCTATCAACAACTGGGTCCAGATGCTCTGCTGCTCCGGCTGCTTGCCCTCGATGATGACGTCATTCTCGAGCAGATCACCAATCAGCCCGCTGTCCTGTATCGCCGGGCGAATCGTGGTGAAGGTAGTGCCGTCGCGGCGACGCCCTTCAATCTCGTAGCCGTCAACAGTCACGCGTTCAACCTGACGATCTTCGACCATCTCGAGGAACTGGGTGTAATTGAGGGTATTGGTTTCGGTGGGAGTACTGAAATTGTTCATCACCGTCACCAGGACCGCGGCAATGATCAACCATAAGATGAGGTTTTTCGCCATATCGTTCAAATCGCTACCCTCTTGCCCCGCCGCGACAGCGACCAGGCCTGACTGAAATCTTTATATATGTACTACCTTACACCAGTTTCTGGCGTGACGGCAGACGCGGCAATGTTACGCGCTATGTCGCCGCACTCACGCTTGCGGACCTTTGTATCCCTTGGCCAGCAGGTAGGTTTCGCGGGACCGGTCTCTGGATGCCCCTGGCTTACGGGTGACCAGCTTGTCAAACTGACCTCTCATTTGCCGGAAGTACTCATCAAAACCTTCCCCATGGAACACTTTAACCAGAAAATTGCCACCGGGACGCAGAACCTGCGCCGCCATATCCAGCGCAAGCTCGCACAGATACATGGCCCTTGGCTGATCCACTTCAGGCGTACCACTCATATTGGGGGCCATGTCGGAAATAACAAGATCTACCTGCTGATCGCCGATCGCCTGCAGGATCGCCTCGAATACCGCATCCTCGGTGAAATCGCCTTCAATGAAGGTTACATCCGCAATGCTGTCCATGGGCAGGATATCCGAGGCGATGATCCGCCCCTTGTCGCCAATCAGACGACTGGCAACCTGACACCAGCCCCCCGGCGCCGCACCCAGATCCAGAACGGTGATACCAGGCTTGAGCAGCCGGTCCTTTTCCTGGATTTCCAGCAATTTATAGCTGGCACGTGAACGATAGCCGTCCTTTTGCGCCTTCTTGACATAGGGGTCGTCGAAATGTTCTTTCAGCCAGCCTTTGCTGGTTTTGGATCGAGCCACGGAATACCTCGTGCAGCGAATGTCGCCGCCAGTTAAACTAACCTGTCTATCGAGGAGCCTCTGAAGAACGTAGCGAGCGAAGGTCAGGCAAGGCGAAATCCGACGAAAGAGCGCAGTTTACGTGTTGTAAATGAGCATCTTGAGCAGGACTTCAACGCCGCATGGCCGAGCGCAGTAGTTATTCAGAGGCTCCTACATTCAATGAACCTGGAACGCATACAGATATTATGGCGCTTAGCTCCGAACAGAAAAAAGCCTACAAACGTATTGGTCACCATCTCAAGCCGATCGTAATGATCAGCGAAAACGGCCTCAGCGAAGGCGTGATGGCCGAACTTGATCGTGCACTCACTGATCACGAACTCATCAAGATTCGCCTCAGTGTTGCCGATCGCGACAGCAAGCAGGCGCTGATTGAAGAATTATGCAAAAACAGCGGCGCGGAACTGGTGCAGGTTATTGGCAAGATGGCAATTCTGCTGCGCAAGGCTAAAAAGCCCAACGCTCAACTATCCAATCTTGTGCGCTACAAGAACATGTGACCGCGTCACAGCTAACGTCCGGCTTCATCCGGACGTGGCTGTAGAATCAGAATCAGCCCCGCAAAAGCCACAACCAAATAGCACAACAGCTCGATGTAGACCGCTGCTGTAAAGGATCTCGCGCTGAAGAAGATTGCAGACGCCGCCAGCACCAGCATCAACAACTGGCCACGTAAATCTTTCCACCAGCCCACACCTGTCGCCGACCAGACAATGACCAGCTGAAGCACCGCGCAGACGGCAGCAAAAGCCACCATCAACGGCCGCATAAAGCTACCAATCTCTTCGGTCAGCATCGGAGCGAGACCGAAGCTTTCCAACGCGGGCAACAGGACGAAATGCAGCATCCAGATGCCGCCCACCCACAGCGTCACGGTCAGCTGCCAGGCAACCCGACCGCTACGCATGGCTGGCACGGCGGCCGATCCGCTCACAGATGCCGCACCTCTACCACTTCATACTCAACCACACCGCCAGGTGTCTTGACCGCAACGATGTCGCCCTCTTCCTTACCGATCAGTGCACGAGCAATCGGCGAACTGACCGAGATCTTGCGCGTCTTGATGTCCGCCTCGTCCTCACCGACGATCTGATAGACCATCGCCTCATCCGTATCGACATTGGCAATCTCGACCGTGGTGCCGAAAATCACCTTCCCCGAATGCGGGATAGTCGTGGGATCGATGATCTGGGCGTTGGACAACCGGCCTTCTATATCGCGGATACGCGCCTCAACCATACCTTGCTGCTCCCGCGCAGCATGGTATTCAGCATTCTCTTTCAGATCGCCCAGCTCCCGCGCTTCGGCAATCGCCTGGGTTATCTGCGGACGCATGGTGTTCTTGAGATGCTTCAACTCTGCTTCGAGCGCTTCTGCGCCCTGCTTGGTCATCGGGTATTTCATGAATCAAGCCCCCTCATGCAGATCCTGGAGACGCCGTACCGCACGCTCAGGACCAAATTTCAGTGCCATGCATACAGCCTGGCCACCAGCCAGGGTGGTTGTGGAGTAGACCTTGTGCTGCAGTGCATTGCGACGGATTGAATAGGAATCGGCGATCGATTGGCGCCCCTCGGTGGTGTTGATCACCAGACGGACTTCATCGTTCTTGATCATATCGACGATATGCGGACGCCCTTCCGTGACCTTGTTCACCCGGCGCACCTTATGTCCGGCTGACTGGATCACCTTGGCGGTGCCGCTGGTTGCGACCACATCGAAACCCAGCCCGATCAGTTCGCCGGCCATCTCGGCAACAAACGGTTTGTCGTCTTCACGGACACTGAGGAACACCGTGCCGCCCTGCGGTAGTGTTTCACCGGCACCAAGCTGGGACTTGGCAAACGCTTCGGCGAAATTATCGCCCACACCCATTACTTCACCGGTTGACTTCATTTCCGGCCCAAGGATCGGGTCGACACCGGGGAACTTGGCGAACGGGAACACGGCTTCCTTGACGCTGTAAAACGCGGGCACGATCTCTTTGGTGAAACCAATTTCCTTGAGCGTCTTGCCAGCCATCACCCGCGCCGCAATCTTCGCCAGCGACTGGCCAATGCACTTGGACACAAAGGGTACGGTTCGCGACGCGCGCGGATTGACCTCGATGATGTAGATGCGATCGTCCTGCAACGCCAACTGCACGTTCATTAAGCCCACCACACCGAGCTCAAGCGCCATCTTCTTGACCTGCTCGCGCATCTCGTCCTGGATATGCGCGGGCAACGAGTAAGGCGGCAGCGAACAGGCGGAATCACCCGAGTGCACGCCAGCCTGCTCAATGTGCTGCATGATCGCGCCAATCACCACATCGGTGCCATCCGACACTGCATCCACATCGACCTCAATAGCGCAGTTCAGGAAATGGTCCAGCAATACCGGGCTGTCGTTGGAGACCTTCACCGCATCGCGCAGATAACGCTTGAGTTCTTCTTCCTGGTAGACGATCTCCATCGCCCGGCCGCCCAGCACATAGGATGGGCGCACGACCAGCGGATAGCCGATCTTGCCAGCGGCGCGAATCGCTTCGTCCTCACTGCGTACGGTGGCGTTCGGTGGCTGCAACAGGTTCAGACGCTCGACCATCTGCTGGAAGCGTTCGCGGTCTTCGGCACGGTCTATCGCTTCAGGACTGGTACCGATGATCGGCACACCGGCTTCTTCCAGCGCGCGCGCGAGCTTCAAAGGGGTCTGGCCGCCGTACTGTACGATGACGCCCTTGGGCTTCTCCACGCGGACAATTTCCAGCACGTCTTCAAGCGTTACCGGCTCGAAATACAGACGGTCTGACGTGTCGTAGTCGGTCGACACGGTTTCCGGGTTGCAGTTGACCATGATGGTTTCGTAACCATCGTCGCGCATCGCCAGCGCAGCGTGAACACAGCAATAGTCAAATTCGATGCCCTGCCCGATACGGTTCGGACCACCTCCCAACACCATGATCTTTTCACGGTCTGAGGGATTGGACTCGCACTCTTCCTCGTAGGTCGAATACATATATGCCGTGTCGGTAGCGAACTCGGCAGCGCATGTATCCACCCGCTTGTATACCGGGAAGACATTCAATTTGTGCCGGTGGCGGCGCAGGCTTTTTTCACTGACAGCCAGCAACTCGGCGAGCCGGGGATCCGAGAAGCCCTTGCGCTTGAGCCGGAACATCAAGTCGCGGTCGAAATCAGCCAGACCCAGCGTCTTGACCCGCTCTTCGTCCTTGATCAGATCTTCGATCTGCACCAGGAACCAGGGATCAATATTGGTCAGCTCGAAGATTTGCTGCATGCTCATGCCCGAGCGGAACGCGTCACCGATGTACCATATGCGCTGCTCGCCAGGCACGGTCAGTTCACGCACCAGATCAGTCTGGGCATCGCTGCTGTTCAGATCGACCTTGGGATCCAGACCTGAGACCCCGACTTCCAGCCCACGCAGGGCTTTCTGCAGGGATTCCTGGAAGGTACGACCGATGGCCATGACCTCGCCAACAGACTTCATCTGCGTGGTCAGACGCGCATCAGCATTGGGGAATTTCTCGAAGGCGAAACGCGGAATCTTGGTCACAACGTAATCAATGGAAGGCTCGAAGGAGGCCGGAGTGCGTCCACCAGTGATGTCGTTGCTGAGCTCATCCAAGGTATAACCCACGGCGAGCTTCGCAGCGATCTTGGCGATCGGAAAACCGGTAGCCTTGGAGGCCAGCGCCGATGAACGGGACACGCGCGGGTTCATTTCGATAACAACCATGCGGCCATTGACCGGATTGATACCGAACTGAACGTTGGATCCGCCAGTTTCCACGCCGATTTCGCGCAACACCGCCAGTGAGGCGTTACGCATCACCTGGTATTCCTTGTCGGTCAGCGTTTGCGCTGGCGCTACGGTAATGGAATCCCCGGTGTGCACGCCCATCGGATCGAAGTTCTCGATGGCGCAGACAATGATGCAGTTGTCCTTGGTGTCGCGGACCACTTCCATCTCGAACTCTTTCCAGCCGATCAATGACTCATCAATCAGCAGCTCGTTGGTTGGCGACAAGTCGAGCCCGCGGGTGCATATTTCTTCGAATTCCTCGCGGTTATAAGCAATACCGCCACCCGAGCCGCCCATGGTGAAGGAAGGACGAATAATGCAGGGGAAGCCGACCTGATCCAGGACGCCATAGGCCTCCTGCATGTCGTGGGCGATCCCCGAGCGCGGGCATTCCAGACCGATGGCTTTCATCGCCTTATCGAAACGCGAGCGGTCCTCAGCCTTGTCGATGGTGTCGGCATTGGCACCGATCATCTCGACGTTGTACTTCTCCAGTACGCCATGCTTTTCCAGATCCAGCGCGCAGTTCAGTGCCGTTTGCCCACCCATGGTCGGCAACACCGCATCCGGGCGCTCCTTCTCGATGATGCGCGCTACTGTCTGCCATTTGATCGGCTCAATATAAGTGGCATCAGCCATCGCCGGATCGGTCATGATGGTCGCAGGGTTGGAGTTGACCAGAATGACCCGGAAGCCCTCTTCCTTCAGTGCCTTGCAAGCCTGGGCACCGGAGTAGTCAAACTCGCAGGCCTGGCCAATGACAATCGGACCAGCGCCGATAATCAGAATACTTTTGATATCTGTACGTTTTGGCATAGTCGTCTAAAAATCCTAAGTGAACCGGCGGCTTAGCGGCGTTTGGCCATGGTCTCGATGAAACGATCGAACAGCGGAGCCACATCGTGCGGGCCCGGGCTGGCTTCAGGATGACCCTGGAAACTGAACGCTTCTCTGTCCGTCAGCTCGATGCCCTGCAGCGTGCCGTCAAACAGGGACTTGTGTGTCGCCCGCACGTTGCTCGGCAGGGACGATTCATCCACCGCAAAGCCGTGGTTCTGGCTGGTGATCATCACTTCACCGGTACGTAGATCCTGCACCGGATGGTTGGCACCATGGTGCCCGCTGGGCATCTTCACTGTGCGCGCGCCCACTGCAAGAGCCAGCAACTGGTGCCCAAGACAAATGCCCAGCATCGGCGTGTCGGTCTTCAGCAGCTGCTGAATCGCCTCGATTGCATAATCACAAGGTGCTGGGTCACCCGGTCCGTTGGCCAGCAGGATGCCATCGGGCTTCAAGGCAAGCGCATCCGCGGCAGTGGATTGAGCCGGCAGGACCGTCAAACGGCACCCGCGTGCAACCAGCATGCGCAGGATGTTGTATTTGATACCGTAATCGAAGGCCACTACGTGGTAAGGCAGCTCACTTGCTTCGATCTCTGCATGGCTATTGCTTTCCAGGCACCACACACTTGAGCGCCATTCGTAACCTTCCTTGACGCTCACTTCCTTGGCCAGGTCCATGCCGTTCAGCCCCGGGAACTCACGAGCCAGCTCGAGCGCGCGCTCTTCAGTAGCGTCTTCGCCGGCAAGAATGCAGCCATTCTGCGCGCCTTTTTCTTGCAAGAGGCGCGTGAGACGGCGCGTATCGATTCCGGCGATGGCGACTGTACCGTTCTCGACCAGATACGCGTCCAGCGGCTGGGTGTTACGCCAGTTACTGGCCAGAAGCGGCAGATCACGGATGACCAGGCCGGCGGCCCAGACCCTGAACGATTCGCTATCGTCCGCCACAGTCCCGGTGTTCCCGACGTGCGGATAGGTCAGCGTAACGATCTGGCGCGCATAGGAAGGATCAGTAAGGATCTCCTGATAACCGGTCATGGCTGTATTGAAAACAACCTCACCTACGGTCTGACCGTCGGCCCCGATGGACTCGCCACGGAAAATGCTGCCGTCGGCAAGGGCGAGAATGGCTGGCTTGGACAAGAAAACCTCCGAAAAGAGCGGACAAGTTTTACTAAACGCGGGCTGCACAAAAGCGGGAACGAGGTGTTGGACACTTCATCCCGTTTACATTTTGAGCATTGTCAGATGCGCGCTGGATAGACAGATTAGCCCGGCATTCTAAGGGATCGCTCGACATATATCCAGACCGAAGGATCGCAGCGCCCCTCAAGCCGGCACCGAACCGTCGATCTATTTCGCTCAGGACACATTGGCAATTTGTTCCATATGCTGTAGCAGTTGTGTTAAAACAACTGTGAACGGATACAGCCCAGCCACTGATGCTGTGAAGCGCAGGAGCTGTGACAATAAAAAAAGGACCGGAGAGACCCCATGATACCGCGCCTAAGACGCTATATGGTGTTGGCACTGCTCAGTGTCGCGCCCATGATACATGCAGCAGAACTTCAAGAACTGCAAGACCTCCACGAATTCCGCAGCGATGGGTATGTTACCGGCACCTACGTGCTGATCGACAATAACCTGTTCGAGCGCGTACGCGAACCCGGCAATCGCGAGACCTACAACACCGCATTGAAGAACATGGATCAGCTGTTGCGCAAAATGGGCAACCCTACCGAGCTGCGCAGACCCTATGACGCACTGGTAGCCCTGATTCGTCAGCTTGAAGGCCAGTCAATCGAAGAAGCTCATTACCATCTGGCGACAGTCAACCAGATCATGATGGCCCACGCGGAACTGGACAAGGCCGTAGCGGCCGAATACGACTTGCTGGCCAAGGACGCTCCAGAGGACCTTCTCGCCCTGCACCGTCAGAGCTTGGAAACCAATCAGATTCTGCTGCTCTATCAGAACAGCATGTTCAGCTCCATTGGCGTCTATTTTGTTGAAGCCAAAGAAGGCCTGTTCAACGAAATGGATGCTCGCATTACCCAGCGCGCGAATGAATTGCGCGAGCTGTTTCCCGAGTTGAACGCCACCTTCGATCAACTGGAAAAACAGTACGAATTCATCAAGCCGCGACTACTGGATCACCGTGCGGACTGGGTGCCAACCATCGCTGCGTTCTATCTGCTACGTAACACCAGCACCCTCAACAACCTTTCCCGCGACGCCCTCAACCGCGACGCCTGAGACCGGTCGGTCCGGGTCCGGATGTAGCGCCTTGGCTCTTGCCGAGCACAGGCGCTACCAAAGCCTGCAGATGGTTCAGTATCACGAGCCGTCCCGGCTCTATCTGCAGGCGGCGTCAATCACGCAGGGATAACACATCCTGCATGTCATATAGCCCGGCCTTCCGTCCGGCCAACCAGATAGCCGACCGCACCGCACCCTTGGCGAACGTCATCCGGCTTGAAGCCTTGTGCGTGATTTCCACGCGCTCGCCTTCGGTAGCGAACAGGACGGTATGGTCGCCCACCACATCACCGGCCCGGACCGTTGCAAAACCAATGGCCTGGGGATCCCGCGCTCCAGTTTGGCCTTCGCGCCCGTACACGGCCACTTTCTGCAAGTCACGACCGAGCGCCTTGGCGACGACTTCACCCATACCCAGGGCGGTACCGGAGGGTGCGTCAACCTTATGTCGATGATGCGCCTCAATAATCTCGATATCAGCTTCATCGCCCATGACCCGTGCAGCCATATCCAACAGCTTGAAGCACAGGTTGACCCCTACGCTGAAGTTCGGCGCAAAGACGATCGGAATATCCTGCGCCGCCTCGGCAATGACGGCCTTCTGCGCATCAGAGAACCCGGTAGTACCGATAATCATGGCCTTACCGGCATCACGGCATAGCGCCAGGTTAACCATAGTGCTGGTCGGATGAGTGAAATCGATCAGCACATCAAACTCATCGAGCACATCCTCTAACGCGCCACTTACCGCGATCCCCAACCGGCCTACGCCAGCCAGTTCGCCGGCGTCAGCGCCGATCAGCGAACTGCCGAGCCTTTCGGTTGCGGCAGTCAGAACAGCCGCACCCTCGGCCTGACTGACCGCTTCGATCAGCGTTTTGCCCATGCGGCCGGCTGCACCGATTACCGCTACGCGCCTCATTTCTGCCCCAGTCAAAATTTCATGTCCTCGAAAAAGTTTTTCACCCCTTCAAACCAGCTTTTTGCCTTCGGAGACTGGTTGCTGCCTTCTTCTTCGAGACTGTCGCGCAGCTCTTCAAAAAGCTCGCGCTGGCGTCTGGTCAGATTCACAGGTGTCTCGACAACAACGCGACACAACAGGTCGCCGGCCGAACCACCGCGTACAGGCGTTACGCCCTTGCCGCGCAAACGGAACAGTTTGCCGGTCTGCGCGCCTTCCGGGATTTTCAGCTTGACGCGGCCATCCAGCGTCGGCACTTCCAGCTCACCGCCCAACGCGGCGTCAGCAAAATTGATCGGCACTTCGCAATACAGATTCTTGCCATCACGCTGGAAGATCTTGTGCTCGCGAACCGAGACCACAACATACAGATCGCCAGCAGGTCCGCCGTTGACACCCGCCTCGCCTTCACCTCCCAGCCGGATGCGATCGCCCGTGTCGACGCCCGCAGGAACCTTGACCGACAGCGTCTTCTGTTCTTCGACGCGGCCCTGGCCGTGACAGTCATTACAGGGATCAGCAATCATCTGGCCCGTGCCATGGCAACGAGGGCAGGTCTGCTGCACCGAGAAGAAACCCTGCTGCATGCGCACCTGGCCATGGCCACCGCATGTAGTACAGGTTATCGGCTTAGTACCCTTCTTGGCGCCGCTGCCTTCACAGGTCTCGCATGCGACCAGAGTCGGCACACGGATAGTGACCGAAGTGCCCCGCACCGCCTCTTCCAGATCAAGCTCCAGCGTATAACGCAGGTCGCTGCCGCGCTGCACGTTGGAACGACCACGACCGCCTGCTGCGCCGCCGAAAATGTCGCCGAACACATCGCCAAAAATATCCGAGAAATTGGCACTGCCGCCGCCGAAGCCACCAGGCCCGCCACCCATGTTCGGATCAACCCCAGCGTGACCATACTGATCATAGGCTGCGCGCTTGTTGGCGTCGGTAAGAACTTCATAAGCCTCGTTGGCTTCCTTGAATTTCTCTTCTGCGGTCTGATCGTCCGGGTTACGGTCCGGATGGAATTTCATTGCCAGGCGGCGGTAAGCCTTCTTCAGCTCGGCATCGCTGGCGCCGCGCTCTACGCCCAGCACTTCGTAATAATCACGCTTGGCCATCGTTTTTACCCATTTCTTCATTCAAAGCTCTGTTGACGTTTCGCAGCTGCAGGCTGCGAAACGTCAACAGACCCGAGGGTCCGTTACAAACAGCAACGCGGGAATAGCTCCCGCGTTGCCTGCAGTCAGTCGTCAAGCCGTTCGATCAAGGCCTTATTTCTTGTCCTTGACCTCTTCGAACTCGGCGTCAACCACATCATCCGCACCTTCCTGGCCGGCATCTGCTTCCGACTCGCCGCCCTGGGCAGCCTGCGCCTGCTCGGCGTACATCTTCTGCACCAGCGGACCGGACGCTTCGGACAGGGCATTGATCTTGGCTTCGATATCGGCCTTGTCATCGCCCTTGATTGCGGTTTCGAGATCAGCCAAAGCAGTCTCGATTGCAGTCTTCTCTTCCTCAGTGGCCTTGTCGCCAGCTTCGGTCAGCGTCTTACGCGTCGCGTGAACCAATTGATCAGCCTGGTTTCGGGTAGTGACCAGCTCCTCGAACTTGCGGTCTTCTTCGGCATTTGCCTCGGCGTCGCGCACCATCTGATCAATCTCGTCATCGCTCAGGCCCGAAGAAGCCTTGATGATAATCGACTGCTGCTTGCCGGTCGCTTTGTCCTTCGCGGACACGTTCAGAATACCGTTGGCGTCGATATCGAAGCTCACTTCGACCTGCGGCACGCCACGCGGAGCCGGCGGAATGTCTGCGAGATCGAAACGACCGAGCGATTTGTTCTGCGATGCCTGCTTACGCTCACCCTGCATCACGTGAATGGTAACCGCGGTCTGGTTATCATCAGCAGTCGAGAACACCTGCGACTTCTTGGTCGGGATGGTGGTGTTCTTCTCAATCAGCGTGGTCATCACGCCGCCCATTGTCTCGATACCCAGAGAGAGCGGCGTAACGTCCAGCAGCAGCACATCCTTAACATCGCCAGCCAGTACCGCACCCTGAATCGCTGCACCTACGGCAACGGCTTCGTCCGGGTTTACATCCTTGCGCGGATCCTTGCCGAAGAACTCGGCAACGGTGCGCTGTACCAGCGGCATGCGCGTCTGACCACCGACCAGAATCACTTCATTGATGTCGGACACGTCCAGGCCGGCATCTTTCATCGCTACGCGGCAAGGTTCGATGCTGCGCTTGACCAGCTCTTCTACCAGCGACTCCAGCTTGGCCCGGGTCACCTTGACATTGAGATGCTTGGGACCCGATGCGTCTGCGGTGATGTACGGCAGGTTAACGTCCGTCTGGTTGCTGGAAGACAGCTCGATCTTGGCTTTCTCGGCAGCTTCTTTCAGGCGCTGCAGGGCCAGTGGATCGTTGTGCAGATCAACACCGTTTTCTTTCTTGAACTCGTCGGCCAGATAGTCAATCAGGCGCATGTCGAAGTCTTCACCACCCAGGAACGTATCGCCATTGGTAGCCAGCACTTCGAACTGATGCTCACCGTCGACTTCGGCAATTTCGATTACCGAAATATCGAAGGTACCGCCGCCAAGGTCATACACCACGATAGTGGAATCGCCACGCGACTTGTCCATACCGTATGCCAGCGCAGCGGCAGTCGGCTCGTTGATGATCCGCTTGACGTCGAGGCCAGCAATACGACCCGCATCCTTGGTAGCCTGACGCTGACTGTCGTTAAAGTAAGCAGGCACGGTGATGACCGCTTCGGTCACCGGCTCGCCCAGGTAATCCTCGGCGGTTTTCTTCATCTTTTTCAGCACTTCGGCAGATACTTGCGGAGGCGCCATCTTCTCGCCCTTCACTTCAACCCAGGCGTCACCGTTGTCGGCCTTGACGATCTTGTAAGGGACCAGCTTGATGTCTTTCTGTACAACATCTTCTTCAAAACGGCGACCGATCAGACGCTTAACCGCGTTAAGCGTGTTCTGCGGGTTGGTTACCGACTGACGCTTCGCCGACTGGCCGACCAGAGTCTCGCCGTCGTTGGTATAGGCCACGATCGAAGGAGTGGTGCGACCGCCTTCAGCATTCTCGATTACCTTGGCCGTACCGTTTTCCATGATCGCTACGCAGGAGTTGGTAGTTCCCAGGTCGATACCGATTATCTTGCCCATCTAAATTCTCCGAATCTGTGTGCCGCGTGATACCCGCGGCGGGATTGTCTACTGATGAACCCTTAGTGGGGTCACTCGATTCAATTTCAAGCCTGTTCGTCGATCGAAGGCGATGCCGGCTTGTCAGCGGGAGCCTTGCTCACCACCACCATCGCCGGACGCAGAAGGCGACCACTGAGCGTGTAGCCTTTTTGAAACACCCGGACCACGGTGTTGGGCTCCATGCTGTCCCGCTCCTCTGTGGTCATTGCCTGATGGAGCTCGGGATCGAAGGGCTCACCTTCAGGGTGTACCGCTTCGATCTGATGGCGTCCCAGGGTGTCGGCAAACATTTTCAGTGTCAGCTCCATGCCTTCACGCATCGGCTTTAGCGCTTCATCACTGCGGTCAGACAATTCGATACCTCGCTCGAGACTGTCGAGCACCGGCAGTAAATCGTTGGCAAAACGTTCGAGTGCAAACTTGTGCGCTTTTTCCACTTCCTGCTCGGCGCGCCGGCGCGCGTTCTGCACATCAGCGGCCGCGCGCAAAGCCTGATCCTGCGCAGTAGCCAGCTGCTCTTCAAGGTTGGCCACCTTTGCAGCCAGGTCCTCCGCATCAGTGCCTTCCAGCACCTCTTCGACTTCGGGGTCCTGATCGTTCAGGTCCTGCTTCTGTTCGTCCGCCATGAATCTCTCCTGTCGATAAATAAGGGTACCTAGCCGGCCTGCTGACGCTGCGGAGCATTGTCGCTGCGATGCCGCATCAATAGACCTTTCGTCTCTGATCCCATATATGGGGACAGCCGCCTGCGATTCAAGCCCCTCGATCTCGCCGATAAAAGGATCGCGGGAGGACTTGAACGTAAAAGACAGACTACTGTATAAATAACCAGACCTATTATCCGGGAGCACGGCGATGCTGGTACATCTTGCGGTGAACAATTACGCCATTGTCGATCACCTCGAACTGGAGCTGGCCAATGGCATGACGGTCATCACTGGCGAGACGGGGGCGGGCAAATCAATCATGCTCGATGCGCTGGCGCTGACCCTGGGTGATCGGGCAGATAGTGGCGCTGTGCGTCCCGGTGCCAGCAAGGCTGATTTACTGGCGACCTTTGATATCAGCGACATTCCAGAAGCTGTCGCCTGGCTGGAAGAGCGCGATCTCGCAGGCGAAGATCAGCACGTCATTTTGCGCCGCGTGGTAACAGCCGAAGGCCGCTCGCGTGGATATATCAACGGCAGCCCCTGCCCGCAGCAGCATCTCAAGGCGCTGGGCGAAATGCTAATTGATATTCACAGTCAGCATGAGCACCAGTCACTCCTCAAGACCGACACTCACCGCCGCTTGCTGGACAATTACGCGGGTGCCAGTGAACTGGCGCGCCAGGTGCAACTGGCTGCACAACGCTGCCGGCAAACCGAGCTGGCTCTTGTGAAGGCGAGCCAGCGTGGCGACGAACAAAGCTCGCGCCTGCAATTATTGACCTATCAGCTGGAAGAGCTGGATAACCTCAGCCTGCAGGACGGTGAACTCGATCAACTGGAAAATGACCAGCGGCAATTAGCCAACGCCGAACAGATCCTGCATTCATGCCAACAAGTGATCAACCTCTGCAGTGAAAACGACAGCGGTAGCGTGCTGCAGTCGCTGACCGCCAGCCTGCAACGCATGGGCAGTCTGCAGGCAAATCATCGCAGTCTGGAAGAAGTCAACACCTTACTTGCCAGTGCCCAGATCCAGGTGGAAGAGGCGGTTGGCGAACTGACCCGCTACCTGGACCATTTCGAAGCCGACCCGGTGCGTCAGCAGCAGATTGAAGAGCGCCTTGGCACCATTTATGAGCTGGCCCGCAAGCATAAAGTCAATCCGGACGAACTGCCGGCCCTGCAACAGACACTTATAGACGAACTCGAGAGCATCCAGCAAAGCCACGCCGATTCAGGCCAATTGGCCGAAGAGCTCGACGCCTTTCGTGTTCATTATCGGGAGCTCGCGGGTAAGCTCACAAAGGCGCGAAAGAAAGCCGCCGACAAACTGGCTCAAGCGGTCACCCGGGAGATTCAACAATTAGGCATGCCCGGCGGCCAGGTTGTGGTTCAGCTGATAGCAAACAAAGCGGACGAATACTCGCCCCACGGCCTGGAAGGCGTCGAGTTTCTGGTTAGCGCCAACCCCGGCCAGCCACCCAAGCCCTTGGCCAAAGTAGCGTCGGGCGGCGAGTTGTCTCGGATAAGCCTGGGCATTCAAGTCATTACCGCCCAGACCTCACGGGTGCCGACACTGGTATTCGATGAAGTGGATGTGGGTATTGGCGGGCCGACAGCTGAAATCGTCGGTCAACTGCTGCGTCAGCTCGGCGCGCGCGGCCAGGTTCTGACCGTGACGCATCTGCCCCAGGTAGCAGCGCAGGGGCATCAACATCTGTTTGTTCGCAAGGAGCAGTCACGCAAATCGACACGCACCTGCATTGACAACCTCAACCGTGACGGCCGCATCCATGAGGTGGCGCGCATGCTGGGCGGCATCGACATGACCGAGGAATCCCTCGCCCACGCGCGCAAGCTTCTGGTCAGCCCCGACTAAAACAGAGCAGCCCAAAACGACAAGCGCCCTTTCCTGCAACAGAAAGGGCGCTATGTTACTGCCACGCTAAAGCGTGCTTCAGACGCGTTTCTTTACGTACAGCACCAGATTGTGATCCACCAGCTCGTAGCCGTGCTCCTTGACGATCTCATGCTGACGACGTTCGATTTCCGGGTCGTAGAATTCAATTACTTCACCCGTATCCAGGCACACCATATGATCATGATGCTCGCCATCCGCCAGTTCGAACACGGCGTGCCCGCCATCGAAATTGTGGCGAACTACCAGACCCGCGGATTCGAACTGGGTCAGCACCCGATAAACGGTGGCAAGCCCGACATCCTCACCCGCTTCCATCAGCGATTTGTAGACATCTTCGGCGCTCATGTGGCGGTCTGGTGAGTTATCCAGCATTTGCAGGATCTTGACGCGGGGGAGCGTGACTTTCAGGCCAGCTTTCCGCAGTTCTTGATTTTCAACCATGGGTAGTTTCTCGTTCAGCGCTTCGCAGGGCGGGATCTGTCGGGTATGATTCAAGGCCATTCAGCCGACTCACGATAGTGGATGTTACCACGCGATGCCAAACAGTCTGAACCGAATCCTCTGTGTCCTTTTGTGTACCTCTGCCCTGAGCCTGGCCGGCTGCGGCTTTCCCGGCGTGTATAAGATCGATGTGCAGCAGGGCAATGTCGTCACACAGGAAATGATTGACCAGCTGCGCCCTGGCATGACCACGCGGCAAGTCCGGTTCATCATGGGCACCCCTCTGATCCAGGATACCTTTGCGCCCAACCGTTGGGATTATCTTTACAGCATGCGCGCCGGCCATGACACCCGCGAGCAGGAGCGCGTTAGCCTGACCTTCGAAAACGATCAACTGGTTGGCCTGGCAGGTGACTTCCAGCCTGGAACCAGCCGCGACGAAGCCATCATGCGTGGCCGTGCTCACGAGGCGCCAGCGACTGAAAGCTATCCGGTGGATCTCGGTGCACCATTGGGTACCGGCGAATAACACGCAAGCCCCTGCTCGAAAGGAGACAATGCTGAGCTCCTTTCACCCCGGCTATTACCCCTGCTTCGCCTCTTCCGCCTTCGCTTCCTTGGCCTTGGCAGCACGCTGTTTGCGAACCTCCTTCGGGTCCGCAATCAGCGCACGGTAGATCTCCACTCGCTCGCCGGCTTTAAGCTGCCGCTCTGCCGGCTTTGGCACCGTCTTGCCGAAAATGCCCATGGCACTGTTCTCGATATCCAGTCCGGGGAAGTGCTCACCCATCCGGGACAGCCGAGCCGCTTCCAGCGCACTGGTCCCTTCCGGCACCACCAGGCTGATTATCTTCTGTTTTTGCGGGAGTGCGTAGGCTACTTCCACCGCGATGGTTTTATCGACCACCGTAGAGCTCCTTGGCGCGCTGCGAAAACGCTTCCACCAGCGTATTGGCAGCATGGTTGAACAGTGGCCCCAGCGTAGCCTTGACCACCGGCCCCGAATAGCTGAACTGCAGGTCCAGGCTGATCTTGCAGGCGTGATCACTCAGCACGCGGAACTCCCAGACCCCATGCAGCGAATTGAATGGTCCGTTTTCCAGATGCATATCGATTCGGGAGCCAGGCTCCAGTTGATTGACCGTGGTGAATGACTGGTGAATGCCGGCCTTGCCTACCGTAAGCCTGGCCCGCATCTCATGCTCGCTCTCCTCGAGAACCTCTGCGGCTGAGCACCAAGGCAGAAACTCCGGATAGCGCTCGACACGGTTGACCAGCTCGTACAGGCTTTCCGCCGGATAAGGCAGCAATGCAGAACGTTGAATATGGGTCATGGACACTTCAATTGTAGAGTTCTGTGACAAATACGATCGTCACGCCAACAGGTGCCACATAGCGTAGCAACCAATACACCACCGGGAACAGCCGCGGATATTTAAGCCCCAGCTCGGCCTTGAATACATCCCGACCCAGCACCCAACCGGCAAACAGTGCAAACAACAGCCCGCCCAGCGGCAACATGATGCGGCTGGTCACGTAGTCGACTGTATCGAAAAAGGTCTTGCCGCCTTCAGCGCCCCATGCGAACAACCGCCAGCCTGAATCATCCGAAACAAAAAACCTGGCCTCAGCCAGCACGTTAAAGGACAACGCCGAGCCCAGGCCGACAACCCAGCAAATGCCGGCGATGACGGCGGTTATTCGAGCACGGCTTTTGCCGGATCGCTCGACCCAGAACGCCACCGCAGGCTCAAGCATGGAAATGGCCGAACTCCAGGCGGCAATAGCCACCAGCACAAAGAAAATCACGCCGAAAACCTGACCCATCATCACGTTGCCGAAGGCGATTGGCAGGGTAACGAACATCAGTCCGGGTCCGGCGCCGGGTTCCAGGCCGGCGGCAAATACGATGGGAAACAGCGCCAGCCCAGCGGTCAAGGCGACGACTGTATCAAGCAACGCAACCGTTACCACGGTGCCACCAATAGACGATCTCTTGGGCATGTACGAGCCGAACACCATGATGGAACCGACACCGATGCTCAGCGTAAAAAACGCATGCCCCATCGCAGCGAGGATCCCCGCACGGGCCTGGGACAAATCAAAGTGGAACAGAAACTCGACGCCCTGCATGAAATAGCCGGTGGTAAGGCTATAACCCAACAGAACAACGAGCAGCACGAAAAGCATTGGCATCATGATACGCAGGCTACGTTCGAGCCCCGCTACCACACCCTTGGCAATGATATAAGCGGTGACAAGCATGAACAGCGTGTGCCAAAGGGTGAGCCGCCAGGGATCGGCAGTCAGCGAATCGAAGCGGGCGCCGGCTCCGGGACCGTCAATACCGGCAAACTCGCCCCGACCCATGCCGATGATGTAATCCAGGGACCAGCCCGCTACCACGCTATAAAAGGAAAGGATCAGCAAGGCCGCCGTCATGCCCATGGTCGCTGCCCACGACCAACGCGGCGATGCCCCGGACTGCAGGGCCAGGCTTCGCAAGGTATTGACCGGACTCTGACGCCCGCGCCTGCCGAGCACTGTCTCCGCCAGCATGATAGGCAGACCGATCAGCGCTATACACACCAGATACACAAGCACGAAGGCACCGCCACCGTAGGCACCTGCCATGTAGGGAAACTTCCAGATATTGCCCAGGCCCACTGCCGACCCGGTCGCCGCCAGGATAAAAACCCAACGGCTCGACCAGATTCCGTGTATCGATACGCTTTCGTTGGCCATATGAATGCCCGGTCCATATTGGAAAAGAACGGCATTGTCCAGATTCTGACCAGCCGCCACAAGAGCGGGCAATGACGGTGATAGCCGAACCGGTATTCAGCCCCTATAATACGCCGCCTATGAGCAACCAAAAGAAAACCCAGGCCAACAGCGGCACTATCGCGCTGAATAAAAAGGCCAAACACGAATATTTCATCGAAGATCGCTTCGAGGCGGGCGTTGCCCTGGCCGGGTGGGAAGTCAAAAGCCTGCGCGCCGGCAAGGTTCAGTTGGTCGACAGCTATATTTTGCTCAAGGATGGCGAAGCCTTTCTGCTTGGCGCCCACATCACGCCGCTGAAAACCGCCAGCACTCATGTGATTGCAGATCCGACCCGCACGCGTAAGCTGCTACTCAAAGCCCGAGAGCTGGACAAGCTGCTCACCGGCGTACAGCAGAAAGGCTTCAGCTGTGTCCCTATAGCACTGTACTGGAAGCGACACCTGGTGAAATGCGAGATCGCCCTGGTACGCGGCAAGAAGGATTTCGATAAGCGCGAAACCGAGAAAGACCGCGACTGGGCTCGTGACAAGGCAAGAATTCTCCGCGAGAACCACCGCTGACATTGCTGGGCGACGGCTCCTCGGCCTCGCCCGCTTTACAGCCGAGGGCGCGCCCTCGCCAACCCGCCTGTTAGGCGGAGTGTCCTCCGGCTACCCCGCCATGAATATTTTTGAAACAAACCCTCCTTGGTAAAGACCTGTGCTTACGTTACACTGCGCCCCGTACCAAGATGGTTTTGGGGCCGATTAGGATTCGACGACGGTTACAAAACTTGAGGGGCATGCCGAGTTGGTAACAGAACTCGTAAATAAACTGTTGCAAAACCTATAATTGCCAATGATGACAATTACGGTGCTCAACTAGCTGCGTAAGCAGCCTAGTCGCACTTCTGGTAGCTTCGGCTCCAGCAATCATTAGAGGATGTCTGTAAACTCGAAATGATTGTCATATAGAACAGAATCGCCGCCTAGTACGTTGTGGACGAAGCGGTTAAACATTACACAACTCGCTCCAAACACCCTGCCACTCGGGCGGTGAGGAGTTAACTCAGTAGAGCTGGCTAAGCATGTAGAACCGATAGCGGCGGACTGGCGGACGGGGGTTCAAATCCCCCCGGCTCCACCAAACAAACCAAAGAAGACGTCCTCGGACGTCTTTTTTTGTGCCTGGATTTCGGCTCATCCAGATGATTTCCCGAACCCTGTGCAGTGCCAAGCTCGAACGGTCCGTGGCATCAAAGCACAGGCGCAGGACTATATACCCTCGGCCCGCTACGGTGCGGAATATGGACAAGATTGAGCCCGTGCGTGCGCGCCCATTGAACACTCAGAGCTGTAGGCGCAGACAGGCAGACCAACGTCGATATCCGTCCGCGGACCGCTTTATGGATAAGCTCCAGACTGCAGCGACTTGTCACCACCGCGAAGCCATCGCTCGGGCTCAACGCGCTGCGATAAATGGCCCCGATCAGTTTATCCAGGGCGTTGTGCCGGCCGATGTCTTCACGACAGAGCAGAATGTCGCCCGAGGTCCGGTCAACAAATACCGCAGCATGCAGCGCACCACTCTGCCGCGCGAGCAGCTGAGCAGCACTGATTCGATCGCGCATGCCCTCCAACAAGGATGAATCTGGCAGAGCTGCATGATCCAGCGATGCAAGTGTCGGCAATGCCTGATCGAGGGCCTCGACGCCACACAATCCACACCCGCTAGTACCTGCCAGATGGCGGCGCTGTTGTTTTATCGCCCAGAACGCCCGACTACTCACTTCCAGATCTGCTCGCCGCTGTTCGCCCTGGCCGCTCAAGCGAATGTCATATATATCTTCGGGAGAAGTCACCAATGCGCCGGTGAGACTGAAGCCGACGACAAAATCCTCAAGCGCGTCCGGAGAAACCATCATGACGGCCTGACTGATTCCGTTGTAACTCACCGCTAGCGCAACTTCCTCCGCAAGCGTTTGGCTTGCCTGCACTTGCCCGCCAAGCTCGACATACTCGAAAGGACGCGCTGTCTCGCACGACCAATGATCGTTTTCGGACCTATTCTCTGGCATGGGACTCTCCGGGCTGTACTGACTCGTCACCATAGGAATTTAAGCCGAGCAGGTAAAGGCCTTCGCATGACAAGCGTAAGCCACAGTGCAGCAGATCAAACTGCCATCATTGCGCTTGGCCTCAGTCATGGGAAACACTCCATCTTGAGAGCGCGCCTGGTTTCGAATGAGCGCCAACGACGGAGCCCAGGCAAACGATGCCCACCGGGCATTAAATGATTTCGCCCTGCCCGAACACCTGATCCATACTCGTCAACGCGACACATTGCGCAGCGGCACACAATCCTGAAAAGACTGAGAAAACACCAGCCACTCAGCGACACAAATTTGGCGAAAAACCCCAAACCGCGCGCGATACGGCCCAACATGCTGATTCGCAAATGCTTTTCAGAAAGCCCTTTCTTCAACCGTTGCAGTTCGGATATTTTCTATCGAACAGATCCAGCAGAGCCGACCAATCCGAGGGAGCACCAGTCATCGAAAAGCATAGCTGGCAGAACAAAACTTTTGGAACTCTTCATTCAATGCTGAGTCTAGTCTTTCGGAGTGATTGAATCGGCTGATAGCGGTTTGATATCTCGACGATCAAGTGGCAGCAAACATGTTCGCGGTATGTGCCTCAAGGCTAGGAGGGCTTATGAACAACCATAGGGAAATGCCGGAAGTCGCCTGGTACCTCCTACAGCGCAAACCCCGACAGGTAGGCCGAGCGGGTGAGCATCGCGCTCATCAAGGCTTCGAGTGCTTGGAACCGAGCCTTCGGGTCGACGAGCTTCACGCTGGCAAAGTGAAGCGGATCGCGCAGCCCATGTTTCCCGGTTACCTCTTCGCAAGAATAAAAGCCCAGGATAACTGGACTGCACTCCCTTTGACCCGTTGTGTTTCACGCGTCCTCAACACTCGCGGGCAATCCGTTCCCCTCAGAGCACGCCGTCGCGGTCTCGTTGCGTCAGCCACGCAGAGACACGGCGCCTCAGGCAGCACATTTGCCTGGACTGGGCAGCGTGCCGATGACAAACATGATCAACAGGATGGGCGCACATTTTGCAGCGTTTTGATTTGAGCGGTACCGAAGCAAGCATTCGCGACCATAACAGGGAAACCGGGTGGCGCATCAAATGCCATCTTGCGGTTGATGAACCCGCTGGATCAAAGGTGACTCCTTTGGGCGGTAGCGTGCCTGCTGGTTAGCAAGCGCACTTGAACAGGGCATGACCTGTAACTGGACGCACGGAGGGGCATCTTGCACTTTCGTGCATCTGTGACTGAGTCAACAACGCTACGGCGTCAGCATGGGTAGTCTATATCTACCAAGGAGATAGTTGATGATGAGGAAAACTTTGCTTGTGCCGCTTACGGCGCTTGCCATGTCCGGGATGGGCATCACAAGTCTGCCAGCTCTGGCGGCGGATGTTTGTGCGCGCTCTGCAGAGCACCAGCTTGAAAACGCCGCCAGCACCCGTCAGGAGATCACTGTCGCGGTTCAGCAACGCATCACGGAATGCAGCGAGAAAGCTGTCGACATCGTCACGCTTGCTATCGGGGTAGCCCCCGAGCTAGCCAGTGATATCACCCTGGCGGCTATCGATGCAGCGCCCGATCAGATTGCAGAGATTGTGGAAGCGGCGGTAGCAGCAGCACCCGATCAAGCCGAGGAAATTGTCAGTGCAGTGACTGACAGACTGCCCACCGCGTCCGGTGCGGCATCGTCCACCATCCCGGCGCCCGCCTCTCTGGGCGTGCCACGCGGCGGCTCAGGGGGCGGAACCGGCGGTGGAACCACTGCCAGCTCCAGCTGATCGCTACCGTTCACAGAACAACAATCTTTCATTTCCGAGAAGGAAGACTGCTTTATGAGGCTCTCCAAATTTATTACCGCTTCGCTCGCGACCTCTGTATCTGCCTATAGCTGGGCAATCGAGCCGATGAGCATGGATATACGCGGCTTTCAGTTCACTCCGACCCTGTTTGTCTCCGAAAGCTACGACGACAACTATCGTGGTGTACGAGACAACGCTGCGGACTCGTGGATCACTACCATCGAGCCGACCTTTGCACTGAGCGCGGAAAACCGCAACAGCCAGCACGAGTTGAAGTACTCCTTCGACAGCGACATCTTTCATGATGATAGTGACGCATCCAACACCGATCATCACCTCACATTCAAGAGCGCGCTGGCGCTGACCTCGCGTCACCGGGTCCGGGGCAACATTGGTTACCACCGCATTGAAGACACCATCAACGATGACACCAGAAGTCGCACCGACGAACTCGCCGGCGACCTGGCCGGGCGCGACTTTTACAACGATCAGTACAGCCGTGCCGTAGCAGGTCTCGGCTATACCTTTGGCGCTGTGAGCGCCCAGAACCAGCTCGATTTCGCTACGAACTATGAACAACGCCGCTATCACAATAGCGGAGACATCAACGAAGACCAGGAGCGCGACAGCCTTGGCGTGAGCAGCACCTGGTTCCACCGCATCGGCGGCCGCACGCGTTCAATCGTTGAATTGCGTCATACTCAACATGAATATGTTGAAGACCGCTACAACCGAGACGGGACCAACACGGCAGGCTTGATTGGTGCGACCTGGGAGGCGACCGCCAAGACTACAGGTACTGTTCGTGTAGGCGCTGAACGCAAGAAATTCGACAGTGACGCGCGCGAAGATTTCACCAGCCCCATGTGGGAAGTCGGCGTTGCCTGGGCACCGCGGACTTACTCAACCTTCGAGATCAACGCCCGCCGCGCCTTCGACGAGGGTGAGGATGACTCTTCCACAGTTGAAGACGTCACCACCGCGCTCAGCTGGACGCATGGCTGGACGCCGCGCATCAGCACTGAACTGGAATACCAGATCTCTGATCGGGAATACAAAGCCAGTGACCGTGAAGACGACCGGACCGCATACAGTGTCGGAGTTAGCTACGCGTTCGATCGCTGGGCGGACATCACATTGGGCTACCTGCGGTCAGAAAATGATTCGTCTCGTTACTTCAACAGCTACGAGCGGAACGTATACCTGTTAAGCCTTAACATGAGCCTTTAACGCTCAGCGTCCGGCTGAGCGCTGCTTCGATAACATTAACACCTGCCGTATTGCCTGAATCCGTTAAAGGATTCAGGCCAGGCTATGGGGATGACATCCCCCCAGCGCTGAAAAACAGCTAGATGGAGAGAGCAAACATGTCTATCCAACATATTTTAAGAACAGCAACGATATTTTTACTGCTCGGTCTGAGCTTTCAGGCTACAGCGAACACACAATACCGGCTCAGCTCAGGCGACGTACTGAGAATCAGCGTTTTCGGGGAACCTGATCTTACCTTTGAAGAGATTCGCCTGAACGATGCAGGGACTTTCTCATACCCGTTTCTCGGTGCAGTCGAAGCGAAGGGCAAGACTCCGCGGGAGATCGAAAACCTGATTACCGAATCTTTGAAGGACGGCTATCTGGTCGATCCGCGCGTCTCGGTAAGCGTGATCAACTACCGCGAATTTTATATCAGCGGTGAGGTCAAACAGCCCGGCGGATATCCTTACCAGCCAGGCCTGACGCTTGATCGTGCCATTGCTCTGGCAGGCGGACTCACGGAACGCGCCTCGACACGTCGCATTACTATTGTTCGCGGATCCGATGAGAATCGGGCTGCAGAACGGGCGTCACTGAGCACTATCGTTCAGCCAGGTGACACCATTACTATCGACCAAGGATTCTTTTGAGCATGAACAGCTCCATACGACCTGACCGCCAGTGGCAGCCTATGCAGTCCGAAGACGACGCTGACTATATCGACCTGAAAAAGATCTGGCACGCGCTATGGTCCCGTAAATGGAGCATTATCTCGCTGGTTCTGGTAGTTACGATGCTGGCCACCCTGGCTGTCATGCAAATGACGCCCATCTATCGCGCCAGCGTGACCATGATGATCGAATCCAAAGGCGATCAACTGGTCGACTTTCAGCGCGTTTACGACAATACAGGGCAGTTGAGCGAGTATCTGCAGACCCAGCTTGGCCTGATCAACAGCCGCGGCGTCGCTGAACGCGTAGTGCGCGAGTTGAACCTGACCGAGCACCCAGAATTTGACCCGCGCCAGCGCCCTGAGCCACTAATCGATGTGAAAGGCATGGTGCGGCGCGCCAAGAGCATGATTCTAGGCGAAGATCCGTCAAAATCTGCCGCCCCGATGACCGAGGCAGAGATCATGGACGCAGTCACTCTGCGATTTCATGACACGCACGGCTGCGGACGTCGAAGGTAAAAGCCAGTTGGTCAGAATCTCCGTCGAGATGGCCGACCGCTTGACCGCAGCCCAGGCGGCCAACTCATTGGCCAACAGTTATATTGAAGGCCAGCTGGAAGCTCAGATGGAAATGTCCATGGCGGCCACTACCTGGATGAACAGCCGTCTTGCGGAACTGCGCACTTCACTCAAGGAAGCAGAGGATCGCCTGCAACAATACCGCGAAGAAGAAGGCCTGGTTGATGTGGGCGGCGTAGGCACTGTCAGTGCCGACAACCTGTCGTTAACCGGCGACCGGATGATTGATGCCCGTCGCCAACGCGCCGAGGCAGAAAGCCAGTATCGCCAGGTTCAGGCGATGTCGGAACAGGGCTGGGAACGGATGGCAAGCGTGCCAGCCGTACTCGGCCACCCGCTCATCCAGCAATTTAAATCTGAGCAAGCTCGTGCCCGAGCCAAGGTAGAAGAGCTTTCGCGCCGCTACGGCGAGCGCTTCCCGGCCATGCAGGCGGCTCAGTCTGATTTGGCGGCAGCCACCGCCAGCCTGAAAGCCCAGGTCGAACAAGTAGTCGCAGGTATCGAGCGCAACTATCAGCTGGCAGTTGCAAACGAAAACTCGCTGCGCGCCTCCTTCGATCAGAACAAGGAAGAAATTCAGGACATTTCGCGCAAGGAATTCAGGGTTCGCGAACTCGAGCGTGACGTGGAGAGCAACCGGGAGCTGTACGAGACTTTCCAGAACCGTTTGCGCGAAACGACCGCCACACAGGATCTAAGCAGCACCAACGCCCGCATCGTCGACGAAGCGCTGCCCCCTGCTGTACCGGCCGCGCCTAATACCCGTCTGCTGATCATGCTGGCCAGCGTGCTGTCATTCATCGCCGGGGTTGCTATCGCGCTGATTGCCGACTTCCTCAACAATACATTCAAAAGCGCCGAAGACGTCGAGAACAATCTCAATCTGCCGGTACTCGGAATCGTGCCTCTGGTCGCCAAAAAACAGCAGAAGAAGGTCGCTCATCTGTTCGAGAAAGGCGACGACATGCGCTTTTGCGAGGCGATCCGGACCATTCGTACCAGCGTGATGCTGGCCGATATGAGCCGGCCACAAAAGGTCATCGTGGTCACTTCCTCCGTGCCCGCCGAAGGTAAGAGTTCGGTCGCGGCGAATATGGCGTTTGCCTTGAGTCAGCTACAGCGGGTATTGCTGATCGATGCCGACCTTCGGCGCCCGACACTGGCCAAGAACTTCGATTTCCCGGTGGGTACACCGGGTCTGGCCAACCTGATTGCAGGCACGGCAAAGGCAGAGGATTGCATCCAGACAGTCGACAATCAGCTGGACATGTTGACCGCTGGCGCGGTGCCGCCAAACCCGCTGGAGCTGCTGGCGTCACCTCGCTTCGCCAAGTTTCTGGAGCGAGCCAAGGAGCAATACGATCACATCCTTATCGATTCTCCCCCGACCCAGGCCGTCAGCGATTCGGTGTTGATGTCTACGTATGCCGACTCGGTTATATACGTAATCAAATCGGAACACACCTCCATCAATATGGCTCAAAAGGGTGTTGGTCAGCTGCTGCAGAGCGGCGCCTCCATCGTCGGTGTTGTACTCAACCAGGTCGACGTGAAGAAGGCGGCCAAAAAAGGCGAGTACAGCGGTTACTACGACCACTACGGCTACAGCGAGCAGAATGCATAAGTTTTACTGCTGTTCCCTGAATGTAGCCAACCTTCCCTCCTACCCTACCGCCCGAGTGCCGCCCACCTAACAGTGGCGCGGCGCCACTCGCTTCACCCTCTCGCTTGGCTGTCCCGCGCTTAAACCGTTGTCAAACACGTTGATCGAGTCAGACAGACGCGGACACGTAACCCCGCCTTTTTTTG
This sequence comes from Pseudomonas profundi, assembly GCF_008638305.1. GTDB lineage: Bacteria > Pseudomonadota > Gammaproteobacteria > Pseudomonadales > Pseudomonadaceae > Halopseudomonas > Halopseudomonas profundi. The sequence goes on from NZ_VTPZ01000010.1 coordinate 82,088, forward strand.
ATCCACATACCGGTAGCACATAAATGCGAAACGCATCGAATTTTTTAGGGAACACCAGGCGCAAAGCCTTGTCGTAGATACACCATGTCTCATCCCGCATGAGTGCGTGACGGATATTCAGAGGTTACTGACCGCGGACGGTCAGGAGTGTCATGCCAACTCGGCGAAGGACAAAGGCAAGGACGTTTGGAAATGACCATATCTGCTGTTAACGGCCCATATACAAAAAGCACGTCCCCCCGCCGCGCCTTAGCGCAGCCATTGATCGCGCAGAAGCTGGCTTGCCTTATCGCGCTACCGGTGTCTGTTGCATGCCTGGTGCTCTCTGTTCCAATGCTGTTTGCCGGGGTAGCGAGCGAGCACGCGGAATTGGCACTACGTTACTGGCAGCGCTCGGAGGCACCGCCTAGCGAGAGCTACTGGAACATGTCTCTCCAGCGAGCCGCGAGCGCCGTTGAACAGACTCCGATTACCAACGCTGAATACCTTGACCGCCTTGGCAGGGTCTTGTTGTGGGGACCGTTGGTTGCGCCTGAAGGCTCCGGGAGTGAGGGGCAGAAACAGAGCGCGATCCAGGCCTTTCGCGAATCAGTTGAGGCGCGCCCTGCCTGGCCCTGGTCATGGCTGAGACTGGCCTACGCAAAACAGGGCTTGCACCAGCTAGATGATGAATTCGACCTGGCGATGCGCCGCACTAACGAGCTCGGCGCAGGCCGACCTGAACTGGACGGCGACCTCGCTGCACTGGGATTTTCGGCTTGGAGCGAACTCACTCCCAGCCAACGAATTATTACGCTCGAAGCAGCGAATCGCTCCGCCGCTTCGAGCAAAAAGGAAGCCTTACAGATGTATAACCTGGCAAGGGCCTCAGGCCTCGCTACCCCACTGTGCTGGAGTCTCGGCTCAGCGGTCAAAGCCGAACAGCAGATATGCAAGGAGGAAGGTTCACAATGATCGCTAAACGCACCAATCCCGCCGTGAATCGCCGGGGTCTTACATTCTGGGGCCAATGGCTCTGCGCTATGTTTCTGGTCAGCGGCCTGCTTTGCTATCTGGTTTATCAGCACGTCGGAGTCGTCTCGACGCAGTATCGACTGCTGATCGTCATCACCATTTTCGGCTCCGTACCGGCGTATATGCTGATGCACGTCTACCACAAGCGGCACAGTTATCTATCCGGCATGGTTCACTTGATGGGTGGATGGGCACTCTTGCTGGCAGGCTTGATGGCCATCACCTACGCCAGCCAGAGCATGCATTTGTTTTCCTCCGAGATCTTCTTGCAATGGGCAGTGCTCGGCTATCTTGTCCAGGCAGCGACGTATATTCCTTTGCGCTACTTTGGCAATCTCCACTCCAGCAAGCTGCGCCTCGGTAGAACATCTGTAATCATCGGCTCCGGGCCCGCCGCCTACGAGCTGGCCAAGCGGCTGCATGGATCCAATCGTGTACCGCTGGTGGGTCTGATCACCTCCAAACCCGATACCCAGACGCTGGATGGTCGTTTCCCGGTTCTGGGTGACCTTTCCAAGGTTCGAGAGCTGGTAGACCAATACGGGATACGTCGTGTCTACATCGCGCTGAGCCTGGACGAAGTTGCCTATATCGAGAAACTCTACATCACCCTGCTCGACCTTAGTGTAGACGTGGTCTGGATTCCGGATTTTGGTCGGATGCCTCTGCTCAATCAGTCCATTTCACAAATCGAGCAATTGCCGGCCATATACCTGAATGAGACGCCGCTCAGCTCGCATCCTGCATCGGTATTCAGCAAAGAATTGCTCGACCGCGGCGTTGCGCTACTGGCAATCATCGCGCTCAGTCCACTGCTGATCGGCGCCGCCATCGCCGTCAAGATGTCTTCCCCCGGGCCGGTACTGTTCCGCCAGCCCCGGCATGGCTGGAACGGCGAGATCATACACGTGATGAAGTTCCGCTCGATGCGCGTGCATAACGACGACAAGATCGTCAAACAGGCTACCCGCGACGACCCCCGCGTCACACCGGTGGGCCGCATACTGCGCAGCACGTCCATCGACGAGCTTCCTCAGCTGTTCAATGTATTGCGCGGCGAAATGTCTCTGGTCGGGCCACGTCCGCACGCCGTGACGCATAACGATTATTACAGCGACAAGATCCTGGCCTATATGGCACGTCATCGCATCAAGCCGGGCATCACCGGGCTGGCCCAGGTCACAGGGCACCGCGGCGAGACGGAAACCATAGAAAAAATGCAGCAACGCGTTGAACAGGATCTGGCTTACATCAATAACTGGTCGCTGTGGCTGGACATCAAGATCCTGTTCCGCACCCCGTTTACGTTGTTCTCACGAGACGTGTACTGACTGCCACGGCCATTCGGCAATCAGCTGAAGCCCCACATATGAAACGCCCCCGGCGTACCGCCGGGGAGTGCAAGCAGATTTCGTTCAAATTTAAGGAAGCGCCATGAATATCACTGTTGTTGGAACTGGCTATGTCGGGCTCGTTACGGGCGCTTGCATCGCAGAAATGGGTAACACCGTTTACTGCGTTGATATTGACCCAGCGAAAATCGAGAACCTGAAAAAAGGCATCTTGCCAATCTACGAGCCTGGCCTGGAAGACATTGTCGCTGACAACTTTTCTGCAGACCGCTTGCGCTTTACTACTTCGCTCAAGGACACCATCGAAGATTCCGAAGTCTTCTTCATCGCGGTAGGTACCCCGCCGGGTGAAGACGGCTCCGCCGATCTGAAATATGTCGTCGACGTAGCACGGGAAATCGGCAGTCTGATCACCCGTCCATCCGTGATCATCAACAAGTCCACTGTCCCCGTCGGCACTGCTGACCTGGTCCGCAGCACTGTAGCGGAGCAGCTGGAACAGCGCGGCCTGGATATCGAATACGACGTAGTCTCGAACCCCGAGTTTCTCAAGGAGGGTGCGGCGGTCGACGATTTCATGCACCCGGATCGCATTATCATCGGCACCGACAGCGACCGCGCGCGCAGCGTCATGAACGAACTCTACGCGCCTTTCATTCGCAACCATCCGCGAATGATGTTCATGGGCGTACGTGATGCTGAAATGACCAAATACGCAGCGAACGCCATGCTTGCGACCAAGATTTCGTTCATGAACGAGATTGCCAGCCTCTGCGAGCGGCTTGAGGTTGATGTGGAAAACGTACGCCTGGGTATCGGCTCTGATCAGCGAATCGGCTACCACTTTATTTATGCTGGCTGTGGTTACGGCGGTTCCTGCTTCCCCAAAGACGTTAAAGCACTGATCAGCATTGCTCACAAGAGCGACTTCGAACCCAAGCTGCTTCAGGCGGTAGAGGCGCGGAACGAGCTACAAAAGCAGTCGCTGTTCAACAAGGTCAATACGCATTTCGATGGCGACCTGGCCGGCAAAAGCTTCGCAGTCTGGGGCCTGGCATTCAAACCAGGCACCGACGATATGCGTGAAGCCCCAAGCGTGGTGCTGATCAACAGCCTGATCAGTGCCGGCGCGACAGTGAAAGCCTGCGACCCGGTAGCTTATGAGACTGCACGGCGCGAGTTTCCTGAAAAGTGGTTCGCTGACGGCAAGCTGGAGATCGTTGAAGGCCAGTATGAAGCCGCTATCGATGCAGACGCAGTGATCCTGGTGACAGAGTGGAAGCCCTACCGTCGGCCAGACCTCAAGGCACTGAAAAAACTGCTGAAGCAACCTCTGATCATCGATGGCCGCAACCAGTACGATCTGACCCAGATCAAGCGTGCCGGGTTTGACTATTACGGTATCGGCCGTACGAGCCTCAATGCCTAACGACGCGCCGACAGTGGAGGTCGACATCAACGCAAACGGAAAACCCGGATCCCGCTGGTCGAGGTATGGCGAACTGCTGCGTCAACAGATGCGCAGCAAACTGCTTCGCAATATTCTCACCGTCGTGTCCGGTACGGCCGGCGCCCAGATGCTGACGATGCTGTTCATGCCGGTCATAACCCGGCTGTACGGCCCCGAAAGCTATGGTGTGCTCGGGGTGTTCATGGGTGTGGTCATGATGATCGTGCCCGCCGCCGCGCTGTCCTATCCGATGGCTATTGTGCTGCCCAAAAGCAACACCGATGCGGGGGCGGTGGTCAGGCTGTCTCTGTTGATTGCTGTAGGCATGGCCGCTCTATCAGCCGTGCTGTTGTATGGATTCGGGGCGCCGCTGGTAGCGAAGATGGGCGTGGAGGAGATCACGCCTTTTCTGATGCTGCTGCCGCTGACCATGTTCTTCGGCGCTGCTCTGGAAATTGCGCAACAGTGGCTGATCCGTCATCAACTGTTTCGTATTACGGCCAAGGTGGCCATCGCGCATTCGCTGCTGCACAACCTCATTCGTAGCGCGGCGGGCTGGATCCATGCCTCGGCCGCTGTTCTGGTTTTCACAACTGCGCTCGGTCCGCTTCTACATGCGTTGATGTTGCTGTTTGGCATTCGACGTGGCAGCAAAACCGGCGGGGATGATGATTCGGCTGGCAAGCAGACAGGAGTGGACCAGACCCTTGCCGTAGCCAGGCGCTACAGCGACTTCCCGCTGTTCCGCGCGCCGCAGATGTTCATCAACACGGTTTCCCAGAACTTGCCGACGCTGGTTCTCGCGGCCTATTTCGGACCAGCCGCTGCGGGCTACTTCACGCTGTGCAAACAGGCGTTGAGCATGCCGACACATTTGATCGGCAAATCTGTGGCGGACGTTTATTACCCAAAAATCACCCAGGCCATTCACCGCCAGGAACCCATCACAGCGATGTTGATGAAGGCAGTGGCCGGGCTGGCAATCGTTGGGCTGGTTCCCTTTGGCATTGTGTTCTTTTTCGGACCATGGATGTTTGCGCTGGTGTTTGGTTCCGCCTGGGAATCAGCAGGTGAGTTTGCACGCTGGCTGGCGCTGGCCGAATACGCCATTTTTATCAGCCGACCATGCACTGTAGCCTTCCCCGCCCTGTCCATGCAGCGATTGTCTCTGGTGTTTGAAATTGTCAGCACCGCGCTGCGCATCGGTGCGCTATTCATTGGTGCCGCACTGCTGGAAGATTCGCTGAGCACGGTAATCGCCTTTACCTTTGCCAGTATTGCCATCTACCTGTGCCTGATTGCACTGACGGCTGTTGAATCGCGCCGAAGGTTTGCCCGGGGGTACCGCAATGCCTGATTGCCTCACCGGTTCACCTCTATCAATTTTCCTCAACTCTGGTTGTGAGACGTTATGCCTCTGAATTTGCCTACCATTATTGTCATCGGGTACAACCGCCCCAAGAGTCTGAGCCGATTGCTGAGCTCGCTGCGCAAGGCGCATTTTCCACCGGGCAACGTGCGGCTGGTCATCAGCCTGGATAACTCCGGTATGGAAGAACCGCGCGAGGTTGCGGAAGACTTCGATTGGCCGTTTGGCGAAAAGCGCATCATCGCTCACAAGACTCGCCTCGGACTACGACAGCATGTACTCAGCTGTGGCGATCTGACCGAGGAATACGGCGATGTCATCATCCTTGAGGATGATCTTTTCGCTTCGCCGTACTTCTACCAATACACTACGGCGGCCCTCGGCTCTTACGCGGATGACGCGAATATCGCCGGGATAAGCCTGTACAGCCAGCAGTTCAACCAGACCGCAAATCTTCCTTTTACGCCTGTCGATAACGGAAATGCCGACGTCTACTTCATGCAGCTAGCGGCATCCTGGGGGCAGGCCTGGTCGCGGTCACACTGGGTTGGCTTCCGCGCGTGGATGGAGAAAAACGGCACGGATATCGCTCACATCGACAACATCCCTGCGGATATCCGCAGCTGGCCTGAATCGTCGTGGTTGAAGCTCTACAACGCTTACATCATTTCGCGGAACAAGTTCTTCGTGTATCCGTACCGGTCGCTCACCACGAACTTTGGCGACCCGGGGCAGCATTTCAATATCGCGTCGTCGCGCTTCCAGGTGGCCATACAACAGCAGAACATTGATTACCAGTTCGCCCCTCTTGAAAGCAGCCTGGCCAAGTATGATGCGTTCTGCGAACTGCTCCCTGAAAGCGTGAAAAAACAGAATGAAAGGCTCGCCGCCTACGACTTCACCGTAAACCTCTACGGTTGCAAGGATTGCCGCAGCGGGTTGCAGCTGACTCGTACCGGTCAGAAAGGATTATTCAATTTCAGCTTATCTATGAAACCCATGGAGCTCAGCGTCATGCATGACATAGAGGGCGACGGCATTGCCCTGATCGATTCTGCCGAACTGAATAGCGCCAGCCTGACCACCCCGAAAACCGAATACGACATGTACCGCTTTTTCTACAAGTTTCCGTCGGTGCAGGTCATTCTCTTCGGCTTTCGCGAGCGCGTTCAAATCCTGCTTCGCAGCGCCAGATCACGATAAACGACTACCCGATTCAAACGAATCCAACTCATTGCAATTACGACCGGAGTGTCAAATAAATGGAACGCAAAAAGGCTTTAATCACGGGTATCACCGGACAGGATGGCTCTTACCTCGCAGAGTTTCTGCTCGAGAAAGGCTATGAAGTCCACGGGATCAAGCGTCGGGCTTCGCTGTTCAACACCCAGCGCGTCGATCACATCTATCAGGACCCGCATGTTGAGAACAAAAACTTCGTGCTACACTACGGCGACCTGTCGGATTCGTCCAACCTGACTCGTATCCTGCAGGAAGTGCAGCCCGATGAGGTCTACAACCTCGGCGCTCAGTCCCACGTAGCCGTCAGCTTCGAAGCGCCGGAATACACCGCCGATGTCGATGCCATGGGTACTCTGCGCATCCTCGAGGCGATCCGCCTGCTGGGCCTGGAGAAGAAGACCCGCTTTTATCAGGCGTCTACCTCAGAGCTCTATGGCCTGGTGCAGGAAACGCCGCAGAAGGAAACCACGCCTTTCTACCCGCGTTCGCCCTACGCTGTTGCCAAGCTGTATGCCTACTGGATCACCGTGAACTACCGCGAAGCCTATGGCATGTATGCCTGCAACGGCATCCTGTTCAATCATGAGTCGCCCCGCCGCGGCGAAACCTTCGTCACACGCAAGATCACCCGCGGCATGGCCAACATCGCCCAGGGCCTGGAAAGCTGCCTGTACATGGGTAACATCGATTCGCTACGTGACTGGGGTCATGCCAAGGACTACGTGCGTATGCAGTGGATGATGCTGCAGCAGGACCAACCCGAAGATTTCGTGATCGCCACTGGTGTGCAGTATTCAGTGCGCGAATTCATCAGCTGGTCCGCCGCCGAACTGGGCATCAAGCTGCGCTTCGAAGGCACCGGTGTGGACGAGCAGGCCATCGTCGAAAGCGTCGAAGGCGATCAAGCGCCGGGCGTCAAGGTGGGTGATGTGCTGATGCGTGTCGATCCGCGCTACTTCCGTCCGGCCGAAGTGGAGACCCTGCTGGGTGATCCGACCAAGGCCAAGACCAAGCTGGGCTGGACGCCTGAAATCACTGTTCAGGAAATGTGCGCCGAGATGGTCCGCGAAGATCTCAAGGTAGCCAAGCGTCACGCCCTGCTCAAAGAACATGGCCACGACATCCCGGTCACCGTGGAGGGTTGAGTATGCAACAGGATCTCGACCAGCGAGTCTTCGTGGCGGGACACCGGGGCATGGTCGGCTCAGCCATCGTGCGCCGGCTGGAGGCCCTCGGTTATCGCAACATCATCACCCGCAGCCGGCAGGAGCTAGATCTGCTCAGTCAGGCGGCGGTGAGTGCGTTCTTTGCGGAAGAACGCATCGACCAGGTCTACCTGGCTGCGGCCAAGGTCGGCGGCATTCACGCCAACAACAGCTATCCGGCAGAATTCATCTACGAGAATCTGATGATCGAAGCCAACATCATCCATGCCGCACATGCCAATGATGTTCAGCGGTTGCTGTTTCTCGGCTCGTCGTGCATCTATCCCAAGAATGCCGACCAGCCGATGCGCGAGGAAGCCCTGCTGACCGGCGTGCTGGAGCCGACCAACGAGCCCTATGCCATCGCCAAGATCGCCGGCATCAAGCTCTGCGAAAGCTACAACCGTCAGTACGGTCGGGACTACCGCAGCGTCATGCCGACCAATCTGTACGGCCCGCATGACAACTATCACCCGGAAAACAGCCACGTCATCCCCGCCCTGCTGCGTCGTTTCCATGAAGCGGCCCAGCGTGGCGACGAGGAAGTCGTGGTCTGGGGCAGCGGTACGCCAATGCGTGAGTTTCTGCATGTGGACGATATGGCCGCCGCCAGTGTCCACGTGATGAATCTGGATAGCAGCACCTATCAGCAGCATACCCAGCCCATGCTGTCGCACATCAATGTGGGCACCGGTCAGGATTGCACCATCCGCGAATTGGCTGAAACCATCAGCCAGGTGACCGGATTCCAGGGTCGCCTGACTTTTGATGCCAGCAAGCCCGACGGCACGCCGCGCAAACTGATGGATGTGTCGCGCCTGGCAGCGCTGGGCTGGAACGCACAGATCGGGCTGGAAGATGGCCTGCGGGATGCGTACAGCTGGTTTGTAGAGCACATGGACGAGGCGCGTGGCTGATATGTTTCTCGAAGCGGACGCCTTTCGATCAATAGTTGCCAGCACGCCGCTGGTTTCGATTGACCTGATCGTGCAAAACCAGAGCGACGAGATCCTCCTGGGCCAGCGGTTGAACCGCCCGGCCCAGGGATGCTGGTTCGTTCCAGGCGGTCGTATCTACAAGAATGAAAATCTCGATGCCGCTTTCAGACGACTGACTGAAACCGAATTGGGACAGACATTCTGCCGTGAAAGCGCCACTCTGCTTGGCATATTCGAACATTTTTATAGTGACAGTGTGTTTGGTGACACTCCTGACACCCATTATGTAGTGGTAGCCTACGCCTTGAAATTGTCGTCCGGGAGCGAACTGCAGCCGCCAGCAATCCAACATGACCTTTACCGATGGTGGTCAAGGCCGGACATGCTGGCCTCGGATGAGGTTCATGTGCACACCAAGGCCTATATAGCCTGATTCACTGATCCCGGCCGACATATGGCGGGGAACTTATTGCCGGCATCAGGGCCAAATTCTGTTGTCGAACGGCTGCTCGATCCCCGCAGCCGCGACCAGCCTCAACACAGAAAGGGAAATCGCCATTGCTCAAGCAATTGCTTGCATACAGGAACCTGCTTTTCATTCTTATTCTGTTGAACTCGGAAGTCTTTTTCCTGACTGACGATAAGAAAGCTGGCATCCCCTTTCTACGTGAACTGTATCTGCTCGGTGTTATCGCTGCTGCGGGCGCGCTGTTTGTAACCTGGCGGCGGGTCTATCAATCGAAAACCGCCCTCTGGATCGTGTTCCTCGGGCTGCTTTTACCCGTGTCGTCAGCCGTTCTCGCCAACCTCAACTACGGACAGCCTCTGGTCTACGGTCTGCTCGAAGAACGCCGCAGCTTCATGTGGTTGAGCTTTTTTGTCGCGTTGCTGCTGCTGATAAAGACGGCGCCTAGCCAGAAGCACCTTGAGAAGTATTTCCTGTACTCCGCGCTCTTCGCGACGTTCATCGGCTTCATGTACTACCTCAGCATCATCCCCGATAACGCGTCGGTTTCCTTCGCCAAGGATGAGGTTGACTGGGGTAACAATCCGCTACGACCCAACCGTTACCGTATAGGCTCGGGTTACGTCACAATCGCGGTATTCATGTTGCTGTATCAGCTCAAGGAAAAACTGTCGGTCGGTAAACTGGCGCTGGTTCTGTATTTTGCTGCCTATCTCTGGCTGGTGATCCAGACCCGCGGCACCATGGTTATCTGGGCGCTGGCGGCACTCTGGATCTTCCGCAACCGTATCGACTCGATGATCAAGGTCGGTGCGATGGCGGGGCTGATACTGGTCGCTTCGTTCTTCCTGATTCCTGAATTCTGGGCCGAGCAGATAGAGCGGTTCAACCTGCTGTTCGAGGAAGCGACCACCGGCCCTGGGGTACGGGACAACACCATCGCCACGATCCTGCAGGCGATCAAGGAGAATAACTACATCGGCAAGGGCGCGTTGTCGCTGCAGTGGAACGAAGGCTTCCACTCGCTATATAACCCGCATTTTTACCTCTCGGATGTCGGGATCGTCGGGGTCTACCATCGTTACGGCTTCCTGACTCCGTTTATTGCCGTCATCTTCTATGGCATGTACCTGCGCATAATGAGTCGCTGCAAGCACAAGGGCGATCTGCTCGCAGCCTTCCAGCTGAGCTTCATGTTCAGCATGTTCAATATGTTGCTGTCCAATTCCATCATGTACGGAGGGGATATGCTGGGCATTACAACCGCTTGCTTCCTCTATTACTCCAAGGTGCAAGCAACCGAAACTACGTCGCCTCGACAATTCAACCGGGTGAGCAATGGTCCACTTCAGTATCGTAACTATAAATTGGAATAACCTGGCTGGTCTCAAGGAGACCTACCAGAGTGTTGTCCGGCAGTCCCATCGTAACTTTACCTGGATCGTTATCGATGGTGCGTCCAATGATGGAGCGGTCGAATGGCTTGGACACATCAACGATCCGCAGGCGGATATCACATCCGAGCCGGACAAGGGTCTGTATGACGCCATGAACAAGGGACTGGTCAAAGGTTCGGCGCTGCCCGGCTATACGATCTTCCTGAACAGTGGTGACATGCTGTATGACGAAACCGTACTGGAAAAGGTCGCCGCAGCCGTCGAACAAGCAGAAGTCCGTCCTAAATTCATCTATGGCGACTTCTATCTGCGCACCGGTAGCCGCAAGCTCATCAAATCGTTAGCCAAACCGATCGACAAGCTGTTTATCGGCATGCCCTCGAGCCACCAGGCAATGTATTTCGAAAATGAGCATCTGAGTACCGTACGTTTTCGCGACGATTACAAACTGTCGGCTGACTACTGCATGATCATTGAATTCACCAACGGTATCGAGAAGCCGCGCGAAGTGTTGCAGCTTGCCGAGCCGTTGTGCATCTTCGATTTGACTGGCGTTTCCGAACAGCGGCGGTTTGCGGCCATCAAAGAGGATGTGCACATCCGCAGGCGCTTCCTCAAGCTGTCCTCGTTCAAAAACTACGTTCTGTATGGATTGCATTACATCCATGCCCACATCAAGTCGATCAAGGCCGCATTGGACAAGCGGGCGGCCTGAACGCAGTCAATTCACAGAATGCGCATTTGTAGGCTGTTTTCAGATGCCAGGGAGGTTGCATTGAAAGCTTTTGATATTGAATTCTACGAAGGCTCCGAGGAACAGCTGGTCGACGAAATCCGGACGACCAGCCAGGAAGACTTCAGTTATATCGTCACCCCCAATGTCAATCATGTCGTTCAACTCAAGGATGACAGGCAACTGCGCGCCGCCTATGACCAGGCCAGCCATCGAATATGCGATAGCCGCGTCCTGCTCCCCTTCCTGAAGATCTGCAATCTGGATCTCCAGGAGGCCATACCTGGCAGTACGCTGACCGCGCGTCTCATACACCTGGCCGACCAGCTGAACTGGAAGGTCTGCGTGGTCGGCTGTGAAGCAAATAACATGATGCTACTGCGGGAAAAATTTCCCGGTATCACTTTTTATCACCACTACCCTCCCATGGGCTTCATCAAGGACGAACAGGCTACTGCGGCCTGTCTGGATTTTATCGTTGATCACCCAGCACAACTGGTGGTGTTCGCGCTGGGTTGTCCAACCCAGGAAATATTGGCGCAGAAAGTTTTCCAAACTGGCAGGGCCAAGGGCGTTGGTCTCTGTGTTGGCGGCTCGCTTAACTTCCTGTCCGGAGCGGTGCCACGGGCACCCGAATGGGTTCAGAAGCTTTATCTCGAATGGCTGCACCGCATCTGCAGCGAACCGCGCCGACTGACCGGGCGTTACGCACGCGACGGCGTCCGGTTTATTCCCATACTCGTCAAGCAGCTCAGAACCAAACAGCCGCTATCATATAAAGGAGCTTAGAAATGATCCCCATCATCATGTCGGGCGGCACCGGCTCACGCCTTTGGCCGCTCTCGCGCCAGCTGAATCCCAAGCAATTCTTGCCGCTCGCGGATGACTCGCTGTCAATGCTGCAAGCCACGATCAACCGCCTGGATGGCCTTGATATCCAGCTGCCAAGACTGATCTGTAACGAAGAACATCGATTCCTTGCCGCAGAACAAATGCGCAAGTTGAAGATGGAAGAGGCGCCCATCCTGCTCGAGCCGGTCGGCCGCAATACCGCCCCGGCAGTAGCGCTTGCGGCACTGCAAGCAGTTGCCGATGGTGATGATCCAGTGCTTCTGATTCTGGCCGCTGATCACCTGATTCAGGACGAGGCGGGCTTTCGTGAGCGTATCGGCGTCGCTTTGCCACTTGCCGAAGCGGGCAAGTTGGTCAGCTTTGGTGTGGTGCCCACGCACCCGGAAACAGGCTATGGCTATGTACAGAAAGGCGCGCCTGAGGGGGATGGGGGCTACAAGGTGGCCAAGTTCGTCGAGAAACCGGACCTCGATACCGCCAAGGACTACCTGTTATCGGGCGATTTCTACTGGAACAGCGGCATGTTCATGTTCCGTGCCAGCCGGTATCTGGAAGAGCTGGAAAAATTCCGTCCCGATATCCTCGCCGCCTGTCGCAAGGCCATCAGCGCCAGCAGCCAGGACATGATTTTCACGCGTATCGACAAGGAAGCGTTCATCGCCTGCCCTGAAGATTCTATCGACTACGCCGTCATGGAGAAAACCGCCGACGCAGTGGTGGTCCCGCTGGATGTAGGCTGGAGCGACATTGGTTCCTGGTCCGCGTTGTGGGAAGTCAGCTCGAAGGACGAACAGGGCAACGTCTTCAAAGGTGATGTGCTCAGCGATAACACTCAGGGAACCTACGTACACGCCGAACACCGGCTAGTGGCGACCGTAGGCGTCGAGGATCTGGTGATCGTCGAAACCAAGGATGCGGTAATGGTCGCTCACAAGAGCCAGACCCAGGAAGTCAAACGCATCGTCGAACAGCTCAAGCGCGACGATCGCTGCGAGTATCTCAACCACCGGGAAGTGTATCGGCCCTGGGGTGTGTATGACTCCATTGACAATGGCCAACGCTATCAGGTCAAGCGCATCACCGTGAAGCCGGGCGCCAAACTGTCGGTGCAGATGCACCACCACCGCGCCGAGCACTGGATCGTGGTATGCGGTACAGCCCGTGTTACCAATGGTGAAGAGACTTACATGGTCACTGAAAACCAGTCGACCTATATTCCGATCGGTCAGGTGCATTCACTGGAAAATCCCGGTGTGATTCCGCTTGAACTTATCGAAGTGCAGTCGGGCTCCTATCTCGGGGAAGACGACATCATCCGCTTTGCTGACAATTACGGACGCGTGACGGAAGCCGAGACAAAGTCATCCGCTACCTAATCTGGATTCGATAACCCCCGGGCTGCGAATAACAACACCGGGGGACCAAGGAGCAACTCCAATGAACTATCGAAGTGTCAGCGACCTGGCGAATCTGACTAACAAATACGCAAGCAAGGTGCCTCACGATGTCGACCTCGTTGTAGGGATTCCACGCAGCGGTATGCTGGTAGCCAGTATCATTTCTTTGAAGCTGAATCTGCCGCTTACCGACCTTTATTCCTTTCATCGCAACGATGAACTGAAAAAAGGCAATACACGCACCTACAAGCACGCGCACCTGGCGCATCCCTGGGATGCAAAAAAGATCCTGCTGGTGGATGACAGTATTGCCTCTGGCAATTCCATGCTGGCTGCGGCTGAAATGGTCAAGTCGGTGTATCAGGGCGCGGTGATTACCATGGCGGCCTTCGCCCAGAAGGAGAACACCGGCAATGTTGATCTGTATTTCGAAACGGTCGAACAGCCGAGGCTATTCGAGTGGAATATTCTGCACCACAACCTGATGAGGCACGCTTGCCTGGATATTGATGGCGTGTTGTACGTGCAGCCAGCCGCAGCCGATGTGCACGATAATGAAAGCTGCGCCGCATTTGTCGAAAACGCAACGCCACTATTTACCCCATCGGTACCCGTTGCGCATTTGATTACCTGTCGACCGGAGAAATACCGAGCGCAAACGGAGCAATGGCTCGAACGTCATGGTGTCGAATATGGTCAGCTTCACATGCTGAATAGCGCCGGTGAGACAGGTGCGAAGGATGACGCCATAACCGCGTTCAAGGCTGATATCTATAATCAGGACCCCCACGCGATATTATTCATCGAGAATGATGAATATACCGCCATGGATATCATGCGGCTGACCAGCAAACCGGTTTTCTGCATCCAGTCCAATCAGATGTATGCACCGGGTATGAGTCTTCCGGCATTGAAGACACAGGTAATGCGTAAAAGTCTGACCTTCAGGCGCAAGGCACTCGGCAAACTACGGCGTCTTATGTCTGGGTCCCACCTGCCGACCGAGCCCTGACAGCTGTTCAGGCCGGCGGTGCATGGTGCATTACCGCCAGCCTATCCCAGCCATGCATCTAACCTTTTTTGGGACCGAAATCAGAGCAGTCGTCCTTGGCTGCATACTTTTTCAAGAGCGCTACCTGCGGTCGTTTTTCACCGTTCTTGGGCTCTATCGAGAGCTTGTAATTGCCCCAGGAAGGCCCGGCCGCCCAATAATTGATCGGGATGCAATTCTCATTGAGGTAGGCCAACAGTTTATCCATGGCATCCAGCCAACGCTCATCGTCGTTGGGAATGCCGAACTCGCCGATATGTCCTCTCTTGCCGTGCTCTTTCAGCCAATCGACGAAGGGCTCAACGCGGTTCACACCGATCATCGGCTCAAAATCCTTGCCTGGCCCTTTCTTATAACTGCCGCTGGCGTCTTCATCGATATACACATGGGCGGAAAATACCATATTGTCGGCCGGGTCCTTGAGCTTCAATAATTCGTCAGCGTAGCGTGGCCAGCGAGCGGCGCTCGACCACGACGCCCCCTCGATCAACAGCGGCCGCTTCTTGTCGTGCTCGCGCACACCATCGATTCCCGCCTGTGCCGCTTCAGGCCACAGCTCGTCAGCCGAACCATAGGGCTCGTTCATGATGTCATAGGCGAAGAGCGCGTCATGACCATGCCAACGCTTGGCAATACGCTCCATCAAATCCTGGTAGGCACTCACTGGGACCTCGTCGGTCCCGATCACCTTCTTGCGGTAGCGTGCGTAATTGTGCACGTCCAGAATGACCTTGATGTCATGTTCCTTTGCCTGGTCGAGCATGTCGTCGACCAGCGAGGCGTACACGCTGTCCAGCTCGGCATTCAGGCTTGGCTGCAGACGCTCCCACTTCAGCGGAAACCGCACGGTGCGTATGCCCTGCTCGCTCCAGTATTCAAAGTAGCCCTCCGGCGGGAAAAAATAATGCGTGCCGTGCTTGCCCGGCAGCTTGCCCCCGGTGAACTCGGCACCCGCAACGTTGATACCGATCATATCAACCGCCGCATGCGTCACTGTTGCGCCAGCTGATAGCAGGCTAAACGTGCCGAACATCAGCCATTTACGAACTGTCTTCAGGCCTGGTTGTCTCATTGTGTAGATCCTCCTGATGGGTTTTTCGATGGCCGCCCGGATAGTGCGAGGCCATGACAATTTCTCCGAGAATTCGACGACTCAGCTGAATGGCTATCCCTATCGAGTCATCCGACAACCTGTGTACCAGGAATCAATTCCAGGACCTGAATTGAACCAATAACCGTCGAAACGTACTCATATGAACCATTGTGTAATACGAGGTCCTCGATGACTAACTCTCTGCTCAAGCGTCACGACCCCCTGATCAACAAACTGCTGCTGATCGACGAGAATCAATCTGATGCGCTGTTGCAGAAGCTCGCTGCCATTGACTCTCCCACGACGCTGGCGTTCCTTAATCAGCACGCCTATAACCTCGCGCAGCAGAATTTGCCAATGCGGCGTCGTTTTTCCCAGATGTCCTATCTGTTGCGCGACGGCATCGGCGTCAAGATCGCCTGCAAGCTGAATGGAAGAGCTCCCCTGGCAAACATGAACGGTTCGGACTTCATCCCCAAGGTGGTGGACTACCTTATCCGCACCGATGCCGACCGTTATCAATTTTTCGCGCTGGGAACCCGTGAGCCCTGGTTATCCAAGGGCGCCCGTCGCCTCTTCCAGGGTCATCCTTTTCATGCCATGGACGGATTCCAGCCCGAAGAAAGCTATGCGCAATACGTTGAGAGGCATTGTGATAGCAATAAAGTTCCCGTGATTGTGCTGGCAATGGGCATGCCTAAACAGGAGGAAGTGGCTATCAGGATCAAACGTGAACTGGACATGCCCGCGCTGTTGATCTGTGGCGGCGCGATCCTGGACTTTTCTGCGGAGCGCTTTACCCGTGCACCGCTGATATTCCGCAAGACCGGGCTGGAATGGGCGTACCGCCTTGGCAAGGAACCAAAGCGGCTATTCAAGCGTTATGTGATAGGCATTCCTCAGTTCTTCTATTACGTCGGCCGGAACGGGTTTGGAAGTGCGCCACGCGACGCCAAGCATCAGGTAATAGAGTAACCCACTGGCCCTGTCTGTTTGGTGGGGTCCAGATCCGCGTCCGCCGTTCCCCCTTCGCTGCCCCGCTTTTTCTTGCTGCGTCCCGATCCGACTTTGTGCGTATTGGCGAGCACGGCAATGGCGCAGAGCACCACGTAGGTCGCTGCGTTGGAGGGTATCTGCAGATTGAAGTCCGTCAATGAATGCAGCATCAACGCCACTATCCCGAGCACCGCGCCACAACCGACACCGCTTCGATAGAGCGAGCGCTGCTGAGTCATTGCTTTCAGCGCATAGAACAGAGAAACCAGCACGAACAACACCAGCGGTAGGCTTCCAACCACGCCGTATTCGATGAAGAACTGCAAAAAATCGTTATGCGCATGATCATAATGCAGCGGTAAACCACCAGCGTAGGGTGGGAACACTGTCTCGAAGCTCCCCGCTCCCTGGCCGACCCAGGGCCGGTCGGCTGCCAGCGGAAGCGCCTGATTGAACACGGTGCCGCGCAACTCATTGGCTTGCTCAACCACCGCACCGTCGACCACTACGTCGGTCAGCCGCGTATTGACCAGCCGTTCCTTAAGCCGATCCAGACCGAAGTACTGACTGACTATCAATATGTCGATCAGCAAAATGCTCGCCAACAGCAGCCCGTTACGCAGCCGGTGCTCCTTGTCGAACAGCAGAAATAACCCGCCCGCCAGCAGCAGGCTCGAGAAGAAGGCGGTGTTGCCCATGCGCGAATGGGTCATGACCAAACCAATAACCATAATGATCAAGGCCAGGCGCAGCCGCATCTTGGGCCCCATCATGGTTTCAAACAGCCCCGCCCAACGGAACCTGCCAACCTGCCGCAGGGCCAGCAACAGCCCAACACCTGCCGCCAGGGTCAACTCAAGATAACCCGCCAGATGATTGCGGTTAACGAAGGTGCCGGTCGCATGGCCTACATGATGGTCCTTGGGCCCGATAATCAGCCATTCAAGTCCTGAAAGCGTCATGATGGTTCCGTAGAACGCTTGAAGAACACCACTGACTACCAGGACACCGAGTAAGACCGACAGCCGCTTGCGCGTCCGGAACAGGCCAATCACGAGCATATAGAGCAGACAATACGCCAGCCCCAGCATCAGATACTGAAAGGTCGCGGTCGAATCACGGGTCAGTTCGGCCCCCAGCTGGAGTCCCACCCAAGCCTGGGCCGCAACCAGCAGCCCCAGCGGCAACAGGGCTTTTCTGAACCCCGAGCCCAGAGAAAGGTTCTGTAGCATCTGCAGAATCAGCCAGACACAGGCAAGACTGCCCACAGCGAAGATCAGCAGTGCGGCTGACCAGTCCCGATTACTGCCGAGCGGTAAAGGTAACCAGACGAGCAAACAGAGCAGCCCGGCGAGCACAAGGCGTTCAGCGGTCTTGAAATAGCGGGTCATTCAGGCGCTTCCTACGACTTTGAAAAGGAATACTTCCGCCCTGTCAGGCGTACCAATTGTGTGGCTTTGTTAAGTCCATTGTCGAGGTCAGATGATGGCCATCTGCATAAAACCTGCATCCTTGGCCGACAGCTGGTTTACGCACCTGTACGCGGTTACTACACTCGGGCAAAGACAGGCTCCCGGGTTGCCGATTGGCGGGTAGTTCGGCATGGTCTGCTCCACACCCCGACAAAGGATAGCGGCATGCAGGTCGAATTCATCGAAATACGCGATCACCTTAGCCGCTTTCCGCCGTTCGATGGGCTGGACGAGGACGTGCTCAATGACGTCGCCCCTCAGATCGAAATCAGTTACGTCCGCGCGGGCACGGACATTTTGCAGTTCGGCGAGGACAGCCATTATCTCTATTACGTGCGCAGCGGAGCAGTCGAGATCTATCGCCGCAACGGCGATCTGTATAACCGGCTGACCGAGGGCGACATTTTTGGACACTTTGGTCTATTACGCGATAACAAGGTGCGCTTCCCAGCCAGGGCAATCGAAGACAGCCTGCTCTATCTGATCCCCGACAGACTGTTCAAACAGTTATGCGATGAGCACGACAGCTTCGCAGATTTTGTCGAGGCCGAAGGCCAGTCCCGGCTGAAAACGGCCGTGGATACCCAGGCCAAGGCCAGCGAGCTGATGAAGATCAAAGTGCGCAAGCTGGTGTCGCGTACGCCAGTGACCGCGCCGATGACAGCGACCATACGCGAGGCAGCCGGCATCATGACCCAGGAGAGCGTGTCGTCTCTGGTCATCGTCGACCCTGAATCCGGCCCCGCCGAAACCAGCAGCGGACCGGCACCTGCCGCACAGCAGGTCATGGTCGGGATCATCACTGATCGGGATTTTCGTACCCGCGTGGTGGCCGAAGGACTTCCAGCGCAAACCCCGGTCAGCGAAGTCATGACCGGGCATCCGATCACCATGCAGGCTGATGACTCGGTGTTCGAGGCCATGCTGTGCATGTTGCGCAACAATATCCATCACCTGCCGGTCGTTCATCGGCGACGCCCGATCGGGGTTATCAACCTGTCCGACATCATCAAGTACGAATCCCAGAGCAGCCTGTATCTGGTCAACAACATATTCAACAAGCAGAGCATCAAGGATCTGACCAGATTGCTGCCGGACGTGCGCGCCACCTTTGTCCGGATGGTCAACGAGGAGGCCAGCGCGCAAATGGTCGGCAGCGCGATGTCGAGTATTGGCCGCAACTTTACCCAGCGCCTGCTCGAACTTGCCGAAGGGCAACTGGGCCCGCCGCCCGTGCCCTATTGTTTCATGGCGCTAGGCTCGATGGCGCGGGACGAGCAGCTGATCGTCTCGGATCAGGACAACGCGTTGATCCTGGATGATAGTTTCGTGCCCGAGCAGCATGACGCCTACTTTCTGCAGCTGGCAACACTGGTCAGTGATGGCCTGGCTGCCTGCGGCTACACCTACTGCAAGGGCGGGATCATGGCCACCAACAGCAAATGGCGGCAGCCGCTCAAGGTATGGAAGAATTACTTCAACAACTGGATCGAGCGGCCCAACCCCGAAACGCTGCTGAACAGCTCGATCTTTTTCGATCTGGATAGCGTGTATGGCGAAGCCGAGATGGTCGAGTCGTTGAGGGATCTGCTGGCTGAGAAAGCCAGCCGCAACGAACCCTTCCTCGCTGCGATGGCGCGCAATGCGCTGAACCGCACGCCGCCCC
Organism: Pseudomonas profundi; assembly: GCF_008638305.1. Lineage (GTDB taxonomy): Bacteria > Pseudomonadota > Gammaproteobacteria > Pseudomonadales > Pseudomonadaceae > Halopseudomonas > Halopseudomonas profundi. The sequence goes on from NZ_VTPZ01000010.1 coordinate 101,781, forward strand.
TGGGGTTTTTTCGCACCTTTGTCATGGAAAAGGACGGCGAGCAGAAGAACGTAATCAACCTCAAACGCCGCGGTACTGCCCCGCTGACCGATCTGATCCGCGTGCATGCGTTGGCCTGTGGTACCAAGGCGCAGAATTCCTTTGAGCGTCTCGATGCTATCGCGAAAACCAAGCTCATGCCTCCTGAGGCAATAACCCGGCTGCGCTACGCCCTTGAATTCTTGACCAGCGTGCGCATCCGCCACCAGGCAATGGATATCGATCAGGATCGCGAGCCGGACAACAACATCGAACCGGAAATGGTCACGACGGCTGAACGACACAATCTCAAGGAAGCCTTCCAGATTCTCAGCAACGCGCAGAAATTTCTGCGTTACCGCTATCCCAGCCTGCAATCGACGCGGGCGCTATGACGGAACGCCAGCGCCGGTCCGCCCAGGCCGAACACACGCCAGACTGGCGCACGCTGTTCGCCAGCCTGGCCCGTACCGCTCGCCATCCGCATCTGGTTAAGTATTACCAGAGCGGTGCGGTCGCCGCCGATACGCCATTGGACGAAGTGCCATTGATGGCCCTGGATATGGAAACCACCGGCCTCGACCCGAAGAAACACGCCATTCTCAGTATCGGTCTGGTACCGATGAATCTCGAACGGATTCGCTGCCAGGGCTCGCTCTACCGGGTCGTCAAGCCGCCATCGGAGCTAAGCAGTGAATCCGTAGCGTTCCACCGCATCACCCATTCGGATATCGAGGCTGCGCCGCCTCTCGCCGAAGTGCTGGAAGAGCTGCTCGATGCCATGGCCGGAAAGGTGATGGTGGTGCACTACCGCAATATAGAACGAGCGTTCCTCGATCGGGCGTTGCAGCACTATCTCGGTGAGGGCATCCATTTTCCGGTAATTGACACCATGGATCTGGAAGCACGCATCCATCCCAGGCAGAAAACCGGGCTGCTCAACTGGCTGCTGCGCCGGCCACCGGAATCCATTCGCCTGGCAGACAGTCGCCGCCGTTATGGTCTGCCGCAATACCAGTCCCACCATGCGTTAACGGACGCGTTGGCGACAGCCGAGCTGTTACAGGCCCAGGTCGCCACGCATTTCCGGACGGACATTGCTGTGTGCGAGTTATGGCGCTAGGGTCTGTTCCCGTTTCATCGCGGCCGCGACGGAGGGCCGTTTGGTGCAGAACAAGGCGCGAGGAGCGAAGTTTGGTTGTTCCAAATAAGCAACGAGTAACGCAGTGCTGCGCTAAACGGGCCCCGTCCCTTCGGGTTGCGTGGCAAATGACGCCATGCGGCGTTGCGGGACTTGGGAAGGGAATAACCATTACCTGCGTCCCGCGCCTTGCCTGGCGCCATTTGACACAGCAACGCGGCTCGCGATGAAACGGGAACAGACCCTAGTCAGCATCCGGTGACCGCGCATTAAAAAAGGCGCGACCTTGCGGACGCGCCTTCTCTTCCCACTTTGCGTTATCGTGGCTCGGAGCGTAGCCCCTTGATGATCGCCACACACCCGACCAGCAGCACAACGGTGAATGGCAGCCCGGTGGATACGGCCATCGCCTGCAGCGCGACCAGACCGCCGCCAAGCAGCAAGGCGATAGCTATCACCCCTTCGATGATGACCCAGAACACCCGTTGCGGAGCCGGGGCATTGATCTTGCCACCCGCGGTAATCGCATCAATCACCAGTGAGCCGGAGTCCGAGGACGTGATGAAAAACACGACCACCAGGATGATGCCGATAAAGGAGGTAATCGCTGCCAGGGGTAGCTCGCTCAGCATGACGAACAGCTGAAGCTCAAGGGCGGCGTCCTGCACGCCGGTAAACCCTGCAGTCAACTGACTGATACCCGTCCCGCCAAAGGCGGTCATCCACAACACCGATACCAGCGTCGGCACCAGCAGAACCGAAATCAGAAACTCACGCACCGTGCGGCCGCGGCTGACGCGCGCGATAAACATCCCGACAAAGGGCGACCAGCTGATCCACCAGGCCCAGTAGAAGGCAGTCCAACCCTGACTGAAGTTGGCATCCTCTCGTCCTATCGGATTGGACAGCGCAGGCAGATGCATGAGATACGAGCCGAGGTTATCGAAAAACCCGGTCAGAATGGCCAGTGTCGGCCCCATGATAATGATGAAGCCCAGCAGCAGGATGGCGAGCCCCATGTTCAGCTCTGATAACCGCTTGACGCCCTTGTCCAGCCCAGCCAGGACCGATACCAGCGCGACCGCTGTAATGGCGACGATCAACAGTACCTTGACGGCGTTGGTCGAGGTGATACCAAACAGATAGTCGATACCGCCCGCGGCCTGCTCGGCGCCCAGGCCCAATGACGTGGCAAGACCAAACAGCGTGGCGAATACCGCGAGCACATCGATAACGTGTCCGGGCCACCCCCACACGCGCTCACCGAGTATTGGATAGAATATCGAGCGGATGCTCATCGGCAGGCCCTTGTTGTATGAAAACAAGGCCAGCGCCAGCGCCACGATGGCGTAAATAGCCCAGGGGTGCAGGCCCCAATGGAAGATGGTTGCAGCCATACCCAGCCGGGCCGCAGCTTCCACATCACCCTCAGCCCCACCCAACGGCGCCCAATCCGTGCGCGCGCCGCCTTCGGCAACTTCCGTTCCACCCATCGCAGCGGAATAATGCGACATGGGCTCGGAAACCCCATAGAACATCAAACCGATCCCCATGCCCGCGGCGAACAGCATGGAAAACCAGCCGAGATAAGAGTGGTCCGGCACGGCTTCCTTGCCACCCAGGCGAACCTTGCCCAGTGGGGAGACGATGAGGAACAGGCAAAGGATGACGAACACGTTGGCTGACGCGATGAAGAACCAGCTCAAATGTCCTGTAAGCCAGTCTCGAATCGCGTTGAATATCGGCGCCACTTCATTCTGCAATGCCAGGGTCAACATTACGAAGACGAGGATGGTCAACGACGAGATCAAAAAGACCTTGCCGTGGATATCCAGCGATAGGGAAAACTCCCCGGTGATATTGTCCTGACCGATCACGTAATCGGTATCGATCAGATTGGTTTCTCCACTGGGCGCCGGAATGCCTTCCAGGTTTTCTGGGGCTGGCTGGTCGGAGGGCCGTTCTTTATCCATGTATGGATACTCCTGAAAAAGCGGCCGCGCTTACCACGGCACATAAAGCGAAGACGTCTGTAAGTGCCTGGACCATAGTTCAGCCCGGACCCTCTGACAAGCGCCATACGGGGGCTAGAGAGATCTGCGAGCTCAGATCGAGTCGGAGATAACTGCCGACTCCTGGCAAACGGACACGCCGACCAAGGGGTAGCTAGCCCAATCGGGTGCACATGATATAGGTCTGGGATCCCATGGGATATCAACATCCATCCGCCGGGTCAGATAATCCACCGTCGCCAGCGGTCATTCATCGAACGTAACACCTCAGGCTTGAGCAGGTGCCGAGCGGAGAATGGCCAGCACAGTGCGCGCCGGCATGTTGTAGTCTTTCATCAGGGTCTTGAGTTCGTCGTTGAAAGCGAGTTCGCTTTGCAGTTGGGAGTCCTTTTGCAAGGCTTCCAGATGAGCCAGTTGCTCGGCGAGCTTGCGCTCGGCGGCTCGGAACTCTGCGAGTTTCGTCATATCCTGCCTGTTAGATATTAGATGGTGAGCCGACAATTCTACACCAACTAACATCGCTGTAGACGCCCAGCTCATCAGCTACTAGCCTCGTTTGCATGTTCAGATCACTCTTATATACACCGCTTGTATACAAAACGTCGGCTATTGCCCTGATCGGCGTGGCACTTACCATTCTATCAGGCTGCTCGGGCAGCGATCCCGCCACAACCCTGCGCACAGAACAACCTGTCGAACAGCGAATGGCGACTCGGCATATGGTTTCTGCCGCCCACCCCGCAGCGGTTGAAGCCGGACTGGAAATGTTGCGTCGCGGCGGGCATGCAGTGGACGCAGCCATTGCCGTGCAGATGGTGCTAGGTTTTATCGAGGCGCCCGAGACCGGCATTGGCGGCGGCGGCTTCCTGTTGCTGCATGACGAGAAAAACCAGCGCACCCTGGTGTATGACGGACGCGAAACTGCCCCCGAGGCGGCTCAACCAGAGCGTTTCATGACATTCGGCATCAGCCACCCAAGGGCACTGACTATCCCGAGTGGATCCTCGGTCGGTGTGCCGGGCCTGATCGCCATGCTCGGCGCAGCCCACCGCGAACATGGCCGGCTCTCCTGGGCCGAGCTTTTCGAGCCAGCCATCACGCTGGCCAAACAGGGGCTGCCCATGCCCCCTCGGCTGCAAGAGCAGATCGAGTCGGACTGGTCCCTGCGTTTATTTGCCGACACGCGCGATTATTTTCGCGAACAGATCGGCGACAGCGAGCCGACGCTGCGCAACCCGCAACTGGCCGACACGCTGAGGCAACTGGCTGATCAGGGTCCCGAGGCGTTCTATCAGGGCGAGATTGCCGAGCGCTTGGTCGAGCGGATTAATGACGCGCGCTGGGGCAAGGCTGACATGGCCACCGAGGATTTCGCTGACTACCGTCCAATCGAGCGCGAAGCAGTCTGCGCTCCTTACCGGCAATGGACAGTATGCAGTGCCGGTCCGCCCACCGCCGGCGGCCTGATTGTGCAGCAGGCGCTCGGCATGCTTGAGCATTTCCCGATCGCTGATATGGCGCCTGACGCGCCCGCCACTGTGCATTTGATAGCCGAAGCCAGCCGGCTGGCATTTGCCGACCGCAACCATTACGTCGGCGATCCGGATTTCGTGGAGGTGCCGGTAGATCAGCTACTGGACCGCCAGTATCTGCGCCAGCGTGCGGCGTTGATCGATTCGGACCAGGCCATGAATATTGCCCGACCGGGCGAACCGGGCCAACGGCCGGAAATGCCTGTCACCCCCAAGCCCGAGCCGGAGGAACAGGGAACCTCTCATTTCAGCGTGGTCGATGCTGACGGCAACCTGGTTGCGCTGACCAGCTCCAACGAGGCGCCCTTCGGCAGCCGCATGCTCAGCCAGGGCTTCGTGATCAACAATCAGCTCAGCGACTTCACCTTCGATCCGCAGCTCAATGAGCACACGCATCCCAACGCGGTGGGCCCCGGTAAGCGTCCGCGTAGCTCCATGGCGCCGCTGTTCGTGTTCGATCAACAGAACAACATCCGGCTGGTGATCGGATCGCGGGGCGGCAGCCGCATCCCCGGATACGTGCTCAAGACGCTGATTGGCGTGCTGGACTGGAACATGGATATTCAGGATGCCATGGCCCTGCCCAACATCGTCGAGCGGGGCCTGGGCATCGAGCTTGAAGCCGGCACCGATCTTGAAACGCTGAGTGAGGAACTGGAGCAACTTGGACACGAGGTCAGAATCGTTCCCATGACCAGCGGCCTGCATGGCATGGAACGCATCAACGGAACCTGGCGCGGCGGGGCTGATCCACGGCTGGATGGCGTTGCTTTGGGAGACTGAGCCCGGTTTCGCTGTCACACCTTGAAGACAGACTTTTACGCATCCAGGGAGCCATGCATGACCACATCGGATACTGCTTTTCCGTTGCCGCCGTGGCGGACCAATGCCGAAGGCAACCTGCGCCGGGTCGGTGTCGAGCTGGAAATGAACGGCCTGGATATTGATCGCCTGGCAGCTGTTGCGGCCAACTTTCTCAACTGCCAGGTCGAGCCGAGTAGCCGCTATGAGCGCACCTTGCGTGGCGATCCAGCGGGCGATTGGGTGGTGGAACTGGATTTTCGCCTGCTCAAGAACATGGGCCGCGAACAGCGCATGGAGGAGGACCTGGGCGATGAGCTTAAATCCTCGGCCGAAGACCTGCTGAAATGGGTCGCAGACAGCCTGGTCCCGCTGGAGCTGGTCAGCCCACCACTGCCCATGGATCGTCTCGGCGAGGTCAACAAACTGATCGTTGAGCTACGCGAAGCCGGGGCCAAGGGCACTGCTGATCGGGTGGCGAATGCTTTCGGCATGCAGTTCAACCCGGAAATGCCTGACACTGAAGCCGAAACCATCTGCGCCTACCTCAAGGCCTTCATGTGCCTCTATGATTGGCTGAATGCCCGCGCCAATATCAACATGACCCGCAAACTTACCTCGTATGTCGATCCGTTCCCGGCGGTGTACGTGCGCCAGGTGATCAATCCCGCCTACCGGCCGAATCTGCCGACGCTGATCAGTGATTATCTACGCGATAACCCCACGCGCAACCGGGCGCTGGACATGTTGCCGCTGTTCAAGCATCTGGATCCCCACCGGGTCGCCGCGCATACCGGTGATAAATTGATCAAGTCGCGTCCAACGCTGCATTACCGCCTGCCCGATTGCCGAATCGATCAACCGGGATGGGGCATGCATCTGGCCTGGAATGACTGGCTTGAAGTGGAATACCTGGCAGCCGACGCGCCCCGTCTCGAAGCCTGCTGCAGAGCCTATTCGCAACATCTTGAGCGTGGCGTGGGCCGTCTGCTGTCGCGCTGGGCCGAAGAAACCCGCAGGCACTGGTTGCGCAAAACTGAATGAGCAAACCGATTATCGCGATTACCGGGCCCACACGGGGCGCGTTTGGCCCACGTTTTCTGGTTGCCATGGCGGTGCGTCTGTATGGCGGACAACCGCTGCAGGTGCGGCCGGGCGATCCGATTACAGCGTTGAATTATGATGGCGTGGTGGTCACCGGCGGGCACGATATCGATCCGGTGCTTTATGCCGCGGAACCCGAGGTGCAACCCAAATACGACTCGGAACGTGATGCGCTGGAAATCGTCGTGATTGACGACGCACTCAAGCGCCACCTCCCGTTATTGGGGATCTGCCGAGGAGCTCAGCTGCTCAACGCGCGTCGCGGTGGCAACCTGTTCCAGGAGTTGAAATCACATCGCAAGATGACCTCGAACCGCTGGACCATACTGCCGCTGAAAACGCTGCTGCTTGAACCCCAAACATTCGTCAGCCGGCTGCTTCGCACTCACCGATGCAAGATCAACAGTCTGCACAATCAGGCTATCGACCGCGTCGGTGTAGATTTGCAGGTGACCGGGCGCGATCTCGACGGCATCGTCCAGGCTATCGAGGATCCGGGCCATCCCTTCCTGCTCGGTGTGCAATGGCACCCGGAGTTTTTGCTGTTTATCAGCCGCCAACGGCGCATCTTCAAGGCGCTGCTGGCAGCGTGCAAGGGGCAGCAACCGGTCGTCTGATCAGGTTGTGCTCACGTTCAACCCGCTGATACGCCGTACCGGCTGCGCCACCGCCGCCTCGAAGATGCCCTGCCGCGTTTCCACCAGCGTAAATTGCTGGCTGGCGCGGGTAATGCCGGTGTAGACCAGCTCCTTGGTCAATACCGGGCTGCGGGTTTCGGGCAGGATCAGCACCGTGTGCGCGAATTCCGAACCCTGGGATTTGTGCACAGTCATGGCAAACACCGTTTCTACCTCGGTCAACCGGCTGGGCAGGATGAAGCGCAAACTGCCGGAACCATCGTTGCGCGGGAAAGCGACCCGCAGCACCAGCCGCTCCGGCTCGCCCTCGCGCAGGGGTTTGTCCTTGACCTTCATGGCGATGCCGATATCACCATTCATCAATCCCAGGTTGTAATCGTTGCGCGTGACCAGCACCGGCCGCCCCTCATACCAGGCCTGACTGCTATCAAGCAGACCGCGGCGCTGCAGAATCTCCGCGATACGCCGGTTCAGGTTCTCAATGCCCCACGGACCCTTGCGCACCGCGCAGAGCACCTGAAATGCATCGAATGACGTCAGCACCGACCGCGCCCAGTTTTCCCAGGCGGGGCTGGTTGCTGGGGTCTCGGCGGCGGGACGTTCGGTAGTCAATCTGTCGAGATACTGCGCGTAGCCAGGCAAGCCCTCGCCCAGAGTGCCGAGCATCATCGTACTCAACGCGGCGTCTTCGACCGAGCCGAGCAGCCGACTGCGAATGTCCGGATATCCTGCGTTCAACACGCTACGCGCGGCCTGCGGGTCGCTGCGATTCACCGCCCGTGCCAGCTCGCCAATGCCGCTCTGGGCACCGAAGCGATGCGAATGCCGCAGCATGACCGTCTGCTGCGCCAATGGGTGCTGCTGCGAATCGCCGGTCTCCAGGCCCGCCGGCGCCAGCAATTGACCGCCGACCTGTTCCAGCCATTGGCGGGTTTCCGGGGAATAGCGCCCCGCTTCGGCATCGCGGCACAGGTCGCCAAGCACCGCGCCGGCCTCCACCGAGGCCAGTTGATCCTTGTCGCCGAGCAGCACCAGTCGTGCATGGGCGGGCAAGGCGCCCAGCAGATTGGCCATCATTTCCAGATCGATCATCGAGGCTTCATCCACCACCAGTACGTCCAGTGGCAGCGGATTGCCCGCATGATGACGGAAATGGCGGGTGTCCGGTCGGCTGCCTAGCAGGCGGTGAACCGTCGTCACCGCCGTGGGAATCTCTTCGAGTACCGCAGGGCTGAGCGTCAGCTGTCCGACCTGCCTGCCAATCGACTCGGTCAAACGCGCTGCGGCCTTGCCGGTGGGCGCAGCCAGACGAATGCGCAGTGGTCGTCCTGCCTGGACGGCCGGCTCCTGCAATAGCGCCAGCAGCCGTACCACAGTGGTGGTCTTGCCGGTTCCCGGCCCGCCGGTGATGATGCTGAAAGCGCCGCGCGCCGCCACGGCGCAGGCCAGCTTCTGCCAATCCGGCTGCGTCTGGCTGCTGGCGAACAACCGCTCCAGCCCTGCCTGAAAACCCTCCGGCAATACCAATGGTCGACTCAGCCGCTGGCGCAGCGAATCCATCACCTGGCGTTCGTACCGCCAATAGCGGCGCAGGTAAAGCCGTGCCCCGCGCAGCACCAGCGGCTCACCGCCACCCCCGCCGGCTTCGCTGTCGACCACGCCGCTGGCCGCGAGTATCGCCAGCCAATCCGCCGCCTGCACCGCAGCAAGCACCTGCGAGGGAAGCGCTACGCCTAGTGCCGCATCGTCACCCTCCGGGGGCAAGGACAGGGCAAAATCAGGGGCGCGCAGTGTTTCCCCGATGTCCAGACAAACGTGTCCATGGCCAAGCTGATGGCTGGTCAGTGCGGCGGCCATCAGCGTCAACGGCGCGCTATCGGCGTCCAGCTCGAGCATGAAGGCGGCCAGCGCACGGTCAAGTGCGCGCAACCAGCCAAGCTCGACCCACCGATCAAGCAACGCCAGCGTGGCCGGAATATCCCCCAGAGCACCCTGGTCCGGCCCATTTTCAGGCGGCGCCTGGTTGGGATCAGCTTCGGGACTGCTGAGCAGATCAAGTTGTTCGACAGTCATGACACCACCTCATCCAGCACCAGAGATTCACCGGCGAACAACCTGTCCAGCGACTCGATAAGCTCGCGTGGCGGACGGCAATGCCAGATGCCGGCATTCTCCGCAGCGCCGCCCCGCACAAACCAGTACACCGCGCCACCCACGTGCTGGTTGTAGTCATAACCTGGCAGGCGGGCCTTGAGCTGGCGGTGTAGCGCCAGCAGATAAAACACGAACTGGAGATCGTAGCGGTGCTCAAGCACAGCCGACTCCATTGCCGCCTCGGTATAGGCCGTTTCGTCCTGGCCCAGCCAATTGGACTTGTAATCGACCACGTAATAGCGCGACTCATGCTCGCACACCAGATCGATGTAGCCCTTGAACAAGCCGTTGAGCCGCTCCGGCGCCAGCGGTGCGCGCGGCTGGCCGGGCAGCACCTGGGCCTGCACCAACGCATCCAGCTGCTGGCCATCAACCCGGCTGGCAGCGAACAGAAACTCCATCTCGGCCTGATACTGCTCGGGCTCCAGCCCCGCCAGGCTCAGCTTCTCGGTTCCCGCCAATGGCCAGGGCCGGTTGATCAAGCCGCTCAGCCACTCAGCCAGCGGCGTAACCCACTGCTCCCAGCCGCGCCGAACGCAGCGCGGGCGCAGCAATTGCTCACAGGCGCTTGCGGTTGCCAGTTTGCTGAAACCTTCCATACCGGCCAGCTCAAGCAAACCATGCAGAAAGGTGCCGGGGCCTGGGCCACGGGGGAAGCGGTGAATGGTGGCCAGCTCTCCCGCACGCAGCGGCACGAAGATCGAGTGGCGCTCATCATCCGTGGCTTTTTGCGCCGCCGGGCTATCCGGCGCGGCATCGTCCGAGCGGGTGCGCTGCAGCACTCTGTCGTCGGGGCGCAAGGCACTGTACGAGGCTATCCACCAGTGCTCGGCCGCGCGCCGTTGCGTATGTCGGGCATGCAATTCTGGCACGGGACCGGTTATTGGCTGGAAGCATTCGTCGGAGGAATCGGGCACTGGCTGCGCCTCGACGATGCCTGGCGCGGACCACTGCGCCAGCAGGCCCGGCAGCACGGCGGAAGACGTCAACGCTTGCCCGCCGCTCAACAGTTGCCCCACAGCCGAGCGGTGCAGAATCGAAGCCTTGCCGTTGCCGTGCTTGATGTCGGCCATGCCCAACCAGCAGGCGTGCCGCGCACGGGTCAGAGCGACATATAAAAGTCGCAAGTCCTCGGCGAGCCGTTCGGCGTCCGCCTGGGCCACTTCGTCTTCGGTCGGCTCGAGTATCAATCTTGCGGTTTCGCCATCATGCAGGCGGACCGGGGCGTCCTTGTTGACCGGCCTGACGCCACAGATAAAGGGCAGAAATACCAGCGGGTACTCCAGGCCCTTGGATTTGTGAATGGTCACCACCTTGACCAGCGCAGCATCGCTTTCCAGACGCAGGATTTGTTCATCCGAAGCACTGGCAGAAGGGTTTGCCAGCAGCTCGGCCAGATGACGCACCAGCGCCTGCTCACCATCCAGTTCGCGCGAGGCCTGTTGTAACAGCTCGGCGAGATGCAGCAGATTGGTCAGGCGGCGCTCACCATCGCTTTCTGCCAGCAGGCGCGCCGGCAAATCGAAGTCATGGATGAGTTTGCGCAGCATGGGCAGCACACCCTGACGTAGCCAGACCCGGCGGTAGTCGCGGAACTGGAATACCCGCTGTTCCCAGATGCGCTCGTCCTGGTTTAGCTCATCCAGCACCGTCCAGGCCAGGCCGAGTGTGGCGCTGGCCAGGGCCGCCCGCAGCAGGCGGTCGTTATCCGGCTCGGCGCAGGCACGCAACCAGCGCAGCACATCCGCTGCCTCGCCAGTGGTCAGCACCGAGTCCTTGTCCGAGAGATAGACGCTGCGCACGCCCCGCGCTGCCAGTTCGCTGCGTATCGCCTGCGCCTCACGGAAACCGCGCACCAGCACCGCCATGTCTGCCGGGCGCACCCCGCGCATACCATGTTGCGGATCCAGGAAACCCGCCTGATTCTGCTGACCAAGGTTGAGCAGGCGCACCATTTCGCTGGCGCAGCGGGCGGCCATTTCCTGCTGATAGACGCCGCCCGCCAGCGGCTCTTCGCTGGACAAATGCCAGGCGGTCAGCGCTGGCGGAGTCTGCTCCTCCACGGTCCAGACTTCCGGTCGCCCCTTGGCAGCGACTTCGATAAAGGGCAAGGGCCGCTCATCGCCGTTGGCAAACAGAAAGGCGCCGCGGCCATCCGGACGTTTCTCGGCAAGGTCAAACACCCGGTTGACCGCTTTCACCATGGAATGGCTGGAGCGGAAGTTGGTGTCCAGGTTCTCGTGGCGTCCGGCGGTGGCCTTCTTGGCCTGCAGATAGGTATGGATATCCGCGCCGCGGAAGGCATAGATCGCCTGCTTGGGATCACCAATCAGAAACAATCCGTACTCGGGATCGTTTTCCGTCACCCGATACACGCGGTCGAAGATCCGGTACTGCAGCGGATCGGTGTCCTGGAATTCGTCGATCAGGGCTACCGGAAACTGCCGGCGAATGACGTCCGCCAGCCGCTCACCGTTTGCGCCGTGCAAGGCAACGTCGAGCCGGGCAAGCATGTCATCGAACCCCATTTCGGCGCGGCGGCGTTTTTCCTGCTCGAAACGCTGACGGATCCAACCAGCCGCATGCCGCAGCGCGGCCTGGCGGGGATTGGGTAATGCCTGAAGATCGGCCTGCAATGTGGCCAGCGCATCCAGCGCAGCATGTGAAGGCACGTCGCCGGTCTTCCAGGCTTCGGCGAGCCCGTCATGACACAGGCGTTTCCAGGCTGCGTCCGGCAAGTCGAGCAATTGCACAGGCGGGTCACCGGCCCAACTGCGCAACTTCTCGCACCAGGGCGCGTAGTAGCGTTTTTGCACCTTGCGCTTGTCCACATGGCCGACCTCTACGGCCCTATCAAGCAGCGACTCCAACTCATCAACCCAGGCAGCCCACGGCGCTTTGAGTTGCGCCAGGCGCTCTTCGGCCTGGGCCAGCACCGGCACAATCAGCTCGTCCAGCGATTGCCCGGGATGCTCCAGCGACTCCTGAAAGAGAGCCTTGACCTGGGAAATCAGGCGATCCGGCTCGCCCCAACTCTGGCGCACCCATAACAACCCACCGGCGCTGAGGCTATAGCACTGTTGACGCCAGTAATCGCGCACCACTTCGGCCAGCAATTCGCTGTGATCGGTCTCCAGCTGCTGAGTGAAGAGGCTACCGCTATCGAAGGCATGTTCGCGCAACATGCGCTGGCACCAGCTATGGATAGTCGAGACGGCGGCCTGGTCCATCCATTGCGCAGCGATATCCAGTCGACGCGCGCAGGCCGGCCAATCCGCCGCGTCGTAATCATCCAGCAGGCTCTGCAAGACGGTGTCGGCATTAGCCAGCTCACCGCGAAACGCCTGAGCTGCTTCCACCAGCCGGGCACGAATGCGGTCGCGCAACTCGCGCGTCGCCGCATCGGTAAAGGTCACCACCAGAATTTCCGGCGGTAACAACTCCCGTCCCAGCCCGGCTTCACTTCCGCCGTGCCCTAGCACCAGCCGTAAGTACAGCGCGGAGATGGTAAAGGTCTTGCCCGTCCCGGCGCTGGCCTCGATCAGCCGACTTCCACGCAGGGGGAAACGCAGCGCCAGGGGGCGCGCATCCGTGCTCATACTGTTTCCTCCAGAGGCTGGTAAATCACCACCAACTCGTCGAGGCTGGCGTGCACCAGCGGTGCGTAGAGTCGGTCACAATACAGCGCGAATTCGCCGCTCAGGCTGAGGCTGGCGAAATCGGGATATTGCCGCTGCAGTACCGCGCTTTTACCCACCTCCCCGCCGGCGTTCCAGTTACCTTCATAGGCCTTGATAGCTTCCGCTTCGGCGTGCGCTTCGTCCTTTTTGGCCAGGCCCTTGAGCCAGGCAAAGGCGGCCTCAGGTGCGCAGGGCAAGGGACGTTCCAGCCCCAATTGATAATCTTCAAGCCAGGTACACAGCATCTCGTCGGCCTGCTCCTGCGGCACGGGTTTGAAGTGCATGGGGACATCCCCCGCTACCACGTAGCTATGCAGTTCATACCCGCTGGCGCAGGCCACCACATGGGTCGTCCAGTCGGCCAGCAGCTTGCGCCAGTTCGGACTACCCGTTTTTTTGTCGAGAATCTTCCCCGGCGCCAGACGAATCCGCGCCAGCGCGTTGCCATGCAGAGCAGTGCGCAGCCCGCTTAACCAACTCGCCAGATGTAATGCGCCGTACTGACCCTGCAACGGGAGGGGCGTCTCTTGTATCGCACCCCAGCTTGCGCACAGGCTCTGATAGTTACGCAGCTGATCACCCAGTGGCGAGAGCAATTCGTTGGCCGCCATCTCACCAAAACCGGCCAACGGAAACTGCCCCTGGCCTTTGAGCCGGGTCGCAAAGCCTTGCAGCGCCTGGTCGATATCCATATCGGGTTCGAGACGCTGGCCACTTTCGAGAATGGTCTGGCTCAGGTGATAGGTCTGTAGCCCGTCCAGAGCGAAGGGCTCGTGATCAATCAGGTTCTCGATGCGGTCATCGAGATAGACCTTGAGCCGTGCGCTGAAAAAGTGCGCCACCGGGTTGCGCAGAAAGCGCTGCAGCGCTTCCAGCTCGATCGGCGCCTCCGGGGGCATTGCCGGCAATGCCTTATCCGCCTGGACGTCAGCGGGAGTGGCGTGCATCGGCAGCCACTCCCCTGCATAGCTGAACAGCTCACCGCCGTCCTGAAAGTAGCGCTTGCTGAAGGGTTGCAGGGGATGCTCGATGGTCAGAGCATCCAGCAAATCGCGCTGGTCGGCCGGGTGCCAACCCGACTGTAGATGATCGCGCAACTGCCCGACCAGCACCGAGGCCGGACGCTCGCTGTTGTCACGAATGCTGTGTCCGATCCAGCTTATGTACAGCCGCTCGCGCGCGGACAGTAGCGCCTCAAGCAGCAGGTAGCGGTCGTCCTCACGACGCGAACGGTCACCGGGCCGGTAGTCGCGTCCCATCAGATCGAAATCCAGCGGCGGTTGCGCGCGCGGATAATCGCCATCATTCATGCCCAGCAGGCAGATACGCCGGAACGGGATCGCGCGCATGGGCATCAGCGTACAGAAGTTGACGGCACCCGCCAGAAAACGCTGGCTGAGCTGGTTCTGTTCGACTGCGCCGAGCCAGGCTTCACGCGCTACATTCAGCGGCAAGGCATCTTCCAACGCCACGCTCTCACAGAGTTCCAGCCAGCCGTCGAGCCCTTCCTGCAACTGGGTCAGCAGACGCTCGTCGCGCTCGGTATCGGCCCGGAAAAAGGCTTGCAGCAGATGACGGAAACGCTCGCCCCACACCGCGCAGCTGGCCTGCCCGGCCAGCTCGGTGCAGCTGTGATCCAGCGTATCCAGCAGCTTTACCAGCGGGCCGATCAGCGCGGCGTCCAGCCCGCCAATTTCGTCATAGGGCTCGATGTCGCCACAGGGCTCGCCGGTGCCAACCGCATAGCCAAGCAACATCCGCCGCAGCCCGAAGCGCCAGGTGTTGGCATGCAAACCCGCCGGCAGGCCGAGCTCGGCACGACGTTCGGCGTCGAGACCCCAACGGATACCAGAGCCTTCAATCCAGCGGCGTAGCGTCGGCAGGTCGCTCTCATGAATACCGAAGCGCTGGCGTAGCGCCGGCACGTCGAGCAGATCAAGCACTTCGCTGACCGGCAGCCGGCTATCGGGCAAACGAAGCAGATGCTCCAGCGCAATCAGCAGCGGATCGATCCCCCGCTGCCCCTGATCCGCCAGCGTGAAAGGAATAAAGCGTTCGTCCTCGGCGCCATATTGGCCAAAGACTGCCAGGATGTGCGGTGCATAGGTATTCACATCCGGAACCATGACGATGATGTCGCGCGGACGCAGGCTGGGGTCAGCGTTGAACCAGGCAAGCAACTGATCGTGGAGTATCTCGACCTCGCGCTGCGGGCTGTGGCCCAGGTGAAAGCGCAGGGACTGGTCGTTAACCGGATCGACGGCGGGCCATAGCTCGCGCGTTTCGGCCAAAGGCCGCAGGTCGAGAATGTCATCCTGTAGCTGACCAAGCAGATGGCTGGTATCAGGTGCGTCAAACAGGTCGATGCGACCACCATTGAGACCAGCAAACTGCGCTTCATAGCTGGCGCGGTCATCGTGGCTATCGAGCAGATTGATGTAATCCCGGCCCTGTTTGCCCCAGGCAGCGAGCAGCGGATGGGCATGTTGATGCAGGCTGTATTCGTCCAGCTGCGCCGGGGTACCGGGACGCCGCTGCTGGCGCTGGTATTGATGGCGCAGCAGATCCTGATCGCCGACGATGTCGCCCCAGTGATGCTGGCAGGGGTTGAGTACACATAGCAGCACCTGGCTGAAGCGCCCGACCGCTGCCAGCGCTTCCAGATATTGCGCCGGCAGTGATGAGATTCCAAACACGATGACCCGGCGCGGCAACCCGGCGGGCCGTTCCGTTGCGCTCTGCAGTGCCTCGACAAAGCGCGGATGAATACCCGCGCGACTGTCGGCCAGACGCGCCGCACCGACATCTTCAAGCAGGGCGCGCCATAGCGCCGGCTGCCAGCGATCCGCCGGCTCAAGCTGTTTTATGCCGTCGCGCGCATGGCGGACCTGATCCCGTCCGGCCGCCCAGTCGGTCAGCCAGTCGGCGCGGTATACCTGGTATTGGTCAAACAGGTCGGCCAACCGCTCTGAGAGCTGGTATCGCTTGCGACAATCATCATCGTCTGCCAGAAAACGCTGCAACGGCTCGAAGTCGGGCTGGTCCATCAGCGCTGGCAGCAGGCGCATGAGTCGCCAGGTCAGCGGTGCTTTATCCAGTGGCGAGGTAGTGGGCACGGCTTCAGCGCCCAGCACGCTGCGGTACGCCTGCCACAGAAAACGCGCCGGTAGCTGCACATCGAACGCCGCGGCGATTCCGCAGCCGCTGGTGTCGTCGTCAGTCACGTCCGCGGCCAGCGCCTGCTTGAGCCATTGCGCAATACCGTTGCTCTGCACCAGCACCACTTCGTTTTCCAGCGGTCGCAGCGGGTGGCCTGCCACCCAGCTGACCACCAGTTGGCGAAGCGACTCCAGGCGATTGCCATGGATGATCATCAGTCCTGGTACCAGGGGCTCGGTTTGCTGCATGAATGCTCCGTAACAGACTGGACGACCGGGCGAAGCTGCACGGCCGCGTTGCAATGTGTGAATAGTATCAGGCCCGACCACGACATTTGGCGTCGCAGCCACTCAGCGGAACTAACAGGCGTATTCAGCTGTCAGTTCCGGGTGATCCGATGCATTCAGCGACCGCTTTACCTAACTCAGCCAGACCATGCCAGACCTCAATGCAACGAACTTTTCGCGGCCCCGCTCCATCCGGAGCATGATGTGGGTGAGCCCGACGTCCCAGGAATGTTTCGCCAAAGGATATAGCCTCATGTTTCGCTACGCCGTGTTGACCCTTTTGCTTGTTACTGCGCCGATGTGCGCTGTCGCCAAATCGCCTGATCACCCCCTTCTGAGCCGCTTTCCGGAAGCCCGGGCAACCAGTTATCAGCAGGTAAGTTTCGAGCGCTTTGCCTTGCCGACCGGCTTGCCACCCGAAGAAGCCAGCATGACCTTTCCCGAGCTCAAGCTGATCGGCGACATGACCCGGCATACCTACCGCATTCGCAACACATCAACCCTGAAGGTATACCAGAACTACAAAGCCGCAATTGAGCGCGCCGGCATGAACATCCTGTTCGAATGCAGCCGCGATGAGTGCGGCAACCAGCGCCAGATCCAGGAGCTTGGCGCAAAACTGGCTATCAGCAATAGCGTATTTACCTTCTGGCAGGACCCCTATTACATTCTCGCTGAAGCCGATGAGGGCAAGGCCCACGTGGCGGTGTTCATTGGTGGCGACGACGGAGAAGCCGCGGTGCAACAGGTCATCATCGAGGAGTCCCAGATTCGCGACGACCTCATCGAAATCGACCTGACGTATCTCGATCAGCCACGTGAGCTTGATACCGAGATCGCTGTGATCACCCCCGCGCAGCGGGCACGGGACCATGCGCTGCTGTCGCGCTATCCAGGAGCGCGTATTCGCGAACGCACACACAGTGAATACGAACATTTCGTCATCCCGGTCAGCGTTGTGACTGCTTCACGCAACGTAGATGAATTCGAGAAGATCGAATTGACTGGCGAGCTGACCCGGCATTTCTATGAACTGAACAAGGTGTCCACGCTCAAGGTATACCGCAACTATACGTCCGCGCTGGCGGATGCCGGCTTCGAAATCCTCTATGAATGCTCAAGGGAGGCGTGCGGCAATTCCACAGAGATTCGCGCGCTGGGTGCCCTCATCGCCAATACCGGCAACGTCTATAACTACTATCGGGACCCGCATTACCTCGTGGCACGCCGCGAGACTGTCAACGGCCTGGCTTATATCGCCCTGTTTATCGGCGAGTACCGCGGCGATACCGCTGTCCAGCAGGCCGTTATTGAAACCGGCCCCATCGAGATGGGCCTGGTGGCAGTGGATTCGGACCTGCTGCACACTGAGCTGGAGGAATCCGGCAAGGCTTCGATAGAAGGGGTTCAGTTCGACACCGGCAAATCGACCATCAGAGCGGAATCCAAGCCGGCGCTCGAAGCGGTTGCCCAACTGCTGAACGATTACCCTGAGCTCCGGTTTTATGTGGTCGGGCATACCGATGATGTGGGTTCGCCCGAACTCAACCTGCGCCTGTCAGCTGCGCGGGCGGAGTCTGTGGTTCAGGCGCTGGTCAAGGATCACGGGATAGCTGCCGCACGGCTGCACTCTGCCGGTATGGGGCCCTATGCGCCACTGGCGAGCAATACCACCGAAGATGGGCGATCCCAGAACCGTCGCGTCGAACTGGTCAGCCGTCTGCCCTGAGCGTCGCCACTGGCGGACCCTGCAAAGCTGCTGAAAAGCATTCAACCGGCGCGTGGAGCTGATCCAGCGTATCAATTGAAAGCGCAGCTGATTAGCTTGTCCCAAGGTTGTCGAGCGCCTCGGGCCATCTTCGGACTCGACGACTGGCCACGGAGTGGCGCCAAAATCGGCGTAGCGCAGGCGCGCTACACCCCCAGAACAGCAATGCCACTTCCCTCGGATTGTCGGCGCCTCGGGCCATCTTCGGACTCGACGACTGGCCACGGAGTGGCGCCAGAATCGGCGTAGCGCAGGCGCGCTACACCCCCAGAACAGCAATGCCACTTCCCTCGGATTGTCGGCGCCTCGGGCCGTGTTCGGACTCGACGACCGGCCGCGCAGTGGCGCCAAAATCTGCGGAGCGCAGGCGCGCTACACCCCCAGAACAGCAATGCCACTTCCCTCGGATTGTCGGCGCCTCGGGCCGTGTTCGGACTCGACGACCGGCCGCGCAGTGGCGCCAAAATCTGCGGAGCGCAGGCGCGCTACACCCCCAGAACAGCAATGCCACTTCCCTCGGATTGTCGGCGCTTCGGGCCGTGTTCGGACCGACGACTGGCCGCGCAGTGGCGCCAGAATCGGCGTAGCGCAGGCGCGCTACACCCCCAGGTAGACACACTATCAGCGGGGGCTTTCTGGGAGTGTCGAGCTCCGTCTNGTAGACACACTATCAGCGGGGGCTTTCTGGGAGTGTCGAGCTCCGTCTCGACAGCAAGACTACGCCGAGCCCCGGCAATGCAGGCACAAAAAAACCGGCCTGATTACTCATGGCCGGCTTTTTGATAGCACCTCGAATCAGACGCTCAGCGCACGATCGCCTTGCTCATCGCGAATCCGCGTTGGCAGGCCAATTTCGTTGAGCAGATTGATAAACGGCTTGGGCGGTAGCTCCTCGACGTTCACCATCTTCTGCACGTCCCACTCGCCCTGTGCGATCAGGAGGGCAGCGGCCACTACCGGCACGCCAGCTGTGTAGGAAATGCCCTGGCTGCCGACTTCCGCATAGGCTTCAGCGTGGTCGGCGACATTATAGATGAACACTTCCTTCTGCTCCCCGTTCTTCTGCCCTTTCACCAGATCGCCGATACAGGTTTTGCCCTGATAGTCAGGCGCCAGCGAAGACGGATCAGGCAGCACAGCCTTGACCACTTTCAGCGGTATCACTTCCAGCCCTTCGGCTGTCTTAACTGGCTGTTCGGAGAGCAGCCCGAGATTCTTCAGCACAGTAAAGACATTGATGTAGTGCTCACCGAAGCCCATCCAGAAACGAATGTTGGGCACATTCAGGTTCTGCGACAGGGAATGCAGTTCGTCATGTCCGGTCATATAACTGGTGTGCTGGCCTACTACCGGCAGATCGTCAGTGCGCTTGACCTCGAACATCTGGTTTTGCGTCCACTCGCTGTTCTGCCAGGACCACACGCGGCCGGTGAACTCACGGAAATTGATTTCCGGATCGAAGTTGGTAGCGAAGTAGCGACCGTGGCTGCCGGCATTGATGTCGATGATGTCGATCTCGTCGACCTTGTCGAAATACTCGTTTACCGCGAGCGCCGCATAGGCATTCACCACGCCCGGATCAAAACCGACGCCAAGAATGGCGGTGACGTTGTTTTCAGCGCACAGCTCGCGGCGTTTCCACTCGTAGTTGGCGTACCACGGCGGCGTTTCGCAGATTTTGTCCTGCTCTTCGTGGATAGCGGTATCGAGGTAGGCGGCGCCCGTTTCGATACAGGCCTGCAGCACCGACATATTGATGAAAGCCGATCCGACATTGATGACTATTTGCGATTGTGTCTTGGCAATCAGCGCCTTGGTTGCTTCTATATCCAGCGCATCCAGGGCATGGGCTTGCAATTCACCGGCAACCTTGAGGCTGCCCTTTTCCCGCACGCTGTCGACTATCTGCTGGCATTTCTCGACAGTGCGCGAAGCGATGTGGATATTGCCCAGGATGTCATTATGCTGCGCAGATTTATGCGCAACTACCTGGGCAACGCCACCGGCACCAATAATCAGAACGTTTTTCTTCATGTCTCTTCCTCGAAACGCCTCCTTGGAAAAGGCTTGGGTGATGGCCTCAGGAGAGGCCGTTAACAAAGTCTTCGAAGCCGAACTCCTTGACCAGTTCAACCTGGCCGTCGAGTTGGCGCACCGCAATAGACGGCATCTTCACGCCATTGAACCAGTTCTTCTTGACCATGGTGTAACCGGCAGCGTCGATGAACGACAGCCTGTCACCAATCGCCAGTTCCTTATCAAACTGGAACTCGCCGAAGATATCCCCCGCCAGACAGGATTTACCGCAGACCATATAGGTGTTCGGTCCATCGCAGGGCTCCATCCTGGCAGGCTGACGATAGATAAGCAGGTCGAGCATATGCGCTTCGATCGAACTGTCCACGATCGCCAGGTTCTTGCCATTGAACAGGGTGTCCAGCACGGTAACTTCCAGCGAGGTACTCATGGTAATGGCCGCTTCGCCGGGCTCGAGGAACACCTGAACCCCGTACCGCTCGGAAAATGCCTTGAGCCGGGCGCAGAACTTGTCCAACGGATAGCCTTCGCCGGTGAAGTGAATACCACCACCAAGACTGACCCACTCGACCTGTTCCAGCAGCGAACCGAACCGCTGCTCTATCTGCGTGAGCATCTGGTCAAACAGATCGAAGTCACTGTTCTCGCAGTTGTTGTGAATCATGAAGCCGGACACCTGATCGATCACACCGGCGACCTTCTCGGCATCCCATTCGCCTAATCGGCTGAACGGACGCGAGGGGTCGGCAATCAGGTAATCCGAGCTACTGACCTGCGGGTTGAGGCGCAGGCCGCGGACGTGATGGCTGGAGGCGTCGGCGAAGCGCTGCAACTGGCTGATGGAGTTGAAGATGATCTTGTCGGAGTGCGCCAGAACCTCCTCGATCTCGTCGTCGGCGTAGGCCACGCTGTAGGCATGTGTTTCGCCGCCGAACTTCAGCTTGCCGAGCTTGACCTCATACAAGGAGGACGACGTGGTGCCGTCCATGTACTGGCTCATCAGGTCGAATACTGACCAGGTGGCAAAACACTTGAGGGCCAACAACGCCTTGGCGCCGGAGTGTTCCCGTACATAGGCAATCTTTTCCAGATTGCGCAGCAGCTTGCTTTTGTCGATCAGGTAATAAGGCGTATTGATCACTGAGTCACCCTCCGTCCAGCCCGACAGCGGGGGTCGCCCCCGGCGTGAAGAAAGCGCGCGATTATAGTGGAAACGGGAACGGGCTTCGAGGGAAAGATGTGGCGAGGGGTTTCAGGGCTAAGGTTTTACGCTGAAAGCGAGAGTTTAATAGAGGGGCTGTGGTTAAGTTCTGAATGTCCGGCGCGATGGCCGGACATTCACGAGGCTCACTGCTTAGAAGTTGTAGCGCAGGCCGACGGAAGCGAAGTCCACGTCGTACTCGTCAGCTACGTCGCGATACCGCTCGTACTCACCAACCAGTTCAACTGTAGGGGTGAAAGCATAGGAGGCGCCTACACCGTAAGATGTTACCCACTCGGTCGTATCATCCGATGCCGAAGCACGTACAGATCCGAAACCGGGCGCTGTAACACTGGCACTTGCCTTCACTTCGGTCTTAAGCTTGTGATAGCCCACCTTACCAAAAAGCTTGAAACGGTCAAAAGGCAACGAGCCAACCAAATTAGCACCGAAACCGTCAGTACCCGAAGTCGCTTTCATGCTACCGGTAGTACCAACAACTGAGTCGACGCCTTGCGCTTTATAAGTTAGCTCGCCCAAGTCCAGATACTGAAACTCGACGGCAATATGACTGTTCAGCTGGATACCGGCACCTACTTTGAATGCAGTGTCTTTCTCATCAAACTTCGAGCTCCCCACATCCAAGCCAGCTTCCCAAGCGAGGTAATCCGCCGCCGCATCCATGCCTTGTCCCAGTTTCGAAGCATCCGCATCCGACTGACCAACATTACCGAACAAATACCCATTCGGCTGAATCTCGGCCGCCTGGACGCCAGAAATCATTACGCCGGATACCAGCGCAGCAAGCAGTGTTTTCTTGAACATTGAAATGTCATCTCCTGATGATGTGATAGGCCGCCTTCATGGCAGCTCGTCCTTTATCCCGGCGCATCCATTGTCCGGGTGTCCGATACTACTCCGCAGCCACAACCCAACGCTACCCGAAAGAAGTTAGACTCCGCTTGGCGTAGCCCGACCGTGATATATTGGGCTGGGCCTCTAAATCAGCCATGTTGCTCATATCATTGCAGCGGGATCATCCATCTCCCCTGCTTGCCAGCGCAGCGTGCGCGGTGCGCCGGAACCTTCTTCGATAACATGAGCCACCCTCGGCACGGCATAGCACTGGTCGCCACGCTTCGGCTGCCAGTTATTGAACTGAGCATGGGTAATACCAACCTCCCAGGGCTCTGCCGATTCCCAGCCGATGGGAGAAAGCTCAAGACGCACTTCAGCACCAACAAGACTGACCGACTCGATGCGCAGCGGCAGATGGGCATGGGCCTCCGACATGGACTGCAAGCGCACCTCATGGGAGCGCATGTACAGCTGCAGTTCTTTTGATGTTACGGGCTCTCCCAGTCTTACCCAAGCCTCGCCTTGCCGTACTACTTGCTCTTCCAGCCGGCCGTCGAATACGTTGACGTGCCCCAGGAAATCAAACACGAATCGGCTGCCTGGCTCAGCGTACAACCTTTGCGGCGAATCGACCTGCTCGATCTTGCCTGCACTCATCACGGCCACCTGATCGGACAACTCCAATGCCTCCTCCTGATCATGCGTCACGAACACGCTGGTGAAATGAAACTCGTCGTGCAGCGTGCGCAACCAGCGGCGCAGATCCTTGCGCACCTTGGCATCCAGTGCACCGAAGGGTTCATCCAGCAACAGTATCTGCGGTTTCATCGACAATGCGCGGGCCAGCGCGATGCGTTGTTTCTGTCCGCCGGACAGCTGTGCAGGATACCGGTTGGCCAAATGACCAAGCTGGACCATCTCCAACAAGGTATCGACGCGCTGGCGGATCTCCGCCGCCTTGGGCCGCTCCTTGGCGGGCAGCACTTCCAGCCCGAACGCGACGTTCTGCGCCACCGTCATGTGCCGGAATAGTGCGTAATGCTGAAACACAAAACCAACGCGCCGCTCACGCACGTGCAGCCGGGTGACATCCTCGCCCTGAAATAGAATACGTCCGCTATCGGCGGTTTCGAGGCCGGCGATAATGCGCAACAAGGTCGTCTTGCCGGAGCCCGACGGGCCCAACAGGCCAATCAGTTTGCCGTCCGGTACTTCAAGGGAGATGTTGTCCAGCGCCTGAAAGGAGCCAAAGCGTTTGGTGATACCTTCGATGGAAATACTCATCAGCGGTTGTCCGATTGATCATCCAGGGGAGCACGCTGACGGGCCTGCCGCCACTCCACAAAACTCTTCACAACGATGGTTATCAGCGCGATGCCTGCCAGCAACGAAGCGCTGGCAAACGCCCCCACCACGTTGTAATCCTGATACAGAAGCTCTACATGCAGCGCCAGCGTATTGGTTTCGCCGCGGATATTGCCCGAGACGACCGATACCGCGCCAAACTCGCCGACTGCCCGGGCGTTGGTCAGCACCACGCCATACAACAGCGCCCATTGAATATTCGGCAGGGTCACCCGGCGGAACAGCTGCCAACCAGTGGCGCCCAGCACCACCCCCGCCTCTTCTTCCTCTCGCCCCTGCTGCTGCATCAGCGGAATCAATTCACGCGCGACAAAGGGACAGGTCACGAATACCGTGACCATGACGATGCCCGGCCAGGAGAACATCAGCTGCACGTCCCGGTCGGCCAGCCAGCTGCCGAGCCAGCCGTTGCTGCCGTACAAGAGTAAATACAACAGGCCAGCTACGACGGGTGAGACAGCGAAGGGAATATCGATCAGCGTGATCAGTGCCTTGCGTCCGGGAAATTCGAAGCGCGTGACCAGCCACGCGAGAAATACCCCAAACACCAGGTTGATCGGCACGGTCAGCGCGGCTACGAAAAGCGTCAGGCCAATCGCATGCAGGGTGTAGCTGTCGGTCAGGTTACCCAGATAGGTCTGTAACCCACCGGAAAAGGCCTGAGTAAAAATGATCACCAGTGGCATGACCAGCATGGTGATCGTCAGCGCCAATGCCAGCCCTATAAGCGTCCATTTGACCCAGGGCTGATCGCCAGCGCGCATGGTTCTGCGTTGATGCATAGCGATTACCGTCCTTGCAGCCGGCGCAGATAACGCGCCTGCCAAAGATTGATGCCAAGCAACAGGATCAGCGAAGCCACAAGCACGACCGAAGCGATCGCGCTCGCGGCCGCGTGGTCAAATTCCTGCAGACGGACAAAGATCATCAAGCTGATAATTTCACTGACGTAGGGCATGTTGCCGGCAATAAAGATGACCGCACCGAACTCACCGAGGCTGCGGGTGAAGGACAGCGCCACCCCGGTCATCAGGGCTGGCCACATTGCAGGCAAAAGAATGCGGCGAAATACGGTCCAGTCCGACGCACCCAGGCTGACAGCAGCTTCTTCATCTTCGGGTGCAAAATCCTCCAGCACCGGCTGCACCGTTCTGACGACAAACGGAAGGCTGGTAAAGGACATCGCCACAATGATACCCAGCGGGGTGAAAGCGACCTTTATTCCGAGCAATGCGAACAGCTGCCCGTACCAGCCATCCGGCGCGAAAAGCGCCGTCAGGGTGATGCCCGCTACGGCAGTCGGCAAGGCAAACGGCAGGTCAACGAGCGCGTCCATCAGGCGCTTGCCGGGGAACTCATAGCGCACCAGAACCCAGGCCAGCAACAATCCAACCACGCCATTGATGATGGAGGCCAACGCGGCAGCCCAGAGCGTCACCTTATAAGACGCCACCACACGCTCATCGGTGACTACTGCCCAGTATTCAGCCCAGCCCATGCCTGCGGTCTGCACGATCAAACCTGTGACAGGCAGTATGAGCACGAGGCTGATAAAGAACAGCGATACGCCGAGGCTCAACGCAAAACCCGGCAAGACGCGCTTGCCGGGTTGGCTGGAACGGCCCGGCAACAAGCCGGAGGGAGATTGATTCATTTAGGGTATGAGTTACCGACGTTGAAGTTGGTCGAGCTTTCCACCGCTGGCGAAGTGCACTTTCATCACATTTTCCCAGCTGCCGCCGATCTCTTCGACGGGCAGCAGCTCCACTTCAGGAAACTGGTCAGCGAACTCGGCTTTGACCGTTTCGTTATGCACACGGTTGTAGAATCCGGCGATCAGGCGCTGCGCATCTTCCGTATAAAGGTTTTCGAGATACGCCTTGGCCAGCTCTTCGGTCCCGTTTTTCTCGACGCTCTTGTCGATCCAGGTCACCGGGAATTCCGCCAGGAAGCTGATCTTGGGAACCACGACTTCGTAGCCCTCATTCTGCGCCGCGATGTTGTTGACCTCGGCTTCGAAGGTGAGCAATACATCACCAATTCCACGCTCAACGAAGGTAGTGGTCGCACCCCGTCCGCCCGTATCGAATACAGCTACGTTACCCAACATGTTCCGCAGGAAGTCATCAATGGCGTCCTGGTCGTCACCAAAGGTCTTCTGAGCGTAGCCCAGCGCGGCAAGGTAAGTGTAACGACCGTTACCAGAGGTCTTCGGGTTCGGTAGAACAGAGCTGACATCGTCGCGGACCAGGTCGTCCCAGTTACGAATGTTCTTCGGATTACCCTCGCGGACCAGGAACGCCATGGTGGAGTAGTAAGGTGAGCTGGCATTTGGCAAACGCTCGCGCCAGTTCTCCGGAATCAGGTTGCCCCGTTGATGCAGGATATCGACATCGGTGACCTGGTTGTAGGTCACCACATCAGCGCGCAATCCTTGCAGGATAGCTTGTGCCTGACGGGAAGAACCGGCGTGAGACTGCTTGATCTCAACCGTCTTGCCGGTTTTTTCCTGCCACTGCTTTGCGAAGAGTTCGTTGTATTCAGAGAACAGTTCGCGGGCGATATCGTAGGAGGAATTCAGGAGTTCCTGGTCAGCGGCCTGCGCCTGGGCAACAGATAAACTCGCACCCAGCAACAGGCTGCTGCCTATCCGCCCTGCTTTAGACAACCAAGATGATTTACGTAACATGAGCAGCCTCCCGCGCACTGCAAGCAGACACGCGAACATGGATATGTGATGAGGTGCTCAGCCTAGCGAAGGAAAAGCTATAGAACAACAAGCTTCTTATACGGATTTACTTATTACTTCTTACGCTAAAGCATAAGTAGCAAGAGAGAGTATCACTGCGGCTGACATTCAGCTGCGCTTATCTATCAGCTCAGTCATTTCGCCGCGAATGCCTTCCATGTCAGCTCGCGCCAGGGCCCGCTCGTCAAGCTTGCGCCGTGCTGCCTCAGGCAAATCAGTAAAACTGATCACGCCTCGCTCGACCAATACGATGACGACGTCTTCCAGCACCCGAACCATCGCCAGATCGCTCTGTTTCAGGCCCGATAACCGTGCATGGACTTCCTCGCTGGCGCGCAGCCATCCGGCCAGCTCTTCGCTCTCGACAGCCAGGGTATCTGTCATCTCACCGAACGGCGTGCTTTCCACACGCAGTATCAAACCATCAGCATCACGCTGAACATAGACCATTGATTTCTCCGGGCGCGCTTCACTGCGCTGTGGCTTCGACTGATTTTCGAAGCATGTACCGCGAGTCAAATCCTGTCCAGTGCAAAGGTCATAGCAAGTATGAGTGGCCATGTTCATTACTCTGAATACGTCATAACAGAAAGGCAGATAATCATGACAGCAGACTAACCACGGCGAATCGGTTCAGGTTGGCCTGCGCCACCACAGCCTGCGTCACGGCCATATAATCAGATGATGATTTCTGCATCAGACCGAAGACTGACTGGACATAGCTTGCCGCCCACGCCTGATCGTCCTGCTCACCCTGGCGCGCCAGAAACTCCCGAATTTCCTGCTTTCTCTGGTTCAACTGTTCGCGCAGCAAGCCGATCCTGTCCAATGCCTTGACTATTCTGTCGAGCGTTCGGCGCTGCTGCTCGTTGGCTTGCAGGCCCAGCTGTTCATCAACTTCAAGAAAGGCTTCTTCCTGCGGCTGCACCGGAGTGAACTGCTGGGAACTGAACAGTTTATCTTCACCCTGAATGGACACACCGGCCTGTAGCTTGCGCCAGTCGGCTTCGCGACTGGTGAAGACCAGGCGACCCTCACTGTCCAGTTCCGCACGGACACCCGCGGAAGCCAGCGCATTGTTGAACCGGCGAAGCAACTGCTCTGGATGCAAGCTTTCCTCAAGCACGACGATACCCGGCTCAGACTGCTTACGTCCGGCCTTGATGATTAGGGTTTCATTGCCGGCGTTCTGCAATGCCTCCATCGAATCCAGCCCGGCGAGCCGAAACCGGCTGCGGGCAGGCTCATTCAGACTCAGCTTGAGGTTACTATCCAGACTACCACCCGAACGCTTGCTGCGCTCAGTGAGCATGCGGCTGAACTCCGCGATCGCCTTGGCTAGCGCAGGCTGTTCATTCGCGTGCGGATTGGCCAGCTGTCGACTCAGGGTCAACTTCAGCTGGTCGAGGCGTAGCCCCACGTCAGCCAGATAGCTGTCGGCGGACTGGATGGCGGTCAATTGCCGGTTCAGCTGCAGGTTATAACCAGAGCGTTTGCTGCTGCCCAGATAACGCTGCGCCTGTTCACCTTTGGCAGGCTGCAGCGTCTTGCCATCGTCTCCGAGGGCCCGATGAACCTCGGCCCGGCTTCTGCCTTGCGGGTCAACCGGCGTGACGACAGGGAGCTGCTTGTCAATTTTCGTCAAGTGGAAACCTACAGCTGGCTGAACAATGACATCTGATTAATCTTCAGATACGTCTGCTGGGTGGCCTGCAATGCGAGCATGTACTGGTTCAGATCAATACTGGCGCCAGCGTAATCCAGCTGGGACAGTTCCCCTTCAATTTTCTGATTGACCAGCGACACATCGGCGTTGCTCTCTTGCAGCATACTGAGAATATTCTGGCGGCCGCCCAGCTCCGAGACTGACCCCAGGAGCTTGCCATGGGTCAGGTCAAGCGCGGCCAAGGTGTCGCGAATCTGTTGTTTGGCCGCAGGGTCACTCGCATTCAATGCCGGGTCCTGCAGCCTGACGACCATATCGTGCAGCTGGTTTAGAAAGTCCAGGTCCGCTCCGAAGATCTCCTTCACGGTCACGTTCTCATCCACCAACACCCCGTTGGCCACGGCCGCCTGGCGATGCTTGTCGTTACCGGTAGCGATATATTTGCCCAGATCCGCGTCAAAGGTAGCGGCCGGCGTGTCGCTCCTGGTGCCAGCGAAAAGGTAGCGACCTTCTTCATCCCGCACGTTCAGAAAGCTGACCAGCGTCTGCTCGATGCTCGCCATTTCTCCACCAATGGCGGCGATGTCTTCACTGGCATTGGCATCGTTAGCTGCCCAGAGCATCAGGTCCTGAAGATTGAGCATGGTATCCGATGCGGCTTTGAGATTGGCTTCCTGTACCGACAAACTGGACGACAGCGCACCCATGTTGGACTGGAACTGGGCGAGGCTCGCTTCTTCGCGCTGCAAGCGAAGCAAGCGCACGCTTGCGATAGGGTCATCGGATGGCTGGATAATGCGCTCGCTGGTAGCCATCTGTTGCATCAGATGACCCAACTTCGCTGCGTTGTTGTTCATCGCACCATGCATGATGGCGGTAGTCTGGGCATTGGTAATGCGCATGGTGTTTCAACTCCATCGATTCGCTCGAAAGCGCGGGTCTGGTCAGAATGCCGCCATCAGATCATTGAATAACTGATTAGCAGTGGAGATCACCTTCATATTGGCTTGATACGCCTGCTGATAGGTCATCAGATTCACCGCCTCTTCATCCAGATTGACCGCGCTTATACTGTCGCGCTGGGCCTGGGCCTGCTCACCTACCGTTGTGGCGGTTCGCAGCTCGGCCTGGTTTTCCCGGCTGTCACCCGCCACCTGGCCGAGCATGCCGGCATAGGCATCGTTCAGTGTTGTCTGGTTGCCGTTCAGCGTAATGGTGCTACTGCGCAGGGCCAACAGATCAAGCAGCACATCATTGTTGCCGACCTCATCGTTGACGCTCGATAGCGCCAGCTCCGAGGCACTGATACCGGTTGTATTGAGCAGGCCGGTGATGCTGCCGGCGTCATAGGCGAACAGGGGTTTGCCAGCATCGCCTTGCAGATCGAAACCATCCTCCAGCGTGGCGTTGACGGCGTCGGCCAGTTCGCTGGCAATCCCGTGCAGGGACTCAAGCATTGGGCGCAGCGACTGGTGTTCCACCTGGTATAGCCCACCCAGCCCACCACCCAGACGGTCCTGGGCCAGCGGAAACTCCGACTTGCCAAAGCTGAGCGACAACTGCTGCTCACCATTGGCCAGACGCGTGACCTGCAATTTGCTCGCAGTATTACCCGCAACGAGAGGCTGCCCGTTACCCAGCGACAGGGTCACTGATCCGTCCGCAACGTCGGTAGTGCGTATGCTGGCGAACTGGCTGAGCTCACCTACCAGGCTTTCGCGGTGATCAAGCAATGCATTGGTATCCTCACCCAATGCCTTGGCTTCCACGATGCGCTGATTAAGCTGACCGATATTCTGCAATAGCCCGTTGGCCTGCACCGCCATGGCCTCACGCTGCTCATGCAGAGCACGAATCTGGGCGTCGATATTCCCGCTCAGCCCGTTGAATCGCTGTCCCAGGTTGCCCGCTTCGGAAACAACCTGCTGACGCAAGGCCATCGATTCAGGACTGACAGTCAATTCGCTCAGCGCAGAGAAAAACTGATCGAGCCCGATGCTGATGCTTGATCCATCGCCATCCATCAGGCTTTCCAGCGCACCAAGATACTGCTGAGCACTGGCATACATGTTCTTTTCCGTATTGGCTCGCCACAGCTGCTGATTCTGAAAATCGCTGCTCAGACGACGGATACTGGCGACCTCGACCCCGCCGCCCGCGCTACGCCCGTTCTGTCCGGCGACAGACACCAGAGTAGGAGCAATACGGCTGAAGCCAGGCGTATTGACGTTGGCGATGTTCTGTCCGGTGCTGGTCATGGCCATCTGGCTGGACTGCAACCCCGAATAGGCAATATGACTGAGGGTACTCATGACGCAGACTCCTTGGTTTCAATCCGGACCGGCTGCGCGAAGGCAGGTGACTGCCTCATGCTGTCATGTGCAGATACGGCCTTTGTTCTCTGATCAAACAAGACGACCGTACTGCGCCCGTTATTAAGCTGCTCCGATGGGGAGTCTGCAGGTAATGCTGCCTGGGGCGCGGAAGACCTGCGCCGCTCCGGCTCGGCGGCAACGTCGCGGCCGATGTCCTGGAGAATATTCCGGGTATAGTTTCGGGTCTCGCTAAAGGGGATACGTTCGATCCACTCAGCATCAGTGATCTGCTTGCTCCGGGGGTCGCCCAGGGTTTGCAGCCATTGATCGACCCGACCCGGGCCGGCGTTGTACGCGGCCAGTGCTAACACCTCGCTACCCTGGTAACGATCAAGCATGTTGTTCAGGTACGCGCTACCGAGGCGCTTGTTGTACTCACCGTCTGCAGCAAGAAGCGCTTCGCTGAACGGAATGCCAAGCTGTGCGGCCATGTCCCGCGCCGTATCCGGCATCAGCTGCATCAAGCCCAGCGCCCCTTTCGGGGATACCGCATCGACGCGCCCGCCTGACTCCTGCTTCACCACACTGCTAACCAGGCGCTGAAACGCAGCGCTGCCTTGTTCCCAAGCGCCGGCAAGCTGGTCAAAACCGTGCCGCCAGGCATTAACCACTGGCTGGAAAGCGCCTCCGGAAAACTGCGGCAATGGCGCATCATCGATTCGCGCTACACGCGTAGCCCCGGCTGCATCGTGCTGCCCTGAAAGCTGTTGTACGAGCATGTCGCGGATGCCGGTCTGGCCGCGACTGGACATGCTGTCGGCCAACGCCTCGTCATACAGGTCACGCATGGTGTCCAGATCACGGCTGCGCATCGGGTTGTCGGCGGACAACACATCGCCGGCCTTGCGCATCTGCTTCAGGATCTGCTGAAGGAACAGAGCCTCGAACTGTTCGGCTGCGGCCTCCAGCTTCTGCCGCTGTGGATCAGCCCCATCGGCAAGGGTGCGCAAGCCGTGTTGCGATTGAGGAAAGGAGTGAATATTCATTGAATCCAGGCTCACATTACGATCAGTTCGGCGTTCAATGCGCCAGCGCGCTCAAGCGACTGCAAAATACTCATCACATCATCCGGTGTGGCACCCAGACTGTTTACCGTGCTGATGATCGCCTCCAGGCTGGCTCCCTCCGGCCACTCGAACATCGGGTTAGCTTCCTGCAGTACTTCAATATCGGTACCCGGCACCACAGCAGTCTGACCACCCGAAAAGGCACCCGGCTGGCTTACCTGAGGGTTTTCGCTAACGGTGACGGTAAGCGACCCATGCGCGACCGCTGCAGCACTGACCCGCACCTCCTTGCCCACCACCACGGTGCCGGTACGACTATTGAAAACCACCTTGGGCCTGACCCGGCCCTCTTCGATCTGCAAGCCTTCAAGCATTGCCATGAAACTCATGCGCTGCGTGCTGGTAAGCGGAGCACGTACCGACACCTTGGTTGCATTCAAGGCCGTCGCGGTATGCTTGCCGAACACCTTGTCGATCCCCTCGACGATACGGGCGACCGTCTGGAAGCTTGGCTTGCGCAAGTTAAGCATGACCTCGGGGCGCTCGGAAAAATCACTCGGAATCATTCGCTCGATCGTCGCGCCGGACGGAATCAGACCGGTATTGGAGCTGTTGACCGACACCGATGATCCACTGGCGCCCGAGGCGTTCAGACCACCCACCACCAGATCCCCCTGGGCTATCGCATAGACCTCTCCGTCTATCCCGTGCAGCGGCGTCATGAGCAACAGACCACCGCGCAAACTCTTCGCATCACCCAGCGAAGACACCGTGACATTGATGGTCTGACCCGGACTGTATGAAGGGGGAACCACCGCGGTCACTGTGACCGCCGCAGCGTTCTTCAACTTGGGATTGGCATTCGGCGGAAGCGTGACACCGAAATCCTGCAACATATTGGTCATGGACTGCCCGGTGAACTCGACCTGGTCCCGGTCGCCGGTACCGTCCAGGCCCACCACCAGACCGTAACCGAGCAGCTGGTTACCCCGAATACCCTCCACGTCCACCAGATCCATCAGCGGCACAGCGGCATGCGCCAGCGAACCGCTCAGCACACAGATAACAGCCAACAGCCGTAGCAAGGGCAACATAAAACAACTCCGCAGATAACTCAGCACGTCAGAAAGGGAACACCGGGCTGGTGAAGAAGCGTGTCAACCAGCCGGGACGATTGCTGTCCGCCAGCGCGCCGCGGCCGGCATAGGAAATTTTCGCGTTGGCTATGTTCTGGGACGAAACCTGGTTGTAGCGGTTGATATCATCCTGGCGCACCATACCGCTCAACTGGATAATCTCGTCGCCCTGATTCAGCTGCAGGGTTTTCTCACCTTTCACCAACAATGTACCGCCCGGAAGCACTTGGTGGACGACCACTGCAATCGACCCCCGCAGCGTGTTCTGCTGGGAGCTGCTCGCTGAGCCATCGAAATCCCGATTGGCAGAGGCGGAACTCTGCAACTGCTCAAATTCGCTGTTGAACAAAGTCGGAATACCGATCCCGACGCTACTTTCCTTGCCGAAACGGGTTCCCGCGCTCTTGCTCGACTGCGTCGACTCGGCCAACACCACGGTAAGAATGTCGCCAACGCTGGCTGCCCGGCGATCCCCCACCAGCGAACCGCGATAGCCGGCGTGGAACAGCCCGCCCGCGGTCCCTGAAGGTTCGGCGTACAGCGGCTCGGGCGGACGGTATGCTTCGGAGTCGTCGTCGGTGATCTGATCGAAGGACTGGCAACCAGCCAGGAACCCCAGCAACAGCATTGGCAGGACAGCTTTCATGGCCTTTATACCGTCTGGTTCAGGAACTGCATCATGCCGGACGCCGCATCCAATACCTTGGCATTGGCTTCATAGGCGCGCTGGATCGAGATCATCGACACCATTGCCTCCACAGCCTGCACATTGGAACCTTCCAGCACACCCTGCTTGAGCTGACCAAGCCCCTCTTCCCCGGCCACCCCTTCCACCGGTTCACCGCTGGCTATGGTTTCGCGGTAGACATTCCCCCCGAGCGCTTCCAGCCCGGCCGGGTTGGCAAAGTTGACCAGGCTGATCTGCCCCAGCTCGCTTGGTGTCGGGTCGCCCGGCAGAATGGCGCTGACGATACCATCGGAGCTCACCGTGAAACGGCTGCTGCCTGCCGGCACTTCGATCGCGGGTACCAGCGGCAGGCCCTGGCTGTTGACCATCAGACCTTCAGCATTCAACTGGAACTGGCCATTCTCGGTGTAGAGGATGTCACCGTTCGGCGCTTCGACCTGGAAGAAACCATTGCCGACAATCGCCAGGTCCATTGGCTGGTTGGTGGTCTGCATGCTGCCTTCGGTGAAGACTTTCTGCGTGCCGGCAACCCGTACGCCGCTCCCCAACTGGATACCGGAAGGCACCGTATTGACCTGATCAGCCAGGGCGCCCGGCTGCTTTTCGATGGTATAGAACAGATCCTCGAACACCACCCGGTCGCTCTTGAAGCCGGTGGTATTGATGTTCGCCAGGTTATTGGCGACAGCCGATAGCGCCTTGTCCTGCGCGGCCAGACCGGTCTTGCTTACCCACATTGCTGAACTCATAAGGTGTCTCCGTTAACCGCCGCGAATCATTCGATTACCTGCCGTGGATAGATCCTCGGCGGCTTTCATCATCTTTACCTGAGCTTCAAACAGACGATTCAGACTCATGGTGGAAACCAGCTGCTCGATGGCCGATACGTTGCTCGACTCCAGGTGCCCGGATACCAGTACGACTTCATCGTTATCTTGTGCGGGCTCGCCATTGCGGGTAGCCAGAAGGCCGTCCGGTCGCTTGACCAGATTGCTGGCCGGCTCGTCCACCAGCTTGATGCGACCGGCCTCGACAATAACGAAATCGCCGCGCGGCACCACGGTGATCACCCCGTCTGAACCGATACTCACGCTGTCATATTCGGGCAGCATGATCGGACCGTTTTCGCCTAGTACCGGCCGGCCATTGACCGTCAGCCGCATGTCCGCATCCACCTGCAAACTGCCGTGGCGGGTATAGGCCTCACCGCCACCGTCGACCTCCACAGCGAGCAAACCGTCGCCCTGTATTGCCACGTCCAGCGACCGGCCGGTAGCCATGGCCGTCCCCGGACGCATGTCTACGCCGTTGTCCCTGACGACCGCCAGATGCCGGCTGTCGTAGCCATAACCTGCCACCGCGGCTGACTCTGCGGCTTCAAGGTCTGCACGAAAACCAGGCGTATTGACGTTGGCAAGGTTATTGGCCTGCACCTGCAGCGACATCATGCTGCGGCTGGCGGCGCTCATTGCGGTATATCCCAAGCGATCCATGGTTCAGCCCTAGATTGCGTTGAACAGCAGCTGGTTGATTTCCTTGTCAGTACTCAACACCTTGGTGTTCGCCTGATAGTTACGCTGAGCTTCCATCAGGCCGACCAGCTGCTCGCTCATGTCCACGTTGGAGTTTTCCAGCGAACCGGAGCTGATCGCGCCGTTCTGCCCTACCCCAGGAATACCCAGCAACGCTGCGCCGGATGCCTCGGTTTCGGCCCAGAGCGTGCCAGACTTGTTGTCCAGCCCCTGTGCATTGACGAAGTTAGCCAGCACCAGCTGCCCCTGAATACGACGCTCGCCATTGCTGTAAGTAGCGTAAATCTTGCCGTCCCGCTCTACCGCCAGGCCGGTCTGCTCGCCGGCGGAGTAGCCGTTGGCACGGTTGGCAGTGACCACGAAATCAGAACCGTATTGGCTGGTGCCGGTGTAGTCGACGGCAAGATTTATGGGCGCGGCCCCACCTGTGGTGAACTCAACAACGCCAGGCGTAGCACCACCAGCAACAGGAGGACCAACCAGCGCGCCAAAAGCATCGAATTCAATTTCTGCGTGCGCGGCAGACACTTCCGCCCCGTCAGCGTAGTAACGGACGTCCCATTTGTTTTCGTCCGTTTTGACGAAATATTGGGTCAGCGTATGCTCGCGCCCCAGCGAATCGAACACCTTCGTGGTGTAGCTGGAGTTGAAGCTTTCAGCATCCTCAGGGTCGAAACCCACTGCAGGAACATCGCCGTCCGCATCCAGGTTGGCAACGAAGCTCAGACTGTCAGTTGCGCTCGCTGGCAGATTGGTCGCCGCCAACCGGAGATCGCCGGTCGCCCCGGTCTGCAACGCACCCGCAGCATTTACCGAATAGCCCTGCAGACGCTGTCCGGTTGCGCTGACAACGAAGTTATCCTTATCGGTATTGAATACACCCGCACGGGTATACCCCACCTCTCCGTTGCCTTCGCTTCTGGTCATGAAGAAGCCGCCGCCGGCAATCGCCAGATCCAGCGTACGGCCGGTGGCCACCACCGAACCACTCTGGGAGATGCTTTGCGTCTTGCCGAGCACTTCGACGCCCAACGCCTGGCTTTCCGAATAGACGCTGCCAAAATCCGTACGCGAGGATTTGAAGCCGGTGGTGCCGGCGTTGGCGATGTTGTTACTGATGGTTCCGAGCTGATCGGAGACAGCATTCAAACCGGACAGTGCGATATTCAAACTCATGGCTTAAAGCCTCCAGAAGGATTCTTGAATGGTTAAAGCAGCCCGGCTACAGCCGTCTGACCAAATTCTGTAATTCTGTAGAAGGGCACATCACCAGCCCCTTCAACATCCAGCACCGGCCCCTCTTCACTGACGCGAACGTGACGGACCACACCGGCCACTTCGGTGGCGGGATATTCCCCGGTGTCGGTTTCGGCTTCGATGCTGTATCGCCCCGGCGCCAGGCCGAGGGCAACAGGATCGATCTCAAAACTCACTGGGCCGGCCGGCTGACCACCCAGCCTGAACTCCTGTGCCGTACCGTTGCTGTCGGTCAGCCGGATCAGGGTTTGCCCGGATGCGTGCTGCTGGGTCACCTGCCCCTTGACCACCGCCTCGCCGAGATTGACCTGGCTCACCCCGACCTTGACCTCCTGCCCGACCAACCCTGCCGCCGTAAGGGTTTGCAGGTTGTCGGTCAGGATCATGTTGTTGCGCGTCAGCGCGGCCATGTTCTCCATGCTCTTGACCTGCGACATTGCCGAAAACTGGCTAACGAATTCGCTGCTATCCATCGGCTTGGTCGGATCCTGATTGCGGATCTGCGCAGTCATCATGGTGATAAAGGTGTTTTCCAGCTGCGCGGCATCGCTGACATTGACTGCTGCGCGCGGCGCTTCATCGCCGGCCACCGCACCCGCTGCGCCCTGAACCCCGTTAGTGATCGTGGTCATTAGATTTCCCCGAGACGCAGCAGGGACTGCTGCATGCTTTTGACTTTGTTCAGAACTTCAACGCTGGTTTCGAAGCTGCGTGTCGCCGACATCATGTCGGTCATCTCTTCGATACTGTTGACGTCCGGGTAGTAGACGTAGCCCTGAGCGTCGGCCAGCGGATTACCGGGTTCATGCCGGCGCTGCGGATCGCGGCCGGTAGTGACCACGTCCATCACCTGCACGTGTGCGCCGCCCATACCCAGCGGCCGGGTCAATTCGCCGTTTTCATAGATGGCTGCGAACACCGGCTTGCGCGCCTTGTACACGTCCGCAGCGTTGCCCGCTGCCGATTCCGCGTTGGCCAGGTTGCTCGCTACGGTGTTCAGGCGCACGGTCTGTGCGTTCATCGCCGAGCCGGCAATACGGTAGATCGAATCGAACGACATACTTACTGTCCTTCTATGGCTTTTTTCAGCCCGCTGAATTTCATGGTGAGAAAGGTCAGGCTGGTCTGGAAATCCATCGCATTGCGGGAAAACTCCGCCTGTTCGACGCCCAGCTCAACGGTATTGCCGTCCTGAGCGGACTGGTTTGGCACTCGGTACTTCAGCTCCTGCGCAGAGCTCGCTGAAGAAGCAAAGGGCGAGTCGCTGCTCCCCTCCAGCTGGCGCATGGCACTGGAGAAATCGATATCCCGCGCCTGGAACCCCGGAGTGCTTTCATTTGCCAGGTTTGCCGCGAGAACTTCGCTGCGCTGCATGCGCACTTCCATAGCCTGTACGTGAACGCCGAAAGCCTTGTCTAGTTGTATACTCATCGCCCTGAACCCTTGCTGAACCGTTGCCCCTCTCCGGCATGGTCTATGCATTATCTATGCCTAGAGCCATCGCCGCTCCCAAATCATTGATTTACAAGGTTCAGCACATGTCCATTCGGCGCCTCGCCACCGTTTTGCTTCCGCCTTTGCATCGACCGGAAAACAATGGGGGAAAGACCTTTTCCGCTCTGGCGTTTAGCCTTTTGCTCGTCGGCGCGGTCGATGCTGCCGATAACGCTACGATGCAAATTGAACAGGCGGCGAATACCTACCTGGACAGGATGATCAAACGGGAAGCCGAACGAAGCGGCTGGCGCGACCTGACCTACAGCCTGAATATCAGCCCCTTGAGCGACAGCAGCGCCTTTGCGTCCTGTAGTCAACCACTCGATGTGACCCAGACCAGTGGTCGCCCTACCCCGCTTGACCGTATGCGCCTGGAGCTGCGTTGCCCCGATCAGCCCGGCTGGACGCAAACGGTAAGTACGCGCCAGGACCTGTTTCTGCCAGTACTGACCACCGCTACCAATATTGATCGCGGCCAGGCCATCGAACCCGGTCATTTGACGCGCGAGCGCATCAATATCAGCCGTGCCCAACGCGGCTTTATGGTTGACGAAAGCGAAGTCGCCGGCCTCAGCGCCCGCCGCCGACTGCGCGCAGGCCAGGCACTCAATGCTTCGCTCTTGAATGAAGCGGCGCCGGTACGCCGGGGTCAGCCGGTACGCATTCTGGCTCGCCAGGACGGCATCGAAGCCTCAACCCAGGGGGAAGCACTTGCCGAAGGGAGCTTCGGCGACGTCATCCGCGTGCGTAATACCTCCAGCGACACAGTCATTCAGGCCCAGGTGACAGGCCCGGGTGAAGTAACCAGTACCTGGGAGTGACCCGGTGTCCCCATAACGACAGCAAGTGAGCCTTAGCAACCAGATCAGGCAGAAAGAAAACCACATTGCCTCTCAACAACCCTGACTCGCGGTCGATACCCCTGCCTTCGAGCCATATGCGTGTCAATCCTGCGAGCACTCCTCGCGGGGCTTACCATCTATTTATCCAAGGAACAAACCATGTTTTCCAGATTACGCTTGCAGACCAAACTGCTTATGCTTGCGTTGGTGCCCCTCTTGCTACTGGCAATTCTGCTCAGCGGCGTTGCCGTCATAACGCTTGGAACGCTGGCGGATAACCAGGAGGAACAGACCCGCGCCAATCTCATTCGGGATCGCCGCGCCGAGCTGAAAAACTACGTTCAGCTCGCCATGGAAATGGTCGCCCCGATTTATCAGCGATCAGCTCCAAACGATCCGATAGCGCGGGACCGCGCCGTGGCGATTCTGGAAACGCTTTCCTACGGCTCGGATGGATACTTCTGGGGTTACGACGAACAGGCCGTACGCATCCTGCAAGGCGACACGAAAGACAAGATCGGGCAGAGTTTCTATGACTTCCGCGACCCCACCGGAAAATATGCAATCCGCGAACTGGTCCGTGCCGGTATGGACGGTACCCATTACGTCGATTACAGCTTCGTTCTGGGTAACAGCACCACGCTGGTACCAAAAATCGGTTACGCCGACTATTTGCCAAAATGGGACATGGTATTCGGCACCTCTTTGAACCTGGATGGCGTAGAACGCGATGTTCAAGCGGCTCGAGCGGTATTCGACGACAGAGTCGATAGCCTGCTTACCATCATGCTGGGCTCGGCTCTGGCTTTGCTGGCCCTCATCGCGTTCCTGGCGACGATCATCAGTCGGTCCCTGTTAGGACCGCTTCTGCTGATCAAGCATAAACTCGACGATATGGCCGCCGGTGAAGGCGATCTGACCCACCGATTGCCCATTACCAGTCACGACGAACTGGGCGAGCTGGCTGGCTCGTTCAACCGCTTTGTCGAGAAAATCCATGGGTTGGTACAGCAAGTCGCCCAGACGACCAACCAGTTGACCACGCTGGTCGGTAGCGTTGCCGGTCAGGCCCAGCGCTCCGAGCAGGCGATGATAGCCCAGCGTCATGAGACCGATCAGGTGGCCACTGCCATCAACGAAATGTCGGCTGCGGCGAACGAAGTAGCGGTGAGTGCCCAGCAAGCGGCCGAAGCCGCTCAGGAAACTGATCAACAGGGTCAGGCAGCCAAGCGCGTGGTAGACCTCAGCATCCAGCAAATCCACGACCTGGTAGGGGAGCTGCGCGACAGCGGCACGTCGCTGAACGGATTGCAGCAGGACGTGCAGGGCATCGTCGGCGTGCTCGACGTAATACGGGCGGTCGCCGAACAGACCAACCTGCTCGCGCTCAACGCTGCCATCGAGGCTGCACGCGCGGGTGAAGCCGGCCGCGGATTCGCCGTCGTGGCGGATGAGGTGCGCGCCCTGGCAAGCCGCACGCAGCAGAGTACGGTAGAAATCCAGAGCATGGTTGATCGCCTGCAAAACACCACAGCCATAACAGTAACCAGCATGGAGCGCGCCGGCCAACAGGGCGAAAGTACCCGAGCCCAGTCCAATCAGGCCGGCGAAGCGCTGGACGCCATTGCCGCCCTGATTGCCACCATCAATTCCATGAACGCCCAGATTGCCAGCGCCGCTGAAGAACAGACCGCCGTCGCCGAAGAGATCAATCGTAGCGTCCACCACATCGCCGATGCCGTGGACGGCGTCGCGCGGGATGCAACCGAAGGCGCGCAAACCTCCCTCGAACTCAACGGCCTGGCCGAAAACCTGCAGCGGTTGGTGGGGCAGTTCCGTATTTGAGCCATCAGATAAGCCATTGATGTCCAAGACTTGGTGCGTCGCGGCTATATACAGTGACGAACTAAACAACAGCAGACGATTACAGACGCCCCGCATAGCGGGGCGTTTTCGTTTAAATGGACGAGGCGTCAGCGCAACCGAAAAAAAACTTAAGGAACCACTCGCGAAGGTCGTCTTCCATCTTTAGCAGGCGATACAGCCAGCTCGGGATTTTCATCACATCGCAATAAGGATCACTAACATGGCTCTGTCGATTCATACCAACCACTCAGCACTGACCACTAACACCGCCCTGAACAAGTCCAACAACGCACTGGCCACCAACCAGCAGCGCCTGGGCACCGGCCTGCGTATCAACTCCGCCGCGGACGACGCAGCTGGCCTGCAGATTGCTACTCGTCTGAATGCTCAGAGTCGCGGCATGGCAATGGCTTCTCGTAATTCTCAAGATGCTATCTCCATGTTGCAAACAGCAGAAGGCGCGCTTAGCGAAGTAACGGATATAGCACTTCGCATGAAGGACCTAGCAACGCAAGGCGCCAACGGCACCAACGGGGCAAATGAATTCGCTGCACTCGATGCTGAATATACGGCGCTGGCTGCAGAGCTGAAAAATATTATGGAAAACACGTCGTATGGCGACGGTACGAAACTGCTGACGGGTGGGAAATTCGATACAGCAGTCAACGCTGCCGGTATCGATTTCCAGATTGGTGCTGGCGCTACCGATAAAATGACCGTTGAAGTTGCGGTGGCAGACATCGATCTAACCGCTCTCGGCGACTTGACTAGCCAGGCAAACTCCGTCACCGAAATCGGTGCCCTCAATACCCTGCTCACCAATATTGGTACAGCTCGTGGAGAGTTCGGTGCCAACATCAACCGCCTTAACCACACGACTAACAACCTGGCCAACATGAAGGACAACACTGAAATGGCCAAAGGCCGTATCATGGACGCTGACTTCGCCATGGAAAGCGCCAACATGAGCAAGAACTCCATGCTCATGCAGTCCGGCATTTCCATGCTCAAGCAAGCCGGCCAGATGCCGGGCATGGTTATGTCGCTGCTGGGCTAAGTGACAGCTTGTGGTACCAACGCCTCCGCTTTGCGGGGGCGTTTTTGTTTGTGCATTCTGGACGCTCCAGCTGAATTACCGCCTGCACGGCGGATGAAGTGCAGTAATGCAGCAAAACAGGACGAGCTCAACGAGGAACTTTCAGTTCACAGACCGCTGAGAGGAGCTGCAGCACACGTGTCCATTGGTGCTAGACGGTTCCCGGGGCAGGGTGAACAGTACCGAGGCGGGCGCAGGTTTGGGGGTTCTTGGGAAGTCCGAGCACCAGCTCGTACGGTTTTCAGATGTTCATCTGGCCTGGCGGCGGCGCTTGTCAGCTCGGAAGAGCAGCGCTCACATAGTTCGTATTGAAACGCCCAATCTGGACAAGGTGGCAAGCAATAGAAGAGCCAAACCATTCAAAGCCCCTGCCCTGCTCGCCGAATACCCGACCAACCGTGACTACCCGGTCGCACGCTGCAGTCGTTTTACGCTAAACTCCGGCCCAAGGCTGTGCGGTTATTCATTGCTCGGCCGCAATGCGCTGCGTTACCGTCGCCTCCACCTTCCGGGGGCGTTTTTGTTGGTAGGCGGAGCCATCTGGTTCGGGCGATTTCAGCTATCGCGCAATCGTCGAGGCTACATCGGGCGCAATTCAAGGGGTAAGAATGCTGCGTCATATAAATTTGCCCTATGAATCTAAGCCGTAAGGGCTGGTTAATCTTTCATGAATGCACCGCTTATCCCAGCGAGCTCTCCGTCAGGTCCGGTGACGTACCTAGTACTCAAAACCGGCAGCACTGAACGGACCATTTCTTTCTATCCGTCGATGTATCAGTTGCTCATCCAGCGCGGCGAACAGGAGGAGCGAGTCGATCTTGGTTATGCCGGCAGCCGCCTGCTTGAGAGGCTCTTGCAAGCGCCCGGCGAAGTAGTGTCCCGGGAAGAACTGATGAGCTATGCCTGGCCGGACCGCGTAGTCGGACAGGGCAGCCTGAACCAACAGATCTATTCGTTGCGGCAACTGTTTTGCGATGAAAAGGGGCGTGAAATCATTCAGACCCTGCCCCGTCGCGGTTACCAGTTCAACCCGCACTATGTCGCCGAGCGCCGGGCCGCTGAGCCAGCGGCGCCCGCCTCATCCGTGGAGCCTGAGGAACCAACGCCCTCGGTGGTGACGGATGCGGCACGCCCCGCGCGCTCACACTGGCCTGCAATCGGGCTATTTATCCTGACCTTGCTGGTGGGCCTGGGGACCAGCGCCTGGATTCGGGAACGACCGGAAAATCTGGCCACTCGCAGTCTTGAGCGAGGCGCGCTGACCCTGCAGCTGATGGCAAAAGATGGTCGGGCGCTGGATTCGCTGGAGCGGGACAGCGCTGGCCTGTTCGAACGCCTTGCTTCGCTCAGCGAAGGCGCTAGCTTGCTGACGCTGGACCGCCACGGCGGGTATTATCAACTGTTCTGCCATCGCGAAACGGCGAGCGTCAACTGGTTGATGTTCCATGCCAACCAACTGAACCTTCTGGATGACAAACAACTGAAACAATGTCTGTTATGAGCCGCCGGTTGCGCAATTTTGCGCCCGCTTCGCCGGCCAATCCTGCCCGTCATATTGGCGTTAGCGTTAGCGTTAGCCTGGCATGTGGGGTATCAACCGACCCCCACTACCTTGCCCGATGGCCGCTACCGGTCCAGTGGGCAGGTACAGCTGAGCGACGGCCGGCTTATCAATGCGGTACACAGTATCCGCTTCGAAGACGGCCGTTTTTATGCCTTGAGTCGTCAAGCCGATACGCTGCTGGAAAATGCCGGCCTGGTCGAGCGAGACGGCGCACATCACCGCCTGGCTGTGAGCCATGGCGAGGTTACGCAACTTGCCTCCGGCATGGATAACGAATTGATTTTCAGCCTGCTCTACAGCCGCCGCGAAGGCGCACATATCAGGCTGTATCAGATAGGCGAATGCCTGTATGCCCGCGCCAGCTTGCAGGTTTTCTGCCCCTGATCAGAGCGTTTCTGGTGCACTGCTGCGATAGTCCGCGCCCTGCTCACTGAAATGGACCTGCGCCGAGCGCTCACCAAACAAATCCCGGTATAGCGTCTCGGCATGGGTGGTCAGCAAAAGTAGTTCGATTCGGCGGTTGGCACCGCTTTCCGGCTGCTCCGGTAATAACAGCACGCCATCAGCCTGCGCAGTCACTTGCAGAATGCTGTGCGCGGGCAGCCCGGCGTCGACCAGCACGTTTCTGGCACGCAGCGCCCGGTCTCCTGACAGGTTCCAGTTGTTGTATCCCGCATTGCTGCGGTAGGGCGTAGCGTCAGTATGGCCACTGATGATCAGCTTGTTGTCCACCCGGCCCAGGACGCTGGCCAGTCGCGTCAGTAA
This sequence comes from Pseudomonas profundi, assembly GCF_008638305.1. Taxonomy (GTDB): domain Bacteria; phylum Pseudomonadota; class Gammaproteobacteria; order Pseudomonadales; family Pseudomonadaceae; genus Halopseudomonas; species Halopseudomonas profundi. The sequence continues at coordinate 145,576 of NZ_VTPZ01000010.1, forward strand.
TCCGTGGAAATGCTCGGTCAGGTTTGCGCTGCCGCGTTGGAACATGAAGCGGTCCTGGTCGTCTTTGACCAATATCCGCAAACCCTGAGGCACAACCTCAACCTGCAGATTAGTCTCTGCGCCGACTTCGACGGCCATATCATTCATCAGTACGGCGAGATCCTTCAGCTCGGCCAGGCTGGCCTGGCCAAGATGCTGCGTGGAATCAATGCTGCGTTCATATTCGGCTTCCGTCAGAGCAACAGGCGGCGGGGCTGAAACCGGCTCGACGATGAGCGGGCTGCTGCCATCGAAAATACCCGCGCCGCCCTCCCAGATCGGGCTGCCAACGGACTTTCTCAGCTCCGCTTCCTGCTCCACCTTCATCGCCTGCACCAGCCAAAGCACCATGAACAGTGCCATCATCGCCAGGGTGAAGTCAGCAAAAGCCACTTTCCAGGCGCCGGAATGCGCTTCCTCATGGCCCTTTTTAGAGCGGCGTTTGATGATGGTTATTTCATCATGGCCCTGTTTTTGCTTCATGCCGCGTCCCGCTGCTCTTCGAAGTTGGTTACCCATATCTCCAGCTGTTTGAAGGCAGGCTTGACGTCCTGTTCAATCAGCTTGCGCCCGGCATCCACGGCTAACAGGGTTGGCTTGCCAGCCAGGTGCGCGACCAGCGTGGTTCGCACGCGTTCGAGGGCTGAGAGTTCAGTCTTGACCCGCTGCCCCATGGCATTGCTCAACGGACCCATGAGGCAGTAGCACATGAAGATACCGATAAAGGTACCGACCAGCGCCGCCGCAACATGCCCACCGATCTCGGCAACCGAGCCGTCAATGTGCCCCATGGTGATGATAATGCCCATGATGGCGGCGAGTATGCCGAAGCCGGGCATCGCCTCCCCGACATTGTGCAACGAGCGCGACGGCTGCGTCAGTGCCTGCTCCATGGCATCCAGCTCCTGCTCGAGAAAGCCTTCGAGCTCATGGGCGCTGATCTTGCCCATGGCCATCAAACGGAAATTATCGGCGATGAAGGCCATCAGGTTGCGTTCCTGGCTGATCAACGGGTACTGGTTGAACAGCTCACTCTCTTCCGGCTCTTCGATATGCTGATCCAGCGCCTTGAGGCCGCCTTCTTCTACGGTTTCCAGCAGTTCATACAACAGCATGAGCAATTGCCGCTGAAATTCCTGGCCGCGACGCTTGAACATGAACACGCCCTTGGCCTGGCTCAGCATCTCGATGAGCACCTCTTTGGGATTGCCTACGATCAGGCTGCCAATACCCGCTCCCAGGATGATGACCATCTCGGCCGGCTGCCATAGCATGCCCATATCGCCGTTGGCCATAGCGTAACCGCCCAACACGCCGGCGATGATAATGATGGATCCAAGTAGTTTCAGCATGGTGTTTCGGGACTCTGCTTATGCGGTTAAAAAGGCGCAGGCCTTGTTCAGGGCCTGCTTGCTAAGTTGGCATACCCGGGCGTCGCTGAGGTCGAGCACCAGGGCTATTTCCTTGAGATTCAGTTCGTGCTGGTAATACAGGGTCAGGATCAGGCGTTCCCGCTCGTTCAATCGACCCAGAGCCTGCGCCAGCAGACGTTCCTGATGGAGCCGTTCTTCGAAGCCGCTGCTGTAATCCGAACCAGGTTCCAGCCCTTTCTGCAGCAGATCATCAAGACTCTCTACGGCGTCCAGCGCATCGGCCTGCAAAAAATCCATATAGCCTTGCCGGTCAAGCCCAGTTTGACCGAGTATTTCTTCGTCGGTGGGCTCGCGGCCAAGCTGCCTCGCCAGCTTGCGGATTTCATCGCGCACCTTATGGACCTGCTGCCGTACCTGCCGGGGTCGCCAGTCCTGCCGCCGCAACTCATCCAGTATCGCCCCGCGAATGCGCAACGAAACAAAGCGTCCAAAAAACTCATCGGGCGTGCCATAACGTCTGAGGCCTTCTAGCAGGCCCATCAGGCCGATCTGCTCCATGTCCTCGCGATCCAGCACCTGGTTCGCCTGTAGCGACAGTTGGCTGACGATACGTTTGACCAATGGCAGATACTGTCGCACCCAACGTTGCTCCTCGGCGCCGGACAACGTGGCGTGGCTGTCTGCTTCCGAGGGGTAGCCGGTATCAATAGCGCAGGAGCTGTTCATGGCTGGTTACTGAACAATCATCTTGCTGACCAGAACATGCTCGAACGGCTGGCTGAGGTTCCTGGTCGACAGGTCAGCGATCAGCGCCGCCTCGAGCTGGTTCTGCACGTCGCTGATCGACATGCTGCGAAGTGCCTCGAAGCTCATTGCCGACAGATTCGCTACCACGGAATTACGTACGATCGGATCGAGCTGTTCAAGCTGACTGGTCTCTGTTGCGAGGTCCGCCTGCAACACAAGGTCCAGTACAAAATAGCGCTCACGGTTATTCCCGCGCAGATTGACGATGACCTTCTCTACCGGGAAGAACTGATACTGTTTGTCGAGGGCTGGCGCTGCTGCGCCGGCGTCTTCTGACGACTGAGCCGTTTCCGCGCCAGCGCCTGCCTCGCTATCGACAGTAACGCCGCGCAGCAAATAGACGTTGAGCCCGGTGCTGGCAATGAGGATCAACGTATTCAGAACGACCACAATAAGAATAATGCGCGGCAGTGCCATGGCTTGTACTCACTAAAGCTGGGAAGGTTGAGATGACGGACCAGACCGTCACACGCTGATCAATATGTCGCCCGAGGCGTCACGCTTTTTAGCCCGGCCAGACTCGCTTTCGCTGGCGATAGCTACCGATTCGCTGTCAGCACCCGGAGCATGGCGTTGTCGGCCATCTCGCCCCTGCTCCGATTGACTACCCACCTGAACGTTGACCTCGGTGAAATTCTGGCTGAGCAGCTCGTGGCGCAAGCGCTCGCTCAGCATGGCCAGCAAGCGCGCGGTATCTGCCTGGCCAGCATTGATCTGGATGTTGAGCTTGCCGTGCTCGTGGGTGACCTGAATATCCAGGCTGCCCAGTTCCGGCGGATCAAGACGAATGGTGGCATGCTGGCTGCGCTGCGATATCTGCGTCTGGACCTGGTCGCGCAGTGCCTGGAGCATCTGTTCACCCCAGCGGGACTCAGCCCCCTGCAGACGTACCTCCGCGGGCACCGCTGCAGAAACGGCAGACTGTTGTGTCAGCCCATTCGTTAAAGCTGCGGCAGAGGAATCAGTCGCTCGGTTCGTCGCAGCCTGGATTGCGGGCTCATCGGGCAGAACGGTTTGCAACAGCGATTCAAGCTGGACTTTGGTCCCCTGCAGAGGTAACTCCGAGCTGACTGGCGACGCCGTGAAAGCGGCAGCTTTCGCGGCCAACGCATCCTCACCCGCAAAGCGCAAGGAGCGAGCACTCTGCGCTGACTGCGGGGCCTCCCGGGTCGACTGTTCTGCGGTACGCAACAGCCCGGCCAGCGCCAGCTCTCCGGCATGGGCAGCGCTATCGGCGTCAACAGCGTCATGCGGCGCCTGACCGTGCTGGGCCTGCAGGCGCTGTAGCTCTGCCAGCCATTGCTCGACCTGCTCCAATGGCAGGTCCGCTGCGCCTCCCGCAGCCGGAGCCCCTGACAGCACGGTGCGCTCGGCGGGCGAATATTCCCGGCCCTGCAAGTAATCTGGATTCAGCACCTGAACCCCAAGCGACGCGGTTTCCATGTGGGGTTGCAGCACGGGGTAGCCAGCGGGCGCTAGCGAATCAGACCCTTGCATGCCCGGGTCACTAGCTCGTTCCGACAACGCAGCCTGGAGCTCCCTGGCTGCCTCAGATTCTGGACCTTCCGCCACCGGGCGAAACGGTACCGCCACCTCTGTTCCTGGCCGCCAACCGACCAGCGATTTCAGCGCAGCATCCGGCAGTTCGCCCACCCCGGCCAGGGATGACGTCTGTTGTTTAGCGTCCGGGTTTTGCGCGGGGCCTGAACCCACGGACAACGCCAGGTTGCTTGCACCAATTCTGCTCTGCCCGGATTCACGGGCAGGATCAGCGAGTTCCTGCAGGAACGTCTTCGCTCCCGGTTGAGCATTCTCTGGGGAGGCCACATCACCGATGAGACGAGCGCTACGCACGACGTCTGGACGATCTGCGTTAGCGCCCGCTGTAATTACCCGTTCGATCACGAGCCGTCTCCTCCAAAACTGTTCACTTGCATATAGGCTGAGCGACCCTCGGCGTGCCGGGTATGGTTGGACAGCACCTTCTCCAGGCGCTTGCATTCAAGGCCGCACTTCTCCAGCGCCTGGGCGTGCAGACTTTTCATTCGCTGCTTGATCTGTCGCGCCGCGGCATCCAGTTGCGAGTCAGCAGGCAGCCGAACGAGCAGATCGCGTATAGCCAGATCGGCCTTCGCCAGTGCTGCCCAGTCGCTTGTACTGAACGCCTCGTGCAGCTGCCGATACACCTCGGCGAGTCTTTCGCTGTCAGCCTTTGCGCGCTGCATTAACGCCTTCCCAGCCCTCACGCAGGGTGCCGACCAATTGGACTACTTCGTCAATGCCTTCAAGCGATAGCGTGACGCTGACATCCGAAAGCCGGTAAACGCAGTAGTCGTAGAGCCGTGCCAGGCCGGCGACTACTTCGCCGCCGTTGTCAAAGTCCAGCGCACTGCTCAACCCGTTAAGAATGTTCATGCATTTTTCCAACGAAGCGCCCTTCTGCTGATAGCGGCGACCTTCGATATGCCCCCTCGCCCGGGCCAGCTCATCCAGCAGCCCATCAACCAATACCAACACCAGATCATAGGGAGACGCGGCGGCGGCTCTGGCTTCGAGATCAACCGAGCGGTACTGCTCGTAACTGTCATTAAAGTGAAATTCGCTCATCCGAACATGCCCTGTGTTTGCTCCATCGACTGCATCATCTGCATCATGCTGGTGAACTGCGTCAGGTATCGGGAGTAGCTGCGATCATATTGCTGCTCGATAGCTGCCATCTGGTCATCGTTACGCCGCAGCATCAGGTTCAGGCTTTCCTTGCGGTTCTTCATGATGCCGTTGGTGGAATTGGTATAAAGGTTCAAATTGCTTTCGAGGGTAGCCAGCAGGTTGTCTTCGCCGGTGAACAGCTGATCAAACCCTTCAGGGTTCGCAGCGACAGCCTTCTCCAGCTGCGCGGTGTCCAGCTTCAACAAGCCGTTGCGATCAGAACTGATACCGAAATCCATCAGTCTCACGCCACCAAACTCGTTGCGTAACTCGCGGTTGAGCATGTTCTCGATCGAACGAATGCTCGAATCCCCGGCGAGGGGCCCGCGCTTCGCCGTTTCGCCGCCGCTGGCGGTGAGGCTGTCGAAGGCGCTCATGAGCGTATTGAGCGCGTCGACAAAGGTTTTTGCCTTGGCCTTGGTCGCCTCGCCATCCTGGCCAACGGCAATGCTTAACGGCGCTTCGTCTGCGCCATGCACCCTGTTGAAGGTAAGGCTTACGCCGTCGATCAGATTGTCAAAGGTATTACTCGGGCTGACCAGCACCAATCCATTTCTACCGCCCAGGCGCACCGTGGCATCCAGCGCGGTGGCCAATTCCATCTTGGCGTCGATACCGGTTTGAAGGCCCGGGTTGGTGGAGCTCAGCGTCAGTGCATTGGCTTCGCCACTCTCATCGCTGGTCAGGACCAGTGAGATCTCTTCACCACTGCGCACCAGTGTTGCGCTGACGCCAACGTTATCGGCGGCCTGATTGATAGCGGCGGACAACTCGGCAGGCGACACCTGTTTGTCACCGTCGGCATCAGCACTGCCCAGGTTGATAACAAACTGCTCCGTGCCGATTTCGATTTTGAAGTCGCCTGCGGTTGCCGGATCTCTCACATCGATTGGCTGCATGCCATTTAGCGCGAGCTGGTGCTGACTGGCAAGCTGCTCCACGACGAACTGGTAATTTCCGGGCACGGCGTTGGTACTTACTGCTGCCGTAGCGATACCGTCCTGGCTCATGGTGGCCTTGTTCACGAGCATGGAGCTGGCGCCGACACCTTTGAGGTCGCGCACGGCCGTGCGGAACGTGCGCAATGCGCTGTCCAGTTTGTTTACCGCGTCGAGCTGGCCCCTATAACTGGCATCGTTACGGTCGAGCCGGGCCAGCGGAGCCTGGACGTCATACTGAGCCAGCTGCGTCGCCATGTTTCTAGCGTAATCGGAATCAAAGTTCATCGTGAATTATCCTCTGCCAAAACAGCAAGCAATCAACATGCCAACTATTAAGCTATTGATATATAACATCTTATTTGAAGACTTGGGCAGCCAGCTTCCCCATTCAGGAGACCATCAGGCGCCAGCGGAAACAGGATTTCCGCTGCACCACGCACCGGGCCCATATGTGGAAAAGGCGGCTGCGGGCGGAAAAAATTAAGTACGGGGAATGGCTATGCAGGAATCAGTAATACTGAGGGGCATAAATCGTAGATTGCGAACCCTGATCGAGCAGGTGATTGAGAATATCCTGCTGCATGGCAAGCAGTTTCCCATTGCGCTCATTCTGCTGCTGGCAGGCCCGCACCAGACGACCAAGCTCGCTCCAACTGGCCTCAAGCCGTTTACGCATCGGCATTTCGCAGCTGGCGATCAGTTTTTGCATGCCGCGCTCGCTGGCGGACAACGAGAAAGCACCAAGAATGCGGTTGCGTCGCTGGGCTCGGCCGGCGACCTGCTCAAGCAGGCCGGTGATTGCGCGGTTGGTCGCTTCAACCCTGGGACTGTCACGCTCGAGCAGGCAAGCATGCAGCGCCTCGCCAAACCTCAACAGACTGGTGTAGGCCACACAATCCTGACCCAGGTCATGCTCAAGCGCTGCCTGCAACCGTTCAGCATTCAATGGCGGCCACCACGGTGGAACGCGAGCATATCTGTCGCCAGATTTTCGGGGCTTGTGTCCAGGCTTCCGTCCTGCAGCGCCTGGCGCAGAGCAGCCACGCGGTCCAGATCAACGTCCGGTAACGCCTGCAGTGCGGCACGTAACGCATCGGGTCTTGCGGCGGCGGGCGGATTCACACTCGCCGGGCTTGCCACAGGTGCACGCTCGGCAACCTGCTGGGCAGAGCTGTCTACGACCGGGCGGGGACCCGCTGTATTGGGTCTGGAGATGTCCATACTTTATATCCAACAGAGGTGGTTACTGATATGAGACGACCATTACTTGCGAGGCATTAAATCTTTTTTATCCGTTACAGCCCATGGGCGCGCCACCACGCCTGTGACGCCAGCCCATCCTGGATCTTTTGCTCGTGCCTGGCAAGCTGCCGCTCCCACTCCTGAACCTTGCCTTCCAGAACCTGCACGATCATCTGCTCATTACGCATGGCTGCCAACAGTTCGCCGCGGATCCTGGTCAGCCCCTCCTCCGACACCTTCAGTTCCCGGCGCTGAAGCTCGATCATTTTATGCAGTGTCATCTTGTAACGATGCTGGTTGTCGCGCTGAAGCGGAGTCGTCATGGGTGCGGTGTAACTGCATAAACGGCTGAGCCCTTCAATATTATTGCGGTAGCGCTGGCAAAGGTTTTGCTGGTAGGCAACACGCGCAAGCAGCTGTTGCACCAGCGTGCCGCGCAGCCGGGCCAAGCGGGACAGCGTCTGGATTTGCTGCTTCATGGGGCGCTCTTTACCAGCCTGGTGAGTGCCGACACGCTCTGTTCCAGCTCGGCTGCATCTTGCACGTCCTGGCGCAGAAAGCGCTCGATCCGCGGCGCAAGCTGTACCGAACGGTCTGTCTTGCCATCCATTCCCGGTGTATAGCCGCCCAGAGGGATCATTTCACGAATCCGCTCGAAGGTACTGTACAACTCCTTGAGCTGCCGCGCGGCCTGTTGGTGCTCTGCCGAAGTCACCTGAGCCATGCAGCGGCTGACCGAGGCGGCGATGTCAATCGCCGGATAGTGACCCGTATCCGCCAGGCGACGGGACAGCACGATATGACCGTCAAGGATAGCCCTCGCGCAGTCGACGACCGGGTCCTGCTGGTCGTCGCCTTCGGCCAGCACGGTATAAAGCGCACTCAGGCTGCCGCGATCCGCGTCCCCATTCCCCGCGCTTTCGACCAGCTCGGGCAGCAGACCGAATACCGAGGGCGGGTATCCCTTGGTAGCAGGAGGCTCGCCCAGCGCCAGCGCTATTTCTCGCTGGGCCATTGCATAGCGGGTTAACGAATCGACCAGCAGCAACACATCATTGCCCTGATCACGAAAATAGGCGGCAACGCTGTGGCAAAGCTCCGCGGCCCTCAGGCGCATCAAAGGTGACTCGTTAGCCGGGGCAACGACGACTACCGCTTTTTTCAGGCCTTCAGGGCCTAGCGAGTGCAGCAAAAATTCCTGAACCTCCCGACCCCGCTCGCCGATCAGCCCAACCACGACGACGTCGGCTTTGGTCTGGCGGGTAATCATCCCGAGCAGGACGCTCTTGCCCACGCCGCTGCCGGCGAACAGGCCCACGCGCTGCCCTTTGCCCAGTGTCAGTAGTGAATTGATTGCCCTGACGCCTACATCGAGCGGTTCACTGACCGGCCTTCTGCGCAAGGGATGGACCACCGGCAATTCGCTGGAAAGCGTATCGCGCCCGGCAAGCTTGCCAAGATCATCAAGCGGCTCACCGAGCCCGTTGATCACCCGGCCAAGCCACGACTCGTCGATGTGCAGGAGACCTTCGTCTCTGGCAGGAAATACACGGGATCCGGCTGTCAGACCCACCGGTTTCTTGAACGGCATCAGGTAAGTTATATCCCGATCAAAACCCACCACTTGGGCTTCGAGCATACTGCCGTCGCCCTGCTCGACATAGCAGCGCTGGCCGGTCATCCGGCGGCAACCCAGGCTTTCCAGCAGCAGTCCCGACACTCGTACCAACCGGCCGCTGACTTTGGCCAGCTGGACGTTTTCCAGTGAACGCAGCGCTTCGTCGAGACTGAACGCCTCGCGCAGGCTCATGCTTCAGACACCTTGATGTGCTGGGCCAGTGTGTCCATGCAGGAGTCCAGACGCTGCTGACAGCCTATATCTGCCTCCGCCTTTTCGGTGACGACCCGGCACTCTCCAAGACCCAGCCGGTCATCTGGCATCAAACGCCACGTTTCGGCGCGTTCGGCATCGATATCCTTGATACGCGCATATTCTTCCGGATTGAGCAGGATCTGCACCTCACCCGGATCGCCCGGCATGCTTGCCAGCGCTTCCTCGGCAAGCGCCAGGAGCTGCGTTGGGTTAATCGTCAGCTCACAACGGATAACCTGACGCGCCACCTTGCGGACCAACTCGAGCAAATCTTCCCGCGTCTTGCGATCCTGTGCGGCAAGATAGTCGCGCAGTTCCGTGCGCATCTGTTCAAAGGGCACAGTGGCCTGTTCATATCTCTGCAAGCCCTGGTAGCGGCCCTGCTCAAGACCACGTTGCCTGCCCTGTTCACAGCCCTCTTCGAAGCCCTGGCGCCGGCCTGCTTCCAGGCCTTGCTCCAACCCTTCCTGGTAACCGCGCTCCGCGCCTTCACGATAGCCATCGCTCACCGCACGTTGGAGAGTGGCCTGATCGGCGTAATGAAGCTCAGCGTCGCCTGCCAGCGGCGTCGCACATAAGGGTGGAAAGCGGAAAATGCGCAATGCCTTGCCGTCCGCCTTGATCACTTTGACTGCCATAATGCCTCCGGCTACTCGACCGTCTGCTCACGGAACAACTGGAGCGTAACGTCTCCGTCGGCTGCCATCTCGCGGACCACCGCCATGATGTCCTTGCGCACCTGCTCTACGCGGCTCATAGGAACAGGGCCTTGGCGGCGGCTGATGGAATCCATTTGCTGGCGCTGCCGCTTGGGCATTGCCGCCTGGATGGCGCGCACCAGCTCCGGCTCGGCCCCCTTTAAGGCCACTACCCATTCTTCCATGGGGATGGCTTCCAGTAATGCCAGCAAGACCTCTTCGGTCTGCCTTGAGAGAATGAAAAAATCATACATTTCATCCTCGATCTGACTGACCAGCTGGTTATCATGGGCGCGCAGCAGTTCGAACATCTGATCACGGTTGCCCTTGAAGCGGTTCATGATATCCGCCGCCTGCTTGACGCCCCGGACCTGCGACCCCTGATTCGTCAGTACCGATATGCTCCGGTCAATCAGCTGTTCCAGTTCGCGGATCACGTCGCTGTTTACTTCGTTAAGATTGGCGATACGAAACAGCAGCTCATCCTGCCGTGTTTCAGGCATGCTCTCCAAAACTTCGGCGGCCATTGCCGGTGGCAGGAAAGCGAGGAAAACGGCCTGCATCTGGGCGTGCTCTTTGGCGATCATGGCGGCGAACTGCTTCGGATCAATCCATTCCATCTTGCTCATTTTGGCGCGAATCTCTTCGCCATAGATGCCGTCGAGCAAGCTGCGGGTAATATCGCTACCCAACGCCTGGGCAAGCATGCCGTTCAGATAGTTTCGGGACGCGCCCTTGATTCCGCTCTGCTCGCGGAAGTCCTCGAAGAATCGACCCACGACTTCTGCCACCATGGGCTGCTTGACGTTGCTCAGACGAGCCATCGCCTGGCTGATAGCCACGATCTCCTCCCGCGAGAAATGCTTGAGCACCCCGGCCGCAGTCGCGTCGTCCATGCTCAGCATGACTATCGCAGCCTGCTCGATGGAGCTCATGTGCCGGCGTGCGCTGAGATTGCTCATGTTGTCGTTTTCCAATGATTAGGCGGGATTGACGTCGCGGTCGTTACGACCGATCCAGTGCTTGATGACTTCAGATACCCTTTCAGGGTCGTTGCGCGCGAGCATCTGAAGATGCTCGACCTGAAGTTCCAGGCCCGAATTAGGGGCCGGCAAGCGGATCTCCGCCAACGGGCTAAGCTCGCTGAGAATATTCAGTGACGGCGCTTCCTGTTGTGGACGTGGCAGCATCTGCTCAGCCTCCGGTACTGGCGGTGCGGGCAACGCTGCTTCAGCGGTTTGCTCATTGCTGCGGCTGGCGATGCGCAGCGCCGGGCGAACGACCAGCACCATGAACATCATCGCAAGCAATCCCAACAATCCCAGGCGGGCCCAGGACTGGACGCCGCTGTTCTCCCACCAGGCCTGGTTTGCGGCAAACGGCTCGACGGGCACAAAAGGCAGGACGCTCAGGGTAAGTTGGTCGCCGCGACTGACATTGAAACCGGCAGCACTGCGAATCATCGCGGCTATTTCGCCCCGCGCCTGCTCGGTCCAGCCTCCCTCAGGCGCACTTGAGGCGTTCAGCACGACGGCAATGCTCTGCTGACGCAGGGTAAAGGGTGCATGTTTCACATGGGTCACCGACTGGTCATAGTCCAGCCGGCGAGTCGACTCTTCACGAAGTGACGTAGCGCCCTGCGTGTCGCCCTCTTCGCCTTCTTCGCCTTCCTTGGGTGCCTGCATGGGCAAATTGCTCAAGGAGCCGGGTACCCCAAGCGCGAGCTTGTCCAGTGCGCTCTCGCTGCGCAGCGCTTCATTGCGAATGCGCGGGGTATCGCCATATGTCTGGACCGTTTCTTCGCGCTGACTGAAGTCCACGTCAGCTGCCACACTGATTCGATAATTGCCCGCACCGAGAACCGGGGCAAGCACCTCCTCGATGTTGCCGGTTGTCTGGCTCTGGTAATCGTTGAGTACTTGCCAGTTGCGGTTAGGACCACCCCAGGCATCAAGACCGCGGGACAGCAAAGCACCATGCTGATCCACGATGCTCACGTCAGCTGGTGCCAGCTGTGGGACGCTGTTCGCCACCAGGTTGACGATCGCATTGACCTGTTCCGGCTCCAGTTTCACCCCGGGTGAAAGCTGCAACATGACTGAGGCTTTTGCGGGCTCACGCCGGCCGATCACGAACGAGCGGTTTTCTTCGCGCGCCAGGTGCACACGCGCCTGCTCCACGCCCTTCAGGCTCATTACGGTGCGCGCCAGCTCACCTTCCAGGCTGCGCTTGAGACGGACATCCTGTACAAACTGGCTGGTGCCTAATGGCTCGTCGCTGTCGAACAACTCATAACCCGGCGGTACCGCAACGCTCACGCCCTGCGCCGACAGTTGCAACCGTGCACTCGCGAGTTGATCCTCACGCACCAGGATCTGCCCACTCTGAGGATGTAGGCGGTAGCGAATGGCTTCGGCATCCAGTACCTGCATGACTTCCGCGGCCGGATAATTCTCGCCGGCACCGTAGAGCGGCTTGTAACCGGCTGGCTCTCGCCAGAGGTAAACCGCAATACCAACCGCTATGACCGCTGCGACCATCGCGATGCCAAACATTACAAAGCGGGCATCAGGCTTGAAGCCTGTTTCATGAATTCTGTTCTTGATCGTCTGCAGCACAGTTCAGCTCTCGGGGCGGTTAAATCGGCATTCTCATGATTTCATCGAAGGCACTGCTCATCTTGTTGCGCACCTGAAGCAGAGCCGCGAACGACAAACTGGCCTTCTGGCTCTGCACCATGGCACCTACCAGGTCCTTGCTCTTGCCGCTATCAACATCGGCAACAGCCTGACTGGCACGATGCTGCTCGGTATCGATCGCGCGCAAGATATCGGTAAACGCCTGGACGGGCCCTGCCTCGGCAGACGCATCCACCGGGGGCCTCACTGGCATTCCCGAGGAGGCAGCTTGCAGCTCGTGCATACGATCAAGCATTTGCGACTGTACTTGGGATATCGAATTCATCTTGGGGACCTATTCAAACGGAATGTCCACGCCCTGCTCGCGCATGGCGTTGAGCCGGTAACGTAGCGCACGGGGCGTCATACCCAGCCGCTCGGCGGTGCGGGTCTTATGGCCACTACACTGGAGGAGGGTATCGATTACGTGCTGGTGTTCGGCTTGCTTGCCGGTGGCACGCAACGCTGCCTTTCCAGACTCGACAATACGCAGCGGTGAACCAGCCATCTGAGGGGCCAGCGTGACGCCCTCCGGTATTGCCAACCCCAGATCGCACGGTTGGATGAACAGCCCGTTGCGAAGCACCAGCGCGCGTTGCACGGTATTTTCCAGTTCGCGGATATTACCCGGCCAGTGATGGTGCATCAGGGCCAGGCAGGCTTCGTGGGTCAGCAGGTGCTGCTCGTTTTCGTCGGAGGCGTACTTTCGAATAAACTGCCGGGCCAATGGAACAACGTCTTCCTTTCGTTCACGCAGCGGCAGTATGTGCAAAGGCAAGACATCCAGGCGGAACATCAGGTCGGAGCGGAAACGCCCTTCGGCAACCTCCTGCTGCAGGTCCCGGTTGGTGGCTGCGATGATCCGCACGTTCAGGGTGATCTCGCGCTGACCACCAAGCCTCTCGACACGCTGTTCCTGCAGTACGCGCAACAGCTTCGCCTGCAAGGGCAGAGGCAGCTCACCGATCTCATCCAGCAACAAGGTGCCGCCATTTGCCTGTTCAAACTTCCCGGGCTGCGCGGCTATGGCGCCGGTAAACGCGCCCTTTTCGTGTCCGAACAGGATCGATTCCAGCATGGACTCGGGGATTGCTGCGCAGTTGACTGCCACGAACGGCGCATCCTTGACGCTGGAAAACCGATGAATGTAGCGCGCGATCATTTCCTTCCCGGTACCGGTCTCACCCGTAACGAGAATCGGTGCGCGAGTCATGGCCACCCGTTGCGCCATGGTCAGTAATCTCCGACCGGCTTGCGAACAGGACACAAAGTCTTCCCGGGCCTCTTCGGTATGACTGATGCGACGCAACAGTTGATTCAACTGATGATTACTAAAGGGCCAAAGCAGATAATCTATACATCCAAGTTCAAGTAACGTGGCTGCTTTTTGTTGATCCTCATAACCAACAATCGGCACAACACTGAGGCGCGGCGATATCCGGGTTAAGTTGGCTACTTGTTCACACAGCGTGTGCGGATCAAGCCCACTGACAAGCAGCAACACAAGCTCACATGAACCAGGCGTAGCCGCTGATAGTTGCTCGAAGCCCGAGGCACTCACAACGTCATACCCGAACTCGCGCAAACTACCACCGAGCTGACTGGATATTTCAGCCTGCTCGCCAACTACCAAGACTTTTCCTCGGGCAGCACTCGCATCAACCTGGTTTGGCTGGCCGAAACTGAATGCCTGACTTGTACCTTTCACCGAATTTCACCCTACCTGGTCATGCTTGCCGTTATAGCCGTGTCCATTTTTCAGAACTTGAGCAGCATCGCGAAAGCTTCGCAAAGCCGACCTAAAAACCGCAATCTGAGAAGCAGCTAACATTTTATTTTCAGAATAAATGAAACTATCCGCAGATATGGTCGTCTTAGGGTTCTGGCCGAAGCCGAATCGGCAGCGACCATACCAAGGTCCGAACCCATCACCGAATCACATCACATGAATTCAGATCAAAAAGGCGCATCCCGCACCGATTGATGTGAATTGATATCTATTGATTTAATCCCACGCGACACCATCCGTAGACTTCCACCCCAAGCCCCAAGCGTTCGTCACATGCCTGGCACTGGTGAGCCAAGGCAGGGTGGTGCGCCCGCGCCTCCCTGACAGCTCCCCCATCAGGCCGAGCAGGCTGATCAATAATCCCGGAAGCGCAGTTAAAACATGATTGGCAACCTGAAGGTCCAGCACAGCGTGCCGCCAGACTCCCTGGTCCGGCTTAAGCCGCACAAACTCGGCCGGCACTATCATAAAGTGCCGGAACATTTAACCGAGGCCGCAAACAAGTACCCGCGCGTCATCGTTGATTATTTTTTGCGCAACTTGAGAGTACACCTGGAACAGAAGTCGATTACTGTCACCGAAACTGTATTCGCAGAACCGGACTGCGTATTTCGTTCGGCGCTGGGAAGAGTTGGATTTTCAATCGATCGGCCGCTGTTAAGCGACATCCTTGAATCCTATTACGGCGGAATAAGTGTCCCCAAGAGCGATAACGCCCCGATAAGCACTTCTGAAGAACGTATGCGGGAGCGACTCGGGCGCGATATTGCAGGAATATTCGGGCGTGCAATGCTTGCTGGAAACAGCCTTGGCCCGTTGGACACTTACGATAATGCTTATGACCAACCAGAGTGGGACTATCAGATCGAGTTTGTTTTCGAAAACCATGTCACCTCGGCCTGCGCATCGCTACGTCTGTACCTGGACCATGAACTTTCCGATTTGCTGACCAGCAGGATGGCGGCACCAGGTTCGCAACATCGGGCTGTTGATCCGATGAAGAATATCAAAAGGCTGCCGGTACGCATGGAGTGTGTCATTGCCTCCGTGCAGATGCAGCTTGCCGATGTGCTGGCGCTCCAACCCGACGATATCGTCATGATACGTATGCCAGAGCGCTGCGACGTCAAGATTGCACAACAGAAATTGTTCCGCGGAGCCATCTTTGAAGATGATGGATCTCTATGCCTTACTTCTCTCGAAAGCGTGAAACCAACATGACCGATACCCTCACGGACAACGAACTGGACAGCCTGATAAATGATGGAGATCTCCAGCTGAACGGCACTGAACCGGACGTTCCGGAAGCGGAACTGAAGCCGCGACTGCCTCAGCAGGATTTGAGTTTTTTCGGCAAGATACCCGTGCAGGTCACGCTGGAAGTTGCCTCTGTCCAGCTCACGCTTCAGGACTTGATGGACGTTGATGCCAGCAGCGTTATAGCGCTGGACAAGCTCGCTGGCGAACCACTGGACGTCAAGGTCAACGGCGCGCTCTTCGCGAAAGCTGAGGTCGTCGTGGTGAACGGAAGCTACGGCTTACGTATCCTTGAGCTTAGTGGTGCCGGGTTGAAAGATCTCAGCGTATGATCCGTTTTCGCCCCCTCTCCTTTTCTGTCGCAACATTTCTATTCCTGGTTCCTGATTTTGCTCTGGCTCAGGCAAGTGGTGGCGAAATCTCACTGCTGTCCTTCAATGAGACCGAAGGAGGTCAGGAACTTAGCATAAAGCTACAGATACTGATTCTCATGACGCTGCTCGGCTTTCTGCCGGCCATGTTGATGATGATGACCTGTTTTACCCGCTTCATTATCGTACTTTCCATTCTGAGACAGGCCATCGGCTTGCAGCAGAGCCCGCCTAACAATGTGCTGATAGGCATCGCCCTGTGCCTGACTCTATTGGTGATGCGACCGGTCTGGCTGGAGATCCACAGCACCGCTTTCGTTCCTTTCGAAGCAGATGAGATCAGCCTCGAACAGGGCCTGGGGGAGGCCAAGGCGATTTTGAGCCGATTCACGCTCGCACAAACAAATGAAACCTCATTACACACTATCCTCTCGCTGGTTAACGAAGAAGCGCCGGAAGATATGACCACCCTTGATTTCTCCCTTCTTTTACCCGCGTTTGTACTTAGCGAGCTCAAGACGGCATTTCAACTGGGCTTTATGATCTTTGTGCCATTTCTCGTTATCGACCTGGTGGTCGCCAGCGTACTGATGGCGATGGGTATGATGATGTTGTCGCCGATGATGATCTCATTGCCGTTCAAGCTGATGATATTCGTGCTGGTAGACGGCTGGAGCCTGATGGTCGGCACGCTTACAACCAGTATTCAGCCCTTCTGAGGCCGCTATGCTGACCCCTGATACCGCCGTCACCATCATTGCGGACGCAGTCTATCTTATCGCTCTGGTTGTTTGCGTCCTGGTAATCCCCAGTCTGATCGGAGGCCTGCTGGTGAGCATCTTCCAGGCGGCTACGCAGATCAATGAGCAAATGCTCAGCTTTCTGCCCAGGTTGTTAATAACGCTTGGCATGCTGGTGTTCGCGGGGCACTGGATCCTTCGATTATTGAGTGAGATGTTCATTCGGACGTTTCAGCAAGCTGGCCATCTGGCCGGTTGATAGATGCAAGCTACCGAAGCTTTATTCGATGCAAATCAGTACTTGCTAACCATGCAGGCATACTGGTGGCCGTTTTGCAGATTTCTTGCGGTGTTTACGCTCGCTCCACTCTTCAGCCACAAAGCCTTCTCATTGCCGGGGCGAATACTGCTGGCTTTGATTCTGACGCTGGCGCTTGGTAGCGCGCTACCCACCCCCCCCATGATTAACCCCATGTCGGTAGCTGGGTTAATCACTACGCTGGAACAGATTGCGTTCGGCATGCTCCTCGGGGTCTCCCTGCAGCTGGTCTTCACAATCTATAGCTTGGTGGGTGAGATGATCTCAACCCAGATGGGCATGAGCATGGCTCGCTACAACGACCCACAGAACGGTATCTCCTCCTCCCCCATTCTGTATCAGCTGTACTTCACCATGCTGGCGCTGATCTTTTTCGCCGTGGATGGCCATCTCGTCATTGTCAGCGTGGCTTATCAAAGTTTTGTTTTCTGGCCTGTCGGCAGCGGTCTTCACTTTACAGGCCTGTCGAGCATGGTCTTCGCGTTAAGCTGGGTATTCTCCGCGGCGGTGATGATAGCCCTGCCCATGGTGTTCAGCATGACCCTGGTGCTGTTCTGCTTCGGCTTGTTGAACCGGATTTCGCCAACCATGAACCTGTTCGCTCTAGGATTCCCGATGGCGATCATAACGGGTTGGATGACCATTTTTTTTACGCTTAACAATATGTCGGAAAGCTACCTGCTGTTGACCAGGCAGTTACTCGGAAACCTCGGCCTGGCACTCCAGGGTTAACTATGGCTGAAGATAAGCAAAGCAGTCAGGAGAAAACGGAGCAGCCAACAGAGCAAAAGCTCAAGAAGAGCCGAGCTGATGGGCAGGTCGCACGCTCAAAAGATCTGGCTACGACCGTTTCGCTGCTGGCCACTCTCGTTGTGCTGAAGTTCAATTTTGGGCTGTTTTTCGAGGGACTCCAGGACCTGTTCCGCATTTCATATGTCGACTTCCATCGAAGTGAAATCACGCAGCACGATCTAACACTGGTTCTAGGGCATAACCTGCTTATTTACATCAAGCTTATGTTACCGCTGCTTATAACCACGGCGCTGGTTGTAGTCTTTTCGATGGTCCCGGGGGGGTGGGTTTTCTCATCAAAAAACTTCTCGCCAAAGCTCAGCAAGCTCAACCCTATCACCGGCATTGGTCGGATCTTTTCTGGTCAGAACTGGGCCGAGCTTTTCAAATCTGTGCTGAAGATCACTGTGCTACTGGCTACCGCGGCCATGCTCCTGCTGGCTGCAGCGCCGCAATTCGTGGCGCTGCAGAAGGGCGATGTGTTTACGGCGATCAGCGGCGCCATGACGCTGGCGTACTACATAGCCATAATGCTCGTACTGGTCTTTGTGCTGTTCTCATTCATCGATATCCCTCTACAAAAGTACTTCTTCACCAAGAAAATGCGCATGACCAAACAGGAGATCAAGGAGGAGCATAAAAACCAGGAGGGTCGCCCGGAAGTCAAGGCGCGGATCAAACAGCTCCAACGCCAACTGTCCCAGCGTCAGATCAGCAAGGTAATGAAGGACGCGGATGTGGTGATCGTAAACCCCCAGCACTATGCAGTTGCGTTGCGCTATGACCTGAAGAAGGCCGAGGCCCCGTTCGTAGTCGCTAAGGGCATCGACGAAACCGCGCAATACATTCGAAAGACAGCTACTGCTTACAACCTGGATGTCATAGAAGTGCCGCCGCTGGCTCGGGCGGTGTATTACAGCACCCAGGTGAATCAGCAGATCCCTGCGCCGCTGTATACAGCTGTGGCGCACATTCTAACCTACGTCTTACAACTGAAGGCTTGGCGTGCCGGCCGACGGCCCAAGCCTGAGCTCGCCAGCCAGTTGCCTATTCCCGCATCCATGATCCGTTGAGAATCGCCACCATGAAGCAGTTCAAGAATTTCATGCCAATATTGACCAGCGGCCAGATCGGTATCCCCCTGGTTATTATTTCTATCCTGGCGATGATCATTCTGCCATTGCCGCCGCTACTGCTAGACGTGCTCTTCACCTTCAACATTGCGATGTCAGTGCTCGTTATGATGGTGACCGTCTCGGCAAAAAGACCGCTCGATTTTTCACTGTTCCCCACGGTGATTTTGATCACCACCCTGATGCGACTCACGCTCAACGTGGCCTCGACTCGGGTCGTCCTTCTGGAAGGCCACACCGGGACCGCAGCAGCAGGTAAAGTGATCGAGGCGTTCGGTCAGGTGGTGATTGGCGGCAACTTCATTGTCGGCCTGATCGTTTTCGTGATTCTGATGATCATAAACTTCATGGTGGTCACAAAGGGTGGCGAGCGGATATCGGAGGTGACCGCCCGGTTCACGCTGGACGCACTGCCGGGCAAACAGATGGCAATCGATGCCGATATGAATGCCGGCTTGATCACCCAGGAGGACGCCCGCCAGCGTCGTCAGGAAGTGGCAAAAGAAGCTGATTTCTACGGCGCGATGGACGGCGCATCAAAATTTGTACGCGGCGATGCCATCGCCGGCATTTTGATTCTCCTTATCAACCTCTTCGGCGGCTTTGCTATAGGTCTCTTTCTCCACGACCTTTCGGCTGGCGACGCCTTCCAACAATATGCGCTTTTAACTATCGGTGATGGTCTGGTTGCCCAGATACCAGCACTGCTACTTTCTACCGCAGCCGCAATCATAGTCACCCGCACGAACGAGTCAGCGGCTATAACGTCGCAGGTGAGACGCCAGCTTCTGGCATCGCCTACGCTTATCTACACCGTCGCAGGCATTCTGTTCGTACTCGCGCTTGTACCTGGCATGCCCCATCTGGCATTCCTGAGTTTTGCCGCACTTCTGGCGTTTATTGGCTGGAGCGTGTCGCGCTTCCATTCAGATGAAAGTGAAGACAACCTGCCAAGAGTAGAAGCGCTTAATCAGGCGATGGAGAACGAACGCATCCAGAACCTGGAGTGGGAAGACATCCCTCTGGTTGAACGAATCTCCGTCTCGCTGGGCTATAAACTGGTTGCGCTAGTGAGCCCTGAAAGCGGCGCCCCACTACCACAGCGCGTTCGAGGCGTGCGTCAAACCCTGTCGGAAGGGCTCGGGTTCCTGCTTCCTGAGGTTCACATTCGAGACAGTCTCCGACTCAAGGCATCGCAATATCAGATCCATATAAACGGCGAAAAGCTTGATAGCGCCGAACTGCAACCCGATCGGTTGATGGCAATACCCTCCGCCGAGACCTACGGCGAGCTGGACGGCGTTATAGGCATTGATCCCGCTTATGGCATGCAAGTTGTCTGGATCAACCCTGACGAAAAACCCCGAGCGCTAAACCTGGGCTATCAGGTCATCGATTGCTCAAGCGTGATCGCCACCCATCTCAATAAGATTATCCGCGAGCACCTGCCTGACATTTTCAAACATGACGATGTCGAGCACTTGATGCAGCGACTCGCTATGCAAGCGCCCAAACTCGCAGACAGCTTAAAGGCGCAGCTCAGTCACGCCCAACAACACAAGGTGTTTCGGCAGCTGTTGCAGGAGCAAGTGCCTCTGCGGGACATCGTATCTATTGCCACCACGATGCTTGAGAGTAGCGAGACAACCAAGGACCCTCTGTTGATAGCGGCTGACGTCCGTTACACCCTAAGACGCAGCATCGTTTCGAGTATCTGCGGCGACCGCAGCGAACTTACCGTATACATTCTTGAGAATGGCTTGGAAAATACCTTGATGAGTGCGTTGAGCTCCGCCCAGCAGGCCGGGACGGTAAGCCTGGATAGCATCCCGGTAGAGCCTAATCTGTTGAATCAACTACAGAACAGCATGCCTGTCGTGAAAGAGAAGTTACGAAGGGAAGGACATTCGCCGATATTAGTGGTTATGCCTCAGCTCAGGCCCCTGTTAGCACGATACGCAAAAGTATTCAGCCCTGGCTTGCATGTCCTGTCTCAGAATGAAATACCGGAGCGTGTCGAAGTCAACATCCTCGGCACGCTAGGCTAGACCTATCAAGAAATCTTCCGACGTTTCCGTAAGCCCTCGACCAACTGGGTGAAAGCCTCACCTGGTTGGCCGATATGCACCCCTGACTCATAATAGCCGCTCTTGGTGTTGGCTCGACACCACAGACATTCAGCATCGACATCAACCGAAACGATTGCTCCCTCACCATTACGCATCCGAAGGCGCAAGCGCATAAGGGTGCCCCTCTCAAGCGCTTCGTCGGTAAGTATTTTTATCCCTCGCTCTGATATATCACCAACATAGCCCACGAGCCGACCGCTGGCCCGCTCGCTAACCTTCATGCGAAATACTGACCTGAAAACGATACGGCTCTGTTCGCGCATTTGACTCACCTTCCTTGTATAGACATCCATTCAATACAGGCGACCGCACCCACTAGAATCTTAAGCGCCCGCGATATTAGGCATAGCCAGGCAGATTTGGATCGCATGCCCATGCTCGGCTAAGCATGCGAAAGGATATCAATTAATATGGAAAGCTGTCCTGTATGTCAGCTTGCGCCAACTGGCTTATTTGACCCCTTGCCGATTTACGTAGATGAGGCGCAGGGCTTGAACGACCATACGAAATCCGCCATCTAGCTTTAGAGACTGTTTTCGATACGAGCTAGCTGAGCTGGTGTCTTCCGCACGCATGACTACGCCCAGGGTACGCAAAGAGAGGGAAGATGTTAGTCGATGTACCGAAAGCACAGCCCAGGGCCCTGTGGGATGAAACGGCCCACTAGCATGATCACCAGCTTGATCCTCGGTGCGCCATATAATTCCGGGGATTGCTGCACATGGATTGAGGTGTGAGCCTATGGTCCCTGCCGGAACAGGGCGATACATACCGTTCGATGGCAACCACAGTTCCATGCGCTTGCTCAAAGAATAGAGCGCGCTGGCAATAATGAACATCATGCCCGTTCAGGGGTAACGGCAAGACCGAGGCAAGATAATACGGTCTGCCTGCCGGCATCAGGCGTTTTCCAGGCGCATAAAAGAACACCCCGACCTGTCTCCAGA
>NZ_VTPZ01000011.1 GCF_008638305.1 Pseudomonas profundi
CCGGAGCTGGACGGCAAGCTGTAAGTAACGCTTGAGCGGTAAATGAAAACCCGGCCTTGTGGCCGGGTTTTTTGTGGGTGGGGATATTTGCTTGGCTCGGTTTCTATGGGGCGCCGCGAGTCGCGCCTCTAACGGAAGAGTGCGAGTGCTCTCAGGTAGCCAATGGCAGAAATGTAAATGTGTAGGAGGGGCGACTCGCCGCGATGGCGTCCGCAGGACGCCGGGTTTGGTCTGACTGAACTACAAGCTGGACGAGCTCAGGTTCACCCAAAAGTCCAGCTAGCCACGCTGTTCAAGGGTGCCAGATCAACCCCGCCATCAGAGCGCAAAACTCTCCAGCCGATAACCGTCCTCATCCACTTCCAGTGCCCAGCCGCTCTTATCCCAATCCCCCAGCACTATCCGCTTCGCGGACTGGCCGTCGATTTCGAGATCGTGCGCAGCAGGGCGGTGCGTGTGACCGTGAATCAGCGTGCGAACCTTGTGCTCGCGCATCACCTCGACCACCTTGTCCGGATTGACGTCTGTGATGTCGGCGGCTTTGTAGCGGGTTTGCTCGCTGCTTTCAGAGCGTAGCTTTCTCCCGATCTTGTGCCGGGTTTTCAGCGAGAGATTGCGCAGAACGAACAAGCTCAGTGGGTTGCGCAGCAAGCGGCGTAGGCGCATATAACCCAGATCGTCGATACACAGGCTGTCGCCGTGCATAAGCAATACGGGTTCGTTATTCAGCGTGATGACCGTCGGATCATTCAGTAGGGTGCAACTGGCCTCCTGACAGAACCGCTTGCCCAGGAGAAAATCCCGATTGCCGTGCATGAGATAAATCTTCACGCCCTTGGCTGCAACGGCGGCCAGGGCGGAAGCAACTTCACGGGCGAGCGGATTAGGGTCGTCGTCGCCGAGCCACACCTCGAAAAAGTCGCCAAGAATGTAGAGCGCGTCTACCTGGCTGGCACGCTGCTCAAGGCAATGCAAAAACGCCCGGGTGATATCCGGGCGTTCGGCTTGCAAGTGCAGGTCTGAAATAAACAGCGAACGCATTCTGTAGCGTTACTCGACCAGTTCGGCGCGCTCGATGATCACGTCGTCGGCGGGCACATCCTGATGGCCAGCACGCATGGTGGTGGATACCGACTTGATCTTCTCTACCACATCCATGCCTTCGGTGACCTGGCCGAACACGGTGTAACCCCAGCCCTGAACGGTGGGAGCGCTATGATTAAGGAAGTCGTTGTCGTTGACGTTGATAAAGAACTGGGCGCTGGCGGAATGGGGCTCCATGGTGCGTGCCATGGCTACCGTGCCCGCCTTGTTGCTGACGCCGTTGTTGGCTTCGTTCTTGATCGGGTCGCGGGTCTCTTTCTGCTTCATGCCGGGTTCAAATCCGCCGCCCTGAATCATGAAGTTGGGAATGACGCGGTGGAAAATGGTGTTGTCGTAATGGCCGTCGCGGACATATTGCTTGAAGTTCTCGACCGTTTCCGGCGCCTTGTCAGCGAAGAGTTCCAGGGTAATAACACCAAAATTCGTATGTAGTTTGACCATCAAGGCAATCCTCGGAGCGAGTTGAGACTAATTATCCTGCGAGACAGACGTGCTTCGGAGCCTCTGAATAACTACTGCGCTCGGCCATGCTGCGTTGAAACCCTCCTCAAAATGCTCATTTACAGAACGTAAACTGCGCTTTTTCGTCGGATTTCGCCTTGCCTGACCTTCGCTCGCTACGTTCTTCAGAGGCTCCTTCGATTTAGACGCCTGTGACTTTCCGGTATGATAAGCGTTTTGGCCGATACGGCCTAGCCAAAATCCGCGATGCCCATGGGCGTTGCCTGTAACGAGTCCTGCGAATCCCTATGAACAAACCGGAATCCACCACGCCAGCACATTTCCTGCGGCAGATCGTCAAGACTGACCTGGAAAGCGGCAAACACCAGCATATCGTGACCCGCTTTCCGCCGGAGCCAAACGGATATCTGCATATCGGCCATGCCAAGTCGATCTGTCTGAATTTCGGGCTGGCCGAGGAATTTGGCGGTGAATGTAATCTGCGCTTCGACGATACCAATCCGGCGAAGGAAGAGCAGGCATACATCGACGCGATCAAGCGTGATGTTGAATGGCTGGGCTTCAAGTGGGCCGGTGATATCCATTATGCCTCGGACTATTTCGACCAGTTGCACGCCTGGGCTATCGAGCTGATCAAGGCGGGCCAGGCCTACGTATGCGATTTGTCGCCAGAACAGGCGCGTGAGTACCGCGGCAATCTGACCGAGCCGGGCAAGAACAGCCCGTTCCGCGAGCGCAGCGTCGATGAGAACCTCGATCTGTTCGCGCGCATGACCGGCGGCGAGTTCCCCGATGGCAGCAAGGCGTTGCGTGCGAAGATTGATATGGCGTCGCCCAACATGAACTTGCGCGACCCGATCCTGTATCGCATTCGCCACGCGCATCACCACCAGACCGGTGACAAATGGTGCGTCTATCCGAGCTATGACTTCACTCATGGCCAGTCCGATGCGATTGAGGGCGTCACGCATTCAATCTGTACCCTTGAATTCGAGGATCACCGTCCGTTGTACGAATGGTGCCTGGATAACCTGCCAGTGCCGGCCAAACCGCGCCAGTACGAATTCGCCCGTCTCAACCTGAACTACACGGTCACCAGCAAGCGCAAGCTCAAACAGCTGGTCGACGAAGGCCACGTGCAGGGCTGGGATGATCCGCGTATGTCGACCCTCAGCGCGTTTCGTCGCCGTGGTTACACGCCGGCATCGATTCGTGAATTCTGCGAACGGATCGGCGTGACCCGTTCCGATGGCGTGGTGGACATGGGCGTACTGGAATTCTGTATTCGTGATGACCTGGATGCCCATGCGCCGCGTGCCATGTGCGTGTTGCGCCCGCTGAAAGTGACCATCACCAACTACCCTGAAGGCCAGGTCGAACAGCTGTCGCTGCCGCGCCATCCGAAACAGGATATCGGCACGCGTACCCTGCCGTTCAGCCGTGAGATCTATATCGATCAGGACGATTACATGGTCGATCCGCCCAAGGGCTACAAACGCCTGGTACCGGGCGGTGAAGTGCGCTTGCGCGGCAGCTACGTGATTCGTGCCGACGAGGCCGTTACTGACGCCGAGGGCAATATCGTAGAGCTGCTGTGTTCCTACGATCCGGACACGCTGGGCAAGAACCCCGAGGGCCGCAAGGTCAAGGGCGTCATTCACTGGGTGCCGGCTGCAGAAAGCATTGAATGCGAAGTGCGTCTGTATGACCGGCTGTTCAAGACGCCGAACCCGGACAAGGGCGAGGAGGGCGTCGGCTTCCTGGAAAACATCAATCCGGATTCGCTGATCACCTTGCAGGGGTGCCGCGCCGAGCCGTCTCTTGCAGACGCGACCCCTGAGGACCGTTTCCAGTTTGAGCGCGAAGGCTATTTCTGTCTCGATTGCGTGGATTCGACTGCAGACAAGCCGGTATTCAACCGCACCGTCACGCTGCGCGATTCCTGGGGGCAATAAGGTCATGGCGCTGAGTCTCTACAACACCCTGAGCAAGACCAAGGAAGCCTTCAAGCCGCTTGAAGGGAATCAGGTGCGGATGTATGTCTGCGGCATGACGGTGTATGACTACTGTCATATCGGCCACGCCCGGGTGATGGTCGCCTTCGATGTTATTTCCCGCTGGCTGCGCTATCGCGGATATGACCTGACCTATGTGCGCAATATTACTGATATCGACGACAAGATCATCCGCCGCGCCAATGACAACGGCGAAAGCTTTCAAGTGTTGACCGAGCGCATGATTGCCGCCATGCACGAAGATGAAACACGCCTGAATGTGCTGCGCCCCGATCAGGAGCCGCGCGCCAGCGATCACATCGCCGGAATGCACGAGATGATCCAGACCCTGATAGACAAGGGTTACGCCTATGCGCCGGGTAACGGCGATGTGTATTACCGGGTCGGCAGGTTCGAAGGCTACGGCAAGCTGTCGCGTCGGCGTATAGAAGACCTGAAAATTGGTGCGCGTATCGAGGTCGATGAGGCCAAGGAAGACCCGCTGGATTTCGTGTTGTGGAAGGCAGCCAAGCCCGGTGAGCCAAGCTGGCCATCACCCTGGGGCGATGGCCGGCCAGGCTGGCATATCGAGTGTTCGGTCATGTCCACCTGCTGTTTGGGCGAAAGCTTTGATATTCACGGTGGCGGGCCCGATCTGGTGTTCCCCCATCACGAGAACGAGATCGCGCAGAGCGAGGCAGCGACGGGCAAGCCTTACGCAGCCACCTGGATGCATGCCGGGGCGGTGCGCGTCGATGGGGAAAAGATGTCCAAGTCATTGGGCAACTTTTTCACTATCCGCGAAGTGCTGGAGAAGTATCACCCGGAGGTCGTGCGTTATTTGTTGGTGTCCAGTCACTACCGCAGCGCGATCAACTATTCGGAAGACAATCTGAAGGAAGCCAAGGGTGCGCTTGAGCGTTTCTACCGCGCGCTCAAGGGCTTGCCAGATGCCGCGCCAATGGAAGCTGTCGAATATGGCGAACGCTATGCGGCGGCCATGGACGATGATTTCAACGCGCCGGAAGCCTGTGCGGTGTTGTTTGACATGGTGCGCGAGGTGAATCGTCTGAAGGATAGCGACCTGCACGCCGCTGCCGCGCTCGGTGCCACGGTGCGGGAGCTGGCCTCGACGCTTGGCGTGTTGCAGCTGGATGCGGATGAATTTCTGCAAGCCGGCGCGTCCAACCAGGTCGATGCGGCGGAAGTGCAGGCATTGATCGATGCGCGGCTGCAGGCTCGTGCAGACAAGAACTGGGCGGAATCGGATCGCATTCGCGATCAACTGACCGGGATGGGCGTCGTGCTTGAGGATGGAAAGGGCGGAACCACCTGGCGGTTGCGCGGATAAGGCTTCGTTCCCGTTGGGGTAGGGCAGGTGCAGACGGCATCCCGCAGCACCCGCCCACTCGCCCTCAGCGCCAGATATTGTTGTTTATCTTCTCCTTCAGTTCCGGATAGTTCGAAGCCTTGAACGTCGGCACCACGCCTTGCTTGCGCTGCGCCAGGTAATCCTTGGTCAGTTTGGCTACGGTCCCCGAGAGCAGGACAATCGCCACCAGGTTGATAGTCGCCATGAGGCCCATCGATGCGTCAGCGGCGTTGAACACCGTCGTGACCGCTTCGTACGCGCCCCATACCACCATGCTCAGCGTTGCCATCCGCAATAAGGTCATGCCCAGCGTATTCCCGACGCCGAGGTAAATCATCGCGTTTTCGGCATAGGAGTAGTTGGCGACAATCGAGGTAAAGGCGAAGAACAGAATGGCTATGGCGATGAAATAGCTGCCAGCGACCCCGATGTGCGATTCCAGCGCTTGCTGCGTCAACTGCGTACCGGTAACACCCGAGCCGGGCTCCATAACGCCAGAAAGCAGAATCATGATGGCCGTGGCGGTACAGATCACGATGGTGTCGATGAACACCCCCATGGCCTGTACCAACCCCTGGGAAGAGGGATGATGCGGAGCTGGCGTGGCGGTGGCCGCGACGTTGGGTGCTGAGCCCATGCCCGCCTCGTTGGAAAACAAACCGCGCTTGATACCGTTGAGCATAGCAGCCGTCACCGAGCCTGCGACGCCGCCGGCGGCTTCTTCAAGTCCAAACGCGCTGCGTACGATGGTCATCAGCACGCCGGGTACTTCGGAAAAATTCATGATCAGCACCACCAGCGCCATCAGCACATAGGCACCGGCCATGAAGGGCACTACCAGCTCCGCAAACCGGGCGATGGTACGCAGACCGCCGAAAATCACCATGCCGGCCAGTACCGCCAGAGCGAGACCAGACCATAGCTTGGGAATGCCGAAGGCACCTTCCATCGCATCGGCAATGGAGTTGGCTTGCACGGCATTGAATACCAGCCCGAAGGAAATGATCAGCGCGATCGAAAAGATTGCCCCGGCCCATGGCGCCTTCAGGCCTTTTGACATATAGAACGCCGGCCCGCCGCGGTACTGGCCTTTACCGTCCCGTACCTTGTAGAGCTGCGCCAGCGTGCTTTCGGCGTAACCGGTAGCCATGCCGACCAGCGCAACCATCCACATCCAGAAGATTGCGCCGGCACCGCCCAGATAGAGCGCCACAGCCACCCCAGCCAGGTTACCCGTGCCGACCCGTGAGGCAAGACTGGTGCATAGCGCTTGAAAGGGCGATATGCCCGACGCATCGCTTTGTCTGGAGCCCTTTATCGCTCTTACCATCTCGCCAAAATGCAGGAATTGCAGAAACCCCAGCCGAATTGTGAAGAACACACCCACCGCCAGCAGGCCGTAGATAAGCACGTATCCCCAGAAGATATTATTGAGGAAATCGATGATTGCGGTCATGGCACATCCATTTGTAGTGAAAAATCATGTGTAACTCTAGTCGCTACGCTTCAATACGCCAGACATCTATGCCTGACGGCCAGACAGGGTAATATGCAATTCAGGCTTGAGACCAGATAAGGAGGATCGCGCATGAACATCAAAACAAGAACACCGCCGGCTTTGCAGATACTACCGAGGCGTCCGGATCTGGCGTTGCCTGATCCCTTGCCGCGACACTGGCACAGTAACGATCCTTTCAAAACGCATTTTTTCAACGCCATGTCCGTGCTGTTCCCGGATGGGGAGCGCTACTTTATCGACTCGGTCCGGTTGTTCCGCGATCAGATCAGCGACACCGATCTGCAACAGCAGATCCGTGGTTTTATCGGCCAGGAAGGTCATCATAGCCGTGAACATCTCGAATATAACCAGCGCCTGCGCGAGCTGGGCTATGACATCGATGCGCTGGAAAGCACGGTCAAAAAGCGCATTCGCTTCGTTCAGAAAAACTTTTCAGCTGAGCGGCAGCTGGCAGGCACCGTGGCGATGGAGCATTTCACCGCGATCATGGCGGATCTGCTGCTGCGTGAGCCGCAATGGATTGATGGGGCTGTTCAGCCCATGCAGAGCTTGTGGCGGTGGCATGCGCTGGAAGAGACAGAGCACAAGGCCGTTGCCTTCGATGTATACATGCAGGTATGTGGCGACCGCAGAATACTGCGGCGTGCTATGCGTCAGGCGACTTTTTTCTTTCTCAAGGACGTGACCAGGGGCATGTGGCACATGCTGCGCAAGGACGGCAAGCTGACCGATCTGCCCATGATGTGGCGTGGCATGCGCTGGTTATGGGGACGCAACGGGTTTTTCCGCAAGCTTGTGGGGGTGTACCGGGATTATTATCGGAGAGACTTTCACCCCTGGCAGCACGACAACAGGGATCTGCTCGATCAATATGCGCCCGCGTTTGCGTCTGCGCTAGTTCGTTAAGGTGCGCCCATAGCGTGGTAGTCATCAACGCCCTTGTCCCCATCTTCGGGCTGATCCTGCTGGGTTATGTGCTCGGCAAGCGCCGCTGGTTGCCCGCCGAGGCCGGCGGGGCGCTGGCCTCCATCACTTTCCGGATATTCATGCCGGTGCTGCTGTTCTCGGGTCTGGCACGTGCCGACCTGAGCGAGGGGCTGTCGCCGTTGCTTCTGCTGGTGTACTTCCTGCCCGCCGTCGGCGTGTTCTGCGCAGTGAACTGGTTGATGCATCGTCGATCAGGGCAGCCGAGCTCTATGGGCCTGGCTGCCAGTTATTCGAATAATGTGCTGGTGGGTGTTCCACTGATAAGCATCCTGCTCGGGGCGGACAAACTGGTGTATCTGTTTGCCATCCTGATCTTCCACAGCCTCGTACTCTTTACCCTGCAGAGTCTCTACAACAGTCTGTGGCGCGGCGAAGGACGCGGCGGGATAGATAAGGGGGGACTGTTCAAAAGCCTCGCAAACCCGCTGATCATCGGCCTGTTTCTAGGCGCGGCGCTCAATCTTTCCGGTGTGTCCGTGCCCGCACCGCTCTGGCGCATGGTGGAGTGGCTGGCTGCCGCGGCGTTGCCCTGTGCATTGTTGGTGCTGGGGTTAAGCCTGTCGCATTACCGCTTGCACATCAGCCGCGTCATGTTCGGCCTGACACTGGCGAAACTGTTGCTGTTTCCCGGCCTCGTGCTGGCTGGTGGGTTCTTGCTTCCAGGGCTCAGCGCAGATGCCCGAACAGTATTGATACTGATGGCAGCCTGTCCGACGGGCGTGAACGTGCTGGCTTTCGCCATGGCAGACGAAGACAGTCGGATCATCAGTTCCGTGATTTTTCTCTCCACGCTTCTGGCGGCCGTTACCCTGCCGGTCTGGCTTATGCTGCTGACAGGCTGATCCCGCACCTGCACGCTTTCGAACTTTATGGTTTTTCCAAACCGCCTCGCGGGTCGTTTATCGCTACCGCCCCGCTCGCGAAAATTGCAGGTGCGCCGTGCATTTTTGCGCATCGAATCCGTTACAAGAACGGCCAGGGGTTGGGGTATGCTCTTCGCCGGCTTTCAATATGAACAAGACGAACAACATAAAAGGAAACCCCATGCCGGTCAGTCTGTTTGTTCCAGTGGAAAGGCGCGCGAACGAAAAGCGCGTTGCCCTGGTGCCGTCGGTAGCCAGCAAGCTATCGAAGCTGGGCATCGACATCTCATTGCAATCCGGCGCGGGCCTGGCTGCGCGTATTCCGGACCCGCTGTATGAAGGCGAGGGCGTCAAGATCGTCAGCGCGCCTGTGGCCGCCGATCTGGTATTCCGGGTTCAGCCACCCGAGCTTGCGGACATTGAGCAAATGGCGCCGGGAACGGTGTTGTGCTGCTTCGTCTATGCGCACCGCGAACCGGAGATTGTCAGAGCGCTGCGTGACCGGCAGATCACCTGCTTTGCCATGGAGCTGGTACCGCGCATCACGCGCGCGCAGGCCATGGATGCCTTGTCCTCCCAGGCCGCATTGTCCGGTTACGCGGCCGGTCTGATGGCTGCCACCAACCTCAACCGTATCCTGCCGATGATGACCACAGCCGTTGGCTCATTGCGTCCGGCCAAGGTGCTGGTAATGGGTGCTGGCGTAGCGGGTTTGCAGGCGCTGGCCACGGCCAAGCGACTAGGCGCCATGATTGAGGGTTATGACGTGCGCTCGGAAGTCAAAGAGCAGGTCGAGTCGGTGGGCGGCAAGTTCGTTGATACCGGCGTCTCCGCCAGCGGTACAGGCGGGTATGCCCGCGAACTGACCGACGACGAAAAAGCCCAGGTGGAAAAGGTCGTCACCCGACACATCCAGCAGGCCGATGCGGTGATCACCACGGCAGCCATCCCTGGCCGTCCGAGCCCTAAAATTATCAGTGAAGCGCAGATCATGGGCATGAAGCCGGGTTCGGTCATTATCGACCTGGCCGCCGAGGGCGGTGGTAACACGCCGCTTACCGTTCCCGGAGAAACTGTCGAGGTCGGCCCGGTCACTATTGTCGCGCCCATGAATGTCCCCAGTCGTCTGGCTGAGCATGCATCGGAGTTGTACGCCCGCAATCTGCAGCATCTGGTTGGCCTGATGGTCAAGGACGGCGAACTGCAGATTGACTGGGAAGACGAGATTCTGGCCGGAACGGTTTTGACCCATGCCGGTGAAATTCGCAACGAGGCCGCCCGCAAGGCAGCCGAAACCGCCGAGGCATAATCATGGACGCAACGACTACTATCACCGGCTTTGTCGCGCTGTATATCTTCATGCTGGCAGCGTTTACCGGATACGAAATTATCGGCCGCGTGCCGGCGATCCTGCACACCCCCTTGATGTCCGGCTCCAACTTCGTCCACGGAATTGTGGTGGTGGGCGCCATGTGGGCATTGCTTAACGCAGCGACGCCGCTGGAGCAGGTAATCGGCTTTTTCGGGGTGCTGTTGGGCGCGGGTAATGCGGCTGGCGGTTACGTGGTGACAGAGCGCATGCTGGAAATGTTCAAGCCCAGCGACAGGCGCCAGAAAGATGCCTCAGACAAGGAATAACAAGAATGACTGAGATGATTATCGAATCCGTCTACTTCATAACGGCATTGCTGTTCATTTACGGATTGAAGCGTATGGCGAGTCCGGTTACCGCGCGTTCCGGCATCCTGATTGCCGGTGTCGGCATGGTGCTGGCTGTGCTGGCCGCTTTCCTTTATGGGCTTGATGTCAGCGAGCGGGCACAGCCGCATCTGAGCATGAACCTGGCTCTGGTGCTGATCGCCCTGGGACTGGGTCTGGGTTGGGCATGGTACAGCGGCAAGAAGGTCGCGATGACCGATATGCCGCAAATGGTTGCGTTGTACAACGGTATGGGTGGCGGCGCAGCGGCTGCCATTGCAGCAATGGAACTGTATTCCGGTAACGCCCAGGCGCACGGCGTGGTGGTGTCAATGTTGGCGGTGCTCGGCGGGCTGATTGGTTCGGTTGCGCTGTCCGGCTCGCTGATTGCCTGGGCCAAGCTCGACGGCCGCATGAACGGGACCATACGGTTGCCGGCGCAACAGTTGATCAACGCGGTGCTGTTTTTTGTCACGCTCGGGATTGGCGCGGCAATTATCGGCTCCGGAGTCGGCGGTGGCGTTTCGATGCTGTTGATCTCGGTGTTCTTTATCGCTGCTCTGGCGCTGGGCGTGATGCTGACCACGCCAATCGGCGGCGCCGATATGCCCGTGGTGATATCCCTGTACAACGCCTTCACCGGCCTGGCGGTTGCGTTTGAGGGTTTTGTACTGCAGAACCCGGCGATGATCATTGCCGGCACCGTAGTCGGTTCCGCCGGTACGCTTCTGACATTGATGATGGCCAAGGCAATGAACCGTCCGGTATCCAATGTGATCTTCAGCCAGTTCGGTGGCGATGACGACAGCGACGCAGGGGACATAGAAGGTTCGATGAAGCCCGCGGATGCCTCCGACGCGGCCATTGCCATGTACTACGCCAGCAAGGTGATTATCGTGCCCGGTTATGGTCTGGCTGTAGCGCAGGCGCAGCACAAGCTCTATGAGTTCGTGAAACTGCTGCAGAAGCAGGGCGTGGACGTGGCATTTGCCATTCATCCGGTTGCCGGACGCATGCCCGGTCACATGAACGTGCTGCTGGCCGAGGCGGGCGTGCCCTACGACATTATTTACGACCTGGAAGACATCAACGAGGAATTCCAGCAAGCGGACGTGGCCATCGTTCTCGGGGCCAACGACGTGGTCAACCCGGCCGCGCGCACGCGCAAGTCAAGCCCGATTTACGGCATGCCGATTCTCAACGTGGATATGGCGCGCCAGGCCTATGTGGTCAAGCGCGGGCAGGGCAAGGGCTACTCGGGCGTCGAGAACGAGCTGTTCTATGCGGACAACACCTCAATGGTATATGGCGACGCGCAGAAGGTAATGGTGCAGATGATTGATGCGGTGAAGTCGCTCGGGTGACCGAAACCGATTGGCACAAAAAAAACCGCAGCGTGAGTCTGCGGTTTTTTTGTGGCTACCGCACTGAAGCGGAACCAGTGTGGCCGGGGCTGCCCCCGGCCTGTGTGGCGCAATATTCCACCAGCCGAGGTGGAATTGGTCCTTTCTGGGCTTACTTGGCCTTGGCGTTGTAACCGAAGATCGATTTCACTTCGAGGAAATCCTCGAAACCGTAGTGACCCCATTCGCGGCCGTTACCAGACTCCTTGTAGCCACCGAAGGGCGCCTTGTTGTCGAGCGGTGCGCCATTCAGGTGAACCATGCCGGTACGAATCCGGCGTGCAATGCGCCGGGCGCGTTCCGGGTCGCCGGCCGATATATAGCCGGACAGGCCGTAGGAGGTGTCATTGGCGATACGTACAGCTTCTTCCTCGTCTTCATAACCGATGATGGTGAGCACCGGCCCGAAGATCTCTTCGCGGGCGATTTTCATGTCATTGGTGACGTGACTGAAAATGGTTGGCTTGACGTAGTAGCCTTTCTCCAGGCCATCAGGCCGACCTGTACCGCCCACAACCAGCTTGGCGCCTTCCTCGATACCGGCGGCGATCAGGCCCTGAATCTTGCTCCACTGCGCCTCGGAAGCAACCGGCCCGATAACAGTATCGTCAGCCCTGGGGTCGCCCGGCTTGACCTTGGCGGCCACGGCTTGAGCGATAGCGCTGACTTCATCCATGCGGCTGTTAGGGACCAGCATGCGGGTAGGGGCATTACAGGACTGACCGCTGTTGTTCATGCACGACATGACGCCATGGGCGACCATTTTCTCGAAGTTGACGTCGTCCAGAAGGATGTTTGCGGACTTGCCGCCCAGCTCAAGCGCCACGCGCTTGATAGTGTCAGCACCGCTCTTCATGACCTGACGTCCGGCACCGGTAGAACCAGTGAACGACATCATGTCGATGCCCCAGTGGGCGGACATGGCAGCACCGACGGTGGGGCCGTCGCCATTGATGAGGTTGAAGACGCCCGGTGGTACGCCGGCTTCATCCAGAATTTCCGCCAGCAGCAGCGCGGATAGCGGCGCGACTTCAGAGGGTTTGAGTACCATGGTGCAGCCGGTCGCCAAGGCAGGGCCGATCTTGCAGGTCAGCTGGTTCATTGGCCAGTTCCAGGGCGTGATCAGGCCGCACACGCCAATCGGTTCTTTAACCACCAGGGTTGTGCCGATCTCTTCTTCAAATTCGAAGTCCTTCAGGACTTCCAGCGCCGTGGCGAAGTGACCGAGACCAGACGGGGCCTGAGCCTGCTTGGACAGTTTGGCAGGTGCGCCCATTTCCATGGAGATGGCTTCGGCTACTTCCGGCATGCGCTTATGGAACACCGCGATAACGCGCTCGAGCAATGCGATGCGTTCTTCGCGGCTGGTCTGGGAATAGCTTTCGAAGGCTTTGCGCGCTGCGGCGACAGCCAGGTCAACGTCCTCGTGATTACCTAAGGCAATAGTGGCTACGACTTCTTCGGTGGCGGGATTGATGACATCGGCGCTACCGGTGCCCTGGGGTTCGACCCACTGACCGTTGATATAGAACTGCTTGTGGTGGCTCATGAAATGCCGGCTCCTTGAGTTGGTGACGAAGAATAGTCCAACGATAGCACTGTCCGCGCTTTTGTATCACCGGTTTTGCACTAGATCACCGTTGGTTATCCCTGCCAATGTGTTCGGTTTCACGCACAGGGTGATGGCTTTATACTATCCAGCCGCTCCGGCTTGCGGCGCCCGCCATAATACTTGACTAAAACACTTGGATATTGCATAGTTTTGCCTAAGTTGAACCTCCTCCCAGGAGCTAGAATGCGTCTGACAACCAAAGGCCGCTATGCAGTCACTGCCATGCTCGATCTGGCTTTGCATGCGGACCAGGGACCCATAACCCTGGCCGATATCTCGATGCGCCAGGGCGTTTCGATTTCGTATCTGGAGCAGTTGTTCGCCAAACTTCGGCGCAGCCGGCTGGTTGAAAGCGTTCGGGGCCCGGGCGGCGGGTACCGTCTCGCTGGCGGTCCGGACATGATCAGCGTGGCGCAGATAGTTGAAGCGGTTAACGATTCGATGGACGCCACGCGCTGCCTGGGAAAAGGCGACTGTCAGGACGGCGAGATCTGTCTGACCCACCATCTCTGGACTGATCTCAGTAATCGTCTGCGTAATTTTCTGAATGATATAACCCTGGCCGAACTGGTTTCCCGTGAAGATATTCAGCGGGTGCGTTCGCGGCAGGACCGGGGCTGCTCGGGCGCTGCCGAGCCAGTCCTGGAACGCATTATCTAGATCTAGCGGCCCAAGAGCCGATCGAAGAGTGCAGCGTCTCATGGCGTTGTGAAGCCTGAAACGAATTGGCAGCAAGTTGTCACACGGCAATTGCTGCGAAATTGAGGTGATACCGTGTCTCAGCAAGTCGAAAACCTGATCAAGAAGGACTACGCGGCCGGGTTTCACTCTGCCATCGAGTCCGACACTTTACCGCCGGGTCTTAACGAAGAAGTCGTGCGGTTTATTTCGGCCAAGAAGGGAGAGCCTGAGTGGTTGCTGGAATGGCGTCTGAAGGCGTTCCGTGCCTGGCAGGAAATGGAAGAGCCGACCTGGGCCCACGTGCATTATCCCGAGATAGACTTCCAGTCTGTTTCCTACTTCTCCTCGCCCAAGAGCATGGCTGACAAGCCCAAGAGCCTGGACGAAGTCGACCCCGAACTCATTGCTACCTACGAAAAGCTCGGTATCCCGCTGCATGAGCAGGAGATGCTCGCTGGCGTGGCGGTTGATGCAGTATTCGACTCGGTATCGGTCGTGACGACCTTCCGCGCCAAACTGGAAGAAGCGGGTGTTATTTTCTGCCCGATCAGCGAAGCCGTGCACCGTTGTCCGGAACTGGTCCAGAAATATCTCGGCAGTGTGGTTCCGCAGAAGGATAACTACTACGCTGCGCTGAATTCCGCGGTGTTCTCTGACGGCTCGTTCGTCTATATCCCCAAGGGCGTACGTTGCCCTATGGAGCTGTCGACCTACTTCCGCATTAATGAAATGAACACCGGGCAGTTCGAGCGCACCCTGATCATTGCCGATGAAGGTTCACACGTCAGCTATCTGGAAGGCTGCACCGCACCCATGCGTGACGAGAACCAGCTGCACGCTGCGGTCGTTGAACTGGTCGCGCTGGACGGTGCGCAGATCAAGTATTCGACAGTTCAGAACTGGTATCCCGGCGACTCGGAGGGCAAGGGCGGCATCTATAACTTTGTGACCAAGCGCGGCCTGTGCCACGCCAACGCCAAGATTTCCTGGACGCAGGTCGAGACCGGCTCAGCGATCACCTGGAAATATCCCAGCTGCATCCTCAAGGGTGACAACAGTGTCGGTGAGTTCTACTCGGTGGCCCTTACCAACAACTGCCAGCAAGCCGATACCGGCACCAAGATGATTCACCTGGGCAAGAATACCCGCTCGACGATCATCGCCAAGGGCATTTCAGCGGGCCGCAGCAACAGCGCCTATCGTGGTCTGGTACGCATGAATCCCGGCGCCGAGGGCGCGCGGAATTTCACCCAGTGCGATTCGCTACTGATTGGTGACCGCTGTGGTGCGCATACCTTCCCCTATATCGAGAGCAAGAACCCGTCGGCGGTCGTGGAACACGAGGCAACCACCTCCAAGGTCAGCGATGACCAGATGTTCCTGTGCCAGCAACGCGGCCTCGATGCGGAGAAAGCCATCTCGATGATCGTCAACGGTTTCTGCCGCGAAGTGTTCAAGGAGTTGCCGATGGAGTTTGCCGTGGAAGCGGGCAAATTGCTTGAGGTCAGCCTCGAAGGCTCGGTGGGTTAACCCGACCAGACGAACGCTTCACGCCACACTAATTCATAAGGTATCAGGCCAAAATATGTTATCAGTCAAAGGGTTGCACGCTAAAGTTGAAGACAATGATATCCTCAAGGGATTGGATATCGAGATCAAACCGGGTGAAGTTCACGCCATCATGGGGCCGAACGGTTCGGGTAAGAGCACCCTGGGGAACATTCTTTCTGGCCGTCCCGGTTACGAAGCCACCGCGGGCAGCATTACTTTCAAGGGTCAGGATCTGCTGGAGATGGATACCGAAGAACGAGCCCGTGAAGGACTGTTCCTGGCATTCCAGTATCCGGTCGAAATTCCCGGCGTGAGCAACATGGAGTTTCTGAAGGCCTCGGTTGATGCCAAGCGCAAGCACGCCGGCCTGGAGCCCCTGAGTTCGGTCGAATTCATGAAGCTGGCACGCGAAACCAGCAAGCGCGTCGACCTTGAGGCCAACTTCCTCAAGCGTGGCGTGAACGAAGGTTTTTCCGGCGGAGAGAAAAAGCGCAACGAGATCATGCAGATGATGCTGCTGGAGCCGGCGCTGTGCATTCTCGACGAGACCGACTCCGGTCTGGATATCGACGCACTGCAGGTAGTCGCCGACGGCGTCAACAGCATGCGCGACGGCAAGCGCAGCTTCATCGTGGTGACCCACTATCAGCGCCTGCTGGACTACATCGTTCCGGATTACGTCCATGTGCTCGCGGGTGGCAAGATCGTCAAGTCCGGCGACAAGAGCCTGGCGCTCGAACTCGAAGCCAAGGGCTATGGCTGGCTGGAAGGTGAGGTGGCCTGATGAGCGATTTTCAGAATGTGGCGTTGCAACTGGCGGAGGCTCAACATAGCCCCGACTGGTTGCAGAGCTTGCGCGAGCGCGGCGCACTGAGCTGGTCTTCGGCCAGGTGGCCGACCCGCAAGACCGAGCTGTGGAAGAACACACCGCTGCAGCCATTGCAGAGCGACATGCCGTCGCGCTGGGCTGCAGCCACCGGCACTGACTGGCAACAGGATATCGAGCAGATCGATATCGATGCGACGCGGCTGGTGTTCGTCAATGGCCAGTTCATGGCCGAGCTATCAAGTGATCTGCCGGAAGAGATCGTTCGCTTTGCCGATGCAAACGTTGCGCAGCGCCAGGTCATCGAGCAAAAACTTGGTACTGTGGTCGATGCTGAACGGCACTTGTTCGCTGCCCTGAGCAATGCCTGGGTAGCCGATGGCATTCTGGTTCAGGTGCCGCGCAACCGGTCGTTGGACAAGCCCATCTATGTGCTCAACGTGTCCACTCCGGAGGCTGAGCCTGCGGTCAGTAACCAGCGCGTACTCATGGTGTTGGAAGATGGCAGCCAGGCGGAGCTGATCGAGCACTACGTTTCGGCGGACAGCAAGCAAAACGGTTTCGTTAACAGCCTGACCGAGGTGATCGTGGGTCAGAACGCCCAGGTGCAACATTACCGCATCAACCTGGAGCAGGAAGATCTGCTGCATGTGGGCGGGGTTCACGTGAACCTGCACCGCGACGCACGCTTCCATGGCTTCACCCTGGCCCAGGGCAGTCGGCTGAAGCGCATCGATTATCAGGTCAATCACCGGGGCGAGGGCGCTCACCTCGAGCTGCACGGCGTCTATCTGCCGCGCAACAAGCAGCTGATCGATTACCACACCAACGTTGAGCACTGCGTGCCGCACTGCACGACTAATGAGGTGTT
The DNA here is from genome assembly GCF_008638305.1 of Pseudomonas profundi. Classification (GTDB taxonomy): domain Bacteria; phylum Pseudomonadota; class Gammaproteobacteria; order Pseudomonadales; family Pseudomonadaceae; genus Halopseudomonas; species Halopseudomonas profundi. Next base: position 16,944 of record NZ_VTPZ01000011.1, read on the forward strand.
CCGCGGCATCATCGGTGACTCGGCCAAGGCCGTATTCAACGGCCGCATTCATATTCATCCGCAGGCGCAGAAGACCCTGGCCGAACTCAGCAACAAGAATCTGCTGACGTCGCCTAACGCCGAGATCTACACCAAGCCCGAGCTTGAGATCTACGCCGATGACGTGCGCTGCGCCCACGGTGCGACCATCAGCCAGCTCAACGAAACGTCGCTGTTCTATCTGCAGAGCCGTGGCGTCGAGCGGGCTGAAGCGATCAGCATGCTCAGCTTCGGCTTCATCAACGAGCTGCTGACGCAAGTGCCAGAGCAAGCCATTCAGGATTACCTGCGCCCGCGCCTGACCACGCTATTCGGGCAGGGGAGTGAACTGCTGGGGCAGCTGGATTATGAATGATCTGAGCATGTCGGGCGTAGCGACCTTTGATGCCGAGAGGGTGCGTCAGGACTTCCCGATTCTGAATCAGGAGGTTAATGGCAACCCGCTGGTGTACCTGGATAATGCCGCGACCACGCAGAAGCCGGACGCAGTGATCCAGGCCATCGTTGATTACTACCGCACCGACAACAGCAATGTGCACCGTGGCGCACACACGCTGGCTGACCGGGCGACCGAAAAGTTCGAAGCGGCCCGGCTAAAGGTGGCGTCCTACGTTAATGCAGGCGAAGCACGGCAGATTATCTGGACGCGCGGCACCTCCGAAGGCATCAACCTGGTTGCCTCCAGCTGGGGCCGTACGCACCTGAAGCAGGGCGACCGGGTACTCGTCTCGGCGATGGAACACCATTCCAATATCGTGCCCTGGCAGATGGTTGCGTTGGAAGTTGGTGCCACGGTCGAAGCCATTCCAGTGGATGAAACCGGCACGCTGGACCTGGACGCGCTGGCTTCCATGCTCGATGAACGCGTGAAGATGGTAGCCTGCGGTCATGTATCAAACGCGCTGGGCACTATCAATCCGGTCGAGCAAATCATCGGTATGGCGCACGCCAGCGGCGCGCTGTGTCTGATCGATGGCGCGCAGGCAATCAGTCACTTCGATGTCGACGTTCAGGCGCTGGATTGCGATTTTTACGTGTTTTCTGCGCACAAGCTGTTTGGTCCGACCGGGCTTGGCGTGCTGTACGGCAAACTGGATTTGTTGCATGCAATGCCTCCCTATCAGGGCGGCGGGGAGATGATCGAGACGGTCAGCTTCGCCGGCACCACGTACAATCAGCTGCCCTACAAGTTTGAAGCCGGCACGCCGCATATAGCCGGTGTGATCGGATTTGGCGCGGCGATCGATTATCTGCAACAGCTCGATCGCCGCGGCGCGCAGGCGCATGAGCAGGCATTGCTCGCCTATGCGGAAAAGCGCGCTCAGGAAACGCCCGGCGTGCAGCTGATTGGCACCTCAGCATCCAAGACCAGCGTGTTAAGTTTTCTGCTGGAAGGCACACATCCGCAGGACGTCGGGATGCTGCTCGATCAGCAGGGCGTGGCTGTACGCACCGGTAATCACTGTGCCCAGCCGATCATGGATCAGTTCGGTATTCCGGGCACCATCCGCGCCAGTTTCGCGTTCTATAACACCCTGTCCGATGTGGACCGTTTGTTTGAAGCATTGGCTAAAGCCAGACAGTTTCTTGTCTGATAAGGAGTTCGCATGAGCGTAGAATCCTTCGATCCGGGTAGCCAGGTCGTCACCGTCACGCCCGCGGCACTCGAGCATTTCCGCCGACAACTGCATGGGCAGAACGGCAAGGCCGTACGGGTCAGCACCAAAAAGAGCGGCTGTACCGGCTTTATGTATGTGATTGATCTGGTCGAACAGGGCAGTGAGGACGATATCCAGTACCAGCTGGACGACGACGTCAAGCTGCTGCTCTCCCGCGACAGCCTGCCAATCCTGAGCGGCTCCGAGATCGATCTGGTCAAGGAAGGCATCAACAAGCAGATCAAGTTCATTAACCCTAACGTCAAAGACCAGTGCGGTTGCGGCGAAAGCTTCAGTGTGAGTTGAGATGGAAAGACGCATGGTAGTTGCGCAGGCGGATTGTCCTGCGCGTCGTGTACCGGATGGCACTCCGCTGGTCATCCCCAAGGATACCTTCGTGACCATCACCCAGGCATTGGGCGGCAACTATACGGTGACGTATCAGGGGCAGATGGTGCGGGTCGACGGGACCGATGCGGCGAACCTGGGGCTGGAGCCCGAGTTGCTGAGCTTTCCTGAGCCGCAAGATGACCAGATCCGTGAAGAGCAGGTCTGGGAGGCGCTGGGTACCATTTATGATCCCGAGATCCCGGTTGATCTGGTCAATCTGGGGCTGGTGTATTCGGTCAAGATTGACCAGCAGGCCAAGCGTGTTGATATCGAGATGACACTGACTGCGCCGGGCTGCGGCATGGGGCCGGTGCTGGTGGGCGATGTCGAGTATCGCGTGCAACGTGTCCCCAACGTCGAAACGGTCAAGGTTGATCTGGTATTTGATCCGCCCTGGAGTCGGGACATGATGAGCGAAGAAGCCCAGCTTGAAACCGGCATGTTCTTTTAAGAGGTCCTGCATGAGCCAGATAGGCACCGATACCACCAGCGACGACATCGTCGAAACGCTGTCGTTCTTCGATAGCTGGGAAGATCGCTACAAATACATCATTGACCTGGGCAGGGAACTGCCGCCGCTGGATGATGCTCATCGCACCGATGAAAATATAGTTCGCGGGTGCCAGAGCCAGGTGTGGCTGGTCAGCCGCAGGGAAGGGGACCGCTTTTTCTTTGATGCCGACAGTGATGCCTTTATCGTCAAAGGCCTGCTTGCCGTCGTTCTGGCCGCGTATAACGGCAAGACCGCCGAAGAGATCGGTAATTTCGATATCGAAGGCTATTTCGAGCAACTGAATCTGCTCAAGCACCTCAGTGTCACGCGTGGCAACGGCTTGCGCGCCATGGTCAAGCGCATCCAGAATACGGCCGCCGCCGCGAGCTGACGGTTGTTGCGTATTTCTGGATTGGTGGGTGAAAACACCACGGGAATGGAAAAACTCTGTGCCATTCGAATGGTCGTGTTCTGACCAGTCGGTCGATGGTCGGTTTCTGCTGGTTGATATCAAAATGATATTGCGGTATTGACGTTAGAAGGTTACTGTTTTGTCCGGAACGGCTGTGGACGCCGATTCTTCCTTCTATCAGGGCAGCGTATACATGCAACGGATCTGGCGACGGCTGAAAGGCGACTATCAGTTATCAATCATTATTTCCGTTGCGGTTCTGGCATTGATAGCGTTGCCGCCTTTTGCTTTGTACCGGCTGTTGAATGACGACTGGCTTCTCGGGGCATTGGATAGTGCCTTGGTCATTGGCACCAGCTTCGCTGTACGTTCGGCCTGGCGTACCGGCAAAACCCTGCGCCCGGGCCAGTTTCTGGCTTTTGCCTATTCGATTAGCGCAGTGATCGTTGCGATAAAGCTGGGCGTTAATGGGTTGTTCTGGTTTTACGTCATGATCATCTTCAACTTCTTCGTGGTGCCTCCGATACAGAGTGCGATAGCGACCTTGTGCGCACTCGTCGCCCTGTGCACCTACGGCTTGCTTGCCCCAGGATATCTTTTCGATGGGCCAGCACAGCTTGTTTCCTTTTCCGTTACAGCTGTTATCACCAGCCTGTTTGCGCTGGTTTTTGCCCATCGCGGTTCAATGCAGCGTAGGCAACTTCATGAGCTGGCGACGATCGATCCTCTCACCGGCATCGGTAACAGGCGTGCGCTGGAAGCGGAGCTTGACACGGTATTTGCTGAACACAGCCGTTATGGCACGGCCTATGGGCTATTGGTGTTGGATCTCGATCATTTCAAACGCATCAACGACAGTTTCGGTCATAAGGCCGGGGATCGCGTCCTAAAGGATTTTGTACGAATAGTCGGCTCGGCCTGCCGGCAGTCTGATCGCTTGTATCGATTTGGCGGTGAAGAGTTCGTCCTGTTGGCACCTCAGGTAAACCGGGGCGGGCTGGAGCAGGTCGCACGTAATATCCTCACCACCGTCCAACAAGAGTTACGCAACGTTGATGGCACCCCGGTCACCGTATCGATTGGTGGTGCGCCGATATTGTGGCAGAAGGATTACAAGTCCTGGCTGCACAGTGCGGATGAGTGCCTGTATCAGGCCAAGCACGCAGGTCGTAATACCATCGTTATTGCCGAGCCGGGAGCTAAGCGCTCGAGCCTGCTGTCATATAACCTGGACGGAGCCGCTCCGTGAGTGATCCAGATGCTCCGGATGGCTCGATACACTTTCGTATCCGGAGGCACGAGATGGCACACAGCAGATTCAGCGATAAGGGGTATTGGAACAAGCTCAGCCGTTTCGCCTTGATCGCGGGGCGCGAGGCGGTTGAAAAGTCTCTGTACCTTTATTACGCAGCCCAACGACCGGAAACGCCCAAATGGGCTAAGACTGCAATGTACGGAGCCTTGGCATACTTCATCTCGCCAGTGGATGCCATGCCGGATTTCCTTCCCATGCTTGGTTTCACGGACGACATCGCAGTCATGGCTGCCGCGATCGGGATGGTCTCGTTCTATATTAACGATGAGGTGAAAGCGAAGGCGCGAAACAAGCTGAACGCCTGGTTCGGGGAAAAACAGGGCACTACCTACGAGGGCACCGCCGAACATACTGAATCAGCCCGCACCAGGGGCTGATTCAGCTTCGCTGTTCAGGGGTAACTGTTGAAAACCTTTTGCGCACCTTCATCGTCCACAGCGACAACCTTGTAGGCGTCCTGGCGGTCGCCCATCTCCATGCCCGGTGAGCCGACGGGCATCCCAGGGACAGCCAGTCCGATCAGATCGGGCTTGTCACTCAGAGCCAGGATATCGGCTGCCGGTACATGTCCTTCGATAAAACGACCATCTATTACTGCAGTGTGACACGAAGCCAGTTCGCCCGGCACGCCAGCATCCTGTTTGAAGCTGCGCATATCGTCTTCAAGGTGATCGTTAACGGTGAACCCGTTCCCTTCGAGGTGTTCGATCCAGGCCGAGCAACATCCGCAATTAGGGTCTCTATGCACATCTATTGTCAACGGGTCGCTGGCATGAGCCAGCCCAGAAACAAGCATTAGAGAAGCAAGCAAACGCGTCATGGGGTATCTCCTGATCAAGAGGCCCCAAGGGTACGGTTAGTCGGCGCGCCTAGCAATGCGCAAGCCGGCCTTATCGGTCACCGTTTATCTGATGAATCGTAAGTATGCGTAACGTGTCAGGGCGGTCGGAAGGGTGGGGGTGTGGATGAGGCCCGGGTAGTGTGTGCAAAGCTGAACAGCTCGCAGTCTGGGCATGAAACCGGCTTGCGGTCGTACCCGAAGCCGTTCCGCGCCACCAGCGTGCAAGGTACTGGCGGCGCGGGAACGCACTAACATGGTTACCGGCGCGCGATAATCCATACGGCATGGATGATCCCGGGAATATAGCCGAGCAGAGTCAGCAAAATGTTCAGCCAGAAAGCACCACCCAGGCCGACTTGCAGGAAAACGCCTAGCGGGGGAAGCAAAATTGCGCAAATCAAGCGAACCAGATCCATCGTCACGCTCCTATAGGTCAGTCAAAAACAGGTCAGTCAAAAATCGATCCGTCGTAAACTCGACGGTTATGGTTCTGACCCTGTTGACTCGATGAACGTTCCTTAATCAGGTTTTTTCCAGCGCAGTACCCCCAGCGAGACAAGACCAGCGACGAGTCCCCAGAACGCCGAGCCTACTGAGAAAAGCGTCATGCCCGAAGCGCTAATCAGAAAGGTGATCAAAGCGGCTTCGCGGTCTGCCGGTTCGGCCATTGCCCGACTCAAGCCATCTGCAATCGAGCCGAGCAATGCCAGGGCAGCAACCGACAACACCAGAGCGCCGGGAAGGGCGAGGAACAGAGTAGTCAGACTTCCGGCAAACAGGCCGATCAGGCAATAGAATAGCCCGCACCATAGGGCCGCGGTGTAACGACGCGCTGGGTCAGGATGCGCTTCGGGCCCGGTACATAGAGCCGCGCTGATAGCGGCGAGATTGATGCCGTGCGATCCGAATGGAGCGAGCAGCAGCGACGCCAGGCCGGTGGCAGACAGTAACGGGGAAGCTTTGACCTCATAACCGCTAGCGCGTAAAACCGCCATGCCTGGCAGGTTCTGCGATGCCATGGCTACGATATACAACGGTAGCCCGATGCTTAACAGTGCTGTGAATGATAGTTGCGGCGCCGTCAGGGTGGGCAAGGTCAACGCCCAATCAACTGCCGGCAAGGAAAACAGGTTATTAAAATAGGCCAGTACTGACCCCGTGAGCAAGGCGCTCAGCACGGCATAGCGCGGCGACCATCGCTTGCCAAGCAGATAACTGCCGAACATCCCGAGCACCAGTAGTGTCTGATGCTCTATTGCAACGAAGATTTCGCTGGTGATACGAAACAGAATGCCCGCCAGCAACGCAGCGGCGAGCGAGGCGGGTAGACGCCGGATCAATCGTTCAAAACTTCCGGTGAGGCCCGTTACAAGCAGCAGAACGCCGCAAAACAGAAAGGCGCCAATGGCCTCGGCGAAGGCAACATTTGGCAAACTGGTAATCAACAGCGCAGCACCGGGTGTAGACCATGCCACCACGATCGGCGCGCGATAGCGCAGCGATAGGCCGATCGTGCACACAGCCATCCCGATCGATATCGCCCAAACCCACGATGCAATCCTGACGTCGCTCAAGCCCGCGGCTTGCCCGGCCTGGATGATGAGCACCAAAGAGCTGCTGTAAGCGGTAAGCATGGCAACGAAACCGGCCGTGATACTCGACAAGCTGCTATCGGCGAGAACGCGCTGGAAGCTTGCTTTCGTTGATATGGTTGAGTTCATGACGGAGTGAAGGGTAGTGGAACAAGGCGACCAGCGTAACGCAGTCAGGCTCACCGGTTTCCATACAGTGGCGTAAAAGAACAATCGCTACAGTTTGGCTGCCCACTCGAACAAACGACAGGCACAAAAAACCGGGCACTGGGCCCGGTTCAGGTGTGCGGCTCTACAGAGCTCTAGAACTCCATCGTGGCTGAGAGCCAGAGGCGACGGCCTTCTTCTAGAGTGCCATCGGTAGAGCGACCCGACTGGATATAGTCTGAAGCCCAGCCTGTGGCCCCGGTGCTGGTTGTGTAATAACTGCCGGTAGTGAAGTCTTTCCCGAAGGCGTTGTAAATTGTCGCGTTGAGGGTGACCTGTTCTGACGCTTTGAACGAACCACCCAAGTGGAATACTTCATATGCCTCCAGATCGCCCGCGGCATCATAAAGCGCCTGATTGGCTGCATTCAGGTTCTCATAACGATCCGTAAAGCGCGCCCTATCTCCCCGGTATTCGCCTTTGAACCATAGATTGACACGCTCGGTCGCAGCCCAATTCAACCGAGCAAAAAACAAGTGCTCGGGTGTGTTGGTTAGTGGTTGGCCTTTATTATCCCCACTTCGTTGCTCGCTGTCGGTGTAGGTGTAGTTCGCGCTGACACTCCAGGCTGGGGCGAATTGCCAGCGTCCGCTTAACTCTACGCCTTGGGTAATCGCTTCCCCAATGTTGATGCTTTGGCCAAATTCATCCTGAGTAAATCCACTGCCATAGCTGATACAACCAGGCAAGCCGGGAGATTCCGCGGAGAAACAGTTCGGGAGTGGTGTGCCATCATCGATTTTGTCGTCAAACTTGTTGTGAAAGATGGTCGCATTAGCGTTGAAGTTGTAAAGGTTATCGTAATAAACGCCGAACTCGGTGTTGGTCGTAACTTCCGGTTCCAGGTCCGGGCTGCCAATGGTCAGAATCGTACCCTGACCAGAAACGCCAGTGATGCCGTCATGCAGCTGGTTCAGTGTGGGGGTCTTGTAACCTTGGCTAACGCCACCCTTGAGCGTCCAGGTATCAGTAGTATTCCAGACCAGATAAGCACGGGGACTAAAGTTGCCGCCGAATGCCTCGTGATCTTCATAACGCCCACCCAATGTCAGGGCAAGATCGTCGCGTAGCCGCCATTCATTCTCTGCGAAGAGAGCCCAGGATTTCTGCTCGAAGTCCTCATCAGCGATTCCATCCGTGACCTCAGCGTCCCACCACTGCCCACCAACGGTCAGAATGTGCGACTGACCAAGCGGGGCGGTCAATTTGGTATCGAAAATAAGATCGGTGGATTTCAGCTCCCGATCTTCGCCACCAACGATTTCGGGATAGCCAGCATAAGGATCGCCAATAGTGCCCGGGATAGTCCGACCCAAAGTTTCAGTGGTGTTATGAGTAAAGCTACTATTCAGGGTGCCGAAGCCCAGTCGACCAGTATGAGACACGGCGACCTGATCGCGCTCAAAGCGCAGCTCATCGCTGTACCCATTGGCTACAGTCGGCGCCTCTTCATCGCAGCCGTTGACTGCGCTGCCGCCGGTGCGGCCGTCCAGATTGCCCAGTTGACAATTGTCATTGTTATAAACCTGTTTACCCTGCTCGACATCCAGAATGAAGTCATGATCGGCATTAGGCGTGAGGGATAGCCGAGCCCCTACGTTGTAGTTTCGCCCTTCAACTGGCGATGCCCCACGACGGCTAACCGCTGTATCATTATCGAATGCCAGGTCAGATTCAGCTCGGTCATAAATACTTCCTTTTACCGCAAGGCCCAGCAAGCCATCTATCAAAGGACCGCTTGTGTAAAGGCTGGTATTACTTGAGCTGCCATAGTCACGGTCTTCCTGGAAGGTATGATCGACTGTAACGGACGTGCCCCAGTTATCTGCAACTTTACGTGTGATGATGTTGACTACCCCACCCATCGCATCGGACCCGTAGAGGGTAGACATTGGTCCTCTGATTACTTCGATACGTTCGATGGCTGACATGGGCGGCATGAAACTGGTGGAAGTTTCGTTGAATCCGTTCGGAGTGACGTTCCCCGCTGTATTCTGACGTCGGCCGTCAATGAGAATCAGCGTGTAATCGCTGGGCATGCCGCGAATGCTTATATTCAGCCCGCCGGTCTTACCTGTGCCTTGTCTAATATCAACCCCTTCAACCTCATCGAGGGCTTGAGCCAGGTTGCTATAGCGTTTTTGCTGTAACTCTTCCCGACTAATCACACTGATACTCGCAGGCGCCTCGGTGATCTTCTGCTCAAACCCTGACGCGGTGACAACCGTGTCGGACAATCTCACTGTGTCTTCGTTGGCCGTTGCAATGCTACTCGCCAGCATTGCAATGGAACCGACGAGCGCGAAGGGAACTGCGTGACCGCGGGGATTTGAAAGCATTTAAGGCTCCTTGGTGGGTTTCGCTCGGGCTGCCTAGTGAACGATAATGATTCTCAAACAGTGGTGCACTTTAGGAGTATTCGCATTGAAATTCCAGTGCAGATTATGAAACTTTCCATCCAGGAATCCGGTACGGAGCGTTTATTCTGGTTAAATTGTTACAAAACAGCAGCTTAACGTCCTGGTCTATATTGGCTTATGCATTTTAGTCATAACGATAATCAATGCTAATTGACAGGCGTTCACATTGACTGAAAAAATCGGGGGCTGCAGTGACCGATGCCAACTGACAGTCGATCGTGATTGGGTCGAGGATTCGGTTGTAGCAGGTGCGCATCATTCCTAAGCGGGGGCTACTTCCTAATATGGTCATGCACGATTTCAACGAGTTGACCGTTTTTGCTGCGGTGGTTGAGCAGGGTGGGTTGACCCAGGTCTCTGCCAATCTTGGCCTGCCCAAATCCACCTTGAGTCGCCGTATCAGCCAGCTTGAGGCACGCGTTGGTCAGCGCCTGTTGCTAAGGCAATCGAACCGGATGCTGCCTACTGAAGCAGGCAAGCTGTTCTACAACTATTGCCGTCAACTGCTTGATCTGGCTGCACAGAGCCAGCACTTGCTGGATGATTTGAAAGAAGAGATCAGCGGCCCTTTGGTTCTGAGAGTGCACAACGCATTCGAAAGGGGCTGGTTGCCAGCGGTCCTCGACAGATTCCTGGATACCCATTCCGGCGTAACGCTCGAGCTGTCTGTCACAAGCCTGCAGCCCGAACAGTCCGACGACACAGTAGGCGATCTGTGGTTGTGGCTCGGGGGCGACACCTTTCATGGGCTACGCAACGAACCACTGGGACGCTGGACCAGTGGCCTCTACGCCAGCCCTGAGTTCGTCAGGGCCAACGGGCTGCCGACACACCCCCATCAATTAGCTATGTATCCGTGGGTGGATGTACTGGAAGGAACGGGCGACCCGGTGCGTCTGCAGAGCACGACTCAGGGCGAATATCATTTCACCCCGAAACCGTCGCGACTCAAGGTCGACAGTCTGGTCCTGCAGGCGGATTGTCTGGTACGGGGACAGGGCATCGGCGTGCTTCCCCTTTGGTACGCGGAGAAGTATGAAAAGGCTCATCCAGGCAGTCTTGTCCGCTGTCTGGATGAGTGGAACCCATCGGAACAACCCATCAACCTGCTCTACAGTTTCGGTAAGGCACCGAAAAAAGTGACGGCGCTGGTGGAATGGTTACGTCACCATATGCCGCCGTCATGGGAGCACTGAAACTAGTTGAACCCATTATTTCAGGCGGCGCTCAATGCCCATGTGCACAAGAATCTTGGCTGAAATCTCCTCGACCGAGAAGTGCGTTGAGTTGATATAGTTGATGTTCTCTTTGCGAAACAGGTTTTCGACTTCGCGTACTTCGAATTCACATTGAGCGAAGCTGGCGTAACGGCTATTGGGGCGTCGTTCGTTGCGAATGCTCGATAGGCGTTCCGGATCGATGGTCAGCCCAAACAGTTTTTGTTTGTAGGGGCGCAGGGAGGCGGGCAGTTGCAAGCGCTCCATGTCGTCTTCGGTCAACGGGTAATTGGCCGCACGAATCCCGTATTTGAGTGCCATATAAAGGCAGGACGGGGTCTTGCCGCAACGCGATACACCGACAACGATCAGATCGGCCTCATCATAATGCTGAGTCCGAGCGCCGTCATCGTTATCCATCGCGAAGTGGACGGCATCAATGCGGTCCTTGTAGTGACCGTTGTGCTGTATTGAATGTGATTTGCCGACTGAGTAGGACGACCCGTCGCCAAGCTCCATTTCCAGCGGGGCGAGGAAGGTCGCAAAGATGTCGATCATGTAACCGTTTGAGCGGGACAGCTCTTCGCGAATCTCGCGATTGACTACTGTATCGAAGATGATTGGCCGCGCGCCATCCCGCTCGGCAGCTGCATTGATTTGTTGTACCATGTCGTGCGCTTTTTCGATGGTGTCTACATACGGGCGCAACAACTTGGTGAAACTGATGTTCTCGAACTGTGAGAGCAGGCTCTGGCCAAGGGTTTCGGCAGTTATGCCTGTGCCATCTGAAATAAAGAAAGCGGTGCGTTTCATGCGCTTAGCCTTAAGAAGCGGTGTTGGCTGGGTGCAGCGATTGGGTGTAGCAATATAGAAACCTGAGGTTCATTAGCAGCATTGTGGCGCATTTGTAACATGCAGGCCAGATGGTCGGCCCTATGCGTATCGCTCAATTCAATGGAATTACGGAGAGATCACCTTGTTAGAGTACGTAGTGTCCTTCGAACAACTGGGTGCGGGAGACGTTGAACGCGTCGGCGGCAAGAACGCCTCGCTTGGGGAAATGATCAGCAACCTGGCGCATGCCGGAGTATCGGTCCCCGGCGGTTTCGCCACCACAGCAGATGCCTACCGCGACTTTCTGGAGCAAAGTGGTCTGAACGAGCGTATTCACGCCGCCCTGGACGCCCTGGATGTAGATGATGTTAATGCTCTGGCCCAGACTGGTGCGCAGATCCGTCAGTGGGTGATGGACGCGGAATTTCCCGAGCCGCTTGATGCTGCCATCCGCACGGCCTTCGCCGAACTGTCTGCCGGCAACGACAATCTCGCCGTTGCGGTTCGCTCTTCTGCCACGGCGGAAGATCTTCCCGACGCTTCCTTTGCCGGGCAGCAGGAAACCTTCCTTAATATCCGCGGCGTGGATAACGTGATCCGTGCGGCCAAGGAAGTATTCGCTTCGCTGTTCAACGATCGCGCTATTGCCTATCGGGTTCACCAGGGCTTTGACCATAAACTGGTCGCCTTGTCTGCTGGCGTCCAGCGGATGGTGCGCTCCGAAATCGGCACTGCGGGCGTGATGTTTACGCTGGATACTGAATCCGGTTTCCGCGATGTCGTCTTCATCACCGGCGCCTACGGCCTGGGTGAAACGGTAGTGCAGGGCGCGGTCAACCCTGACGAATTCTATGTGCACAAGCCGACTCTTGAAGCCGGACGCCCCCCGATACTGCGTCGCAATCTGGGCAGCAAGGCGATCAAGATGGTCTACGGCGAAGTGGCGAGCGCAGGTCGCTCGGTCAAGACAGTTGAGGTCGACAAGACTGATCGCTCGCGCTTCTGCCTCAGCGATGAAGAAGTCATCGATCTGGCTCGCCAGGCACTTATCATCGAGAAGCATTACGAACGTCCGATGGACATCGAATGGGCAAAGGACGGTGATGACAACAAGCTGTATATCGTCCAGGCTCGTCCTGAAACGGTGAAGAGTCGTGCCAGCGGTAACGTGATGGAGCGTTATCTGCTCAAGGAGAAGGGCAAGGTACTGGTTGAAGGCCGCGCAATCGGCCAGCGTATCGGTTCGGGCCCGGTCAAGATCGTTGACCACATCTCGCAGATGGACAAGGTCATGCCCGGAGACGTGCTCGTATCTGACATGACTGATCCGGACTGGGAGCCTGTAATGAAGCGGGCCAGTGCCATTATCACCAATCGTGGCGGACGCACCTGCCACGCGGCGATCATCGCGCGCGAGTTGGGAATCCCGGCAGTCGTTGGCTGCGGTAACGCGACCACCGAGCTGAAAGACGGGCAGAACGTGACGGTATCCTGCGCTGAAGGCGACACTGGCCTGATCTATGACGGCGAGCTGTCCTTTGATGTGCGGACCAACAGCGTCGATGCGATGCCACCGCTACCCTTCAAGATCATGATGAACGTGGGCAACCCCGATCGTGCGTTTGATTTCGCCAATCTGCCCAACGCCGGCGTTGGCCTTGCGCGCCTGGAATTCATCATCAACCGTATGATCGGCGTGCATCCCAAGGCTCTGCTCAATTTTGCGAGTCTGCCGAGCGATGTAAAAGACAGTGTCGAGAAGCGAATTGCCGGCTACTCCGATCCTGTCGACTTCTATGTCGAGAAACTGGTTGAGGGGGTCAGTACCCTGGCCGCTGCGTTCTGGCCGAAAAAGGTCATCGTGCGGTTGTCCGACTTCAAGTCCAATGAATACGCCAACCTCATCGGCGGGCGCTTGTACGAGCCTGAAGAAGAAAACCCCATGCTGGGTTTCCGTGGCGCTTCGCGTTATATCAGCGACTCCTTCCGTGATTGCTTCGAGCTCGAATGCCGTGCAATGAAGCAGGTTCGCGATGTCATGGGGCTGACCAACGTCGAAATCATGGTGCCGTTCGTTCGCACCGTGGGCGAAGCCAAACAGGTGGTTGAACTGCTCGGCGAGAACGGCCTGAAGCGTGGAGAAAACGGCCTGCGGCTGATCATGATGTGCGAACTGCCAGCCAACGCATTGCTTGCCGAAGAATTCCTCGAGCACTTCGATGGGTTCTCCATTGGCTCCAACGATCTCACCCAGCTTACGCTTGGCCTGGACCGCGATTCCGGCATCATTGCCCATCTGTTTGACGAGCGTAACGCGGCGGTCAAGAAGCTGCTGGCAATGGCCATATCCGCCTGCACCAAAGCTGATAAATACATCGGTATCTGCGGGCAGGGTCCCTCGGATCATCCTGATCTGGCGCGTTGGCTGATGGAGCAGGGCATCGAGACCATGTCTCTGAATCCTGATTCTGTAATGGACACCTGGTTCTTCCTCGCGGAACAAAACGCCTGATATGACTCAAGGAGACTCCATGCACTACATCACTCCGGATCTGTGTGACGCCTATCCAGACGTCGCTGTCGTCGAGCCCATGTTCAGCAACTTTGGCGGCCACGATTCATTTGGCGGCGAGATCGTCACGGTGAAATGTTTTGAAGACAACTCCGTGGTGAAGGAGCAGGTCGATCAGAACGGCACCGGCAAAGTAATGGTTGTCGACGGGGGCGGCTCGCTACGCCGCGCCTTGCTCGGCGATATGCTAGCCGAAAAGGCCGCCCGCAATGGCTGGGAAGGCATCATCGTGTACGGGTGCGTGCGCGATGTAGATGTTCTGGTGCAGACACCACTGGGGATTCAAGCGCTCGCCAGCCATCCGATGAAAACCGACAAGCGCGGGATAGGCGACCTGAATGTACCGGTTACCTTCGGCGGAGTGACGTTCCGTCCAGGTGAATATGTGTATGCGGACAACAACGGGATCATCGTTTCTCCAACCGAACTGAAAATGCCCACCTGACGTAGACAATCGTTCTGAAATTCAATTGCGGGACCGGCATTCGAATGGTGACACCGTTCGGATGTCGAGCGTCTTTGCATAGCTTGTTGTCGGCAGCCGATGGGCCCTGACCGTGGCGGCAGTCAACAGCTTTTCAGAAGCCTTAAGCAGTGTGTGAAGGTTTCCGGCTATTCATCGATGCGAGGTCACTATCGTGGACGATCCCTTTGAACATCAGTTGCGCAACCTCATGCGTAATGCCGAACAGCAGCGTCCAGTCAGCTCCGATAACGAGCGACTCGAACGGGTGCTGCATAAAGCACATATACATGGCGGTATATTCGACTTGCTGAGCCTCTTCGCGCGATGGGCCTGGGTCCTCACCGAAGGGGTAGACAAAGGCATTCAACACAGACGGCCGGTACGGCGCAGCAACGATTCCTCCAAACAAGCGAGCGAGTAAATCATGGAATTTGATACCTGGAGGCAAAGCTTCGTTGCAGCCATGACCACCCTGTGGAGCAAAATTGCGTCCTTTGTTCCCGATCTGATCGCCTCGCTGCTCATCGTATTGCTTGGTTTTGTGATCGCTAAGGTCGTTGACGCATTATTGAGCAAAGGGCTGGCCAAGCTGGGTCTGGACCGTCTGATGACCGGTGCCGGAGTCACCAAGCTGCTCGGCAGAATCGGTATTTCCTCACCGGTTTCTTCTGTTGTAGGCAAGATAGTCTACTGGTTTATCGTTCTGACTTTCGTGGTGTCTGCTGCCGAGACGCTGGGCCTTGCCCGGGTTTCCTCGACGCTCGATGCATTCGCGTTGTATTTGCCTAAAGTGTTCGGCGCCGCGCTGATTCTGTTGGCAGGCCTGTTGCTGTCGCACCTGGTCAGTGGCGTCGTCCGCGGCGCCGCTGAAAGCATCGGTGTCGATTATGCAGGAGGGCTAGGTCGTTTCGCCCAGGGTCTTCTGGTAATAATCACTGTCTCTCTGGCCATCGGTCAGCTGCAAATCGAAACCGGCTTGCTCAACACAGTGATTGCCATTGTTCTGGTCTCCTTCGGACTTGCCGCAGCATTGGCGCTAGGTCTGGGCAGCCAACAGATAGTCGCTCAGATCATTGCCGGCGTATATGTACGCGAGCTATACCAGGTGGGGGATCGGATTCAGGTAGGCGGCGTTGAGGGCGTGATTGACGAGATCGGCACCGTTAAGACGTCTCTGGTTGATGATAGCGGGGCGGTAATCTCCCTATCCAATCGTGTTTTGCTGAACGAACGGGTCTCCCGATAACCATCCCGCGTGCAAACCAACCCACTTAGCGACCCACCCGTTTTGAATGATTCTGGCCCATCAAGCAGTCGATATACTCCTGCCGATCTGTCGGACGAGGAATTGGTCCTACGCGCCAAACGTGAATTGCTTCACACGACAGTGGCTTATGAAGAACTCATGAGGCGCTATCAAAGAACACTATTTAACGTTTGTGCGCGATATTTGGGGAACGAAAGGGATGCGGATGATGTCTGTCAGGAGGTAATGCTAAAAGTGTTACATGGGTTGAAACAGTTTGAGGGTAAGGCAAAATTCAAAACATGGCTTTATAGCATTACATACAATGAGTGCATCACACAGTATCGAAAAGAGAAACGTAAGAAGCGACTCTTCGATGCGCTAAGTCTGGACTCTCAGGAGGAGGCTCAGGAAGAACCCGAGCCCCTCGCAGGTAGTGGTGGGCTGGACCGCTGGCTGGTTCATGTGAACCCGGTGGATCGTGAAATTCTTGTGCTACGCTTTGTAGCAGAGCTTGAATTTCAGGAGATTGCCGACATCATGTACATGGGATTGAGTGCTACGAAGATGCGTTATAAGCGTGCGCTGGAAAAACTCCGCAAGCACGTGGAAATGCCGTTTTGAAACTCTTTCTATGATGGTGTTGCGTTGTCTGTATACTCACGCCTGTGTTTTGCCGAGTTTGCGCAAACCTAACGTCCGAATGGATTAAACGGGGATTCAAAGATGAGATTGAAAAACACTGTAGGTATCGTTGTTGGCGCCGTAGTAGCTGCCTCCACAATGCCAGTTATGGCTCAGAGCGCCGGCTCTGTTGAGGCGGAAGCATTTGCCAAGCGTTACTTCACCGACAGCATCCATGATCTGGATGACGGCACTCTGGTCGGTGGTAGCCTCGGTTACTTTGTGAGCGACAACGTCTCGTTGAACCTCGGCCACGGCGTGTACAAGAGCCTGGAAAGTGAAGCAGCCGGTTTCGAAGGCGACGACATCGACGGTCGCATGACTCACCTTGAGGCCATCTATCACTTCGGTCAGGGCGCAGTACGTCCTTACCTGTCCGGTGGCGTAGCCCATCAGGAACTCGACCAGGTTGGTACTGGCAGCCGCGACAAAACCAGCATGATCCTGGCTGGTGCCGGTGTTAAAAATTATCTGAACGAAAACTTCTTCGTACGCGCAGGCGTCGACGTGATGCACGGCCTGGATCACGACAACACCGAGTGGATGGCGGGCGTCGGCCTGGGTCTGAATTTCGGTGGTGCTGCTGCACCTGCTGCTGAGCCAGCGCCGGCTCCAGCTCCTGCTCCGGCTCCAGCTCCTGCGCCAGAACCCGAAATGCAAAACGTTCGGGTTGAACTCGACGTCAAATTTGATTTCGACGAGGCTACTATCCGTCCTGAATTCCGTCAGGATATTCAGAGCCTGGCAGAGTTCATGAACACCTATCCGTCAGTAACTACCACGGTTGAAGGTTACACTGACTCCATCGGTACCGAGCAGTACAACCAGGATCTGTCACAGCGTCGTGCAGCCTCTGTACGTCAAGCTCTGATCGATGAAGGTGTTGAAGCTGACCGTATCGACTCGGTCGGTCATGGCGAATCCAACCCCATCGCTGACAACGATACTGCTGAAGGACGTGCGATGAACCGCCGCGTTGAAGCAGACGTAGAAGCAGAGGTTGAAGTTCGTTAATAGCGAGCTCGACAAAAAACCCGGTCAAATGACCGGGTTTTTTTATGCGTAATCGGGAAGGCAGTTAACGCCAGGGAAGCGCATGCGAAAGTCATCCGGCATGGGCATTACTTTTGATGTAGCAAAATGATAGAAAACGAAACCCGACTTTGCCAAGGCAACGAGTTCACCGTTGCGTGCTTTGGTTATCCGAAAGATGATATCGCCCCCGTATCTATTCAGATCCATCAGGCCAACTTCAAATATCAATGTATCTCTGGCAAAAGCCGCCGTGCGGTAAGTTGTCGCCAGGTCAGTCACAATGATACCGACTTCGTTTTCACCTACTTCTTCGATGCCGAACTGATATAGGAAGCGGGCGCGCGCTTCCGAGATCATGGAGATCATCGAATCGTTCGCCAGATGCTTGCCCGCGTTGATATCGGTAATCCTGACTGTCAACTGGGTGGTGAAATAGAATTGTTTTTCCGGGAAATGAAGTATCAAACGGGACATAGATAACCTTGCGCTGCGATCGCCCTGACGATTGGACGAGTCGACAGGGGAGGAATGGATGAAAGCGCACGCATTGTACGCGACCAGACGGTCACAAAACAGCTACAAAAAAGGCCACCCGAAGGTGGCCTTTCTACACCCGGGCCTAAGCCCGACGACCGGTCTTAGAACTGGTTCATGGTGTTGTCTTTACCGCCAGCTTTCAGTGCAGCTTCACCAGCAAAGTATTCTTTGTGGTTGTCGCCAATGTCCGAGCCAGCCATGTTCTGGTGCTTGACGCAGGCGATGCCCTGACGGATTTCCTGACGCTGAACGCCCTTGACGTAGGCCAGCATGCCTTCGTCTGCGAAGTACCCTTTTGCCAGGTTGTCGGTAGACAGCGCAGCAGTGTGGTAAGTCGGCAGAGTGATCAGGTGATGGAAGATACCTGCTTCGCGGGAAGCATCCTTCTGGAAGGTACGGATCTTCTCGTCAGCCAGTTTGGCCAGTTCGGTTTCGTCGTACTCGACGCTCATCAGCTTGGCGCGGTCGTATGCAGAAACATCTTTGCCTTCTTCCTGCATGGCATCGAATACCTGCTGGCGGAAGTTCAGAGTCCAGTTGAACGACGGGCTGTTGTTGTAAACCAGTTTGGCGTTCGGTACGACTTCGCGGATACGGTTAACCATGTCGGCGATCTGGCCCACGTGTGGCTTCTCGGTTTCGATCCACAGCAGGTCAGCCCCGTTCTGCAGGCTGGTGATGCAGTCCAGCACGACGCGGTCTACACCGGTGTCCTTGCGGAACTGGAACAGGCCGGAAGCCAGACGCTTTGGCTTGAGCAGCTTGCCGTTGGCCTTGATGACTACGTCACCATTCTGGATGTCGTCAGCGCTTTCGATGTAATCACCGTCCAGGAAGCTGTTGTACTGGTCGCCCAGGTCGCCTGGCTCGTTGGTGACAGCGATAGCCTTGGTCAGGCCAGCACCCAGGGAGTCGGTACGGGCAACGATCACGCCGTCGTCAATGCCGAGCTCAAGGAATGCGTAACGCACGGCATTGATCTTCGCCAGGAAGTCGGAATGCGGAACAGTTACCTTGCCATCCTGGTGACCACACTGCTTCTCGTCAGAAACCTGGTTCTCGATCTGGATACAGCACGCACCGGCTTCGATCATTTTCTTGGCCAGCAGGTAGGTAGCTTCCGGGTTACCGAAGCCAGCATCGATATCGGCGATGATCGGCACAACGTGAGTTTCGAAGTTGTCGATCTTGGCCTGAAGTTCAGCTTCCTTGGATTTGTCGCCAGCTTTGCGGGCTTCGTCCAGGTCGACGAACAGCAGGTCCAGTTCGCGGGCATCAGCTTGACGCAGGAAGGTGTAAAGCTCTTCGATCAGACCGGAAACGGAAGTCTTCTCATGCATGGACTGGTCAGGCAACGGGCCGAAATCGGAGCGCAGCGCGGCAACCATCCAGCCGGACAGGTAGAGGTAGCGCTTGTTGGTTGTCTTCAGGTGCTTCTTGATGGAGATCAGCTTCTGCTGACCGATGAAGCCGTGCCAGCAGCCCAGCGACTGAGTGTAGGCATTGGTATCGGCGTCGTACTCGGCCATGTCTTTGCGCATGATGGCGGCGGTGTACTTGGCGATGTCCAGACCGGTTTTGAAGCGGTTCTGGAGGCGCATGCGAGCAGCGTATTCCGGGTTGATGGCGGCCCAGGTGCTACCTGCGGCTTCTGTTACCGCGGCAATAGCCTTGATCTCGTTTTGGTAAGCTGACATGGTCAATCCTTCAAAGTTTGCGTTTGGTTCTGCACGATTTGTCGACCTGAACCCGCCGTGGGCGACAGTCTGAACAGTTGTAGCAATAACGAAGAAGCAATCGGAATGAAGGCAGCGCGGAGGAGAGGGGTGACGAACAGGTGGATGACGTACGTCTGCTATTCAGCCAGGCAGTTGCTTGACCTTGCAGCGTGGTGGTTCCGTCATTCAGGCTGATACGTTTGAATCGCTTCCCCGTCCCTCAGGACAACTTCGTTCCAGTCGCAACCTCGTCAAAATGCCTTGTGGGCTGTTAAGACACGCATCGGTCCTTTGGTATCGGAGCCGATCGGGAACCCTTCGCAGGGTCCTGGCTAGCGGGAGCGGGGCAATAATGCGACTTGCCAGAGGATAAGTCAACTTGCATGTAGTGATTATTTCGTTGCACTACAGAATTGCGAAAAAGTTCAATCAAGGCGTTCAATCATGAGCCGTATGCTGCCCGAATCCTCTTGCCGGGTGGTTGTACGCCGACCGATATCGCGGCTCTCTGCTGTTTCGGCGTCCCCTAACGCACCTACCGTCACCCATTCGCCCAACCGGGCAGTGATCTGCGTATTGGTGTGCCGTGTGTCGATACGCTGGTTATCATTGCGGTTCATCCGGTCATCGTTTGCTTCAAGACTGATCGTTGCCATATCGCCGTTCAGGCGAACGGTTGCGTAGAAGCCTTGCGTGACATCGCGATAATGGGTTTGCTCGACGATCTGTCCGTATGCATCCATGGACCGTGTCGCAAGCGGTACGCTGTGACCGCTCTGGATAAGAACAGGGTACCCCTCATTAGCGGTAATCTGCCGCACGCCGTCTGCTGCGCTGCGCGTTTCCCGTCGTATGATTCGCCCACGGTTGTGTTCGCCAGGAGTGCCAATCACAACGCTCCCTGTTTCTGAACCAAACCGACCATCGATGCGATGCCCGTGGCTTCGACCCGTAACGTTCGTATTGCTTGCCACACTGATTTTCAGGCGTGCGGGTTTGCGGTCAAGATCCGCGATGAGGTTGCGAATATCCTCGATTCGTTCGGGTTCAGCACGCACGATCAGCTGGCTGCCATAGGCGGAAAGGCGTTCGTCGTCTTGCAGCATCGGCTGTATCACCGGGATAAGCGATTCTGCCAAGCCATAATTGAGCGGGATGACTTCGGTAGTCGGTGCCGCAGCGACTACCGAAGCGGCCAGCCATAGCAGGAGCGTACTGCCGCGCAGGAAACGTCCACATTGCTTCATAAGATGAACCTGCGAAAGGCGGGGTCGCTCTGACTGCTCGACCACAGTTCGTCGAACAGGCCGCCGTGGCGCTTTACCTGGTCGCGGCTGTTATAGCGGGCAAATCCGTCGCGCTTGACGGCCCTGGGTAGCAGCAGGATTCCTGCATCGTCGGCCAGCAGGAAAACCCGTGGATCCGGCGCCAGGTCCGGATGTTGTTTCCGGACTTCGCAATAACTGGGGAAACGATGCATAAGCCCAACGATACTGTGTCCGCCAAGCAAATCCTTGCTGACATTCTGCACCAGAACCCGAATGCGCGCTTTGGGGTTGCTGCTGATCAGTGGCTTACAGCTTTCCATGAATGCGCGCTGATTGAATAGCCACATTGCTTGATCAATCGCGTAGATGGTCAGACTGCGCCGCGCCTGCAAGGCGAGGTTACAGGCATGCTCAAGCGCGTTCTGTTCGTCAACAGCCACCAGGTCCGGCTCAACGCCCAGGCGCTGCGGCTGGGGATGCTCCATGATGGGCCGCGCTGGTTCGGGCGGGTTGTGGATTGCAAAGCGTCCGGGAGAAATGAACTCGATCGGCGCCATCTCGTCTGCCGCGTTGTTATTACTACGCCAGATCATGCGGTGATGGGCGATGCCCGCCTCGAGATACTCACCAGACTCGACCACAAAACCCAGCCCCCGGTAGAAGTCCATTGCGTAGGTCTGGGCTGAGAGTTTCAATGTCTCCATCCCTGCGCCGCGAGCATGATCCATAACCGCCAGCATAAGCGCCTTGCCAAGCCCGGTGCCGCGCCAGTCCCGCATAACCGCTACGCGGCCGATATGGCCATCAGGGAGCAGGCGAGCGGTGCCGGCTGGCTGGCCCTTTGCACACAACAGGAAATGCACCGATATGGCATCGTCGGCGTCCCATTCTTCATCGGCTGGGATGCATTGTTCTTCGATGAACACAGCGCGCCGAATATCGCGCAGCGATTCACAGCTGAGCCAGTCGACTACCTCAATGGTGACGTCATTCCTCATCATCTCCCTCCAGCAGGAGGTCTCCCTTGTTGAGCAATTGTTCCACTAACATCCAACCTCCAGTGTCGGCCCGCCACTGGAGCAGGCGCTCGGCGTCCAGGTAGTCCTCATTGCAGACTAGTTGAACCAGCGGCAACAGGGAAGCAGGCAGCACGCAATGCTCGCCGCTGGCGAAGAGCACCAGCTGGTCATCTTCGACACGGTAGGCGAGGCGGGCGCTAGGATTGCGAACCAGGCCGTAGCCCTGGCTCAACACTTGCGCCAGCTCGCCAGGTTCCTGTGCGGCCGGCTGAAGCAGTTCGGGGTACCGCGGCTCGGTCATGAAACGACCGAACCATATAGCCAGAGCGGTTCTGTCATTGGCCGCTTCAAGCAGAATCTCGCGCAGTCGGTCCACCGCAGCGTCATCGATTTCAGCAGGATTGCCCGGGACCTGTTGGCCGGCGTCGCTGTAACGTTGTTGCTCACTCAGATGCTGGCCAAGGAAATCCGTGTAATGCACCAGCACTTCATGGTGACTGGGTGCGCGGAAGCCGATCGAATAGGTCATGCATTCGTCTTCGGCGATACCGTAATGCGCCACACCTGGCGGGATATAAAGCATATCTCCGGGGGCCAACACCCATTCTTCCTGCTGCTCAAATTCACGCAGGATCTTGAGGTCGGGGTTGTCGAGCAGGGCGGTATCAGCGTCACAACGTTGCCCCAGCTTCCAGCGCCGGTGCCCTTGTCCCTGCAGCAGGAACACGTCGTAGTTGTCGTAATGCGGTCCAACACTGCCACCGGGCGTGGCATAGCTGATCATGACGTCGTCAAGCCTCCAGCTAGGCAGGAAACTGAACGCTTTCATCAGGTCGGCTACGTCCGGGACGAACTGGTCGACCGCCTGTACCAGCAGGGTCCAGTCCTGCTCGGGAAGCGTGCGGTAGTCGTCATCGGTAAACGGGCCACGGCGTAGCTCCCAGGGGCGCTCCCCATGTTCAAGGACGATACGCGACTCCACTTCGTCTTCAAGCGACAGGCCGGCAAGCTCATCAGCGGATAGCGGATTCTCGAAATCAGCGAAGGCCTGACGTACAAGCAACGGTTTTTTCTGCCAGTAGTCACGCAAAAAAGTTTCGATGGAGATATTGCCAAGAGGTGAAGCGTGATCGGGGGATGCCATGTTTAATACCTGTAACTTAAAACGCCCGGGGGCGCCGGGCGTATAGGAAAAGCGGGAAGGGCTAACGCCTGGAGGGGCTCAGATGCGCTTCGCCTGATCCACCGCGTTACCTATGTAGGAAGCAGGCGTGAGCGCCTTGAGTTCCTGCTTGGCCGCAGCGGGTATTTCCAGGGCATCGACGAACTGTTGTAGCGCGTCCGGCGTGATGCCTTTGCCGCGCGTCAGCTCCTTCAACTTCTCATAGGCATCCGGAACGGCATATCGACGCATCACTGTCTGGATGGGCTCGGCCAACACTTCCCAGCAGTTGTCGAGATCATTAGCTATCTTCTGAGCATTAAGCTCCAACTTACTGATTCCCTTGATAGTTGACTCGTAGGCAATGACGCCATGAGCGAAGCCCACGCCCAAATTACGCAGTACCGTTGAATCAGTCAGATCCCGCTGCCAACGGGAGATCGGAAGCTTGCTTGCCAGATGCTGGAGAATGGCATTGGCGATTCCGAGATTGCCTTCGGAGTTTTCAAAGTCGATCGGATTGACCTTGTGCGGCATCGTCGACGATCCGATTTCGCCCGCAACGGTCTTCTGCTTGAAGTAACCAAGCGAAATATAGCCCCAGATATCACGATCAAAATCGATGAGGATGGTATTGAAGCGGGCCACCGCGTCGAACAGCTCGGCGATATAGTCGTGCGGCTCGATCTGCGTCGTGTAAGGGTTGAAGGTGAGACCGAGAGTCGTCTCAATAAAGCTCTTAGCGTTAGCTTCCCAATCGATCTGCGGATAGGCCGACAGGTGAGCGTTATAGTTACCCACTGCGCCGTTGATCTTGCCCAGCAGCGGCACGGCCTCGACCTGGCTGATCTGCCGTTCCAGTCGATATACAACGTTCGCCAGCTCTTTGCCCAGCGTGGTGGGCGAGGCTGGTTGGCCGTGGGTGCGGGAAAGCATTGGAACGTCCGCGTACTGTTTGGCCAAGCCGCGAATGTCGTCGGCAATACGACGCATCAGTGGGAGCAGAACCTCATCCCGACCGCTGCGCAGCATCAGCGCATGGGACAGATTGTTGATGTCTTCGGAGGTGCAGGCAAAATGAATAAATTCATTAATTTCCTGTAGTTCCGGAAGATTTTTAACCTGTTCCTTTAGCAAATACTCCACTGCTTTTACATCGTGATTGGTGGTGCGTTCGATTTCCTTGATGCGCTCGGCGTGCTCAAGCTGGAAGTCATCCACCAGGCGGTCCAGCAATTGATTTGCCTGTTCGGAGAAGGGGCCTACCTCGGGCACACCCGGGTGTGCAGCCAGACATTGGAGCCAGCGGACCTCAACCTGAACGCGGAAGCGGATGAGCCCGTATTCACTGAAAATACTGCGCAGGCTGGCGGTCTTGCTGCCGTAACGGCCATCAACCGGAGATACGGCGGTGAGGGAGGAGAGTTGCATAGGATTCTCGTAATTGGTCAGGCGGAAAGGGGCAAATCATACACCAGTCCGGGGCGTTTTGGGCCGCCGGGCGGGCATGGCCAGGCTAAGCAGCGTCGAGACGAAAATCAGTCCAGCGCCAAGCCAGGTGGTCAGATCAGGTATTTCATTCCACAGTAACCAGGCGATAAAGCCGGAGAATACGATCGCGAGGTAACTGAACGGGCCGATCTTGCCTGGCGGTGCGAGGGCGTACGCATGGGACATGATCAGCTGACTGGCCGTGGCGACTATCCCAACGCCGGCGAGCAGCAACAGCTCGGTCAGCGTCAAGGGCTGCCAGGCCCAGATTAGAGGAATCGCGGACAGCAGCGCTGAAAAAGTCGCGAAATAAAACACGATACGACTGACCGGCTCGGTATCGCTCATCGCCCTGATAGACACCCAGGCAGACGCCGCCAACAGACTCGCGCCGATGCCCACCAGCCCCTTGGGATCGAACAAGGCCCCGGTCGGCTTCGCTACCAGCAATACACCCGTGAATCCTATCAGCACCATGACCATCATGCGTGGAGTCAGCGATTCGCGGAGCCACAGCCAGGCGAGAATGGGGGTGAAAACCGGGGCGGCATAAGTAAAGATCATCGAGTCGGCAAGTGGTAGATGAGCGATGGCGTAGAAAAAGCAATACATGGCGCTCAAGCCATAGAAGGTGCGCAAGAAATGCCCGCCCAGTCGCTGGGTACGGAAGGGCGCGAAGCCATGCATTACCATCATCGGCATGAAGAACAACACGCCGATAAAGTTGCGCGCGAACACGATGGTCTCGTTATTGACGGTAAGCGATGCTTCGCGAATCAGAACGCCCATGATCGAGAACAGCAGGGCGGAAAGTGTAAGGAGTGCGGCACCTTTTCGCGGGTGGTCAAGCCGGGTCAGCTCAACCATTCAATACCGACCGGGTGGCATCCAGCAGCTTGCGTCGCGATACCAGCAGTTGCCAGCGGTGGCCATCCAGTTGACGCCATAAGCGTGCGGACCGAATGCCTGCCAGCAGCAGCGCGCGAATCTGGTTTGCAGTAGAGGGCTGCTGCAGATGACGCATGTCGCCCTGCACCTGGATGCGCATTTTCAGGGTACTGAGGGTGTCCTGGTAGGTGCCCCCGAGGCCGGCCATCACGTTGTCATGCAGCAAGCCGAAGTGCTCGACCTGGTTGCCAACCTGATCAAGCCGCTGTCCCAGTACTTGCAGCATGTCGTCACGCTTGGCGAGCTGTCGCTCAAGGGCCAACAGGTTCATGACATAACGCAGCGCTTGCCGTTGCAGGCCCACGGTATCACGTTCAAGCATGGCCTGGAGCGCCTGGATGCCGTGGCGGACCGGATAGAGCGAGCCGCCATAGACTTCCATCACGTCGTCGGGCGAGCGTTCGAAAATGCTTTGCAGGAGACAGCGTACAGGGCCTTCGCCGTACTGACCGGTTCGGGCGAGTTTGTCGACCTGCTGAGCGGCTTCGAATATGGCACCCAGCGCGATGACCTGTTCCTCCGCCCGGTTCATGCGGCGTCCTCGTCGCAGGCAGCGATTGCTGTTTCTATCACACCGCCACCAAGGCATACGTCGTCCTGATAAAGGACCACCGATTGACCGGGCGTCACTGCGCGTTGCGGCTCATCGAAGCGGATCAGATAACCAGAGTCCGTGCGCTCAAGTACGCAGTGCTGATCTGGCTGGCGATAACGCACCTTTGCCGTGAGCCTTACCGGAAACTCGAAAGCAGGGTCGTTGACCCAGAAAAGCTCGGAGCATTCCAGCGCACTGGCGAACAGCCAGGGATGATTGTTGCCCTGGCCGACAACCAATACGTTGCGCTGCAAGTCCTTGCGCAGTACGTACCAGGGGTCATCTCGGGCACCCTGCATTCCGCCAATACCCAACCCCTGGCGCTGACCGATCGTGTGATACATCAGACCGTGGTGCTGACCGATAACCTGTCCGGTAGTGGTTTCGATATTCCCTGGCTGGGCCGGCAGATACTGCTTGAGAAAATCGCTGAAGCGGCGCTCACCGATGAAACAGATACCCGTGGAGTCTTTTTTCCGGGCCGTCGCCAGCTCGTACTTCTCGGCTATGCGGCGCACTTCCGGTTTTTCCAGCTCACCCACCGGGAAGAGGGTGCGTGCAATCTGTTCGCCCTGTACCGCATGCAAAAAGTAACTCTGGTCCTTGTTGCCATCGAGCCCGCGCAAGAGACGAGTCTGGCCGCCCGTATCGGCCCGGCGCACGTAGTGTCCGGTAGCAATCAGATCAGCGCCGAGCATCAAGGCGTAATCGAGGAAGGCTTTGAATTTGATTTCCCGGTTGCAGAGGATGTCCGGATTAGGGGTGCGCCCGGCTTTGTACTCTTCGAGAAAATGCTCGAACACGTTATCCCAGTACTCTGCAGCAAAATTCGCCGTGTGCAATTTGATGCCAAGCCGGTCGGACACGGCTTGTGCATCGGCCAGGTCCTCCCTGGCAGTGCAGTACTCGGTGCCGTCATCCTCGTCCCAGTTCTTCATGAACAGCCCCTCCACCTGGAAGCCTTGTTCCAGCAGAAGCGCAGCGGATACAGAGGAGTCCACTCCGCCGGACATGCCGACAATGACGCGGGTCTGGTTGGGCGTTCTATTGGATGTGGAAGTCATATCAGCGAATCAGGTCCAGTGGATAGTGCGGTTTCTCGAGATAATCCCGGATGCAATCAAGCACAAGATGGCTGCGCAGCTCGATCGGGGTGTTCTGCAGTTGCTCAAGTGTCATCCAGTGGGCAGCTATGATGCCGTCATCCAGCTCCCGGGACGGGTCGTGGTCAAGAGGGCGCCCAGCGAAACAGGTTCGTTGGTACGTCGTACCGTTACGGGCGGTAAACAAGTAAAGGCCAATGAGACCGGTAATCTCTACCGTCCAGCCGGTTTCCTCCAGCGTTTCACGCTGCGCCGCGTCAATGAGACTTTCGTCGGCTTCCAAATGCCCTGCGGGCTGGTTTAGAACAGCACGTCCATCCTGGCGCTCCTCTACCATAAGAAAGCGGCCCCGATCTTCGACGATGGTGGCAACGGTAAGGTGGGGTAAAAATCGCATGCCAGGCCTCCGTAAAGGTGGCATAGAGTAGCTTAAACATGCTCTGACGTGAACCATGGCCCATAATTGCCTGCCATGCAGAGGTGCTGGAATAGATTCAAAAAACAGCTAGGATGCTGTTACTCACCGATATGTAGCGGAGAATGTAGTGTTACTACATCCGGGTGAATGTAAACACCGCTCTGGTAGCTCAAAGCAGCTGGAACGTGCACAGCTGGTGAAGAAGACCTAAAAGTGCGTGACTTTTTGTAGGAAAACTACAACAATGCCGGCACTCATTGAGCTCGTCGACTTTCATCGCTTTAATGAAAAAAGACAACAGAGCCGTGTACCTTATTCTCTGATCGCAGGTTATCCGCTTGCGATCAATCTTCTGACAACGACAACACAACGGAGTCAAACATGGGATACCAAAAGATCCAGGTGCCGAACAGCGGCGACAAAATTACCGTCAATGCGGACCTGTCTCTCAACGTGCCGGACAACCCGGTCATTCCTTACATCGAAGGCGACGGGATCGGTGTCGACATTTCTCCGGTCATGATGAAGGTTGTAGATGCTGCTGTTGAAAAGGCGTATGGCGGCAAGCGCAAGATCTCCTGGATGGAAATTTTTGCCGGCGAGAAGGCCACTCAGGTCTATGACCAGGACACCTGGCTGCCTGAAGAAACCCTGCATGCCGTCAAGGATTATGTGGTTTCGATCAAGGGTCCATTGACCACTCCGGTTGGCGGCGGCATCCGTTCGTTGAACGTTGCGCTACGCCAGCAGCTTGATCTGTACGTCTGTCAGCGTCCGGTCCGCTGGTTTACCGGTGTTCCTAGCCCGGTCAACAAGCCTGGCGACGTGGACATGGTGATCTTCCGTGAGAACTCTGAAGACATCTACGCAGGTGTTGAATTCAAGGCGGGTTCACCGGAAGCGAAGAAGGTCATCAAATTCCTCGAAGACGAAATGGGTGTCACCAAGATCCGTTTCACTGATATGTGCGGCATCGGCATCAAGCCGGTCTCCGAAGAGGGTACCAAGCGCCTTGTTCAACGCGCTCTGCAGTACGCAGTCGACAATGACCGCGATTCGGTGACTATCGTCCACAAAGGCAACATCATGAAGTTCACCGAAGGTGCCTTCAAGGAGTGGGGTTACGAAGTTGCCCGCACCGAGTTCGGCGCTGAGCTTCTGGATGGTGGTCCATGGATGCAGTTCAAGAACCCGAAGACCGGCAAGAACATCGTGGTCAAGGACGTCATCGCTGACGCCATGCTCCAGCAGATTCTGCTGCGTCCGGCTGACTACGATGTGATCGCCACGCTGAACCTGAACGGCGACTATCTCTCCGACGCGCTGGCCGCCGAAGTCGGCGGGATTGGTATCGCTCCAGGGGCAAACCTGTCCGACACCGTTGCGATGTTCGAAGCGACTCACGGCACCGCACCCAAGTATGCGGGCCAGGACAAGGTCAACCCGGGTTCGCTGATTCTCTCTGCAGAAATGATGCTGCGTCACATGGGCTGGATTGAAGCAGCTGATCTGATCATCAAGGGAACCGAAGGCGCGATCGCCAACAAGACCGTTACCTATGACTTCGAACGGTTGATGGAAGGTGCACAGCTGCGTAAGTGCTCGGAGTTTGGTGATGACATGATCACCGCCATGGACTGAGATAAGGAAACGGTTGTCGTTTCGTCGCGGCCGCGAGGGAATGGCAACAGATCCTGATTTCGTGCAGAAACAATAAAGCCGGCTTAAGCCGGTTTTATTGTTTACTGCCCAGGAGGTTGGCCTGCGCTAAAAGGCAGCCTATGCTGCCGTCCGGGATCTTGAGTATCAGTGATTGGCTGAAGCAGTCTCCTTGAGCCCTGCCTTGGCTTCCTCGGGTTTCTTCTCTGCCACAGACTGGATATTGACCGCGTGCAGGCCCTTGGGGCCCTGGATGATTTCGAACTGGACAGGTTGTCCGGCTTTCAATGTGCGGTACCCCTCCATCTGAATTGCCGAATAATGCGCAAAAAGATCCTCATCTCGTCCATCGGCTACGACGAAGCCGTACCCTTTGGCATTATTGAACCACTTGACCTTACCGTTCTCCATTACCACATCCTCTGCTAACCCCGCCGGGGAAGAATGAAACTGAATTCACACAGCATGGAAAGATCAAAAACAAGTGACCTGCACGTCATGCTTGTTTACACTTTTTAACATTGATTCACAGTAAGTCAAGGTGCCCTCTGGCAAGCTGTGTACCAGTACACATTCCCCCTCGGAGTTCTGCTCCCAGCAACAGTGATCCATCAATATGTTTTCAAAGCAAAAAATTCTACTAACCTCCAACCAGGGGCCTGATGAACCGGGGCGCGAAGAAGATCACGATCTGGCGGTCGAGACGAGCAAGCCTGAGCTCAAACCGCCATCACGGTACAAGGTGGTTATGCTCAACGATGACTTCACGCCGATGGATTTTGTGGTAGAGGTGCTGGAGTCTTTTTTCATGCTGAATCGCGAAGCGGCAACTCAGGTGATGTTAAAGGTTCATACTGAAGGCAGGGCGGTTTGTGGCGTCTATACTCGGGACATAGCCGAGACGAAGGCCGAACAGGTAAATGAGTACGCGAGGGAATGCCAGCATCCGTTGATGTGTCAGATAGAACGGGACGCGTGATAAAGCGACTGGGTCGCATGATGAGGTGGCAAAATGCTGAATAGAGATCTCGAGATCACCCTGAACCTGGCGTTCAAGGAAGCGCGAAACAAGCGCCACGAATTCATGACGGTCGAACATCTGTTGTTGGCCTTGCTGGATAATCAGGCAGCAGTAGCAGTCATGCGCGCATGTGGAGCCGATATGGAGCGGCTGCGCCGCGAGCTGACCGAGTTCATTGATTCCACTACGCCATTGATCCCCAAGCACGACCACGAGCGCGAGACCCAGCCGACGCTGGGCTTTCAGCGCGTATTGCAGCGTGCCGTGTTCCATGTGCAGAGTTCGGGCAAGGGCGAGGTCAGCGGTGCCAATGTACTGGTGGCGATTTTCAGCGAACAGGAAAGCCAGGCAGTGTTCTTCCTGAAGCAGCAGCAAATCGCCCGGATCGATATCGTCAACTACATCTCCCACGGCATCTCCAAGGTCGCCGGCGATGCCGAGCAGATTCAACCGGAGCAGGAGGGTATGGACGAAGAGGCCGGCGAGGCCGCTACGTCGAACAACCCCCTTGAGACCTATGCCAGTAATCTCAACGAACAGGCCCGGATCGGACGGATTGACCCCCTGGTCGGGCGCGCTTCGGAGGTGGAACGGGTCGCTCAGATTCTGGTGCGGCGTCGCAAGAACAACCCGCTGCTGGTGGGTGAGGCTGGTGTGGGCAAGACGGCTATCGCCGAAGGGCTGGCCAAGCGCATCGTTGACGGTGAAGTACCAGACATCCTGACCGAGGCGGTCGTGTACTCGCTTGATCTGGGCGCCCTGTTAGCGGGCACCAAATACCGCGGCGATTTCGAAAAGCGCTTCAAGGCGCTGCTAAAAGCCTTGAAGAAACGCCCGCAAGCGATTCTTTTTATTGATGAAATACATACCATTATTGGTGCCGGCGCGGCATCGGGTGGGGTGATGGACGCGTCCAACCTGCTCAAGCCAATGCTTTCTTCCGGGGAGATCCGCTGTATCGGCTCGACTACCTTCCAGGAGTTTCGGGGCATCTTCGAGAAAGACCGGGCGCTGGCTCGTCGTTTCCAGAAGGTCGATGTTATCGAGCCTTCAGTCGAAGATACCGTACAGATCCTGCGGGGTCTCAAGAGCCGGTTCGAGGAACATCACGGCATCCGTTATACCGACGAAGCGCTAAGAGCCGCCTCTGAGCTGGCGTCGCGCTACATCAATGACCGTCATATGCCGGACAAGGCGATTGACGTTATCGATGAGGCGGGCGCCTATCAGCGGCTGAAGCCGGTCGAGGAACGGCCCGAGTGCATCGATGTGGCGGAAGTCGAAGCAATTGTCGCCAAGATCGCGCGGATACCGCCGAAGCACGTTTCGTCCACCGACAAGGAGCTTTTGCAGAATCTCGACCGGGATCTCAAGCTGGTGGTCTTTGGCCAGGATACCGCGATCGAATCGCTATCCACCGCGATCAAGCTATCGCGTGCCGGCCTCAAGTCTGCGGACAAGCCGGTGGGCTCGTTCCTGTTCTCCGGCCCCACAGGCGTAGGCAAGACCGAAGTGACACGTCAGTTGGCGAAGAGCCTTGGTGTGGAGCTGGTGCGGTTCGATATGTCGGAATACATGGAGCGGCATACGGTCTCCAGGTTGATCGGGGCACCGCCTGGTTATGTCGGTTTTGATCAGGGTGGTCTGCTTACCGAAGCCATCAACAAGACGCCGCACTGCGTATTGCTGCTGGACGAGATCGAGAAGGCGCACCCGGAAGTCTTCAACCTGCTGTTGCAGGTGATGGACCATGGCACGCTGACCGACAACAACGGCCGTAAAGCGGATTTCCGCAACGTGATCATAGTGTTGACCACCAACGCCGGTGCTGAATCCATGTCCAGAGCCTCCATTGGCTTCACGCGTCAGGATCACACCAGCGACGCCTCCGAGGTGATCAAAAAGACGTTCACCCCCGAGTTTCGCAACCGTCTGGACGCGATCATCCAGTTTGGCAGCCTGAGTCATCAGAGCATCACTTCGGTGGTCGACAAGTTCCTCACCGAGCTTCAGGCCCAGCTGGAAGACAAGCACGTGGTCATTGAAGTCGATGAAGACGCTCGTAAGTGGCTGGCCGAACACGGCTATGATCCGCTGATGGGTGCGCGGCCAATGGCGCGTCTGATTCAGGACAAGATCAAACGGCCCCTGGCCGAACAGATCCTGTTTGGGGATCTCGCTGAGCACGGTGGCACTGTCCAGATCAGTTTGCGCGACGACGAACTGATACTGAATGTGCTGGAAGAAGAAATGGCCTGAGCATCACAGGTCGGGACAAAGCCGGTACGGGGTTAGCGTCAGCTAGCCACCTACCGGCTTTTTTATTGCGGGCAATTCTGACTGCAAGCAATCAGCAGTCGAATGTCGCCCATATCGGGGCGTGATCAGAGGGCTTTTCCATCGACCGGATGTCATAGTCGATGCCTGTATCAACGCATGAGCCAATCAGGGCTTTGCTCGCCATGACCACATCGATACGCAACCCGCGGCGGGGGTCGTCATCGAAGCCGCGGCTGCGATAGTCAAACCAGCTGAACCTGTCATTCACGTCCGGATTCATATGCCTGTAAGTATCAACCAAGCCCCAATCCTTGAGCCGCTGGAGCCAGGCACGCTCCTCAGGCAGGAAGCTGCATTTGCCGGTGCGTAGCCAGCGCTGGGCATTGACTGCGCCGATACCGATATCACAATCCTCGGGAGAGATGTTTATATCGCCCATCACCACCAACTTCTGTTCAGGGCTGAAGTTTTGCTCGATATGCGCCTGGAGATCAGCGTAGAAACGCGTCTTGGCTGGGAACTTGACGGGGTGATGACGGCTCTCACCTTGAGGGAAGTAACCGTTGAAAACGACCATTTCAGAGCCATCGGAACAGGTCAGGGCAGCGGAAATCATTCTGCGCTGTGAGGCCTCGCCATCGGTTGGTAAGCCTTTGACGACCCAGAGTGGCTCCGCTCGGGTCAACAGCGCGACACCGTAATGGCCTTTCTGACCGTGGTAAAACACGTGATAGCCCAACGATTCGACTTCAGCCAAGGGAAACATTGAATCGTCTACCTTGGTTTCCTGCAAACCGATCACGTCAGGAGCGTGACGCTCAATTATCGCCTTTAATTGATGAGGTCGTGCTCTCAAGCCATTGATATTAAAAGAAACTACTTTCATCGTTTGTCCTATGAATTCAGGCAATCGGTGCCGGTTGGCAAGGTTTTCAGAGCAGAAGCCATGCACCTTAACAGCTGACGCTTCGCAGGTTTCGGTCCGATCGAACGGGGCAGCATGTTAGCATTCCTCCCGCCATTCAGTTGTTGGATAATCGAAATCATGGCTCGACCTTTTATTCCGGTATCCCTGCTTGCGTGCCTGCTGCTGGTCTCCACTGCCGGACAGGCCGAGCTGAGAGTCAATGTGGAGCCCGCCAACACCGCAGTAAGAAACAATATCCAGGCCTTCATAGGTCCTGTCGAAGCCGAGAACCGGCGCGATATGTGGCGCCAGGCCAGGCATAGCCGGGACCAGGCCATCGACGCTGCCAAGGCGCTTGGTTACTACGATGTGCGCGTTCGTCCTCGCGTTACCGGCAGCAACGACGCACCTGTTCTGGAACTCAACGTAACGCTTGGCGAGCCAGTCCGCCTGCGGGAGGTTGATATCCGCGTGACCGGCCCCGGTGAAGGGACGCCTGCGTTTCGGCGACCGGACAGCCCGAGGCTGACCCCCGGCGCAAGACTGCATCATGGGCATTACGAAAGTGCGAAATCACTGATCAGCAATCAGGCTTTACGTTACGGTTATTTTTCCGGACGTTTCGTTGAAAGCCGCCTGTTGATTGATGCTGAGGCGAATCAGGCTGACATTTCCCTGCTTTACGATTCTGGTGAGCGCTATCGACTTGGGGATGTGACGTTCTCCGATACGCCATTTACGGAAGATCTGCTGCGCAGCATCGTTACCTTCGATAGTGGCGTGCCCTATGATTCGGAGCTGTTGGCCGAATTCAACCGCGACCTGTTATCGACAGGCTACTTCGAGAATGTGCAGGTGCTCGCGCCCGCGTCCCAGGCGGTTGATGGCGTCATACCGGTGCAGGCGACTCTCAGCGCACGCAAGCCGCACTCGCTCGGCTTCGGTGGCGGCTATTCCACGGACGTGGGTGCCCGCGGGCGTATCAACTGGACTCAGCACTGGCTGAACGAACACGGTCATAGCCGCGGTGCGGACCTTGAGTTATCCCTGCCCAGACAACAGATCACCACCTGGTACCAGATTCCGCTGACGCCTCCGCAGGCATCCAGTCTGCGATTCTTCACCGGTATTCAAAAGGAAGACATCGAGGACGTCGAGACAGAAAATTTCGTAATTGGCGCGCTCCATCAGCGACGACTGAAAAACGGCTGGGAACGGGCGATAGGTCTGCGGCTTGAAGAAGAACGCTTCAAGGTGGGTAACGATGAGGGCGATGCCACCCTGTTGATACCCAGTCTCGGCTTTAATCGCACCAACAGCGATGGCGGCATGGACCCAAGCCAGGGCTATAGCCTTGCGTTCGAAGTTCAGGGCGCCAAGGAAGGCTTCATCTCTGACTTTGACTTCCTGCGTGTGACCGGCGCTGCGCGCGGCCTCTACACCCTGCAGGATCGGCACCGGCTGTTGGGCCGAGCGCAGCTTGGCGCCGTTGCCAGCCAGAGCTTCGAGCGCGTGCCACCCTCGCTGCGCTTCTTTGCCGGCGGCGACCAGAGCGTGCGCGGCTATGACTTTCGCACCTTATCGCCGGTCGACGAGACCGGTGACAATATCGGCGGTCGCTACCTGGTGGCGGGGAGTCTCGAGTATCAATATGAGTTCATTGATAAATGGCGCGGCGCGGTGTTCGTCGACCATGGTAACGCCGTCGATTCGCTTGAAGATCCGCTGGAAACCAGCGTCGGGGTCGGGATTCGCTGGGTATCGCCGATAGGCCCCATTCGCCTGGACCTCGCCAAGTCCATAAGCGACTCGGAGCAGGGCTTTCGTATTCATTTTGCCATGGGACCTGAGCTGTGATCTGGTTCATTACCAAGATATTTTTGCGGGGGCTGTTGATCCTGGCGCTGATCCCTCTGGTGCTGGCATTGCTGCTTGCCAACGATGGGGTAAATCGCTGGTTGTTCAAGCAGGTCGAAGAATTCGAGCCCCGCCTGCAACTGACCGACGTCACGGGTGATCTGTGGGGCGGCTGGGCAGTAGAGCGTCTCGAGTGGCGTGACGAGAACCTGCAGCTGGTTATTGTGGACCTGGCCAGTTCCTGGACTTTTCGCTGCCTGGGAAGTGGGCGGCTTTGCGTCGAGTACATCGACATCGACAGCATCCATATCGACTCGCAACCTGCAGAAGAAGAGGAGCCCGCTACCAATCAGGCCATAGAACTACCGGATATCGATCTACCGCTCGGGCTGGATCTTCAGCGGCTTTCGATCGGCAGTATCTGGCTGGGACCGGAAGAGCCCGTACTGACAGATATATTCCTCACCGCTGCGTTGGACGGGCAATTACTTTATATACGTGAGTTCAGCGGGGCGGGGCCGCAGTTGAACTGGAAGCTGGACGGCGAACTTCGTATGGCTGATGGCTGGCCACTGATGATTCGGACCGTCGCCGACTTGCCACCTGTGGACGAGCGCGAACTCGCTGCCGACCTCAGGCTCAGCGGCAGTGTCGAGGACCTGCGGATTGATCTACGCACGGATGGCTATGTCAACGGCCGCCTGACCGGGCGCGTCGCCCCTCTGGAACCTGCTCTGCCGCTTACCCTGGAGTGGCAGAGCGAGGATTTTCTTG
Organism: Pseudomonas profundi; assembly: GCF_008638305.1. GTDB lineage: Bacteria > Pseudomonadota > Gammaproteobacteria > Pseudomonadales > Pseudomonadaceae > Halopseudomonas > Halopseudomonas profundi. The sequence continues at coordinate 53,122 of NZ_VTPZ01000011.1, forward strand.
CGCTGTCGACGCTGCCTGAAACGCTGACTCTGCAGGCTCTGGCAGTGACCGCGCAGGGGAATCTCGATTCCGGCTATGCGCTACGCGGCCAGGGCAGCCTGCCTGGCGAAGGCGGCGAGATTGCATTGCAGCTGGACGCTTTGGCCAGGGCCACAGGCGTTTCCGATCTGGAGCTCCAGCTCCGGGTTGCGGACGAACCTGCCAGGCGTATCGCGCTCACCGGAGCCGCTTCCTGGGAGGATGAGCTTGAAGCTGAGATCCAGGCAGAACTGGACCGGTTCCCCTGGCAATGGCTATACCCTCAGGATATCGGCGAGATCGTCGTAGAACAGCTACAGGTAGACGCCAGTTTGCAAGGCATGGATTTTCGTAGCGAACTGAGCGCTTCGCTGTCCGGGGTTGCGGGGCAAAGTGCGGATATCCAGATGACCGTAGCCGGCAACCCGGACCGCATCAATGTTGCGCCCCTTACAGTCACAACCTCCGCGGGCAGCGCCAATGGAGAACTGGCGCTGGAACTCACAGAGGGTGTTGCCTGGGATGCCCAGCTGCTGTTGGAAGACCTGGACCCGGGGGTTTTCGTCGCAGATCTGCCAGGTAGCCTCAATGGCCCGATAAGCAGCCGGGGCAGCCTGGAAGATGAACAGCTAGAACTGGTCGCCGACTGGGAGCTGAACGGCTCCTTGCGTGAGCGTGAGTTGCGGCTGTACGGCGCCGTAACCAAGCAGGACCAGAACTGGGACTTCACAGACATACTGCTTACCCAGGGGGAGAACCGTGTTTCGGGCGGAGGCCGCTGGGGTGAAGAGATAGCGGCGGATCTCGATATCGATCTCCGCGCACTGGAGAGCTTGTGGCCGGGGTTGTCGGGGCAGCTTGTTGGTGATGTCAACGCAGCAGGTTCGCTGGATGCGCCGCGGGTGAACGCCAATATCCAGGGGCATCAGATTGGCTACGAACAGCTAGAACTGAACCAGATCAGCCTGACTGGTGAAGTGACCCTGTCCGAGGAAATGCCCGGCCGGCTGAATCTGTCCGCTGATCGCATGCGGAATGGCGAGACCCGCCTGGGCAATCTCGACATTCAATTGCAGGGTAACCGTGCGGCCCATGCGCTGGATCTCACGCTGGAGCGCAGCGTGCTCGATATCCGCAGCCGGGTTGAAGGCGGCCTGACTGACGACCTATGGCAAGGTAGCCTGGTACGTGGCGAAATCGAGGCCAGCGGTCTGGATTGGCAGCTGGAGGGCCGCGCTCCGATTGAATATCAACTGGCTGACGGCCAGCTCGCGTTGCAGGCGCATTGCTGGACGCATGAGTCGGCGCGTCTGTGTTTCGAAGGGCCTCAGCAATTGATGCCAGACCGGCAGCTGGCTCTGACGCTGAACGAATTTCCTCTGACATCGCTGGAAGATTTCCTACCCGAGGATTTCTCCTGGAATGGCACGCTGAATGCGGATGTCGAGTTCTCCCAACCCGCCGGTAAGCAGCCGACAGCAGAGGCCAGGATCAGCAGCGTTGACGGTATGGTTTCGGTTACCGACCTGGACCAGACGATTGCCTTTCCCTATTCGCGTCTCGAGCTCACCTCGCAGCTCGATCCCCAGCGTGCGCGGAATAACTTCGTCCTGCAGAGTGAGGCGCTTGGTCAGCTGAATATTCAGGCGGATGTTCAGGACCCGGCGGGTGAGCAACAGCTCACCGGTAGCTACCAACTCGACGGCTTCAAACTCGACTTTATCCGGCCTTTCCTGCCAAACGTCGAGGTGGTGCGCGGCGAGCTGAACGGCAACGGGGATCTGGCCGGTACCCTGCAGGCACCCGAAGTGGCAGGTGTCGTCGTGCTGCAGGAAGGTGAAATCAGCGGCCCGGAGTTGCCGGTCAGCTTCGAGCAGCTGAACGCTCGCGCAGAGATCTCCGGACAGAGCGCTACGCTTTCAGGTGATTGGCGCAGCGGTGAAGCAGGGCAGGGCAACATCAGCGGGCAGATCGTCTGGGCGCCCGAACTCGACCTCTCGCTGGCGGTAACCGGCAGCGCCCTGCCAGTCACGGTGGAACCCTACGCTGACTTGCAGGTCAGTCCGGACCTGACGATCAGTCTGGCTGACAACCGCTTGCAGGTGCTCGGCCAGATAGCCATCCCGGAAGGCGATATAACGGTTCGTGAATTGCCGCCTCAGGCTGTCAGGTTATCGCCTGACGCCGTTGTGGTAGGCGAACAGACTGCAGTTGAACAGGCTCCACTGGATATCGATGCAAGCGTGCAGCTGATTATCGGCGATCAACTGCGTTTTTCAGGCTTTGGTCTGACCGGCCGGTTGCGTGGACAAATTCAGGTTGAGGAGACCATGACCGCCAACGGCGATCTGAACATCCTTGACGGCCGCTACCGTGGCTACGGGCAGCGGCTCAAGCTCCGTCGCGCGCAGCTTCTGTTTGCCGGCCCGATAAGCCAGCCGTACCTCAACATCGAAGCGATCCGCGAGGTTGACGGCGTTACCGCCGGGCTGCGTTTGACGGGACCAGCGGAACAGCCCCAGTCGGAGATATTCTCTGAACCGGCTATGGCTCAGGAGCAGGCATTGTCCTATCTCATACTGGGGCGGCCGCTTGGTAGCGACGGTGGTGATTCCAACGTGCTCGGCCAGGCCGCTCTGGCATTAGGCATGGCGGGCAGCGGGCCCATGGCGCAGAGCATTGCTGGCAGTCTGGGGATCAAGAATTTCCAGCTCGATACCGAAGGTACCGGCGACACCACTCAGGTGGTTGCGGCAGGCTATCTGACGGATAAGCTCAGCCTGCGCTACGGGGTAGGCGTGTTCGAGCCGGCCAGTCAGGTCGGGATCCGTTATGAACTGACACGCCGTCTGTATCTCGAAGCACTTAGCGGTTTTGCCAGTTCGCTGGATTTCTTCTACCGTATCGATTTTTGAGCGACTGCAGGAGCAAGTGCTACAGTGATTCCCATTCACAGCCCGCGCAACCTGCGCGGCATCAACAAGGAGCTCTCATGTCCAGTGTTACTTTGAAAGGCAACCCGATCACCATTGGCGGTACATTTCCGGCACTTGGTGACAGTGCGCCGGCGTTTAGCCTGGTGGCCAAGGATCTGTCTGATACCACATTGTCCAGCCTTGCTGGCAAGCGCAAGATCCTGAACATTTTCCCCAGCGTTGACACGCCGACCTGCGCCACCTCCGTACGCAACTTCAACAGCAAGGCGAGCCAGCTGGACAATACTGTGGTGCTGTGTATTTCCGCTGACCTCCCATTTGCCCAGGCGCGTTTCTGCGGCGCTGAGGGTCTGGACAACGTGGTCATGCTGTCAACCCTGCGTGGTGGCGAGTTTCTGCAGGACTACGGTGTCGCGATCGAGAACGGTCCGATGGCAGGCCTGACTGCACGCGCGGTAGTGGTACTGGACGAACAGGACAAGGTTCTGCATAGCGAGCTGGTTGCAGAAATCGGCAGCGAGCCGGATTATCAGGCTGCGCTCGATAGCCTGGCCTGAACGCCACGCGGGTTAGCTGCTCACCCCGTGTCAGCTAACCCGCCAGCAGAGCGATGACCGCGCCGCTGGCAAAGGCCACCACTACAACCGTGCCAAGCAGCAGCTTGCGCACGGTTTCAGATCCCACTCCCAAGGCCTGATCTTTCGCATCGCTGGTAAAGCGCCCGGATGTGCGATGTAGTCCTTTCTCGGTAACAGGCGAGAAGAGATTATCCTCGCGCGCTGGATCCTCGTCTTCATCGGTCAACTGACCGTCCCATGCCTGCTTGGACATCATCCTGTCGAGCACACCTGGCATGACCATGCTACCCAGAATTGCCTGCAACGAAGCCTTGCCCAGCCACAACTCCCGCGGTGCATCGATGGCTGCACGGAGTATTGCCCGTGCGGCGACCTCGGGCGTATGGATCGGCGGTACCGGTTGCGGCCGCTTGGGCATATGATTGCGGACCCAGTCGAATTGGGGCGTGTTATGAGCCGGAAGTTGCACCATGGTGATACGGATGGCGCTGTTCTCGTGAATCAACTCGCAACGCAGCGCGTCTGTGAATCCCCGCACAGCAAACTTGGCTGCACAATAGGGTGCCTGCAAGGGAATGGCGCGGTAGGAGAGGGCGGAGCCAACCTGGACGATGGTGCCGTGATCGCGCCGCTGCATGCGGCGCAATGCCGCCTGGGTGCCGTGCACGCAGCCCAGATAAGTGACTTCACTGACACGCCGGATTTCCTCGGCAGGTAGCTCGGCGATTTTGCCGAACACCGTGACCATTGCAGCATTCACCCAGACATCGATCGGCCCGAGCTCTGCTTCGATCCGATCCGCCGCGCTTTCCACCGCAGCCGCATCCGATACATCCACCGCAATTGCCAGGACACGCGTACCGCCGGCTTCCAGCTCGGCACGCGTATCTTCGAGCGCCTGTTCGCCGCGGGCGAGCAGCGCAACCTGATAACCGGCGCGGGCGAACTCCTTGACGGTTGCACGTCCCACCCCAGCATTGCTTCCAGTGATCACAACGGTGAGTTGCTCATCGCTCATATCATTACCTTTTATTGATGCCTGGATACCGAGCGAATGACGCTCAACGCAATAGCTGATTCCAGCCTGCGTAGCGGTGTCGGATCGGGCCCTGCGGAATGCTCAGACCAATGACCAGCAGACCTGCCACAACACTGGCTATTGAAGCGGAGAACGAAGCCCCGTCAAGCAGCCAGGGCGCCAATACCAGCCAGAAGCCGATTGGCAGATTGAGTATCCGTAGCGGGCGGGCTACCTCGGCCATGGCCAGTACCGACACGGTGATCAACAGCGAGCCCATGAGATGGTCGCTGCTGGCCATTTCGCTGGACGTACCGAACAACAACCGGGTGCACATGAGGGCAACGCCGAGGAGACACACCACCGCGAGCCCAGCCGGCAGATTGACGCCACGAAAACCTTTGAGGGCCATCTCGGATAACGCACCCTCGAATTCAGGCGTATCGTCCTGCCGCGCTCCGTCCATCGCGTCGCCCATGAAGAAAGTCTTCCAGAATGGCTTGCCACGCCGGCGAGCATCCTTGAGAAATTGGCCCATTGCGACCAGCTCGTCCAGGGCGTACGGCATCATTATCAGCATGGCCAACGCCTGCAGCAGACATAGCGTGCACCAAGTATTGATGAATATAGGCTGAGCGATGATAAAGAATATGCTCACCGCTCCCAGCGGCACGACCACTACGCCAAACGCTGCCACCATCCAGGGCATGGTGCGCCAGCGCCGGGCATCACCCATGACCGCCATCAGCAACTCGATCATATAGGCCATGACGCCGATGCCTGCATCGGACACGGGCCAGGCACGCGACATATCGGAGGTGATAATCGTCTCGGTTCCATCGCCGAAAAAAGGATCCCAGGCAGAGCTGGTATGACCAAGCTGGTAGCCTGCGAGATACCGCGCCAGGAGGATGCCGATCACTGCCAGCACCGCGATGGGCAGGCGTTGCAGCCAGGTGGAGGGGTTATAGTCCCATCCTGGCGGCACCGAAGCTTTTTGCATCATTCCTGACATGCTCATGCCTGGCATCATGGGTATAAGCGTGGAGAATGCTATGACCAGGCCACCAACCAGCAGCGCATTGCCGTAGCTGGCCGGAGACGGTGTCCAGAACACCAGCGGGGCGAACATCAGCCAGAGGCCAATCGTTGTGTTGGCCCAGAATGCCCAGCTCATCCGCTTCAATGAAAGAATCGATAGCACGACGATAAGCAGACCACTGATCACGTCATTCCATGTCATGAGCATGGCGCGGGTCGCGACATCGGGCAGGTCGCGCTCGGACGCCAGCCGCGCCAGATCGAAATCGTCAGGTTGGATAGACGAATAACCGAAGATGAATGGCGAACTCGCCAGCCACACGCCCAGCATCATGTTCGCAAAATGACACCAGAGCGTCGCCAGCCGGCGTCGTTCCATCATTTGCATATGTTCGGGCATGCTTTGGTCGCCGCTCATGGCGGTCTGGCGCAAGTATTCACTCTGGTGTTCCAAACGCAGGCGCTCCAGGCGAAGAAATGAATCTACTCTCTGAACCGACAGGGAGATCAGGCGAGCAGTTCCCCGGAATCCCACAACCGGGTGCTGTGTACGGCAGAGCTACGCGCTCTGAAGCCTTGTTATGGTGCTTGGGCGGGACGCGACGGAGTTGCCGCACTAATCCTTGATGCGGAGATTCTTGACCGAGTGCGCGCGCTGCTCGTCCAGCGAGTTGTAATAGGTGTTCTGGGTGGTGCTGAGGCTGTTATGCCTGAGATCCGCCTGCAGGTCCTTCATGTTCCGGCGCGGCGCGTCGAAGGTGGCGGAGGTATGCCGCAACCAATGCAAGGAGGCTGAACGCAGATGATCGACCTCGTCGTCAGTCCAGCCTTCGGCGACCATTTTTTCCAGCGTGCGGTCGAACACCTGCTGCAGCAACAGCCGTAAATGCCGATCAGAGAGCCCGCCGCGACCCTTGAGTGTGGAGAGCAGCGGTTGGTTTTCGTGTGGTGAGGGCAGGGCGGGCAACCCGAGATGGCGGCGATAGCGGGCCAGGTAGTTTTCGATGAAATCGTCACGAACGCTGATCTTCGCGGCCTTGTTGCCTTTACCCACCACGTGGAACCACCAGTTGCCTGCGGTATCCCGGCGGAAATCACCCATCGTTGGCTCCCAGTTATCGCGGCCGACCAGATCGGAAACGCGCAGGTACATGGAGAACAGGGTGGTCAGAATGAATAAGGTTCGTTCGTGGGTTTCATCTTCGTCAGCCATCTGTTCCGCGACCTCGATGACATAATTCCATTGCAACGGTGTCAGCGACCGACCAGCCACATCAAGCGTATTACGCTGTTTATAGATGGATTTCTGTTTGACGGCCCGAAAGGGATTCACTTCAGTAAGACCTTCATCGATCGCGTGCTGGAAAAAGCTGCCGCACACGGCGAATACCTGAGCGACCGAGCCCTGGGACATCTTGTAGGGCCGGCTGGCCAGCTCCTGACTGTTTGCGTCTGTCATCAGGCGGTTGCGCTTGGGCACGGTAACGCTGAAGGGGCGCCAGGCCTGGTTGACCTCGTAACGATCAGAATCGAGTTTCTTGCGGCCACCAATACGTACAAACCGCGATTTGACCATGGGGCCGACCCAGTCGGCTGGCGGTCTGAGACAGAACTCCATAAAGGCTTCGGCATCCCGTCGGCGCAGCTCTAGCAAGGGCTTTTGCGCAATGAGCAGCGCCCACAGCAGCAGGCGTTCGACGTGGGTGCGGTACGATGTATAGGTCGTGGCGTTGCCGGAGTAGGATTTCAGAAACCCGCGTACCGCCGAGTAGCCTTCAATAGCCCGGACTTCATCCGGAAAACCCGACAGATAGGCCCGTACGGCCGGTAATTCTTGGCTGACCTGGCTGAAATTCAATTCGAGGAATCGATCGTAGGTTTCGAACACTGGCGATGGGGAGTTAGGCATTCGCGGGTTTGGGCTGTTATCTGGATATGGAAGGCTCTAGACTGGGGCTTAACGAGTTTATATGCAATATCCGGGTCTAGCTGTTATCGGATATTGCATATAGGTTCTCCTGCCTGGGTATGGCCCTGTTTGAGGATGTTCATGTTTTGCCTGGTCATTAGCCAAACTGCTGGCTGTTTGTTGGAGCTCGCTCACCGGTTGGCAGCATGGCGCAAGACGCCGTGAACCCGTCCCTGGGGGCTTGTTGAAAACATCCCTGTTTTCAACACTTGCTCCATGCTGCCAACCGGCGGCCTTGATCGGGAATCGGTTTGGTGGAGAGCAAAAAGCAGTGTGTGTTCTTATTGGAATCCAGGTGCGAATCAGGCCCTGAACTCTGGATTGGTACGTATGAAGTTTTGAGGCCCGAGAATAGATCTGGCCTTAAACGGCGGGATGGCTACCGCAAGCTTTCGAGAATGCGCGTGCACGGCCACCAGATTCTAAATCTCCTCGGAGGCAGGAGCTTTTTGCAGCTCCAATAATGTAGGCATAGGCATAGGCATAGGCATAGGCGAGTTGGAATCGCGTTTGCGCCGGAACCGAGTTCTGCACGAAGCATCCGTCATAGCCGCTTATTGGTATTGCTAGCGCTTGGTCGGACCATTGCTCGGGCAGTGAGCCAAGGCTGAAATAAATTGTGTCTGGACGCTGTGCTGCTGCGAAATGGTCATACGGTTGAGCTCATTGGAACCTGAAGAGCTTGATGCGATAACTGAGATGTATCTGAGCGCTTTGAATGACCGCCGACTAAAAGAGGCGGTCCAAGAGGCGGTCCGTGATCCACACTGCATAAAGCGCCCTGATCACTCCGGCACCACCCAAATATAAAGTTCGTATAATCTATATTATGTTAAATAACGTATTGGGTGGGCCTGAGTAGCCAAAGGGTTAATGGATCAACCAGATGGTCACGTCTGTCCTCAATGAAGTACTACTGTGAGCTGTTGTGTTGAAAGACAGACTCAAAGGAAAAAATACGATGCGACCAGTCCAAGGGTAATTAGCGTAACGATCACGGCGATCAGCGCAAGCAGTCCATCCCGGGCTATGAGAGCTATGCCAAAGATTGCCAATGCGGCGCCGGCGCTGAGCGCGCTGAACGGTACCAGCTCCATAACCGGGAGCGCCAGAGAGATCAACACACAGGCAATGGCGATCATATACAGCCCTGGCCCTTTGGTGAGCATCTCCAGTCGTGGCTTGAACAGTCGATCTATGAACCGTGCCGCAGGACGGGTTCGTTGCACGGCCTTGTCGAGTTTGTTCTGTTCGATCGAACGGTTCAGCAGAATCTTCGGCAACCAGAACTTCTCACGTCCAAACAGTAGCTGACCCGCAGTGAGCACTACCATGGTACCCATCACTGTGGGCACGCCGGGAATGCCACCGATCACTGGCACCAGCGTGATCAGTCCGGCCAGAAGCAACAAGGGGCCGAATGCACGTGGGCCGATCGTTTCAAGGATAGATCCGAGTGAAGTTTGCTGTCCCTCGGATCTGTCCTCAGCTTCGGCTATACGGTCCAGGAGCTCTTGCATTGTCGTCAGGTCGCTAGCCATATCTCCACCCTCTCCCACTTAGACGCGTTTGATTTCAGTGCTCAGTGTATGGGATTCACCTGGTTCCAGAATCCTTGCGTCCGGACCTGCGTTCGCGGCTTCAATGCAGACCATTCCAAGATAGCCGTCATCAGGAAACTGACTGAGTCGTGCGCTCTTATCAATCCACGGGTTCCATACCACCGCGGATTGACTTCCGCCGCGCGAGACCATGACCCGCTGACTCTCGCCATGCTCAAGCTGAAGCGGTGACGGATGATCGTAGTAGATTCGGTCGACCTCGCCTGAGAATGTTACGGCACCGTGCTGCATGTTGGACGCGACGCCCGATACCTGGTCAACATACGAGGCACCTTCCAGCCCCCAGAGCTGAGTCGAATGAATGCTGTGTACCGGCAGGTAGGTATGCAACGCCTGGCTCAATACCTGTGGTGTGTCACCAACGTTGGTGGTGGTCAGGTTTATCGACAAGCTCTGTCCCAGCAGGAACTCCGCCTGCAGTCGCCACTTCTCGTCAGGCAATTGTTGGCTGATGGTTTTTTCAGGCAGTTCGAGCAGGAGTCGCAGCTGATGGGGCGCGCTGTTCGTGTCGGTGAGTATCCAGGGGCTGGTACGGGCTATGCCATGCGCGGGTCCTGGCCGCTCTCCAGCGAACCACGGCCAACAGATCGGAATACCACCTCGTAGTGGCTTGCCTGGTTCTTCTGGATCAACAGGGCTCATCCACAATAACGGTTCTTCCCCGGCTGGTACGCAGGACACAATGTGAGCGCCCTCCAGAGCTATCCGAGCCTGCACGGCGGGATGGTTGATCTCGAGAAATTCGCGGCCATGTATGTTGCGCACGACACTGATTTCCTTGGAAGCAACCGCCACATCTACGTTCATGAAAGATCCTTTTTGAGCTGAAACCTGTTGGAAACCGTTAGGTTAATGATAGTGCTTGCAGCACTCCACGACGCGTTTGGCCATTTCGGCGCTGTCACACTTGTCGGCTATATCGCTTAGCGATACGACGCCGATGAAATCCTTGTCGTTAGGATTAACCAGCACAACCAGGCGCTGGACTTGCTTCTCGCGCATCTGGCGTAGCACGTCGCTGATTTCGTCCTGCTCATAGCAGAACAGAATATCCCTGGTCATGATGGTGCTGATTTTGTCATCTGCAGCCTTGCCGTGCGCAAGTGTCCGCAGCGCCATATCGCGGTCGGTAATGACGCCCACCAGCGTTTCACCGTCCGCAATCGGCACAAAGCCACTCTCCTGCTCAAGCATCCTTTGTGCGACCTCGCGAATGCTGGTATCGGCATCGGTGAACTCAGGCCGTGAGGTCATTACCTGACTGACTTGCATGGGAGGTCCTCCTGCAGACGATGGGATCGGTTGAGCCCTGTGTCCTATTGGTGACTCGCGCCCCGCGGGAAAGTTGCAGCGACTGACAAGACCTGGGTGACTGCTTTGAAACCGGTGGGGCCAGCTGGATCAGGCTTGGCGGGTGTGAACACTAGCGAACGCTCGGCGGACTCTTTCGATGAGCTACAGTCGGGGTGCTGGCGTTCGGGAGAAAATCGGGGAATGAGCGATAAGGTGCAGGCGTCCCAGGATGGGACGCCTATGCCGAGAGAGGGGATTAGGAGCTGGCGTCGATACGAAAACCCACCTTCAGCACTACCTGGAAGTGCGCAACCTGGCCATTTTCGACATGGCCACGCGTCTCCTGAACCTCAAACCATTCCACGTTATGGACGGTCTTGCTGCACTGAGCGATAGCCGTACGAATGGCGTCGTCGATACTCGTTGTCGAGGAACCAACTATTTCCACTCTCTTGTACACGTGATCTGACATACGAATCTCCAATTCCGGGTTGTCGTATCTGTATGGCAAAGGATGCGATTGTTAGTTCAAACACAAGGGTGCTGCCCCGGTACCGGGGTGTAGCGCTGCCCTCGCCTGCCTAGTACCCATCGGCAACAAGCGGTACCGGGAAAGCCCACTCAGCGTTGGCGAGGGGTGTCACTGCTTGCGTTATCGCGACGATCACTCCCGGTATGCGGCTGGAAGGAGCTTTGTTGCTGCAGAGCGCGCCAGGCCTGACGAAGGAGGCGGCAGGAACCTGCCATTTGTGTTGCTGCTGCCATGGTTTTTCTCCGTAAACGTTGGGGTTTACAGATACTAGTCGCTCAATAACTTATGTCAATGAGAACGATTATCATTTTGTCGTGGCCGACAATGGCTTCATTTTTGTGAAAAAGCCCTGAATTTAGCCGGGCCAGGTTCGGTGCTGTGGGCAGCACCGAGGCGGGTTTATAAGTTCTGCAAGGGGCGTATGCTAACGGCTGGCGACCATCTTCTCGATACAGTGGCGGGAGTCGTCAGGCAGGTGGGTGAACTGAAGACCGGTCCAGTACTGGCCGCCTGCGATGCTCTCGCGACGCCATTTGCTCTCGGCGTCCAGCATGAATTCAGTGATGCCGTTTAGCGTCATCGGCAGGTTCACCTGGAGCGCGTAGGACTTGAACATCTCAATCGGTTTCTCGCTTAACAACATAAGACCTTCGATGTGCAGGTCGACGACTCGACCCAACAGATCGCCAGTATTCAGATCGTAGACCTCAAGGCTGCTGCTCACTCTGTGACGCTCCAGTTTTCGTCTTTCGTTCATTTGTTGCTCATCCACTGTGTTATGCATCACAGACTCCTGGCTGGCACTTGCTTGAGAGTTTGCGGTATTTGCCGGCGGGCTAGAAGTCGCCCGGCTGTGCTTTTAGGTCAACTCAATCACAGTTCATCGATCGGGTATAAAAGGCTGGAACCTGAGTCACATGTCAATATGCCACTATCGAAAATCAATTGCAGCCTTCCCGCCTTATGGTTGCCTTCAAATCGTCCTGAGCAGCTTCAATAGGTCGCACCTACTGTGCAGCAGCTGGTCGGCCCGCTACTCTGGGATAGTCAACCAAGCTGCCGGAGTCACCAGTGAACCTCAAAAAATACGTCCTACCGCTTGTCGCTGCCGCGAGTATGGCCGGCCCTGCCGTTGCCCATGATTATCAGGCTGAAAGCCTTTTTATCGATCACCCCTGGGCCCGCGCCATGCCTCCTACGGCCACGACGGGTGCGACCTATTTTCGGATCGATAACAACGGTGAGACGGGCGACCGCCTGCTGGGGATCGAGACCCCTGCGGCCGAGTCTGCGGAGCTGCATGAACACGTCCATGCCGAAGGTCTGATGAAGATGCAGAAGGCGGCCGACCTCAGTATTGACGCAGACGAGAGCGTTACGCTGGAGCCAGGTGGTTATCACATCATGTTGATCAACCTTCAGCAGCCGCTGGTTGATGGCGAGAAATTCCCCATGACGTTGCGTTTTGAGCAAGCGGGGACGGTGGATGTCGAGGTGGCGGTGCATAAAGAGGCGCCGGCAGCAAAGAAAAAGCCTGCCAAACCCGCACACAACCATGCACAGTGAGCAGCGCTTGGGTCAATTGGTGCGTTCAGTCACGATCGAGTAGATGAAAACGCGGCAACTGCAGCTGCCAACGGATGGCGGCCAGCCTAATCAACAGAACCGAAGACATTGCCAGTGCCACATCCAGGCCCGGCGGCAGCTTCAGCGGCGCAAGCGTGGTGTAAAGCAAGGCGCCGAGAATGCTTGCCGTGGCGTAGATTTCCTTGTGGAAAATCAGCGGAATTTCATTGCAGATGATATCGCGCAGCACACCCCCCGCTACGTCGGTCATGACCCCCATGATCACTGCAGCACTCAGGGGGACTTCCGTGGCCATTGCTACCTGCGTACCGATCACCGTGAATACCGCAAGACCAAAGGCGTCGGCGACCAGCAAACCCGTCTCATGGATAGGCCGGGTCAGACGCACCCACACCACGGTGCCTAGCGCCGCAGCTATCGCCACCAGAATGTAGCTATCGTCGCGGATCCAGACCACCGGGTGACGATCGAGAATGACGTCACGCAACGTGCCGCCGCCCAGTGCGGTGATGATCGCAATGACCAGCACACCCAGCAGATCCATCGACTTTCTGCCAGCCATGAGCGCGCCGGTGATCGCGAAGACCGCGACCCCGAACAGGTCAAATGCATAGAACCATGTCATCCGCCAGGCCCCGCACATTAATGGATTCGCCGAACGCGTCGCGATCCGGATGGCAACCAGGAGCTGGCCTGACCGGACTCGCGACGCCCTTTGCCAGAGTCTAGTCTTCCCGCGTCGGGGTACGCATGGTGACAAACTCTTCTGCGGCCGTGGGATGGATCCCAAGCGTTGCGTCGAATACCGCCTTGGTCGCGCCGGCCTTTACCGCAACGGCAAGTCCCTGGAGGATTTCGCCCGCTTCAGGACCAATCATGTGAATGCCCAGTATGCGGTCGCTATCCTTGTCGACAATGAGCTTCATGAAACTTTGCTCCCCGCGGCCGGCCAGGGTATTGCGCATGGCGCGGAAGCGGCTTTCGTAGATTTTTAGACGATGCCCCCCTGCCCTGGCCTGCTCTTCGGTCATGCCGAGCGTGGCGATATTGGGAATGCAGAACACTGCCGTGGCGATATTGTCGTAATCGACCGGGATGTATTCATCCGGTTTGTAGAGACGGCGGGCGAGCGCCATGCCTTCAGCGAGGGCCACAGGCGTCAGCTGTACGGTGTCGGTAACGTCTCCGATGGCGAAGACCGCCGGATCGCTTGTCTGATACAGCTCATCGACCGCTACAAACCCGTTGTCGTCGAGCTTGACCTGAGTATTTTCCAGGCCCAGCCCAGCCAGATTCGGACGGCGCCCGGTCGCGTAGAGCACGAGATCGGTTTCCAGCGTCTCACCATTTTTGAGCGCTACTTTCAGGCTGCCGTCATCCTGCCGGTCGATTTGCGCCACATCAGCATTGAAACGCACATCCAGCCCCTTGGCTTCAAAGGTATGCGCCATATGCTCGCGCACATCCTTGTCAAAGCCACGCAGGAACAGATCGCCGCGGTACAGCAGACTGGTTTCGCAGCCGAGGCCGTGGAAAATACTGGCGAACTCGACGGCAATATAACCGCCGCCGACAACAACCGTGCGCCGCGGCAGCTCCTTGAGAAAGAACACATCATTGGAACTGATGACGTGCTCGTTGCCCGGGAATTCGGGGATATGTGGCCAGCCCCCGGTAGCGATCAGAATACGTTCAGCGCTGTAGGTGGTATCGCCAACTATCACCGTATGCGAATCGACGAAACGTGCGCGCCCGTCGACCAGGGTCACGCCGGCGGAAACCAGCAGGTTGCGGTAGATCCCATTGAGGCGGGTGATCTCAATGTTCTTGTTCTCCAGCAGACGGCTCCAGGTGAACCCGGCCTGCTGCAGATCCCAGCCGTACCCGGCTGCATCTTCAAAGTCCTCGGCGAAATGCGCGGCGTAGGCAAACAGCTTCTTGGGCACGCAGCCGACGTTTACGCAGGTGCCGCCCAGATAAAGGTCTTCCGCTACGCCAACCCGCGCGCCCAGCGCCGCCGCCATGCGACTCGCCCGAACCCCGCCGGAACCCGCACCGATAACAAAAAGGTCAAAATCGTATTGCGTCATGCTCTGTTCCCGCTGTGCAAAAGCATCAGCATACCTGATCAATTCGCAGGGCGAGACACCCTTTGCTCTGTGCGGAGCGGTCGTGCCGACGCTAAACGGAACGCTGCAACTGAACAGTTACAGCCTATGCGTTGTCGAATTGGCGTATGTACCGGAACTGCGAAATCTCCATTCTGGGCAACCACAGCGCACAAGCCAGCACTTTTTCAGGCTCTGCACGAGGTGCAGCCAGTGACGGAGACGTAGATCGTATATCCGTAACCGCAAGGTCAGCAGACCTTGAATTCTGGAGTTGGGACTATGTCTGATCATTTCTTTTCGCACGCCCCCAAGCGGCTGCTAGCTGCCGTAACGCTTGGTGCTGCGGTAACCCTCGCGGGTTGTGCCGGCACCCCACCACCCACTACGCAACTTGCCGTCGCCAAGCAGGCGGTCACCGACGCGGATACTGCCGAGGGCGCAGAGTACGCGCCAGTGGAGTTGCGCAAGGCAAGAGAAAAGCTGTCCGAGGCCGAGCAGGCCAACCTCGATGAACAATATGACAAGGCCAGACGACTGGCTGAACAGGCCGAATGGGACGCGCGGGTAGCCGAGCGCAAGGCGCGGGCAGAAAAAGCGCGTTATACACTGCGCCAGGCAGAAGAAGGCACCAATGAATTGCGGGAAGAAAGCCTGCGCCGCAGCAATTGAACCCCGGCCCATTTGTTTGCTTTGCAAGGAGTAGCGCCATGCGTAAATATTTCGCTTTACCCGCCTGTTTCGCCGTGAGCCTGCTGGTAACGGCGTGTGCGACCCAGACCAACCCCAATTTCGACAAAGCCCAGCAGAATGTAAGTGATCTGCAGAACCATCCGGATGCCCGCCAGTATGCCGCTATCGAAACCCAGGATGCGGTGTCAACGCTCGAGGAAGCTGAAAAGGCGCTCAATAAAGGCGCGGACCAAAGCAAGGTCGACCATTTATCCTATCTGGCAGACCGCCGAGCCGAGCTGGCGCGCCAGACGATCGTCTTGCGTACGGCTGAAGAGGCATACGAAAGCCTGCCGGAAGAACGCGCGCGAACGCGACTCAAAGCCCGCGACAAGGAGATTGAACAGCTCCGCGAACAACTCAACGCCAAGGAAACCGAGCGCGGCTCGGTCGTGACATTTGAGAGCGTATTGTTTGACGTGAACAAGGCGGATCTCAAACCCGCTGCCAATTCGACCATTCGCACACTGGCAGAATTCCTGAACGACAATCCGCAGCGCAAGATCCTGATCGAAGGTTTTACCGATAGCACCGGTTCGGACGCCTACAACCTCCAGCTATCGCAGGCTCGCGCCGATTCGGTGCGTCATGCGTTAGTGCGTGAAGGCGTCGAACCGGACCGCATCGACACGGTGGGTCTGGGCAAGGCCCATCCGGTGGCCAGCAACGATACTCCCGCATCCCGAGCAATGAATCGCAGGGTTGAAGTCACCATCTCGCATGACGAACAGGAAGTGCCGTCACGCTAGATCGTCTCTGTACCGCGTAATACACGCAACACAAACGCCCGCGTCCGCCAAGGACGTGGGCGTTTGTGTCAGAGCTGTTCATGCAGCTTGGCCCGTGGTCGCGGCCCCTTCCAGGGTAGCGCCTGTTGCAGAACAGTCGCTCATTCACCTTACGAATCCAGCTCCTTGTCCCCTTTGTTCTTGCCGTCCTGTGCGGCGTGTTCGATCACGGCGTTTATTTCCGCGCCAAGCAGCAATACCGCAGCGGAGATATAAAAGAACAGCATCAATACAATGACCGCACCGATGCTTCCGTAGGTCGCGTCATAGTTTCCGAAATTCTGTACGTAATAGCCAAAAGCGAGAGAGGCGGCGATCCAGACGATAACCGCGACCACCGACCCCGGCGTGATGAAGCGGAAGCTCTGTTCCACGTTCGGCGCGATGTAATAGAGAAGCGCAACCACCAGCATCATCAGAAATATCGCGACGGGCCAACGCGCCCAGGTCCATATGGTCACCACGATATCTTGCAGGCCGACCTGCGAGGCCAACCATTCCATGACCTGCGGTCCCATGATCATCATGGCGGCTATAGCGAGCAGCACGATGGCAATACCGATGGTGTAAACGATGGATAGCAGGAAAACCTTCCACGTCGGACGCGCCTCGGTCACATCATAGGCCTTGTTCATTGCGTTCATTAGCGAACGCATCCCTGCGGATGACGTCCAGAGCGCGATCAGAATCCCGAACGACAGTAACCCGCCGTTTTGCGATTGCAGCTGATCAATCACCGGGTTTATCTGCTCCGCTGCGGTTTCAGGCAGTACTGTCGTTGCCTGCGAACGCAACCAGTCGAAAAACTGCGGCAGATGCAGGAAGCCAAGCATTGCCATCAAAAACAGAATGAAAGGAAATATCGAGAAAAGTGCCTGGTATGCCAATGCCGCAGAGTACGACGACATGTCATCCGCACCGAATTCCTTCAGAGTGCGCTTGGCCAGGGTGCCCCAACCAATGTCGCCCGTGTTCAAGATCGCCATACAATTGTCCCCGAATCAGAGTGGTTGAAGTTCTGACGACGCCCGGCGTAGGTAGTTCGGTTTGGTTAAGCCGCGACCGGCCGGAATGGCTGAGACAGAGCCATCGTGTTTGTCGTTTGAGCAATCAGCGATTACCATGCGGCCCGCACCATTGGCTGTGTAACGGAGTAAGGCTGCATGTTCAACTTGATCGCCGTCACGCTGTTGTGGGCGGTTTCCTTCAGCCTGATAGGCGAATATCTTGCCGGTCAGGTCGATAGCTATTTCTCCGTACTGACACGGATCATCCTGGCAGGGTTATTGTTTCTCGCGTTTCTGCGCCCGGCGCAACTACCCCGAGGCATGATTCCCGGCTTGCTGCTGATCGGCGCGTTGCAATTTGGCGTGACCTACATCTGTTTGTATCTGTCGTTCGAGTTGCTGACCGTACCCGAGGTGCTGCTCTTCACTATTTTCACGCCGTTATACGTCGCCCTGGCCGACAACCTGCTACAACGTCGGTTCAGCATTGGCCCGGTCGTAGCAACGCTGATTGCAGTGCTGGGCGCGGCGGTCATCCGTTATGACGGGCTCAGTGATAGTTATATTCGCGGCTTCCTGTTACTGCAGCTGGCAAACATGACCTTCGCCGCAGGGCAAATCGGCTACGCCCATCTGGTACGACACCATCAGGTCGACGTGCGTCAGCAATGGAGCGGGTTTGGATTCTTCTTTATTGGCGCCCTGGTCGTAGCCTTGCCCGCCTGGTTCTTGCTGGGTGATGCGCAAAAGCTGCCGCACAATGCCGTTCAATGGAGCGTTCTGGGTTGGCTGGGTCTGGCCGCCTCGGGCCTGGGATTTTTCTTCTGGAACCGGGGTGCGACGCAGGTCGACGCCGGCACCTTGGGCATCATGAATAACGCGCTGATCCCTGCCGGGCTTGTCGTCAATCTGCTCATCTGGAACCAGGAGGCGGATCTTCAACGGCTCCTGCTCGGCGGGTCAATCATCGGAATTTCCCTCTGGGTAAACGCGCATTGGCCTCGATGGCGCGGCGCGCGCGGCTGATAGCTGTTCGAGTGGAATGCTCTGGAATGGGCGCTACAGGGCTACCAGCAAGGAAACAAGTTCCACCCGAACAGGTGAAGCGCAGCGCGGGCCTGGTCGAAAATCCTGTGTTATGATCGGCTCGGCGAGCAACCAGGGCAGGACCAGTTATCAATCGACTCAGACTTCAGCAGTGCGCTCAGGTATTCACTGCCCCTCTTCTTCTGACCGTATCCGGCTCGGCCGGCATGCTACTGCTTGGCACTGATACTGAACAGGCAGGCGCCGCTGTTGCTGCGTCGGATCCAGTCCAGAAACTCGCATTCATTCTTGCTGCACTCACCACCTTCGCGGGCTTGATCGGCCTCGTCAGGGGACTTTTCAGATTCCTCGGCACACCCACCATGGTGGTGACGGAAAGCCGTCCATGCGAGGCGTGCAATGGCGACGCACCGCAATCGGCGCTGACCTCTGCCGAGTCCAATTGCACCTTGTGTGGATCTGTTCGCAGCCGACCTCTGTAGCGCGAAATTATCAATCGCAGCGCCGGACAGCTGCCTGGCTCGTTATCGACTGACCGGAATCCTCTGTGGACACAGCACTGGCACGTACTTTCCTGGAAATCGTTCGCGGCGGCAGTTTCATCGCCGCCGCGGAGCGTCTGCATTTGACCCAGGCGGCCGTGACTGCACGGGTCCAGTCCCTCGAAGCCCAGCTCAACTGCACATTGTTCATACGCAATCGTTCCGGCGCCAGACTGACCGCTGAAGGTGAAATCTTCGTCGTGCATGCCAATCAGATGGTTCAGGCCTGGGATGCCGCGCAACGCAATCTACCCCTGCCTGAAGGGCATCGCAGCGTTCTCAATCTCGGCGCGGAGCCGAGTCTGTGCAATCCGCTGATGCTGGATTGGGTGGGATTGTTGCGGGAGCAGATACCGACGCACACAGTACGTGCGGAGATGGGTGAAACCCACCAGCTGATGCGGCGTGTTGAGGACGGCACGCTGGACGCTGCCCTGGTTTACCAGCCCGAATACCTGCCTGGACTCCAGGTGGAAGAGTTACTGGAAGAAAAGCTCATCCAGGTGCGCCTTCCGGAAAAACCCGACCCCTATGTGTATATCGACTGGGGCGAAAGCTTTCGTCGGCTGCACGATGCCGCCTTGCCAGAACGCGTTCGCGCTCCGGTCAGCTTCAATCTGGGCCCGCTCGGTTTGCAATACATCATAGAGAACGGTGGCGCGGGCTACTTTCGCACCCGCGTGGTTCAGTCCTATCTCGACGAGGGTGTGCTCGAACGCGTGCCGCAGGCGCCCGAGTTCAGTTTTCCGACCTATCTGGTATATGCCCGCAGGCAGGAGTCCGACGCGCTGCATCGGGCGTTCAGCCTGCTCCGAGAGGTGACCCACAGCAATCGAGGCTGGTCCCGACGTCGCGATACATTCTTCTAATCGCGCCCTGCTCTGCCACCTGCGTTTTCGGGGTTCTAGAGATGCATCAACAGATCCTGATGCAACGCTGCGATCAGGTCGGTCTGGGTAACCAGCCCCACAAGCTTGCCGTCATCCATTATCGGTAACGAATGCAGCCCGTGCCGGGACATCAACGGAATCATGTCAACAATGTGCGTGCGGCTGTCTGCGCTGATCACCGGGCTGGTCATCCATTTACTTACTGGTTGATCGCGCCAGATTTTCATTCGCGCCGCAAACAGCCTGCCGGGCGAGGCGTCGACCTGCCCCATCAGATCGCCCAGGCTGACAATACCCACCAGCACTCCGTTCTGATCTATAACCGGCACGGTCTTTACATGGTGGTGACGCAGCATCTGCAGCGTCTGCAATACGCTTGTTTCCGGCGTAACCGATAGCACATCGCGTGACATGACCTGGGCGGCGCAGGTGTCGCGCATATGTCTGCGCATCGCCGAACGCTCAGTGCTGCGCACGATCTGTTGCAGATCTTCGCGGTTGATATCGACGAACTCGCCGAATTCGTCCAGAGCGCTATCCAGGTCTTCATCGGTGATACCGACTCTGCGCTCAGCGACCGGATCCATCGTGTGATGGGTGTTGCCTGGCTCGGTTGTTTTGGCATGTCTGGCGCCGGTCAAATGGTTGAACACCTGTGTACAAACCGACATGCTGAGCGCAGCAGTCATCACCGGCAGCACCAGCGCCCAACCTGGGCCTTCGATCCAGTTGCCCGCTAAAACCAGCACCAACGCCATGGCACCGCCCGGCGGATGCAAGCAGCGTAGCGGGAACATCAACAGCAGAGTCAGCCCCGCAGCCAGGCAAGCGACTGCAATACTTGCCCCGAATGCCGTAGCCAGTACCGACGCGACGGTCACTGCGACGAGATAGCTGCCGAGCAGCGACCATGGTTGAGCCAGGGCGCCGGACGGAACCGCGAGCAGCAGAATTGCAGACGCAGCCAGCGGGCCGGTCAACGCGACGACGATGTCATGTCCGAACAGGAACTGGCAAAGCCAGGCGCTGGTTCCCAGCGCCAGCACCAGGCCGACCGATAAGCGCAGCCATTCACCAGGCCGCGTTATCATCGCTTGCGGTAGCCATCCAGCGACGCGCGCCGACAGCAGAAAGAATTGTTGCAACATGGGACTCCAGAAAACGAGCTGGCCGCGCAATTCCAGACGCACGCAACCAGCCAGGCGAATCAAAAAGAGTGCAGTTCAGGCATCCAGATAAGCGACCGAAGCATGCTTCAACGGTTCCGCGACCGGCTCGACAACCTTCTCGCAGCGCCGCCCTGTCTCCAGCGTCAGCTGCTCGGCGGCGTCGGGGTCATCGGCAAAGGGAATCAGCGCAGCCTGTTCAATCCGCTCCTCGTCCATACCGCCAAGAACCAGTGTCAGGCACAGTGCGCTGAGCAGCGCAACAGAAAACAGCATCAACACACCCATCAGTTGACCGCCTGCGCAGTCTGCAGGGTTTCCTGCACGGGTGTGGGGCGGCGAATGGTCAGCCAGCAATTCGCTGCCATCAGCAGCATGCCGGCTGCGAAGGTGCCGCCGCCGATCAGGCGCACCACGTAACCCGGGTGGCTGGCCGAGAGCGCCTCGACGAAGGAATAGGTCAGGGTGCCGTCGAGATTGACCGCTCGCCACATCAGACCCTGAGTGATGCCGTTCACCCACATGGCCACGATGTACAAAACGGTGCCGATAGTCGCCATCCAGAAATGCGCATTGATCAGTCCGACGCTGTACATCTCCTTGCGGCCGTACAGCTGCGGCAGCATGTGATAAATAGTGCCGATACTGATCATTGCCACCCACCCAAGTGCGCCGGCATGCACGTGACCAATGGTCCAGTCGGTGTAATGGGACAGGGCGTTCACCGTCTTGATAGCCATCATCGGCCCTTCAAAGGTGGACATGCCGTAGAAGGCTAGCGCGACCACCAAAAACCGCAGGACCGGATCGGTGCGCAGTTTGTGCCAGGCGCCAGACAGCGTCATCATGCCGTTGATCATCCCGCCCCAGCTCGGCGCAAGCAGAATGATCGACATCACCATGCCCAGAGACTGCGCCCAGTCCGGTAACGCCGTGTAATGAAGATGGTGGGGTCCCGCCCAGATGTACAGCGCGATGATGGCCCAGAAGTGCACGATGGATAGCCGGTACGAGTAGATCGGCCGCTCTGCCCGCTTCGGTACGAAGTAGTACATCATCCCCAGGAAGCCGACCGAGAGAATAAAGCCGACCACACTGTGTCCGTACCACCACTGGATCATCGCATCGGTGGCGCCGGCATAGACCGGGTACGCCTCCGTCAAGGATATCGGTACCGAGATGTGGTTGATCACATGAACCATGCCGGTGACGATGATGAAGGCGCCGTAAAACCAGTTGCCGACATAGATATGCTTGACCGTACGCCGTGCAATGGTGCCAAAAAACAGCCAGGCGTAGGCAGCCCAGACCAGTGTCATCCAGGTCGCAATCGGCCAGATCATTTCAGCGTATTCCTTGCTCGCTGTGTAACCCAGCAGATAAGTCGCTATGATCGCCACCAGCGCCAGTTGCCAACCCCAGAATACGAATTGAGCCAGCCGGTCTGATATCAGCCGAACGCGGCTGGTGCGCTGCACCACGTAGAAGGATGTTGCGAAGAGCGCACCGCCGCCGAAGGCAAAAATCACCAGATTGGTGTGAATCGGCCGCAGTCGGCCGAAGCTGACCCAGGGCAGGTCGAAGTTCAGGGTGGGCCAGACCAGCTGAGCAGCGATAAACGCACCGGTCGTCATACCGATCACACCCCATAACAGCGTTGCGATGGTGAACTGGCGGACCACCTGGTAGTTATACGTCGCGGTTGGCTCGGCTGGACGACTCATAAATCTCCCTGGAAGTTGGTTGCAGACAGCTAGGGTCTGTTGACGTTTCATCGCGAGCCGCGTTGCTGTGTCAAATGACGCCATGCAAGGCGCGGGACGCAGGTAATGGTTGTTCCCTTGCCAAGTCCGGCAACGCCGCATGGCGTCATTTGCCACGCAACCCGTAGGGACGGGACCCGTTTAGCGCAGCACTGCGTTACTCGTCGCTCATTTGGAACAACCAAATTTCACTCCTCGCGCCTTGTTCTGCACCAAACGGGCCTTCGTCGCGGCCGCGATGAAACGTCAACAGACCCTAGAAATAGCGCAGCCAAGGCGCTGTTTCAGAAAGGCGGGTATTGTCGGCGCAGAAATGATTCACCACAAACGAATAAAAATTGTGGTTGAGTTCAATAATATTTGATTTAGATCAAGTCGCATCGAAGCAGATCGATGCTATGGGCAGGGATGGCCTGGGCTCCCCAGGGCAAAAGTAAACAGCATAGGCGGCAGGATTGCCCTGCACTTCGCGCCAGGCCCCGGCGGCAGCTGCACCGCCGGGGTTCAGGCTGCGCTCAGCTTGCTTTCAGGCCCAGACGTTTCGCCAACTTGTGCAGGTTACTGGGATCGATATCGAGCATCCGCGCCGCAGCTGCCCAGTTGTCATTCGCACGCTCCAGCGCCGCGCGAAGATGCTGGCGTTGACAGGCATCCGTGAACTGCCTGAGGCTCGCCAACTCCCCTACGCCATCGCCTGGCGTAGCGGAAAGGGAATCAGCTACCGGCTCGTTGACCTGAGCAGTGGACGCGATATCCAGATGCGCCGCTTCGAGGCTGATGATGCCCTGGCGTGAACCATTACGACCGAGCGCCTTGAGCGCGGCGCGGCTGATGACATGTTCGAGCTCGCGGACATTGCCCGGCCATTGATATCCGAGCAGCGCCTGCTCGGCTTCAGGGGAGAGACGGAGACTGCGCACGCCCAGACGGATTCGGTTCAATTCAAGAAAGTGCCCGGCCAGCAGCAGGATGTCATTGCCCCGGTCACGCAGAGGTGGGATCGGCACCGGATAGACCGACAATCGATGATAGAGATCGGCTCGGAAATCTCCGGCCGCCACGGACTCAGCCAACTTTCGGTTGGTGGCGGCAATGATCCGCACATCGACCTTGATCGGCTTGTCTGCGCCGATTCGTTGTATCTCACCATTCTGCAACGTACGCAGAAGTTTGGCCTGAATGGAAAGCGGCAACTCACCGACTTCATCCAGCAGGATGGTTCCTCCGTGCGCTGCGTCAAAGCGCCCTCCCCGGTCTGTCATCGCACCGGAAAATGCGCCCTTCACGTGGCCGAACAGTTCGCTTTCGGCCAAGGTCTCTGGCAAGGCGGCGCAGTTCACATGAATCAGCGGCTTGTCCGCGCGGCGCGAATTGCTGTGCACCCAGCGCGCGAACAACTCCTTGCCGACACCGGTCTCACCCGACAACAGCACCGGAAGCTCGGAATCAGCCACCACGCTCAGCTCTTCGAGAAGCCCGGTGATAATCGGACTGTGGCCAAGCACGTGCTCGTCTATTGCCGGCAGTCCGGGATGCTCGCCGGTTCTGGAAAGGCGCAGCGTGCGGTTTTCCTGTTCCAGTCGGGTGACCCGCACGCAGGCTTCGATCAGTGGAATCAGTGCCTGCAATTCGCGTCTCGCCGCCTCGTCGAACGTGCCGGCGCGCAGCGCATCCATGGTCAACGCGCCCCACAGGCGCCCTTCACCATACAGACTGACGCCCATGCAATCGTGCACGGGCAGCGGCTCGCCAGGTGAACTGTCAAGCAAGCCATCGTAAGGGTCGGGTAACGGGCTGTCCGGATCGAACCAGGTTGGCTCCTTTCTCGATATCAGCGCCGCCAGCCGTGGATGGCTGGCTATCTCGAAACGGCGTCCGAGCGCCTCCTGTACCAGGCCGGCAGCTGCGAGCGGCTTGAGGCAATCCTCGGATCGTTGTAGCAAAACCACGGCGCCGCACTGGAAATGCTCGCGCAACACATGGACCAGCCGCTGCATGCGCACCGCTGCGGGTAGCTCGGCCACCAGGTCAGGCAGTATCAAGGGTTCAATCATGGGTTTAATTAACCATTACAAGGGTTTTATTACCCTTTGAAGAGTGGGTACAAGCGACCCTTTTATACTAATTTTCATTGAAATTCAAATGCTTGAAACATGGCACAGCGCTTGCTCGGTGTATTGAGCAACGAACAACTCTCCCATTGAGATATCGCCATGACACCTGATTACCTGAACACTCCGCTGGGCGATCTGGCCCGCTCCATTCCCGGCGCAACCCGTGTATTTCATGCACACCGGCTGGATTTCTGCTGCAACGGGCATATAACGTTGGCCGAAGCAGCCAATCGCAAGCAGATAAACGCCCAGTCGCTCAGCGCCGAGCTGAGCAGTCTGCAGGCGGATACTTCAACCGGTACCGATTGGCAGCAGGCTGCGCCCTCGGCATTGATCGAGCATATTCTTGAGCGCTACCACGATGTCCACAGGGACCAACTGCCTGAGCTCATCCGGTTGGCTCGGCGCGTCGAGCAGGTGCATGGGCAGCGTCCGAATTGCTCGAACGGTCTGGCTGACCACCTCGACACCATGCAGCAGGAACTTGAGAGCCACATGCTCAAAGAGGAAAAAATCCTGTTTCCGATGCTGATTGAAGGCCAGCAGAACGCAGCGGCAGGTCCCGTCAGCGTCATGCGCTTCGAGCATGACCAGCACGGCGAGTCACTGGACGAGCTGATGAGGCTTACCAATGACATCACTGCACCTGTCGGTGCCTGCAACACCTGGCAAGCGCTGTACCGCGGGCTTGATGAGTTTCGCCAGGATCTGATGCAGCACATTCACCTGGAGAACAATATTCTGTTCGCCTTCAGTCCGCGTCTCGTCGACGCTCCAGCAGATAGCTGCTGCTCTGTCTGCTCTGGCAAGTGAGGAAGGATCCATGGACGGTAATACCGGCTCGTCGCGGCCCTTTGGGCAGCGGCTGGTTGATCGCTTTACAGCTGGCTTCGTCTACAGTGGCCAGAGCGGCAGGAGCAGCGGCCGACCGGCTGGCCAGAATGGCTTCGGTCGTGTCGAGTACAAGCAGGGCACCGGACCACGCAGTCCGAGGCCGGGCAAGACAGCCCGGCTTCGCCAGCGCAATGTCTGGACCTGCTGATGCCTGCCGAACGAACGCATGACCATTGATTGAGCAAGAGAGAACACTATGCAAAGCAGTAGCAGACCGATCGCCCTGTTCGGGTTGAGCTTCCGGCCTTTTTTCCTGGCCGGCGCTGCGTATGCCTTGCTCGCCATCCCCCTGTGGATCGCTGCCTTTCTGGGGTATCTCCCGGACTGGCAGCCCTCTGGCGGCTGGCTGGCCTGGCATCGGCACGAAATGTTGTTCGGCTTTTCGGTAGCCATTGTGGCCGGGTTTCTGTTGACCGCCGTGCAGAACTGGACAGGCGTGCCTGGACTGAGTGGCAAACCTCTGGTGTTGCTGGCAGGACTGTGGTTGGCGGCACGCCTGGCCTGGTTGGTCAACGCGCCCATGTGGCTTCTGCTGCCCCTGGAGTTGGCTTTTCTTCCGGCAGTTGCCATCGCCTTCGGCTGGAATCTGTGGAAGGTCCGTCAGTATCGAAATTTTCCCATTCTGGTGGTGCTCGGACTCCTCGCGCTGTGCAACCTGTGCGCAATGATCGGCATTCAGACCGCAGATGATTCTCTGCAGCGGCGCGGCGTCTTCGGCGCCCTGTGGCTGGTGGCTGCGCTCATGTCGGTGATTGGCGGGCGGGTCATTCCATTTTTCACCCAGCGAGGCCTGAATCTGCCTGCGGCATCGCCTGCTCTGCCCTGGCTGGATACAGCGCTTCTCGTGGGCAGCGTCCTTATAGCAGCGCTGATGCTCAGCGGCCGGGGGCTGGCAGCCAGCGCCTGGCAGATACCGCTGTATCTGCTGGTGGCAGCAGGACAGATTGTACGCCTGGTGCGTTGGTACGATCCGGGCATATGGCGTGTGCCACTGCTGTGGTCGTTGCACGTAGCCTACGCCTGGATGGCCGCGGCGCTGTTGGCGATGGCGATGTGGCATGCGGGCTGGGAAATCGGCCTGAGCCAGGCGACCCATCTGCTCGCCATCGGCGGGATGTCCGGCCTTATTCTCGCCATGCTGGCCCGCGTAACGCTCGGGCACACTGGCCGGCCGCTACAACCACCGAGCTACATGAATCTCGCTTTCATTCTGCTCAGCGTGGCGGTACCGGCGCGGGTCTGGCTGATCGAATGGTCTGCCCTGGCCGGCTTCTGGCTCGCCGTGCTCTGCTGGAGCCTCGCGTTTGCTCTCTACCTCTGGTACTACGCGCCTCTGCTGTGCAAGCCCCGTCCTGATGGTCGACCGGGTTAGTCAATATGCTCGCGGGCGACCGGCTTCCGGACGCCCGGTTCGTGCCTGAACAGCAACTATCCGGGTCGACTTTCTGCTAGTTCCGGGTCCTTATCCTGAACTGCCCCCTCTAAACTGCGTCTCGCGGTCAATCAATACCTCTTTATTTCCCCCGCCTGAATTTGCCCCTACCCCGGTTCGCTGCTATCACTAAAGCACGTGACTCAACTAAAGCGCCGGGGGTTCTATGCAACGCTTAGTCAGCTCCATGAAAATTATCGGCTATGCCGTACTGTTTTTTATGGTGGTTGCCATTGGTTATGCCGCATTCATGTCAATCAAATACTGGAACGGCATCTCTGTATGACTTTCAGGGGTTCCTTTGACAATCTGGCGGACTGAAAAAAATGAATAAAAGACAAACCAGAATATTCGCTATAGCCTCCACGGCGATTTCGGCTCTGGTATTTCTGATCCTCACGGTCGACAGCCATCGGCAATTTCCAGAACTTACCAACGCGGAAACCATTACGCCTCAGGTTACTCACGGCAAGGATGTATGGCATAAATATAACTGCATCAACTGCCATACCCTGTTTGGCGAAGGTGCCTATTACGCGCCAGATCTCACCAAGATTACGCAGCATAGAGGCGAGGCGTATCTGAAAGCCTATATGCGTGATCCATCCAATTTCTATGATGAAGAAATTCATCGCCGGCTCATGCCCAAGCAGGATCTGAGCGAAGAAGAGATCAACGACCTGATCATTTTTCTTGACTGGGTCGCGAACGTTGACAACCAGGGCTGGCCACCCCGTCCAATTCTGGTAACCAATAGCCTCGCGCAGCATACACCCGGAGCGGATGTGACGACTGACCCCAGCGTTACGCCGGTGGAAAGCGGATCCGACCCGCGGGCATTGGGGGAAAAGCTGTTCAACTCGGCGGTGCCCTCCTGTAACGCCTGTCATTCCACCGCGCCGGGCGTGACCATGGCGGGACCCTCCATGGCTGGCCTGGTGGGTCGTACTGAAGAGCTGCTCGCCTCCGGCGATTACGGCGGCGAAGCCGCTGACGTCGAGGGCTATATTCGCGAGTCGATTGTGAGTCCCAGCGCACACCTGGTGCCAGGCAGCATGTTTTCGGCTGACGGCGTGTCGTTCATGCCAACTACTTATCCGGAAAGCCTGACCGAAGAGCAGATAGACCACCTGGTGGCCTATTTGACCTCGCTCAGATGAATCGCGCCGCGCGCCAGAAAAAGTTGACGGAGAACAATCATGCGCTATAAATCCCAGTCGGTTGCTTATTGGTACTTTGCAGTATCGATGGGGCTATTCGGATTGCAGATGGTATTCGGCCTATTATCGGCCACCAAATATCTTGGACCGGATCCACTGTTATACGTCCTGCCTTTTGATGTGACCAAGGTAATCCATACCAACTTGCTGATTGTTTGGGTGCTTGCCGCATTCATGGGCGGTACATATTGGTTGGTACCCGAGGAATCCAGACGCGAATTGCACAGCGTCAAGCTGGCATACATTCAGCTGATACTCTGGGTACTGATGGGCGTCACAGCGATTATCGGTTACCTGTTCCGTTACGGCACCGGTAACAAGTTGCTGGAACAACCATTACCGCAGAAACTGGTCATCGTGTTGTGTATGGGTATCTTCCTTTACAACATCGGTATGACGATCAAGAAGTCCGGCCGTTTTACCACTACCGAAGGGGTGTTGTTACTCGGTCTGGTCAGTTCTGCCGTGCTGTTCATCCCTGCCCTGCTGCACTACGAAAACTACACCGTGTCGATTTTCTATCGCTGGTGGACCATCCACCTGTGGGTGGAAGGCGTCTGGATGATGATCATGGGCTCGTTCCTCGCCTATCTGCTGATCCGCCTGTCCGGCGCGGATCGCGAGGTCATGGAAAAATGGCTGTACGTGATCGTTGCACTGGTATTCATCGCAGGCATTCTGGGTACAGCTCACCACTATTACTGGGTTGGCGTGCCAACCTACTGGTTGCCCCTCGGCGGCCTGTTCAGTGCGCTTGAGCCAGCCGCGCTGGTCGGCATGGCAGTGCTTGCCTACGGTGCCATCCGCCGCTCGGGTATGGCACACCCCAACGCGCTGGCGTTGCACTGGGCGGTGGGCAGTGCTGTCTTCACCCTCTTTGGTGCGGGTCTGCTCGGCCTGGCGCACACCTGGCCGGGTATCAACAAATGGACCCACGGGACGCTGATCACCGCCATGCATGGCCATGCTGCGTTCTACGGCGCTTACGTGATGATCAACCTGGCGATGATCAGCTATGCATTGCCGGCACTGACCCGGGGTCGTCCCGAGGGAGGAACCACCATGGGCTACTGGGCTTTCTGGCTGCAGCTGGCGGGCATGTTCGGCATGACCCTGTCCTTCGCCACTGCAGGCATTGGCCAGGTCTACCTCGAACGGGTAATGGGCATGGGCTATCTGGATGCGCAGCTGAAAATTCAGGTCCACTTCCTCATGCTGATTGCCACAGGAACGATCTTCGTGACCGGGGTAGGCTTGTTCATCTACGACTTCTTCCGGTTCCCGCCACGGCTGATGATCTCGGACGACACGGAACAGCTATCGCCGCGCGAACCGGTCACTGACGATGCGAGGTCCCAGGTTTGACTGTGATGTCCACACAAGCGCCTCCGCAGCAGGGTGAGGCGCCCTTCTATATCCCCAGCGGAGACGAGGTCGAGCTGTTCGAACAGTCGCATGCGCGCAACCTGGCAGTCATGCTCAAAGGGCCGACAGGGTGCGGCAAGACCCGTTTCGTCGAACATATGGCCTGGAAACTGGGCCGACCGCTGGTCACTGTCCAGTGTCATGACGATCTGACTGCCAGTGATCTGGTCGGCCGCTTTCTGATTCGGGCCAACGACACCGTCTGGCAGGACGGGCCGTTGACACGCGCTGTACGCGAAGGCGCCATCTGCTATCTCGATGAAGTGGTCGAGGCGCGCCAGGACACCGTGGTGATACTGCACTCGCTTACCGATCATCGCCGTATCCTGCCCCTGGACAAGACCGGTGAACAGCTCGTGGCGGCTCCCGGGTTCCAGCTGGTGGTGTCCTATAACCCGGGCTACCAGCGGATGTTGAAGGATCTCAAGCCGAGTACCCGCCAGCGCTTTGTGGCAATGGATCTCGACTTCCCGCCGCCTGAGCAGGAAGCCCGGATCGTTGTTACCGAAGGCGCAATAGACGAGCCCACCGCCCACGCACTGGTAGCTCTCGCGCTACGCCTGCGAGAGTTACGTGATCATGGCCTGGCAGAGGTTCCAAGCACGCGTCTGCTGATTGCCGCCGCCAATCTGATTGCCAGCGGCATCCAGCCGCGTACGGCTTGCTACGCAGCGGTAATATCACCTTTGTCCGACGACGAATCACTGGTCGCCGCCATGCGAGACCTTGTCGACGCCACCTTTATCTGAGTAATCATGGCCGAAGCTGAAGACGTAATCACCGACGCCGCGCGCTATGCCACGATTTTCACCCGCAACCTCTGGCGTCGGTATCGTCCCCCTCCTCCGGGTCCGGTGCTGGTCACGCTGAACGACGTTGCCAGTCGCCTGGATCTGCTATGCACTGGCGTATTTGCCAATCGCTACCCGATCCGCGCTGCGCAGGCGGGAGCGCGTTCAACGCTGCTGACGCTATTGTTCAGGCGTGATCCTGCGCCGCGGACCCGCGCTGCCATACCCGCAACGGACGGCTGCAGCATCTGGCTTCCGCGCGATGCGGGCACGCCTGACATGGCGCTGGGATCATCCTGGTACCGAGTGCTTGCACTGCAACAGGCGATGCGCATTCAGCGCGGTAGCGCCACGCTCATCACGGCGAACATGAAACCGCTGGTACGCGATCTGTACCTGCTGCTCGAAGCCTCAAATGCTGACGAAGACCTAAGCCGACTGCTGCCCGGCATGCGCGGCGCGCTTGATATCGCCCGGCAGCAGGCTCTACAGAACCGACCTGAACTGGAACGGTTCTCTCCGCCACGCCAGAAACTCGAGGTATTCCTGCGTCGGCTGCTCGAGCGACCCTGTGGTGATCCGTCAGCGGATCTGCTCTGCGCCACTGCGGAGCAGTCCCTGCGGATGGCCACCAGTCTGGCGCCCGAGTTTGCCCCAGACGAACAATCCGAACGGCTGCTGGGTCTGCATCCGCTTTACCCGGATTGCTGGACCGGTGCACTCAAGCCCGCCCCGGTATTCGATGAGAACAAGACAGGTCCCGCTGGCGCGACCGACGAGACGGACCATGAGCCTGCTGCCCCCCGCAGTGCCAGGCTGGAGCGTCGGCCGACGATACGCGAAGCCAAGGAAGATGAAGACGACGATTCCGGCCCGGGTCCCTGGATGGTGCATCCTGAGGGAGGCCATGAGCATGCAGAGGATCCGATGGGCCTCAAACGCCCGGTTGATCTGGACGATGCTGCCAGCGCCGCGGAATACGGCGAGCTTGTCTCCGAGCTCCCGGAGGCCCGACTGATTTCCACCCCGGGCAGGCCCAAGGAGGTATTGCTGACTGATGATCCGCCGGAGGAGCGTGCACGACGCGTAGCGGGACGCAGTGATCCGCGCGGCAACCGGATTCGCTATCCGGAATGGGATTATCGTAGCAGCAGCTACCGCGATCCCGGTGCCACGGTGCGGCTGCTTGATGCGGTGGCCGGTCCACAGGAATGGGTCGACGAAACGCTGAGGAAGCATCGTCCGATGCTGAATTCCATTCGCCGCCACTTCGAGATGCTACGCGCAGAGCCGGTGCTGCTGCGCCGCAGGCAGGACGGCGACGATATCGATCTGGACGCCTATCTGGAGAACCACGCAGATTTTCGAGCCGGGCTTCCGCGCTCCGATGCACTCTATCAGACCCGCCGCGCCATCCGCCGGAACGTCGCGATCACCCTGCTGATCGACGTTAGCGGGTCGACTGATGCCTGGGTCTCAGGCAACAGACGAATCATTGATGTGGAGCGTGAAGCCGTTCTGCTGGTATGCATGGCATTGGAGAGCCTGGGCGAGCCCTATTCTGTCCAGGCGTTTTCCGGTGAGGGCCCCGGTGGCGTTACCGTACGTGAACTGAAGCGTTTCGAGGAGCGCTACAGCAATGCGGTAGCCCTTCGCATTTCTGCTCTGGAACCGGAACATTACACCCGCGCCGGCGCAGCCCTGCGTCACGCTACCAGCGGCCTGATGCAGCAGGCCGCCGAGCACCGTTTGCTGATCCTGCTGTCCGACGGCAAACCTAACGACATTGATGATTACGAAGGGCAGTACGGCGTCGAAGATATGCGCCAGGCCGTCAACGAAGCATCCCTGCAAGGGATTTTCCCCTTCTGTCTGACCATCGACAGACAGGCCGCAGCCTATTTGCCCAAGGTCTTCGGTGCCCATCGCTATGCACTACTGCCTTCCCCTCAACGGCTACCCGCCGTACTGCTGGAATGGATCAGGCGATTGCTGATCTAGAGCCCTGCACCCTCCAGGGCCAGGCGCGCGGTAGAAGCCATCGGTAGCCTCGGTTATCATCTACCCATAAAGAGGCATGGCTTGATGCAAATCAACTGCTTACCCTCCCACGCACGTCCAAACGCGAATCCAGATCATGCAACTGCCTGCGCAACATCATCATCGAGTCCTCCAGCATCCGATGCTGTCATCATTTCCGGCGGATGTTCAGGCGGAAATGCTGGCAGAGACCGTTTACCGGGAATACCCGGCCCAGGCCCTGATTTTCCGCCAGGGTGATCCGGCCGACCGGTTTTTCCTGGTGCTGGAAGGTGCGGTAAAACTCTTCCGCATATCACCGGATGGTAAAGAAAAGGTGGTTGAGGTTATTCAGGCAGGCCACACCTTCGCGGAAGCCGTCATGTTCATGCAGCGCCCGGTGTATCCCGTCTGTGCCGAGACATTGCAGCCCGTACAGCTGGCAGGCTTCTCGAACAAACTCATGTTGCACAGTCTGGAAAGCAATCCACAGACCTGCCTGAGACTGCTCGGGCATCTGAGTGTGCGTCTGCACCAGCGTCTCGATGAGCTGGAAAACCTGACACTGCAAAATGCCACGCAGCGCTTCGCGCTTTATCTGGTCAGCCAGATCAAGGACCGCTCCGAAGATACCGTGGAGCTGGATCTTGGTCTGCCCAAAGGCTTGATCGCTGCGCGTCTTTCCATCAAGCCGGAAACCTTGTCGCGTGCCATGGCGACACTGCGCGATCTCGGACTGATCGGCAGCCAGGGCCGTCATATCCAGATTCCCAGCGTCAGCAAGCTGCTTGCCGAGTTCGCCTGAGAGTAATCAGCAGGAAGTCGCATCCATGTTCAGGCAAATATTATGGCGCACGCTGGCTTCAGTCAGTCTCGGGCTGGGTGCGCTGGGCATCGTATTGCCGGGGCTGCCTACGACGCCATTCCTGCTGGTTGCCGCCTGGGCTGGATCGCGGGGTTGGCCTGCCCTGGAAGCCCGCCTGTTAGCACATGAACGGTATGGTCCGTTGATCCGCGACTGGCGTAATGACCGCGCGGTACCGCGTAAAGCCAAATGGATGGCTTCGCTGCTGATGCTGAGCAGCGTAATCATGATCTGGTTGCTTCCTGCCCCTGATCTCGTCCGCTGGCTGCTGCCGGTGTTCCTGCTGTGTGTTGCCATCTGGCTCTGGACGCGCCCGGAAAGCTGAAGCCTGGGGGGGGCCGGGCGCGCTGCCCGGGTTCTCAATACCCTGATGGTTAAAGCTACCTTGTTTCGAGGTAGTACATTCGACCCGCCATATTAAATCCGCTTTTAAATCAGCTGCTTACCCTCCGGCACGAAGCTTGCTTTGACATAGATCAAGAAACGAAAAACTTCGTTCACGTTCAATCCAGGAGTACATCAACATGCCCAGCAAGACTTCTGCCTTATGCCTGGCAATCACCCTTGCGGTATTACCGATCGGCGTTGCCCATGCCGAAAGCCATTCCCATGCTCACGGCCACGAAGCGCACCAGACACATGAAATGGGCGAGCACACACTGCGGCTGAACAACGGCAGCCAGTGGGAGACCGATGCCCCACTGCGTAAGGCAATGGGCATCCTGAGGCAAGACATTCACCCGTTAATGCCGGAGATTCACAATGACCGACTTTCTGACGACGGCTATGAAGCACTCGCCCAACAGGTGAATGACCAGGTGAAATACATGATCGAGAATTGCGAACTGGAAGCCGAAGCCGATGCCCAGTTACATCTCATCATTGCCGAGTTGATGGCCGGCGCCAACGCTCTGCAGGGAGAGGCCGAGGATCAGGCGCGGCGCGACGGAGCAATCCGCGTGGTGGGGGCGTTGAACAGTTACGCCGCTTACTTCAACGATGCCAGTTTCAAGAAGCTCGGTCACTGAGCCGCGGTTCGGCTGCCACGGTATACGCATGGATTGGCACGCACTGGCTTACCGGTCCATCCGTGGGTCGACCTTGGCGTAGCGCAGGCGCACTACACCCCCAGGGTTGGCGTTCAGATCACGGCTCCGAAGATTGGGCTTCCTGGGGTGGGGCTTCCTGGGGTTGGCGTGCGGCTCGGCCTGCGTTCGGAGTCGCCTGGCGGGTTTGGTGTTGCTGCGGACCCGGCGTAGCGCAGGCGCACTACACCCCCAGGGTTGGCGTTCAGATCACGGCTCCGAGGATTGGGCTTCCTGGGGTGGGGCTTCCTGGGGTTGGTGTGCGGCTCGGCCTGCGTTCGGAGTCGCCTGGCGGGTTTGGTGTTGCTGCGGACCCGGCGTAGCGCAGGCGCACTACACCCCCAGGGTTGGCGTTCAGATCACGGCTCCGAGGATTGGGCTTCCTGGGGTGGGGCTTCCTGGGGTTGGTGAGCGCCTGCTCGCCGACGGGGTTGATGTGGAATGCGGAACCTGGCGTAACGCAGGCGCGCTACACCCGCGGGTTGCATCAATGCATGGATTGCCCGTGCTGGGTAGAGGCGGCCTGCTGCAATACGTCCTGATCGATATCCTCAAAGCGCAACACTCGCCCGTCGTGCTTTTCGGCCATGGCCTGCGCTGCGGACTCATCGGCGAAACTCGCCAGCGTCGCGCCCATAGCACCTTGCAATGGAATATCGATTACGTAGTAAGCCTGCTTCGCGTCAATCAGATGTGCGTCGTCGGGCGCGCTCCACTCGCTCTGCCCCATATCGTGCACAAACAACGAAACGTCACTGATACGATTTTCCGGCTGCAGCCACCAACCGAGCATTTCTGCGGTTGAGCAGAATTTGCGTACGCCTTCGTTGCCGACGCTCTGTCCTTTCGGGCCTTCAAATTCGCTGATCACCATTCCGCAAACGTGGCATGAGTCTTCCTCATGGAAGGCCACCGGCTCACGTGTTACTTCGTCTTCCTCCTGCTTGCCACAGGCCAACAGGCCCAGACTCAGCATGGCGATTGCAGCCAGGCGGGCGCTGCGTCCGTGAAGATAGTTCATCATTCAAAAGTCCTTAGGGTCACACGACCCGGCGACGGAACAACCAATACGCCAGTAGCAGCGAAATACTTACCCACACAACCAGACATGCCCATAACAGCCAGCCCGAAACAGGCAGATCGTCACCCAAAGTCAGTACGCCGACTGCACTGCTGCCGACGTCAAAGCCAGACAGGTTGATCAGGCGGTAGATATCGGTTGGGTTGAACAGGAGCAGCCAGGGAAGCAGGTCCGGGTTGAACTTGCCCTCGCTGATAACCAGTACAGCCAGCAGCGCCAGATCGAATACCAGTACGAACAGGAACCACAACCCGAGCGCCAGACCGGCGGCTGTGGATTTTTCGCGGGCCAGGCTGCTCAGCACATAGGCCAGCGCCAGAAACACCCATCCCAGCAGGGTAGATGAAATCATGAACCGTCCGAATGCCCATATCAGCAGACTCAACTCGACATCTTCGACCAGGGCTGCAATGGCCAGCGCAGCGCATCCAAAGCCAATCAACGTGGCCAACGCCAGAATCAGCCCATGACCAAAGAACTTGCCCAGCAGTATCTGTCCGCGGCCAAGTGGATAGGTCAACAGCAACATCAGGGTCCCCCCTTCCTCTTCGCCGACAATCGCGTCATAGGCGAGCATCAAGGCGATCAGCGGCATGAGGAACGTCGCGAGACTGGCGAGACTGGCGATGGTAGCCGGGATGGAAGTAAAGCCTACCTGGCCGGAGGCGGCGGCGCCAAACCAGGCAATGCCGACGGCCAGCAGCGCGAATACAAGACTGATCGCCAGCAGCCAGCGATTGCGCAGGCCATCGCTTAATTCCTTGCGCGCAATATTCCAGATCTGGTTCATGCCGGCACCCCGTTTGCCTTGTCCATGTAGTGGCGGTAAAGATCGGTAAGCGATGGCTGGTGAATTTCAATGTCGGTCAGTTTTTCCCCTGCAAGCAGTTGCCGGAGCAGATCGAGCTTCTGATCGCCACGCGCCACGACTTCGATACCGTCGCTGCCAAGCGGCGTAGCGCCATGCCCTGCCGCGTTCCAGCGCTGCATCCAGGATTCCCGGTCGACTACGCCGCTGACGCGGATCCGCTCAGGCAACGCAGCCTCGTGACGCAAACTGGTCAGCGTGCCCACCGCCTGCAGGCGCCCACCAGCCAGAATCGCGCCGCGGTCGATATGCCGCTCAACGCCCGGCAATACGTGTGAACACAGGATGACGCTGCAGCCTTGCTGGCGGAGACCGTCAATCAGGCTATACAGGTCTTCAGTGGCGACCGGATCCAGGCCTACGGTGGGTTCATCCAGCAGCAGCAGGCGGGGCTCGCCGAGCAAGGCCTGTGCCAGGCCGAGTCGTTGGCGCATGCCTTTGGAGTAGGTCCGCACGCGGCGGTCCGCTGCATGGCTCAGCCCGACCTGCTCCAGCAACTGGTCTGTCTGACCGGGTGCGGCATCTTTCAAACGCGCAAAATGACGCAGCGTTTCGCGGCCGCTGAGTTGCCCGTAGAAGGTCACGTTCTCGGGAAGATAGCCCAGGGTGCGGCGCACCTGCGGATCGTTCGGCTCGCGGCCAAGCACGCGCACCTGCCCTTCAGTGGCGTTGAGCAGGCCGAGTATCAGTTTCATGGTGGTGGTCTTGCCTGCACCGTTGTGCCCAAACAAACCAAGGACTTCGCCTTCGCCCAGCGTGAGGTTCAACCGCTCGAGCACGGTCATGGTGCCATAGCGCTGCGTGAGATTCTGGATTTCAACTGCATTCATCGGGTGGTTTCCTGAGCGAGAGCCGGACTGTCCGCCGGTAGCTTCATTAGCGGATGGCTATCCTGCACGCCGGGCGATTTGGTTACCGGGAAAACACGTTGCACCCAGCGCAACAGTTCAATGGCCGGGCTGTTCATCAGCAAGCGCACCTGCGGATAAAGCCAGAGCAGGCGGTCGATGTTGTCGTTCGGCTCATAGGCCACATCGCCCAGCCCGTCATTATCGCGGTCCCACCCCAGGTAATCGCTCCAGTAGTTGCCCTGGCCATCGACCGACCATTCCTGGGTGCGGGTCGCCACGTATTTCACTTGCTGCTGGTTGGCCACAAAGGCGTTGCGGCTGATCTTGTTGTCTTCAGATCCAGCCGTAAGATGTATTCCTAACCCGCTGTTTTCGAAGTGGTTGTTTTCTATGGTATTGAACAGTGAATTATAGATGAACAACGCCTTGCCTTCCGCACCCGAGATCATGCTGTCGCCCGTGTCTCCCTGATGAGCATCGGACACAAAGTTACCGCTTATCGTCGAGTAGGTGATGTAGTTCATCAGAATGCCGTAGTTCTGATCATGCTCGGAGCGGTTCCCGGTAACTGTCAGCTGACGGCTCTGCATCAATGCGTAGCCGGTCCGGGTGTTACGCGTGATATTGCCGATGACAGTGTTGTCATGGGAAAACATGTAGTGCACGCCGTAGCGCAGGTCTTCGAGCGTGTTGCCCTCGATCTGGTTGCCGTTGGAGTTGCCGATGTACACGCCGTCACGTGTGTGACGTACATGGTTGTCGATAATTCGGGTGCCCTTGGTACTGAATAGATGGATACCGTTGCCGCGGTTTTGCGAGCGCATACTCTGGTCGCCCTGGATATCGTTGCCGACCACGCTCACATCACTGGCCTGATCGATCCAGATTCCGAAACCTGGTCCGCGCAGGCGATTGCCTCGCAGAGTCGCCCGATCGGCCTCCGGATGCAAAAAAATGCCAGCATCCAGCTCGGTCAGGTTCTGTCCCCAGTCCGAGAGCGTGCAGTTTTCAAGGGTCACGTCGGGCGTCTTTATCTCAACGACATGACCTGTACCCTGCCCATTCAATATTGCGCCGTCTTCGCAGCGCAGGTGGATTGGCTGATCGATGAGAAACTGGCCCTGATATTCCCCTGCAGGAAGGGACCAGCGGTTGTCACTGTCGGCGGACAGTGGCAAGTCGGTAATACTCTGAGGAGCCGCCTGGGCCACTCCGGAAAAATACAGTAATGCACATAGGGCACTGAGGCGCGTAACCACTCTCGCCGGTTTTTTCGGCACTGCTGTTACCTTCTTCGGATGCCATCGAAAAACAGCCCGGCGGATCGCCGGGCTGCTGAGTCGTGCTGATAACTACGGCTATCAGGCCGGTTCGACCATCATCCGGCCGACCATTTCCATATGCAATGCGTGGCAGAACCAGCTGCAGTAGTACCAGAACAGGCCGGCTTTGTCGGCGGTGAATGTGATGGAAGAGGTCTGCTGCGGGCTGATCTCCATGCTCACACCGTGATTCACCATGACGAAACCGTGGGTCACGTCTTCGATCTGGTCGATGTTGGTCACGGTCACCGTCACCTCATCGCCCTGCTTGACGGTGAATTCGGTAAGCCCATAGGCGGGTGCAAAGGAGGTCATGTAGACACGCACCTTGTTGCCGTCGCGGACCACCTTATTGTCGGCAGTCAGGTTGACGCCATCCTTCTCGGCCATCTTCACGGTTTCGGCGAAGAACGGATCATCGCGGTCCCAGATCTTCTTGGTGCGGATCTGATCGCGGCGAGCCATGATGCAGTCATGCGGCTCAGCGAATGCCGGGCCGTCATGAACCAGCTTCATCTCGTCGCCCGAGATATCGATCAGCTGATCGTTCTCAGGGTGCAGCGGGCCGGTCGGCAGGAAACGGTCCTTGGCGAACTTGCTCAGGACCACCAGCCACTGGCCGTCGGCTTCCGAGGTTTCGGTCAGCGACGCGTGGGTATGGCCTGGCTGGTAATGCACATCCAGCTTCTGTTTGATGTAGTTGACGTCTTCGCCGTTATAGGCACGAATGGCGTCTTCCATGTTCCACTTGACGATCTGACTGTCGATGAACAGGGTGGTGTAGCCATTGCCACGACCGTCAAAGGTGGTATGCAGCGGTCCGAGGCCCAGTTCGACTTCGGCAACAACCACTTCCCGCGGGTCATCAAACTTATCGGCAAACAGATCGTCAAGCCGGTCGATGGCGATCATGGTGACCGTCGGGGACAGTTTGCCGGCCGCGATGAAATATTTGCCATCCGGAGATGTGTTGCAACCGTGGGGGTTCTTCGGCACGGGAATGTAACGGGTTAGCTCGGAGCCGGCACGGCCGTCAACAACAGGTACCTTGGAGTCGCCCAACGTGCTGAAATTACCATCCTTGACGGCTTTCTCGATGCGCGGAATATTGAATACCACCACCCAGTCGCGCTCAGCGCGCATCATGCCACCCAGGTCGGTCGCTTCTTCCGAGTTATAACAGGTTGCCGCGGCGTACTTGCCGGTGTAGTCGGCATCGGTATTGTCCAGGTTACCGTCGACGATGACCTGGAAAGCGACCTCCATGCTCTCGGCGTCCAGTACGTTGAACATGGTATAGGCATTGTCGCCACTCAGATCAAAGCTCGTACCATCATTCGGATGGGGAATGATGAATTCGGCGTTGGCAAAAACGTATTTGGTGTGCGGTACTTTCTGCAGACGCAGGCCGTGAATCGACTGAACGTTGGGGATCGTGGTGATCTTGTCCGTCTTCATGATATCCAGGCGGATACGGGCAACGCGGCTGTTGGCCTTGTCGTTGATAAACAGATATTTACCGTCGTATTTGCCATCTGTCATGGATATGTGCGGATGGTGGCAATCGCCGTTCAGAAACTTGGCACTGTCGCCCATGATCCGTTTGCTTTCGTTGGTCAGGCCCCAGCCGGTTGCCGAGTCGATATTGAATACCGGGATGCGCATGAGCTCGCGCATCGACGGAACGCCCATCACCCGGACCTCACCCTGATGCCCGCCACTCCAGAAACCGTAATAGTCATCCAGCTCGCCGGGGCCTACGTGAGTCTTGGATTTCGCCTCCTTGGCTGCCTGGGCAAAGGCTTCGCGGCTCATGATGGAACTGCCAAGCGCGGTCGCGCCCACGACTGCCGCACCCGTCACGGCGCTGGCACCGAGGAAGCCGCGGCGGCTTAGCCCTTTGGCTTCGAGTACTTCGGTATTCTTCTCTTTGTCACTCATCTTTCTGCTCCTTGGATACAGCTTCAGTCTTCAAACTCGGATGTGAAACGTTTCGTTCAGGGTTACTTCAGGGTTCAACCACATGGACCGGAATCAGCTCGGGGACGGGCTCCTTCTTGCCTTTGCGTGCGCGCTTGTTCTTCAGGATCAAGGGCGGACATTTTTCGTCGTTGTGGTAGGTCATCTGGCAGTCCAGGCAGTAATGGCATTCGTTGTGATTGATATGCCCATCCGGATGAATAGCCTGGATTTCGCATTCCTTGGCACAGAGCTGGCAAGGATCACCGCACTCCTTGCGGCGCTTCAGCCAGTCAAACAGGCGGAACTTTGAGGGGATGGCCAACGCGGCGCCCAGCGGGCAGATGTAGCGGCAATAAACCTTGCGGGTAAAAATACTGATCACCAGCAGGATCACTGCATACAGCACAAACCACCACTGACGGTCGAACCTCAGGGTAATGGCCGTCTTGAAAGGCTCAACCTCAGCCGCACGCTCAGCGACGGCCATGGATTCCAGCGAAATGGCAAAGAGCACCATGAGCACTATGTACTTGATCGCCCATAGGCGCTCATGTACAGCAAAGGGTAGCTCGTACTGTGGCACTTTCAACTTGCGCGCTGCCTCGTTGATCAGCTCCTGCAGGGCACCGAAGGGACATAACCAGCCGCAGAAGACCCCCCGCCCCCACAGCAGAATGCTGGCGGCAGTGAATACCCACAGGATGAAAATGATTGGATCGGTAAGGAACAGCTCCCAGCGGAAGTCTTCAAACACCGCGTGCACGAAGGTCAGCACGTTGACCACCGACAACTGCCCCAGCGCATACCAGCCGAGGAATGTCACAGTAAAGATCAGGTAACCGCGGCGCAGCCAGTGCAGGAAAGTCGGGTGCTTGGTCAGCTTGTCCTGGAAGAACAGGATGCCAAGCAGCACCATCAGCGCAGTGACCACGACGCCGATCTGCCAGCTCTGCTGATACCAGATATTGACCCACATCGGACGGTTGGCCTCTTCGATCGCCGCCAACTCTGCAGCCGTAGGCTCTGGCCGCTCGATGTATTGCTCAGGCAGCTGATACGGCAGCTCGAAACTGGTGAACACGCTGCTCACCGGGCCAGTTTGCCGGCGCACCAGCAATTCCAGCGACCAGGGCGTGCCGGGGTCGAAGCGATGGTTCTCGCGCACAATGAAGATAGACATCTCGTCAAAATCAGGCATGCCTGCAGCGAAGACGTCGGATAACCGCTCGTGGTCCATATCGCGAAAGCTGATCATCTCGCCAAACTGGCGCAGCTGCACCCGGTCGAAAATGCCGCCCCGTACGTAGCCAGACCCTTTGTAGGAGTAGTCGCCACGGCCCATCACAGCGATGGCGTGCTCGCCGGGCTCAAGGTCCTCCATCAGAAACCGGTACTGGTTGTCGCCCAGCAGGTTGCGGCCAACGGTCGGCGGGTTGAGATGCGCGGCATACATATCAATGAAGGTGGCGTCGGCCTGATCCGGAGCGGCTTCGTCTATCCCTTCTGCCTCGGTCCCGCGAAAGGCTTCGTCAATCTCGCCATGGGTGAGATGCAGACGGCGGACTGCGCCGTTACCGGTGAGGGTCGCCCAGTCGGCTTCCTCATACACATCCTCGCGAACCGTGGCCGGCCTGGTTCCTGCGGCGCTGGCGGCGTCAACCAGACCCAGCGATACCGCGACGGTATGCGCCGAACCCATGACAATCTCACTCACCACCATTACGGTGACAGTCGCCCCACTCACAGCATCAACGGTGACTGCGTTCTCGTCCCGCGAACGGCCCACCACGACGCGTTGATTAACCGAAATGCCGTCGTACTTGGCAGTGAAGTCGTGCAGTTTCTGCTCAGGAATGCCAATCAGCAGAATAGGCTCATGGTGTTCCAGTACATAGGCATCGCGGATGACGCCCCGCGGATCAATAATCACATGGACATTTAAAGGTTTGCCGGAATAGGCAGGAATGTTGGTGACATCAATACTCTGATAGGCATAACCCACTACCTCTTCGTCTGCATACAGGGAGCGGACGTTGTACTCACCTTCAGGCTCGGAAATCCTGTCCACGTTGGGTAGCGCTATATCGATCCGCTGCTGGATCAGGTCTGCATAGGCCTGGGCTGCAGCTGCTTGAAAAGCGCCCAGCCCAAGGACAATGCAGATAATAGCTCTGCAGACCCATGCAGCACTGATTGGGTTTGTCATTAATGGAACTCCGGGTACTGAAGAAGTGACTTCGAGGTTTGAGGTAAGTGTAGACATCCATCCGACAGGGGGATTTGATCAGGATCAATTCCCAACCGCCTGCAAAATGCATGCATATCGCCATTTAGCTGCATTTATGCGATGTATCACTGCATTTACTCGCATTTGACGACATGTTACCCACTTTTTAGAGCCCTCTCCCGAGGGCCCGCGGCGCTAGGTCGCAGGCTGAGCGGGAACTCTGGAAAATCCCCTGTTCAGTTCGGCGAATAGTGAAGAACTGACTCAATAACCGCCATACCTATTCCTGGCTATTGACCAGGAAATACGCTGACAAAAAAGCTCCAACCGAAACGGTATATCCAACCATTGATGGTTATATATACCCTTGCGCTATTGGGTCGAAAATACTCTCGGCTATTTTTATCCTTGCAAAACAACAACCTAAGATATGGCACAGTGCTTGCTAATAGTCCTGCACAGGCATCCGATCCGCTTCGGCAGCTTCATTACCCCGAAACGGACCCAGCTCAGGACGAAATATATGAACCATCTTGCAAGCACGACCACACTGCACCATCCCGACAACAGCGGAATCTATTACCGGGCCACCGGTAATGAAACCGAACTGTTCGAACAGGCTGCCCGGCATCAACTCCCGGTACTCATCAAAGGCCCCACCGGTTGCGGCAAGACTCGCTTCGTGCAGCACATGGCCGAACGTCTGGGCCGCAAGCTCTACACCGTAGCCTGCCATGACGACCTGACAACGGCCGACCTCGTCGGCCGCCATCTCATTGGACCTGACGGCACATACTGGCAGGACGGCCCCCTGACCCGCGCCGTACGCGAAGGCGCCATCTGCTATCTCGACGAAATCATCGAGGCGCGCAAGGACACCACCGTTGTCCTGCACCCGCTTGCCGATGACCGTCGCATTCTTCCGCTGGACGCCACAGGCGAGTGCCTCGAAGCGGCCCCCGGTTTCATGCTGGTGGTGTCCTACAACCCCGGTTACCGCAACTTGCTGAAAGGGCTCAAGCCGAGCACCCGCCAACGGTTCGTGGCGATGACCTTTGATTACCCCGAAACGGCTGCGGAAATCGACATTCTTGTTCGCGAAGCCGGCGTCGAGGTTGCTTTGGCAA
This sequence comes from Pseudomonas profundi, assembly GCF_008638305.1. Lineage (GTDB taxonomy): Bacteria > Pseudomonadota > Gammaproteobacteria > Pseudomonadales > Pseudomonadaceae > Halopseudomonas > Halopseudomonas profundi. Next base: position 97,042 of record NZ_VTPZ01000011.1, read on the forward strand.
CACGGCTGGTCCAGCTGTGCAACGCATTACGCCATCTCGGCACACATGACCTGGAGGAAGCGCCTTCTACCCGACTGCTTATACATACCGCCCGCCTGATGCGTGCCGGCCTGGATCCCGTCGCTGCCTGCGAAGCCTGTCTGGCCCAGCCGTTGAGTGACGATCCGACCACTCAGGCCGCCATCCTTGACGTGGTCAAGGCGCACTTCGGCACGCACAACCAACCCGCAGCATCCACACAGCGATTGAAAACCAGCGCCTAGGTTCCCTAAGTCTGGTCTGCCACAGCTTTCGAACTACTAACACGATGAGGAAGTAATCATGTCGGAGCGTTTCACCAAGGGCATGGCCCGAAATATCTACTACGGGGGCGGCATGTTTTTCATGCTGCTGTTTATTGGTCTGACCATGGATACGGTGGTAGCGATACCCGAGCGGGAAAACCGCGACAAGCTCACAGCCGAGGTCGCCCATGGCAAAGAGCTCTGGGAAGAAAACAACTGTGTCGGCTGCCACTCGCTGTTGGGTGAAGGCGCCTACTTCGCTCCTGAACTGGGCAACGTGTTTGACCGTCGCGGCATGGGTAACGAAGAAGCCTTCCACGCCTACTTCTCCGCCTGGATGAAGGCACAGCCGATCGGTGTTCCCGGTCGCCGCAAGATGCCGCAATTCAACCTGAGCGAGGAAGAAACCCGCGCCCTGTCCGAATTCCTCATCTGGACATCACGTATCGATACCAATGACTGGCCGCCGAACAAGGAAGGCTGAAGCTGACCCGGTTCCCATTACGCAAGGATAAACACACTATGAAATACGCAAGTCAGTCGGCAGCGAAGCCCTACTTCGCTTTCGCCATGATTTTGTTCGTCGGTCAGATCGTTTTCGGTCTGATCCTCGGCACCCAGTACATCATCGGCGACTTCATGTTTCCGGAGATACCCTTCAACGTGGCCCGCATGGTCCACACCAACCTGCTGATCGTCTGGCTGCTGTTCGGCTTCATGGGCGCGACCTACTTCCTGCTACCCGAGGAAACCCAGTGCGAGCTATATAGTCCCTTGCTGGCCAAGATACTTTTCTGGGTATTCGCCGCGGCCGGCACGCTGACCATCATTGGCTATCTGGCCGTGCCCTACGCAACGCTGGCGGAGCTGACAGGAAACAAATATTTCCCGACCATGGGACGGGAATTCCTTGAGCAGCCGACCATTACCAAGATCGGTCTGGCCCTGGTGTTTATCGGCTTTCTCTTTAACGTCATCATGACCGTGCTCAAGGGTCGCAAGACCGTTGTCAGCATGGTGCTGACCACCGGCCTAATCGGCCTGGCAGCATTCTGGATGTTCGCCTTCTATAACCCCGCCTCGCTGGTGATGGACAAGTACTTCTGGTGGTGGGTCGTGCACCTGTGGGTTGAAGGTGTATGGGAACTGATCCTGGGTGCCATCCTGGCGTTCATTCTGATCCGCACTACCGGCGTAGACCGTGAAGTCGTCGAGAAATGGTTGTACCTGATCATCGCCATGGCCCTGATCAGCGGTATCCTCGGTACCGGCCACCACTTCTTCTTTATCGGCGCACCGGGATACTGGCTGTGGATCGGTTCAGTCTTCTCTGCCATCGAGCCCCTGCCGTTCTTCATGCTGATGGTCTTCGCATTCAGCATGCTCAAGCAGCGTCGCCGCGACCACCCCAACAAGGCGGCCGTCACCTGGGCAGTAGGTTGCACCATCATGGCGTTCCTCGGCGCGGGTGTATGGGGCTTCCTGCACACTCTGGCACCAGTGAACTACTACACCCACGGCACCCAGCTGACTGCGGCCCACGGCCACCTGGCCTTCTATGGCGCCTATGTGATGATCGTGCTGGCAATCATTTCCTACGCCTGGCCGATCCTGAACGGACGGCAAGCCAACAGCTTGCAGGCGCAACGCCTGGAGATCGCCTCCTGCTGGACCATGAGCGTCAGCATGCTGCTGATCACCTTGCTGCTGACCGCTGCCGGCGTGGTACAGATCTGGCTGCAACGCATTCCGGACGACGTCGGTGCGCTAGGTTTCATGGCCACTCAGGACGCGATCACAGTGATCTACTGGATGCGTCTGGCCGCCGGCGTGGGCTTCGGCGTCGGTGTACTCATGTACCTGGCCAGCTTCGTGGCCGCCGCACGCGCCAGCAAGCCGACCGAGCCGCTCGTTGCTGACGTCGCCGCCATGAGCTGATCAGAACGACAATCCGGTGCTGGCAGCTTCCGCTGCCAGCACCACCTACTCATCAACCTGACTGAAGGCGGAGACAACATGATGCTAGCAACGCTTCGCCGGATCAGTCGCAGTGCCTTTTTTATCCTCTTTCTTGTGGCACCTATACTGGATCTGTTTCGTCTCGATCTAAGCAGGGGCCATTTTGTTTTTCTGACCATGGACTGGACCCTGGGGCTTGATCCCCAGACCAGTGCTCTTGATCCCGCCTCCATCACCCTGCACCTGCTGCTGCGTCTGGGCTTGCCCATTCTGTTAACCCTGGGCGTGCTGCTCTGGGTAGTCTGGCGCTGGGGGCGCCTGTATTGCGGCTGGCTATGTCCGCATTTTTCGATGGTCGAATGGATCGACGGCCTGATGGCCCGCTGGCTTGGCCGGCGCTCTGTCTGGGAAAAGCCCTCTGCCCCCCGACGGGCCGGCGCGCGCCTGGTCATGACCCTGATGGTGCTGGGCGGCTCGGCACTCTGGGCCATCACCCTGTTGAGCTACCTGGTACCGCCGATACCTTTGTGGACAGGTCTGGCAAGTCTGGATTTGCCGACCTGGCACTGGTTTTTCATCGGTATCGGCACCGCTCTGTTCTGTATCGAGTTTGCCCTGGCCCGGCATTATTTCTGCAAGTACGGCTGCGCCGTTGGCATCTTCCAGAGCTTAATCTGGGCGGTGAACAGCCGCGCCATGGTGATCGGTTTCAAGCGCGAACGCGCCCGTGATTGCCGCGACTGCAATGCCTGTGACAAGGCATGTCCAATGCGCCTGCCGCCACGCGGCATGAAGCGTCACAAGATTACCTGCACTCAGTGTGGAGTGTGTGTCCAGACCTGCTCACAGGTTCAGGCCGCCAACCCCGCCGGTTCGCTTCTCCATTGGACCAGTGGCGATGACGCCATCGTCATGGACAAGCAACCCAGTACCAAAATCCACGTGATCGAGAAGGACTGAACGATGGAAGAACTCGTAGGCATGCGCTGGCACAATCTGGTAACGCGCCTGGCGCGCACCAGCTATCCCGAAGCTCAGGTTCGCCTTGAGGACCAGGGTCCTCGGCTGGCCATGGTATTCCGCGCGTTGGGCGGCGATCCTGGTCTGGTAATCAAGGCCGCTACCGAGCGCGCCTTCCGACCGCCGCGCCACTGGCTTGAGAAGATCGCCGGGACTGGCCGACAGTACGCGATGGCCTGGCGCGACCACGATAGCGTACGCCTGCCGGCCGTGATCCAGACTTACCCGACCGTCGAGCTGAATAACGACTTGTATCTATGGCTGGTGGCGCTGGCGAGCCAGAGCGGCGCGCCCGCTACAGGCGACTGGCTGGTATGGAACCAGAACCAGGTCGCCGCCACGCTGGAACGATTCCCGGGGCTGGCGTCGCTGTATGAGCGCCTGGCGGCAGAACTGGTCTCGATCCGTCCATCGTTGCACACCTTGTCCAGCACGCAGGCACAGCGTGAGAGCTGTCTGCAGGCGGCTATTCTTGAACCGGGTAGTCAGCAAAACTTGCCCGCGGCCGATGGCGATCCACTTCCTGTGCCGCTGTGGCTGTACCCGGCGCTGCATCAGGATCAGGCCGCCGTGTCGCGTACCGATGACAACGACGGCACCAGCACTGGCGCGCCCAAACCCAAGGAAGGTAAAGGACGCAAGCGTGCAGAATTTATTGATGACATAGACGGACGCGACGGGCTGATTGTATTCCGCCTGGAAAGCCTTTTTTCCTGGTCCGAGTTTGTACCCGTGGACCGTACCGTCGACGACAGTGAAGACGATGAAGCTGATCGCGTCGCCGAAGACCTGGACCACCTGAGCCTGTCGCGCCATGGCGATGCCGGCGCGTCGCGACTGCGTCTGGATCTGGACCTGCCCTCCGCCGCCGAGGACGACATCCCGCTGGGAGAGGGTCGTCTCCTGCCCGAATGGGACTGGCGCAAGGAGCAGCTGATACCCCGGCACTGCAAGGTGATACCCATGCTGCCGAAAAATGCCGTGCCCTGTGCGCTGCCCTCACGCCTGCAACCGCTGGCAGGTGAATTGCGTCGCCGTTTCGAGGCGTTGCGCCCGCAGCAAGGCTGGAACAAGCGCCAGGCTACTGGCCCGCTGCTGGATATGGAGGCATGCATCAATTTCGCCACTGCTCGCCAACGCGGCGAAGCCAACGCCCAACCGGCATTGTGGCGCCAACAATCGCCGCAACAACGCGACCTCGCCTGTCTGGTACTGGCTGACCTTTCATTGTCTACCGAGGCCTATGCTGATAACGAACACCAGGTCATCGACGTGGTCCGGGACAGCCTGGAGTTACTCGGTGAGGCCCTGGATGCCGGCGACGACTCCTTCGCCATGTACGGATTTTCCTCGCGCCGGCGCGATCACGTGCGCTACAGCCTGATCAAGAACTTTGCCGAGCCCTGGGGTGCGCCGATACATGGCCGTATCCAGGCTTTGCGCCCCGGCTATTACACGCGCATGGGCGCAGCCATCCGTCAGGCAACCGAAATCCTCAGGGAGCAGCCGGCGGAGCAGCGGCTATTGCTGATATTGACCGATGGAAAGCCAAACGATCTGGACCTGTATGAGGGTCGCTACGGAATGGAAGACACCCGTCACGCACTGATTGAGGCGCGCCGTGCCGGCCTTGAGCCCTTCTGCGTGACTATCGACCAGGAAGCCGCTGACTATCTGCCCTACCTGTTCGGCCCGCAGCGTTTCCACCTCCTGCAAAAGGCAGCCGACCTGCCAGCACTGCTGCCTCAACTCTATCTGTTATTGACTGGACGCACGCCATGAACGCACGGGAGCGGATACATCTACCGCTGGGCAATGTCGCGACAGAAGAGGAGATACCCGGCGACCTGGCGATGTGGTTTTTCATCTTCGCCGAACTGGCGGTTTTTGCCCTGTTGCTTAGCGGCATGGCCTTCGCCCGCGGCAACTGGCCCGACATGTTCAGCGCGGGGGTGGCCACCCTGCACCCGGAAGCCGGGCTGATCAATACCCTGGCCCTGCTCACGGGAAGCTACTGGGTAGCTCGCGGTGTTGCCGATATGCGTGCCGGCCGGCTGTCCAGGCTACCAGGGTGGTTTTATGCCGGCGCGGGCAGCGGTGTTTTCTACGTCGTGATCAAGAGTGTCGAATACGTTCAGCTATTCAGCGCTGGATACAACCTGCGCACCGACACCTTCTATTTTTTCTACTTCTTCACGACATTCTTTCACATGATGCACGTGGTGCTGGGCATGGTGATCCTGCTGGTGGTTGCCCGACGCTGGCAGCGCGGCGTGTATCAGACTCCCGAAGCGCGCCGGATGGCGGCGGACTCAGCCGCCAGCTACTGGCACATGGTGGATCTGGTATGGCTGATGCTGTTTCCCCTGCTCTATATACTGCCGTGAGGTATGCATGACCACTAAACTGACACACAGCTGGCTGGCATTGCTTGCCCTCACCGGGCTGGGCTGGTGGCTGGGGCATTTCACCGAAGGGAGCTGGCTGCTATGGGCGATCATTCTCCTGAGCGCGATCAAGGGCCAATGGTTGATCGACCATTTCATGGGATTGGCCCAGGGCCCGAAGTTGTTCCGCGCCATTGTCAGCGGCTGGCTGGTTGCTATCCTCGCCAGCATGGCGATGTTCCTGTAGATGCACGGGAGATGCACCGCTGGGATTGCCTGTGTTAAGCCACCGCTCATTCGCGCAAGATAGAACATGACTCAAGACACCATACAATCTACTGACGTATCCGGGACTGCAGACACGAAACCACGTCATTCAATCGTATCCAGAGCCATCATCGCCTGTGCAATCATCATCTGCATAACCCTGCTGGGCATACTCGGCAACAGCTATGTGACCAGCGCACTGGAAGGCGATGCCGAGGCGATCAACGTTGCCGGCAGTTTGCGCATGCAAGCCTGGCGACTCGCGGCGACGGCAGACGCCGATTCTGCGCGCCTGCAGTCCCACGTCGAGAAGATGCAGGCGACCCTTGAGTCTCCGATTTTGCAGGCCGCAATGGATCGGCATCGCGCCTCCGCCCTGCCCGCCTTGCACGAGGCGGTGGTCGATCACTGGCAACGGGGAATGCGACCACTACTCGTCGACAAGACGCCACAAATACAATCACTGGGGGAGCAGGTACCCGTGTTCGTCAACCTGCTGGATGGCATCGTCGCGACCCTGCAGCGTCTTTCCGAACGAAATCTGGCGATGATTCAAAGAGTGCAGCTGGGAACGCTGCTGGTTGTCCTGCTGAGCACCTGTGCGCTTATTCTCGATCTGCGAAAGCACCTCGCCACCCCCTTGCGCCAGCTTACCGCCCTCGCCCATCAGGTAAGCCGCGGTGATTTCACTGGTCGAATGAGAGCGGGCAGCGGAACCGAGCTGGACCTGCTCGCCAGCACCCTCAACAAGATGAATGAAGAACTCGCAAGTCTTTACGCGGACATGGAGACCAAGGTCAACGACAAGACCGCGGAACTGACCCGCACCAACGCCGCGCTGCACCTGCTTTTCGAGAGCGCCCGAACGCTCTACAACCAGCCGGCGGATCCGGTGCGCATGATGGCCCGCTCGCTCGCAGCCGTGCGGCAGGCCCTCGGTTGCGGCCCGGTTTCCCTCTGCCTGAATAGCGGCGCCGGTGGCGGTAATTACGCCGCGGTTACCTCCGAGGGCAGCGAGCCACCGCATTACTGCAAGTTGTCCAGCTGCGCCGAGTGCCCGGCGGACCTGGCTGATTCAGGGCTGGAGTGCATGGATCGGCTGACCAGCTTCGAGCTGCACTCGGGATCGACGCATCTGGGCAGTTTGCGTGTCGAGCAGCCAGTCGGCGAGCCGCTTCAGGCATGGCAGGAGCAGGTGCTGGTTACCCTTGCTGATTTGTACGCAGCCTCCATGAGCCTGGCGAATCTTGGCCAGCAGCAGGCACGTCTGGCCCTTATGGAAGAGCGTGCGGTGATCGCGCGTGAGCTGCATGATTCGCTCGCTCAAGCGCTTTCAGCGCAGAAGCTGCAATTGGCCAGGCTCAAGCGGCAGGTCGAGAACGGCTGCGGACCGAGCGAGTTGGCTGAGACGCGCGAGCAGATAGAACAAGGTCTCGCTGCGGCATACCGCCAACTGCGCGAGCTGCTCACGACCTTTCGCATACAGGTTAACGAGCCGGGCCTGAAACCGGCGCTGCAGGCCACTGTGAAGGAGTTCAGTCGCAACTCCGGCGTAGACATCACACTGGACTACCAGCTTGACCATTGCCCGCTTTCGCCCAATGAAGAGGTCCATTGCCTACAGATTGCCCGCGAGGCGCTGAGCAACGTCATCAAGCATGCGCAGGCCGGCCAGTGCTGGATCCAGCTGAAACAGGATGACAAGGGGATCGTGTCGGTACAGGTCGAGGACGATGGTATCGGGATCGCCGAAACCACCTCGCCCGAAGGTCACTACGGGCTGAGCATTCTCCACGAACGTGCCAGCAGCCTGGGCGGTACGCTCCACATTTACAGAAGAGAAGCTGGCGGAACCAAGATCCTGGTGAATTTCCCGCCAGACTATCGAATCGTTGTCCCAAGGGAACACGCTGCACATGAATGAAACAGATAGCATCCGGATTCTGCTGGTGGACGATCACCCCATGATGCGCCGCGGTCTGCGTGACCTGCTGGCCATGGAGCCTGATCTCGATCCCGCCGGGGAAGCCGGCAATGGCGTTGAAGCCATCCGCCTCGCCCATGAACTCGAGCCTGACCTGATCCTGCTTGATCTCAACATGCCGGGCATGGGCGGGCTGGACATTCTGCGGCAGATGCGTCGCGAACAGATCGATGCGCGCATCATCTTTTTCACCGTATCCGATGATCACGACGACGTACTTGAAGCGCTGCGCAGCGGTGCCGACGGTTATTTGCTCAAGGATATGGACGCAGACCAATTGGTAGAACAGATACGCCTTGCCGCGCGCGGCAAACTGGCACTCAGCGCAGAACTGACCATGATACTGGCTGACGCTATCCGCAACCGGCCCGAGGCTGAAGCCTCCGAACCCCAGGCTCACCTTACCCGGCGAGAGCGGGACGTACTGCGCCAGATCGCCAAGGGCCAGAGTAACAAGATGATCGCCCGTGAGCTGGACATCAGCGAAGGTACGGTAAAGGTGCATGTCAAACGTGTGCTGAACAAACTGGGCATGCGTTCACGTACTGAAGCGGCGGTATGGGTGGTAGAGCAGAACCTCGCCTAGAGGATGGGAGCCAATGTGTTCGCCCATCCTGGGGGTGTAGCGCGCCTGCGCTACGCCAAATTCTCAGCTACAGCTAACCCGCCGACGGACGACTACTACCGGTCACGGCAGCGAAAACACTCACGACAAGCAATCATCTGCTGGGTTTGTCCTCCGAGCTCAGCTATCGCAGCGAGGTGAGTTGGAGAGTTCTGAGTCAGCTTCCGCGAGCCGACAGGGCCGCGCTGACACGCTGCAAGTACGTCCCTGTAAGCTCGTCGATGACATTCCTGTCATCGGACGGTCATCGCAGCCCTGTCGTCCCGCTCCGCCCCAGAGTTTTGAGCTGCCAAACGGAAACAAAAAACGGTTTTAAACTCCGGACCACGCCGATGCTCGGCCAAGCCCGCCGGCTGTCAGGGTGGAGCAAGTGTCGAAAACAGGGATGTTTTCGTCAAGCCCCCATGGATGGGTTCACGGCGTCTTGCGGAGTCCTGACAGGCGGCGGGCGATTGGCTGCGGAGTTTCAGCTCAGCATTTTTGAGTTCCCGCTTCCGGCCCCAAAGATCAGACAGCCTCATCCTGGGCACGACTGTTCTGAATCAGCTCGACAATCTGCACCTCCAGATCGTCCGCCTGCTCTGGCGTGCAATCTTCACCAAATCGTTTACGTACACCGAAATCACTGAGTAAAACGTGAATCTCGGGTTCGACGCCGACATTGTTCAGACAGGCTTTGGCACACTGGAGTTTGCAGCCGTCCACCGCGATTATCTGGCGGCCCGATTTCGCTGTTTTTACCAGGGACGCGACTTTGCCGCCAACGCCAGCGATGCAGGACATCTCGGCAATCCCGGCGCGATCGATCCGCAGAGCAAGCGTATTGGCGAGCTGCGCCACGTTGGAGCAGCCCGAGCACGAATAGATAAGCGGGGAATTTTTTGTAGCAGACATTAGAACCTCCAAAGGGTCTGTTGACGTTTCATCGCGGCCGCGACGAAGTGCCAACAGACCCTTGCCATTGTCATGCTGGGTGCTGGGCCGCTCCTTGACCTGGGTCAATTCCGGACGCTCCGGCCCCCAGCCACTGAATCAGTTGCCACAACCGCGGCGGCAGACGATCAGAATCCAGACTGTCCATCAGATTCTTTATTTCCAGGCCAAGCTCGGTGTCACCCTCAATAATCAGCCTACGACGGAAGAACAGCGTGTCCGGGTCTTCCTGACGGCTGGAAAGTAGCAGGAATTCGCGCCAGTTTCCGCGGATACAGAGATCTGTCGGAGCGCTCCTGTCCAGGCGCAGGCCTTTGTCCGTGCGGGTCACATTCCAGGCCAGGCCGAGATCTGTCACCTCCAGGCGCAACCAGCGTCCGTGCAAACAGTCAAAATCACCGTCGGCAACCGGCTCGGCGAATATCCGGGCCATGGCCTTTTCAATCACCAGCCGCTGGATTGTGAAGGGCACGTGCCGGCTCAATGGAAGTATGGGATCGCCTGCGCGCAATGCCAGGCTCGCCAGGTTCAGCATAAACCTGCCTCCTCTACCCTCAACATACCCGGCTGGCCGTACCAATATCCGTTGCAACCGTCGATTGCGAGCGGCGGCTCGGCGCCTCGTCTGACTTCGTCAAAGGTACGGATGATATCCAGCGTCCCGTTTGAGGCGGGGCTGATACGCAACGCGTCAATGCCCATGGCACGCATCCGGGGGTACTCGGCCAGGAGGTTACTTACCCCGGCGGACATGGTCTGGATCCCGTTAAGCGTAAATAGCGGTTGGCCTTCCTGGCTGGTCATTGGCAGACCATCGGGATATTCCTGACAGATGAAACCGCAGTCATCCTTCGGCCGGTTCTCAGCACGGGCGGTAAAACAGCGCGCTGAATAGGCCAGCGGCAGATGCCCCCAGGCGAACACTTCAATTTCCGGCAAGAGGAAGCCTGCGTCAGCTGCCTGATGCATGACAGCCTGAATCAGCTCGCCGGAACACTCCACTGGCGGCACCCAGCGGACCATTCCCTGCTCCGTCAATTGCTGTAGCGCCAGGGCGTTGTACAGGTTGAGTGACGAGCCGCCAACAAACTCCACGCCCTTGCTGGTGAGGTAGTGCACCGCGGCCATATCATTGGCCTCCACCATGATGTCGCCGTTGTCGCACAACCGCCGTAAACCAGAGAGTTCAGAAGCTGCTTCAATCAATGCCAGGCCTGATATCACTACTTGAGCACCGCTCTCGCTGCGCAGGTCGCGCGCCAGCCCAAGCCAGTCATCCAGCGACAATGCGCGGCGCTTCGAACACACTGTCTCGCCGATATAAATGACATCCAGCGGCTCGCTGGCAACGTCCGCGTAAAAATCCATGATCTGTTGCCGCGTCCAGTAGAACAGGATGGGTCCCAGTGTTAATTTCATTGCTCTCCCCTCTACTGCCAGGCGCGGTGGTAAGCACCCAGAGTGGTTTGACTGCCTTCTGAAACCTTATCGAGTGCCTGCATCCACGCAGGTTCAACCGAATAGCCCCGTGGATTGGAGGCGAACCGGTCCAGCGCCTGGCGCCAGACGCCGGTCACCTGTTCGACATAGGCGGGGCTGCGCTGGCGCCCTTCGATCTTGACCGCCGTCACGCCGATCGCCGCCAATTGCGGTACCAGATCCAGCGTATTCAGACTGGTGGGCTCTTCGAGGGCGTGAAAACGCTTGCCGTTGACCATAAAGCGGCCCTTGCACAGCGTCGGATAGCCGGCCGCTTCGCCCTCTTCGTAGCGGTCAATCAACACATCATTCAGGCGTGAACTCAGGACATCGTCTTCCTGATTCCAGCGCACGGCGCTGGCGGGGGAGCAGACGCCGCAGAGATTCGGGGATTCGCCGGTCACGTAAGAGGACAAATGGCAGCGCCCTTCCGCCATGATGCACAGGCTGCCGAAGGCGAACACCTCGACCGGTACCGGACTGGCCTCCGCCACCTGGCGCACCTGGTTCAATGACAGCACCCGGGGCAGTACCGCTCGGCGAATGCCGTAATGTTCATGGTAATACTGCAAGGCGGCAGCATTGGTGGCCGAGCCCTGCACGGAAAGATGCAAGTTGAGCCTGGGGTGGTGTTTGGTGGCATACGCCAGTACGCCGGGGTCGGCCGCAATCAATGCGTCCACGCCCAGATCCGCAGCGTGATCGACTGCCCGGCGCCAGCGCGCCCACCCATCAGGCAGGGCATAGGTGTTGACCGCAATATAGATCTGACGTCCCTGCTGGCGGACCAGATCGACGCCGCTTTGCAGTTGTTTGTCAGTAAAGTTGAGGCCGGCAAAATGGCGCGCGTTGGTATCGTCGCGAAAACCGGTATAGATGGCATCAGCACCCTGACGCAGCGCCGACTTCAGCGCGGGCAGGCTGCCTGCTGGACAGACCAGTTGCATAGTGGCTCCCTGGTAATGTAAAACGCGAGCCACTTTGCGCTTTTCTGGTCCAGCCGGCCTTGATCATGGTCAATGCATCGGTGCTCGACAGACGTCATACACGCCGGTCGGCACCGTTGCGGGTTAACAGTGCTTATGGTCAGTACGAAGCACATCGGGTGGAGTCAGATAATCGCTGCTGCTGCCCCGACGCTCCTGACCTGCGTCGATCTCCATACGGGCGATGCTACGCAGGTGAACTTCGTCAGGCCCGTCAGCAATGCGTAACGCCCGGGAGCTGATCCAGAGGTCGGCCAGGGGCGTATCCGGTGTCAGCCCCATGGCGCCGAACACCTGCATTGCCCGGTCGATCACATTGCCGAGCATGGCGGGAACCACGGCCTTGATCATGGCGATTTCCCGGCGTGCCTCGCGCGCGCCGCTCTGATCGATCATCCAGGCGGTTTTCAGAACCAGCAGGCGAGCCTGTTCAATTTCCATGCGCGAGCGTGCGATCCAGTCGGAAATACTGCCGTGCTGATGCAGATAGCGACCGAAGGTACGACGTTCCTGCGCTCGATCGACCATCAGTTCGAGCGCCAGCTCAGCCATGCCGATGGCGCGCATGCAATGGTGCACCCTGCCCGGCCCCAGCCGCGCCTGAGCCATCATGAAACCGTCGCCTTCTTGACCCAGCAAATTGCTTGCCGGCACGCGCACGTTACGGAATACCAGTTCGCTGTGGCCCTCCGGGGAGACGTGGTGCATGACCGGGATGTTGCGCACCAGCTCCACACCGGGCGTATCGAAAGGCACGATAAGCATGCTCTGCTGCTTGCGCGCCTCGCCATCCGGGTCGGTCTTGCCCATCACGATCAGGAACTTGCAGTCAGGGTGCGATGCATTGGTAATGAACCACTTCCGACCGTTGACGATATAGTCGTCGCCGTCCCGGCGGATCAACGTCTGGATATTGCTGGCGTCAGAAGACGCAACATCCGGCTCGGTCATGGCAAATGCTGAGCGGATTTCACCCTGGAGCAGCGGCTGCAGCCAACGCTCCCGCTGCTCCGGGGTCGCGAACATATGCAGCAATTCCATGTTGCCGGTATCCGGCGCGTTGCAATTGAACACCTCCGAAGCCCAGCTGACCCGCCCCATGATTTCCGCCAGCGGCGCATATTCAAGGTTGGTCAGGCGCGTGCCTGGCTCGTCGTCACGCAGGGATGGCAGAAACAGGTTCCACAACCCCTCCTCCCGGGCCAGCGCCTTGAGATCCGCCATGAAAGAGACGAGGAACTGGCCCGCCGCGACTTCGCGCTGCCATTGGCCGAGCCGTGGCACGATATGCTGGTCCAGAAACTCACGCACCTTGAGACGCAGCGCCTGGGTGGCGGGACTGTATGCAAAATCCATAATTGCTCCTTTTTAATGGCATGCAGCGCTGGGTTACAGCGTCATGAAGGGTTCAGCCTGCTGGCTGGTGAATTGGTGGATCTCGAAGGGCGAACGCTGCGGACCTGGCATGCCGGGACTGCCCTGCGGCATACCGGGCAAGGTAATGCCGTGGATGGCCGGTTGTTGTCTGAACAGCTCGGCGATAGCGTCGTAGGGCACATGCCCTTCAACATGATAGTTCCCGATGCTCATTGTGTGGCACGAGCCGAGACCGTATGGCAGCCGCGCCTGCTGTTTGATCTGGCCCATGTTGGCGTCGTCAATGATGGTTACCTGTATTCCGTGGCGTTCGAGGTGACGGGCATATTCGTCACAACAGGTGCAATCGGGGTTCTTGTAAAGCGTCGCCTCAGCCGGCACTGCTGCCTGGGCGGGAACCGTCGCGCCGAGTAGCAGGGTCGCGACAAGTGTTGAAGTGAAATTTCGCAACATGGGAAGCCCCGGGTTAAATGAGTTCAGGGTCATTCAATCACCGCTCGTATGCGGCATCCTTGATCTGGCTCAAGGACTGAGGGTTCTGGACTGCTGACAGCTCGGTGGGCGGTCCCGAGGAAGGTCGAACCCAAAAACGAAAACGCCCCGGAACACTGGGTTCCGGGGCGCGTTTGTTGCGGTAGATGGTTAGTGACCGCTGGAGTGGTCTACTGCCTCCTCGGTTTCGAAAATCTCCGCGTCAGCTTCACCGTTGACAGTCAGGATACCGACCAGGCCTTTTTCTGCGCGGGACAGAGCATGGTCGACCAGAATGTACTTGCCTGGGTATTCAGTATCGAACTCAACCATGGTGGCGCCGCCCGGTGGAACCAGAGTGGTTTGCACGTCAGTCAGCGGTGGGCTGGTCAATGAGGCCTGATCGTATACACGGTCGAAGATCTCACCAATTACGTGGAAGCTGGACACCAGGTTGGGACCGCCAACACCGAAAAAGATCCGTACAGTCTCGCCGACATCAGACTCCATGTTGTGGGTTGCAGACAGCGCATCCATGGAACCGTTGAACATCATGTGCTCGGGACGCTCGTCGAGCAGCTTGTCCAGAGAGAACTCCTGCAGGCCGGAAGAACCGTGACGCTGTGCGGTGTAAAGCTCGCCCTGCATCACATAGTACTCACGATCAACCGGGTCCAGACCACCTTCAGGCTCGACCAGAATCATGCCGTACATACCGTTGGTGATGTGCTGAGCAACCATCGGGGTAGCGCAGTGGTAGACGTACAGACCGGGAGCCATAGCCTTGAACGAGAAGCTCTTGGTATGGCCAGGCGCAGCCTGAGTAACCGCAGCACCACCGCCAGGACCAGTCACGGCATGCAGGTCGATCGAGTGGATGTGGGCGCTATCGATGGAGTTTTTCATGTTGATGTTGACGGTATCGCCTACCCGTACACGCATCATCGGACCAGGAACAGTGTTGTTGAAAGTCCAGAACTTGTAGCTGGCACCATCGCTCAGGCGACCTTCGACCTCAGTGGTCTCCAGTTCGAAAGTAACTTCTTTCGCTTCGCGATTGCCGACCGGCTCACCGACTTCGCTTGGGTTCTTTGACAGATCGGGGAAGTTGCTCGCGGTGGTTTCCTGCGGATCACCCACGATCAGCTTGCCAAACATCCCCGCAGCCTTGTGTCCAGGCAAGGTACAGAGGTATTCAAAGGTACCGCTCTTGCTGGCACGGAAAACCACCGCAGTCGCCGAACCCTTGCCACCGATCTGGTCGGATTTCACGCTGAAATCGGGTATCGCGAAATCATGGATAGCGCCATCGCCATTCACGACGTTTACCTGCACCACTGCACCCTCGGGTACGCGCATCTCCGGATTGATCTGGCCCTTGGTTGGGCCAGCTTCGCTGATATATACCAGCTTGCCATCGGCTATATCGGTTCGAAAGGTGAAGACGACATCCGGCACATACTTGACGTCCGCAGTATCGCCGGGGTGGTCAGCGAATGCAGGCGCGCCAAACCCGACGAGCCCGCAGAAGGTAAAAAGATAGAGAAGGAAGGTTCTCATAGTTTCGATCCCAGATCAGGTGAGACCCTGCCACTGCAGAGTCGGAACGTGCCCGGTCGAGAGCGAATCATTCAGCCTGAATTCCAGACCCATCACCCTCTTCCGAACTTCAGGTTCAGGCTACAAGCAGGAAGTTAGCTCACCCTTGATGGATATCAAATCATTGTGCAAGTAGTTGGCTCGAGGCCGCGGTCGTTTGTCGCATGCGGCAAAACCTGCAGGGTAGAGCTGTCGCGGTGTTACGGACGACAATGAGACACCGACAGCACTGGGCAGAAAAAGTGGTAAACCGAAGAGGTGAAGAGCCAGCGGATAAGACGGAATAGGAGGCTGCTACTGGAATGGTGCCCGGAGCCGGAATCGAACCGGCACGGAGTTGCCTCCGAGGGATTTTAAGTCCCTTGCGTCTACCAGTTTCGCCATCCGGGCTAGCAGGTACTAAGTCCAGCAGGTACTAAATAATGGAGGCCGAGGTCGGAATCGAACCGGCGTTGACGGATTTGCAATCCGCTGCATGACCACTCTGCCACCCGGCCTCTGAGGGTGTGCTGCATTGGCGAAACCAACACAACATAAAACTGGAGCGGGAAACGAGACTCGAACTCGCGACCCCGACCTTGGCAAGGTCGTGCTCTACCAACTGAGCTATTCCCGCTTTGGAACGGCGCTCATTCTATCTTTCTGCGCCGGCCTGTCAAGTCATTGATTCAGAAAATATTATCTGTCGTTCTTTTGATCACTATCCATGCTCATATACGGCCATGCAGCACGCAGATACACGTACATCGACCACAGCGTCAGCACTGCAGAGATCATCAGCAACACATAGCCGAGGATCACCCAGTTGGTGATGACCGGCGGATTGGCCAGCAGCACCACCAGTGCAACCATCTGGGCGGCCGTCTTGTATTTCCCCAGTTGAGAGACAGCAACTTGCGCCCGTGCGCCCAGTTCGGCCATCCACTCACGAAGCGCTGAAATGACAATTTCGCGCCCGATAATCACCATGGCCGGGGCAGTCACCCAGAAGTTGGCGTGGCTTTGCACCAGCAGTACCAGCGCCACCGCTACCATCAGCTTGTCTGCGACGGGATCCAGAAAAGCGCCGAATGGCGTGCTCTGCTCGAGTTTGCGTGCCAGATAGCCGTCCAGCCAATCGGTGATGCTGGCCAGAGTGAACACCACGGAAGCCGCCAGATAGCTCCAGGGGTAAGGTAGGTAATACAACAGGATGAAAATCGGGATCAGCCCGACCCGCATCAGGGTTAAAACGTTGGGAATGTTCATGAAGTCTCGGTAACTGGGTTATGCAAGCATTCTAATCACTATGTAGCGCGGCATAAATCTGTTCCGCCAACTTTTTACTGATACCGGGCGCCTTGCCGATTTCGATAGCGCTGGCGCGCTTCAGTTCCTGCAGACCACCGAAGTGTCTGAGCAGGTCACGGCGGCGCTTGGGCCCGACACCCTCGATGCCCTCCAGCGTAGAGGTGTTGCGTGCCTTGCTGCGCCGTTGACGGTGCCCGGTAATCGCGAACCGGTGTGCCTCGTCGCGGATCTGCTGGATCAGGTGCAGCGCCGGCGAATGGCCAGGCAACACCAGCTCATTATGCGGATCGTTGAGATACAAGGTTTCCATGCCCGCCTTGCGGGTCACACCCTTGGCCACGCCGAGCAAAGTCAGATCATGCACCATCAGCTCGCCGAGGACCTCAAGGGCCATGCTCATCTGCCCTTTCCCGCCGTCGACCAGCAGGATGTCCGGCATTTTTCCTTCGCCGTCCTTCAGCCTGTTGAACCGTCGGCTGAGTGCCTGGCGCATGGCGGCGTAGTCGTCGCCGGCAGTGACGCCTTCGATATTGAAGCGCCGGTAATCGCTCTTGATCGGGCCTTCTGGCCCGAACACCACGCAGGACGCGACAGTCGCCTCCCCGCTGGAGTGGCTGATGTCGTAACACTCCAGGCGCGTCGGCATTTCATCAAGCTTGAGCGCCTCCTGCAGTGCCTCGAAGCGTGCCTGCATGTTCTGCTTGTTCGATAGCATGCCGGCCAGCGCTGCGTCGGCATTGGTGACGGCCATGTTCTGCCAGCGACTGCGCGTCCCCCGCACACGGTGACTGATCGCAACGCCGAAACCCCGCGCAACAGTCAACGCCTCAGCAATGACCGGCAAATCGTCATGGGTCGCATTGACGATGATCTCGCGGGGCAGCTCCCGCTCCGCATCGCCCAGGTAGTACTGCGGCAGGAAGGCGGCAAGCACTTCTCCTGGCGTTTGCTCGATAGGCACACGCGGGAAATGATTCTTGCTGCCCAGCACCCTGCCCTGGCGCACCATGATGACGTGTACACAGGCGCCGCCGGGTGAGACCGAGGCGGCAACCACGTCGACATTGCCATGTTCGGTATCAACGTTCTGCTGATCCTGGACCCGGCGCAACAAGGCAATCTGGTCACGCAGTTCAGCGGCGCGTTCGAAATCCAGGTTCTCCGCAGCGGCGTCCATCGAGCGGTGCAGCTCATCGGCGAGTGCATTGCTCCGCCCCTCCAGGAACATCACTGAATGGCG
The DNA here is from genome assembly GCF_008638305.1 of Pseudomonas profundi. GTDB lineage: Bacteria > Pseudomonadota > Gammaproteobacteria > Pseudomonadales > Pseudomonadaceae > Halopseudomonas > Halopseudomonas profundi. The sequence goes on from NZ_VTPZ01000011.1 coordinate 114,943, forward strand.
GACATCCTGATCATATTCGAGTTTGTCGACCAGCCCCACGCACGGGCCCTTGCAGCGTTTGATCTGATACTGCAGACAGGGCCGGGTGCGGTTGCGGTAATAGCTGTCGTCACACTGGCGGACCTTGAAGGCCTTCTGCAGCAGGCCGAGGCTTTCGCGAATCGCACCGGCGCTGGGATAGGGACCGAAATAGCGGCCCCTGGCTTTTTTGGTGCCCCGGTGCAGGCCGAGCCGGGGGAAGTCATCCTCGCTGGACAGAAATACGTAGGGATAGGATTTATCGTCCCGCAACAGGATGTTGTACGGCGGCCGCGAAGCCTTGATCAGACTCTGCTCGAGCAGTAGCGCCTCGGTCTCGTTCGCCGTGATGGTGGTGTCGACCTGACGGATCCGCGCAACCAGTGCCTCGGTCTTGGGACTCAGGCCGGTCTTGCGAAAGTAGCTCGACAGACGCTTCTTGAGATTCTTTGCCTTGCCGACATAGAGCAGCGTGCCCTGCTCGTCGAGCATGCGGTAAACGCCGGGTTTGTTGCTTGCGGTAGCCAGAAAGGCCTGCGCATCGAAGTCCGTGTGAATCATGCTCAATAGCGTACGGTTTCGATCATGCCGTGGCGTACAGCAAGCAGCGCCAGCTCGACGTCGCTGTGAATGCCCAGCTTCTCGAAAATGCGGTAACGGTAGGTATTGACGGTCTTGGGGCTCAGACAGAGTTTGTCGGAGATGCTCTGCACCTTCTCGCAGTTAACGATCATCAGCGCGATCTGCATTTCCCTTTCCGACAGGCTGTCGAACGGACAGTCGCTGGATGGATCGTAGAGCTTGCTGATCAGCAGTTGGGCGATATCAGGACTCATATAACGCTGGCCCGCGTGCACCTTGCGGATCGCCGTGACCATCTCATCCAGCGCCGCGCCCTTGGTCACATAACCGGTAGCACCGGCCTGCATCAATCGCGTCGGAAAGGGCTCTTCATCGCACACGGTAACCGCGACGATCTTGAGGTCCTTGTTCTGCACGATGAGTTTGCGGGTAGCTTCCAGGCCGCCGATGCCAGGCATGCGTACGTCCATCAGTACGACGTCCGGCTTCAGCGCACGGGCCTGCTCGATGGCGGATTCGCCACTATCGGCCTCGCCCACGACGGTGAGGCCCGGCACATCGCTAAGCATGCGACTGATGCCCATGCGTACCAGATCATGGTCATCAACCACGAGTACCTTGATCAAATCCCACCCTCTTGCCAGGAAATCCGGTCGACGTATTCTTCCCCCGGGTCTCCGGTAGACCGAGGGGCAGAGCGAGCAGCGCCCGCTCCGTTATTCACTGGCAGCCACAATAACAAACTGGACCGGTAAGGGAAATGAAGCGTCGATAGCCGGATTCGTTCTCCTGCCAGGGGTCAGGATTGGCGGATCTAGCCCGTCGCAGCGAGTTTGCCGCCGGTCAGTTTGGTAGCCAGTTCGTCCAGACAGCCCGGATCATCAATGGTCGATGGGATGCTGTACGCCTCGCCATTGGCCATTTGCCGCATAAGCCGGCGCAGAATCTTGCCGGAGCGGGTCTTGGGCAGGCGGGGCACGATCAGCGCGCCCTGAAAACATGCCAGCGCGCCAATATCCAGGCGGATCAAGGTACGCAACTCGGCGCTGAGCTCGTGCTCGGATATGTCTACGCCGTTCTTGAGTACCACCAACCCCAGCGGCAGCTCGCCCTTGATCTCGTCAGCCACACCGATAACCGCGCACTCTGCTACCGCTGAATGGGAACCGACCACTTCTTCCATTTCGCCGCTGGACAGCCTGTGGCCTGCGACGTTAATGATGTCGTCCGTACGGCCCATGACGAAGACGTAGCCGTCGCGGTCGATATACCCGGCGTCACCGGATTGGTAGTAGCCGGGGAATTTCTCGAGGTAACCGGCGCGGTAGCGCTCGGGATTGCCCCATATGCCTGTGAGACAACCCGGCGGCAATGGCAGCCTGAGGCAGATATTGCCCTGCACGCCAGCTTCAAGCGCCTGGCCGTCGTCATCCAGAATCTCCAGCTGATAGCCCGGCATCGGCCAGGTGGCCGAACCGGGTTTGGCCTGCTGAATTTCATAACCCGCTGGATTCGCCGCGATGGCCCAACCGGTTTCGGTTTGCCACCAGTGGTCGATTACCGGAATGCCGAAGTGCGCATGCAGCCAGTCCCAGGTCGGCGGATCAAGCCTTTCCCCGGCCAGGAACAAGCGCTCCAGACGGCTCAGATCGTAATGTCGCGCCAGCTCCGCATCGGGATCTTCCTTGCGGATCGCCCGGAATGCTGTCGGCGCAGCGAAGAGTGTTTTGACGCCGTATTCCGCGCAGATCCGCCAGAAGGGACCCGCGTCCGGAGTACGTACCGGTTTGCCTTCGTACAGCACCGTGGTGCAGCCTGCCAGCAGGGGACCGTAAACGATGTAGGAATGCCCAACAACCCAGCCCACATCCGACGCAGCCCAGAACACGTCGCCTGCCTGCGCGCCGTAAACCGCCTGCATACTGTAGCGCAGCGCCACGGCATGCCCGCCGTGATCACGCACCACACCCTTGGGCTTACCGGTCGTGCCGGAGGTATACAGCACGTACAGCGGATCGGTTGCATCCACTGGCACGGCTTCGGCCGGGTGCGCACAATCCATGGCCTGCTTCCAGTCGATATCACGGCCGGGGTGCAGCGCTGAGGGGCATTGAGGACGCTGAAACACGACGCAATGGCGAACCGGGTGTGCGGCCTCACTGATTGCGGCGTCTACCAGTGGCTTGTAATTGATCAGCCTGTCGGTCTCGATGCCGCAGGATGTGGTCAACAGAATATCTGCCTTGGCGTCATCGATCCGGACCGCAAGCTCATGCGGAGCAAAACCGCCGAATACTACACAGTGGACCGCACCCAGGCGCGCGCAGCCCAGCATGGCGATGACGGCTTCAGGGATCATTGGCATATAGATCACCACGCGATCGCCTTTGCCTACACCCAAATCTCTGAGCATGCCGGCGCAACGTGCCACCTTGGCGGTCAGGCCGTCATAGGTGATCTGTTGTTTGCAGCCGGTTACCGGTGAATCGTAGATAATCGCCGTCTGGCTGCCCCGCCCTGCCTGAACGTGTGCGTCCAGCGCCAACCAGGACGTGTTGAGCTTGCCGTCGGCGAACCATTGGTGATGACCTTCTTCATTCTGGCTGATGACTTTCGTTGGCGGCGTATGCCACGCCAGTCGGGTGGCCTGTTCCGCCCAGAAGGTTTCCGGCTGATCGATTGATTGGCGATAGTCGTGCTGATAGCTGTGAGTTTGAGTCATGGAGGCGTCCTCTTTCTTATGGCCCCAAGACTAGACCTCAGGCTTCGAAAGGGAACTAGACTTACGTCGGTGCCTACTTAGGTAGACCTAGACTTAGGTCGGATGGGAGCCCGTTGGCCCCCGCGGCAGACTCGCAATACAACAATGACAGGCCATGTCGATGACTAAAGAAGAAGCCTTTTCGCAGGCGGGTAAAACGGCGGTCATGCAGAACGTCCATGGCACCATGACCTTCCTGCAAAGCTACCCGCCGTTTAACGCCATGGAAGCCGGTCATCTCGCCTGGATGGTTGAGCATTGCCAGCTGCGCTTTTATGCCAGGGGCGAGTCGATTATCCGGCCGCAGGAAGGGGCGGTGCAGGACTTCTATGTTGTCAAACAGGGCCTGATCCGCGGCGAACGCCTGGTACCCGGCCAGGAAACACCTGATACCACCTTCGAGATTGGCGTGGGTGAATGCTTTCCGCTGGCAGCGCTGGTGGGCGAACGTGCCACGCGCACCGAGCATATCGCCAGCGAAGACTGCTTTTGTCTGACCCTGCCCCGCGTTCACTTCATCAAGCTGTTTAAGCTATCAACCGTATTCCGCGACTTTGCTCTGCGTGGCGTGAGCAGCCTGCTTGATCAGGTCAACCAGCAAGCGCAGACACAAGCGGCGGAGCAGCTTGGCGAGCAATATTCGCTGGAGACCCGGCTGGATGCGCTGGCAACCCGTGCCCCAATCACCTGTCAGCCTGATACGCCGGTGCGCGAGGCGGTAAAGCGCATGCACGAGGCCAGTGTGGGTAGCATCATCATTACCGACCAAGGGTTGCGTCCGCAGGGGATATTCACGCTGCGCGACCTGCGCGCCATGGTCGCAGACGGCGGTATCGGGCTCGACGCTGCAATCAGCCAGGTCATGACCGGGTCCCCTTTTCATCTGTCGCCATCCCACACCGCATTCGATGCCGCAATCGCCATGACCAGCCGGCATATCGCTCATGTATGCGTGGTCAGGGACGAGGTGCTGGTAGGCGTTCTTTCCGAGCGCGATCTGTTTTCCCTGCAACGAGTCGATCTGGTGCACCTGGCGCGAACCATCCGTCAGGCCTCTGATGTCGAGGCACTGGAAGCCATGCGCGAGGATATTCGGCGCCTGGCTGAAAGCATGCTGGCGCACGGCGCGTCGTCCACCCAGATTACGCGGATCATCACCCTGTTGAACGATCACACGGTGTGTCGGGTAATCGAGCTTTGCATCGAACAGCATGGCGATCCCGCTGTACCCTTCACCTGGCTGGTGTTTGGCAGCGAGGGCCGTAGCGAGCAGACGCTGCATACCGATCAGGACAACGGCATCCTGTTCGAAGCCGATTCCCTCGCCCAGGCCGAGCAGTTTCGTACAAAGTTGTTACCCCTGGCGGACCGTATCAACCATGCCCTGGCCAGATGCGGCTTTACGCTGTGCAAGGGCAAGATCATGGCCAACAACCCCGAGCTCTGCCTGTCGCGCACAGAATGGGCCGAGCGTTTCGATCGATTCATTCGCACCACCACACCGGAAAACCTGTTGTCGTCATCGATCTTCTTCGACTTCCGGGTAGTCTGGGGGGATGCGTCCGGGGCCCACAGGATGTTCGAGGCGGTGCTGGACAAGGTGGCAGGCAACACGCTGTTCCAGAACCGCATGGCACAGAACGCGCTGATGTTCCGGCCCCCGATTGGCCGGTTTCGCGACTTCGTACTGGCGCGCAGCGGTGCAGAGAAAGACACGCTCGATCTGAAAACCCAGGGTTTAACGCCCTTTGTCGACGGCGCCCGGGTGCTGGCGCTTGCCAATGGCATCAGCGAATGCAATACCCTCGAGCGATTCCGGCAGCTGTGTGATGCCGGCGTTATCGAACCGCTGGATGCCGGAGCCTACGAAGAGGCTTATCACTTCATTCAACTGATACGCATGCAGCAACATCAGAAACAGGCCCGGGCAGGTGAACGGTTCAGTAACCGGATTGACCCCGACACGCTGAATCATCTGGATCGGCGCATCCTGCGCGAATCCTTTCGCCAGGCCAAACGGTTGCAATCCAGTCTGGCGCTGAGGTATCAGCTATGAACGCACTGGCCTGGCTACCCAGACTGCGCGCGCCCAAACTGACAGAAGAGCAGCTGGAGCGCCGTGCCGCCCTGCCCCCCGCGCAGCCCTTCGATGACACGCCCTTGCATGACACCCGGTTGGTGGTACTTGATCTGGAGACCAGCGGACTGAACGTACACCGCGATCTGATTCTGTCCATCGGTGCAGTCGCTATTGAACAAGGCGCCATCCATTTTGGGGAACAGTTCGAGCGGACAGTGTTTCGCCCCAACCATCAGGTGACCGAGACGGTGCTGATTCACGGCATCTCGCCCAGCGCAATCGAACAAGGCGGAGCAGCGGGCACTACGTTACTGGATTTCATGGAGTTTGCCGGCCAGTGTGTTTTCCTCGCCTACCATGCCCCCTTCGATCATCGAATGCTGACCCGCGGCCTGCGTCTGGACCTGGGCCATAAGCTGCGGCACAAGTTTGTCGATATAGCCGAGCTGGCACCCATGCTCTGCCCCGAAGCCGAACTCAGCCGCGCCTCGCTGGACGACTGGGCCGCTTACTTCGGGCTGAATAACAGCCAGCGACACAATGCGGCCGCGGATGCGATGATCACGGCTGAAATAGCGCTCATCCTGCTCAGCAAAGCCCGCGCTCAGGGCATCGTGACACTCGCTCAGTTGCATACGCGGCTCGGTCATTGGCGACATCTGCGTCAGGCGCGCAGGGGCGGCCTGTAAGCCCGGGACGCCCGGCAACGACGCCCCGACGAAGGCCAACCCCCTTAACGACGCTTAACCATGGAGTGTCGAGTTCCATCTCGACAGCGGGGCGGACGTCAAACACCGTGGCCGGGATAGAACCCGGCCCTGCATGAACCACGCCCTGACTGAATGGTCACGGTTTCGACTGTAGCCTGCGTGATAACGGCCAATCCCGGCACGTTCGTTAACAAAACGCCTGTGGTCTATAGTCAAACGCGGGGAATCTTGGTAGTTTTCGCGGCTTCATTTATCCCGGAGTATCGGATGAAAAAGTCTGCCTGGTTCAAAACTACCCTCGCTGTGGCGATCGCCACCGTCTCCAGCCACAGCCTTGCCAATGGCCTGACCATCAACGAACAAAGCGCCAGCAGCATGGGCACTGGCTTCGCTGGTCGTTCTTCCTCAGCCATCGATGCCAGCACTGTGTTCGGCAACCCTGCCGGCATGTCCAAGCTGGACCGTGCCGAAGTCAGCGGCGGCTTCGCAGTAATCGACGCCAGCACTGACATCAGTGGCGGAAATAACGGACGCGGCACCAACGACGGTGACATGGTCCCGCTGGCAGCCATCCCCTTCGGTTACTACGTACGGCCTTTGAACGACAAGATGCATTTCGGCCTGGGCATGTACGCACCTTTCGGCGTGATCAGCGATTATGAAGACACCTTCGCCGGGCGCAGTCACGGTCTATACAGCAAGGTACAGGTGATTACCCTGCAGCCGACTCTGAGTTATCAGATCAATGACCGCGTGTCGGTTGGCTTTGGTCCGACTATCAATAAGATTGACGGCAAGCTGACTAGCAACCCTGACCAGTTATTTGGGGCCGAAGTCAATGTCAAGGGTGATGATTTCGGTTATGGCTACAACGCCGGCATCTTGGTCGACGTTACTGACCAACTGGCTTGGGGTCTGACCTACCATTCCAAGGTCGAGTATGAGCTAGAGGGCCGTACCCGTATTACCGGTGCACCCGCTTTCGCTCCGATCAATGGCAGCTACGATGCGACTCTAGACTTCACTTCACCCGAATCCGTCGACACCTCCATTACTTACCAGCTGGATGACCAGTGGACGCTGCACGCAGGAACTACCTGGACGCGCTGGAGCCAACTCCAGGAAATCGTAGTTGAGAACGAGGGTTTTGCTGACCTCCCGGAAGAACTCAGCTGGAACGACACCTGGTCCTTCGCTTTCGGCGCTGCCTATCAGTTGAACCCGCAGTGGGTATTGCGTACCGGTTTTGCTCTGGATGAATCCCCCACTACCGACGCTGACCGCACTGTCCGCATCCCGGTGGGTGACCGCAAGATCCTGTCCCTTGGTGCCGGCTGGAACGCAACTGATGATCTGACTGTGGATGTTGCTTACGCCTACCTGCGTGAAGACAAGTCCGAAGTACATCAAGGAGACTACCACGCCAGCTATCGCAACACGGCCCATGGCCTTAGCACTCAGGTGACGTACCGCTTCTGATGTACCGAATACGCCCCGCATTGCGGGGCGTAATTCTATTGGTCCACCACCCTCCTCCACCAATGCCCCGCTGCAGCCTGCCTATCCACTTCAGCCGCCTCACGCGGATTCGCCGTCAGAAACCGGTCACGGTCGCAGAAATACAGCATCGCAATTTTCTCGGGCATATGAATCAGCCCTCCGGGTTCGTAACACAACCCTTCGGCAACGACCTCGTAGGCCTTGGCGCTATGATCAGGTTCGCCCACGATTCTGCGCGCTGGCGTGTGCTCGAATATGAAATGCGATAGCGTACGAACGATCGGTCGCAAGTAGCCGTTACCATATGCTGAAAGCTCACCAATCAGCAGGTGCCAGCCGAAATCGTCATCGTTCGCCGGGTAGTACCGGGCAAGCCGGTCACGAGCGGCTTCGTATATTTCCGTGTAGCCCACCCATTGCCCATTCACGCCGATCAGATACAACCGCTGATGGTCATCGGCTAGCATTTTTTCAAAGTGGACATTCAATTCACTGATGGGTTTGTTCAGGTGCCACTGAGGAATGACGTGACCCGAATGCATCCAGCGGCGCAACAGCGGCATATCGTCCGGATAGCGCAACTGACGCAGCCCGATAGCCATTTGCTGATAATCGTCCAGTTCATATTGATCCGGAAGCCGGGAAGAATGGGTATCGAGCATGGTCATGCCTCGTATGCTGGCGAGAGGTGTCAGCGTTCCTGCATCGGTTAAAAGATAAACCGCTAACGAAAACATCGCTGGTTTAGCGGTGACGTTCCTCTTATAAAAATAGTGCAGATTAAAAATAGTGCAGCAATCACCGCCAGCATTTTTAATACCGGCCAGATGCAAAAAAGCCCTCATTGCTGAGGGCTTCTTGTTACTGCATGCGAACCTTAGTGGGCGACTGCTGCTCCTGCTCCACGGGGTACACGAATATCCTCGATCAGGTGCTGGATATGCTCCGGCGGTGCCTTGGTGAATGAAGCGACGGCTACTGCAGCAATGAAGTTGAAGATCATGCCGAGCGTGCCAATGCCTTCTGGTGAAATGCCAAACCACCAGTACGCCGCATTATCCATTTCAGGGCTGATGAACTTGAAGAACACGATGTAGCTGAAGGTGAAGGTCAAACCGACGATCATGCCGGCGATGGCCCCTTCCTTGTTCATCTTCTTGGAGAAGATCCCCATGACGATGACCGGGAAGAACGACGCTGCCGCGAGACCGAAGGCAAACGCCACCACCTGCGCCACGAACGCGGGCGGATAGATACCGAAGATGCCCGCAATCAGGATTGCCACCCCCGCGGCAATACGTGCGGCCAACAGTTCTTTCTTCTCACTGATATTGGGCATCATGTTGCTTTTGAGCAGGTCATGCGAGACCGAAGTCGAAATCACCAGCAGCAGACCCGCCGCCGTGGACAGTGCCGCTGCAAGGCCACCGGCGGCGATCAAGGCTACGACCCAACCAGGCAGCCCGGCGATTTCAGGGTTAGCCAGGACCATGATGTCCCGATCCACATACAACTCGGTTTCTGCCGGGGTAGGCTCGTTGGTCACGATACGCTGGCCGTACTCGCCGGTTTCCCCTGCAAAGTTCGGAGCACCAACGAAGGGAGCGCCAGGGCCGTACTGAACGACGCCATCGTCGTTCTTGTCCTGCCAGGCAACCAGGCCTGCGGTTTCCCAGGTTTCGAACCACTCGGGCAGTTCTGTGTAAGCAGTGTTCGGGACGCTGGTAAGCAGGTTGGTACGCGCGAAAGCCGCTACTGCTGGTGCTGTTGTGTATAGAATCGCAATGAATAACAACGCATAACCCGCTGATTTACGGGCATCACGCACGGTTGGAGTAGTGAAGAAGCGAACAATTACGTGCGGCAGGCCGGCGGTACCTACCATCAACGCCATGGTAATAAAGAACACATCGATGGTTGATTTGGTGCCGTCAGTGTATTCATTGAAACCCAGCTCGGTGCCGAGCCCGTTGAGCCTCTCCAGGACCGACATGTCCGTGCCGCTTACCGTGCTACCAAAACCCAGTTGTGGGATGGGGTTGCCGGTAATTAACAGGGAGATATAGATGGCCGGAACCATGTAGGCGAACATCATCACGCAGTACTGCGCCACTTGGGTATAGGTGATGCCCTTCATGCCGCCCAGTACGGCATAGAAGAAGACGATTGCCATGCCGATTATGACGCCGACGTTGATGTCGACCTCAAGGTAGCGTGAGAACACGATACCGACGCCACGCATCTGACCGGCCACATAGGTGAACGAGATAAAAATCACGCAGATAACCGCTACCACACGTGCCGTTTGCGAGTAATAACGCTCGCCAACGAACTCGGGGACGGTGAACTTGCCGAACTTGCGCAGATAGGGAGCCAGACACATGGCGAGCAGAACATACCCGCCTGTCCAGCCCATCAGGTATACGCTGCCATCGTACCCGGTGAAGGAGATAATACCGGCCATGGAGATGAAGGATGCAGCGGACATCCAGTCCGCGCCCGTTGCCATCCCGTTTGCAATAGGGTGAACGCCTTTGCTGGCGACATAGTACTCGCTGGTGCTGCCGGCCCGGGACCATATGGCGATCCCGATATAAAGCGCAAAGGTCGCGCCGACTACCAGATAGATCAGAGTTTGAGTTTCCATTCATTGGCTCCTGTTTTTATTCTTCGTGGACATCGTATTTACGATCGAGGCGGTTCATCTTCCATACATAAACCCAGATGAGTGCCACGAAGGTATAAATAGAGCCCTGCTGAGCAAACCAGAATCCTAGCGGGAAACCGAAAAACCGGATGGTATCCAGTTCATCTACAAACAGAATGCCGGCGCCGAAGGATACTGCGAACCAGATGACCAGCAGAATGAGCATGAATCGCAGGTTCTCCTTCCAATAGCCGCGCGCTGCGTCTTCTTTAGACAAGGACATAACCATCTCCAATTGTTGTTTTTATTGCATAGTCACGTTAGCACCGCAGCGGCAAACGTCGACTACGACTTTCGTAGGAAGTTATCAGGACTCCGCCCAACAAAACCTTATGTGATCTATCATAAACAATAGATAAATTACTGTTTTTACGCAAAATCCCTCACCACTCCAGCTCATATTACGCTGGTGATGCCAGATTGCCTGCTACTAATGTCTTAGTCATTTTTTGTCGAATGCATCGACAAAAGCGTGGCCTGACCCACGCCGCCTGACCCTGCTGCCCACTACCAATTGTCTGCTTTCACGCCTGGGGGTTTGAAGCTATGTCCTCCCCCCGCGAACTGGCTTCTGGCGACCGCTTCAGCTTGCTCAGCGTGAAAGCCCCATACGATGGCCAGGCATGACTGGTCACATTTTAGTCGTTTTTCCTGTATAGTCCTTTACACGACGAAGCAATCCAGCCTAAAGCGCTGCTTCTGACCACACCATGCTTTACCTTCAAGCTGCTGAATTAGAACAATAATAACCCTCGCCAGAGGAGTCACCAGCAGCCGCTTCATTGTTAGAGGAGATAACTTATATGAGAGTCGCCATCATCGGTGCCGGCCCAAGCGGGCTCGCTCAACTGCGTGCATTCCAATCAGCCCAGCAACAAGGCTGCGAGATCCCGGAACTCGTCTGCTATGAAAAACAGGCTGACTGGGGCGGACTATGGAACTACAGCTGGCGCACCGGCCTCGATCAGCACGGTGAACCCGTGCACGGCAGCATGTACCGTTATCTTTGGTCAAACGGACCGAAGGAATGCCTGGAGTTTGCCGATTACACCTTCGAAGAACACTTCGGCAAGCCCATTGCCTCCTACCCTCCCCGTGAAGTGCTGTGGGATTACATCAAGGGGCGTGTCGAAAAAGCCGACGTGCGCAAATACATTCGCTTCAACTGCCCGGTTCGCCAGATAACCTACAGCGAAGATACCGAGCAATTCACAGTAGTAGCGCATGACCACGAAGCCGATGTGGTGACAACCGAAATCTATGATCATGTGATTGTCGCGTCAGGGCATTTTTCCACACCCAACGTGCCGGAGTTTGAAGGCTTCGAGCGTTTCAACGGTCGTATACTGCATGCCCACGACTTCCGTGACGCGCTTGAGTTTCGCGGCCTGGACGTTCTGTTGGTAGGCAGCAGCTATTCCGCCGAGGACATCGGTTCACAGTGCTACAAGTACGGCGCGCGTAGCATCACCACCAGCTATCGCACCCGCCCGATGGGTTTTGAATTTCCAGACAACTGGGAAGAAAAGCCGCTATTGCTCAGAGTCGATGGCAATACCGCTTACTTCAAGGACGGAACATCCAGGCGAATCGATGCAATTGTTCTCTGCACCGGCTATTTGCACCATTTCCCGTTTCTGGACGAGTCGCTGCGACTGAAGACCAATAACCGCCTGTGGCCGCTAGACCTGTACCAGGGTGTGGTATGGGAGAACAATCCGAAGCTGTTCTATCTCGGCATGCAGGATCAGTGGTACACCTTCAATATGTTCGACGCGCAGGCCTGGTATGTGCGGGACGTTCTCCTCGGTCGAATCGCACTGCCGGATCAGACGGCGATGCGCCAGGATAGTCAGGCGTGGCGCGAGCGTGAAGAAGCGCTCGATACCGACGAAAGCATGATCGAATTCCAGGGTGACTACGTACGCACGCTGATCGACCAGACTGACTACCCGAGCTTTGATATCGACGGTGTAAACAAGACCTTCCTGGTGTGGGAGGAGCACAAGCACGAGAACATCATGACCTTCCGTGACTACTCCTACCGTTCACTGATGACCGGCACCATGGCGCCGCGGCACCATACACGTTGGCTGGAGGCGATGGATGATTCCCTGGAGGCCTATCTTGCGGAACCGGAAAAACGCAGCACCACGTCTTCTACCCGCGAGTCTGTCAAAACAGTCTGAGGTCAGGCTAGCGACTTGATTATCTGACCAATGCTGCTGAGCTCTGCAGCAAGCCCGCCTTGTGCGGGCTTGCTGCGTTATGGGTTGTGCAATCCAGGACAAGCATCCAGATGCAAACGTATGCCTGCAAAGCTATTCAGCATCTCAGCGAATCTATCTCGCGTATAGGTACACCCATATCCCGCCAGTGGGCCGGGTGACAGCTGAACAACAGAATCTGATGACGCTGGGCTGCGTCGAACAGGATGCGCTTCATTTGAGCAAAGCGTTGAGCGTCACTATGTACCAGCGCATCGTCGAGAATAATCAACGTCGGGCGCCCTGCTTCCTTTAGCAGGTCTGCGTAGGCGAGCCGACTGATCAACCCCATCTGTTCACGCGCGCCGAAACTGAGCAGATCAAAATCTCCGCGTTCCTGACCCGCACGCACCAACTGCCCCGGCACCAGATTCTCGTCGACCTCCACCGCCGCCTGCGGAAACAACAACTGCAAATAGTGGTTCAGATGTTTCTGAAGCGGCGCCTGAAGTTGCCGCGTAAGTGCCTGGCGCTTGCTGTGTAGCAGGCTAGCCAAGAGGCTGAGCGCTCCGGCACGCTGCTCGAACTGCTGCATCCGGCGTCGCTGCGACGCATACTCCGCAGCGGTCTTGCCCCGGCGCTCTTCCAGCCCGTCGGCATCCTGCGCCTGGAGCTGACTCTGCAGGCGGATGATCTCTTCCTTGCGCTGTTGGTTTGTCAACTGAAGCTGAGCCGCACTGGCCTGAAAGCGTTTGATATCCTGCTGCAGGATATCCGGTCTAGCGGTCTCGATAAGCTTGGCGCGATTATCGAGGCCCTGTTCAAGCTGGGCCTGTTCATGGCGCAGCACAGTAAGTGTTTCGTTACAGTCGCGCTCTTGTTGCTGGCGCTGCGGACTGGCCAGACGCGCCTCAAGCTGGCGACATTCGTGCTCGGCGGTGTGCAGTGCCTGTTGGCACTGAATCAGCCTTTCCTGTAGTTGACGCTCGGCCAGTTCGGCTTCGCGCAGCGCAACGGATGCTTGCTCCAGTTGCTGTTCAGCCACGTCAGGCTGGTTTACATCGGTTGTGAGATCGCCTGCAGGCTGTGCCAGCAACTCCGTTTCGACCTGCCGTACCTGCTCGCGCAGCAACGCCAACTCCTGCTGCAGGGTTCCGACGCCTTGGGGCGCATGGAGTTCCAGCATACGTTCATTGCCGTTGATTTCAGTGCGCAGCGCTCGGGTCTGTTCGACCCGCTGCACCGCCTGAGCGATATTGTCCAGCTGCGCTGCGTCAAGCTCGGCGGCCAACTGCTCACGCGCCCGATCAAGCTGGCGCGCCAGCTCATTGAGATCCTGGCCGCCAGGTGCGATTGTCAGTTTTCCAATGCCCTTGATATGCAGCTCGGTCTTCTGCAACAGGCGCCGCTCACCCTTCCCGCTCAGCACCTCACCATCGAGTATTAACCGGGGCTCCGCATCGAGATCGAATTCCAGTACCGTAGCGATGCTTTGCTGGCGTATCTCCAGATCCCGCAGCGCGTTGGCGAGTTGCTGCAGCCTTTCAAGTTTCTTGTCACCCAGCTGCACCGCCGCGAGTTCGCGTTTTTGGTTCTGAAGCGTGGCATCCAGCGCTGTAGCCTGGTCGAAGGCGGAAGTCAGCTTCACCAACTGGTTACTGAGAGTTTGCCGTTTGAGTTCGAGCCCGCGACGCTGCGCCTGTTGCCGGCTGGCCCGATCAACAGCGCGAGCCAGGTCGTAGGCGGTAGTTGCCTGCTTCAGCGCCTCTCGGGTGCTCAGCTGCTGTTCAGCGAGTTCCTCCGCCTGCTGATGAAGTACATCGCGCGTGCTTTTGCGCTCCGCCAACTCATCAGCTTGTGTCTGGAAGCCGTGCAGCTGCTCGATCACTACCTGCATGTGGTGGCGGCATTTGAGCAATGCTTGCTCGTCTGCGCTTTGCAGCTCTCCCAGCTGCTGGACCTGTGCATATTTTGCCTCTGCCTCAGCTTGCTGAGCACGTAGTGCTTCCCAGGGACGCTCGACATCATCCAGTGCCTGCTGGGCGGTCAGTTCGCTCAGGCGATCGACCTGTAACTGATAGCGGCTCACGCTCTCATCCAGATCCCCCAGCGTTTGAGATAGCGTTTCTACCTGTTCCAGTGCCTCTCGATAACGGCCACGAGGCTTGCCGGTTCGAGTCAGCAATTCTCCCAGTTCGCCCTCCACATGGCTGAGCACTTCGTCACCGCTGCTACTGGTGACTTCGCCCAGAGTTGCACCGAGCACGGACTTGAGGTGGTCACCGGCAAACGCCACAGCTGATCGCAGCTCATGACCGCTGCCCTGTTCAATCCATAACAGCCCAGGGATGCCCCAGTACTCCGACTTGCTGGCGCCCCGCCCGGGGAACTGAAAGCCAAGCATGGCGGCCAGACGATCTTCAGCTTCGTCGCCGGACAGAATTTCTTCTCCGATGCTGAGATCGCAGCGTTTACGCGCCAGGAAGCGCTTCTTTAACCGGAACGCCTCACCGGCATGTTCAAATTCAAGCTCGATTTCAGGGGCGGCGCCGGAATCGCCCCACGGGCGCAAATCAT
The DNA here is from genome assembly GCF_008638305.1 of Pseudomonas profundi. Classification (GTDB taxonomy): domain Bacteria; phylum Pseudomonadota; class Gammaproteobacteria; order Pseudomonadales; family Pseudomonadaceae; genus Halopseudomonas; species Halopseudomonas profundi. Next base: position 130,085 of record NZ_VTPZ01000011.1, read on the forward strand.
CAACACTGCTGGAACGATGCCGCTCAAAGAACGCCGCGCGGATGCCGGCGGCGATCGTGCTCTTGCCTGACTCGTTTGGGCCGCAAAAAAGGTTCAACCCTGGGTCGAGCTTTCTTATTTCAACGGCCTGCCGGAACTGGCGAAACTGGTTGATGCGCAGATAGCCCAGCTTCATTGCGCTCCCTCTTCGCCCTGTCGGTCACGCAACAGTCCTGAAAGAATCACCAGCGCCTCCCTGGCCGTACCTGCTGCGTCGCCCTGTTGCGCCTGACGCAGCTCTTCAATCACTTCCCCGAGGTAGCCGTCAGCATGTAACCCGCCAATGTCGGCCTCGGTGGGATACAACCGAAGCTCCTGCAGATCATATTCGAGATACCGGTGGAACGCCTCGGCCCTGCTCAGCGCCTGATGCAGACGTTGCTCTCCCGCCAAATCCAGGTGACCGGACAAGGCGATACTGAGTACGGATGGCTGAACCAGTTGTTGTAACTGCTCGGTGAACAGATCCAGATCCGAAGGCAGATCGAGTTGCTGATGCCACTGCAGCCATGGGAACTGTCCGATAGCAGTCGCCGTTACCTGCGGTTCGCTGCCGGGGCGTTCAATGCTGACATCCAATAGCTGACCAGCACCGTTGCTTTTGAAGCGATCCTGCTCCGGCGTACCGCTATACCAGGTGCGCGCATCGATACGCTTGCAACCATGCCAGTCACCCAGCGCCAGATAGTCGAGATTGGCACGCTCGGCCCGATCCGGCGCAATAGGGTTTGGCGAGTCGATATCCTCAGCCAGAATGCCCTGGACGCTGCCATGTGCGATGCCGATACGCAGCAGCCCCGGTGGCGTCTCGGCATGCTCGAACCATTCGGTGAGGTCAATATAGGTATGCCGCTGCGTGAGCGGAGCTGCCAGAATCGCCAGGTGCTGCTCAGCAAAAACCAGCACACCCGGCTGCAGCGCAACGTGCACATTGTCGGGAATTGCCCCGAGCCGCTCGGCGCGGGTCCAGACACTTTCAGCCAGCGCGGCGTCGTGATTGCCCGGAATCATTATCCAGAGCCCTGCATAGCCTTGCATGGCCATGAACAGACGGCGGATGGTCCGGTCCGAAACCGTTTGCGCATCAAACACATCGCCGGCAACCAGTACTGCATCGACTCCCTGCTCATTGGCCAGGCGCGCGATACGCTCCACTGTACTGATCCGCGTTTCTGCAAGAACAGGCCCGTCTTCCGGGCCAAAACGCTCATATTGTCGGCCGATCTGCCAATCGGCGGTGTGCAGAAAACGCGGCATCAGATGTCCTTGAGCTCTTACTATCCAGCAACGCGGCGTCCGGCAAGCAGATAGTGATGTATGGGTCTCAGGCTGGCTGAAGCGTCGCCATATCGATTACAAATCGGTATTTGACGTCGCTCTTCAGCATGCGCTCGTAAGCTTCGTTAATCTGTTCCATCGAGATCATCTCGATATCCGAGACGATACCGTGTTTGGCACAGAAATCGAGCATCTCCTGCGTTTCGGCAATGCCGCCAATCAGTGAGCCGGCAAGTCGGCGCCGACGGAATATCAGGCCAAAGACGTCTGGCGACGGGTGTGGCGTGGCAGGCGCACCTACCAGCGTCATGGTCGCATCACGCTTGAGCAAGGCCATGAAGGCATCGAGATTGTGCGGCGCGGCCACCGTATTGAGGATGAAGTCGAAACTATCGCGATGCGCGTCCATTTCGTCCTGGTTTTTCGACACCACCACTTCGCTCGCACCCAGACGCAGCGCATCCTGCTTCTTGTCCGGCGAGGTAGTAAAGAGTACTACCCTTGCCCCCATTGCGTTGGCGATTTTAACTGCCATGTGGCCAAGGCCGCCGAGCCCGACTACGCCAACTTTCTGACCCGGCCCTACTTTCCACTGACGCAGCGGCGAGTAGGTGGTAATGCCTGCGCAGAGTAACGGTGCCACAGCAGCCAGATTCTCTGTGTGGCTGATGCGCAGGACGAATTTCTCGTCGACTACGATCTTGCTGGAGTAACCGCCATAGGTGTTCTCGCCGCCGGCAACCGGGCCGTTATAGGTACCGGTGAAGCCGTTCTCGCAATATTGCTCCAGACCATCGGAACAGGACGCGCAGGACTGGCAACTGTCGACCATACAGCCTACGCCAGCAATGTCCCCGACCTTGAAGCGACCGACCTGCGAGCCAACCGCCGATACACGGCCGACGATTTCGTGGCCTGGTACGGACGGATAAAGCGTGTTGTTCCACTCGTTGCGTGCGGTGTGCAGGTCCGAGTGGCAGACGCCGCAATAGAGGATATCGATCTGAACATCCTGAGGGCCAGGCGTACGGCGTTCGAAACGAAAAGGCGCCAGCGGCGTATCAGCATTTGTCGCGGCATAGCCAAGTGCATCAGTCATGGGGTATCTCCTGCAGAAAGGTGAGACAGCGCGTTGTGTCATATCTCGACTCAGGGCATGGCTTGCAGTTCCGCGCACGGACTTCCATCGCCATCTGATGCTATATGGAAAGCCGCAATCGGGACCTGCATTTCCATGAGCGTATTAAAGTCGCCTTGCTTGCATGCTGTAGTGCCGCATTCAGCTTTACGGCGCTTCTTCGTCCAACGCTGCCAGCGCGTCGGCGTTGTTCTTGAACGCTTTGGCGAAGATATCCCGGCGCTTTGCCATGTAGAGACTCGCCTCCTCAGCCTGCTGTTCTGATAATGAGGGAACGGCTTTAAGCAAAACGTCGCCCAACGCTTCGGCCAGTTCCAGCATTTTATCGTGACGGTCGGCTTCGGCTTTATCCATGAATAGCTGCTCCGGGTCTCTACTGCTTCGATACACAATTTCAACGGCCATGCTTCACCTCAGGCTGTACGTGAGTCCTTTTGTACCGGGATCAGGCAAACACTGTCCGCGATCTCGGCCGGGACATTGTACTGTATAGGCATACAGCATCATAGAGGGGCAGCCGCATCTGCCAGGCTCAAGGCCCGGCAGCTACATGGTTATAGCGAGGAGAGACTTGCTGAGGCTACGAGCAGACCGGGCCGGCTGGTTTGACAGGCGCTGTCTGACGACCAGCGATAGGAGCACTGAGTATCTTGTATACGTCACTCCACATCGCCTGGGACTGTTTTTTCAGCGCGTCGGAACGCAACATCAGGCGGACTGAAAGCTCCTGAGAGCGCTGTTTATCGGTCAAATATTCCAGCACGTAGTCCAGTTCTTCGTCGGACATGCTGATATCCAGGATACCGGGCTCGAATCCATAATCCGCAAACAGCATCTGATATTTGTGGCTCCATCCTGTGGCAAGCGACGGGACGCCCTGTGACAGGGCGCTGACCAGGCCGTGGAATCGGCTACCGACCGTGCCCCGACAGGCACCCAGGATACCTTTGATGGCAAGCGGATTGGCTTCTATGACGACCGGGATTCCGCCCACAGCCTGAGAGACCTCGCGGGCCAGGTTCAGGTCATCCTCGCCTTCATGAACGAGCATGAAAGGCCTGGCGCCCTTGTCGAGCAGCATCTTAGCGGCGCGTTTCAGGAAGGGCACATAGCCCTTGGCTACCGCTTCGCTGGTCTTGTCCATCATCCGATAGTTCGGAACGATGGCGATCTGGTGGGTCGCGGGATCGAAATAGTCGGGCACCGTGCCTTCCAAAAGGTTGGTGAAATCCGGGCACATCTTGATCTTGTCCTGCTCGCCGACGATGTCGGTGAGATACTTGTAGGAGACCGGTTCGCGGGCAAAGATCAAGTCACAGTTGCCGACGAATTCCTTTACCGCAGCCTTGCTCCGGTCATCCCGAAAGGGGCCGAACGCCTGGGGCATGAGGATGACCTTGGTGCCGCGCTTTTTCCAACGACGGCTGGCACGGGCGAGCTCTTCAGACAGTTCGGCGCCCCACTGATCGGTATAGGCGAAACCCGCTGCATCCAGGACCACGTCAATTTCACTGTCCAGCACTACGCCATACATTTCACGCAGACGGGACGGAACGAAGGCAGCCAGATCACCGAAAGGAATGTTTTTACGCCACAGCCACGCCTTCTGGTACAGGCCAAGCTCGGCTCGGCCACGGTAAGGATAGGGACCGGTTTCTCGGCTCGGTTCCATGACGAGCCTGGCGTTGGGGCAATTACGGCGAAGTTGTTGCACCACTGCATGCAGCATCAGCTCGGCGCCCTTGTTTACAAACCCGGCCTTTCGGATTTCGATATTCATACTAACCTCGCCTCAATTCTTTGATCGTCTCGGGCACGCTGATGAACGCATGAAACATCATGCTCTTGCTCATCATCACGAACAACGCCCGAGTCTTGCTGGACAGCAGCAGGCTGAAATAACCTGCTATGGAATAGGAAATCAACGTAGCAACCGCTGCCCCGGCTACGCCATGACTTCCTATTAAAAAGTAATTCAAAACAATATTGCTGATCGCGCCTAGCCCCTGGGTAAGCAGAGAAAATATGAAGACTTCTTCCATGATGATCCATTTGCTGAACAAGGCCCGCATGAAGACGAATATTGATGCGAATATATGTACTGACAGCACTTGGGCTGCAGCGGAGTACGCATCGCCATACAGCAGATCAATTACCCAGTCGGAAAGCAGAAACACGACGACCGACAAACAGAAGGCTGAAAGAAACAGCAGATCGAAGATAACCTGCATCAGTTTTTTGTATTTCTCTTTATTGTGATCCCGAACGTCAATTATCTTCGGGAAGATGGAAGCCATCAATACTGTCGGAATGAGGTACCAGGCTTCAGATAATTTGGAAGCCGCCGCATATTGACCCACCGCATTGTCACCCAACATATACTGCAACATGATCTGATCTACTTTGAGGTAGATCACAGCAGACAGCGAACCCAGAAAAATAAGAAAGCTCTTGCCAAGCAATTCCTTGCTCAGGGACCAGGAGAAATCGAAGCGGAAGGAGCGCTTCAGTGCCAGGGCATAGATAACCAGAATCAGCGAGGTCAACATGATAATGACCACATGCGCGGCGGCGATCCATACCAGCCCCAATCCCGCGACAGCGAGGATGATCTTGAGTCCGTTTCCGCCCAGCTGGCCAACTGCGCCGGCGATCGCGGCATATTTCGCCTTGACCCGCGCCTGAAACCAGTCGATCAACACTTCAAAGGGTGTGAAAAACAGCGCCAGGCCAATCAGGGCCAACACCAGAAAATCGCGGTCCTCGCCAATGAACCAGGTACCGATCAATATCGCATAGGCGATGAAGGATGCGGCCACCTTGGTCATGAATACTGACGAGAGGATGCGGTCTTCCTGATCAGGTCTTACCCGCAACTCCTTGACCACCAGACCGGTGAGACCGAGGTGGCAAACAATTGTCAGCAAAGCCACCAGGGATAGTGCGTAATTAAGGTATCCAAAATCACCCGGGCCCAGGTAGCGTGCCAGCACGACGGTCGCAGTGAGGCCAACGGCCAGCATCAGGATCTTTTCGCCGAGCATCCAACCGGAATTGGAAAGGTAGCGCCTGAACTCCTGTAACTTGAGTTCCTTCATTCGCCGTGGGCGCCAAGACTGCTATACACGCGCGCCTCGTCGAGGGAAAGCTTCTGTGAATAAGGCACCAGACCTTCTTCTGCAGCGTAGCCAACAGAAATGAACATCACGATGCGCTCATCCGGCTCAAGGTGAAGCAGTTTGGTGGCAGCATCTTCCCGCTCGGGGATGTCCGGCCAGTTGATCGAACAGGAAGCGACTCCCTGGGTTTCCAGCGCAAACATGAATGACATCGCGGCCAACGCACCGTCGATATATATAACGTGCCGGTCACGCACGTGCGGGTAAGCGCGAAGCCGCCCCACCACCGCAACCATTGCCGGAAAGTTATGGCTGAACCCGGCCACGCCCATAGGCAGCTCTGAGACCTGCGCAACAGAGCCCGGGTCATCAAAGATCATGAATTTGTACGGCTGCCGGTTGCAGGCGCTGGGGGATTGAACAGCCATGGCCACAGCGTTGTCGATGATATCGCGGGGTACCGGGCGGTCCTGATACCAGCGCACCGATCGGCGACGCATGCACAGCTCGGTAAACGACTGAAAGTCCACCGGTGGCGCCTGCATATAAGCAGCAAAGGGTACCCTTTCCGAATCAGGATGCCGCAGACTTGAGGCGCAGGAGTACGGTGAAGGTAGTTCTCGGAAGGCAGCGCGAGCAGCATCGATATCCGGATGATTGCCTGTGGTCTCGAAATACGTCTTGAGCACGTCGTGCGCCCAACTGACTTCATCACGATCCACGGTCCCGGCCAGTGAATCCCGATAGGAATCGACTGTCTGCCTGATGTAGTCAACCGCAAACACATCGCGGCGAGGCTGCATGATCAGTCCTTTCTCGATGCGGTGGACGGCGCGCCTGAGGAAGTAATTGACCGACTCAGCGCCCGACTGATTCTCTTCATGCTGAAGATGACCACCCACCACCGCACGCGCCTCGCGATCAAACGCATCGGAGAAAAAGGCATAATGAAAGCGCCGCAATACAGCTGAGCGAGACAACGCACGTAGCCAGGCGAGCGAAAGTTTTCCTTGATACTGCTTCATACTACGAATGCTTTCAGGCCGCAGCACTTTCTTCAGGGCTACTTTCAGCTTTTCCATTTTTTAACTGCACCATGATTAGTTGATATGCTGCGAACCCCAGACCATGAAGTCTATTTGATGTCACCAAAACATCAAGCTTCGCCAACAAACTTGCCACTTGGCTATCGTTATGATTTCAATGACTAAACTTTAAAGGTATATCGCCGATATGACTTTCCAGAGGGCGCGAAGTTTAGTCGGATCCAGGCATTTTTACAATTTGTATACTCTGTCACATTTTGCGCAGAAATAACGGAAAGAAATGCTTGCTCCTCTCTAGCGAGTTTGCTAAAGAGCGTGCTGACTATGTCTGGTGAACCCAGAAGAAGTGTCGCAGCTTCCTCAGCTTTAGCCAAGTAAAGCCGGGCTAGAGCCCTGCCGGCCTGGATAACGGCCATGACCAGCGATACCGGAAATGGCAACAACTATGCTCGCTGCGCCTTACGGCGTGACACTTCCAACCGCTTACCGGCTCCGAAGGAGTAGCGGGTGCCATCCAGGATGACCGTGTGAGGCCCTGCCCAGTCATCCGGCGCCGCCAGCCTCACGCGATCGTGGGTGATCTCGAGTTCCAGCCAATGCCCTCTGAACCGCAGACGTAACCGCATGGACGAGACCTCTTCGGGCAGGCCGACATCGAGCGAAAGGATATCATCGTGAACCTCCAGTCCGGTCTGGCCGCGCTGGACCAGATCCACTGTGCCTGCCATGGCGCCTAGATGTATTCCCTCAGCAGTCGTACCGCCCTGAACGTCAGCAACATCACTTTCCAGTGCCTCGTTCAGTAATGCCCAGGAATGACGGCGGTCTCGTCGCGCCAGGACCCATGAGGAAACGATTCGACTGAGCGTCGACCCATGGGAGGTGCGCTTTTCGTAATATTCGATGCTGCGCGTTTTCCACCCGTCATCCAGTTGATACCCAAGCTGCACAAAAAGGTTATCCAGCTCATGCGCCGAGAACAGGTAGAGCAACATCAATACATCTGCCTGCTTGGATGCCTTGTAACGATTGACTGTATCGCCCTCCGCTTCCAGCAAACGATCCAGGCGATGTATATCGCCGTACTTCGTTCGATATCCATCCCAGTCGAACTCTTCGAGTTGCTCATAGCCTTCAAACTGGCTGATGACTCCATCATCGTGGAATGGCACAAAGAGCTTGCGACTGATGTCATCCCAGCGATCAGGCTCGGCTGATGACAAGCTTAACGCGGCGCAGAGTTCGTTCTGACACTCTGTACCCACTATCCGGTATGCATCGACTGCGCGCTGCAACAGCCACGCAACCATCACATTGGTATAGGCGTTATTGTCCAGCCCAGGCTCGTCCCGCCATGGATACTGATCGTGGAACTCATCCGGCCCCATTACCCCGCGGATATCGTAGCGCTGGCGTTCCGGATTCCAGGTCACGGCACTGGCCCAGAACCGTGCTATCTCAAACAGCATTTCAGCACCGAAAAAACCCATGAATTCCCGGTCACCGGTAACTTCGTAATAGCGCCAGACGTTGTAGGCTACTGCAGCATTGACATGCCGCTGAAGATAAGTGTGATCTTCGATCCAGCGACCGGACTTGGGATTCAGATGCACCAGCTGGCTTTCTTCGCGGCCATCACTTCCGCTCTGCCACGGGTACATGGCGCCCTTGAATCCGGCTTTAGCGGCTAGCCGGCGCGCTTCATCGAGACGGCGATAACGATAGCGCAGCAATGCGCGGGTTATTTCGGGTATACGAGAGTTGATAAAGGGAAAAATGAACAATTCATCCCAGAAGATATGCCCGCGATACGCTTCGCCATGCAACCCCCGCGCGGGCACGCCAACATCCAGATCGATCGTGTGTAACGAAGCTGTTTGCAGGAGGTGAAATATATGCAGCCGCAGAATCATTTGCGCGCGTTCGGTGCCCTCCAACATCACATCGCAGCGATGCCAAAGTCGCGACCAGGCGCCGGAATGCGATTCAAGCAACTCGGCGAAACGGCCAGATCGCTTGATAGCCTGGCGGGCGGCCAGGGCTGGTTCCGAGATTGCGTTGTCCCGGGAAGTATAAAGCCCGACCACTTTTTCTATCCGGGTTGCCACGCCGCGCTGCGCGTCAAAGCCCAAGGTCTGACCGACATAATCGTCCTCGATAACCAGGCCGCGAGCTACATTCAACCGTTGGCCTTGCCGGTACGCTTCGGTGCGTGCGGCCTGAGCGATACGCAAGCGCGACTGACTGGTTTCGCTCACCAGTTCAATTGCTTCGTCGCCCGCCGACCTCGCAGCCAGAGTGACCAGGTGCGTGCTGGAAAGCTGGCTATAACGCGTTACGCCGGCATTGATGACACGGCCGTCCAGCGCCGAGCAAACCGTCATCCGGCCGCTCCAGTTTTCCGGAGTAATATCCCAGCTCAGCGCGGCCAGGTGGGGATCACTCATGTGTACCAGGCGTCGCGTAACGAGTGTGGTTTCCCTTCCATCACGATCGCGGAACCGCAGGTCGCGTTCCAATACGCCGTTCTTCAGATCAAGCTTCTGCTTGTAGCTCAGCACGTCCACCGCAAGGAGATTGAACCAGTCGCCACCCTCGGGCCGGAAACTCAGACACAGCCAGTTAGGCATGTTGACCAGGTCTTCGTTGACGATTTCTCGTCCAGCTATTTCAGTGGCCAGACGATTGTAGCCGCCGGCAAGATAGGTGCCGGGATAATGCATGTCTCCCGCCTCAGCCTCCTCTGCCGCGCCGCGCGTTGCAAAGTAGCCGTTGCCCAGCGTGCACAGCGCTTCACGAAGGCCCTCCTGGGCCGGTTCGAAGCAGTGATATTCCAGCGACCAGGTAGCCATCAGGATGGCTCCCGAAGCTGTGTGAGTCTGGACAGGAATCCCGCAACAGCGCGTGTATCAACAAGACGATAATGCGCAGCCGTAACACAGGGTTCGGCGGCGACCAGAATGCCAATACCGTTTCGCTCCCGCAACGCGATAAAGGCGTCTTCGTCGGTCTCGTCATCGCCCAGGTAGATCGGTATTACCTGGCCGGGGCGGTCAAGATCAAGTGCGTCCAGCAGCCAGCCCAGTGCCTTACCTTTATCCCAGGCCAGGCTTGGTCGTAGCTCGAATATTTTCTTGCCGCCAGCCCGGCGCAACACCGGAGCGACTTGCGCAATCGCCGCATCGACTGCTGCACTGACGGTTTCGACGTTCACATCCGCAACCAGCCGATAATGCACGGCTATGGCGTAGCGCTTGCGTTCTACCAACGCACCATCAATCGGCGCGAGCTTGTCTCGCAGATGTTTTTCGGCCAGATCCAGCGCAGGAATAACACCTTCGGCCTGCCTGTTTTCCATGCGTAAGCCGTTAGGGCCTTTGATATCGAAGCCGTGGCTCCCAGCGTATATCAGGTTTTCAAGGCCAACCAATTGCTCTACATCCTGGCGGTCACGGCCGCTGATAATCGCTACGGTGTGCCGCTCGGCCAACTGGACCAGCGTTGCGCGGGTCGCGTCGCTCAGGACAGCCAGCTCGGGGCGGTCAACGATCGGCGTGAGGGTTCCATCGTAATCAAGGAAGATGGCCGGCTTCGCGCGTTCCAGCCGCTTGGCGATATCGCTGAACTTTGCCAGGGCATCGGGCAGAGACGATTCGATACATGTGCCCGACAGAACGACCTCCTCCAGATCATCTACAACTTCATGTGCGCCACATTCGAGGAGTTGGTCGCGCAACGTACCGCTGCGGTCTATACCGATAACCAGACGGTAACCCGCGTCGCGCGCTGATCGAACGCCGGACAGCGCATCTTCGACACCAAGCGCTTGCTGCGGCGGCACGCCCAATAATTCAATCGCTTTCTCGAAGATATCCGGATGCGGCTTGCCCTTGAGCCCAAGACGGGTCGATTCCACGCCATCCACTCGCGCGTCGAACAGATCGCATAATCCGGTCTTTTCCAGTATGACCAGGGCGTTCTCGCTCGACGTGACAAGGGCGGTTTTCAGACCGCGTTCGCGGAATTTGCGGATAAGCGCAACCGTGGTGTCGAATATCTCGATCTCGCCTTGCTCGAGGAGCTTTTTGAACAACATATTCTTGCGGTTCCCGAGACCACAAATGGTTTCCTCGTCAGGCGAATCTTCAGGCGTACCGTACGGCAGCCCTATGCAACGGGATTCGAGAAAGCTTGTGACGCCTTGATAGCGGGGCTTGCCATCGACGTAGCGAAGGTAATCGGTGTGAACATCGAAGGGCAGAAAAGGATCGCCCCCCTGCGCGGCCCTCTCGAAAAGATAGGAGTCGAACAATGCCTTCCAGGCAGCGCTATGGACTGTGGCGGTTCGTGTAACCACCCCGTCCAGGTCAAATACAGCGGCACGGAATGCTGCGGTTTCGATGGTAACCATACTCGCCCCCTGACTTGGCAGCTGGCATCAATAGGTGCCAATGGAGTGTAGTCGTTCCGAGCAATCTTACTATCGAATGGCCGGCTGGTCGCGGCGGTTTCGCCAATGCTCGTCCGCGATCCTTAGCCCATTATTCAGCGGTCATTCCCTGCGTCTGTAGGCGCCACAGGGTATCGAACTCACCAGCCAGGTTGCGCAACTCCTGGGGCGAGCCATCCTCCACAAGCTGTCCGTTCTTGAGCACAATGATCCGGTCGAAGGCGCCCAAGGTAGAAAGCCGGTGGGCCACAGCAATCACGGTACGGTTCTGCACCAGATTATTGAGTGCGACCTGAATCTCCGCTTCCGACTGGGTATCCAGCGCCGAGGTTGCCTCATCCAGGACCAGGATCGGGGCATTCTTGAGAAATGCCCGGGCAATCCCGAGACGCTGCCGCTGCCCCCCGGAAAGCATCACCCCCCTCTCTCCTACCTGCGTGTCATAACCCTGGGGAAGCTCACGGATAAACTCGTCGCAGAATGCCTGACGCCCAGCTTCGAAAACTTCGCCGTCAGTGGCATCGGGGCGGCCATAGCGAATGTTCTCGCGAATACTGCGGTTGAACAACGCGGTCTCCTGCGGAACAACGGCGATTTTCTCACGCAGGCTGTCCTGGCTGACGCTGCGTATATCCTGCCCGTCAATGAGGATGCGTCCGCTCTGCACGTCGTCCAGGCGCTGGATGAGGTTGATCAGTGTGGATTTACCGGCCCCGGAAGGTCCGACGATTCCCACTTTCTGGTCCGGGTTGATAAGCAGGCTGAAACCATCGAATACCCGACGGTTTCCAGGATAGCTGAAGCTTATGTTATCGAACTGGATTTCGCCTTCCGCTAACGCCAGAGGGGCGGCCGGGTCTTTGAGCCCATGGGGTTGCACAATGATGCGCAAAGTGTCATCGATCGCCCCGATCTGCTGCGTGGTATCAACCAACGCCAAAGCCAGATCACGCGAGCCATGCAGTATCCGAAAAGTCAGCGCGCTGACTAGCACCACATCGCCCGCGGTAACCTGGCCCGACGACCATAGCGATATGGCCCAGATCAACATCCCGCCAGCCATTACCGCAAGGCATATGTCATGTAGAACGCGGGCCTTTTCGAGATACATCCAGCTTCGGCGCTGAGCCAGGGCTTCATAGCCAATCTCCGCAGCCAGACGCTCGCTTTCCCTGTCTCGGGCCGAAAAGGCCTTGATCGTCCAGACGTTGGACACGGCATCAACCAGTTCCCCGCCCACTCGCGCAGCTTGCGCCGCGAACCGCTGATGCTTGGCGCGCCCCTGGATTCCGAAGCCAGTGATCAACGCGGCGACAATGGCGACAAATAGAACGAGTGCTACAGCCATGCGCCAGTCCACCGTGAACAGCAATACCACGGCGCCGAGAAAATCGACTATTGGAGGTATGATTTTCCACGCAAGCCCGCCGTAAATCGCTCCTGCCGAGGCACCGAGTGCCGAAATACGGTTCCCCAGCGACCCGGCAAAATGCTCGTGAAAATATCGCATCGGGTGTCCGGTGAGATGCTTGAACAGATCTACCCGAATATCCACGACACTAGCGATGACGGCGCGACACCCGAGCCAGCCGCCTAACCGCCAGAGTACGTTTTCGATAACTATCAGGCTCAGAAACAATGTCAGAGGAAACCACACCGAGGCAGTCGCCCGGTTACCTTCCGCCATCGCATCAACCAGCAGCTTCATCCCGTACTGTACGGCAACAGCGCACCCAGCCGCCCCCACAATCAGTAAAAACAATCCTCCGAAATGCCACGGCCGCTGGACGATGTAGTGCCAGAGGAATGCCACCGGCCGATTGGGTAATGTGGGCTCGGAAATCGTGGCTGGGCTTTCGAAACTATTCATGGCCGAGGCTGGTTAATATGGCCGGCACGAGTAAGGGATCGAAGCGCGCCTGCTGGGTTTTTAACCCTTCTGCCAGACCCTGATGTATCGGGCGCTTGCCATCAGCGTCCGGAAAGCCGAAAAGGCCCACCGGACAGTGACGTTCGTCCGTCCAACCCGGATAATCCACTATGGGATACAGGCAGATTCCTTCAACAGGAACGCCGTGCTGCATGGCCAGCCAGACCTGCTCGCCAACATAGCGCAACCAGTCTCCACGCAAGTCCCCTTCTGCGCCGGTCTCCGCCACTAGCAGCGGCCGTTTGTAGCGGTGATATATCTCGCTCAGGATGCCCCTCAACGGACGATAATCGGGGCTGCCCCGCTCAATCACCGGTCCGTTGAGATACCACTGATTATCGGAGTAATAATTGACCCCGATGATATCCAGATAGTGCGGCGCGCCGCCCAGTCCAGGCCATAGTTCACCGCAAAGCATATCCCACACCTGGAACTGGGAGAGGCGGAAGTTCTCCGCGTCGCGCACCGGACCAGGACGGTCATTCGAAGCGATGACATGAATTGCAGGGTCGACCTGAACAAAACGTGCGCGAGGATCGACCGCGCGTATCGCGTCCATAGCTGCGATAGTTGCTCTGATTAACTGGTGTTTAAGTTCAAAGCCGCGCCCGCGGGCCATCGGATTGAAATAGGCTTCGTCTCCCCCCGCCCATGACCAAAAGGAGATTTCGTTGAGCGGCGAGTAGTACGGTACCGCGTCAGACTCGTCTTTCACCAGCTTCGCAACAGAAGCAGCGTAGCGTGCAAAGCGCTCGACAAATTCTGGTCGCCAGATATCGATGTGATCCGGCCAGCCGTAGTGGCAGAGATCCCAGATCACCTGCGTCCCCTGACGCTCCGCTGCCCTTAACATGGGTAAAAAACTGGACCAGTCGTATCGCCCGGTCGAGGATTCAATGAGGTGCCAGCGCAGACCGTCGCGCACGCTGTTAATGCCGAACTGATGTAACAGCGCATAATCCTGCGAAGCCCATTGTTCGTGCCCGGTGGCATCCAGCATGTCGAGACGTCGGCCATCACTGCGCCTGTGGTTCGAGCATTCGAACCCGCCCAGTAAAAAACTTTCGAACAGACTTGGCTGGTGCATGGGTATTTCCTCTAGCTTCCCTGCCGAGCCGTACTGGGACGCGGAGCCGTAGTGTCGCCCACGGCCGTTCCTGCGTCAGTTCTCTCTTCGATACGCTTGTAAAGCGCCAAAGCCTGGCCCACTACCTGATCCATGTTGTAGTACTTGTAAGTTCCGAGCCGCCCCAGGAAAGTCACGTTGGCAACCGTATCAGCGAGCGTCTGATAACGCCTGTAAAGTTCGGCATTCTGTGGCCGGGGCACCGGGTAGTACGGGTCACCATCGTCCGATGGAAATTCATAGGAGATACTGGTCTTGCGGTGAACCTGACCCGTCAGATGCTTGTACTCGCTGATGCGCGTATAAGGAACGCTTTCGTCCGGATAATTCACAACTGCGACCGGTTGAAAATGCTCCTGGTCCAGCGTCCGATGTTCGAATTTCAGCGATCGGTAAGGTAATTTGCCGAACCTATAATCAAAAAACTCGTCGATCGGGCCGCAATATATCAAGTGATCAAAGGCGACTTCGTCCCGAATCTCGCAATAATCGGTGTTCAGCATTATCTTGATGTTCGGATGATTCAGCATGGCCTCGAACATTCTGGTATAGCCATGCTTCGGCATCTGCTGAAAGGTGTCGTTGAAATAGCGGTCGTCCGTATTGGTACGCGTTGGCACTCGGGAAGTCACCATTCTATCCAGCTGCGACGGGTCCAGGCCCCACTGTTTGCGAGTATAACCGCAGAAGAATTTTTGATATAACTCGCGCCCGATCTGGCTTATAACGACGTCTTCGCTTGTTTTGATATCCTGGACAGGCTCAGCTTTTGAAGAGAGAAACTCGGCGGCCTCGGCATCGCTTGCCAGGTTCAGTTCATACAGTTTGTTTAAAGTCGTTCTATTAATCGGTATGGGTAGCAACTGCTCATCTACCTGCGCAAGAACCCGGTGCTCATAGGATCGCCATTGGGTAAATCGGGAAAGATAATCCACTATCCGCCGGGAATTGGTGTGGAAGATATGTGGGCCGTAGCGGTGGATCAATACCCCCGCATCGTCGTAGAAATCATATGCATTTCCGCCAATATGCGGCCGTCTGTCGACAACCAGCACACGCTTATTCAATCCTGCAGCGAGGCGCTCGGCGATAACGCTGCCAGCAAAACCAGCGCCAACTACGAGGTAATCGAAGCTGGCGGCCCGGTTAGGCTTAAGCTCCTTGAGATTCAGCGTTTGGGAACTGGAGCCACCAGAAAGGGGGCTGGAAACATCATCGAGTGCTCTTATATCTCGCATTTAATTTTCTCCATCATCAGCTCCCAGGTGTGGTCCCAGGACATATCCCCCAATACAGCGTCGGCAGCGTCACAGAGTTTTTCTGGGTCGCTTGCGATCACCAACGCCTTTTGCACCGACTCGACAAAGCGGTCCGGGGAGTCTGCGATGTACACAACCTCCGTATCTCCGTATGTACGGACCACATCCTTGATGGGCGTGGACACCACCGGACAACCGCCGGCCAGAAATTCCGGCGTTTTCGTTGGGCTGATGAAACGAGTAGATTCGTTCAACGCGAATGGCATGATGGCCACGTCCCAACCTGCCAGATACTCAGGCAATTCGTCGTAGGTTTTGGCGCCTAGATAATGAAGATTGGACCGCTGCGGGAGGCTGGCTGGATCAATCTTGACCACAGGCCCTACCAGCACGATGTGCCATTCCGGACGAAGATCTGCAATTTTCTCCACCAAATAGATATCCAGCCGCTCGTCAATGACGCCATAGAATCCAAGACGTGGCCGTGGAATATCAGCCTGATCGAAGGGTTCAGTTTGAATATGCCGTGCAGAAGAGAAATGAGCGATGTCCACGCTGCTTGGGAACGCATGTACGTTGCTGTGGAAATCCCGTTTAGCCTCCCACAAGCTGTAGCCGCCAGTAAAAACCAGATCCGCGCGTCGCAACAATTCCTGTTCGCGCTGGATCATTTCAAGCGGTGCACCGCGGAATGCCGAAAGCTCATCCATGCAATCATAAATCGTCAGCCGAGGACGCAGCCCATCGGTGATATTCAATGCCATCGGGGTATAGAACCACAGGACTGGTTCCTCCACACCTAGCCTGGAAAGATAGTCTTCAAGAAGGTCACGTTGCAGGCGTTGAACCACCGTTTCTGTGCAACCGCGAGGAAGATGCGGCACCAACACCTGGACGCCCTTTTCTTCCGGCCGCACTTCCAGCCAGGCCTGTATGTCATCCGTTACCATTGGTTCTTCAAAAAAAAGGACATTGAAGTCATGGGCGAATCGACACATCAGATGTTGCGGACGCTGGTAGACGAAGTTCCACCGCAGATGGGACATAACCAGAAGAGTGGGTAAATCGTTGGTAAATGGCAGGCCAGTAGCGGTCAGGCCCGAATTGCGAGATTTACCGATATTGGTTTGGTAGGGACCTGCCCAACTCATATTGCACCCTCGATCAACGATCAGCCGGTGCCTACCGGATCCACTATCCAGGCGCACGGCGCTAAGAAGTCAGCGCAGCCATGCGCAGATAGGTAGACCCGATGAGATAAGAAGTACTTGTCCCAGTCGCGACAACACATCAACAGCTCTGTGGGAAGCAACACCCATACCACGGGCGCCTAGCTTATTGACGCAGCGAACAGGAATCGGTTCCCTGGCGTTGAAAGGTTTCGAATCAGGCTAGCAAGGGCCGATTCGTCAACAGGCATAGCGCTTTAGGCTGCTGAGCGTTCTAGAATTGCCTCAGGTCAGCACCCTCCCGTATTTTCCAGGCGCACAAAAGAACACCCCGACCTGTCTCCAGATCGGGGTGTTCTCG
>NZ_VTPZ01000012.1 GCF_008638305.1 Pseudomonas profundi
ACACCGGAATTGTCCGCTTTGACGCGAACCTTGACGTTGTAATCGACCACGCGCTTTACGGCGACGAGGATTTTCATGGACGTTAGTCCTCCACAAGTCTATGAGACGCCCGGCGGGCGCATGACATTAAAAGGGTGCATAGCATAACGGGCACTGTGCCTGGCTGATAGTGCAAATCGCCATCAACCGGGTCACAAGTCGGCCGGAACAGCTTCAGCGGCTGTTCCCGCCGAGCGGCTCAGATGCTCAGTTGAGCAGCGTAGGCTTCGAGATGATGATCATCATCACCGAACTGATGGCCAATCATGACCAGACGCTTGGCGTAATGAGCACCGGCGTATTCCCAGGTCATGGCGATACCGCCGTGCAGCTGAATGCTCTGCTCTGCCACGTACTGGGCAGCGCGGTTGACCATGTACTTGGCAGCGGACAGCTTGGCGCTGCGCTCTTCGCTGTCTTCGTCGTCCGCCAGGCAGGCAGCCAGAATCGCCATGGAAGTAGCACGTTCCAGCTCGCTGATCATGTCCACCATACGGTGCTGCAACACCTGGAACTTGCCGATGACCACGCCGAACTGCTTGCGGGTCTTCAGGTAGTCCAGAGTGATGTCGCACAGTACGCGCATGGAACCGACGGCCTCAGCACAGAGTGCAGCAATGGCACGGCCGGAGTGATAGCGGATTGCGTCGTAGGCTTCGCCGTCGGTACCCAGCAATTCGCCCTTGGCGTTGTCGAGGAACAGTTCGCAGCCCTTGCGGCCATCTACAGTGGAATAGGTGCGGCGGCGAACGCCCTGGCTGTTCGGATCGATGATGAACAGGCTGATGCCGGACTGGTCGCGCACATCGCCCGCGCTGCGGGCAGAGACCAGAATCTTGCCGGCGGTGTGACCGCCGATAACGACAGCCTTGCGACCGTTGAGTGTCCAGCTGCCATCCTGTCTGGTTGCAGTAGTGGTGACGTGGCACAGGTCGTAGTGGCTCTGCTGTTCTTCCAGCGCCACAGCCGCCTGCAGCTCGCCGGAGGCGATGCCAGCCAGCAGCTCTTCCTTCTGTGCGTCGGAACCGAGCTGGGTGATCAGTCCGCCTGCGAGGATGACCGATTCCATATAGGGCTCCAGGCAAAGCCCCTTGCCCAGCTCCTGCATGATCAGCATGTTCTCGATGCCGGTGCCGCCAAATCCGCCCAGCTCTTCGGGGAAGGGAATCGCAGTCAGGCCCAGCTC
This sequence comes from Pseudomonas profundi, assembly GCF_008638305.1. Lineage (GTDB taxonomy): Bacteria > Pseudomonadota > Gammaproteobacteria > Pseudomonadales > Pseudomonadaceae > Halopseudomonas > Halopseudomonas profundi. The sequence goes on from NZ_VTPZ01000012.1 coordinate 1,226, forward strand.
GCCCATCTGATTCCAGAACTCAGGGCTGAAACCGGCTTCGCTTTCGCTGAATTTCTCGCGGTTGCTGAAAGTGTAAGCGTCGCGTACCAGACGCTCCGCAGTTTCCTGGAGCATTTGTTGCTCTTCAGTCAATTTGAAGTCCACGGCAGGCTCCTTAAAGTTCGAGAATCATTTTCGAGACGATGTTCTTCTGGATCTCGTTGGATCCGCCGAAGATCGACAGTTTGCGCATGTTGAAGTAGATGGAAGCCAGCGACGGGCTGTAGTCTTCCAGCAATACTTCGCCTTCGTAACCGTATTCCATTTCCTCCGGCAGGAAAGGCAGAGCGTACGGGCCGATGGCCTTGCGCAGCAGATTGGTGATCGCCTGGCGGATCTCGGTGCCCTGTACTTTCAGGATCGAGCTTTCAGCGCCGGGAACGCCGCCTTCCGAGGCTGCTGCGACAATACGCAGGGTGCTCATCTCGGCTGCCATCAGTTGCATCTCGATCTGGGCGATCTGCGTGCGGAACAGGGTGTCTTCGATCAGCGGCTTGCCATTTTTCTGCTGCTTGCTGGCAACGCGCTTGAGGTGACGCATGGCAGCCTTGGAGGCGCCGATGCCGGCCAGTCCGGTACGCTCGTGAGTCAACAGGTACTTGGCGCAGGTCCAGCCCTTGTTTTCTTCGCCCACCAGGTTCTCGACCGGTACCTTGACGTCGTCGAAGAAGACTTCGTTGACTTCATGGTCGCCGTCCAGAGTGATGATTGGACGTACGGTGATACCTGGGGTCGCCATGTCGATCAGCAGGAAGGAAATGCCGCGCTGCTGCTGCGCTTCCGGATCGGTACGTACCAGGCAGAAAATCCAGTTGGCATGCTGGCCCAGTGTGGTCCAGGTCTTCTGGCCATTGACGATGTAATGGTCGCCATCGCGCACGGCGCGGGTTTTCAGCGAGGCCAGGTCGGAACCGGCGCCCGGCTCGGAATAACCCTGACACCACCAGTCTTCACCGGACAGGATGCGCGGCAGGTAATGCGCCTTCTGCTCCTCGGTGCCGAACTTGATGATTACCGGAGCAACCATGTTCACGCCGAAGGGGATGGTGCGCGGCGCGCCGGCTGCAGCGGACTCTTCATCAAAGATGTGCTTTTCGACGGCTCCCCAGGTGGTGCCGCCGTGCTCAACCGGCCAGCCCGGAGCGTACCAGCCCTTGGCCGACAGGATTTTCTGCCAGCGCTGGTGGTCTTCCTTGGACAGGTGCTTGCCCAGCTTGACCTTGGACGCGATGTCTGCGGGCAACTCGTTTGTCAGAAATTCACGCACTTCATCGCGGAAGGCGAGCTGTTCAGATGAGTAATGGATATCCATGTGTGGTCCTCGTTGTAATCGGTCCAAATACGGCTGCTCCACCCGGTTGCGTTGACCGGGCTTCACAAGGACGTTTTCGGAATCCTCAATAATTGTTCAGAGATCAGCGAACTTGCGGCCTTCTTTAGCCAGCTTTTCCAGCAATGGAGCCGGTTTCCACCAGGCGCCGAGCTTTTCATGGAACTCGCTTATCTTCGCATAAACGCGATCCAGGCCAATGCTGTCGGCATAGTACATAGGGCCGCCCTGGTAGGCCGGGAAGCCATAGCCATTGAGATAGATGACGTCGATGTCGCTTGCGCGCTGGGCGATGCCTTCCTCGAGGATCTTGGCGCCTTCGTTGATCAGGGCGTACAAGGTGCGCTCAAGAATGTATTCGTCGCTCAGCTGCTGACGCTCGATACCCTGTTCCTTCGAAGCAGCTTCGAGAATCGGCGGCAGGGCCGGGTTCTCCAGCGGCGTGCGCGACCCTTTCTCGTAGACGTAGAAACCCTTGCCGGTCTTCTGACCGAGCATGCCGGCCTCGGCCATCTTGTCCAGAATCGCCGGCAGCTTGTACTCGGCAGGCAGTGTTTCGCGCTGACGGGTGCGGATCGCCAGGCCAATATCCAGGCCGGACAGGTCGCGCATCGCAAAGGGGCCCATCGCCATGCCGAACTTGCGCAGCGCGCCATCGACCTGGGCAGGTGTAGCACCTTCTTCGAGCAGGAATTCGGACTCGCGGCCGTACTGGAAGACCATACGGTTACCGACGAAACCGTCACACACGCCGACCGGCACCGAGACTTTCTTGAGTTTCTTGCCGATGGCCATGGCGGTAGCCAGTACGTCGTTGGCGGTTTTCTCGCCACGGACGACTTCCAGCAGACGCATGACATTGGCCGGGCTGAAGAAGTGCAGGCCGACTACATCCTGGGGACGCTTGGTGAATTCAGCGATCCTGTTCAGATCCAGCGAGGATGTGTTGCTGGCCAGGATAGCGCCCGGCTTGCAGTTGGCATCCAGTGCTTCAAAGACCTTCTGCTTGACACCCATTTCTTCGAAAACGGCTTCGACCACCAGGTCTACGTCAGACAGGTCGGCGTAATCCGTTACGCCCTGAATCAGGTCGAGACGCTTGTTCATGGCGTCTTCGGTCAGGCTGCCGCGCTTGACGCTCATCATGTAGGTATCGCGGCAACGCTGCATGGCCTTGGCTTTGGCGTCTTCGCTGATTTCCAGCACCTTGACCGGAATCCCGACATTGGCAAAGCACATGGCGATACCGACGCCCATGGTGCCGCCACCGATAACGGCGGCGATCCTGATATCACGGACCGGTGTGTCCTTGGGCAAGTCATTGACTTTGGATGCCTGGCGCTCGGAGAAGAACGCATGAACCAGGGCGCCGCGCTGAGGGGAAACCAGACATTCGCCGAACAGTTCACGCTCACGCTTGAGGCCTTCCTCGAGCGGCAGGGTGAAGGCGGCTTCGACAGCAGAAACGCAGCGCTGTGGTGAGAACAGGCCGGGCGTCTTTTTCTCGATTTCTGCACGCTTGGCAGCAACGGCAGCGGCGTTGTCTACCCCTTCCAGCTTGTCGGTGCGCTCGCCGGTACGACGTGCATCCTTGCCTTCGGCAATCAGCTTCTCTGCATAGGCGATACCGGCAGCTTGCAGGTCGCCTTCGATCAGTTCGTCGATAACACCCAGTTCGTGGGCTTCGGTGGCACCGATCGGGTTACCGCTGACAATCATGTCCAGAGCCTTGGACACACCTACCAGACGCGGCAGGCGCTGCGTGCCACCGGCACCCGGCAGCAGGCCCAGCTTGACTTCCGGCAGGCCGACCTTGGCGCTCTTCACGGCAATGCGGTAGTGGCAGCTGACTGCCACTTCGAGTCCGCCACCCAGGGCGGTGCCATGGATAACGGCAACGCTTGGCTTGTTGCCGGCTTCAATGCCGTTGACTACTTCAGGCAGGCTCGGCGACTTCGGCGGCTTGCCGAATTCCTTGATGTCGGCTCCGGCCATGAAGGTGCTGCCTTCACAGACCAGTACGATCGCCTTGACTTGCGGATCGGCCTCGGCGGCTGCGAAGCTGTCTTGCAGGCCTTCACGAACAGCAATACCCAGGGCATTGACCGGTGGGTTGTTGACTCTGACGACTGCGATAGCGCCGTGTCGTTCCAGGGTGACCACGTCCGACATGCTGAACCTCCGTTCTGGTGAATCGTTATGGTTTCACTATGCGGAATAATGAAACCAAGTTTCGCTATGCAAAATACAAAAAAAGAATCTGTTTGTCGATGATTGAAGAAGCGAAATGTGGATCATTGATAACGGGTCATCGATAAGCAGACATACCGACCCCGCGCCGCGATTTTAGTGCGACGCAGGGTATGGCTGTTGGTCAGACGCCGAGTCGCTCGATATCCCGCGCGAGCATCTCCAGCTGATGGGCCAGCTGGTTCTTGACCTTTTCCGCAGGCACCAGATAGGTCGGTGCGCCGCAGGTCAGTACCATAATAGTGCCGTCCTGCAGGAACAGCGGAACGCCTGCAGCGTTAACGTTGCGGTCCCAATCACCGAGCGACAGGCAGAAACCATAGGCTTCATATTCTTCCAGCGCGGTTGCCACACGCCGTTCGATGTCCGGCCAGGTTTCCGGATGACGGTTGGCCAGAGCGGTCAGCACATGGGCGCGCTCTTCTTCCTTCATCGCTGCGAGATAGGCGCGCCCTGCGGCGGTGGTGCCGAGCGGCAGGCGGATACCGACATCCATGCGCAGGGAGGTCGCTTCGGCAGGGCGGCAGTTTTCCACGTAGATCATTGACAGACGGTCGCGGCAGGTCAGGCCCACCGAGGTGTTGGTGCTGCGGGCGAACTCGTCCATGTACGGCTTGGCCAACTGACGCACTCGCAGATTCGAAACATAGGCATAACCGAGGGCCAGCACGCCTGAATCAAGCTGATATTTCTCCAGCTGCGGCGAGTAGCTCAGATAGCCGAGTTTGGTGAGTGTGTAGGTCATGCGGGAAACGGTGGGCTTGGGCAGGCCGGTGATGCGGGCGATATCCTGATTGCCCATGACCACGGTGCCCTGGCTGAACGCGCGCAGCACGTCGAGGCCGCGGGAAAGCGCCTCGACAAATTTGCGATCCTTGACCGCCGTTTCCTTGATTGATTGCGAATCTTCGTTCATGGCGCTTTATTACCCTTTAAGCGTCTTGGACATTGGTCTGTGCACATTCCGTACGTTGGACTGAAGTGCCTGAGATACCGTGCTATGGATCATTCGGCGGCGCTATGTGAGCGCTGCCCGAACGGAGCAAATATTCAATGTCCGGCTGTTTTTGTTGTCTCGATGCTCTGAGCAATTGAGCCGGTGTGGCCGAGCAACGATGCGTGCGTCGTTGCCTGATCATTGCACACTCACTTTGGATAGAATAGCATCTTTTTGGTATTCGGTTCCGCAGTGCAAAATAACAGTCCAAAAAAATCAAGAGGTTCAGATGTCGATATCCGCTCACTCTGTCGTCGGCACCCAGCTGGCGCAACTGGGTCACGCCACCATCTTCGATGTGCTTGAAAAGGCCTGCCAGGATTACGGCAACAAGCCAGCGTTTTCCTGCGGTGCAGACACCGAGACCTTCCTTGAACTGCGCGCCTCGGCGGACTTCTTTGCGCGTTACCTGCGCCACGGGCTGGGCCTTGAGCCTGGCGACCGCATTGCCATACAACTGCCCAATCTTCTTCAGTACACCGTCGCCATCTTTGGCGCGATGAAGGCCGGACTGGTCATCGTCAATACCAATCCGCAATACACCCCGCACGAAAGTCGCCACCAGTTCGCCGACTCCGGTGCCAAGGCGATTGTCGTTCTCGACAAGCTGGTGCCGATGTTGCGCAGCATTCAGGGCAATACCGAGATCGAGCACCTGATCGTCACCAGCGTGGACGATCTGCAAAACCCCGTCCATGAAGCAGACGAGCCTGATGTGACACGTTTCCAGCAAGCGTTGCGATTGGGTCAGGGCCTGCCCGAGGTACAGACCGCACGCGGTCTGGATGACCTGGCTCTGTTGCAATACACCGGCGGCACCACCGGCGTTTCCAAGGGCGCGATGCTGACCCATCGTAATATTCTGAGCAACGTGATCCAGGCCACCAGCATCATCCGCGAGGGTGATGTCGAATACGGTAACGAGGTTCGCGTTTCGCCGTTGCCGCTGTACCACATCTTCGCATTCACGGCGAACTGCATCGCCTCTGTCGCGACAGGGTTTCACAGCGTTCTGATTACCAATCCGCGTGATCTCGACAGCATGATCGCCGATATCAAGCGCCGTCCGGTGACGCTGCTTACCGGCATCAACTCGCTGTTTGTTTCGCTGTTGGCGCATCCTGAATTCGACAGTATCGACTTCAGCCGGCTCAAGTGGGTGAATTCCGGCGGCGCGCCCCTGAACACCGAAGTGGCCAGGCGCTGGCTTCAGCGCACCGGCAGCGTGGTGCGTGAGGGATACGGTCTGACTGAAACCTCTCCGGTGGTTATCGCTTCCACTGCCTTCACGCCCTATAAGGAAGGTTTTATTGGTCGGGCGGTGATCGACACCGAACTGAAGACGGTCGATGAGGATGGCCAGGAGACTGCACCGGGCGAACCGGGCGAGGTGCTGATCCGCGGGCCGCAGGTCATGCAGGGCTACTGGCAGCGCCCCGAGGAGACCACCGAAACCTTCACCGCCGATGGCTGGCTACGTACAGGTGATGTCGGTCTGATCGATGAAGAAGGTTTTCTCAAGTTGGTCGACCGCAAGAAGGACATGATCCTGGTGTCCGGTTTCAATGTGTATCCGAACGAAATCGAAGAAGTCGTCATGCTGCACCCGGCGATCCGCGAATGCGTGGCGGTAGGCGTGCCGGATGAGAAGAAGGGCGAGGCGATCAAGCTGTATGTGAGCCTCAGCGAGGCCAGCCTCGACGAGGCCGCGATTATCGCCCATTGCCGCGAACACCTGACCAGTTACAAGGTGCCCAGCACGGTCGAGATTCGGGATGACCTGCCCAAATCGACGGTCGGCAAGTTATTGCGGCGGGTGCTGCGTGACGAGGCGCGCGCGGGGTCTGCATCATGAGTGGCTTGACGCTGAATATCACCAACAGCATCGCCGAGATCACGCTGGATGACGGCAAGGCCAACGCCTTGTCGCAAACCATGCTCGAGGCCTTGCTGAAGGCGCTCGAGGAAGCGGCAGCGGCCGGTTGCGCGGTGTTGATCAGCGGGCGACAGGGCATATTCAGTGGCGGTTACGACCGTAAGCTGATTGATGCTGGCGGGCCTGCCTGTGATGCCATGCGCGCGGCGGGTGATCGCCTGTCGATGGCGATGCTGGATTTTCCTGCGCCGCTGGTGATCGCCAGCACCGGACACGCAATGGCCAAGGCGGCGTTCATGCTGCTGTTGGCGGATTACCGTCTTGGCATTGAAGGCCCGTTCAAGGTAGGGCTGAATGAAGTGGCAATTGGCATGACCATGCCCGATGCCGCCATGCCCCAGGCACGGGCGCGCTTGAATCCGGCGTGGCTGTCGCGTTGTGCATTGCAATCAGAGACGCTGGATCCGGAGCGGGCAGTGCAGGCGGGCTTTTACGATGAGTTGGTCAGCGCGGATCAGTTGCTCGATCGCGCTCGGGCAAAGGTACAAGGTCTGGCGAAGCTGGATCGCAAGGCGTATCGGGAAACCCGGCGATTGATGAGCGAGCCACTGCGAGCAGAGTTGAAGGCTGCGCTGGAAGGGCGCAACGCATAGAAATGCCCGCCGGTGAGCTTGCTCGCCGGCGGGATGCACCGGGCTCAGCCGCGCTGGTAGGTGCCGATCAGGCGGTTCATGGCCAGCGTATGCGGCTCAATCTTTTCCAGCAATTCCCACATGCTCAGCCCCTCGGGCAGGTTCAGCTCGGCGTCGAGCGCCAACACCCAATAGTAGTAATGATGACGGCCGTGACCTTCGGGCGGCATCGGTCCCTTGTAGCCGTTCTCACCGAAATTGTTGGTGCCCTGGGTGTAGTCCGAGGTCCCCTCCGGCAGCGAATTGACCTCGCCGGGGATGTTATAGAGCGTCCAGTGAACGAAACCGTAAGTGCCGTTGGGCGATACCAGCGGTGCGTCAGGATCATGGCAGATGATCGCATAGGACTTGGTGCCTGCCGGTGGGTTGCTCCAGCTCAGCGCCGGGGATACGTCTTGCCCCTCGCCGGTGTGTTTGGTGGGAATCGCGCCGTGCTGTTCGAAGGCGCTACTGGTCAGTTGCAGATCGGTGGAAAAGGCAAATCCCATGATGGTCTCCTCTGATGAAGTTGATGCCTACGCATAGGTCGTTCTATGCGGACTCTCATTTGTGCTCTCGGTTCACGCGTGCTGCACCGCGGCTCAGCGCACCAGCGCGCTCAACAACCAGAGCCCGAGCAGAATCCAGATGACTCCGCTGATAAAGCGCTTGCGCATCAGCGACTGCACTCCGCTATACAGCAATAACAGGCCGACAATCACGGCGCCGATGCTCAGCCAGCTGCTATCGACGCCCAGCGTGCGCGCAAATCCGTTGATGAAGCCTGCACTGGCGGTGCTGAGCAGATCGAATATCCAGGTGAGGCTGTCGATGACGATACGCACCAGGCTGCCCAGCACTTCACCGAGCCATTCGAAGGGATTGGAAGCTATTTGCATCTGCGATACCGGGTTGATCAGAAGCGTTCACGATACCAGAAGCGCCGGGAAATTCGATGCCGCCATGTCACGCCTGGCAGGCAGAGAGCAAACAGCCAGACCGCCGATTCGGCAGGTCTGGCTGTTTGTGGCGCTCCGCATACTGCTCAGCGGAGAATCGGGTCAGTATTCAGACGCGTTCGATGACAGCTGCGACGCCCTGACCCAGGCCAATGCACAGGCTGACCAGTGCATAGCGACCGCCGGTGCGTTCCAGCTGGCGAACCGCCGTCAGCGTCAGTCGGCCGCCGGAAGCGCCCAGCGGGTGACCGACAGCAATGGCGCCGCCGTTGGGGTTCAGGCGTGGATCGTTGAAGTCCAGCTCGAGCATCTTGGCGCAGCCAAGCACCTGCGAGGCGAAGGCTTCGTTGATTTCGATGAGATCCATGTCTGCCAGCGTCAGGCCGGCGCGTGACAGTGCCTTCTTGCAGGCTTCAACCGGACCAACCCCCATGAGGCGCGGTGCGACGCCAGCGACAGCGCCAGCCAGAATGCGTGCGCGGGGCTTGAGTCCATACTTCTGGCCGATGGCTTCGGAGCCGATCAACAGTGCTGCGGCACCGTCGTTGACGCCAGAGGCATTGCCGGCGGTAACCACGCCGCCTTCAAACAGCGGACGCAGTTTCGACAGCGCTTCCATGTCGCTGCTGGGGCGGGGATGCTCGTCCTTGTCGACCAGCTTGCTGGGCTTTTTGCGGCCCTGGGAGACTTCAATGGGGTGTATCTCCTCATCGAAGAAACCGTCGGCGCGGGCTTTCTCATACAGCGCCTGGCTGCGTGCAGCGTAGGTGTCGGCCTGCTCGCGGGTAATGCCCAGTTCCTCGGCAACATTGTCTGCCGTCTCCGGCATGGTGTCGCAGCCGTAGTCTTTCTCAACCTTGGGGTTGGGGAAGCGCGCACCGATGGTGCTGTCAAAGGCGCGGATCTCGCGGGAGTAGGGGTTCTCGCTCTTGGCAATGACGAAGGGCGCACGGCTCATGCTTTCTGCGCCGCCAGCGATGAACAGCTCACCTTCGCCAGCCTTGACCATCCGGTGTGCGTCCAGCACGGCAGCCAGGCCGGAACCGCAGAGGCGGTTTACAGTCAGGCCGGGAACTTCCTGGGGCAGGCCGGCCAGCAGGGCAGCGTGGCGCGCCAGGTTACGGGCATCTTCACCGGCCTGGTTGGTGCAGCCCATGACCACGTCTTCGTAGTCCTTCTGGTCGAAGGGGTTACGGGCGATCAACGCGCGCATGACTTCGGCCAGCAGATCGTCAGGGCGTACGCTGGCCAATGCGCCAGCGTGGCGGCCGAAGGGGGAACGCAGACCATCATAAATATAGGCAGTCATCAGATTACTCCTGGAAGTCGGGGGCGGTTAATGGCAGGTCGAGCTGAACGCGCCGACGCAGCCAGGGGCTCGGCCGGTACCGCGGTTCGCCATAAACGGCCTGGAGGTTGTTCAGTGCGGTAAGGACGCGATGCTTGCCGTAATGCTCGCCGAAGGCCAGCGGGCCTTTCGGATAGCCCAGCGCAAGCTGAATGGCGCGGTCCAGGGTTTCCGGCGTGGCAATACCTTTCTGGGCGATCTCGGTGCCCAGATTGATAACGCTGGCAATCAGACGCTGAATGACGAAACCGGGGGAATCGTTGATCAGCTCCACCGGCACGCCATCGGCGCTCAGCGCCTGGCGCGCCTGGGCAACGATATCGGCCCGGGCGGCGGGCTGGCGCATCAAGGTACGGCGCTTATCCCAGTCGGCAAAGCAGTCGATGGCCAGAGTGCGTTCGGCGGGCAGCCCAAGATGGATCAAAGCCGTGGTGCAGTCTTCACCCAGGGGTGTGACCAGGCAGATGGCTTCATCGCTGGGCTGATTGCCGTCTTCCAGCGTGGCGCCGGCGGCGGACAAGGCAGCGTGTACATTGCTGCGTACCGCGTCGTCATCGGTATGCAGCCAGAACGGACGATTGATCAGCACGGTTTCGGGTGCGGCTTCCTGCGGCTCGATTTTCTGGCCGTTCTCGTAGCGGTAGAAGCCCTGGCCGGTCTTGCGACCCAGCAGGCCAGCCGCTACACGCTGCGCAGCCATGAACGACGGCGTATAGCGCGGATCATGGTAGAACTGCTCGTATACCGACTCCATCACCGCGTGGGAGACGTCCAGGCCGGTCAGGTCGAAGAGTTCGAAGGGCCCCATGCGAAAGCCCGGGCCGTCGCGCAGGATGCGATCGATCTGTTGCGGCGTGGCAATGCCTTCGCTGAGGATACGCAGCGCTTCAGTGCCGAAGGCGCGACCGGCGTGGTTGACCAGGAAGCCGGGGGTGTCGGGCGTGATCGCGGGGAAATGCCCGGCGGTGTTGGCCAGATCAACCAGACCCTGAATGTAGCGCTCGTCGGTGCGCTCGCCACGTACCACTTCGACTATCTTCATCAGTGGCACAGGGTTGAAGAAGTGAAAACCGGCAACGCGCTCAGGCTTGTTGCAACTGCTGGCAATACGGGTGACCGACAGCGAGGAGGTATTGGTGGCCAGAACGCAATCATCACGGACGATGGCTTCGAGCTGATCGAACAGCTTCTGTTTGACCTCGAGAATTTCGACAATTGCCTCGATAACCAGATCGCAATCCTTCAGCTCTTCGAGGGTTGCCGCGGGCTGCATGCGACCCATGGTGGCCTCGAAATCCTGCTCGCTGAGCTTGCCTTTGGCTACAGACCGCTGCAGCAGGTTGCGATTGAATGCCAGCGCGTCGTCGATTGCCTCTTTACGCGTGTCGTACAGCAGCACTTGTTGGCCGCTGGTGGCAAACAGCTGGGCAATTCCGCGACCCATGGCACCGGCGCCGATTACGCCAATCCGGTTGAACATGCAATGTCTCCTCGTTTACCCTGCATTCCGCAATGCGGAACGATATTTCGTTTGAAGGTGCGTGAGATTAAATCCTGCGCTTATCGAGCGCAAGTTCACTGGTCGCGCGCGTTTCACGCGGCACGGCAGGCAGCGTGTAGGGCTGGTCAATTTCATGGCCGATGGGTCAGTCGCGCTGAATGGTAACGATCAACATAAAAACATTAAGGGTAATGCTTCATGGATCAGGATCAACGGCAAGCAGTCGCACGGTCAGTGACCGGATTCTTTCAGGACCTGGGTGCTGAGCTGGTCGAATATTCGGAAGGGCGAGCGGTCGTTGCGCTGACGCTGACAGAGCGGCACATGAATAACGCCAGCAACCTGCACGGTGGCGTGACTGCCAGTCTGCTGGATATCGCCATGGGTTTGTGCGGCACCTGGGCACCTACCTCCGAAGAACGTCGCGTGGCCATTACGCTCTCGATGAATGTCAATTTTTCCGCGACCGCGCCAGTCGGTACCCGGGTGCGCGCGGTCGCGACCTGCCGCAGCGCCGGGCACAAGGTGTTCATGGCCGCCTGCGATTTGCTGGACGATAACGACAAGCTGATCAGTTTCGGCGAGGGTGTATTCAAGAAAGGCCTGTATCGCAAGGACCTGCCTTGAGTCGCCGGCAATGATTGCCGGATTATTGCCGCTGGGTGTCGGGCTCGAGCTGGCGGCGCTGGTCAGCCAGCAGAAGCCCTTGAGCTGGCTGGCTGCGTTGGTTCTGGGGACGTATTTTTGCCTGCGATTCCGACGCCTCAATCCTTACCCGCGCTGGCTGGGCTTTATCACCCTGGCATTGCTACTGGCGGTCGTCTTCGGGTTCCGGGCCGAGCCGGACCTGTGGCCACGGCTGGCCAGTTCAGCCGCCTACTACACCAGCTTTCTCGGCGCGCTGGGTCTGATGCAGTTGCTGGCGCGGCGCCTGGAGCCTTTGCGCCAGCTGCACAAGATGTTGCTCTCCGGCCCAACCTCGATTCTTTACCCACGATACGTGCTCACCGCCGCCAGCATTGGGTCGGTGCTCAATTTCGGCATGATGAATCTGCTCTGCGGCACGCTCAAGGAGCACCTGCAGCGTTATCCGCTGACCGAGCAGCAGCAGCGTGACGGCCTGCGCAGCGTGATGGTGACGACACTCCGAGGCTTTGCACTGGTGCCTCTGCTGGCACCCACCAGCATCACTATCGCGATTATTTCCCGGGAGATGCCAGATGTTTCCTGGGTAGACCTGTTTCCCTACGGTCTGGCCGCGACCTTGATGATGGTGGTCGCCGGCTGGCGCCATGAAACGCGTGGTTTGAAGCGCCTGCGTGACAGCATCGGCGATGACAGCAAAACCGACGGTATGTGGCCACTGGTTCTGGGCAGCCTGCTGGGGCTGGCCGCCATGGGTGCGCTGGCCTACATGACCATACTCACGGCTTCGCAGTCAGCCATGGTGCTGGTGCCGCTCGGGGCGGTGGGCTATCTGCTCTGGCGTGACCGCGCGCCGAAGGCGGCCTGGCAGGAAGTCACCGAGAATATGGTGAGTATGCACAACGAAATGTTCATCTTCGGCTGTGCTGCGGTGCTTGGCGGGTTGCTCGGCGCGGCCGCGCCACTGGGCGACTTTGCCGCCTGGTTGGCTCAGGCTCCGAGATACAATGTCCTGCTGGCGGTGGCGAGCCTGTTCAGCACCATCATACTGGCGGCGATAGGCGTTGCGCCTATCGTCTCGTTGTCACTGATCGCGGGCTTGCTGGCGCAACTGGCGGCGCTGGGCGTACCGATCCTGACCCCGGCGGTGGGCTTGATGTGCGGCTTCTCACTGGCGATGATCTTTTCTCCGTTCGGCCCTTCCACGCTGATACTGGCGCGCTATAGCGGCGAAGCGCCGGTGCGTGTGGCTTTCGTCTGGAATGCGCGGTTTGTGGCCACAGTCATGCCGATGTTGTTGCTGTTAATATTCGCCACCTATTGGCTGCACATCTGAGCAGGAGCCCCATGCCAGAACTACCTGAAGTCGAAACCACACGCCGCGGCATCGCTCCGCATCTCGAATGTCATCGGGTTACCCGCTTGATAGTGCGTGACCGGCGCCTGCGTTGGCCGATTCCAGAGGATCTGGCGATCCAGATTGAAGGGCAGACATTCACTGCGGTGCGTCGCCGCGCGAAGTATCTGCTGATGGACATTGGCGGCGGCACTCTGATCAGCCATCTCGGCATGTCCGGCAATCTGCGGCTGGTGCCGGTGGATACACCGGTGCTCAAGCATGAGCATGTGGATATCGAGCTGGATTCGGGATTGGCGCTACGTTACACCGACCCGCGGCGCTTCGGTGCCATGCTCTGGCAACGCGCCGGGGAGCAGCACCCGCTACTTGCCAGCCTTGGTCCGGAGCCCTTGTCCGATGCGTTCAATGGCGACCGGCTGTATCAGCGCTCCCGTGGCCGCAGCATGGCGGTCAAGCCGTTCATCATGGATAACGCCATCGTTGTGGGGGTGGGCAATATCTATGCAACCGAGGCGCTGTTTGCCGCCGGGATTGATCCGCGACGCGAGGCAGGGCGCATCAGCAGGGCGCGCTATCAGCGCCTCGCCGAGGAAATCCGGAAGGTCCTGGCCTTCGCCATCGAACGTGGCGGCACCACTCTGCGCGATTTTACTGGCGGCGACGGCAAGCCGGGCTATTTTCAGCAGGAGCTGTTCGTGTATGGACGGGCCGGCCAGCTGTGCAAGGTGTGCGGTATGACATTGAGCGAGGCCCGGCTGGGCCAGCGCAGCTCGGTATTCTGCCGCGGCTGCCAACGATAAGCGCTCTGCCAGGCCCTGAAAACGGGGTGGTGTGTGAATTTCCCCGGCCCGATTCCGAAAAGTGCCTTTAAGGCCTACAATGCAGAGTGAACGGTACCCGGGAAGGGTTGCCGGCATGATAAAAAACGCCTATCGGGCCACAAACCAGGGACTCAATTATGCGCCTGTTACGTCATACCACAGCTTTAATGGCCGGCTTGCTGCTGGCTGGCAGCGTTGCGGCTGCTGATCAATCATTTGGATACAAGGAAGAGGTCAACAACCCCGGAATTTTTGCCATGGTTGGTGATCTGATCATTGCCCGGCCGTTGTTGCTGGGCGTCACGGCTGTGGGCACTGCGGCGTTCGTTGTCAGCCTTCCGTTCACTGCTCTGGCCGGCAATACTGCCGAGGCCGGACAGGAGTTGGTAGTCCGTCCGGGACGCGAAACCTTCATGCGTTGCCTGGGCTGCACCAAGAGCGGCTACGGTCGCAAGCAGCAGGACGAACGCTTCTGATATGAACCCTGGCGAGTCGGACGACAGCCAGCAGGTTGTCGATCCGGTCGCTGGATCATAGGAGCTTAATGCGTACTTTTCTCAAGCCGGGCTGGCTTCCGGTCGCCCTGCTGGTACTACTGATTCTCTTTTTCTGGAAGGTTGAGCTGGCCACCCTCGCCGCAGGGGTCGCCTTGTTCATCATGGGTATGCGCCATCTCGAAGATGGGTTTCGGGCCTTCACCGGCGGTGCGCTCGAGCGCTGGCTGTCCAGAAGCACCGATCGGCTGTGGAAAAGCCTGGCCTTCGGTTTCACCAGTACCGCCCTCGTTCAATCCAGCTCTCTGGTGACCCTGCTCAGCATCGCCTTTCTAAGCGCCGGCCTCATCAGCCTGATGGCGGGTATCGGCATCGTGTTTGGTTCAAACCTGGGTACCACGACGGGCGCCTGGCTGATTGCATTGGTAGGCCTGAAGGTCGATCTGGCTTCGGTGGCCATGCCATTGCTGGTGTTTGGCGTCATGCTCGGACGTCGAGCCGAGGCGCACTGGAAAGGCATTGGCCAGGTTTTGCTCGGCATTGGTCTGCTGTTTTTCGGCATCGATCTGATGAAAGCCGGCTTCGCCAGTTTCGAAGGCGCACTGAACCTTGATACCTATGCGTTCTCCGGCTGGCTAGGGGTGATTGTCTACCTGGTGCTGGGTCTGCTGGCGACGGTGCTGATGCAATCCAGCCACGCCACCCTGATGATTACGCTGGCCGCGCTGGCCAGTGGTCAGCTGGCTTATGACAATGCGCTGGCAATGGCTATAGGCGCTAATCTGGGCACTACTGTAACTGCCCTGATCGGCGCGCTCGGCAGCAACAACGCCGGTCGGCGGCTGGCCGCGGCACATATCATGTTCAACGGCGTTACGGCTGCAGTAGCCTTGCTCATACTACCCCTGTTGGCCCGCAGCGTTGATTCGATGGCTTATGTGCTGGGTATCGCCGACGATGCCTATACGCTCAAGCTTGCCTTGTTCCATACGTTGTTCAATCTGCTTGGGCTGGTGCTGATGCTGCCCTTCGTTCCCTTGATGATAAAAGTGCTGATGCGCTGGTTTCCGGAAGCAATTCCCGTCGGCAGTACCGAAATCAAGCCGCTGGTGTTGAGTGAGCAGCCACGCGCACGGGCCCAGTACCTGAATGATTCGGCCTTGCTGCATGCCGATACCGCGCTCAAGGTGCTGGACCAGGAACTTCTGCATCTGGCAGCACTGACGCGGCAGGTCATTGCCGCGGCGACCTACCTGCCTCCAGCGGTACTGCTCGGCATGCCGCGGCGTCAGTTGCACGAGGCGGTGCGCGCGCCCGTGGCGGCGACCCAGCGCGAAAATGCCGATGTGCTGTACGAGCGGCATATCAAGGGCGTGTATTCGGATATCGTCGACTTCATCAGCCGTATGGATATCTCGCTGTTGCCGGAACAGCAGCAGGTGCTGATGGAACATAACCTGGCGGGGCGCGATCTGGTCGAGGCTGTCAAGGCGGCCAAACATCTGCAGAAGAACCTGCGCAAGCAGCTTGATGACGCTCCCCCTGCCGTGCGGGTGTCTTACGAGGTGCTCCGCGAGCAGTGCGGTCTGGCCTTGCTGGCACTGGGGCGGCTGGAAGATATTCAGGGCGACGCTGCCGCTCAGGCTGAGTTGTTCTACGAATACGAGAAGCAAGGCAAGCTGTTCTCAGCCGAGTTCCAGAAGGGCGTGCAGCTGCAGCTGCGCAACCGCGACCTCGACGGTTGGCAGGCGACCTCGTTGCTTAACGACATGCACTATCTGATGGACATTCGACGCCATCTGGCAATGGCTCATGCCGTGTTGGCCGCGCGGGGTGAGGTGGTCGAGCAGGTTGTCGCGCCGTACGAGCCGGAGCCAGCCGAGGTCGAACAGCCGCGAAAGCGCGAGCGGCCGACCAGGACCAAGCCTCTGGCGAGAAAAAACCGCAAGGGCGGACGGGAGCGGATCGAGCCCTCGATCAATCTTCCTTGAGCGGGTGTTTGACCTGCGCCGCCCCGACGCCGCGCGGGTCGCTTGCGGCACTGACTTCTCCTTTGCGCTTGTCCCACTCCAGCGCATGCATGTCACCATAACGGCGTCCGGCAGGTTCGATCCGGTGACCCAGCTTTTCCAGTGCAGCCTGCTCCTCTGATGTGAAGGCGTTATCTTCTGCCTGAATCCGGTCAGGCAGATACTGATGATGGAAGCGTGGACGGCTGACCCAGCGCTGTACCGGCTGTTGCTCGATGGCTTCCAGTGCGCCGAGCAACACCATGGTGATGATGCGGCTGCCGCCCGGCGTGCCGAGCACTGCCAGACGTGAATCACTCTCCAGCATGGTCGGCACCATGCTCGAAAGCGGACGTTTACCGGGGGCGATGGCATTGGCCTCGCCACCGGCCAGCCCATACTCGTTGCGCCCGGCCGGATCGGCGGCGAAGTCGTCCATCTCGTTATTCAGCAGCACCCCGGTACCGGGCACGGTGAAGGCTGCGCCGAACGGCAGATTGATGCTCAGCGTTGCCGAGACGGCGTTGCCCTCTGCATCCATCAATGAGAAGTGCGTGGTGTTGGTACCTTCACTGAATAGCTTCGGTGCCCCCAGTTCAGCGCTGGGGGTGGCGCGTTGCGGGTCAATGGTAGCGGCGAGTTGTTCGGCATACTCTCTGGAGACCAGGCGCGCAACCGGCACCTCGACGAAATCACCATCACCCAGTAATAACGCGCGGTCGCGATAGCTGCGACGCATCATCTCTACAAGATTGTGCGTCCAGGCCACCGATCCAGGTTGTGTCGCGGGCAGGCTTTCGACGCCTTGGAGTATGGTCGCCAGAGCAATGCCTCCGGCCGACGGCAGAGGCGCGCTGATAATCTCCATGCCATGCGAGTGAAAGCGAATCGGTTCGCGCTCTATTACCTCGTAGGCATCCAGGTCAGCTTGCTGCCAGATGCCGTCTGCTGCCTCGACACCCTTTAGCAGCTGCGCCGCAACCGGGCCGCGGTAAAACCCGTCGCGGCCGTTGGCGGCGAGTTGCCGCAGTGTTTGCGCCAGCTCCGGCTGTTTGATCACCTCTCCTTCGGCGGGCAGTGCTCCATTGCGCAGAAACAAGCGGGCGGTTTCGGCGTCGCGGCGCATGGCCTCAACGCGGAAACCGCCCAGCATGCGGTATCGGTCAGTCACAGCAAAACCCTGCTCAGCCGCCTCGATGGCGGGCGCCAGGCTTCGGCTTAGCGGCAGGTCTCCGTAGTGTTCGGCCAGATGCACCAGCGCGGCAGGTAGACCGGGGATGCCGGCGGCGAGCGGACCATTCAATGCGGGGACGCGCTGCACCACGCCTTTAGCGTCGCGGTACAGGTCACGGCTGGCGCGTAGCGGCGCGGTTTCCCGTGCATCGATGAAGCGGTAGTCAATGGTTTCGCCATCAGGCTGGCGCAGCAGGAAGAACCCGCCGCCACCGATGCCGGAGCTGTAGGGCTCGACTACACCGAGCGTCGCAGCGGCAGCAATGGCCGCATCAAATGCATTGCCGCCTTCGTCAAGAATGCGGTGGGCTGCGGCGGTGGCGTCAGGATGGGCGGTGGCGACTGCCTGCTGGCCAGGCAGGGAAGCTGCCTGAATCGTGAATGCCAGCAGCAGGGCTGGCAGCAGAAACAGGCGGTGCACGGGCTTAAGCCGTACCGACGAGGATCTGATACTTTTCCATCAGTTCCTCACGGCTCTCGACATGGTTCGGGTCCAGCGGAATGCAATCAACAGGGCAAACCTGCTGACACTGCGGTTCGTCGAAATGCCCGACGCACTCGGTGCACAGGTTCGGATCGATCACATAGATCTCATCGCCCTGTGAAATGGCGTTGTTCGGGCATTCCGGCTCGCAGACGTCGCAGTTGATGCAGTCGTCAGTGATGATCAGAGACATGAAACCGGGCACTCCTACGTGATGGTGCGTTAGGTCTGAGCCTAGGCATTATAACGCTTGCGCAGGGCCTCATTGACTACCGGATGTACGAATTTGGTGACATCACCTTTCAGACTGGAGATCTCGCGCACCAGCGTAGAGGAGATGTAGGAATACTTCTCCGACGGCGTCAGGAACAGACTCTCGACCTCCGGCGCGAGGACGCGATTCATGTTGGCGAGCTGGAATTCATACTCGAAGTCCGACACGGCGCGCAGGCCTCGCAGTAGAACATTGGCGTTCACTTCGCGGGCAAAATGCGCGAGTAGCGTCGAGAAGCCAACTACTTCGACATTGGGCAAGTGCGCCAGGACTTCCCGGCACATGCTGACGCGCTCATCGAGGGAAAAGGCAGGGTTCTTCTTGCTGCTGACCGCAACCGCCACGACCACCTTGTCGAACATCCTTGCCGCGCGTTCGACCAGATCGGTATGGCCCTTGGTGATGGGGTCGAATGTGCCGGGATAGAGTACGGTGTTCATTGGCAGTTTGCCTTTTCATGAGTGCTTGAAGGGGCAAATGGTAGCTTAATGCTTATCCGCGGCCAACCGTTGTGCTGCTGGCCTGCTTTGTTGCCGTTGGGCTAGCGCCCCGGCTCAACTGCTCGGCCAGCTGCGTTGCCAGACGTGCTGTCAGTGCATACACCGACAGCTGCGGGTTGGCGCCAACACTGGTGGGGAACAACGACCCGTCGAATATCGACAGGTTTTCCAGTTGATGATGCTGGCCGCGACTGTTGGCGACTGATCGGGAGGGGTCTTCACCCATCGGGCAGCCACCCATGACGTGGGCGCTGGCCAGCCGTACGTCGTGGATAACATAGCGCAAGGCTTCGACCTGTTGTCGGTATGCAGTCCAGCTGGTGCTGTATTCGCCGCGGCTGTGTACCGGCGCTACGGCGTTAGCGCCGGCAGCGAACTGGATTTCGCCCATCGCCAGATACGCCCGGCGCGCACCGTCCCACAGATACTCGTTGAGCGGGTAGTCGAGCACCGGCGTGTCATCGTCGCGCAGCATTACCGTGCCGCCCGGGCTCTGCTCGTGGAAGCCGTCGCGCAGCAGCGCCAATATCAGGTTGCTATGGGACAACTTGTGCATGCGCTGCAGGTTGGTGCTGCCGTGGCCACCCAGCAGGGCGGAGGTGATGCTGGGTTGCATCGGGGGCACTTCGAGCTTGAAACCCATCGGCCCAATCGCCCCGTCTTGCCACTGGAACTGGTCGGAGTAGATCGACTGCGGCGCGCCGTAGAAACCATTGATCGGTTTATCAAATTGCGCTGTGCTGAAATTCACCGGATGCAGAAAAGTGCGTTTGCCAGCCAGGCCGTGCGGATCAGGTGCGCCGGAGCGCAGCAGCAGTGCGGGGCTGTTGATTGCGCCGCCGGCGAGCACGATATGTTTGCCACGCACTTCAATAGCCTGGCCGTCAGCGCGAGTCAGCTCGGCATTCATCGCCCGGCATTGCACGCCTTCCACGCGATCGCCCTGAATCAGTAAACGCTCGGCACGGGCGCGGTGAATCAGCGTTGCGCCACGCTTCAGGGCGGCGGGGATAGTGGTCACCAGCATCGATTGCTTGGCGTTGGTCGGGCAGCCCATGCCGCAATAACCCAGATTCCAGCAGCCGCGTACGTTGCGCGGGATGACTGCCTGATGCCAGCCCAGCTTTTCGCAGCCGCTACGAATCACATCGTTGTTGGCATTGGGTGGCACGGCCCAGGGCGCGACGCCGAGGCGCTGCTCGATGCGCTCGAACCAGGGCGCCATGCTGGCGCTATCGATACCCGTCACGCCATGCACCGAATTCCAGTGAGCCAACGTCTGATCGGGGGTACGAAAGCTGCTGGTCCAGTTGACGGTGGTGCTGCCACCAACGGTACGGCCCTGTAGAATGCCGATGCCGCCGTCCTTGCTGGCCCGCGCTGCGCCTTCCTGGTAGAGCTCGGCGTAGCCGGTGGCTTCGTCATTATGAAAGTCGCTGGAGGTGCGCAGGGCACCTTCTTCAATCAGCACTACTTTAAGTCCTGCTCCAGCCAGGATCTCCGCACTGGTACCGCCACCCGCGCCGGTACCGATGATGACCACATCAGCCTCGAAAACCGCGTCCCGGTCGAGGCTGCTCGCGTCCAGCACATCCCAGCCCTGTTCAATCCCTTGCAAGACTACGTCTGGTACAGGCATTTACTCATGTCCCCTTTGGTGTATCAGATGACCGGCGGGCCGGGATAGCCGGCGGCTTCCCAGGATTGGGGTAGCGCGTACCAGCTCATCAGCAGCAACTGTCCCAGGGCTTTATACCCCTGGCGCAGCAGGTCCAGCCGGCTGTCGCGCCAGCGCTGCAGAAAGGTATCGATTTCGGCCGGGCTGGCCTGCTCGATAGCGCCCCAGATGCCCGTCAGTGGACCGCGGGTAGGGGCGAAGCTGAGCAGCCCCAGCAACTGCAGTGCCTCTTTCTGGGTCTGCGCGGAGCTATGCGCCAGGGTGAAGTCCAGCTGGCGAATGGCCGCCTGGATCGCCACGTCGTCCAGCTTGGGATGCGGGCCGATAAAGGCCGGAAAGAGAAGGGCCAGTACCGGCAGGTCAACACTGCGCAGGACTTTCATGCCGGCATGCGGTTGGTCGGGCGTGGAGCCAGTAATGGTGGCTACAAGACCCGCCGTAGACAGCGCAACACTCGCACCGACGCCGAGCTTCAATAGATCCCGGCGATTGAGCCGTATTGGGCGGGGCATCCTTTTCCCTCCTCTGGTTAGCTGCGCGTCAGCGAATGAATAACTTGTATATCAGCTGCAACAGCGTGCCGCCGTAGGGTGGATAGATCGGCCGGGCGCCGTTGAGGCGTTGCTTGATATATACACCTTTCGCCTGGCTGAAGGTAAGGAACCCTTCGCGGCCGTGATATCGCCCCATTCCCGAAGGCCCTTTGCCGCCGAAGGGCAGGTCGTCCTGCGCTACATGCAACAGGGTATCGTTGATGCACATGCCGCCGGCCTGGGTTTGGGTCATGATCCGTTGCTGTTCGGCGCGGTCGTAGCCGAAGTAATACAGGGCCAGCGGCGTGGGTCGCTCGGCGATATAGGCAAGCGCCTGTTCCAGGTTGTCATAGGGCACGATGGGCAGAAGCGGACCGAAAATCTCGTCCTGCATCACCAGCATGTCATCGGTGACATCCAGTAATAGCGTTGGCGGCAGCACCCGGCTCCCGCCGATATCTTCCCCGGCTGGATTGATCGCATGCGCTGTGGCGCCCTTGTCGATGGCGTCCGCCAGATAGCCCTTGAGCCGCTGAAGGTGATGTGGATTGATGATCTGCGTGTAGTCCGGATTTTCCGCCAGGGTGGGGTACATCGTGCTGAAACGTTGGCGCAACGCCTCGACCAGCTCATCGACACGCGCGCGCGGACACAGCACGTAATCCGGCGCGACGCAGGTCTGGCCAGCGTTGAGTCCCTTGCCGAAGGCGATTCGCTCGGCAGCATCGGCAACAGGCACATCGGCTGCAATGATCGCTGGCGACTTGCCGCCGAGCTCAAGTGTCACCGGCGTGAGATTTTCCGCCGCTGCACGCATGACATGACGGCCGATTCCGGTGCCGCCAGTAAACAGCAGATGATCAAACGGCAGCCTGGCGAAGGCCACGGCGATATCCGTCTCACCGCAGACGACCGCTACCTGTTCCCGCGGAAATACCGTGGCTAACAAGTCAGCCATAGCCGCAGCGGTGGCTGGCGTCGACTCGCTCATTTTGATCATCGCCCGGTTGCCGGCCGCCAGGGCAGCCGTGAGGGGTCCCATGGCGAGATAAAGCGGGTAGTTCCAGGGTACGATGATGCCCACCACGCCCAGCGGCTGGTAGATCACCCGCGCTGTGGCCGGCTGGAACGCCAAGCCAACGCTGCGCCGAGACGGCTTCACCCATGCGTTCAGATGCTTGATCGTGTAGTTGATGCCTTCCACCGATGGCAGCAGTTCGGCCAGCCGGGTTTCGTCACTGGAGCGGCGTCCGAAATCCTGGTTGATGGCATCGATCAACTTCTGTTGCTGGGCGATCAGAGCTGTCTTTAACTGCCTGAGCTGGCGGACGCGCTCTGCCGCGTCCGGGACCGGCGCAACCCGAAACGCAGCGCGCTGATGAGCAAAGGTATCGTTCAGGGCAGAAATGGCTTCGTCTTGCTGCTGGAGGTAGGCGATGTCGGCAACCATAAGAGCTCTACTTAGGGGTCGGCGGGCCGACTGACAGGGGATTCAAGAGAATTGGTTCTAGAGTAATACCCTGGGGCTGTCAATTGCTGGGAATGTATCGCTGCAGGGGGTTGGGGATCGAGCGGTGTAGTTGCCAGTCGCGCTATATCGAGGCGGAGCTCGACACTCCATCGTTCGGTGTTTTTATGGAGGGCCGGGTTCCATCCCGGCCAGCGTGCTGGCTGGCTGCATCTATGGTCGAGTCCGATCGTGGCCCGTGGTGCTCGGCCTTCCCAGGAGGCGAGCTACATCCTTAGCAGCGGAGTCGCCGGCGGTAGCGCTATATCGAGGCGGAGCTCGACACTCCATCGTTGGGTGTTTTTATGGAGGGCCGGGTTCCACCCCGGCCAGCGCGCTGGCTGGCGGCACCCATGGTCGAGTCCGATCGCGGCCCGTGGTGCTCGGCAATCCATCGTTATGCTTCGCGACGCCACAGTGTGTACCACACCTGGCCGGCGCGCTTTTCGCGGTGTAGCCGCCAGCTGGCAGGGACTGTCTGGCGGTCCGGGGGCAGTTCGCTTTCGGTATAGATCCAGGCCTGGTCTGTCAGCCAGCCGTTGTCCTCTACCGCAGCGCAGGCGGGTGCCAGCAGCGCTTGCCGGAACGGCGGGTCGAGGAACACCACATCAAAGGGTGTATCCGGCGTGCTGGCCAACAGGCTCAGGGCGTCCTGTTGACGCACTTCTCCCTTCTCGCATTCCAGCATGGTCAGATGACTGCGCAGGGTGGAGACAACATCGCGGCTGGCGTCGGCACATAGCGCGAAGCTGGCGCCACGTGACAGTGCTTCCAGGATCAGCGCGCCGCTGCCGGCGAAGGGGTCCAGGCAGCGTGCGCCTTCGATTTCGCCGCTGAGCCAGTTGAACAGGGTTTCCCGCACCCGGTCCGGCGTGGGACGCAGTCCGGGCTGCTCGGTGAAGGTGAAACGTCGGCTGCGCCAGGTTCCGGCAATGATCCGCAGCTGGCTCTGACGGCCCTTGTCCTGCCTCATGGGGTTACTTCCTCAAGCGCATCTGGCGCGGTCTCGGTGTCGGTATCGTCCGGGTCGGTTTCTGCTTGAAGCACAGGCCCGACGGTGACGACGAGCCTTCCGGCCGGCTCGAAGTGACGCGCAAAGGCTTCGCGGATCTGCTCGGTGCTCAGCGCCTGAATGCGATCCATGAACAGCTGCATGTGATTCAGCGGCAGGTCATAGAAGCCGATGGCACCCAACTGGCCAACGATCGCTGCGTTGCTCGCGGTGCTGAGCGGGAACTGGCCCATTATTTGCCGCTTGGTGCGCTCCAGATCCGCTTCACTCGGGCCTGTCTCGATGAATTCATCCAGGCTGTCGTTGATGACTTCCAGCGCCTGTTCGACCTGATCGGCGCGGGTCTGCATGCTGATCATGAACGGGCCGGGTGCCTGCATGGGAATCAGGCTGCTGCCGACTGAATAGGACAGGCCGCGCTTCTCGCGGATTTCCTCCATCAGTATCGAACCGAAGCCCGAGCCACCCAGCATTTCGTTGCCGACATAGAGCGCGGCATAGTCCGGATCGTGGCGACTGATGCCGCGCTGGCCGACCAGAATGTGCGTTTGCTGTGCATCGAAGGGGATATGCGTAGGTTCAGGCTCGATCGGATCGGGGACAGGCGTTTTTGCCGCTGCGGGACCTTCCGGCATGGCATCCGCCAGGCGCTGCGCAATGCGCTCTGCTTGCTGGCGGTCTATCGCGCCGACCATGGCGATAACGGCGTTGCCCGAAGCATAAAACTGCTGATGAAAACCTTCCAGTTGCGCAGGTGTTATCTGCTGCAGGCTCTCCGGGGTGCCCTCTGGCAGACTGCCGTAGGGATGGTCGGAGTAGAGCTCTGCCCAGAACGCTTCGCTGGCCAGTGCTGCCGGACGCTGCAGGCGATAACGCAGACCCGCCAGCAATTGGTTGCGCAGGCGCTCGAAGGCGTCCTGCGGAAAGCTCGGACGGCTGACGACTTCAGCGAACAATGCCAGGGCGGGGTCCAGCTTGTCGGCAGCGGTCAGGCTGCGCAGGCTGGCCAGTGCCATGTCGCGATGAGAGCTGTTGCTGAACTGCGCGCCCAGGCGCTCGAAGCCTGCGGCGATGTCGCCCGCATCCTTGTCACCGGTACCTTCGTTGAGCATCGCGTTGGTCAGTGTGGCCAGGCCTGGCTGATCGCCGTCACGGCTGGCGCCTGCGGCGAACAATACCTGCACGTCGAGCATGGGCAGTTCATCAGCCTGCATGAAATACACCCGCGAGCCTTGCTCTGTCGTCCAATGCTGCAAATCGAGTTTACGACGGGCCGGTGGCTTGTCCGGATCCAGAGTGCTCAAGGACTCGAGGTCGGGTAACGGTGCGTCGCCAGCGCTGCCCTGGGCGGTGCTCTCGGTATCCACTGCGGCTGGGGTGGTATCGACCAGAGGAGCCGGGGCGGCCTTCGCTTCGGCCGGAGGATTGTCCCCGCCTGGTTTGAGCAGCGTGATGCCGGCAATCACAGCCAGCGCGATGAGGACAAGCAACCAGCGCAGCGTTTTTCGGGAATGCGCGACAGCCATCAGCGAGTCTCCTTGTTCTGGGGGGCAGGCAATACATGGGCGCGGGTCAGGCGCTCACGTGTCAGGTAGCGTCGGGCGACCTCGCTGACCTGTTCCGGCGTGATGGCTTCGAGGGTCTCGACGTCCTTGTCCAGCAGGGTCCAGGGCAGACCGATGCTTTCCAGCTGACCGATGCGGTTGGCCTGCTGGCTGATCTGATCCTGTTCGTAAACCAGGCTGGCGATCAGTTGCGATTGCACCCGGTTCAGCTCCTCGGCATTTGGCGGCTGGTTCTTCAGCTCTTCGATCTGCTCCCAGAGCGCGTCTTCCAGCTGCTCCAGGGTGATATTGCGCGACTCGTTGGGCACGCCGCTGAGCATGAACAGCGAATCGCCCCGGCTGAAGGCGCTATAACTGGCGGACGCCGAGGTGGCGATTGATTGCGCCCGCTCCAGACGGCTCGCCAGGCGGGCGCTGTATCCGCCATCCAGTACGGCTTCGAGCAGTCGCAGCGCGTGGGCCTCCCAGTCATGCTCTGCGGTATTCAGACCCGGTACGTTGAAGCCCATGATCAGGCTCGGCAGCTGTACGTCGAGTTCCAGCACCATGCTGCGCTCGCCACCGCCGGGGAGTTCCAGCGGTGCCTTCTGTTCGGGTACCGGGCCAGCGGGAATCGGGCCGAAGTAGCGCTCAACCAGCGTCCGAACTTCTTCCAGTGTGACGTCCCCCACGATAACCAGTGTTGCGTTGCCCGGTTGGTAGTGCAGCTCATACCAGGCGCGCAGGTCTTCGACGGTCAGCCGGTCAAGATCATGCATCCAGCCGATAACAGGCTGCGCATAGGGGCTGGCCATGTAAGCCTGGGTCATGAATCGTTCATAGGCGAGGCTGTTGGGATTGTCATCGACACGCAGTCGGCGCTCTTCCTTGATGACCTGCATCTCGCGCATGACCTCGTCCTCGGGCAGGGACAACAGGTGCATGCGCTCGGCTTCCAGCTCCAGGGCAACGGCCAGCTGGTCACGGCTGAGCACCTGATAATAGGCAGTGTAATCGCGGCTGGTGAAGGCGTTCTCCTGGGCTCCGAGACTGCTGAGTAACTTCGACGCCTGCCCCGGCGCGATGTTTTCGCTGCCCTTGAACATCATGTGTTCCAGCGCATGCGACATGCCGGTTCTGCCTGGCGGCTCGTCGCTGCTGCCGACCTTGTACCACAGCTGCGATACCACCACCGGTGCGCGATGGTCCTCTCGCACTATGACCTTGAGGCCATTGTCGAGACTGAATTCGTGGGTAGTCTGGCGTTGTTCCTGGGCATGGGCGAGGCCGGACAGCCCAAGCATCAGCAGCAGGATCGAAACGGGTTGCAGAAGGCGCGACATGCGATGGTCCTGGATGGTCTAGGAGGGACGACGGTCATACCGCCTGTGGCGGAAGTGGGGTAGGATAACCCAACCTACAACGTGGCGGCCAAACCGCGTCGCCAGACTCTGATAGTGATCGTAAATGTTTGGTTCAAAAGACAAGTCAGATAAGCCGGATTCGAAGCGCCCGGAGAACGAAGCGTCCAAGCCCGAGAAAAGGGGCCTGTTCGGCTGGGCTCGGCGCAAGAGTGAACCGGCCCCGCCTGCTGCCAGTGAGCCGGTGGTCGACCCGGTCGACCAGCCGGTTGAGCAGCCGGCCGAACAACCGGCCGCCCGCGACACGCTTCCCCCTGCGCCCGCCGAGACCGAAACTCCTGTTTCGACACCGGTCGTCTCAAGTCAGGATAAGGCCGCCCGGGAAGTCGCTGCAGAGCTGTTCTCTGGCCTCGGACAGACATCGGAACAGTCCGAGAAGGAGCCCGAGCCGGAGAAGCCGGCAGCCGAGCCCAGGGGCTTCTTCGCCCGGATGAAGGCGGGGTTGTCGAAGACCAGCGCCAATCTTGGCGAGGGCATGGCCAACATGTTCCTCGGCGAGAAGGAAATCGACGATGAGCTGATGGAGGATATGGAAACCCGTCTGCTGATGGCCGATGTCGGTATCGAAGCCACCACCCTGATCATGGAATCGCTGCAGCAACGCGTCAGCCGGCGCCAGGTGAACAACCGCAAGGCGTTATACGGCGCCTTGCAGGGCGAGCTGGAAAGCCTGCTGGGTAATGTGGCCAGACCCATGGTCATTCCCGCTGAGAAAAAGCCTTTCGTTATCCTGGTAGTGGGCGTCAATGGCGTCGGCAAGACCACGACCATCGGCAAACTGGCCAAGCGACTGCAGGGCGAGGGCAAGCAGGTGATGCTGGCTGCTGGCGATACCTTCCGTGCCGCAGCGGTGGAGCAATTGCAGGTGTGGGGCGAGCGCAACCATATTCCGGTTGTCGCGCAGCATACCGGCGCTGATTCAGCTTCGGTGATCTTCGACGCGTTGCAGGCCGCCAAGGCGCGGGGAGCGGATGTACTGATCGCCGACACTGCTGGGCGCCTGCATAACAAGGACCATCTCATGGATGAGCTGAAGAAGGTCAAGCGGGTGCTGGCCAAGCTGGACGATGAGGCGCCGCACGAAGTGCTGCTGGTGCTCGACGCCGGCACCGGTCAGAACGCCATCTCCCAGACCAAGCTGTTTGATCAGGCGGTGGGTCTTACCGGCCTGGCATTGACCAAGCTTGATGGTACCGCCAAGGGCGGGGTGATTTTCGCGCTGGCCAAGCAGTTCGGACTGCCCATCCGGTTCATCGGTGTCGGCGAGAAGATCGATGATCTGCGTCCCTTTACGGCGCCGGAGTTCGTCAAGGCTCTGTTTGGGCGCGAGTAAACCATGATTCGCTTCGATCAGGTCAGCAAGCGCTATCCTAACGGTCATCAAGGGCTCGATAACCTCGACTTTCATATCCGCACCGGTGAGATGGCGTTTATCACCGGCCATTCCGGTGCAGGCAAGAGTACGCTGCTCAAGCTGGTGATGTGCATGGAGCGGCCCAGTACCGGGCGTGTGCATATCGGCGGCCAGGATCTGCACGAACTCGGCAGTGACGATATCCCCTATCTGCGTCGCCAGATCGGCGTCGTGTTCCAGAACCACCAGTTGCTGTTTGATCGCACGGTATTCGATAACGTTGCGCTGCCGCTGATTATCAATGGAACGCCGCGGGATGAAATCGGCAGGCGCGTACGTGCAGCGCTGGATAAGGTCGATTTGCTGAAAAAGGAAAACCTGTATCCCATCTCCCTGTCGGGTGGTGAGCAGCAGCGAGTCGGTATTGCCCGGGCGGTGGTACACAAACCCGCGTTGCTCCTTGCCGACGAGCCCACAGGTAACCTTGATCCGGCGCTATCGGCGGAAATCATGACCCTGTTCGAGGACTTCAACCGCGTCGGTGTGACGGTACTGATCGCCAGTCACGATCTGCCGCTGATCGCGCGGCTGGATCACCGTATGCTCACGTTGCACGAGGGTCGCCTGGTCAGGGACGGGGAATAGGCATGGCTGAGAACAAGCGAAACCCGGCAGCGCCGCGCAAGCGGCAGACCGTTGATGCGCGTGAGAGCAAGAACACCCATGCGCCCAAGGGCGCAGCGCGCTCGCAGCGCAACTGGAAACATCCGCTCCGCAGCTGGCTGGGCAGTCATCGTGACAGCGCATCGCAGGCGCTGCAGCGCCTGCGCCGGCACCCGCTGAGCAGCGCCATGACCATCCTGGTGATGACCATCGTACTGGCGCTGCCTACCGGGCTCGCTGTGTTGATTGGCCAGGTTGAGCGTCTGGGCGTCGACTGGCAGCGCGCTGCACAGTTATCTGTCTATCTCCAGGATGAGGTTAACGCCAGCGCCGCCGAACAGTTGCGCGACAGTATTGCCGCGCTGGACGAGGTTGATGAGGCGCAGCTGCTGGACAAGGCTCTGGCGCTGGCCGAATTCCAGGAGCACTCCGGAATGGGCGATGCCCTGGAACAGCTGTCCTACAACCCCTTGCCCTCGGTGATTCTGGTAACGCCGGCGAGCATCGAAGGCGGCGCCTCGGCACTGCAGCCGTTGCGGGACCGCATTGCCGGTATGTCCGGTGTCGAGCTGGTGCAGATCGATCTGCTCTGGGTCGAGCGCTTGACCTCGATTCTTGCCATGCTTGAACGCTTTACCGGCGGGTTGGCGGTATTGTTGATCTTCGCTCTGCTACTGGTGATGACCACTACCATACGACTGGCCATTGAGAGCCGGCGTGAAGAGATTCAAATAATCAAGCTGGTCGGCGGCACCGATGCCTTCGTGCGTCGGCCGTTTCTCTATATCGGAATGGTTTACGGGTTGGTCGCCGGGATACTGGCCTGGCTGCTGCTTGCCGGCGGTATCGCCTGGCTGAACACTACGGTGCGTCAGGTTGCGGCCCTGTATCAGAGCGGTTTCGAGTTATTGCCGATGCCGGCGGGGGATGGCCTGCTGCTGGTCGCAGGCGCTGTGCTACTCGGCTTGCTCGGCGCATGGCTGGCAGTGGGTCGGCATATCCGTGACATTGAGCCGCAATGAAAATGTTACCTGCCCGTAACATTCTGTTTTGTATGGAATTAGTCTCCTTTTGATGAACTTCCCCAGGCGTTCACAGTCTCATCCAGCGGTGATACACTGAGCCGTCAATTTTTCGGAGTTCGAACATGAGCACTGCCTTGCAGCCCGTACATAACCTTGTTCCCGGTGCGAACCTAGAGGCCTATGTCCAGACCGTAAGCAGCATTCCGATACTCAGTGTTGAGGAAGAGCGCGAGCTGGCTGATCGTTTGTACTATCACGAAGATCTGGAAGCGGCCCGCCAGCTGGTCATGTCGCATCTGCGTTTCGTCGTGCATATCGCCCGGAGTTACTCCGGCTACGGTCTGGCCCAATCCGACCTGGTTCAGGAAGGCAACGTGGGCCTGATGAAGGCGGTCAAGCGCTTCAACCCGGAGATGGGCGTGCGCCTGGTGTCCTTCGCAGTGCATTGGATTCGTGCGGAAATCCACGAGTTCATCCTGCGCAACTGGCGCATTGTCAAAGTCGCGACTACCAAGGCCCAGCGCAAATTGTTCTTCAACCTGCGCAGCGCCAAGAAGAAGCTTGCCTGGCTCTCGCACGATGAAGTCAGCGCCGTTGCCGAAGATCTGGGTGTCGCCACCCGCGAAGTCCGCGAGATGGAAAGCCGCCTGTATGGCCAGGATCTCGGTTTCGACGGAGCGCAGGACGAAGATGACGACACGGCCTATGCGCCAGTCCACTATCTTGAGGACAAGCGCTACGACCCTGCGACCCAGCTGGAATCAGCGGACTGGACAGACAGCTCTGTCAGCCAGTTGCAGCAGGGACTGGAACAGCTCGACGAGCGTAGCCGCGATATTCTTTATCAGCGTTGGCTGGCCGAAGAAAAAGCCACGCTGCACGAGCTGGCGGCCAAGTACCAGGTCTCTGCCGAACGCATCCGGCAACTGGAAAAAAACGCGATGAACAAACTGAAGAAAAATCTGGCCATCGACGACGCGGCGTGACGTTGTTTGGCCGCATGAAAGGGCACCTTCGGGTGCCCTTTTTGGTTCCTCTGCGCTAATCAGTGTCGCTTGCTGCGCCGCCAGGTCTTTGGCGGCAAACGTCTGGTCTTGAAGCCGCACAGCATGATCAACCAGGCGTTCCTGGTGCGCGCTGCCGGGAGGGCCCTGCGGACGGAGCCGATAGCCACTGTCGGTCTCGCCGGTTAGCTGCATGGATCAGATTGCGTGAAAACCTCAGGCCCATCCTGCAAGTCTTGACCTGGCTCAATTGCAGGAAGCAAAACATCGGCGAAAATAGGGCCATGGCTGATTCGTTGTTGTATGGCTATTGCGAAGGAGCCGGCCTCGTTCCAGCCTTTCAACCAGGAGGGCCGGGCTGCATAATGACGCCGATACCGCATTTTTAATGGAGTAACGGCATGTCCCTGCAAATGGGCGTTCGCACCCTGACCATTCTGGTTGTCGTGGTGCTGGGGTTTTTCGCCCTGGGTAGCTGGATGGCAGAGCAAAACGCACCTGGCGAGATGCAGTGGCATGGTAAGTATCAGGCGTCCTTGTGGCAGCCGTTGCAACAGCAGACGCTAACGCTTGCCGGCGTCGATGCGGCGCTCGGAACAGGTAGCCTGTGGCTGATCAATGCGGAAAACCAACCGTTGCTGGTCAGTCGCCATCCGCTTGAAAGCGACGGTTTGAACTGGCGCGTTCAAGCGGTGATCGAGCTGGATTCAGTGCAGACCGATAGCCTGGTACGCGCTCAGGCCTGGACAGTTGATTCGCCTGAGCAGTCGATATCGCCCGGCGTGGCTGCAGCATTAGCCGGCCGCCTGATCAAGCGTATCAGCCTGATCCCTGAGGAGCCGGTGGACGTGGTGAGCTTCCAGGGTTCGTTGGGCAATCCGGCGATGCGTATGGATGTCGGCGACGGTAGACAGGCCTGGGTCTATCCTGAACAGGGTGCGGTGGTTGCTGTGAGTGAAGACCAGGCTCATTCAGTCCTGTTTGGCCCCAGCGACGATTACGAATAGCGCTGTCGGCTATACCTCGAACTGCATATTGTGCCGACAGGCGCGATTTCTGATCATCATTCGTCCTGTCTGTTGCCGGCGAAATCGAAACCGCAGCAGACGTTCAAAGTTGTGGAGTGGATATGGACCAACGGCTGAGTTTCAATCGTGATCTGATCGAGAAGTACGACCGGCCCGGACCGCGCTACACGTCCTATCCCACTGCGCCGCAGTTTCACAAAGCGTTCGCCATGGATGACTATCGGGCGGCGGCCAAGGCCAGCAATGAGGTGACTTCACCCAAGCCACTGTCGGTGTATATCCATATCCCGTTCTGCAAAAGCCTGTGCTATTACTGCGCCTGCAACAAGATCATCACGCACAAGACCGAGCGCGCCGTCGAGTATCTCGAATATCTCAAACGCGAGATTGCCGAACAGGCGAGCCTGTTCGATTCGTCACGTCGCTTGACCCAGCTGCACCTGGGCGGCGGTACGCCCACCTACTTCACCAGCGAACAGCTGGCTGATCTGATGCAGACGCTGCGCAATGCCTTCAATATGGACGACAGCGACGCGCATGAGTTTTCCCTCGAGGTCGATCCGCGCACAGTGGCACCGGTGCAGATTCATACGCTGCGCGAACTGGGCTTCAACCGCCTGAGCTTCGGCGTTCAGGATTTTGACGAGAAGGTGCAGGCGGCAGTCAATCGGATCCAGAGCGAACAGCAAACCCGTGAGCTGGTCATGGCTGCGCGCGATGCTGGCTTCAAGTCGGTGAGCGTTGATCTGATTTACGGTTTGCCGTTGCAGACTGTCGCCAGCTTCGATGCCACGCTGGACAAGATCATCGATCTGCGTCCCGACCGCATCGCCGCCTATAGCTACGCACACCTGCCCGAGCAGGTGAAGGCGCAGGGGCTGATCCGCATGGAAGACATGCCGCCGCCCGAGCGCAAACTCGAGCTGCTGGAACTGACCATTCGCCGGCTCACCGATGCGGGCTATGTGTATATCGGCATGGATCATTTCGCCCTGCCTGAAGACGAGCTGAGCCGCGCGCAGGCGAATGGAACATTGCAGCGCAACTTCCAGGGCTACTCGACGCATGCCGACTGCGACCTGATC
This sequence comes from Pseudomonas profundi, assembly GCF_008638305.1. Lineage (GTDB taxonomy): Bacteria > Pseudomonadota > Gammaproteobacteria > Pseudomonadales > Pseudomonadaceae > Halopseudomonas > Halopseudomonas profundi. The sequence continues at coordinate 33,871 of NZ_VTPZ01000012.1, forward strand.
GGCATCGGCGTGTCGTCAATCGGCAAGGTTGGGGATAGCTACAGTCAGAACGTCAAGGAACTCTCGCGTTACTACACTCGGATGGACGATGGCATGCTGCCGGTGCAACGCGGCTACCAGCTCAGCGAAGACGATCGCCTGCGCCGGGACGTGATTACCGATCTGATGTGCCATGGGCGCGTGGACTACGCCAAGTTCGAGCAGCGTTATCAGATCAATTTCGCCGAATATTTCGCCGACGCGCTGGCGCTGTTACGTGAGCATGAACGCGACGGTCTGGTGGAGCTACATGATGACGCGCTGGTCTTGTTGCCACAGGGCCATCTGCTGATGCGCAGCGTGGCGATGACTTTTGACGCCTACCTTGGCGAAGAGCAGAAGGGCAAGTTCTCCCGCACGGTATGACTTGAATCCTGCCGGACGCCGGACGCCGGACGCCTGGCGTCGGGCAGCGCCCTGCCGTTGATCACTTCAGCGAAACCCGTTCCTGCCAGTAGGCGAACCTCAACCAGTCGGGTCGCGGGCGGCCCGCTTCCATCTGGTCGAGATAATGCCGGCCGCCAAGCTGGCGGGCCTGGCGCTGGATCCAGGTGGCGCGTCGCTGCACATAGTCAGAGGGTCTGGCGGCGCTCCAACGGATCGGGCTGGGCAACACCGCAGCCAATTGTGCGGCCTGGCGATCAGACAGCGTGGCGGCCCCGACGTTGAAATGGTGTCTGGCTGCAGCGTCGATACCGAACACGCCCTGATCCCATTCCGCCACGTTCAGATAGATTTCCAGAATACGCTGCTTCGGCCACAACACCTCGATCCACGCCGTGAACCAGACCTCCAGTCCCTTGCGTACCCAGCTGCGTCCGGACCATAGAAACTGGTTCTTCGCGACTTGCTGGCTGATGGTGCTGGCGCCGCGCAGGCTGCCACCTTCGAGATTGTGTTCCATCGCCGCGCGAATCGCCTTGAGATCGAAGCCGTGGTGCTCGGCGAAACGCTGGTCCTCGCCAGCGATGACCGCCATCTTGATGCTGTCGGAGATGTTCGCGTAGGGCACCCATTGGTGTCTGATGTTGACGTCGCTTCCCTGCTGGCGAAATTCGATCCAGCGCTCTACCATCAGCGTCGAGCCGGGGGAGGGGATCCAGCGCAGCAGAATGACCGGGATCAGGCTCAGCACCATCAGGTACAGCAGCCAACGAGCTGAGGTGCGCAACAGTTTTTTCAACATGGGCGAATCGGTTTCAGGATTGGCCCGCAGTATAGACCGGGGGATTTATCCATGGCCAAGTTATTGCTTTTGCTGGCGTCTTTTTGCGGCTTCACTGGCGTCGCGCTGGGCGCCTTTGCGGCACATGGTTTGCGCAGCCGACTGCCGGACAATCTGCTCAATGCCTTTCAGACTGGCGTGCAATATCAGCTCTGGCACACTGCTGCGCTGTTTGGCATAGCGCTGCTGCTGTTGCGCTGGCCGGACGTTGCCCTGTTCAAGGCCTCTGGCGGATTGTTCGCGTTCGGCATCCTGCTGTTCAGCGGCAGCCTGTACGCCATGGCGCTGACTGGGCTGGGCAAGTTGGGCATCATCACGCCGGTAGGCGGCGTGATGTTCCTGCTCGCCTGGCTGTGCCTGGGAATCGGTGTCTGGCGTGCTCTGTGAGCTGCACTAGCGTGGTCAGCACTGGCCAAAGCAGGCTATCATTGTCGCTTTCCTGACTACGTTCGAGTATCCCATGCAGATCCAACTGAATGGCGAAGCCTACGCCCTGGAGAACCCGGTTACGCTGGCTGAACTGGTCGAGCGGCTGGGTTTGAGCGGCAAGCGCCTGGCCGTAGAGCTGAATCTGGATATAGTGCCGCGCAGCCAACACGCCGAGACCCGACTCGCAGACGGCGACCGGGTAGAAATCGTTCACGCCATAGGCGGCGGATAGGGTAGTTGCCGTTTCATCGCGGCCCTGCCTTTCCCCCCAAATCGGAGTTCACATGACTGACCTGACCCAGGACGCGCTGGAAATTGCCGGCGTGCGTTACCGTTCCCGCTTGCTGGTAGGCACCGGCAAGTACAAGGACATGGACGAAACCCGCGACGCGATCGAAGCCTCAGGCGCCGAGATTGTCACCGTGGCTATCCGCCGGACCAACATCGGCCAGAATCCAGGCGAGCCCAATCTGCTCGACGTGCTACCGCCGGATCGCTTCACCATCCTGCCCAACACCGCTGGCTGTTTCACTGCTGAAGACGCCGTGCGTACCTGTCGCCTGGCGCGTGAACTGCTGGACGGACACAAGCTGGTCAAGCTCGAAGTGCTGGCGGACCAGAAAACCCTGTTCCCGGATGTCATCGAAACCATCAAGGCCGCCGAAATCCTGGTGCGCGATGGCTTTGATGTGATGGTTTACACCAGCGACGATCCGATCATCGCGCGTCAACTGGCGGAAATCGGCTGCGTCGCGGTCATGCCGCTGGCCGGGCTGATCGGCTCCGGGCTGGGTATCTGCAACCCCTATAACCTGCGCATCATCCTCGAAGAGGCCACCGTGCCGGTGCTGGTGGATGCGGGTGTCGGCACCGCCTCGGATGCTGCAATCGCTATGGAGCTGGGCTGCGCCGGCGTGTTGATGAACACCGCTATCGCCCATGCGCAGCAACCGGTGCTCATGGCCGAAGCCATGAAACACGCGGTCCTGGCAGGTCGCGGTGCCTATCTGGCCGGACGCATGGAGCGCAAGCTGTATGCCTCGGCTTCCTCGCCGCTGGCCGGCACTTTCTTCTGATTACACTTTGAGCCTTTGCCATGACTGACAGCCAGACCCCTTCCGACCTGCCCGAGAACGATAGCAACAGCGAACATCCGCGCCGCGCGATTCGCAGCTTTGTCATGCGTGCCGGACGGATGACCGATGCGCAGAAGCGCGGCATCGACGTCGGTTGGCCCAGATTCGGGCTTGATCTCGAAAGCGGTATGCTCGACCTGGATGCGCTGTTTGGCCGCCAGGCACCGCGTACGCTGGAGATCGGTTTCGGCATGGGGCAGTCGCTGCTGGAAATGGCAGCGGCCGCACCGGAACAGGATTTTATCGGCGTAGAGGTGCATCGCCCCGGCGTCGGCTCGTTGCTCAATGGCGTGCTTAACGCGGGGCTGAGCAACCTCAGGGTGTTCGATTGCGATGCCATCGAAGTGCTCGACAAGACCATTCCTGATGCCAGCCTGGACCGGGTGCTGCTGTTCTTCCCCGATCCCTGGCACAAGAAGAAACACAACAAGCGCCGTATCGTGCAGCTGGACTTCGCTGAGAAACTGCGGAAGAAGCTCAAGCCCGGCGGTGTATTCCACATGGCCACCGACTGGGAAGCCTACGCCGAGCAGATGCTCGAGGTGATGAGCGCGGCCCCTGGTTACCGCAATCTGGCTGAAGACGGCACCTATGTACCCCGTCCGGAAGAGCGCCCGGTAACCAAGTTCGAGCGCCGCGGCGAGCGTCTCGGTCACGGCGTCTGGGACCTCAAGTTCGAGCGCGTCGACTAGGTAACCACTCAGGATCAATCGGCCCTGCCTATGGCTTTGCATACGCAAAGCCGAGGGTCATGGCCTGAGGGCATTTGCGCTCTTACACTGTCAGGCCTTCCCATTCTTGCAGGAGTGCCGCAGTGAGCTATTCAACGCTGAATTATCAGGTCGAGGACGGCATCCTCGTCCTGACCCTCAATCGCCCCGACCGCATGAATGCCTTCAATGCCGACATGCGTCGTGAGCTGATCGAAGCTTTCGATGCCGCCGACGCTGACGATGACGTACGCGTCGTCATCATGACGGGCGCCGGGAAGGCGTTCTGCGCCGGTGCGGATCTGGAGAGCGGCGGCGACACCTTCAATCGTCACAAGCGTAGCAACGCCGATCTGCGTGACGGCGGCGGTACTGTTTCGCTGCGAATTTTCGAATGTACCAAGCCAGTAATCGGTGCCTTCAACGGCGCGGCTGTGGGTGTAGGTGCCACCATGACCCTGCCCATGGATATTCGTCTGGCCTCCACCAAGGCGCGCTTCGGTTTTGTCTTCGCGCGCAGAGGTATCACCATGGAAGCCTGCTCCAGCTGGTTCCTGCCGCGTCTGGTCGGCGTACAGCAGGCCGCTGAATGGGTCTACACCGGTCGCGTCTTTGATGCCGAAGAAGCACTGCGCGGTGGCCTGATTCGCAGCATCCATGAACCGGAAGAGCTGCTGCCTGCCGCCATGAAACTGGCCCGTGAAATTGCCGACAACACATCGCCCATGTCCACGCTGCTTAACCGTCAGATGCTCTGGCGCATGCTTGGCGCCGACCATCCGATGGAAGCTCACATCGTCGATTCCCGTGCGATCGCTTTCATGGGTGAATCGGCCGATGCGAAGGAGGGCGTGCAATCCTTCCTGGAAAAACGTCCTGCACGCTTCACTCTGCGTCCCAGCCAGGACCGTCCGGACTTCTTCCCCTGGTGGCAGGAGCGGCCTTTCCGCTGAGGGCCGGATTCGGTTGGCGTTTTCGGTCCTTCGCGATAGAGCGCCAACCGATGCTGAAATGCTAGGCTTCCTTTCAAACCATCCATTTGAGGAGCCGCTGCCATGTCACGCCATTTCGAAACCGCTGAAGGCCTGTGCGAGGATCGCGACCCGGCCACGGAGGGCTTCGTCCTTAACCAGACCATGCTGCGCGTCAAGGACCCGACCGCGTCGCTGGATTTCTACACCCGCATCATGGGCATGACGCTGGTCAAACGGCTGGATTTCGAAGACATGCGCTTCAGCCTGTATTTCCTCGCAATGATCGACGAGCTGGATCTTGGCTACTGGTCGCATGAATCCAGGGTGCGGCTGGTGCAGACCTTCGGCCGGCCGGCAATGCTCGAGCTGACGCACAACTGGGGCACCGAGGACGATCCAGAATTTGCCTATCACAACGGCAACGACCAGCCCCAGGGGTTTGGTCATATCGGCTTCGCCGTCCCTGATCTCGATGCGGCCTGTGAGCGCTTCGAGTCCATGGGCGTGGAATTCGTCAAACGTCCGAACGACGGCAAGATGAAGCGCATCGCCTTTATCAAGGACGCAGACGGCTACTGGATAGAGCTGTTTACGCCGGGGCAGTTGCCGGACGTACTAGGTTGAGGAACCTCCAAAAAACTACTGCGCTCGGCCATACAGCGTTGAAATCTCGCTCAAGATGCTCATTTACAAGACGTAAACTGGTACGCCAGCCCGGTCCGTCTTTCGCTCGATTTCGCCTTGTCTGGCCTTCGCTCGCTACGTTTTTAGAGGCCCCTTTATTCAAAGCAGCAACCGTTCGAGCGCGGCGCGCGGTCCGGCCGGTATGGCGCATGAGCGTTTGCTGGCGCGTTCGACGAACACGTGTACAAAGCGCCCGGCTGCGCAGGGCCCTTCTTCGCCTGTCTTGAACACTGCCAGTTCGTAATGCACCGAGCTGTTACCCAGCTTGGCTACGCGTACGCCCACTTCGATACGATCCGGAAAGGCTACGGGTTTGAAGTAGTCACAGGCGGAGCTGACGACAAACGCCACCTGTTCACCCTCGTGAATATCCAGCCCACCCTGTTCAATCAGCCAGGTGTTCACAGCGCTGTCGAAGAATGCGTAGTAGGTGACGTTATTGATGTGGCCGTAGAGATCGTTGTCGTGCCAGCGGGTGGTGATGGGATGCAAATAGGGGTAGTCGCTGCGTGAAGAATGGGCGGCTTCGGTCATGGCGTGTCCTGAGGGCGGGCCGCGGAAGTGACTCCGCAGCCCGGCAGTGATGGGTATCAGTAGGCTTTCTGGTAGATGGCCAGCGCGTCGGCTTCGGTCAGCTCGCGGGGGTTATTGACCAGCAAGCGTTGCTGAAGCATGGCGTCGCGGGCCAGCATGGGCAGGCTGTCTTCCGGTACACCGGCATCGCGCAAGCGGCTTGGCAGGCCATGGTCAGGGCTGAGCCGTGACAGTGCAGCCACCAGCTGCGCGGTCAGGCTTGCATCGTCGCCGGGCTGTAGAGCAGGGCCGAGGATGATCGGAGCCAGTTCTGCGTAAAGCGGTGCGGCGTGGGAGGCGTTATATTCGATTACCGCAGGCAGCACCAGTGCGTTGGACAGGCCATGCGGGATATGAAAATGCCCACCCAGCGGATAAGCCAGCGCGTGCACTGCTGCAACCGGCGCGTTGGCAAAAGCCTGGCCCGCAAGCAAAGCGCCGAGGAGCATCGCCTGACGCGCTTCGCGGTTCTGTCCGTTATGCACCGCCTCGCTCAGGTTGTCGGAGAGCAGGCGCAGGGCTTCGCGGGCCAGCATATCGGAGAGCGGATTCTTTTTGACCTTGCTGGTGTAGGCCTCGATCGCATGCACCATGGCATCAATACCGGTGGCTGCGGTGACGGAGGGCGGGAGGCCCAGCGTGAGGTCGGCGTCGAGTACGGCCAGATCGGGTAGCAGCAATGGCGAGACCACGCCCATCTTGGTGGTTTCACCGGTGGTGATGATCGCGATCTGGGTGACTTCCGAACCGGTTCCGGCGGTTGTCGGCACTTGAATCAGTGGCAGGCGGCGACCGCGCGCGTTGCCCACGCCATAGATGTCGGGCAATTGCTGTGTGCACTCGGGGTGTGCCAGCAAGGCCACGAGCTTGGCTACATCCATTGAGCTGCCGCCCCCAAAGCCGATCACCAGCTCGGCCCCCATCGCTCGCCCCTGTTCAACCGCCGCCAGCACCACCGCCTCCGGCGGATCGGCCTCTACCGCATCAAATATCCGGTATTGGATCCCGGCGTCTGCAAAACCGGGAAGAATATCCTTCAGCAAGCCTAACTGAATGATGCCGGGGTCGGTCACTATCAGCACGCGGTGAGCGTCCCGCTCGTGGCAGAGTTCGGCCAGGCGCAGGGCGGAGCCGGGTTCACAGAGAATTTGTGCGGTAGTGGCGAAGCTGAAAGGGGACATGCTGACCTCGGTTCAGTTGAGACAGACAGCTGAACTGTACGGGGTATGGGGCGGCAGCATCAAGGAACAGATGGCGGGCGTGACGCCGCTGACAGTCAGCGGCGCCGCGATAGTGCTTACAGCGGTGTCTGGCTGCTGTCAGTGCCGGCTTGATGGCTATTCTGACGGCGTGGCTTGGTCAGGAAATAGGCCACCAGAGCGAAGGCGCCGGCGGCAATCGCCAGCGTCACGACGGGATGCTGTTTGACCATCTGGCCTGCCTGCTGCAGCGAGTGAGAGGCGCGGTTGTTGTGACCGCCGAGATGCATGTCGTGCATGTTATGGCGCGCACGTTTTTGCAGCTTTCTGAAATCGCGGCTGGACTCCTTGGCGGTGCCCTTATAAAAACGGCGTGCAACCGAACCCAGGTGGTGCGCTTCTTTTTCGGCTTCTTTGCGGGCAGCTGATACTTGCTTACTGAATGACATAAGTGTGCTCCTTTGACCAGAATGCTCAAGGAACCCCGAAATGATGGGACGCGGTCATGCAGCGTTGATGTCGCTTTGAAGAGGCTTGTTACAGCTGCACGCTGCAACCGTTCTCTCCATTACGCCTTGTCTGACCTTCGCTCTCTATCTTTTCAGAGGTTTCTACGGTTCCAAGTTATGGACTACAACTCAGAGCAAAGGTGCGGTAACTATTGAGAATCGCCTGATCTGGCAAGCCTGACGCGGAACGGAGCCGGCGTTATCGCCCGGCTCCGAAGCGCTTAATCGAGCATGTCGCTGAAGCGATCATCCTTGCGAAATATCAGGGGCTGGCTGAAGCCGGGCACGGTCATCTGTTCGACCGACATCTCTATCTGCCGGTCATCGATCATGTCCTGACCAAACTTGTAGATCACCTCGAGCTGGCCTTTCTGGGCGCGCTGTTCGTAGGCCAATGCAGCGGCCCGGACCGCTTCGCGACGGACAGCATATTCGGCGAAACGCTCTTCCCCGTGACGCTTGCGGAGCATCCGCTCGACCACCTGCGGGGCCAGCACCACCGCGCTGGCGTTGTTGCCGCCGAAGCCCTTGGAGTTGATAAAGCACACCTCGAGCGGATCCTGCGCGCGGTCAACATCACGGGTGCTGATGCGTAAATGCTGTTGATGAACATCGTCCGCCACTTCATCAATGGTTTTGATGCCGGGAATGATCTGGTATTTGAACGTGCCCAGCGCCGAAGCCAGCTGATCACCACTGGCGCTGGCAAGCGAATGACCGACGAAGGCCTTGACCGCTGCCACCGGCCAGTCGGCAATACCGAAGGCCTCGGCAACACGGTCCAGCAGTTCTGACTCGGTTACCCGGTTGGCCGGGGTGCTGGATCCGTGCGCATGTACGAAGCTGCGCCGGCGCACGCTGTCTTCGCCGAGGATCTGCATCGCGCTGTGTACGCATTTGGCCATGGTCAGGTAGTTGCCAGGCCCCGGCGCTGAAATCGATTTCTTGAAACCGTCGGCGCTGACAAACACATCCGGAACCGAGCCGTGGATATCGGCGCCCAGCTCCATCGCCAGCTCGTCATCCATCAACAGGAAGAACTGGCTGGACTCGGCCAGGGTAAAGCCGCAGTTCTGTCCAAAGGGCCGGCTCGCCCGCCGGAAGTTCACATCCGTCGTGCCTTCGATATTGCGCAGCCCTTCTTCGGTACCCAATGCGCCCATCGCACCGTAACCTTCGATGCATTCCTGGGTTATAGGTGCTTCACTGCTGCCGACCAGGGCGACCCGGGCGCGACCGCTGGTAATCATCTCGGTGGCTTTCTGCAGGTTGTACAGGAAGCTGGCGCAGGCACCGGTGATGGCCCCCGTCGTGCCGACACTGCCAAGGATATAGGCGTTGATGAAGTCCGCCGGCATGCTGTTCAGGCCCAGCGCGAGCTGCTTGGCGCTGACCCGGTTGCCCTTGAGCCGGGACTGCATCATGCCGCCGAAGCTGAATTCATCCAGCTGACTCATGATGCTGCTGGCGAACACGGCGACTTCATCCGGCTGGATGCGTTGGGTGATGTCTTCCCAGGCGATACCGCTGGAACGCAGCGCATCGGTAGCGGCGACGATTGTCATTTGCAGGCCGCGTGGGTGAAAACGTGATGCGTATTGCTCGCCGGGCTCGAAGCCGCTGGGCAGCTGTCCGGCGGACTTGACCGCCAGCGAGCGGTAGCTGTCGACCTTGATGTCGCAACCGTCATACATGGTGACCATTACTTCGGCGGCATTCAGCGGCTCGACCACCCAGTCCGATGGCAGGGGTTCGGGCAACTGTTTCGCCAGAGTGATGAACGAGAAGGGTTTGCCGGCTTCGCCGGTCACTGTCAGGTTCTTGTGCCAGTGCGCGGCGTCTACATCCAGGTGACGTTTCTCTACCCGGCGTACCAGGGTGCTGTCGAGGATCTGCTGACCGAAACGCTCTTCGAGGTCCGCCAGGCTGAGCGGCTGCTCCTCATCATCGAGATAGACATCACCCTCTACGCGTACCAGCTTCATGAGAACGGCCAGTCCGGCCAGCGTTTGCTGCCGGTCGGCTGGGTTCAGGGATTCAATGATGGTGCGGCGAAAGCCATGGTGGAATGAGCTACGGCCAGCGGCGTTGTATCCGCCGAACCCGACAATGACTGGTAAACGCGACATCTCGCAGGACTCCTCACTGTACCCCGGTGCGCACCCGCCACGCGTGACGAACAGGCTGAACTCGATGGTCGCCGGGCGATTTACCCGGTCTGGCCATTGATCCTGAGGAATCTCTGAGAGCCAAGGGCTCGCCGCGACAGGCGTTCATATCACGCTTGGCAGCCCTGCCTGGTCACAAGACAGGATTGCGGTGTGGTATGAGTGCGTCCCGTCAGGCCGGTGCATGGCTGGCTCTCGGAGCTTCCTGAACAATCCAGGGGAAATTATGGTCTTGAATGCATTGGTTGACGAGGAATGTAACCCGTCAGTCACGTTTAGACCATGCTGTGTCGGCAAGAAAGATGTTCAAGTCAGTGCCGAGTGGGTGCCCAGCACGCGTGCGCAACCGCCAGCAAGCCGGCGGGTGCGCACCTGTTGGCCGTTGCGGCCGCTAACGTACGGAAATATCTCAGGGCAGGGCGTGGTCCTTGAGGAAGTTCCAGCTGGCTTGTGCATCCCAGGCCTTGTGACCACCGAGCCTGGCGGTGCAAAGGACTGCCTCGGTGTCGCCGTCACAGTTGCTATAACCCTTGCAATTGTTACCCATGTCAGTAGCCGTGCCGCTGCAATTGTTGATATCAGCCCATTTTTCCAGGCTTCCCTCAGCGCCGAGGAAGGTGATTGGGTCGAGACGGTAGCGGGTCGGCGGAGTGGATTCACCACCCTCAAACGGCACGATGGAATCGCGGGTGCCACGCGCTGCGAACACGGACACCGGGCGCGATGGCTCGCAGGCGGTCTCCTCGATCATGTCGAAAGCTGCGGGTGCGACTGCCGCGAACATGTCTGCCGCCCGGCATGCCAGGGTATAAGCCATGCCGCCGCCGTTTGAATAGCCGGTGGCGTAGACGCGTTTCTCATCGACGCAGGCCTGGGCTGATACTTCCTCGACGACCGCTCTGGCAAAACCGACGTCATCCACTGCGCGCGATTCGGTGCAGCAGGGACCCAGGTTCCAGGCGTTATCCACGCCCTGGGGATAAGCTACGATGAAGCCTTCCTCATCGGCGACTTCCCGCGTACCGGAGTTCTCGATCTGATAGTCAGCGCTGGTCATCAGGGCATGGAAATCCAGCATCAATGGCGTTTCGCTGGCGTTGTTATAGGACTCCGGCACGTACAGTACATATTCGCGACGTTGGCCGCCGACATTGATGGTGCGGGTGGTTTCGCCCGGTTGCAGATCCTTGTCAGTGCAGGCTACCGGGCCATCCGGCGGCGGATCAGTCGGCCCAGGGCCCGGTGTTGGAGGGTTGAAAGCCATTGCTACAGGCGATAACAGACACACAGCAGAAACTAGCAAGCAGATCTTCACGGTAATTATTCTCCGGATTCTGGAGCCGGAGCATGACGATCATACGAAGGCGCCCCGGCAGATTTCGGTCCCGGCGCGCTCGGCTGTGGCGCAGCGGAACCAACACGCAGAGACGGCAAACTCTGCTATGAACGATTGTTCATTATCAGGTTGGCCGGTTATCTGGGCAGGGGCAATCTGCAGCGGGGATTGTTGCGGACGGGTTCGCATCTGGGCCTGCTTAACCCCGAATCCCCCTGACCCCCTTTTTCAAAAAGGGGAATTGTCCGAGAGCTTGTTCGAGCGATGTGCGACGGATCGTACGGCGGAGAGTCGGGAGTGACCCGGTTCCGCTGGAGGCGACGCTTATGGCGTGCGGCGGAGCACTTTTTCCAGCGTTTCGATAATGCGGTCGATATGGGGCTTTTCGATTATCAATGGCGGCGACAGAGCGATGATGTCGCCAGTGCAACGTACCATCAGGCCGTCCCAGAAACATTCTTCAAACACCTCATACCCGCGCGCGCCGGGTGCTCCGTCACGACTCGCCAGATGCAATGCACCGACCAGACCGGCGTTGCGGATATCGATGACGTGGTGCAGGTCCTTCAGGCTGTGCAGCGCCTCTTGCCAGTAAACCTCCAGCTGTTGCGCGCGGGTCAGCAGTCCGTCGTTGGCGTAGATATCCAGTGTCGCCAGCGCTGCGGCGGCAGCAACGGGGTGGCCGGAATAGGTGTAGCCGTGAAACAGCTCGATCATGTTCTCCGGTCCCTGCATGAAGGCGTCCTGTATCTGCTCGCTGACAAACACGGCACCCATGGGAATCGCGCCGTTGGTCAAACCCTTGGCTGTGGTAATGATGTCCGGGGTTACGTCCCAGCGCTGCGCGGCGAAGGCGTCGCCAAGACGGCCGAAACCGGTGATGACTTCGTCGAAGATCAGCAGGATGTCGTGTTTGCTGGTGATCTCGCGCAGGCGCTTGAGGTAGCCCTGCGGTGGCAGTATTACGCCGGCAGACCCGGCCATGGGCTCGACTATCACCGCGGCGATGTTCTCACTGCCGTGCAAGGCGATGATCCGCTCCAGGTCGTCTGCCAGTTCCGCCCCGTGTTTAGGTAACCCGCGGGTGAAGGCGTTGCGCTCGATATCCAGCGTATGCGGCAGATGATCGACACCGGGCAGCAGGCTCCCGAATGCCCTGCGATTGTTGACCAGACCGCCGACCGAGATGCCGCCAAAGCCTACCCCGTGATAGCCCAGCTCGCGACCGATCAGGCGGGTTCGATTGGCCTGTCCACGGCCTCGCTGATAGGCAAGTGCGATTTTCAGTGCGGTATCCACTGACTCGGAGCCCGAGTTGGTGAAGAACACGCGGTTCAGTCCGGCTGGAGCAATGTCTACCAGACGTTCAGCCAACGCAAACGCCAGCGGATGGCCCATCTGGAAGGATGGCGCAAAATCCAGCTTGCCGACCTGCTTGCTGACCGCCTCGGTTATCTCCCGGCGGCCATGTCCGGCATTGCAGCACCACAGCCCGGCGGTGCCATCCAGCACCTCGCGCCCCTGTATATCGGTATAAAACATGCCCTGCGCGCTTTCCAGCAGGCGGGGCCGCGCCTTGAACTGACGATTGGCGGTGAAGGGCATCCAGTACGGGTCCAGGCTGAGGTCCTGTTGGGCATCGAAACGGGGTGGCATGCTATTCATGGTGGCTCCTGGCGCGGACCGTCGAAAGGGGTGTGCCTGCAATCGAGTCTATGTGGTTTTTCCTGGGGGTGTCGAGCGCCTGCTCGTTGTGGGGCTTGCACGGATATATACGTCGACTCATTGCTCCCGGGGGCGGCTGTGCGGTTAGTGCGCGCGGATAGCTTGCCGTAGAGTCCGAACGCGGCCCGAGGCGCTTCACAGCCCCAGGAGACGCAGCGTTTTGCTGTAGAACGTGGTGTTTCTGGGAGGTCTCACCCCGCCTGCGCCGGCGCGCATCGATCATGGACCGATGCGGGATGTCTGCGGCGGAGTCCGGATGGATTTCCCGCGAAGTTCGAGCATCAACTCGTACGATAGGCGTCGCCGACAGGTACGCTGGCGAAATGAAACTGGGCGCTACGGAGTGCCGAGTTCCACCTCGACCAACGGCGTTACCAGCGAGTAAGCTGGCCAGGATGGCACCTGGCCCTCCATAGCACGTGCTATCCCGGCCCTGTTGTGCCATCCACAAAGGTACCGATGTCCGTGTTCAGCTTATCGCCACTGATACTCCACACCCAGCCCCACCAGCCATTGCCTGTCCGGTGCGGGTTCATAGAAACGGTTGCCCGCGCCGTTGATGATCAGCGATCCGATGTACTCCTTGTCGCCGATGTTGTCGATCCGGGCGAAGGGCTCCAGAGCCAGTTGACCCATCTCGTGCCGATAGCCGGCGCGCCAGTTGAACACGGCGTAACCTGGCGCCTGGGCGCTATTGTCGTCCGTGGCATAGCGCTGGCTCAGGCTCTGCGCCTCCAGCGCGGTCGTAAATCCCGTTCCTGGCGGCTGCCAATTGAGTTCGGCGAACAGGCTATGTTCGGGCACGCCTGGCAATTGCCGGCCTGATAGATCTTCGCCGTCACTGTTGCGATAGCGGTCGAAGGTGGCATCCAGGTAGCTATAGGCGAGGTAGGCGCCGATTCCATGGGCGAACTGCTGATCGATCGACAACTCGACTCCACGCCGGGTCGAGCGCCCTGCGTTGGCATAGGTAGAACGGCCGGTGCCCAGTTGATCAGGACCGGTGACAATCTCGTCCTTGACCCGACTTTCGAACAGAGCGACGTTGACCTGGGTGCGATTCCTGCGCAGCTTCAGGCCGATCTCAGCATTGCGTGACAGGCTGGGTTCCAGGCCGAAATTCAGGCCGCTACCCTCGGGCAGGTAAGCCAATTCCTGAAAGGTCGGTGTTTCAAAACCCTGTCCGAGCGCGGCGTACAAACTGACCGTCTCGGTCCATTGATAACTGACGCCCAGCGCCGGGTTGGTCTGGTTGTAGCGCACGCTGCCGCTGTCGTTCTGGCCATCGAACAGAAAATCATCATCCGAATCGAATTCGATTCGGCTGTGGCGCGCTCCGGCGGTCAGACTCCAGCGTGGGTCAAGCTGCCAGGTGCTGATGAGATAAGCTTCCTGGCTATCGACCCGGTTGAACTCGTCGCGTTTGAGCGCACCTTTGAAACCTTCGTTATTGACGAAGCCCTTGCGGCCTTCGCCCTGATAGTCGTAGGTCAGGCCGGCGGCCAGTTCCACGGGTAGCCCGAACAGCTCGGTATTGCGTTGCCAGCCGAGTTCGCCGCCGCCGAAACGGCGATCCAGCTCGATGACGCCGCCCCCCGAGTATTCCAGGCCCCCGGCAAACGCCAGATACTGCTGCACGTCGCGCTCGCCGCCGTAGATCATTACCGTGATTTCATCGTCATTGTCCAAGCGCCGCTGATAGTTCAGGCCGGCCTGGTTGTGCTTGACTGATTTGCGAGTGTTATAGAGATAAGCGTTCGGCACCGCCTGGCGGCGATCCTCCCGCAAGGCGTCTGCAGTCAGCCCCAGCGGGTCTTCGGTTTCCGGCTGGTCGAGCATGTTTACCAGCAGTGTCAGGCTGGAAGCATCATCGATATCCCAGCCCAGACGCAGATTGGCCAGGTCGCGGCGGGTATCGCTGTGATCACGATAGCCGTCGGTTTCCAGTCGCGACACATTGGCGCTGACATTCAGATCGCCATGCTGACCGCCATAGCGCAAACGCGAGCGTCGCAGCCCGTCGGGGCCGAAAGCGGTCCGTGTGTCCAGAGTCGGGTAGAAGGGTGCTTCGCCGGTGAAGCCCTGGATGATTCCGCCGGAGGCATTGCCATACAACGTGGTCAGCGGACCGCGCAGTACTTCGATGCGCTGCAGGCTGTCCAGATCAAACAAGGCTGGCTGGCCCTGCCCGTCAGGCATGGTCAGCGGGATGCCGTCCTGTACCAGACGCACGCCGCGCACACCAAAGGCTGCGCGAGCACCAAACCCACGGGAGGAGATCTGCAAATCCTGCGCGTAATTCTGCCTGTTCAGCGCAACGATGCCTGGCACTCGCTGCACCGATTCAGAAATGTTCGCGCCCAGGCTCTGGGGGCTGAGCTGATCGCCAGTGAGGGTGTCACGGGCAAGAGGCAGGCGTACCTCTTCGTCGCCGCTCTCGCTGCCCAGTACGACCTGCGCAGGCAAACTCAGCTGCCGTTCCTGTGCCTGCAGAGTGGACGTCATAATAGCGAGCGCCAGCCCGCCAAGGGCCAGCGTAGGAAGTTTGTGCATGGTCAAGGGTCCGCTCAAGTATTGTTGTTGTCGAGGTGCCGGTTGGTTCCGGTCAGTCGTTTCGTTTCTTCCAGCTCCGGCAGGTCTCTGTCCATGCTCTCATGGGCGAACACTCTTTCCAGTGGCGGCAGGTGCGTTTCATTGCTGGACATGGTCTCGGGATCGAGTTGGCGCTGGAAGTTTTCCCGTGGCGCATCGTCGCGTTCGTCGTGCTCGAATACCGGCGGACTGAAAGCATAGGCCGTCAACAGGCGAGCGACGGCTTCGAGACTATCGCGATGGGTACGCTCGTAGCCATGCGTGGCGTCGGTGCCGAAGGCAATCAGCGCGGTGCGGATATCATTGCCCGAGCGGATCGCTGACTCGGCATCGCTGTGGTAATAGCGGAACACGTCACGGCGGACGGGTATTTCGTCGCGCTGGCAGAGGCTGAGCAAGTGGCGCGACAGGTGATAGTCGTAGGGCCCGCCCGAGTCCTGCATGCATAGCGATACGGTGTGTTCGGTACTGGTCTGCCCGGGAGCCGAAGGCGCGATATCCACGCCCACGAATTCGCTGACATCCCAGGGCAAAGCGCCGGCGGAACCGGTGCCGGTTTCCTCGGTAATAGTGAAAATGGGGTGCAGATCCATCGGCAGTTCTTCGCCACTTTCAACAATCTGCTTGATGCTCGTGAGCAGTGCGGCGGCGCCGGCCTTGTTGTCCAGATGCCGGGCACTGATGTAACCGCTGTCGGAGAATTCCGGCAGCGGATCAAAAGCCACGAAATCGCCAACGTGCACACCCAGCGCCTCGGTTTCGGCACGGCTGGTGGTCTCAGCGTCAATGCGGAGTTCGACGTTATCCCAGCTCACAGGCAGGGCGTCCACTTCTTCATTGAAGGCGTGACCGGACGCCATCAGCGGTAGCACGCTGCCGCGCAAACAGCCGTGGTCGCCGAACAGACTGACCCGGCTACCCTCAGCGAAGCGGCTCGACCAGTGACCGATAGGCGCCAACTCCAGCCTGCCGTTGGGTTTGATGCTGCGCACCATGGCGCCGATGGTATCCAGATGCGCGGCAATGGCGCGGTCCGGGCTGTTCTGTCGCCCTTTGATGGTGGCGCGGATGGTACCGCGCCGGGTCAGTTCGTGGGGCACGCCCATCGCATCCAGATGCTCTGACACATACCGCACTATGCCATCGGTAAAACCGGTCGGGCAGGGGATGGCGAGCATCTCGAGCAGGGTGCCTTTGAGAAAGCCCATATCCGGGCCGTAACGCTTATAAGGCATAAAATCTCCGTTCGCGGGCTGTCGCTTCTCGCATCAAGGATGCGCCCGACTTAGCGGAAACAGCAAGTCGATGAAGCGCTCGGCGGTGGGCTGTGGCTCGTGGTTAGCCAGGCCTGGCCGCTCATTGGCTTCGATAATGACGTATTCCGGCTGGTCGACTGCCGGCACCAGAAAATCCAGGCCGACCACCGGATTCTCCAGGGCGTCGGCAGCTCGGATCGCGGCTTGTTTAAGGTCTGGATGCAGCCGGTCGGTCACATCCAGCAAAACGCCACCGGTATGCAGGTTGGCGGTGCGTCGCACATACAGATGCTGACCGGCGGGCAGCACGTCGTCCAACGAATAGCCCTGCGACTCAACTGTACGCTGCGTCTCGGCATCCATCGGAATCTGGCTTTCGCCGTCAGTGGCGGCCTGTCGCCGGCGGCTTTGTTTTTCGATGAGTCGAGAGATGGGGCTGCTTCCATCGCCGCAGATTTCGGCGGGCTTGCGGATCGCCGCAGCCACCACTTCATAGTTGATTACCAGCACCCGCAGGTCGTCCCCGGGGTGATAGCTCTCGAGCAGAACTTCAGTGTCGTATTGCCTGGCTTCGGCGATTGCCTCTTCCAGCGCCTCGGCGTCGCGGATATTGACCGCCACGCCATGACCTTGCTCACCATTGTTCGGCTTGACTGCGAGCGCCTTGTGTTCGGCAAGAAACGCCGCGTTCTGCTCCGGCTCGCCTGCCAGCTGAAACTGCGGCGTACGCAGCTCATGGCGTTGCAGGGTACGGTGGGTGAGCTTCTTGTCCTGACACAAGGTCATGCTTACGGCGCTGGTCACGTCGCTGAGCGATTCGCGACAGCGAATGCGTCGTGCGCCATGAGTCATTATGAAAAGCCCGGCGGGCGCATCTTCGATCTGCACCTCGATACCGCGTCGGCGGGCTTCACGGGTGATGATACGAGCGTAGGGGTTGAGCTCCTTGTCGCTCTCGAGGCCGATGAACAATGGCTGGTTGAAGCTGTTCTTGCGCTTGATGGCGAAGGTCTGCAATTTGCGAAAACCCAGCTTGCGATAGAGCGTCTTGGCCTGCTGATTGTCATGCATTACCGACAGATCCAGATATTGGCAGCCACGGCTCATGAAATACTCGACAAGGTGACGCACCAGGGCTTCGCCGATGCCCAGCCGCAGGCTCTGGCTGTCCGCGGCGAGGCACCAGAGGCTCGAGCCCTTTTCCGGATCATCGAAGGCTTTTGCATGATTCAGACCCATGACCGTGCCGATGACCTCGCCGGTGTCGTCATCCTCGGCCAGCCAGTAGGTGGGCCCACCATTCGCTCGAGCGGTGATGCGTTCTTGATCGACTTTGACCATGCCTGCCGCGGCATACAGGGCGTTGATCGCAGACCAGTCGCCCGGATGCTGCGGCTGGCGAATCTGAAATCCGTGGAGACTATGGTGCGCCGGGCGGTAATCGCTGAACCACAGGCGCATGGTATCGGATGGGTCGAGGAACAGGTGCTGCGGAGCAAAGGACAGCACTACCTGAGGATCGGCCACATACAAGGCGATATCGCGTTCACCGGGGCGTTCGTCCAGCAAGGTATTGGCCAAGACTTCGTAATCGGAAAAGGTCTGGCCTACCAGCAATCGGCCCCAGCCGCACTGGATGGTCACCGGTTTGGTATGACCCCCATCCGGCGAGCCCTGTTGGGCGTGTCCAGCGCGCATGCTCTCATAGGTCGGAGCCTGCCCGCGCATCAGCCGGTGCTGGTCGGGATGCAAATGCTTGGTCATTCGAGCGTTATCCTCTTCTTGCCCACTGACATGAATCGGGCTATTGGGTGATATCCGGCGTGGCCGCCGATGCATTCCCTGTCCAATCCTGACCGTCATAGCGGATCAGAGTTCGTGCGCCTCCAGCCAGAGCCCAAGGACGGCGAGCTGCCACAGCTTTGATCCGCGAAGCGGCGTGATATGGCTCTTCGGGTCCTGGAGCAAGGTGTCCACATAGTCGGTATCAAACAGGCCACGCTCGCGGGCCCGCTGGCTGGTCAGCGCCTCGCGTACCCAATCCAGCGTACCGCCTTCCAGATACTTCAGCCCCGGCACCGGAAAATAGCCCTTGGGCCGGTCAATCACCGCGGCGGGAATCACCTTGCGTGAGGCTTCCTTCAACACATACTTGCCCTCGTCGGGCAGCTTGTATTTGCCGGGTATGCGCGCTGCCAGCTCGACTACTTCGTGATCGAGGAAGGGCACACGTGCTTCGAGACCCCAGGCCATGGTCATGTTGTCGACGCGTTTGACCGGGTCATCCACCAGCATCACCGAGGTGTCCAGGCGCATGGCCTTGTCCAGGCCGCTGGTCGCACCGGGCTGGGCAAAGTGATCGCGAATGAACTCGCCAGCGTAATCCTGTTGTGCCCAGGCGGGCTGGACTGTGCGGCGATATTCCGCAAAATCACGGTCCATGAAGGCCTGCTGATAGGCCGCCAGCGGGTCGTCCGCTTCGTCGACCTTGGGATACCAGTGATAACCGGCAAATATCTCGTCCGCGCCCTGGCCGCTCTGCACCACCTTGCAGTGCTTGGACACTTCCCGCGACAGCAGATAGAAGGCGATACAGTCGTGGCTGACCATCGGCTCGTTCATCGCGCGGAAGGCGCTGGGCAGCTCGGTGAGGATTTCCTGCTCGGGGATCATCAGCTGATGGTGATCGGTCGCAAAATGCTCGGCGATCAGATCCGAATATTTGAATTCGTTACCGGCTTCGCCGTTCACGTCAGCAAAACCAATCGAGAAGGTTTGCAGCTTGTCTGCACCGGCTTCGCGCAGCAGCCCAACCAGCAGGCTTGAATCCACGCCGCCAGACAGCAGCACACCCACATCCACGGCCGCCAGATTGCGGCGCTTGACCGAGGCGCGCAGGCTATCGAGCACCCGGTCCTGCCAGTCGTCGAAGGTCAGATCCTGCTCTTCGGCGCGGGCACCATATTGCACGGTCCACCAGCATTCCTGTCGCTGGCTGCCGTCCGCGTTAATCCGCAGCCAGTGCGCTGGGGGCAATTTCTCGACCCCGGCCAGCATGGTGCGCGGCGCTGGCACCACGGCATGGAACGACAGGTAATGATTGAGTGCTACCGGATCGATAGAGGTGTCCACACCGCCACCCTGCAACAGCGCCGGCAGACTAGAGGCAAAGCGCAGGCGCTCGCCGGTGCGGTTGATGTACAGCGGCTTGATGCCCAGGCGGTCGCGGGCGAGAAACAGGCGCTGCGCGTCGCGCTCCCAGATGGCAAAGGCGAACATGCCGTTCATGCGCGGCAATAGTTGTTCACCCCAGGCGTGATAGCCCTTGAGCACAACCTCGGTGTCGCCGCCGGAATGGAAGCGGTACCCCATGGATTCCAGCTCGGCGCGCAGTTCCGGGTAGTTATAGATCGCGCCGTTGAAGACCATCGACAGGCCGAGCTCGGCGTCAGCCATGGGCTGCCCTGAAGCGGCATGCAGATCCATGATCTTGAGGCGGCGGTGGCCGAATCCCATCGGCCCCTGTGACCACAACCCGGCACTGTCCGGCCCGCGCTTGATCATGTGATGCGTAATTCTATCCAGGGCGCCCATGTCCGCGGGTGCCCCGTCAAAGCGAAGTTCTCCAGCTATTCCACACATAGTCTCGTCCGTTTGAAAGAAATGGGGCCAAAAACGCTTTCTCGGGTGTTTTGGCTATGTGATCGCCGATTAAAACAGCCAACTATTTTGAAGTCAAAATACTAATGTTGTAGCATTCCTGTTTCCGATGCACTGAAAGCGCCGTTTGCTGGGGTTCATAGCTTTCGTTAGCGCGTCGAAAAAGTTTATCTAGTTATTACTGTAATATTTAGGGTTTGTGGCAAAATGCCGCCTTCGTTCGACGTGCCGCCGGAGTCAGACACCATGCACATGATGCACGACCTTTACCTTTCCCTCAGACGACTGCAGCGAGCCAGTGAGATTCATGCCAAACGCCTTGGCCGGCACAGCGGACTGACGCCTATCCAGCTGTTGATCCTGCACAGCATCAAAGCCATGGGCGAGGGTACTCTGGGCCAGCTGGCAAAGCAGGTCAGCGTGTCTCAGGCGACGCTCAGTACTATCATTGACCGCCTCGAGAACCGAGAGTTGCTTCATCGTATTCGCAGCCAGCGTGACAAGCGCAAAGTGCATCTGGCGCTGACCGATAAGGGCCTGGCCGCTATCCAGGCAGAACCCGCCTTGCTGCCAAGCCAGTTTCTTGATCGTTTCGGTCAGCTGGCTGATTGGGAGCAGCTGATGTTGCTGGCCAGCCTGCAACGGGTAGCCGGCCTGCTCGAAGCGGACCAGAACGGGTCTGCAGCATGGTTCGAGAACGAGACGGTGGCGTGACGAGGGAGTCCGCCTCCTAGGTTGGAGGCGTCTGCGGGTGTTGCCGCTCTGGGCTTAGAACGTAGAGATTCCGGTCGCTTCCATCAGCCGGTACAGAGCATAGCGAGCCCACGAATGATCGGCGAATTCGTCATAAGGCTGGCTGTAGGTTGCGCCGTCAGCATTTGACCAAACCTTTTCGAATACCTGGCGGGTTTCATCCAGCACAGGATGCTGCGTCGCGACCAGCCGGACGCTGGTTTCCAGATTGAGATCATCAAGGTTGCGGCGGGTGAAGTTGGCCGAGCCGCTGATCAATTCGGCACCGCCATTGGCTCGATCCAGCCGAATCCATTTGCGATGACATTGCTCGCCCTGGGTAAAACACCAGCGCAAATCGATACCGGCTTTATGCAGATCCCAGGCAGCCTGACGGTTCGGAATGCCATTCTTTTCCCGACCGAAGGCGTCGCGGTTCGGGTCGAGGATCGCTCTTATGGTTACGCCGCGTTGGTGAGCGCTGATCAGCGCGTCTATGACCGGTCGATGGGATAGATAGAACACTTCCATATCCAGACGGTCGCCCCGTTCTGACGAGTTGATCATTGCCAGTAACGCGTCGCGAATGGCGCCTTCGGTCAGTATCTGGATCGCAGGGTCAGGGGAGACAGGCACGGGCGCGGGTGGTGCAGGCCAGTTCGCACCGATCGCAGCGTCGGACATGCTTGATACGGCACGCTCGGTTTGCAGGAGATCCAGCACGGCGGCGCCACTGAAGCGAATGGCATTATTGCTGTGCCGGCTGCTGGCATCCTGGGGGTTGGCGGATGTGATCAGGCCAACCCAGTCATCACCCTGATCGACGACCAGCGTCTTGCGGTGGTTGGCCCGGAAATTCAGCAGATGCAGATAGGTCCGCAGCGTGACGTCCTCATCGGCTACCGGGTTGGGTAACCAGCCGCCGTCTGGATTGTTACCGACCCAGCTACAGCACAGCATCCACAATCCGGACCATACCGGGTTCGAGGCGGGGAGCCGGTCAACATTGGTATACACCACCTGGACACCGGATTCGGCCAGCTGCTCAAGATGCGGCGAACGCAACCCGCCATAAAGATGATTGAACGGGTCGGTGATGAGTACCACCTCGATGCCTGGCTGTGCCTGCCGCGCCGCGATCAGGGCTTCGGTCATTTGCGTGGTCAGGGGGCGATAGCTGTCCTCGGCCGCGAACTCATTGAACAGAAACATGTCGACCACAATGAGCTTGCGCGCTTGGTCGATCAGTCTGAACACTTCGTCGAATATCTGCTGCTCGCTGACTGGCTCGCCATCGGCCGAGCGGTAGGTTTGATCAGTCAGTAAGGCCAGATCGCCTGCAGGACGCAGTGGGCCGGCGAACGACATGCCCGTCGGCAGCGGTCGTAGTGCCTGATAAACCGCCAGGGCGATCCAGATCAGCAGGAATGCCAGCGCAAACATGCTGAACACTCCTATGTGGCGTCGCGGGCGGTTCAACCGCGCTAATGCGTCCATGTATCAGCTCCAGGCCCAGGCGTGTGATGTCTGGCGCCATGCTAACCTGACAACAGACCTTTGAGGAGATGTAGGGTCTGTTGACGTTTCATCGCGGCCGCGACGGAGGCCCGTTTGGTGCAGAACAAGGCGCGAGGAGAGGGATTTGTTCAACACATCCATGTGCTTCACCCCTGCGGGGCTTGCGCGCAAAAACGCTCCAGGCGTTTTTGTGGTCATTCCAAATAAACGACGAGCAACGCAGTGCTGCGCAAAACGGGGTCCGTCCCTTCGGGTGGGGCCGCCTAGGCTGCGGTTCCAAATACCGCCATGCAGTGTTGCAGGACTTGGCGAGGGAACAACCATTGCCTGCGTCCCGCGCCTTGCGGAACGCCGCCCGGCCTTGCGGCATTTGACACAGCAACGCGGCCCGCTATGAAACGTCAACAGACCCTAATGCGGACCGCGTTCCGGATCCTGATCGTGGTGCTTGCATTGATAACGCTGGCCGGCATCTTTGCCGTGCAGTCAGCGCAGCGAGCGTTACGGGATGCCGGCGTCGAACATCTCGACTGGCGAGGCGTGAGCTGGTCGGGCAACGAGTTGAGCGTCGCGGAGATCACCGGCCGATACGCAGCCGAACAGGGCGATCTGGGTTTTGCCGCCTGGGGCGTTCAGGTCAAACTGGTGTGGGAAGCAGGGCCGCGCCTGGAGTTGGTTGATGTGCGGGATCTGGATCTTGACTGGCGTCCCACGCCCGGTATGACCTTTGAAGATCCCATGCTTGACCCGAACCCCGGCTCACCGGCGCCGGCGTCGATTGATCAATCGCCCGCTTCGCTGGATCCGCGCGACTGGCTGCACGTGCCGCACTGGTTTCCCGCCGAGGCTGCTATCCGAGATCTGAGTCTGAGCATGCCCTGTCAGCAGGAGACCTGCGAGCTCAGCGGTTCGTTTGATGCGCGGCGCAATGTCATTTCTGCCAACTCGTTCGCCGCGCAGCTTGCTCTGCTGTCCGGCACGGAAAGTCTGGCTTTGAGCGTCGACTTGCGCGACGAGGCGGACGACCTTGTGCTCAGCAGCGATCTTGCGCTCTCAGGCCAGCACGCCCTGGCGCTGCGCGCGGATTGGCGAGGCGCTACAGATTCTGCTCAATGGCAAGGCAGCGTGAGCATGCCCGGCTGGCCGGACGCCAACTGGTTGTTCGGATTCGTTGATCCATGGCTGAAGCCAGGAACCCTGCCGCTGGAGCAGTTGCCGACTGGCCTGCAGTTCGATGCGAACTGGGTGCTGCAGCCCGGTCGAACGCCCGTTCAGTGGACGGATTTGCTGGCCGGAGCCGTGCGAGTCAAGGGCCAGCTCAACCTGCCGCAGCCCTGGGACGTCAAAGATGTCGGGGCTGTCAGCGGGGCGGCTGATTTTGATTTCCAGGGCGATAAGGGCGCCTGGTTATTGCACCAGGGTACAGCCAGCGTACAGCTGGAGCGGTTGAGTTGGCCGGCATTGGCGAATCTGCCCGCCGACGTGCGTCCGGTCTCCCTGCAGGCTGTTATTGAACCAGAGCCGGGTTCCACTGAAGGCTGGCGGGCCGCGTTGCCGCTGACGTTCAGCGCGACCCTGGGCGGTCCGGTTACCGGTACGCTCGATACCAGGCTCAGTCTGACCAACAACCCGGCGCTGCAAGCTGAGTTACATCAGGGTCGTCTGCAACTGGTGGGTGGCCGTATCGATTATGCCGGCGCCCGATTCCAGGATCTGCGGGCCGATTTGTCTTTCGAGGGGCTGGTCAATCAACAGTTGCTGAGCCTTACCCTGGGCAAGTCATCCCGTCTTGATTCAGCTGCATTGCGACTGGGCGAGGCAGACGTCTCGCTGATCGATACGCGACTGGAACTGGCCGGACTCAAGCTAGATATACCGTTTGACGGCCAGGACGCCACACGGCTCGACGCACCCATCCGCCTTGGCGCTTCCAGACTGGAGCATGCCATGCTACGCCCGCAAAGTTGGAGCCTGGTTGGCAGGCTGGGCTATGGCGAAAAAGGCCTGGACTGGAAGGGCGTGGCGGCGGCGGCAAGCGGTTTGCAGTTCGGTCTGGACATGACCTGGCCAACAAACGCCGGCTGGCGGGCACGGCTGACGCCTGACGCAATCTTCCTGCGCGCGGACAATCCGCTCGCGCTGACGCTCACCGATTGGCCTGCATTGCTTGACCTGAGCGCAGGCAAGTTGACCGCCAACTTCGATGCCAGCGGTCATTCCTCTATCGAGCGGCTGTCCGGGCGGATCGACCTTTCGGGCGGCAGCGGCATATATGACCGCACGGAATTCAGCGGCCTTGATCTGCCGCTGACCATGGAACTGAAAGGTGAACAGGTCACCCTGGCAACATCGGCTATAACGCTACAGTCCATCAATCCCGGCCTGCCAGTCGGCCCTGCCCGTTTTGACGGCCGCTATCAAGCGACACTCGGGCAAACGCTGGCTGGCGAGCTGCATATCGAACACGCCTCCACTGATTTGCTGGGCGGTCGGCTATTGCTGCAACCGACCACACTCGATTTTTCCCATGCGCGTCAGAAGCTCATGGTGCAGATGCAGGGCGTCGAGCTGACCGAGCTGTTCAAAGCCTATCCAGCGGAAGGGCTCAGTGGGCACGGCATTATTGACGGTCAGTTGCCGGTCACCCTGACGGATAACGGCGTAATCATCGAGAATGGTTCGCTGAGGGCGCGTGAGCCGGGTGGTGCCCTGCAGTATCGCTCGGACAGGCTTGCCGGGCTCGGCGACAACCCCGGCATGCGTGAGCTGGTGCTAGCGCTGGATGATTTCCGGTACAGTGTGCTCGCGAGCGATATCGACTATGCCGAAAACGGTACACTCGTACTCGGCCTGCGTCTTGAGGGGCATAATCCAGAGCTGCAGCAGGGCCGTCCGGTGCACCTCAATGTACGTCTGGAAGAAGATATCCCGGCGCTGCTGGCCAGCCTTCAGCTGAGCGGACAGGTCAGCGATATCATTCAGAAACGGGTTCAGGAGCGGCTGCTGCAGCGGCGCTGACCCAGCAGAGGAGAGCCTCATGCGTTGGCGAATGTTTCCGATAGCGGCAATGGCTGTGGTGTTCATGGCAGGTTGCGCACCCACGGTAAAGCTGGAAGCGCCCAGTGAACCAATCAACATCAACCTGAACGTGAAGATTCAGCATGAGATCTACGTCAGGGTCGACAAGGAGCTCGATGAGCTCTTCAGTGAATCGAGTGGGTTGTTCTGACAATCCCGGGGGAATGACATGCGTATGACTATCAGGATGGGCGGCCTTTTACTGGCGCTGATGATGAGTATGCCGGTGCTGGCGATGAGCCTGAACGAGGCGATGTCGGCGTTGCCGGCGGCTAAAGCGGCCGGCCAGCTTGGCGAGCAACCCAATGGTTATCTCAGTGTGGTGAACCCGGGCGGCGAGGCGGCGGAAATTGCCAGTCAGATCAACCAGGCACGCCGTAATGAATATCAGAAACTGGCCAAGGAAAACGGTATCCAGCAAAGTGACGTGGAGTCGATGGCCGGCAAAAAGGCCATCGAGCGTACAGCGCCGGGGCAGTACATCATGCTCAATGGGGTGTGGATGAAGAAGTGATGTGACTCGGGGGCGGTTCATCTCAACCGTCCCTGAGTAGGTCTTACGTAGGCGTTAGCTGGCGCGAGGCGACAGGGCTGCGCCGACACGCTGCAAGTACCTCCCTGTAAGCTCGTCGATGACATCCCTGTCATCGCACGGTCGGCTCAGTCCTGTCGCCTCGCTTCGCATGAATGTTCGAGTTGCCGGATGGCAAATTCCAAACAGGTTTTTCTTCGTATCACGCGGATGTTCGAACAAGCCTGCCGGCTGTCAGGGTGGAGCAAGTGTTGAAAACAGGGATGTTTTCACCAAGCCCCCATGGATGGGTTCACGGCGTCTTGCGTAATCCTGACTGATGGTGGGCGACTGGCTCCTGACCTGGCAGCACATGCAAACGCANTGATGGTGGGCGACTGGCTCCTGACCTGGCAGCACATGCAAACGCATTGTCGTGAAATAGCGAGTCTGTGTTGGAGCTCGGGTTAGCTGTCGCCTCGCTTTGCATGAACGTTCGAGTTGCCGGATGGCAAATTCCAAGCAGGTTTTTCTTCGTATCACGCGGATGTTCGAACAAGCCCACCGGCTGTCAGGGTGGAGCAAGTGTTGAAAACAGGGATGTTTTCACCAAGCCCCCACGGATGGGTTCACGGCGTTTTGCTCAATCCTGGCTGACGGTGGGCGACAGGCTTCGATCTGGCCTGGTGGATCGCTGCGCTGAATCTCCCCTAACCCCTCTTTTTCAAAGAGGGGGACTGGTCGGAGTGGTGGCTGGTTAGGTTTCAGGCTCGGACATACCTAATGCTGCAATTACGCCGATGCAGGACCAGGCCCACCGGCTCTCAGGGGTCGGTTGAGCCTTACTTGTCGGCGTCCGCGTCCTCCTTGCGTTCCTCATCCTTTTTGAAGTTCTCCCAGTCTTCCCAGTCATGTGGCGTGCCGGCCTTGGGCGGCTCGGGGTGGGTAGCACGTTCCAGTGATTTGCCCTTCAGGCTTGAGTCCTTGAGTTCGTCCTTTTTGTCTTCTTCCAGTCCATGCTTTTTCAGATATTCGTCGGCGCGCATATAACCTCCGCAGGAGTCGGCAAAAACCGGTGTGGTTATATCTCCGACAAGCCGAATCCGGCACTGTTGCATTTTGCCTGGTGCAGGTCGGTCGGCGAGACAGGTTATCGCCACGACATTGTGCTGCAAGCTCGTACGGGCGCCTTCGCATTCTGCTAGGCTTCCGGCTTTGTCGGCATATCTAAGGGATGAGTTTGATGCTTACGATTGACCTACTCAATAATTATGCATTCTGGCTGGTGCTCGGGTTTCTGCTGCTGATTTCGGAGCTGGCCGCTCCGGGCGTGGTTGCGGTGTTTTTTGGAATCGGCGCGCTGGTAGTCGGACTGCTTACGCTCGTGGGCGTGATTGACAGTCTGCCGGTGCAGCTGTTGTGTTTCTCGGTGGTCAGCCTGCTGGCGCTGTTCGGCTTGCGCCGGCGGTTTCGCCGTTGGTTGCATGGTGACGTATCCGACCGGGCCAGCGGGCCGGATGAGGGCGATCTGGTCGGCGCACGGGTTGCCGTACTGGAGGATTTCGAGCAGGGCGTAGGCGCAGTGCAGTTGAACGGCGCCAAATGGGACGCCGAGTCCGACGAACCATTGAAAACAGGCGACGCTGCGTGGGTTTCGGCCCACCGCGGCATCGTTTTAAGGGTGACTGCAAAGTGCCCTGTGACAGCTGAATAACCACACAACGGAGTAACAGCATGGAAATCGCTACAATCATTTCATTGGCCTTCCTGGCCCTCATCGTCATCACCATCGCCAAGACCGCGCAGATTGTGCCGCAACGGTCAGCCTACGTGGTCGAACGGCTGGGCAAGTACACCAAGACCCTGGACGCGGGCTTTCATCTGCTGATTCCCTTCGTCGACCGGATCGCCTATCGCCATACCCTCAAGGAAGAAGCCATCGACGTAGAGCGTCAGGCCTGTGTGACCAAGGACAACATCCAGGTAGTGGTCAACGGCGTGATCTATCTGCAGGTGGTCGATCCCAAGGCCGCAAGCTACGGCATCAACGATTACCGCTACGCCGCCATGCAGCTGGCGCAGACCACGCTTCGTTCGGTGGTCGGCAAGATCGATCTGGACAAGACCTTCGAGGAACGCGAGACCATCAACGTGCAGGTCGTCGACGCACTGGACGAAGCTGCCCGGCCCTGGGGTGTGAAAGTGATGCGCTATGAGATCGCCGATATCGAGTTGCCCGCGACCATTCTCGATGCGCTTGAGAAACAGATGCGCGCCGAGCGGGAGCGTCGTGCGGTGGTGGCACAGTCCGAAGGCGAGCGTCAGGCCAAGATCAACGTTTCCGAGGGGATCAAGCAGGAGACCATCAACCTCTCCGAAGCCGACAAGATGCGCCAGATCAACGAAGCCGAGGGTAAGGCGCGTCAGATCGAACTGGTCGCTGAGGCCACCGCCCAGGGCTTGCGCCTGGTTGCCGAGGCGATCAATACCCAGGGCGGCAAGGATGCTGTTGCGCTGCGCGTTGCCGAGCAGTATGTGAATGAGTTCGGCAAACTGGCCAAGACCAACAACACCATGATTCTGCCCGCGGAGCTGAGCAATATCGGCGCTGCCGTCGCGGCGATTACCAAGACTCTGGATACGGTCAAGCAACCGAACGTTTAACCCACTTCGGCCAGCGCACCGGCATTGCCGGTGCGCCAGGCGCTGCAGCAGGCTCCCTGTTTTACCGCATCAACCTCTTACCCCTCAGCTCCCGCTGTAGCGGCCTTGCCGCGATTTTCCTTGTACCCCTCCAGCACCGACAGCAACGCCGGAATAACCAGCAGCACCAGCATGGTCGAGAAGCCCAGGCCGAAGGCGATTGATGTCGCCATGGGTATCAGAAACTGTGCCTGCAGCGAGGTCTCGAAGAGCAGGGGCAACAGGCCGCCAATAGTGGTTAGCGAGGTCAGCAGCACAGCGCGCAGCCGCTGGACTACCGCTTCGCTGATGGCGTCATTGATGTCTAACCCCAGCTTGCGCTGATCCTGATAGAAGCTCACCAGAATGATCGAATTGTTGACCACGATCCCGGACAGGCCGAACAGACCGAACATCGACAGGATGGTCATGTGCAGTCCCATGAACCAGTGCCCGAGCAGGGCACCGACCAGTGCTAGTGGGATCACTGACATGACGATCAGCGGCGTGGTCCAGGAGGTGAATACCCAGACCAGCACCGCATACATCAGCAACAGGCCAATGATCAGCCCTGCCTTCATGTCGGCCATGGTCTCGCGCTGGTCCGCCGAGCGGCCTTCGAAGCTGTAACGAACGTTGTGCGCAGCGGCCAGGTCGGGCAGCACGCCGTTGATGACTTCCATCACCTCACCGGCGGTGGTCTGCGTCGGGTCGAGGTCGGCGGTGACCTCCACGGCCAGATGGCCTTCTGCATGGCGCAGTGCTTCAAAACCCTGCCCCGCACTGAAAGTAGCGACCTGACCCAGCGGCACGAAGCGACCATCGTCCAGCCGGATAGTCATATCCCCGAGGCTGGCCAGTTGTTCACGCTCCTTGCGCGGTAGCTGCACGCGTACTTCGATTTCATCCGAGCGATGCTGATAGATCTGGGCAAGGCGGCCGTCGTAGGCGGCGCGCAATTGTCGTCCAAGGCTTTCCGTACTCAGTCCCAGCGCCTGGCCGTAGGGCGTGAGGCTGTAGATCAATTGCTCGCGGCCCCAGGCCATATCGTCTTCGGTGCTGATGACGCCGCCAATGGACGCAATCATCACGCCCAGGGCGTCGGCGGCGTCTTTCAGTTGCACCGGATCATCGCCGGTCAGGCGCACATTGATATCCTTGCCGGGCGGGCCCCCGGTGCGCTCATTGATCACCAGTCGATCGATACCGGCGGGGAGTTCGATGCGCTCGCGCCAGGCGCGGATGAATTGCTGGTTTCGAACGTCACGGTGATCCGGCGATTGCAGCTCGACCATGATCGATCCAAGCTGGTCACCGGCCCGACCCATGCCAGAGGGGCCGGTTACTTCACCCAGGCTCACCACTGCGGTCAGGATCAAGTCTTCACCCAGCGCCTGCTCGGTGTCATTCAGGGTTTCCTGCAGATGAATCAGGAACTGATCGACCTGCTCGCGTGGCGTGCCCGCGACGAAGCTCACACTGGCATTGAGCACCTGCGGTTCCGGCGTCGGGAAGAAACTGAAGCCAATGCGCCCCCCGCTGATCAGCCCGACGGTAAGGATGACGCTGACCAGCGCGCAGGCGAGGGTGGCGCCCCGGTGGCGCAGCGACAGTTCACTCAAACGCCGGAATCGCTGCTGACGGAAACGATCGAAACCCACATCGAAGCGCGCACGTACGGCGTCCACCCGATTGCCCACGCTGCGTAGCCAGCCTGTACCGGTATTGATCGGCTTCGGTTGGAAGGCATTGCGCAGATGGTGGGGCAGGACCAGAAAACATTCGAGCAGTGAGGCGATGAGGACACAGATCATCACCGTCGGGATGTCGCCGAGAATGCTGCCGTAGATGCCACCGATCATCAGCAGCGGCATGAAGGCGGCAATGGTGGTGAGCGAGGAGGCCACGACGGGCCAGAGCATGCGGTGCGCCGCGCCGTCCGACGCCAGCCCTGGCTGCTCGCCATTGCGAAAATGCGCATCAGCATCTTCACCGACCACGATCGCATCGTCGACGATCACACCCAGCGCCATGATCAACGCGAACAACGAGATCATGTTGATCGATCCACCGATCAACCAGAACACCGCCAGTGCGGCGAGGAACGCGGTGGGAATACCGACCGCGACCCATAGCGCCACGCGACCGGGCAGGAAGAAATACAGCAACAGGATGACCAGTGCCAGCCCTCCGACGCCGTTATTGATGAGCAGGCTGATGCGCTCGTCGATAGCTTCCCAGGCCTGATCATGTACGTGTAGGGAAAGGTCCGGCGGCAAGGTCGGGCGCACTTCGGCAAGCCAGTCGTTGAGGATTTCCGCCGCCACCAATGAGTCGCCATTCTCGGCGCGCTGTAGTATCAGCTCCACCGCCGGATAGCCTTTGAAGCGTAGCTCCGGCTGATTGCGCATGGCTTCCTGGCGGATGTTCGCCACATCCCCCAGGCGCAGGTGATTACCTTCGCCGGGTTCCAGCGGGAGGTTGGCGAATTGCTCGGGCGCGCGGCGCTGCTCGACTGCACGGAGCTCGCGGGCGGCGTCCAGCTCACCGGCCAGACCGGCGGGCAAATCCCGGGATTCGGCAGCGACCCGTTCTGCCACCTGATCCAGCGACATGCCCAGCTCCTGCAGTCGCTGATTGGAAATCTCGATACTGATCTGCTGTTCCGGCAGTCCACGGATTTCGACACGGTCAACGCCGTGATCGAGCAGGTCAATTTCCAGCCGGTTGGCGGCGCTGCGCAATTCGTGGTCGGCCAGCGGGCCATATAGCAGAATCTTGGCCACCGGCTCGTAGCGGGCAACCCGCGTGACTTCCGGACGTTCCGCATCGCCTGGGAGGTTGCGGAACTCGTCCACCTGCTGGCGCGCATCGTCCAGCGCCACGATTGGATCGGTGCCTTCACGGAATTCCAGGGTGATACTCGAAACGCCCTGGGCAGAGGTCGAGGTCATCGATTTGAGGTTTTCGATGTTGCGCAGCCGCTGTTCCAGTGGCTGGGTGATTGCCTGCTCGACGTCCTCCGCGGCAGCGCCGCTCCAGATGACCCGCACGGTGACGAAATCCAGTGCGAAGGTCGGAAAGAACTGGATGTTCATGCGCATCAGGCCGAGCACGCCGCCGCCGAGCATGATCAGCATCAGCAGGTTGGCGGCGACCTTGTGCCGGACGAAGAAGCTGATCGCGCTCGACTTGCCATTCATCGCGCCGGCTCCGGCGGATTACCCTTGTCCGCCTCGACGGCATCCACCTTCAGACCCTGCATGGCGTTGGGCAGATGGGTGGTAATGATCTGCATGCCGGGTTGCAGCTCCGGGGATTGCACCAGCACCCAACGCTCGCCCGACTCCATGAGAATTTCGCCGACTTGCTGAATGGCCAGTCGGTGCATGCGCTCATCCAGCAGCTGATAGATGGTGTCATTGCCATAGATGGAGCTGTAGGGGAGCGCCACACTGTTGTCAGTGGCCGGTCGCGCTACGCTGATCGCCAGCAGGTTGCCCGCGCGCAAGCCGGGGTGCGGCTGATCCAGCGTGAAGAGCGCCTCGACCCCGCGCGTATCGGCTTGGCCAGCAATGCGTTGCAGGGTCAGCTGCACCGGTGGATCGGTATTCAATGCCGTGGCGGGCAATCGCTTGCCGTTGTTCAATGCGCTGATGAATGCCTGGCTATAGATCTGCGGCAGGGTGGCGCGCACTTCCATGTCTCGCAGCGGGTAGAAATCCAGCAATGCCGCGTTGGCTGCGACCTGATCACCGACCGCCACGCGTACCTCACCAACAATGCCGGCAAAGGGCGCAAGGAAGCGGCTGCGTTCGACGTCTCGTTGTGTGCTTTCCAGTTCGGCACGGGCGCGCTCGACGCGCGCCTCCAGGCCGGCCATGCGGCTGGGATACCCTTCGATGTTACGTTCGCGAATGGCAACGGTGAGCGCTGCCCTGTCCAGCGCGTCGGTGGCCGCGTCCAGTTCGGCCTGCGGCGACAGTCCGCGATCAACCAGTTGCTGCATGCGCTCCAGGGCCTTGTTGGCGTTGGCCTGGATGCGGCGCTCGAGTTTCAGCGCACTTTGATCATTTTTGTGAGCCAGGCGCGCGTTCTCCAGCTGGGACTCGGCATCGGCCAGATCCGCGCGCGCCTGTTGCAGCCGGGGCATCACATCCGCTTCGTCCAGCGCCACCAGCAGTTCGCCTTCATCAACCAACTCGCCGTCACGCACCGGCAGTTCGCCGATTCGCCCCGCCATCGGCGCCACACTGGTCAGGCGCAGGGGGGACTCGAGCCGGCCATATAGAGTCAGGCTGGGTTGGAAGGCTTCGGGTTGAATGTGCAGGGTTTCTACCCGCCAGCTACGCTCAGTCGGTGTCACCGGTTCGGGTACCGGTCTGGTCACTTTGAGCAGGATGAAGCCGAGAATGCCGACAGCAATAATTGTTATAGGTACGAGGCGCTTGCGCATTGTGTATCTCAGGCAGAAAAATCAGTGGCTCTGTATAGCCTTTTGCAGGCATTCGTAGCAATAGCCGCGGTGACGCAGATGGCTGGCCTGTGAGCGAAGCGGCCCCTTGCCCGGTCTATCCCGGCTTAACGCAGCCTATAGCGTGATATATCGGCGGTGGATGCACGTTTCTGAAGGGCCAGCGTCAGGCTAGTTTCATGCTGTCGACCTACTCAAAAAAAACAATACGCGGAGTGCCATTGTGAATAGCGAAATGCCCTGGTTGCGATCCTATCCGGACAATGTTGACTGGAACGCCGCTTTGCCGGCTCGGCCTGTATATGAGCTGCTGTCCGATGCGGTACGCCATTTTCCCGACAATCCCGCCATCAATTTCCTCGGTCATCGGCTCAGTTATCGTCAGCTGGATGACCTGATCTCCCGGGCTGCAGCGGGCCTGCAGCATCTGGGCGTAGGCCCTGGCGTGCATGTTGGCCTGTACCTGCCTAACACGCCGCATTATTACATCAGTTTTTTCGCGGTCCTGCGGGCCGGCGGCACCGTGGTCAATTATTCGCCGCTGGATGCCGAGCGCACGCTCGAGCACAAGATCGAGGATAGCGAGACCGAAGTGATGGTGACGCTGGATCTGGCCGCGTTCTACCCGAAGATGGCCAGTCTGCGTCAGCGAACCCGGTTGCAGACCCTGGTTGTTGGCGGCATGACGGATTTCTGCGGGCCGGGCGTGACTCCCGGTGCTGATCAGCTTGGGCCATCGGTGGAGGTTGGGTTCGACTCGAGCTGCGTTGCGTTTACCCACCTGCTGGATAACACCGGTGAGTATCGTGCCTTCGCGCTGGACGGTCCCGAGTCGACGCTGGCGGTGCTGCAATACACCGGCGGCACCACGGGTGCGCCCAAGGGCGCGATGCTTACCCACGGCAACATCGCTTCGGCCTGCGCACAGCTGAAGGAAATCCTCGATGTGGCGCTGGCCCCTGGCCAGGAACGGGTGCTGGCAGTGCTGCCGCCTTTTCATATCTATGCGCTGATGATCAACATGGTGTTTGGCCTGAGCATGGCGGCTGAGGTTTACCTGCATCCGCGCTTCGACGCGCCGACGGTGTTACGGGAGATCAGCGAGAACAAGATCACCACCTTTCCGGGTGTGCCGACCATGTTTATTGGCCTGCTGGGACACCCCGACACGCCGCAGCATGACCTGACCTCCCTTAAGCTGTGTAATTCGGGCGGTGCGCCGTTGCCTACCGAAGTTCAGCAGCGCTATCTCGACATGGCCGGCTGCAGTCTGCGTGAAGGGTGGGGTATGACTGAGACGACGACGACCGGGACGTTCTCGCCCATGGGCGCTGAACCGCGCCCTGGCTCCTGTGGCATTCCGATGCCAGGTACGCGTATCCGCATCGCTCCGCTGGACGGCTCCTCAGGCAGCCTCGCCCCGGGGGAGCGCGGCGAAGTCTGCATCAGTGGTCCAAATGTGACGGTAGGCTACTGGAAGCGCCCGGATGCAACTGCCGAAGCCATGACAGATGACGGCTATCTGCGTACCGGTGACATCGGTTATATGAACGAGGATGGCTACCTCTATATCGTCGACCGGACCAAGGACATGATTCTGTGCAGCGGTTTCAACGTTTACCCGCGCACCATCGAAGAAGCGATTTATGAACATCCCTCGGTCGAGGAGGTCTCTGTTATCGGTGTGGACGATGCCTATCGGGGGCAAGCGCCCAAGGCGTTCATCAAGCTCAAGGCTGGCGCGCAGGCTTTCGATTTTGCAGAGCTCCAGGCGTTTCTGGAGCCGCGTCTGGGCCGGCATGAACGACTGCAGGCAATGGCCATACGCGACGCCTTGCCGAAAACACCCGTCGGCAAGCTGTCAAAAAAGGAGCTGTACGAAGAAGAGCGGGTGCAATTGACCAGTCAGACCGCCTGAACGGCAGCACCCGGTGTGCGCTTTGCTATGAATGGGCGCTGGCTTTGTCGGATAATGCAGGGCCTGTGAATGTGCCGTTGCCACTACAACGAAGCATCTACAGGCCTTATTCCATTCATAGAACGCAAGGTTTTCATTTCATGCTGATGGCACTGCTCGCTGTAATTGCCGGACTCGCACTACTCGTCTGGAGCGCTGACCGCTTCGTTGATGGCGCCTCGGCCACGGCTACTCATGCGGGTATGCCGCCGCTGTTGATCGGTATGCTGGTCATCGGCTTTGGTACTTCGGCTCCGGAAATGGTCGTTTCGGCGTTGGCAGCCTCGCAGGGCAACCCCGGGCTGGCGCTGGGCAATGCCTACGGCTCCAATATCACCAACATCGCGTTGATCATCGGCCTGGTCGCAGTGATCAGCCCCATCGTCGTGCACTCGCAGGTTGTACGCAAAGAGCTGCCTGTGTTGCTCGGCATTACGCTGCTCGCCGGTTATCAGTTGATTGACGGGAATCTCAGCCGGATGGACGCCTGGGTGCTGCTCGGCGCCTTCGCTTTGCTCATGGGCTGGTCAATCGTGCAGGGCATGCGCGGTCGCGGCGACACGCTGGAAGAGAACTACGACAGCGAGCTCAAGGAACACGCCATGCCATTGAAGAAGGCATTGTTCTGGCTGATCCTGGGTCTGGTGCTGCTGGTAGTCAGTTCCCGCGTGCTGGTCTGGGGCGCAGTGTTCATCGCCCAGAGTCTTGGCGTCAGCGATCTTATTATCGGTCTTACTGTGGTGGCGATAGGTACATCCCTGCCGGAACTGGCCTCTGCGCTGGTGGCGGTGCGCAAGAATGAGCATGACCTGGCACTGGGTAACGTCATCGGTTCGGGCATGTTCAATACGCTCGCCGTGGTGGGCATTGCTGCGGGCATCATGCCGCTGGCGGTCGAGCCGGTGGTGCTGTATCGCGACTGGATGGTGATGGCGGCCTTGACCGTAGCGCTACTGGTCATGTGTATCGGGCTGAACGGCAAGCAGGGGCGCATCAACAGAGTGGAAGGTGGGGTGCTGATGCTGGCGTATGTCTGTTACACCGGCTATCTCGTCTATACCATGATCAACCCGGGATAAGACCGGTCCCTAAAAAATCCGGTCCGGTCGGGCTCTTTGCCGAGTGCGTTCCGTGTAACATGACCCGACCACCCGGAATCGTCTGAGCCATCATGACCGACGCTACACAACAGAAAGTACCGCAGCACAAACCCCGGCCGATGGTCGATCTACTGGTCAGTATCGTTATCCCTTCGGTGATACTGATGAAGTTCAGCGGTGAGGATGACCTCGGTGCTGCGCAGGCATTGATGCTCGCGCTGGCCTTTCCCATCTGCTGGGGTCTGTTCGAGCTGGTGCGCTATCGCAAATTCAACTTCATCGCCATGCTCGGCGTGATCAGTGTGTTTCTGACTGGTGGCATCGGCCTGATGGAGCTGGACCCCAAATGGCTGGCGATCAAGGAAGCGGCGGTGCCGGGTCTGATCGGCATCGCCGTGCTGGTGTCCACCCGCACGTCTTACCCGCTGATTCGCACGCTGCTATACAACGACAGGGTATTGAATGTGCGCCGGGTCAATGAGCGGCTGGAAGAGCGTGGGCTGATGGACATATTCGAATTGCGCTTGTTGAAAGCCACCTACTTTCTGGCGGGCACCTTCTTTTTCTCCTCACTGGCCAATTACACCCTGGCCAAATGGATAGTGGTCAGCCCGGCGGGGACCAGCGCGTTCAATGAGGAATTGGGGCGCATGACCCTGGTCAGCTATCCGGTGATAGCCATTCCTTCGATGGTCATGATGATGGCGATTCTGTTCTATCTCTGGCGCACCATTCATGGCCTGACCGGCCTGAAGATGGAAGACATCGTCGCGCACCCACCGAAATAGATCAGAGGAAGCCATTGCGGCTTCCTCTGCTTGCGTTACATCCGCTCTAACGCTTCGCGGAGCCTGGCAACGGTCTGCTCAACATTGTGCAGCTTGTCCAGGCCGAACAGGCCGATGCGGAAGGTCTTGAAGCTGGCCGGCTCGTCGCACATCAACGGCACGCCTGATGCCGTCTGCAGGCCGTGCTCGATGAACGCCTTGCCGCTCTGGATGCCATCGTCGCTGGTATAGCTGACGACAACGCCGGGCGCCTCGAAACCCTCTGCAGCAATGCTCTTGAAACCCTTCTCGGCCAGCAATGCGCGTACCGCCTTGCCCAGCGCCAATTGCTCCTGCTTGACCTTGTCGAAACCGTAGTCGCGTGTTTCCAGCATGGTGTCGCGGAACTGCTTCAGTGCGTCGGTGGGCAGAGTAGCGTGGTAGGCGTGGCCGCCGTTCTCGTAGGCTTGCATGATCTGCAGCCATTTTTTCAGGTCGCAGGCGAAGCTGTTGCTGCTGGTCTCGGCGATACGCTCAAGCGCCAGCGGGCTGAACATGACCAGCGCGCTGCAGGGCGAGGCGCTCCAGCCCTTCTGCGGGGCGCTAATCAATACGTCCACGCCGCACGCCTGCATGTCGACCCAGAGTGTGCCGGAGGCAACACAGTCAAGTACGAACAAACCACCCACCTCGTGTACCGCATCGGCTACCGCGCGAAGGTAATCGTCCGGTAGAACGATGCCTGAAGCGGTTTCCACGTGGGGGGCAAATACCAGATCCGGTTTGCGCTCGCGGATGGTCGCCACGACTTCATCGATTGGCGCAGGGGCAAAAGGGGACTGTTCGTCAGCGCCGGTTTGCCGCGCTTTGAGCACGATCTCTTCGGCTGGCAACCGGGCCGCTTCGAAAATCTGACTCCAACGGTAGCTGAACCAGCCGTTGCGGATCACCAGGCAGCGCTTGTCCTGGGCAAACTGGCGAGCAACTGCTTCCATGCCATAGGTGCCGCCGCCCGGCACCACCGCCACACCGGCGGCCTGGTAGACGTCCTTGAGCGTGCCGGAAATGTCCCGCATGACCTGCTGAAAGGTGGTGGACATGTGGTTGAGCGAGCGGTCGGTGAAAACCACAGAATATTCGAGTAAACCATCGGGATCGATGCTTGGGTGCAGGCTGGACACGGCAGGTTCTCCAAATCAGGCGGAAGGTTGCGCCGGACCGGGCCGACGCGCCAAAGGTCCTATGCTACCTGATCTGAGCGATCATTTACTGCTGATGCTTTATGGCAACTGTGTTGGTTCTCTGGGCGAGTGAAAGAAATGCCAGAGGTGTGGCCGGCCAATCCGCGATCGCGCCGAGGCGATACGCGATACCCGCCAAGCCAGCCCTGTCGGCGCGCAGGCGCACGCCAACCCCAACCCCAGGGAAACCCCAAACCGCAGCCGAAGCGCACCCCTGGCGGTGTAGCGCGTCTGCGCTACGCCAAATCCGCAGCAACGCGAAACCCTGTGGGCGCATCCGAACGCGGCCCGAGACGCACGCCAACCCCAGGGAACCCCAGCCTCCCGCCTCCGGCTCTCACCGCTCGACCCAACAGCACCCCGCCGAGCCGGGCCGAAATATCACCCGGTACACAAACTCCAGCAGGCATCTCGGGCGGCATCGATATCGGCTTGATCCAGCCTCAGATAGCCATCGCGCTCAGCCTTCATCAGATTGACGAAGGCGCCCCATACCAGGGCCATCAGCACCTCGGCACGGATATCGCTGCGATAAATGCCTTTCTTTTGCATGCTGCGGTAATAGGACAGAACGGGGGCGAGGATCTTGCGTTCGAGCTCGCGGCTGGCCTGGTCCAGATACGGACGGTGGTCCTGTAATTCCATGAAGCGGTAGGAGTCGGGTGCTTCCCGGGTGAACTCGATCATGCGCTGCCAGATGACCGCAAACTGCTGCTGTGGTCCCAGGCTTTCGTCCAGTTCGCCGTAAAGACGCTTGCTCATGGCGAGCTTTTCCTCGCGGAACAGCTCGTTGACCAAGACTTCCTTGCTGACGAAGTAGCGGTAGATAGTACCCGTTCCCACGCCGGCCTGTTCGGCAAGCGTAGGCATCGGTACGCCATTGACACCACCTTCGGCAAACACAGTCAGCGCAGCGCGAAGGATCGCGCTGCGCTTGTCCTTGATCCGTGGCCGTGGTGCCTTGTTTCCCTTCGAATGACTATTCATTTGGGCATTCTAAAGGCAAGCGGCCGGTTTTTGCAGCCCTCGTCCGTTCTGTCAGGTGTGAAATGTCTGGTAGGGCTGAAAAATACAGATATTGGTACCGCCCATGCTGTTGCCATCGGTGAGCTCGGTGAAGTAAGTGAAGCTCGTGTCGGCCTTGAGTTCGGCCTGGATGGTCAGTTTGTTGCGGTTCTTGCCTGCGTCCGGATCGGCGAAGCGCTGCAGGAAAATATTGTCCCACCAGTACAGGTTCTGAGGGTCGAATTCCTTACTGTTGCGGGCTTCACAGATACGGAAAACGTAATAAGCATCGACCCCGCTCAGTTCCTTGAACGACTCACAGCGGATTTCGACATTCTGCAACGACGCCTCTGCGGGCAACTTTTCGCCATTGCCCGGGGTATAGCTGGCTTTGAGGCGGTCGCGGATGGGCAGGTAGGCGCTCATCAGGCGTTCCGAGGGAGCGTTATCCTGGATGCGGGAAATAGTCTTGGTCGCCCCATCCTTGCACTTCACTTCGATGATGTATTCACCGGGCTCCATGAAGCCAGTGAGCAGGTTGATCATGTACCAATGGGAATTGGTGGTGCGGTCGTAGATATGACCGTTGAGATTGCTGATGGTGTAGGGCTGATTGGCCACTTCGACGAGGTATCCATTGGGACCACG
Organism: Pseudomonas profundi; assembly: GCF_008638305.1. GTDB lineage: Bacteria > Pseudomonadota > Gammaproteobacteria > Pseudomonadales > Pseudomonadaceae > Halopseudomonas > Halopseudomonas profundi. Next base: position 73,799 of record NZ_VTPZ01000012.1, read on the forward strand.
CGCCGTGATGCTTTCGATCAGCTCGTGTACGGGCGCGCCGCCACTGGGATGGAAGGCGATCAGAAACTTGTGCTGTTCCTTGGGTAGGCCCGTGTCCTCGAAGTCCATATAGACGTTGCACGCCATCAGATCGTAGATCTCGACTTTGCCCTGGTTCATACGCGTCTCCTGCTGATTGTTTTTATGGCGACAGTTAATGAATGAACGTTCGTTCATTGACAAGGTTAACGCCGGCATCGGCGCTTGCCAAGTATTTGATGCAGCTTGCAGTGCGTTCTGATCGTTGGATTCAGATCCCGATTGGCGGCGGGCGAGTAAACAAGGCGGGAGGGAGACAGAAGAGAAAGCAGTAGATGACGTTGTATCGCCGGTTATCCGCCGTAGCGAGCGTCAGATAACCGGGGCAATGCCGGGGCTAGCTCAGGAGCTCGCGTTTGGGTTGCGGGCGCGCCGATCGGCGCTGCGCACAATCAGCCAGGCGAGCAGGGTGCAGAGCGCGACAGCCAGCAGGATGACGCTGGCAATGGCATTGATTTCAGGCTTGACGCCCAGGCGCACCGAGGAGAATACCTCCATCGGCAGCGTGGTGGCGCCCGGGCCCGACACAAAGCTGGCGAGTACCAGATCGTCCAGCGACAGGGAAAATGCCAACAACCAGCCGGCGGCAATCGATGGAGCGATCATCGGAACCGTGATCTGCAGAAAGGTCTTCCAGGGCGGGCAGCCAAGATCCAGCGCGGCTTCCTCCACTGACTGGTCAATTTCCCCGAGCCGGCTGCTGACGACAATGGCCACGTAGGAAGTAGCAAAGGTGGTGTGCGCGATCCATATGGTCACCATACCTCGCTCGGCCGGCCAGCCGACGGCCTGAGCCATGGCTACGAACAGTAGCAGCAGCGAAAGACCGGTAATTACCTCAGGCATGACCAGAGGTGCAGTGACCAGACCCGAGAACAGCGTCCGACCACGGAAGCGCTTGATGCGGGTCATGGCGAAGGCCGCCAATGTGCCCAGCGCCACGGCGGCGGTGGCGGTGAAGAAGGCGATCTGCAGACTGCGCTTGACCGCGCTCATCAGCCCGGTGTTATCCAGCAGGCCGATGTACCAGTGGATCGACCAGCCGCCCCATACCGTCACCAGTCGCGAGGCGTTGAACGAATAGATGACCAGAATCACCATCGGAAGATAGAGGAATACCAGGCCCAGCCAGAGCATGGCAGTGGAGAATGCCGGACGCCTGTTCATGCGTTTCGCTCCATGGCCCGTGACTGGTTGTAATGAAACAGGATGATCGGGATCAACAGCAGAGCGAGCATGACGATGGCCAGCGCGGAGGCAACCGGCCAGTCACGGTTGTTGAAGAATTCCTGCCAGAGCACCCGGCCGATCATCAAGGTCTCGGGTCCACCCAGCAGTTCGGGCACCACAAACTCGCCCACCACCGGGATGAATACCAGCATCGATCCGGCAATGATGCCGCTCCTGGATAGCGGTACGGTGATCTTCCAGAACGCTTTGATCTTGCCAGCGCCGAGGTCCATGGCGGCCTCGAGCAGGGTGTCGTCATGCTTGATCAGGTTGGCGTAGAGCGGCAGGATCATGAACGGCAGGTAAGCGTAAACGACGCCTATATAGACCGCCGTATCAGTGTTGAGAATCTGCAGCGGCGAGTCGATCAGGCCGGCCCACATCAGCGTCGAATTGAGCAGGCCATTGGTGCTCAGGATGCCCATCCAGGCGTATACGCGAATCAGTATGGCGGTCCAGGTAGGCATCATGATCAACAACAGATAGATCAGCTGCTTGTCCCGTGGCGCGCGGGTAATGGCATACGCCATCGGATAGCCCAGCGCCAGGCAGATCAGTGTCGAAAACAGGGCAATCTTCAGCGAGCCGAGATAGGCCGCGTAATACAACGAGTCCTCGCTGAGGAAGATGTAATTGCCGAGATTGATCGCAATGCTCAGCGACTGTTCGGCATATTCCAGCAGGGGCTGATACGGCGGTATGGCGATCGCCGCTTCCGAAAAGCTGATCTTCAATACGATCGCAAAGGGCAGCAGGAAAAACAGGAACAGCCACAGGTAGGGTGCGCTGATAACCCAGAAGCGACCGGTCGGCAGTAGGCGAGATGTCAGCTTGCTCATGAGGGCAGGACGACCCCGCTGTCGTTTTCCCAGCTGATGTAAACCTTGTCATCCCAGGTCATGCGCGGCATGCGGCGTTCGGAGTTGGCAAAGAACGCCTGCACGATCAGGCCACTGTCGAGTTTGATGTAATACACCGAATGCCCGCCGAGATAGGCAATGTCATGCACTTCACCGTGCGCCCAGTTATATTCCTGGTCGGGTTTGTCAGGGCTGACCCAGACCTTTTCCGGACGCAGGGCGAAAATGGTATGCCGGTCTTCTGCGCGGGTGCTGATGCCGTGCCCAATATAGATAGGCCGATCCAGCTTGGGACATTCGATGATGGCGTGGTCTTCCATGTCGACCGTCAGTTCACCCTCGAAGATATTCACGCTGCCAACAAATTCCGCCACGTGACGGCTTGCCGGGCTTTCGTAGATATCCATCGGCGTGCCGACCTGGGCAATCCAGCCCTGGTGCATGATGGCGATGCGTTGTGCCATGGTCATGGCTTCTTCCTGATCATGGGTCACCATGATGCAGGTCACACCGACGCGCTCGATGATCTCCACCAGCTCCAGTTGCATTTGCGAGCGCAGCTTCTTGTCCAGCGCGCCCATGGGCTCGTCCAGCAGCAGCAACTTGGGGCTTTTTGCAAGCGAACGCGCCAGGGCCACGCGCTGGCGCTGGCCGCCGGAAAGCTGATGCGGCTTGCGCCGGGCATATTCGCTCATGCGTACCAGCTTGAGCATTTCCGCCACGCGGTCTTTGATTTCAGCTTTGGACATCCTGTCCTGCTTCAGGCCGAAGGCGATATTCTGCTCCACGGTCATATGCGGGAACAGTGCATAGGACTGGAACATCATGTTGATCGGCCGTTGGTGCGGCGGTAGGTCAGTCAGATCCTGACCATCGAGCAATACCCGGCCTTCGCTCGGCCGCTCGAAGCCGGCGAGCATACGCAGCAAGGTGGACTTGCCGGAGCCGGACCCGCCGAGCAAGGCAAAGATTTCGCCACGATTCACCGTCAGACTGACATCGTCGACCGCCAACGCATCATCGAAGCGTTTGCTGATTCGTTCGATCTTGACGAATTCGTCAGGCTTGGCCTTGGCCATGGCCTGCTTCATGGCTCCTGCAGCGCCAACCATAGTGTTCTCCGTGCTCGGTATCGAATGAAGGCGTTACAGCTGTTGAGGCCTGATGTGCGCACCAAACCTCAACAGTGCCTGTGCTGACTCAGCGACCGGATTTGATCCGGTTCCAGGAGCGGGTAACGATCCGTTGCGCCGCCAGCGGACGCGGTTCGGCAACATACAGCTTCTGCATGACTTCTTCGGTGGGGTAGATGGCTGGATCGTTGAGGATTTCGGGGTCGATCAGCTCATTGGCAGCCTTGTTCGGGTTGGCATAGGCAACGTAATCGGTGATCGGCGCGACGACGTCGGGGCGCAGGATGTAGTTGATGAAGGTGTGCGCGTTATCCGGGTTGGGCGCATCCTTCGGAATCGCCATCATGTCGAACCACAACTGAGTGCCTTCCTTCGGAATGGTATAGGCAATATCGACGTTATTGTTCGCTTCCTCGGCGCGGGCAGCGGCCTGGAATACGTCACCGGAGAAGCCGACGGCAACACAGATATCACCATTGGCGAGGTCGCTGATGTACCGCGAGGAATGGAAGTAGCGAACCGAATCGCGCACGCTCAGCAGTAGTTCTTCGGCCTTTTTCAGGTCGTCCTTGTCGGTACTGTTCGGATCCAGGCCCAGATAGCCGAGCGCTGAGGTGATCATGTCATCGCCGGAATCCAGCATGGTAATACCGCAGCTGGCCAATTTGCTGGCAACCTCGGGCTTGAACACCAGATCCCAGGAATCGGTCGGCGCATTGTCGCCAAGCGCGGCCTTGACCTTCTCGACGTTGTAACCGATGCCGTTCGTGCCCCACATGTAAGGAATGGAGTGTTTGCTGCCCGGGTCGATGCTTTTCACCTGCTCCATTAGCTGCGGGTCGAGATGCTTCATGTTCGGCAGCTTGTCGTGGTCCAGCTCCATGTAGACGTCAGCAGCGATCTGTTTGCTGAGAAAGTGGTTGGAGGGCACCACCAGATCGAAGCCGGAGCGGCCTGTCAGCAGCCGAGCGTCGAGGACTTCGTTGGAGTCATAGACATCGTAGGTCACGTCAATGCCGGTTTCCTTCTCGAAATTGGCGATGGTGTCTTCGGCGATATAGTCGGACCAGTTGAAAATCTTCAGTTGACCGTTCGCCTGCGCAGTCGCAGCGCCACCAAGCAGGGCAGCAGTCGCCAGGGCCAGAAACGTTTTTTGTACCGGGTTTTTCATAGCGCCTCCTGTGCAGGCTCCAGCCACAGTATGTTGCCTGCCTTGTTATAAGCCGGGCGGTAGCCCTGGCTCGATTATCAATTCCTTTCTGCCGGTTCAGTTTGCAGTCAAACCGAACCGGTAATGAGCAGATTAGCTGCCCTGTGCCTTTTTACAGTGCCCGACCGGGCGGCGAATTCTATTCGACGCGCCGGTGTTCGGATAGTCGTCGGCTTGTATCAAACGCCCAATTGCTCGGCCGTCAGGTCCAGACAGCGCCAGATCAGAGCCGCCAGCTCGTCGATCTCGGCAACACTGATGACCAGTGGCGGCGACATGATCATGGTGTCGCCCACAGCGCGCATCACCAGGCCATTACTGACACAAATGTCCCGACAGAGCGAGCCGGTACTGCCTTTGTCGGCAAATCGTTCGCGTGTTGCCTTGTCTTTCACCAGTTCGATCGCGCCGAGCAAGCCTGCGCCGCGCGCTTCACCAACCAGCCGGTGTTCGGCCAGCTCGGCAATCTTTATCTGCAAATAGGGTGCCGCTTCGTTTTTCACATAATCGACAATCTTTTCGTCGCGCAGAATACGCAGATTTTCCAGCGCTACTGCGGCAGCGACCGGGTGGCCCGAATAGGTGTAGCCATGGAAGAACTCGCCGCCTTCGTCAATCAGGGTGCGTGCCACCCGGTCGCCTACTATCACGCCGCCCATCGGCAGATAGCCAGAAGTCATGCCCTTGGCGATCGGCATCAGGTCCGGCTCGAGATCAAAATACTGGCTGCCGAACCACTCGCCGGTGCGCCCGAAGCCACAGATGACTTCGTCGACTACCAGCAGAATGTCGCGTTCGGCAAGGATGCGTTTGACCTCCGGCCAGTACGTTGCCGGTGGAATGATCACGCCTCCGGCACCCTGAATGGGTTCCGCTATGAAAGCAGCAACCTGATCTTCACCCAGCTCGTTGATCTTCGCTTCCAGCTCACGCGCGGCCCAGATACCGAACTCGTCGGGGGGCATGTCACCGCCTTCTTCGAACCAATACGGTTGAGGAATATGCACGATGCCGGGGATCGGCAGATCGCCCTGGGCATGCATGGGCGCCATGCCACCCAGGCTCGCGGCGGCAACGGTCGAGCCGTGATAGCCGTTTACCCGGCCGATGACAGTCTTTTTCGCGGGCTTGCCCTTGAGATCCCAATAACGCCGAACCATGCGCAGCACGGTATCGTTGGCTTCTGAACCTGAACCGGTGAAAAACACATGATTCATGTGCGGCGGCGCCAACTCGGCAATCGCCGCGGCAAGCTTCACCGCAGGCGGATTGGCGCACTGGAAGAAACTGTTGTAGTAGGGCAGCTCGATCATTTGCTTGAAAGCGGCTTCGGCCAGCTCGGTACGGCCGTAGCCGATGTTGACGCACCACAGCCCAGCCATGGCATCCAGAATCTGGCGGCATTCGCTATCCCACAGATAGACACCCTCGGCGCGCTCGATAATCCGCGTACCGCGCTCGCCCAGATCCTTGTGATCGGTAAAGGGGTGCAGATAGTGCGCGGTGTCCAGCGCCTGAAGCTGCGCGGTGGTGTAAGTACTCTCAGTGCTCATGCGAAATCCTCTACTTCATTGCTGGCGCGGCCATGGTTCGGTGAGTCAGCGCGGAGTCTTGATGGTGGCTACCAAGGTCGCTGTGGTCAGACACTCAGGAGCAAAAATTCACGTTCCCACGAGCTGATCACCCGCTTGTAATTCTCATGCTCCACGCGTTTGACCGAAACGTAGCCACGGCAGAACTTCTCACCCAGTACCTCGGAGATATCCTTGCATTGCTCCATGCGTTCCAGCGCGGCCTCGAGAGAAAAGGGCAGGCGCAAGTTGCGCCGTTCATAAGCGCGACCCTTGACCGGAGCGGAGGGATCAATCTTGCCGACCATACCCAGATAGCCGCACAGCAGGCTGCCGGCAATGGCGATATAAGGGTTGGCATCGGCGCCCGGGAGGCGGTTCTCGATGCGGCGATTCTGCGGATCGGAATCCGGCACCCGCAGCCCTGCGGTCCGGTTCTCCTCTCCCCATTCAACGTTAACCGGCGCCGAGGTGTCGGGCAGGAAACGGCGGAAGGAGTTCACGTTGGGCGCAAACAGCGGCAGCACTTCGGGGATGTACCGTTGCAGGCCACCGATGTGATACAGGAAGAGCTTGCTCATCGAGCCATCGGCGTTGGAGAACACGTTCTTGCCGGTTTTCAGGTCAAGAATGCTCTGGTGCAGATGCATCGCGCTGCCGGGTTCGTTGGTGATCGGCTTGGCCATGAACGTCGCGGTGATATCATGCTTGAGCGCGGCTTCGCGCATGGTGCGCTTGAACACCAGAATCTGGTCGGCCAGGTGCAGCGGGTCGCCGTGACGGAAGTTGATTTCCATCTGCGCGGTGCCTTCTTCATGGATCAATGTATCCAGATCCAGCCCCTGGGCTTCGCACCAGTCGTACATGTCCTCGAACAAGGGGTCGAATTCGTTGGCCGCATCAATCGAGAACGACTGGCGCCCGGTCTCCTGGCGACCAGAGCGGCCAATCGGCGGCTGCAGCGGCAGGTCCGGATCCTCGTTGCGCTTGGTCAGATAGAACTCCATTTCCGGTGCCACAATCGGCTGCCAGCCTTTTTCCTCGTACAGCTTGAGCACCTTCTTCAGCACGTTGCGCGGCGCCATCTCGATCGGCACGCCTTTCTTGTCATAGCAATCGTGGATGATCTGCGCAGTCGGCTCGATGGCCCAGGGCACCAGATAGATCGCCGTGTGATCCGGCTTGCAGATCATGTCGATATCGGCGGGGTCGAGAAGGTCGTAATAGATGTCGTCCTCGACATAATCACCGGTCACCGATTGCAACAGGATGCTCTCGGGTAGACGCATGCCTTTTTCCGAAATGAACTTGAGTGTCGGTGCAATCTTTCCACGGGCAATGCCGGTCAGGTCGCTGACCATGCATTCGACTTCGGTGATCTTGCGTTCCTTCAACCAGCTTTCGATATGATTCATAACTTCCTCAGAGTTGCCGGGCGGCATAAGCCCGGCAGGCGTCGCCAAACGCATTGAATATAGCGGAGTAGAAAGCGTTCTCGGTGACTTTCCATTCCGGATGCCATTGCACACCCAGCGCAAAGCCGGGCGCGTCAATGACGGAGAAGCCTTCGATCAGGCCGTCAGGTGCGAATGCTTCAGGCCGCAGCCCGGGTGCCAGATCCTTCACGCCCTGCGTATGCAGGGAATTGACCTGGGCCGTGCTGCAGCCGGAGACTCGATGAAGCAGGCCCCCCGGTTCAATGCGGACTTCATGTGCGGGGCCATACTGCACGTCCACCGGCCGGCTTTTGTCCTCGTGGTGTTCAATATAGCCTGTCACTTCGTGAAGACGTGGATGCAAGGTTCCGCCGAAGGCGACGTTCATTTCCTGGAAGCCCCGACACAGGCCGAGCACCGGCACGCCACGCTCGATGGCAGCCTTGATGAGGGGGAGTGTCGTTTCGTCGCGCTGAGGATCATGATGGGTACCCTCCACGCTCGGAGCCCCCTTATAATGATGCGGTTCAACATTGGACGGTGAGCCGGTGAACAGCAGACCATGGAAAGTGTCCAGCAGTTGGCCAGGATCTATGCGATTACCGAGCGCGGGAATCAATAGTGGTAAACCGCCGGCTCCATTGACGACTGCGAGGATGTACTTCTCGCCAGCGATGTGAAATGGATGCAGCCCCGTCGTGTCCGTGCAACAGGAAATACCGATAAGTGGCGTGTTCTGAGACGACATGGTTAGGCTCTGAGCAGGATGGCCGTGTGCGGATTGTTGTTCGATTTTTCATACAATAGCAACAAAAAATAGCCGGTACAAAAACCCTCTTGCGCGCCCATCAACAATACTCGAAACACCTCGTTGAGCCCGCGTAAATAGCGGGAAAAGCAGTGCGCCGCGCTCTAATCTGAGGGCTTCGGCTCGCTTGACTCGATCTGGCCTTTCGGATTTACTCTGACCACAGAACCACTGTGGTTGATATATTTTACAAACAACAGGTGACAACCCATGCAACCCCAACCCGGAGCGGATACTGTGGTGCCGATAACCGAAACGGTAAACAGTATCCAGGAAGCTGAGGCATTTCTTGCCGAGCATCCGGAAGTGCACTTTATCGACCTGCTGATCGCGGATATGAACGGCATCGTCCGCGGCAAGCGCATCGACCGCTCTGCTCTGATGAAAGCCTTCGAGCGAGGCATCGCCTTGCCTGCGTCGGTCTTCGCGCTAAACATCCAGGGCACAACCGTCGAGGAAACCGGGCTTGGGCTTGAGATGGGCGATGCCGACCGCATCTGTCTGCCGATTCCCGGCACGCTTTGCATGGAGCCCTGGCAAAAGCGCCCCACCGCGCAGCTGCTGATGACCATGTATGAGCTGGACCGTAAAACCCCCTTCTTCGCTGACCCGCGGTATGTATTGCAACGCATCGTCGAGCGTTTCAGCGAGCTGGGTCTCAAGCCGGTTTCGGCGTTCGAGCTTGAGTTCTACCTGATCGATCAGGAGAACATCACTGGTCGCCCCCAGCCGCCGCGCTCGCCGATGTCCGGCAAACGGCCCAATTCGGTGCAGGTCTACTCCATGGACGACCTGGACGAGTACGCCGAATTCCTGCAGGACGTCATCGAGGCTGCCCACGAGCAGGGCATCCCCGCTGACGCCATTGTGGCTGAATCCGCACCGGGCCAGTTCGAGGTTAACCTGCACCACGTGGATGATCCGGTGGTCGCCTGTGATTACAACGTTCTGCTCAAGCGGGTGATCAAGAACGTCGCCTATGACCATGAGATGGACACCACCTTCATGGCCAAGCCGTATTACGATCAGGCCGGCAACGGCATGCACGTACACATCAGTCTCATCGACAAGGACGGGGTGAACATCTTTGCGCCGAACCCGGACGGCAGTCTGAGTGACAGGCTGCGCTGGTCAATCGGTGGCTTGCTGCAGACGCTGCCGGAATATATGGCGTTCCTGTGTCCCAATGTGAATTCCTACCGGCGCTTCAGCCCCAGCTTCTTCGTGCCCTGCGCACCGACCTGGGGCATTGATAACCGCACCGTGGCCGTCCGTGTGCCGGGCGGGGAGCCAGACGCCATGCGCATCGAGCATCGCCTGGCCGGTGCCGATGCCAATCCCTATCTGCTGATGGCTGCGTTGTTGTCGGCGATCCATTACGGCATCACCAACAAGATCGAACCGCCGCCCATGACCGAAGGCAACGCCTACGATCAGCATGAGGCATCGCTGCCGACCAACCTGCGCGACGCACTGCGCTTGCTGGAGCACTCCAAGGTCATGCAGGAGTACATCGGCGAGGAATATCTGGATGTGTTTGTGCTGTGCAAGGAAAGCGAGCAGGAGGAGTTCGAGCGAACCATCTCTGACCTTGAATACATGTGGTACCTGCACACGGTCTGAGCATTGAGCCACGCGACCTGAATCCCGCCCCCGTGGCGGGATTTTTGTATGTGCGTGTTATTGTCTCTGCGAGAAGGCCGGACGGTTGGATCCTTGATTATCAAAGACATTGAGTCGGCGCAACGCTCGTCGCGAGGCGCTTGGCGAAGGCTGAGCAAATGGCGGGAGGACAGGCGGCTTCGACGCCTGAACATTTCCGCCGATGACTGGCAGCAGGCGCTGGGCGACTGGGCCGTATACCGTCGTTACTCGGTGCCGGAACGCCGCTGGCTGCATGAAGCGGCGCTGCGATTGCTCCTGCGCAAACATTTTGTCGGTGTGGGCGGTCTGGAACTCAGCGACGCCATCCGTCTTCGTATTGCGGGCATGACCGCGGTGCCGGTGCTGGGGATAGGACTGAATTGGTACGACGGCTGGCAGACTCTGATCCTGTACGACGGCCCTTTTGTTGCCAACCACAGCTGGCAGGATGAATACGGCATTGTTCATCAGGAAACCAGCGAGCGCAGCGGAGAAGCCTGGGAGCGCGGGCCGGTCGTTCTGTCGCTGCAGGACGTGCTGAACGCTGGCCAGCACGACGGTTACAACGTGGTCATTCATGAGCTGGCGCATACCCTGGATATGCGTAGCGCCTCAGCCAATGGCGCGCCGCCATTGCATTCCGGCATGGACCCGGTGGCCTGGAAGCGCGACCTGTCTGCTGCCTGGGATGATCTGGCGCACCGTGCAGAGCTTGGCGAGCGGTTGCCCATGGATAGCTACGCGCTTGAAGACGCGGCCGAATTCTTCGCTGTACTCTCCGAAACCTTCTTTGAATCGCCGGGCTCGCTGCAGTCCGCCTGGCCGGCTGTGTACGGTCATCTTGTCGCATTTTATCGTCAGGACCCTCTGGCCCTGACTTAGCAGAATCGGCCCGGCGGCGACCCGCTCCGTCTACTCGTTCAAAACATGAAAAAGTCTCGTTCGGCGACTGTTCGTTTTTATGTCTACTCTTTGGGCTGCACTCCCGTGTAGACAATAAATACAAGAACGAGGTTTACCTATGTTTCGCAAAGATTCCCACTTTGGTTTTACGGTATCGCGGCAGCTGACAGCGGCTTGTCTGTTGATGTTGGCAGGCGCTCTGGCGGGTTGCTCGGACAGTGACAACGACGATGATGATCACGCAGGAGACGGTGGTGGTGGCGGTACCCCGCAGCCCGCGCTGACTGGCGTTTTTGTCGATAGCCCGGTTGCTGGTCTGCGTTATGAAACCGACAGTCTGAACGGTCACACCGATGCGCAGGGCCGTTTTCAATATAACGCCGATGAGACGGTCAGCTTTTATATAGGTGATTACCCGCTGGGCTCTGCGCCAGCGGAGCAGTCCTTGAGTCCGCTGGATCTGGTTGACGGGGCTGAAGGTGTTGAGAACGAGACGGTAAACAACATCGCCGTCCTGCTGCAGACGCTGGATCAGGATGGCGATCTGAACAACGGCATTCAGATCACCGATGAGATCGCCGGCCGGGTTTCCGGCTATGCCGACCTGATCAGCCTTGAACAGCCTGTTGGTGAGTTCCGTACGGCCCTTGAGCCTTTACTCGATGATCTCAACGCAGCCGAGCCGCCTGTGTTTACGGATACTGATCCGCGCCCGCGCACTGCAATGGATGCGGAAAATGCCCGTGAGCACCTGGCCCGATCCATTTCCCCAGGCAAGACGGTGACAACCCGATATGGCGAGCTGGCCGGATTCCAGGCAGGAGAAGGCGCCTGGGCCTGGTACGGCATTCCCTACGCCAAGCCACCGGTTGGCGAGTTGCGCTGGAAACCACCGGTCAAGCCGGATGCTTGGGACGGTGTGCGCCAGGCTACTGCCTGGGCCGACCAGTCCGCGCAAAACCCACGCTATGAATCCTTTGGTGAAGGCGGCATGAGCGAGGACAGCCTGTACCTGAATGTCACAGCGCCGGATGGGTACGAGGGTGAGCGGCTCCCGGTGATGGTCTGGTTCCATGGTGGCGGCTTCGCCATCCTGACCGGCAATACCAAGGCGTTCAATAACACCTCATTGCCCAAGGAGGGTGTCGTCGTGGTGACAGTCAATCACCGTCTCGGGCCGTTCGGTTATATGGCGCACCCCGCGCTGACCGCCGAGTCCCCGGAGAATACGTCCGGCAATTATGGCCAGCTCGATCTGATCGCCGCGCTGGAATGGGTGCGTGACAACATCGAGGCCTTTGGCGGAGATCCAGCCAATGTCACGATTTTTGGTGAGTCGGGAGGAGGCGGAAAGGTGCTTTCCCTGATCAACTCACCGATGGCTGAAGGGCTGTTCCACAAGGCCATCGTGCAAAGCGGCATGGCCGGCCCCGAGGACGAGCTGATGCCAGTCGAGAACATGCTGGCCAATGAAGAGGCCGACGGCGTGGCCGTGGCCGAAGCGCTGGGCGTTCAGGATGAAGAAGACGTTGCCGCGGCGCTGCGGGCCATCCCCTGGCACGAACTTGCAGTGAAGGTTGATGAGACCGGGCGGGTCTTCTCACCCAACGTGGATGGTGTGTATATGCTTGACGGTATACGGGACAGCTTTGAGGCCAGACAGCATAACGATGTGCCGATCATTGCTGGCGCCAACCAGGGCGATACCCCTGCTTTGATCGAAGGCCTGAAGTGGTACATGCCGTGGATGGCCGAGCATAACGAGTCAGAGGTCTTCGCCTATGTATTCGATCATCTGCCGAATAACTGGTCGAGTCAGGGCGCGTTGGCTTACCACGGCGCCGAACTGGTGTACGTGTTCGACTATCCTGGTAGCTTCCTTTCCCATTACCTGCTGGGGCTGACGGGGCTTGAGGATCCGGTGGGTGGCGATACGCCGACACCCCAGGGGTTCATGGCCAATCCCCCCGGCTGGAATCCCAACGACGTCCAGGTAACTGACAATATGCGCGCCATGTGGGCCAACTTCGCGCGTACCGGCAATCCATCCATCGAACAGGTGGACTGGCCTGCTTATACCAGACAGAACGATACCTACCTGCGTATCAGCCAGGATTTGAATGTCGAAACGGGACTGGATACGGCGTTCCCTGAGCCTGAAACATCCGAGAGCGAGGTCGAGTGAAGGATTAGCAAAGAGGCAGGATTGAAACGCCGTGTCAGTCGCGACACGGCGTTTTGGTTTTACCAGCTACCGAAGGGAATGCCGTGGCCATCGATGTACTCCTGAGCCGCCGGCGCCAGGGGTAGGGCGTAGCGGCCGTTGGTGAGTCCTTCGCTGGGTCCCTCAGGACTGATTGTGCCTTCGAAGCGTCCTATCTCAAGAGGCTCCAGACAGTCACCGCTCAACCATGCCTTGGCAATGCCTCCGGGCGCCAGGCCGATAGTGATTATTTTTCTGTAGTCCTGAATTTGCTTGCCATCAAAGCGGCAGAAAGCGGAGTAGGGGGTAAGCATCTCCTCTCGATATTTTTCGGAGATAGGGATTGCTACACGGTAGGTTTGCGGTTCGGCCAATGATTGCCAGCGAACGAAGACGATTTCCGGTAGATCGACACCGGTCATGGGACGCGTCGCCCCCGCTCCGGGCCTGGCGGGCTATCCACGAGGGTTGCCGCGGTTATTCGGAGGATTCTGTATCGCAGAAACGCCCCCGTGTACCCCGTAATAGGCCAATCCTCGCTGATCCAGCACGTCAACGCTTTCGACCCAAACCTCCATATAGTTGGGTGCTAACAAGCCAATTTCCCAGGTTCGGTAGGGCAACTCAGGTGGTGGCAGTCGGAGCGGGTCGGGTTCGCGTTTGTTGGCGCAAGCGGTTAAAGCGATAAAAAGCCCGAATACAAGCAGGACCTTTCTCATACGGGGTAGCCCCGCTGTGGCCGGTCTGCATACAGGGCGCGTTTATTCTGATTTCTAGGTTTGTTCACCAGCAACCCGCTAACGGAGCTCCAGTTGGCGGAACTGTGTATATATTTGCTATGCAGAAAGCGCCTTTCAATTTTGTCGAGCGTAGCGCTGCGCCCAGCCATCGCAGAATATATAACCTTGTCCGCGATTGGCTTTAGATCCTCTGGAATGGCGAATACGGGTGTCTCGGGAAGGGGCTTGAAGGCTGCATGATCTTCGGTCGCCTTCGCATGCATTATCCGTAACGCGATTCTTGATAATTCGCCGTGTACCGGTCTATCAAGCCCTAACGCCAGAAGCATGTTTTCTGATCCCTGGCTGTTACGACCATTTCCAGGCACCGGCAAACGAACACTCAAGGAAATCAGTCCACCCTCTCCCGGCAGTCCTCTTTCCAGAAGCTGACGCTCTTCCTCTGCCCGAGCCCGCCATTCTCTGGATCGTACCAGCTTCGTCCTGTCGACGCTTTGCATCGAATAATAGGCATCGCGGAAAAGACGGGGCCGGCCGATCAGCACACGTTCACGTATCAGCAGAGGATAGCCGCCGCCGAGGTTCGAATGCATGCCTGGCAACGCCAGTTCCTCATGGAAGTCATCCACGCGGTTAAGGCTGAAATTATGTCGATGTTCGTCGGCTGCAGTCAGGTGCACAACCTTACGAGCACAGCCGGGCGGCATATACAGGTTTATTCCGGGGTTGCGCTCGCCACCCACGTTGACATCCCCGCGTAGCGGATCGAGGACGGCCGCGACGGTATCAAAGAGACTTATGAAGTTGATGCTGACATGGCGCAACCATTCGAATCCAGGCGCCATCGCTGGAAGACCCTCGTTTAGTTGAGCCGCAAAAACGCCGCCGTTGGGCTTGAGCACCTCATTGGCAAAATGACGTGCGGCGGCTGCGCCACGGCTGAACCCGAAGATATCAAACTCGATCTTCTCTATCAGGAGTTTCGGGTTGCCATTCACTAATCTGCGCAGCGTTCCGGTCACCAGAGAAGGGCTTTCTTGAACCCGAGCGACTATGCCCGTCTTGCCTTTCCCTGTCGCTTGCCCCCATCTGACGTCATCGCTGCCACCCGTGGTGCCAATCCCATCGATATAGACCTTCAGGCTTGCCTGAACGGCGGTCGGCTCTACCACCGCATCGCTCTGGTCCTCATACAGGTCATACAAAAGCGCCACGTTGCTTCGCTCGTTCCCATAACTGCTACCGGGCAACTGGTCATAGCGGCCGTCACCGTCGGTGTCACGGTAGTCGTAGGTTTCGCATAGCTGACGGATATGGGTCAGGGTCTGTTCATCGAATTCGTGCAGATCCTGGCGGCGGCACTCCGCGGTGAATGCAGCGTTGCCAAGGTTGTTTCCCGTGCCGTCAAAGAACATACCCACGCGCAAGGTGATGCGTTGCTGCAGGGGTAGCTCGCGCTCTTCCTCCTCCTCTTCTTCCTCTTCCAGAGAATAGGGCAGGCCATCGATAAGAGTATTTTCCTTGAGTGGTCCGGCGGTGTCGTCCAGGCCTGGGGCAAGCAGGCTGCCAGCACCCGCAGCGACCGATGGAGCTGAGGCTGCGTGACTCTCGCCGCCGGGGTCCGTGGCCGTGCTCACATTGCCCCCAATGGTGATGGTGCCAGAGCCTCCAGTTATCACGTCGCCATGACTGCCGGTGCTGCCCAGCACTGCTGCCGGACGCCCATTGATCAGGACTGAGGGGATTATCGTTCCGTCAATTGCACTGCCGCAGGCGGTTTGATCGCCTTGACGGGCCGCGGGCTGGCCGTCGAAGAGTACATCTGTCGAGCCAGTGACAATGGCATTGCTGCCGTGACCGTCTTTCGGGCACTGGGTGGGGTCGCCCATCCGGGCGGCGGGTTTGCCTGACATGCCAAGCTCATTTTGGCGGGTAGAGCTACAGAAGATTAGACCCTAGGGCCATTGGCTGTGCTGGACAATCCGCTTGACGCTTGGGTGTGACACGGTGCCAGCATTTTCGGGTTGAAGAGGGTTTGTGGGGCCTGCGCTAGTACACGTTGCTGTGTGATTGTTTGGGGCACAAACAGGGGAGTGGGCGCCTCAACGGTCCGTGGCTGGGGCAGCTAATTCCTATTTACTACCGCGTGACCCAGCTTTGCCTGGTGGTTTGGTGACCCTTTTAGTACGAGCTGGTTGTTCTGACTGGTTTTTTAACAAACTTTTGACTCATGTCCGAATGATGATAATGTGATATCAACTCGACATGGATTTCAGGGGCACCAGAGATGAGCTTTGCAGACGCATTGGATGATCTTGACGCAGCGAACGGCCCAAAGTGGAAGGCCGAGCCCAAACAGGCGACGGTTCGGGCACGGTTGGAGTGGTTTCTACGGAAACGCAAACTAAAAAAAGAAATTCCCGGTTTTTCCGCCAGCGTGAGCAGTTTCGCCTCATCCGATGTGACCTTTGCCGAACACGTTCGGCTTTGGGGCGGAACCTCTGTTTCCAATGCCCGCATCGGTAGGTTTACATACCTGGCCGGGACCAAAACGGCCAACATCACCATTGGTTCGTTTTGTAGTATCGGACCGGGCACTCGCCTCGGCGGGATGGGCGATCACCCAACCTACATGATTAGTACCCACCCGGTTTTCTATTCGACTCTCAAACAATCGGGAACAACCTTCACCGACGTAGATTATTTTGATGAACTAAAACAAACGCATATTGGACATGACGTCTGGGTCGGAGCTAACGCTGTTGTGCTTGATGGCGTGAGAGTCGGCAACGGGGCGATCATTGCCGCAGGCGCAGTGGTTACATCCGATGTGCCTGCTTATGCGATCGTGGGCGGGACCCCGGCGAAAGTGATCAAGTTCCGATTCACCGATACCGAGATCGCGCGCCTGGAATACTTGAAATGGTGGAACTTCCCGACCGATTTGCTACGCGAACATGCTGACCTGATCCGAGCAGCAAACGTTGACGTGCTGTTCGAGAAGCTTGCCGTTAAAGCACTGAAACCTGTGTTGGGCATAACGTACCGTAAGCCCCTGACACCGATTTCAGAGCGCGACCAACCGGCTCCGCCCTTCACCAAAGAATATGCACGGGCCAATAGCGAAGCTGAAAGTTGAGGCTGCGTTAAAAGCGCCCGGCCCGCGCATCACTCAGCCCCACCAGGCATCGCGTGTTTTTATCGTCTTGCCGACTTCGGTGTCATTGGGTCATGCGCGGTATTGAGTGAATTTTTGCAGTAGCAACTGCAATTTGCGCGCCTCAGGCGGCACATCAACTTCTTTGAATATGGTCATTCGGACAATGCTCCCTCTTTTCAGACCTTTTACCGGAGGCCGATATCAAAGCCTCTACTGAACACTCTGGCTCAAATTGGAAACAGCGCATTGACGTGATACGGAATGAGCTCCGCAATGGCGCCTTGCGGAATATCGTTGCTGTAATAACGGGCACAGCTGGAGCACAAGCGCTGACGATGGTATTCATGCCAATCGTCGCCAGGCTTTATGGACCGGAAAGTTATGGCGTGCTGGGCGTGTTCATGGGTCTGGTGATGATGGTCGTCCCAATAGCTGCGTTGACTTTTCCTATGGCTATTGCCTTGGCTCGAAAAGATGCTGAGGCACTGGCGCTATGTAGGCTGTCGCTGTGGGTTGCCGCGGCTTTGTCCTTTGGCTCCGCCGTGGTTCTCAGTATCTTCGGCACGCCGCTAGCCAACCGAATAGGCGTTGAAGAAGCTGCTCCCTATCTGATGCTGCTGCCAGTAGTAATGTTTTTTGGAGGGGCGCTGGAAACGGCACAGCAATGGTTGTTCAGAAAACAATTATTCCATGTCACGGCTAAAATTGCAGTTCTGCATTCCCTGACCCATAACCTTGTTCGATGCGCAGGTGGGTTGATCTATGCGTCACCTGCTGTGTTGGTGACAACGACCGCCATCGGTTCATTTTTACACGGCAGCATGCTGTTCGCTGCTATCAGGCGGTGGTCGACCGATAGAAAGCTGGAAGAAGAGCCCAAGCCGTCCGCTTGGACCGCTGCGGAGCTGGTGCGGACGTACAAGCAGTTCCCGCTATTCCGAGCGCCCCAGATGTTCATCAATGCGATATCGCAAAACTTGCCAACCCTGATGCTCGCTGCCTATTTCGGTGCAGCGGCAGCAGGCTACTTTGCGCTGTGCCGACAAACTCTCAGCATGCCTACCCACCTGGTAGGCAAGTCGGTAGCAGACGTCTACTACCCAAAACTGACGCGCGCCATCCAGCAGCATGATCGCATCACGGGTATGCTAATTAGAGCGGTCGCAGGGCTAGCTGTCGTGGGGCTGATACCCTTCGGGATGGTTTTCTGTTTTGGTCCATGGCTGTTTTCTGTGGTGTTTGGTGCAGCCTGGGAAGAGGCCGGCGAATTCGCTCGATGGCTGGCACTTGCAGAGTATGCAATCTTTATCAGCCGCCCCTGCACCGTTGCTTTTCCGGCCCTTTCTATACAAGGGCTCGGGCTGGCGGTTGAAATAGCCAGCACTGGGTTACGCATAGTCGCTCTATTAATCGGAGCCCTTATTCTAGGCACTACCCTGGGAACGATCACCGTCTTTGCCTTTGCGAACGTAATAATCTACGTAGTCGTCATAGGCGTTGTGCTTTTAAAGGCATATAGCAGAGATCATCATGAATGCAGAAAAACCTAGAGCTGGTTAGGCTTTTCTAGACCTATCCGTTTTCAGCTGCCCCGATTTTGATCAGAGGCTACAGCTATGCGTTATGCTATCGGCATTCAGTCATTCGCCGGAGAAAACCATGTCCCGCCCTGTTACCGTCGCCGCTACCCAGATGAGCTGCAGCTGGGATCGTCAGGACAATATTGCCAAGGCAGAGCGCCTGGTGCGTGAGGCTGCAGCCAAAGGCGCGCAGATCATTCTGATTCAGGAGCTGTTCGAGACTCCGTATTTCTGCCAGAAGCCGAATCCGGAATACCTTCAGCTCGCAACGGAAGTCGATAAAAACCCGGCGATCAAGCATTTCCAGGCGTTGGCCAGGGAGCTGGAAGTGGTGTTGCCGATCAGCTTTTTCGAGCTGGCCGGGCGTGCCCGTTTCAACAGCATCGCGATTATCGATGCCGATGGCCGCAATCTGGGCGTGTACCGCAAGAGTCATATTCCGGACGGTCCCGGTTACCATGAGAAGTACTACTTCAACCCCGGCGACACCGGATTCAAGGTGTGGAACACTCGTTACGCGACCATTGGGGTGGGTATCTGCTGGGACCAATGGTTTCCGGAAACGGCCCGCAGCATGGCGCTGATGGGCGCGGAAATCCTGTTCTATCCGACCGCGATCGGCAGCGAGCCACATGATCCGACGATCAGCTCGCGCAATCATTGGCAGCGGGTGCAGCAGGGCCACGCCGGCGCCAACCTGATGCCGCTGGTTGCCAGCAACCGCATCGGGCTGGAAGAGCAGGACGGGTACGACATTACCTTCTATGGCTCGTCCTTCATTGCCGACCAGTTTGGCGAGAAGGTGCAGGAAGCCAGCCAGACTGACGAAGCCGTTCTGGTGCAGCAGTTTGATCTGGACCAGCTGGAGCATATTCGCAGCGCCTGGGGTGTATACCGCGACCGTCGTCCGAACCTGTACGGGCCCATCAAGTCGCTGGACGGTTCACTGGAGTCCTGATCGCCTATGTACAGTCTGCACAGCACCCCGCGTCACGACGGTTACTCCATGCCTGCCGAGTGGGCGCCTCATGCGCAAACCTGGATGGTCTGGCCGGAGCGTACCGATAACTGGCGCATGGGCGCGAAGCCAGCCCAGGCCGCCTTTGCCGAGGTGGCGCGAGCTATCGCCAGTTTCGAGCCGGTCACCGTGTGCGTCTCCGCCGCCCAATACGAGAATGCCAGCTTGCAGCTGGATCACCCCGGTATTCGCGTGATCGAGATCAGCTCGGATGATGCCTGGGTACGTGATACCGGTCCGACCTTTGTCATCAACGGACAGGGCGGTTTACGCGGCGTGGATTGGACATTCAACGCCTGGGGTGGCTTCAGAGGCGGGCTCTACTGGCCGTGGCAGCGTGATGATCAGGTGGCGGACAAGATCCTCGGTCTGGAGCGTTGTCCGCGTTACCGCACAGAGGGGTTCGTGCTGGAAGGCGGTGCCATCCATGTGGACGGTGAGGGGACCGTACTCACTACCGAAGAATGCCTGCTCAATCCAAACCGCAATCCGGATCTGGCGCGTCAGGAAATCGAGCTTATGCTGGCGGACTACCTGAATATCGAAAAAGTCATCTGGCTGCCCTTTGGGCTGTTCAATGACGAGACCGACGGCCATATCGATAACTTCTGTTGCTTTGTACGGCCGGGCGAGGTGTTGCTGGCCTGGACCGACGACGAAGACGATCCGAATTTTCAACGCTGTCAGGCTGCGTTAAAAGTCCTGCAAGCCAGTCGCGACGCGCAGGGCAGGGAGCTGGTGGTGCATCGCATGCCCATCCCGGGGCCGCTCTACGCGACTGCTGAGGAATGTGTTGGCGTGGATCGGGTTACAGGCACGCAGCCGCGTGATCCCTCGATCCGCCTGGCCGGCTCATACGTCAACTTTCTAATCGTGAACGATGGGATAGTGGTCCCGGGTTTCGATGATCCCCAGGACCAGCCCGCCCTGGAAATACTCCAGGAGCTATTTCCGGAGCGGCGGGTAGTGATGGTGCCTGGACGGGAAATTCTGCTCGGTGGTGGCAATATACATTGCATCACCCAGCAGCAACCGGCGCGTTAGGGGCGCCGGGCTGGTTGTAAGCGACGTGCGCGTGGTGGCTTGCCACCGGAAAATCCTCGCTCTGGTTATACGCTGGGCGGGATCCAGTCCTCGATTCGTAAGCCCGGGACACGCTCAAACTCGCGCCGATTGTTGGTAACTACGATCAGCCCCTGCGAGCGGGCGTGACCAGCGATCATCTGGTCGTAGGGGCCGATCGGCGTGCCTGCTTTGGCGAGTTCAGCACGGAGCTGGCCCGTGTGTGCGGCGGCTGCCTGGTCGTAGCTCAGCACTTCCAGACGCGTTGCAAACCCTTCTATGACGGCCAGGTTGCGCTCGGGATTTGAGGACTTCTCCGCACCGTAGATCAGCTCCATCAGCGTTATGGTGCTTATGCACATCTGACCGTGATGTTGCGTAAAAGCCTCGCGTACAGACTGAGGTCGGTTTTTGATGGTGAAAATGCATATATTGGTGTCGAGCATGAATTTCAGCATCAGAACGCCTCGCGTTCCTGCTCTGGTGGTTGCTCGCGATCGATCATGAAATCGGCAGTGACGCCTTCTCCTTCAAACCAGCTATCCCAGGATTCCCCGGCTGGCGCGATGAGTCGAGCTCTACCGAGCCTGACAATATCAACTCGATGCACGTCATCAGGCAGTGCGGCAGCCTTGGGCAGTCGTACCGCCTGGCTGCGGTTGCTTTGAAAGACAGAGCCTTGTTCCATCGAGCACCTCCAAAGGTCTTAAAACACACAGCCAATGATAGTCAGGTCGAGGGATATGTCAACGGGATATACATGCAGATCCGGCTGCTTTATTACGGTTACGTGGTGCTTGAAAGCAACCCAGTAAAAAGCCCACCATACGAATCGCATGACGGGCTTGGGTTATCAGTGGACTACCTGATCTTTTCCATGGCAGCTTTTATCGGCCCGGCCCCACCAGCTCCCGCCCACGCTGAACCGCTGCCACTACCTGAGCCGGAGCGGTGCCGCCAATATGGTTGCGCGCGTTCACCGAGCCTTCCAGCGTTAGCACCTCGAACACGTCCTGCTCGATCTGGTCGCTGAACTGGCGCAGCTCGTCCAGGCTCATCTCGGCCAGATCCTTTTTGTTGTCCACGCCATACTTGACCGCATGCCCGACGATCTCGTGGCAGTCGCGGAAGGGCAGGCCCCTGCGTACCAGGTAATCGGCCAGGTCAGTCGCCGTGGAGAAGCCACGCAGGGCCGCTTCACGCATCGCCTCGACCTTCGGTTCGATTGCGGGAATCATGTCGGCAAAGGCGCGCAGGCTGTCGCGCAGGGTATCGACTGCATCGAACAGCGGTTCCTTGTCTTCCTGATTGTCCTTGTTGTAAGCCAGCGGCTGACTTTTCATAAGGGTCAGCAGACCCATCAGGTGACCGTAAACGCGGCCGGTCTTGCCGCGCACCAGTTCAGGCACGTCGGGGTTCTTTTTCTGCGGCATGATCGAGGAGCCGGTGCAGAAGCGGTCGGGCAGATCGATAAAGTTGAACTGCGAACTGGTCCAGAGCACCAGTTCTTCGGAGAAGCGCGACAGGTGCATCATTGCCACGCTCGCTGCTGCGCAGAATTCGATAGCGAAATCGCGATCGGAGACGCCATCCAGGGAATTGCCGGAGATCGCGTCGAAGCCCAGCAACCCGCAAGTGATGCTGCGGTCGATGGGGTAGGTTGTACCTGCCAGGGCAGCGCTGCCCAGGGGCATACGGTTGACCCGCTTGCGGCAATCGAGCAGGCGCTCGCTGTCACGCACCAGCATTTCGAACCATGCCAGCAGATGATGACCAAAGGTCACCGGTTGCGCGGTCTGCAGGTGAGTGAAGCCCGGCATGATGACGGCCGAATGTTTTTCCGCCTGATCAAGCAGCCCGGTCTGCAGGCGATTGAGTTCAGCCAGAATGATATCGATTTCATCGCGCAGCCAGAGGCGGTTGTCGGTGGCGACCTGATCGTTACGCGAACGGCCAGTATGCAGTTTCTTGCCAGTGATGCCGATACGGTCAGTCAGTCTGGCCTCGATGTTCATATGGACATCTTCGAGCTCGACGCTCCAGGCGAACTCTCCGGCTTCGATTTCACTCCGGATCGCCTGCAGGCCGTCAATGATGGTGTCGCGCTCGTCGTCGGTGAGTACGCCAACCCGGGCGAGCATCGTAGCGTGAGCAATAGAGCCCTGGATGTCATGCTTGTACAGGCGCTTGTCGAAATCCACCGAGGCGGTGAAACGTGCTACGAAGGCGTCGACCGGTTCGCTGAAACGGCCACCCCATGATTGATTGGTAGTCTGATCTTGGCTCATGTGTCGGATCGATCCGCTGACAATTTGAAGACGCATAGCATACCATCACAGGCTAGGACGATGCCGGTCGGCTAATGGACCAATGGAGATCCGCCACATGAAGAATGGAATCTGGTCGCTGCTGAATAAGCCCCATGAAGGAGAGGATTTCTTTCTTCCGGATCTGTGCTCATCTGTGGCCGTATTTACCCTGGTGGTATTGGCCGAGCTGGTGGTCATGCTGTGGGTGCTGGCGCAGCCGGGAACGGGTGTTTTCGACTGGTTGCAGTTGGCTATGGCATCGTTGTTTGTGCAGTGGATTGTGCTGCTGTCCGCCGCACTGCTGTGCCGACTGCGGCCCTGGATGCAGCGCCGCCCGTTGTGGCTGGCAATTTCCGCGTGCTACGCCGTAGTGATTGGCCTGACCCTGCTATTCACCGTGCTTGCCGAGTGGGTACTGCAGCACGGCATGACCGGCGCGCCGCCGTTGCGTGTCGATCTGCTGCTTCGCCACGGCCTGATCGCTCTGATCATGACCAGTCTGCTGCTGCGTTATTTTTATCTGCATCAACAGCGACAATTCCAGGTCCAGTCGGAGCTGCAGTCGCGCTTGCAGTCGCTGCAATCACGGATCCGGCCGCACTTTCTGTTCAACAGCCTCAATAGCATCGTCAGCCTCATCGGCAGTCAGCCACAGCAAGCGGAGAATGCGGTGCTGGACCTGGCCGATCTGTTCCGCGCCAATCTGTCCGAGGCCGGCGGCGTGGCCACCTGGGCCCAGGAGAAGCGTCTGTGTGAAGGCTATTTGCGTATCGAAAAGTATCGACTTGGCCAGCGACTCGAAGTGCATTGGCGTACCGAATCGCTACCGCCGGACACGCCCATGCCGCTGCTTACCCTGCAACCGCTCCTGGAAAACGCCATCCTGCATGGCCTGTCGCCACAGCTGGAAGGCGGCGACATCAGCATTTATGCGGCCTATGTCAATGGGCGGGTTGAACTGGAGGTCTCGAATAGTTGTCCAGAGGTACTAGATAGCCACCAGGGAGCCCGCATGGCGCTACAAAATATAAGAGCACGGCTTGCTGCCCTCTTTGGTCCACAGTCCCGAGTCGAGATCTGGCGAGACGGTCCGCGCTTCTTCAGCAAGCTGGTCTATCCTTGTATAGAACAATCGCCAACTTACCAGAGAAGTCATTGAGGCATGAAAGTACTGATCGCCGATGATGAACCCCTAGCCCGCGAGCGTCTGGCCCGACTGGTCGCCGCGCTGCCGGAGTATAGTGTGGTGCCGGAGATGGCCGCCAATGGGCAAGAGGCGCTGAAGCTCATCGAAGAGCATCATCCGGATATCGCGCTGCTTGATATCCGCATGCCGGGGCTTGATGGCCTGCAAACTGCGGCGAAACTGTGCGAACTCAGCGATGCACCGGCTGTGGTGTTCTGCACTGCCCATGGTGAATACGCTCTGGATGCCTTCGCCGTCAGCGCGGTGGGATATCTGCTCAAGCCGGTGCGCAGCGAGGATCTGGCAAGTGCGCTGGCCAAGGCGCAAAAACCCAATCGGTTGCAACTGGCCAATCTGGGCAAGGCTGGCGTAATCGAGGCGACCAATCAGGCGCGCAGTCATATCAGTGCTCGCACGCGCCGTGGCGTGGAGTTGGTGCCCATTGAAGATGTGTTGTATTTCATCGCCGACCACAAATACGTGACCCTTCGCCACTGTGAGGGGGAAGTATTGCTGGATGAACCGCTCAAATCGCTTGAAGACGAATTTGGTGATTACTTCGTGCGCATCCACCGCAACGCCCTGGTGGCGCGCAACCGTATCGAGCGGCTGCAGCGCAGTGCCATGGGTCACTTCCATCTTCAATTGAAAGGCCTGCCAGACGAGACCCTGACTGTCAGCCGGCGCCATGTGCCGGGTGTGCGCAAACTGATGGAGCAGCTGTGACGCGGATCGCTACCGCATGGATGCCTGTACAGCCATGGCGTATCATGCCGGCTGGCAATGAAAGAGAATCCCATGAGTCGACAACTGCGAATCGCCACCCGCAAGAGCGCACTGGCCCTGTGGCAGGCCGAATACGTCAAGGCGCGTCTTGAAGCAATACACCCCGGACTGAGCGTATCGCTGGTTCCCATGGTGAGTCGCGGCGACAAGCTGCTGGATTCGCCCCTGGCAAAGATCGGCGGCAAGGGTCTTTTCGTAAAAGAGCTTGAGGCGGCATTGACCGCGAACGAAGCCGACCTGGCCGTACACTCCATGAAAGACGTGCCGATGCAGTTTCCCGAAGGGCTGGGTCTGTATGTCATTTGCGAGCGAGAAGATCCGCGCGACGCCTTTGTGTCCAATAATCACGAGAGCGTCGACAGCCTGCCGCACGGCAGCATAGTCGGTACCTCCAGTCTGCGACGCCAGGCTCAGATCATGGCGCGCCGTCCGGACCTGAAAGTAAATTTCCTGCGCGGTAACGTGAATACCCGTCTGGCCAAGCTGGATGCTGGCGACTATGACGCCATCATCCTTGCCGCTGCAGGTCTGATGCGGCTGGGCTTTCATGATCGTATCCGTTACGCCATGCCGCCGGAGGAAAGCCTGCCGGCAGGAGGCCAGGGCGCAGTGGGCATCGAATGCCGTACGGATGACGCCGAACTGCATGCTCTGTTGGCTCCGTTGAACGACGAGGACAGCGCATTGCGCGTGCGTGCCGAGCGCGCGCTCAATCACCGCTTGAATGGCGGCTGTCAGGTGCCCATCGCCTGTTACGCAGAGCGTCAGAACGGCGAGATCTGGCTGCGCGGCATGGTCGGAGATCCAGACGGTACTCAGATGCTCACAGCCGAAGCCCGGGGCCCCGAAGCTACACCGGAAGAGTTGGGTATAGCTGTCGCAGAGGACCTGCTGTCCCAAGGCGCTCAGACCATCCTTGATGCGGTCTATCTGGGGGCTGCGCCGGAGTGAGTACAGCGGTCCTGTTGACCCGCTCGGATGCTGATAATCAGCGTCTGGCGAATAAGCTGGCACGCCTGGGGATCTCTGCGCTAAGCGTGCCATTGCTGCGCATAGACGAGCTGGACGAGACGCCGGAGCAGCAACGACTGATCCTTGATATCGACCGCTATCATGCGGTCATGGTGGTGAGTCCGGTTGCAGCTCGTCTGGGTCTGGAGCGTCTCGATGCAGCATGGCCGCAGCCGCCGGTGGGTATTGACTGGTTCGCTGTCGGTGAGACAACGGCAAGCGTTCTCAGGGCGTACGGGCTGCCAGTGCACACGCCTGACTCGGGGCAGGACAGCGAAGCGCTGTTGCGTTTGCCCGTATGGAGTGAGTTGCTGGCGCGTCCGGATCTGAAAATACTGGTCTGGCGCGGCGTCGGTGGCCGCGAGCATTTGGCTAATCACGTTCGGGCAGTCGGCGGGCAAGTAGATTATCTTGAATTGTATCGACGCGAACCGCCGCAGGGTTTGGCCACGGCGCTTGAATCTGCCAGCCAGGCGGATGTGCGCGGCATCGTATTGGCGAGTGGCCAGGGACTGGAGCACTGGCACGCTGCGGCGGGCAGGCACTGGCCCGAGCAGAGAACCTGGCGTTGCTGGGTGCCGAGCCAACGCGTCGCCGAGCGAGCCAAAGCGCTCGGCTGCAACGACATCATAGTATGCGAAGGCGCGGACGATTCCGCAGTATTGACGGCAATAGCCGCTCATCCGCTGACGCGATAAGGGGAATAGCGTGGAACCGACAGTACCTGACAAGAACGACCGGAACGATGAAGCCGGGACAAACAAGCCAGACGCGTCACAAGCCACGACAACCGGAAAACCCGGTGAATCTGCGACCGGAACCAGCCAGCCCAGCGTATCTGCTCCGGGCGAAGCGGCAGCACCCACTGCGGCTCCCGAGCCGCCTGTTACGGCCGCTCCCACAACGGAACCTGGCAAAACAGGCGCCGCTAAGACCGAGCCCTCCCAGACGGACAAGCCCGGCGCAGCCAAGCCCACCGGATCCACGACCAGGCCAAAGGATGTCGGGGCTGGCAAGCCGCCACCGGTCAAGCCGCGCGATACTTCAACGTCCGGCTCCGGGGGCGGACGTGGGCTTTCGGCTCTGGCGCTGTTGGTCGCTCTGGGCGCGCTGGGCCTGAGCGGCTGGCAGTGGTATCAACAGCAATCGGAGCCGGATGTTTCTGCGACGCTGGATGCACGGTTTGATCAATTGGCCGCCGATCAGGAACAATCGCTCCGCCAGGTGCGCGAACAGATGCAACAGCAGTTGCAGGATCTTCCGTCCAGTGCGGAGGTCGACGAAACGCGGCGGCTGGCAGCAGATCTGCAGCGTAGCCAACAGGCACTGTCCCAACAGCTTGAGGAAATGCGTGGCGATACTGACGCCGACTGGAAGCTGGACGAAGCGGAATACATGCTCCGGCTGGCATCGCTCCGTCTACTGGCAGCGCAGGATGTCGAGTCCGCCGGCGAATTATTGCAACTGGTCGACCGGATCCTCCGAGAGCAGCCGGACAGCGGCGTTTTTGCCGTGCGTGAAGAGCTTGCACGGTTCCAGACGCAGCTGGAAAGCCTGCCGGAAATCGACCGTCCGGGTGTCTATCTACGGCTTGCGGCATTGCGAGATCGGGTAAACGATATCGTTGCCCTGCCGGTACGTGAATTCAGTCCGGACGAGCAGAGCGCCACCAGCTCCGACCCCGAGGCAAGCCGCTTCGATCGGGTCATGGCGCGTCTCGAGCGCTACGTGCGGGTTGATTTTCAACGCGGCAAGGTCATCACTCCGCAACTTACTGCAGCGGAAATGAACCGGGTCCGGCGCACGCTTCAGCTGGCTATCGAGCAGGCGCAATGGGCCGCCTTACGGGGCGAAGCCGAGATATTCCAGTCCAGCCTCGAACAGGCCGACTCGGTACTACAGCGCTTCTTTGAAGGCGACAATCCCGAGGTCAATTCGCTGCGAGAGCAGCTGGCGAATGTGGCCGAACAGGACATCTCGCTCGACCCGCCGGATATAGCACCCGTTCAGCAAGCCCTGGCAACCTACATGCAGAGCCGCCGAAGCCAGTCCAATGGTCAGCGCGACGGCAGTGGAGAGAGTGGCGACAACGCAGGGGAGAGCGGCAATGAGTAAAAGCTACATTGCCATCCTCATCGTACTGCTGGTGGCTGCCGTACTTGGCATGGCGGTGGCGGAAGATCCAGGCTACCTGCTGATTGCCTGGCGCAATCTCTCCATTGAGACCAGTGTCTGGGTAGGCGTCGCTTTCATCATCGGGCTCTGGCTGCTCGTTGCGCTGCTGCGCACCGTGTTCCGGCTGCTCGGCGCATCGGGTAGACGGATCAATCCCTGGTCGCAGCACAACCGGCATCGTCGTGCTGGTGTGGTAACCACCCGTGGGCTGCTCGAGTTTGCCGAGGGGCATTGGTCCAATTCATTGCGCCTGCTCAAGCGTTCCGCGCCCCATGCAGAACAGCCACTGATCAATTATCTCGCTGCTGCCCGCGCCGCCAATGAGCTGGAGGATTTCACCGAGTGTGACAACCTGCTGCGTGAAGCCTACGAGACAACACCCCGCGCTGAAGTTGCCATTGCGGTGACCCAGGCACAGCTACAGATGGCGCGCGGTCAGCTTGAGCAGGCATTGGCTACCCTGACGCGCGTCCGCAAGGACCACCCCCGGCATCTTTATGCGTTGAAACTGATGAGCCAGCTGTATGCCCGCCTTGAGGATTGGCAGCGCTTGCAGCAACTGTTGCCCGAGTTGCGCAAGCACGAGGTGTTGCGGCCGGAAGAGCTGAAATTGCTCGAATACCGCGTGTATACCGAACTGCTGACGCAGGCGGGGCTGCGCGGCATTCACCACGAGCCCGGGCAGGGCAATCCGCTTAACGAGATCTGGCAGCAGATGCCGAAGCAGCTGCGCCAGGATCCAAGACTGGTTGAAGTGTACGCGCTGCAGCTCCATGCCATGGGCGATGGTGCCCGGGCGGAGGAAGTGCTGCGCAGCGCGCTGAAGCATGCCTTCAATGACCGTCTTGTTCATCACTACGGGCTGGTTTCCGGTAAGGAGCCGGCACGGCAACTGGCGACGGCCGAGCAGTGGCTGGCGCAGCATCCACACGATGCCACGTTGCTGCTGGCGCTGGGCCGGTTGGCGTTGCGCAACAATCTGTGGGGCAAGGCGCGAACCTATCTTGAGGCGAGTTTTGCCAGCAAGCCGGATATTCAGACATGCGCCGAGCTGGTGCGATTGCTGGAGCATATGGGTGATGATGTGGCGAGTCAGCTGGTACAGCGCAAGGGCTTCGGACTGATGATGCATGATCTGCCAGCGCTGCCCTTGCCGCAACTGAGCAACAGTACGGCGGAATAAACGCATATGCTCCAGCAACAGGATTCCGCCGCCATTGTGCGGCGTGCGGTACGCCGTGGGCTGATCATTCTGGTGGTGTTCTTGCTGCTGGTCGGCTCGTGGGAAAGCCGCCAACGTATTGGTTATCAGCCAGTCGAGGCGACCATGGTAACGGAGCGCTCGGTGCCTGGCGAGTGGCTTGGTGAGGTGCGTGAGCTTGGCGTTCGTTACCGCTGGCAGGCGAGTCAGTATCTGGTATTCATTCCGGTGGGCATGCTGGATGCCTTGAGCGGGCTGAATGAGCTTGCCGAAGGCGATCGGGTCGCCCTGGCAATTGACCCGCAGGAGCCGCACCAAGCGATATTCGACCGCCTGACTCAGCGCTACCCGGTGACGCTGGCGACTGTTGGGCTATTGTTGGTGGCGTTGCTGATATTGCTTGCTCTGGCAGGTCTGCGGCGCGGACGTCGGCGCAGCTGAAGCTTCCCCTCAGCCGCGTGGAGCGTAGGCAAATACATCGGAATGCATCCGTTGCTCCGGCATGCCCGCTGCCGTCAGTGCGTCCAGGGTCGCATAGACCATCCCGGGCGAGCCGCTGACATAGAACTCATAGCGTTCCAGATCAGACAGATCTTCACACACCGCCTCAGGCAACAAGCCCTGACGACCTGACCAGCCCGGATCGTCACTGACGACTTTGTGCAGATAAATGTTTGGTTCAGCCTGCCATTGCTGCCAATACGGCGCCTGGTAAAAATCAGCTGCACTGCGTACGCCCCAGTACAGATGGATGGGATGCTCGAACCCGATACGAATACTGTGCTGGATCATGCTCTGCATTTGCGCCAGGCCGGTACCGGCAGCGATCATCACCAACGGGCGGTCAGGCAGATCGGCCAGATGCGCGTCACCAAAGGGTATCTTCACGCGCGCCATGCGCTCGCGGCGAATGTGTTCCACCAAGGCCCAGGCGGAATGCTCACGCACCAGGATATGCAGCTCAATCAGACGATCTTCGCCTGCTTCCGAGGCGATGGAAAAGGCCGAGGCCTGTTCGTCCGGGCGCTCCAGCAGCAGGTACTGGCCGGCATGGTAGCGTAGCGGCTTACCCGCCGGCGGGCGCAGCCGGATCCGCCAGACGTCGCCGCTCAGCAGCTCGGCATCGATAAGTTGGCAAGACAGATTACGCAGCGGCAACTCGCCCGGCCCCAGCACGTTTTCCCAGTACAGTTCGCAATCGTTCAGCGGCTCTGTCACGCAGGTGTAAAGCTCGCCGCTGTGCTGCGGAGTATCGGCGCCGGTCTTGCGGACGGTTCCGCTGATAAGGTTGGCGGCGCAGATATGGCAATTCCCGTTTCGGCAGCTTTGCGGGACATCGAAGCCCAGGCGCCTGGCGGCATCAAGGATGCGTTCACCGGGCAATAGCTCCAGAACGTGGCCTGAGGGCTGCAGCGTTACCTTCATGTATCGATTCCCAACTCGGCCCAGATTGCATCGACGCGCTGTACAACAGCCGGATCCTGACTGATTGCGACGCCCCATTCGCGGGTCGTTTCGCCGGGCCATTTATTGGTGGCATCCAGCCCCATCTTGCTACCGAGACCGGATACGGGCGATGCGAAATCGAGATAATCGATGGGTGTGTTGTCGATCATCACCGTGTCACGCTTCGGATCCATGCGCGTGGTAATCGCCCAGATCACATCGTTCCAGTCACGAATATTGATGTCGTCATCGGTAACGATGACGAACTTGGTGTACATGAACTGACGCAGGAATGACCAGACGCCAAGCATCACGCGCTTTGCATGGCCCGGGTACTGTTTCTTCATCGAGACGACGGCCATGCGATACGAGCAGCCTTCCGGCGGCAGGTAGAAGTCGGTAATCTCGGGAAACTGCTTTTGCAGGATAGGTACAAACACCTCGTTTAGCGCCACGCCCAGAATAGCCGGCTCATCCGGCGGGCGGCCGGTATAGGTGCTGTGGTAGATCGGCTTCTCGCGGCGCGTAATACGCTCGACGGTAAACACAGGAAAGCGGTCCACCTCGTTGTAATAACCGGTGTGGTCGCCAAAAGGGCCTTCCTCGGCCATTTCGCCCGGATGGATAACCCCCTCCAGAACGATCTCGGCACCGGCTGGGACCTGAAGGTCCGAGCCGCGGCACTTGACCAGCTCGGTGCGCTGGCCACGCAGCAAACCGGCAAAAGCGTATTCTGAAAGACTGTCAGGAACAGGTGTTACCGCGCCAAGGATGGTCGCCGGATCGGCACCGAGCGCCACCGCAACCGGAAAGGGCTGGCCGGGATGTTTATCACACCATTCCTTGAAGTCCAGCGCGCCCCCGCGGTGGCTAAGCCAGCGCATGATGACCTTGTTGCGACCTATCAGCTGCTGGCGATAAATGCCCAGGTTCTGACGTTCCTTGTTCGGGCCTTTGGTGACCACCAGCCCCCAGGTTATCAAGGGCCCGGCGTCGCCAGGCCAGCAGGTCTGGACCGGTATCGCTCCGAGATCGACATCGTCGCCTTCCAGGACCACCGCCTGGCAAGGGCCGTCACGCAGCACCTTGGGGGCCATGGAAATGACCTTCTTGAAGATCGGCAGCTTGGACCAGGCATCCTTGAGGCCTTTCGGCGGATCAGGCTCCTTGAGAAACGCCAACAGCTTGCCGATTTCACGCAATTCGCTGACATCGTCAGCGCCCATGCCCAGCGCCACCCGCTCGGGGGTGCCGAACAGATTGCCCAGTACCGGCATATCAAACCCGGTCGGGTTTTCAAACAGCAGCGCGGGGCCGGCCTTGCGCAGGGTGCGGTCGCAAATCTCGGTCATTTCGAGCACGGGGGAGACGGGCGTCTGGATACGCTTGAGCTCACCGCGCTCTTCCAGGCCCTTGATGAAATCACGGAGGTCGGAATACTGCATCTGAGCTTTATGCCTCAATTTGCAAGCGGCAATTCAAGGAGTGATGTTGCTGCTCGTGGGAGGGGTGCCAGTTAGCTTCAGGCGGGCCTGAAAAGGGCCCGTCTGAAGCATGCGCGGCAGTTTAGTTCTTGCTGCGCTTCATGGACTGGAAGAATTCGTCGTTGGTCTTGGTGTCCTTCAGACGATCCAGCAGGAATTCGATCGCAGCGATTTCGTCCATGGAGTGCAGGATCTTGCGCAGGATCCACATCCGCTGCAACTCGTCTTCGCTGGTCAGCAGCTCTTCGCGGCGGGTACCGGAACGGTTGATGTTGATAGCGGGGAAGACGCGCTTCTCGGCAATCTTGCGATCCAGATGGATCTCCATGTTGCCGGTGCCCTTGAATTCCTCGTAGATCACTTCGTCCATCTTCGAGCCGGTATCAACCAGTGCGGTAGCAATGATGGTCAGGCTGCCGCCTTCCTCGATGTTGCGCGCAGCGCCGAAGAAACGCTTGGGCTTTTCCAGGGCGTGGGCGTCAACACCACCAGTGAGAACCTTGCCGGAGCTCGGGATCACGGTGTTGTAGGCGCGGGCCAGACGGGTAATCGAGTCGAGCAGAATGATGACATCCTTCTTGTGCTCAACCAGACGCTTGGCCTTCTCGATCACCATCTCGGCGACCTGCACGTGACGACTGGGTGGCTCGTCAAATGTAGAGGCAACCACTTCACCGCGTACGGTGCGCTGCATCTCGGTCACTTCTTCCGGACGCTCGTCAATCAGCAGAACAATCAGGTGGCACTCGGGATTGTTTCGCGCGATGTTCGAGGCGATGTTCTGCAACATCAGCGTCTTACCGGCTTTCGGCGGTGCGACCAGCAACCCCCGCTGACCCTTGCCGATGGGCGCACACAGATCAATAATCCGCGCCATGAGATCTTCAGTGGAACCGTTACCGGCTTCCATCTTCAATCGGTCATCAGGGAAAAGGGGCGTCAGGTTTTCAAAAAGAATCTTGTTCTTGGTATTTTCCGGGCGGTCGAAGTTGATCGAATCAACCTTGAGCAGCGCGAAATACCGTTCACCATCCTTGGGAGGGCGAATTTTGCCAGCGATCGAATCACCGGTTCTCAGATTGAAACGGCGAATCTGGCTTGGGGAAACATATATATCGTCCGGCCCGGCAAGATAGGAGGAGTCAGCCGATCGAAGGAAACCAAAACCGTCTTGCAGAATTTCCAGAACACCATCGCCATGGATATCTTCACCACTTTTGGCGTGCTTCTTCAGAATGCCGAAGATGACATCCTGCTTCCGCGATCGGCCCATATTTTCGAGGCCCATCTGGTCGGCAATTTCTAACAGTTCGGTAATTGGTTTTTGTTTAAGTTCGGTCAGGTTCATAGGTTCGATGAGTATGATGTCTTTCGGCAGGACGGTTAGTAACAGGCCGCCACGTGAGGATGGGGCGATGGATTTGGCTGAAGTTGGGAAGCCATTGCCGCGGGGGGCGACAGGGAGTTGGAATGCAAATCTAGCACTGCAACACGGTTGCGTCTAGAGAAAACGCAGAGAAAAAACCCTCCCTGGACCGAAAAGTCCAGGGAGTGTGAACATCAGATGTTGCTATCAAGAAATGCCGACAACTGAGACTTGGACAGAGCACCGACCTTGGTCGCTTCTACATTGCCATCCTTGAACAGCATGAGAGTCGGGATGCCGCGCACGCCATACTTGGGTGGGGTGTCGGTGTTTTCATCGATGTTCAGTTTGCAAATCTTGAGTTTGCCATCGTAGTCCTTGGCGATTTCATCCAGAACCGGGGCGATCATCTTGCATGGGCCACACCACTCAGCCCAGTAATCGACCAACACGGGGCTATCTGCCTTAAGCACTTCAGTTTCGAAGCTGCTATCGGTGACATGCACGATCAAATCACTCATGAGTCTCTCCAGGGAGTTTTTAGTAAGCAGGCAGGAATGGCAGACATGATAGCACCACCCTGCGACATAGCAAAAGCCAGCGGGTTAGATCTCTTGACGTGATCGCCGGCCGGGCAAAAGCACAGTTCGGGATGCTAGAATTCG
Organism: Pseudomonas profundi; assembly: GCF_008638305.1. GTDB lineage: Bacteria > Pseudomonadota > Gammaproteobacteria > Pseudomonadales > Pseudomonadaceae > Halopseudomonas > Halopseudomonas profundi. The sequence continues at coordinate 108,064 of NZ_VTPZ01000012.1, forward strand.
CAGACGACAATCCGAGGTGCCGCATGGCAAACAAGCAAAGGTCCGATTTTCCGCTGGTGGCCGCGATTGATCTGGGTTCGAACAGTTTCCACATGGCGCTGGCCCGGGTTGAGCACGGCGAGATGCGTATCCTCGAGCGGCTGGGCGAGAAGGTTCAGTTGGCGGCGGGACTTAACGAGGAACGTGAACTAGACGACGATGCCATGCAGCGAGGGCTCGACTGCGTCAGGCGTTTTGCTCAGATGATCAATGGGTTGCCGGTTGGCGCCGTGAGAATAGTTGGCACCAGCGCGCTGCGTGATGCGCGTAACCGAAGCCAGTTCATCAATCAGGTGCAGCAGCTGCTTGGACATCAGGTGGATGTGATTTCCGGGCGGGAAGAAGCACGGTTGATTTACCTCGGTGTTGCGCACACCTTGTCCGATGACGAAGGCAAGCGTCTGGTGGTTGACATTGGCGGGGGCAGTACGGAGTTCATAGTAGGCGAACGTTTCGAGACGCTGCTGCGTGAAAGTCTGCCGATTGGCTGCGTCAGTTACACCCGCAAATTCTTCGCCGACGGCAACATCTCCGCCAGCAACTACTCCCGCGCCTATACGCTTGCCCGCCTTGATCTGATGCAGATCGAGCAGAACATTCAGCGCCTGGAGTGGCGGGAAGCGGTTGGCGCCTCCGGTACTATCCGCTCTATCGGCCAATGTCTACAGGCCGCCGGGCAGGGGCAGGGAGATGTCACCCGTGAAGGCCTGCAGCGTCTCAAGCGCAAGCTGATCAAGGTGGGCGATGTCGACAAGTTATCGCTGCCGGGGCTGAAGAGTGATCGTCGTCCTATCCTGCCGGCTGGCGTGGCTATCCTCGAAGCGATCTTTGACGCGTTGGATGTTGACCGCATGGGGCATTCCGAGGGCGCGCTGCGCGAAGGTGTGCTATATGACCTGTTAGGCCGGCACCGCCATGAGGATGTCAGGGAACGTACCCTTAGTGCGCTGGCAGAGCGTTACCACGTCGATCCAGGTCAGGCTTGCCGTGTCGAACGCAAGGCAATGAGTTTGCTCGGCAAGGTTGCCGAAGCCTGGGGGCTTGAGGACGCCAAGCACGCCGACCTGCTGGGTTGGGCGGCACGCCTGCACGAAGTGGGCAAGGGCATCGCGCACAACCAATATCACAAGCACGGCGCTTATTTGCTGGCGCATTCCGATCTGGCCGGGTTCTCACGTCAGGAGCAGCACGCTCTTGCCCTGCTTATTCGCGCGCAGAAGCGCAGTCTGCCCGGTAAGGAGCGACTCAGCGAGTTCGGTGAGGAAAGCGTACTGATGCTGCGGCTGTGCATGCTGCTGCGTCTGGCTATCCTCTATCACCATATCCGGGGCTATCAGGAAATGCCGGCCCTCAAGGTGCAGGCCGGGGACGATTTTCTGGTACTGGAGTTTCCGTCGGGCTGGCTGGATCGCAATCCGTTGACCCAGGCTGACTTCGATCAGGAAGCGCAGTTCTGGGCCAAGGTGGGTTATACGCTGACGGTGCGTTGAGGCGAGTTGCTGAGTTTTTCCAGCAGCGCGCTCTGCGCGCTGCGCGGGATCTGGTTACCAGTCGGCGTGCTGCGCACATAGGTGCCGTCCGGTTGCAGAATCCAGCTCTGGGTATTGTCAGTCAGAAATACCTGTAGCTCCTGCTTGGCTCGGGTAACCAGCTTTTTGCCCTCGAGCGGGAAACAGGTTTCAACACGGTGATCGAGGTTGCGCTCCATCAGATCCGCACTGGACAACCACACCTGCTCGACCCCTCCATTCAGAAAGTAATACACGCGGCTGTGCTCAAGGAAGCGACCGATAATTGAGCGCACTGTGATGTTATGCGACACGCCCGGAATGCCGGGACGCAGACAACACATGCCGCGCACGATCAGGTCGATTTTTACCCCGGACTGTGACGCCTTGTACATTGCCTTGATGATCTTGGCGTCCGTCAGCGAATTGACCTTGGCGATGACATGCGCAGGCTTGCCGGCCTGGGCCGCCAGCGTTTCGCGGTTGATCAGCTCCAGCAAACGCTTCTTCAGCGTGAAAGGTGCCTGCAGGAGCTTCTTCATGCGCAGCATCTTGCCCATACCGATCAACTGGTTGAACAGCTTGTGTACGTCTTCGGTCATCGCCAGGTCGGACGTCAGAATGCTGTAATCGGTATATAGCCGGGCGTTCCCTGCGTGGTAGTTACCCGTGCCCATATGCGCGTAGCGGCGCAGGATGCGGTCTTCACGGCGCAAAATAAGCATCATTTTGGCGTGCGTCTTGTAACCCACCACGCCGTAGATCACTACGGCTCCGGCCTGTTGCAAGCGGCTTGCCAGCTGCAGGTTGGATTCCTCGTCAAAACGCGCACGCAGCTCGATCACCACGGTGACTTCCTTGCCGTTGCGGGCTGCTTCCACCAGCGCGTTGACGATTTCCGAGTTCGCCCCGGTGCGGTACAGCGTCTGTTTGATCGCCAATACGTTGGTATCCTGCGCCGCCTGGCGCAACAGATCGGTTACCGGGCTGAAGGATTCGTAGGGATGCAGCAACAGGATGTCCTGCTTGCTGATTGCCTGAAACAGATTGTCCGCACTGGACAATATCTTCGGCAGGCCAGAGCTGAACGGCGGGAATTGCAATTCCGGGTGATTTTCCAGCGCCGTGACCGAGAACAGCCGGGTCAGATTGACCGGACCCTGGACCTGATACAGCTCCTGATCAGTCAAGCCGAATTGCTTGAGCAGGAAATCAGTCAAGGGTTTCGGACAATTGCTGGCGACTTCGAGACGCACTGCATCGCCGTAGCGGCGTGATAAAAGCTCGCCACGTAGAGCGCGCGCCAGATCATCTACCTCGTCGGGATCCACGATCAAGTCCGCGTTGCGCGTCAGGCGGAACTGATAGCAACCCAGCACCTTCATGCCGGGAAACAGATCATCGGCATGTGCGTGGATGACAGAGGAGAGGAACACAAAGTCGTCCTCCCCGGTGGACAGTTCCTGCGGCAGGCGGATAAGCCGGGGCAGGGAGCGCGGGGCCGGAATGATCGCCAGGCCGGAATCGCGGCCGAAGGCATCCGTCCCTTCAAGCTGGCAGATGAAGTTGAGACTCTTGTTCACCAGCAACGGGAAGGGGTGCGTGGGGTCCAGCCCGATGGGGCTAATGATCGGCGCTACTTCCTGACGAAAATACCGCCGTACCCACATGGTCTGCTTGTGGGTCCACTGATGCCTGCGTACGAAGCGGATGCCCTCCGCAGCCAGCTGGGGCAGCAGCACGTCGTTGAGAATCGAGTACTGACGGCTGACCTGCTCGTGAGCCAGCTCGCTGATCCGGCTCAGCACCTGCTGCGGTTGCAGCCCGTCGGGACCGGTCTGTTCACGGGCGAAGGTAATCTGTTTCTTCAGGCCTGCCACACGGATTTCGAAAAATTCATCCATGTTGCCGGAGAAGATAAGCAGGAACTTCAGCCGCTCAAGTAGCGGATAGGACTCATCGAGCGCCTGTTCCAGGACACGGATATTGAACTGCAGCTGCGACAACTCGCGATGGATAAACAGTTCCGGCGCGTTGATATCAGCCGCAAAGGGGGTCGGCGCTGCCGGCTCTACAACCGGCATCAGGCGCGTCTCGTCGCTCTCGGACTCCGGAATAACAAAGCTGTCCTGCGGGGTGTGATCGGACGCGGCAATCGGATCATCTTCGCGTGCGCGGTTGGGCTGCTGCATCATTTCCTCTTAGCTGCGCTCGCGTAACTGGCGGGCTGCGGTCTTGGCGTAATAAGTCAATATGGCGTCGGCGCCGGCACGTTTGAAGCTGATCAGTGATTCAAGAATCACCGCATCGCTGAGCCAGCCGTTGGCAATGGCGGCCTGGTGCATGGCGTACTCGCCGCTCACCTGATAGACGAAGGTGGGGACGCCGAAGGTATCCTTCACCCGACGAATGATGTCCAGATAGGGCATGCCAGGCTTGATCATGACCATGTCGGCGCCTTCGGCCATATCCTCGGCGATTTCCTGGAGGGCCTCGTTGCTGTTGGCCGGATCCATCTGATAAGTCGCCTTATTGCTCTTGCCGAGGTTGCCGGCCGAGCCGACAGCGTCGCGGAAGGGGCCGTAATAAGCGCTGGCATACTTGGCAGAATAGGAAAGAATCCGGGTGTGAACATGACCGGCTGACTCCAGAGCCTGGCGCATGGCGCCCACGCGGCCATCCATCATGTCCGAGGGCGCGACGATATCTGCACCGGCTTCGGCATGCGACAGCGTCTGTTTTACCAGCGCTTCGATGGTTATGTCGTTCTGTACGTAGCCGTTGTCATCGATGATCCCGTCCTGCCCATGCGTGGTAAAAGGGTCGAGTGCGACGTCGGTGATGATGCCCAGTTCAGGGAAGCGTTCCTTCAGCGCACGGGTGGCACGTTGCGCCAGGCCTTCCGGATTCCAGGCTTCGGCGGCGTCGAGGGATTTGCGCTCCAGGGGCGTGACGGGGAACAGCGCAAGAGCAGGAATCCCTAGCTCGACGATCTCGGCCGCTTCTTCCAGAAGCAGATCAATGGACAGTCGCTCGATGCCAGGCATCGAGGCGATCGGTTCGCGCTGTTGCGTGCCTTCCAGTACGAATACGGGGTAGATCAGGTCGTCAGGGCTCAGCTGGTTCTCACGCACCAGCCGGCGCGAAAAATCATCGCGGCGCAGGCGGCGAGGACGGCTGAGAGGGTACTGACGACTGGTATTGGCAAAGCTCACATGGACTCCCGAGGCGCAGACAAAGCGCCCATCTGGTTGACATTTATACGTCCAGATTATGACGGAATTGAGACAGTAAGCGTAATGCCATTTGATCCTGAAGATTTTCGGCGGGCTCTGGCGCCAGCTCGACGCGGTTGCGGCCCAGTGCTTTGGCCCGATACAGCGCAGTGTCGGCGGCAGCCACCAGCGTATCGAAAGTGAAGCCTTGCTGGTCGGTGCAGGCGATACCCAGGCTGGCGCTCAGCTTGACCGGCGCGCTGGCCGACTGCCACGGCTGGTCGCACAGACCCAGGCGAATACGTTCGGCTACCTGTCTGGCGCTTTCGGTATCAAGGCCGGGCAATATCAGTATGAACTCTTCGCCACCGAAACGGCCGAGCAAATCGTTCGAGCGCATATGTTGACGGATGCGCGCTACCATATGACAGAGCGCGGCGTCCCCGGTCTGATGGCCGAACTCGTCATTGATGCGCTTGAAGTGATCGGCATCCAGCATCAGCAAGGTTACAGGGAATGACTGCTCACTTGCGACCTGGAGGACCCGGGTCGCCTGTTCCTGCAGGCTGCGCCGGTTGAGCGTGTCAGTCAGTGCGTCACGTTGGGACAGAGTGTGCAGCGCCATCGTGGTGCGGTAGTGGGTCATCAGTATGAAACCGCTGGCCAGGCCAATCTGGGCGACCATGGCGCCGAGTAGTGTCACGCTCTGCATCGGACTGTTTACCACAACGTGATCTGCTCCCAGTTTCAGGCTGGACAGCGCGCGCAGGGTCAGGCCGATAGCGCAGAACAGGGCAACGCCACCGGTAAACCAGTAAGCCGTGCGTAACGGCCGCTCAGCCGGAATCAACAATTCTCTGGCGCAGAGCATACTCATGCCGGCGAGTATGATTGACGATACGCCGAGACGGGCTGCATAGCTTTCCTGTTGAAAGCTGAAGATTGACATGAGGACTATCATTGTCGCCGCAGCGGCAATCGGGCCGGTCTGAGGTTGGCTCAAGCCCTTGAACGCCCGGATGCCGAGCCATGATACGCCGATGCCTAATGCCATCAGGCCGTTGCCGATGACAACTGAAAGACTATCGTGGACGACATCGAGATTGGTGTTGAGGAGCAGGCCGAGCATCAGAGCGAAGTTGCCGACAGCCCAATGGCGCAGACCTTTATCGGCACCCGCATGCCACGCCGCTATCGACAATAGCAACGTCATGCACAGGGTAACCAGCGACAGGGTTACGCCCAATGTGATGAGGTCAAGTGCTGCGGGCATCTGAGACTATCGTCCTTGTCCGGCAGAGGGCGGCCGGCTACTTCGAATATCCGGGTTAGGATCCGTTTGGTATTACAACCATACCAGCAGACCATTGGGTCCTGGATCGGTTCAATTTGGAAATGTGGCCAAGTCGGCAGTTAAATCCTCGCCCCAGCGCAACGAATTGTGCCAGCAATCCCGGCGCTTCGCTCAATCGGGTGAGGCTTGAACTGCATACCGAGTTCTACTGGCCTTTTGAGATACCCAGGAATGAAAAAGGTTCATCGCAATCTGTTGGTAGTGTTGCTGTTGGCGTGCTGGATGGCGGGGCTTGTATGGGCGCTGACCTGGTACGAGAGTCGCTATGTAAGAATATTCGAGCGTCCGGCATTCTTTGACGGGATACCGGTGTCTCCACCGTTTGAGGCGGCGCGCGTGCAGGTTCTGCATGTCTGGCAGTCCGGCTGCCCTTGCAACGGCGGGCATCAGGCCTATGTGAATGACATGACCGAGCGCTTTGCTGCCGAGGGGGTGGTGTTTGCGCGTTCAGGGGCGCGTGGCGCGGACGCCTTGCCGCAAGCGTTACGCCAGTTGCCTTATTGGCCGATGCCGGAGGCGTGGTCCGCCTGGCCGGGAGCACCAGCCGTCGCGATCTGGGGAGCAGATGGCCGTCTAGCCTATGTAGGGCCTTATAGTGACGGTGCGAGCTGTAGCGAGGAGAGCAGTTTTGTCGAGCCGGTAATCCAGGCTTTATTGGCCGGTCGGAAGGTCAACATCACCCGGCAGGATACGCTGTCCTGCCTGTGCGAAATCGACTGATTACATTCTGGACAACAGCCGGTCCAGAGAATTGGCGAAGGCCTGCTTGTCCCGGTCGTTATAGGGAGCTGGACCACTGCGACCGGCCAGGCCGGCTCCGCGTAGCTCGTCCATGAGATTGCGTACTGCCAAACGTTCACCGACGCTTGATTCGTCGTAGATTTCGCCTCGGGGGTTGATTGCGGTTACCTTGCGTTCAACCAGGCCGGCCGCCAGGGGAATGTCTGCAGTGACGACCAGATCGCCGGGGCGTGAATGATCAATGATGTACTGGTCGGCCACGTCAGGACCGCTCGGCACTATCACCTGGCGCACACCTGGCCCGGGAGGAAGCTGCTGCGCGCTGTTTGCGACCAGCACCAGCTCGATCTGTCGGCGCCTTGCGGCCTTGACCACAATGTCCCGAACCGGGCGAGGGCAGGCGTCAGCATCAATCCATAGCGTCATGCGGTTACCTTTCAAATGAGAGAGTCAGGCGGAATGGCTTTCGAGCTCTTCGCTTGCTTCCAGCCATTGCTCTTCCAGTTGTTCTATTTTTTGTCGGCAGGCTGCCTGTCGGCTCAGCAGCGTCTTCAGCTGATCTTTCATGCCTGCCGTGTAAATCTCGTTATTCGCCAGCCCGGTTTCGATATCAGCCAGCTCAGCTTGCGCCTCGCCCATCTGTTTCTCTAGCTTGTCGACCTGTTTCCTGAGCGGTGCCAGGCGTTTGCGTTCCTCGGCAGCGAGGCGTCGCTGGGTCTTGGCGTCGACCCGTTCTTCGTCGGGTTGAGCACCGGCTGGCGCGTTGGCAATGCGGATGTCCTCAGCTTGCTGCTGTCGGAACCGCGCAAGCCAGCGGGTGTAGGTATCCAGATCTTCCTGGTACGTCTGCAATCTGCCATCGGCGACCAACCAGAGTTCGTCGGTGGTATCGCGAATCAATGCCCGATCGTGAGACACCAGCAACATGGCGCCTTCGAAGCCCTGCAGGGCGAGCGTCAACGCGTGGCGCATTTCCATGTCCAGATGGTTGGTCGGCTCATCGAGCAATAGCAGATTGGGTTTCTGCCAGGCAATCAAGGCCAGCGCCAGTCGGGCTTTTTCGCCCCCGGAAAAATGCAAGACCGGTTCCTCTGCGCGTGCGCCGTGGAAGTCAAAACCACCCAGGAAGTTGCGTAATGATTGCTCGCGCTCCTGCGGCGCGATGCGCGCCATATGTAGCAGCGGGCTGGCTTTCGAATCAAGGCTGTCCAGTTGATGCTGGGCGAAATAACCGATCGCCAGATGTTCGCTGGATTTCAGCTCGCCATCCATCAGCGCCAGGCTGCCGGCGAGCGTTTTGATCAGCGTTGACTTGCCGGCACCATTTGGACCCAGCACACCTATGCGTGCGCCTGGCACCAGCTGCAACTTCACCTGATGCAAAATGGCCTGTTCGCCATAGCCCAGCACGCCTTCGCGCAAATCGATCAGAGGACTGGGTTGTTTGTCGGCCTCGCGGAAGCTGAAAGAAAATGGCGAGTCGAGGTGCGCCGGGCTCAGCGTTTCCATGCGTTCAAGCGCTTTCAGCCGGCTTTGCGCCTGCTTGGCCTTGGTCGCCTGTGCGCGGAAGCGGGCAATATACTTTTCCATGTGTTCACGTTGCGCCTGCTGCTTCTCGAATGCGGCTTGCTGTTGAGTCAGGCGCTCGGCACGGGTGCGCTCGAACTGCGTGTACCCGCCCCGGTACAAGGTGAGCTGCTTGTTCTCGACGTGAACGATATGTTCAACCACCGCATCGAGGAAGTCACGGTCGTGGGAAATCAATACCAGTGTGCCCTGGTAAGCCCTGAGCCAGTCCTCCAGCCAGAGAATGGCGTCGAGATCCAGGTGGTTGGTAGGCTCGTCCAGCAGCAACAGGTCAGACGGACACATCAGCGCCTGCGCCAGGTTCAGTCGCATTCGCCAGCCGCCGGAGAAATCGCCTACCCGGGCTTCGCACTGTTCGGAACTGAAGCCCAGGCCGGCGAGCAGAACCCGTGCGCGGGCATCGGCGCTGAAGCCGTTATGCGATTCGAGCTCGGCGTAGAGCATGCCAAGGGCATGGTTGTCATGTTCGTCCTCGGCGCGTTGCAGTCGTTGCTGGATCTCGCGCAGGCGTTGGTCTCCATCAAGCACATAATCGACCGCCACGCGATCCAGGTTGTCTATTTCCTGGAGCATGTGGGCAATGCGCCAATCGGCGGGTATTGTGCAACTGCCAGCGTCCGGCGTGAGCTCGCCGCGGAACAACGCAAAAAGGCTTGATTTGCCGGCACCATTTGTACCGAGCAAGCCGGCTTTCTGGCCCGGATGTAAAGTCAGGTCGGCGTTTTCCAGTAGACGCAAGGCGCCGCGCTGAAGAGTCAGGGATTCAATTTTGATCATGCGCGGGAGTATATCAGCGCGTCAGCCTCTGTGAGCCGTTCCGTGGTTGCGATGGCGGCGTCTCAGAGGTTTTAACAACAGCGAGCCGCTCTAAGGGGGGGACGGATGAACGAATTGCAACAGGTTGAAGCTGGCGTGATGTTGCGCCGGTTTGCCGAGGGGGTATATGAGCAGCCAGGGGTCGAGCCGCTGTTGTTGGACCTGCAGGATAATCACGGCTGTGATGTGTTGTTGCTGCTCTACGCCTGTTGGCTTGGGCAGCGACGCGAAGCGGCTTCGTTCTCGCGGTGGGAGGCTATTGTCGATTGGCATTGGCCGTGGCAGGCCCAGGTCGTCACGCCGCTGCGAACCGCCAGACGCTTCCTCAAGGGACGCGAAGATTCAGCCGATCTGTATGTAAAGGTGAAGGGCTGCGAGTTGGAGGCGGAGCTTTTGCAATTGGAACGGCTGGCAAGCCATGACCGTGGGGAGGCGTTGGACATCAGGCGGGACGACTCTGTGGAGGAGCAGCTTGCGGCCTGCTGCGATGCACAGGGCATTGAACTGAGTGCCGCGCTCCGTGGACGGCTTGATCGGCTTGCAGTACTGGCGGCGCCCCTATAGGCACGCCGCCAGCACGGTTTATTCAGGCGTTGGTAGTGGCGCTGGCCGGCTTCTTGGCAGGGTTCTTGGAGCGTCCACGGCGCGGCCCGCTGCGTGGCCGCGGCGGCGGAGCCTGATCAGGATTGTCGCGTTTCTCAATCGCCTGGCTGACTTGCCCGTCGATCCGCTCGAAGCCCTTGGCCAGGCGCAATGTCTGACGGATATCCAGGCGTAGCTGCTTGACGTAGGCATCGGCTGAGTTACGCGCTTCGCTCAATTCCACTAGCGCAGCTTCCAGCTCATCAACCCGGCTCTGAGCCTTGTTAACCGATTTATGCTCTTCGCCGCTCTGCCGCGCAGCCAGTTTCTCGCGCGCCTCAGTCAGCTTGTCATCAAGTTTGGCTTTCTGACGTTCGAGTTTTTCCAGTGCCTTGACGGCGTCATGCTCGGCTTGCTGGCAGGCTTCACCCAGTTGCTCATTGAGCGTGCGGGTCAGGGTCTGCAAAAGGTGCAAGGGTGTCGGCACCCGTGAAGATTTCTTGCCTTGGGTAGTGGCTGTCACAATTACTCCAGTTTTTCGGGGGCGCTGAGCATGTCCTGATGGCAGTTATGCAGTACTTCGATGAGGCAGTCCTCGAGTTCGAAGCGCTCGTGCAGTAAACCGCCCAGCACCTTGAGGTCCTTCTGCATGGTTTCTTCGTCGAAATCGGTGGTGTCGCCGTATCGGTCGTTGAACGTCAGGGCGGCCTGGGTAATGGTTTCTATGCGGGGATAGACCTGGCCTGCAAGATCCAGGCTGCGGACGTCCTGAAGTTCCTCGGCCTCGCGTGTCAGCTGCTCGTAGATTTCAAAGTGACCGGCGCAGACATAGTCAATCAGGATGGTGCAAAAGGAGCCAAGTGCCTGCTCGGGATGGGCAGCAGACGGAGCGCGGTCGCGTAAACCGGTGAACTCCAGGACAACTTGTTTGCGCTCGGCCAGCCAGCGATCGACCATTTCATTGACACCGCCCCAGCGTTCCTGGGCTGTAGTGCAGCTGTCCAGCATTTTTTACACCTCTTCAGTGAGCGATCGTCATACCGGCGACCGAGATCCGGAGTGCTTGATTCATCATTGTGGCAACAGAATAGGCCACTCCGGTCTTCCGCATCAAGAGCTGAAACTGCCGGAGATCTGTCGTCACGCTACGCTGTTATGCGCTTGTGTCAGTAAAGCGTCGGGTCTGTTGGGTTAATCATTCCTGCGCAGCAGTTGCAGCAGACCGAACAGCACAAACCCGATGAAGGCGATCAACGTATATTCAGCGATGCTCAAGCCAAGGAATGTCCAGGTGACCGCTGCGCAATCAGCGGTGCCGCTGAATACCAGGCGGAGCATTTCCTGAAAGGGCAGCACGTCCATCATGTAGTCGAGGCTTGGCAGGCAGGAAGGTAGCTGGTCCGCTGGTTGATGCTGCAGCCACACCTGGCGACCGGCGATAGCCACGCCGAATGCGGCTGATACTGTGATCAGTAGGCCATAGACACGCGCGGCCACCGGCCGCTTGCCTGTCGTGGTGGTCGGAACGGGGTTGTGCAAGACCGCGGCGAGACTGATCAGACCGAGAATGACGAACACTACGCGCTGCACGATACACAGCGGACAGGGCTCAAGACCCATTGCATGCTCCATGTACAACGCAACCGCTAGCAGTACGAGACACAGAATGAAGGAAAGCAGATAAAGCGGGCGGGAGGCGGGTTGGGTCATGCTTGTATCCGTCGAGGCGTTGGGCGGTGGCCTACCTTAGAACAAGGTATCGGGGCTGACAAGCGGAGCGCTGAGTTGTGATAACGCCGACCGCAACCGCGATCGGCGCTTGTGCGGTTGCCGGGTCAGGCGGTACCAGCGGCTTCCTGCTGACGGCGTTGTTCGTTCTGCGCGTACAGCGCGTCGAAGTTGACCGGCGACAACATCAGGGGAGGGAAGCTGCCACGGCCAACCAGGCTGTCGATCGCTTCGCGGGCATAGGGGAACAGGATGTTCGGGCAGAAGGCACCGAGCGTGTGACGCATCGCTGCTTCGTCCAGACCAGTGATGGCGAAAATACCCGCCTGCTGTACTTCAGCAATGAAGGTGACTTCATCTTCACCGTTGGTCACGGTGGCGGACAGGCTCAGCACCACTTCGTGGATGCCTTCCTGAAGCTGGGTGTGGCGGGTATTCAGATCAAGATTGACCTTGGGGCTCCATTGAGTCTGAAACACCGCCGGCGACTTCGGCGACTCGAAGGAAAGATCCTTGACGTAGATACGCTGCAGGCTGAACTGCACGGCAGGCTGATCCTGGCCTGCGCCGTTGGCAGTTTGATTGTTCTGGTTGTCGTCGGCCATATTCGGTCCTTAAGTATGTTGTTTTTGATGTTGTAGCGGCGGGATCTTTTCCCGGACTATTTGCCCAGCATGGAATCCAGTTTGCCGGAGCGTTCCAGGGCGACCAGTTGATCGCAACCGCCCACGTAGGTGTCGTTGATCCAGATCTGCGGTACCGATGTGCGCCCGCCGGCAAGGCGAGTCATTTCGGCCCGAACCGCTGGCTGACCGTCAACCACGATTTCCTTGTACTGAATCTTCTTGCTGTCCAGCAACTGCTTGGCACGAATGCAAAAAGGACAATAGTTGCTGCTATAGATAGTTACTTCAGACATGTCATTTCACCAGTGGAAGATTGTCGGCTCGCCATCCGCTGATGCCCCCGACCAGCCTGTGCACATTGTTGTGCCCGGCTGCCTTGAGCTGTTTGGCGTAAGCCCCGGCATGCTGACCATTGGCGCAAACCAGGATGATTGGCTTGTCCTTGTACTTGTCCAGTTCTACCAGACGCGTTGGCAGGCTGTCATGGGGAATGTTGATCGAGTCGACGATATGGCCAGCCGCATAATCTTTCTTGGGACGGATATCGACGACCTGGGCATTCTCCCGATTGATCAGATTGGTGGCCTGTTGCGTGGTGATGGATTTTCCAGCCTTGCGACCTTCAGTAATGATCAGCAGGGTCACTACCACCAGAAAGGCGAGAGCGAGCAGATAATGGTTGCCGAGAAACTCGGTGAATTTTTCGATGAACTGCAAAAGAGCCTGCATTGGACGTGTTCCGGGGTCGATAAAGTCCGCCAGTATACACAGCACGTCTGGGTCACAGAACCTCCCCGTGCATGACAGCCCGGTGCGCTGCAAGTAAACTGTCGGCAACATGCCTGTCGGGTCTTGCGAGGCCGTCGGCGGGTACGCTTTCCACGAAGACAACCTGCGAGCCTACTCCGTATGACAGCTGCCCCAAAACCACTGGTACTGATGATTCTCGACGGCTTCGGCCACAGCGAATCACCCGAATCCAACGCCATCATGGCCGCGCGGACCCCGGTCTGGGATCGGCTCTGGTCGACCGCGCCGCACACGCTGGTGTCGGGCTCGGGCATGGATGTGGGGTTGCCGGATGGCCAGATGGGCAACTCGGAAGTGGGCCATATGAATCTGGGCGCCGGCCGTGTCGTCTACCAGGATTTCACGCGCGTCACCAAGTCCATCATGGAGGGGGACTTCTACGAGAATCCCGAGCTGTGCAAGGCGGTCGATGCCGCGGTCAAGGTTGATCGCGCAGTGCATATCATGGGCCTGTTGTCACCAGGTGGTGTACACAGCCATGAGGAACAGCTGGTGGCGATGGTCGAGCTTGCCGCGCGTCGTGGGGCTAGCCAGATCTACGTACATGCGTTTCTGGACGGCCGCGATACGCCGCCGCGCAGCGCGGCACCTTCACTTGAACTGCTCGAAGAAGCCTATCGGCGCCTGGGCAAAGGCAGAACGGCGAGTCTGATTGGCCGTTATTTCGCCATGGATCGCGACAACCGTTGGGAGCGTGTTGAGGCAGCCTACAACCTGGTCGCCGAAGGCCAGGCGAGTTTCTCTGCTGTTGCGGCTGCCGAAGCGCTAGCCGCTGCCTACGAACGAGATGAGAGCGACGAGTTCGTCAAGGCAACCGCCATCGGCACGCCAGTACGGGTGGAAAATGGCGATGCGGTGATCTTCATGAACTTCCGTGCTGACCGTGCCCGGGAACTGACGCGCGCATTTGTCGAGCCTGATTTCGATGGGTTCACCCGCCAACGTCAGATCCAGCTGGGTGGTTTTGTCATGCTTACCCAGTATGCAGCGAACATCCCCGCACCCTGCGCATTTCCGCCGTCTTCGCTGGACAATGTGTTGGGCGAATACCTCGCCAAGCAGGGCAAGACCCAGCTGCGGATTGCCGAGACCGAGAAGTACGCGCACGTCACGTTCTTTTTCTCCGGCGGACGTGAAGAGCCATTCGAGGGCGAAGAGCGCATTCTGATCCCGTCTCCTCAGGTGGCGACATACGACCTGCAGCCGGAGATGAGCGCGCCCGAAGTCACTGACCGCATCGTCGAGGCGATCGAGCAGCAGCGCTACGATGTAATCATCGTCAACTACGCCAACGGTGACATGGTTGGGCATACCGGTGTGTTCGAGGCGGCAGTCGCGGCAGTCGAGTGTCTGGATGCCTGCATCGCACGTATTACCGACGCGCTGGCCAAAGTAGGTGGCGAAGCCCTGATCACAGCTGACCATGGCAATGTTGAACAAATGTCGGACGACAGTACCGGTCAGGCACATACCGCGCACACCTGTGAGCCGGTACCTTTCGTCTATGTCGGTCAGCGCAACGTTACTCTGCGCGACGGCGGTATTCTGTCCGACGTGGCACCGACCATGCTGGCACTGCTCGGCCTGGAGCAACCGGCTGAAATGACGGGTCGCTCCATTGTCAGTCTGGCGCCCTGAGGGAGCCGCGCCGATGCGATTTGGCCAGGGCTGGCGAGCAATGTCATGGCGTGCCGGAGCGCTGGCGGCGCTGATGGCATGCGCAGGCGCGCTGGCGGTCCCGGTTTTGGCGCAGGATTCGCGCGAAGCCAAGGCGGAGCTCAAACAGACTGAACAGGAGATCGCCCGGCTCAAGAAAATGCTCGGCGAACTCGAGCAGGACATGTCCGGGCTCGAGCAGGAGCTCAAGCAGAGCGAGTCGGAAATTGGTCGCCTGCAAAAGGAAAGTGAAACCCTTGAACAGCAGATCGAAGAGGGCGAATCCCGCATTGATGACCTGCACGACCAGGCTGAAGCATTACAGGTGGCCCTCCAGGAGCAGGAACAACAGATTGCCCGCCAGGCTCGCTCTGCCTATATGGCTGGCCAGCAGGATTACCTGAAGCTGGTACTGAACCAGGATGATCCTGCTCGCGTCGCCCGGATGATGCGCTATTACGAATATGTCAGCCGCGCGCGCATGGAAGAGATCACGACCTACAACCACACATTGGCTCAGATACGGCAGGCCAGCGCGGCGATTGCGCGCGAGCAGGCGCAGCTGCATGAAAATCGCGAACAGTTGGCCGAGCGACAGCAAGCCGTAGAGGCGGAACGCGAGACGCGGGCGGAACTGCTGGCCAGTCTCAAAAGTGAAAGCCGCACCAGCGAGCAGCAGCTCAAGCAACGCCAGTCCGAGCGTGCGGAACTGGCCGCATTGATCAAGAAGCTCGATGAAGCCATCACCAGCATCCCGACGCCGGCCGGCAGTCTGCCGTTTGCGGACGCCAAAGGTAAGTTGCCGCTGCCGGTCAAGGGCAGTATCCAGTCGAAGTTCGGCAGCCAGCGGGGCGACGATGCGCGTCTGAAGTGGGACGGCCTGGTCATAACGGCCGAAGCTGGCACGACAGTGCATGCCATTCATGGTGGCCGCGTAGTCTTTGCCGACTGGTTGCGCGGTTCCGGTCTGCTGCTGATTCTCGATCACGGCAATGGTTATCTCAGCCTGTACGGCCACAACCAGGCGCTGTTGCGCGACGTGGGCACCTGGGTTCAGCCAGGCGAGGCCATTGCCACCGTCGGCAGCAGCGGTGGCCTCTCCAGCTCGTCGCTGTATTTCTCTATCCGCAAACAGGGCCGTGCACTGGACCCGTTAGCCTGGTGTATGCTGTCGAGCTGATGAGGACGCTGTGAAACATCTCGCCCGACTGGCGTGGTGGTTTACCGGCGGTTTCTCAGACCAAATCAATTCTGTGTTCGGAGAGTTAGATGACTGCTGCGCGTACCTTGTCCGCTATCTGCCTGAGCCTTGCTCTTGCTGTCGTTCCGGCTCATGCCCAGCGTCAGGACGAGGCGCCCGCTGCGCCCCTGCCTCTGGACGACCTTCGTACCTTTGCTGAAGTGCTCGAGCGCATCCGCGCCGCCTATGTTGAGCCGGTGGATGACGCCACGCTGCTGCAGAATGCCATTCAGGGCATGCTCGAGGGGCTGGATCCGCATTCTTCATACATGGAGCCCGAAGCCTTCCGTGGACTGCAGGACACCACAACCGGCCAGTTTGGCGGGCTAGGTATCGAGGTTGGCCAGGAAGACGGCATGATCAAGGTCATCTCTCCGATCGACGACACCCCCGCAGCCAAGGCGGGCATCCAGGCCGGCGATCTGATCGTCAAGATTGATGATCGGTTGGTCAAGGGCATGACCCTGATGGAAGCGGTCGAGCTCATGCGCGGGGAGGCTGGCACCAAGGTTGTGCTGACGCTGGTGCGCGGTGAAGGACGGCCCTTTGATGTTGAGCTGGAGCGCGCCGTGGTCAAGGTGGCCAGCGTGCGCACCGAAGATCTGAATAATGGTTACGCCTACCTGCGGATCACCCAGTTCCAGAACAATACCGGCGATGAAGTGCGGGACACCCTGGCTCGTCTGAACAAGAAAGAGCAATTCAGAGGGCTGGTGCTGGACCTGCGTAATAACCCGGGCGGCGTGCTGCAAAGCGCCGTAGAGGTAGCCGACAGCTTTCTTGATGAAGGTCTGATCGTGTACACCAAGGGGCGGCTCAGCAATTCCGATATGCGCTTCAATGCCACCAGTAACAATCCCAGCAAGGACGTTCCCGTCGTCGTATTGATCAACGGCGGTTCGGCCTCGGCTTCGGAAATTGTTGCCGGAGCGCTGCAGGACCATTCCCGCGCCGTCATCATGGGAACTGACAGCTTCGGCAAGGGGTCGGTGCAAACCGTGCTGCCGCTTAACAATGATCGCGCACTGAAGCTCACTACAGCCCTGTATTACACGCCGAATGGTCGCTCGATTCAGGCGCAGGGCATCGTCCCGGATATTCGCGTCGAGCGCGGTCACCTGGTTCGGGACGAGCAGGAAGCCGGCTACCGGGAGGCGGATCTGGAAGGTCATCTGAACAACGAAAATGGTAACCAGCGGCCGACGATTCGTACGCCAGTCAACCAGGGTGATAATCCTGAAGAGACCGATTATCAACTCAGCCAGGCGCTTAACCTGCTCAAAGGTCTGAATATCACCCGCGCCAAACAATGAAGCGAATGGTCTTGGGGCTGCTGGCAATACAGCTCGCAGCCTGCAGTGACCCTGTGCCCGAATCAGCCATCGATGAGCACATTGCCGAGCCTGCCAATGAGCCAGTCGAGGCTCGGCTCCCGATTGTCCGGCCGGCTACTCCCGAGGCAGACCTTCTGCGCGTGGAGTGGATGCGTATCGAGCATGCGGGTTGGGAAACCCTGGCACAGCAGGTTGAACAGCCATTGCAGTCAGTACCCGTGGCCGGACGAGAGCGTCCGGGCGAGATGCCTGCGCTGGGTATCATCATCGACGATCTCGGCCACAACTATTCGAGGGGTCGTCGGGTCATTGATCTGCCCGCGCCCGTCACGCTGGCAATCCTTCCGCATACCGCCATAGCCGCCCGGCTAGCCAAAGAAGCCAGCGCAGCAGGACGCACTGTCATATTGCACCTGCCCATGCAGAACGGCGCGAACCTGTCGCCTGGCCCGGGCGCGCTCTTTGCCGATATGAACCGCGAGACTTTCACCGCCACGCTGCAAGGCAATCTGGATGATTTCGGCCCGCTATCCGGCGTCAATAATCACATGGGCAGTCTGCTCACTACGTTGCGCCCGCAGATGGACTGGCTGATGGATGAGCTGCGTGAGCGTGATTTGTTCTTTGTAGATAGTCGAACATCAGCGCAGACCCAGGCGGCCTTTGCCGCCCAGGAGCACGGCGTACCGCATCTGCCGCGGGACGTGTTTCTGGATAATGAGCTAACGCCCGGAGCGTTGCAGAATGCTTTTGATCGGGCGTTGGCCGAGGCGCGAAAAAACGGCGTGGCGGTGCTGATTGGTCATCCGCATGAACAGACACTGGCGTTTCTTGAGCAGGTGTTGCCGGGGCTGGAGCAGCGTGAAGGGGTGCGGGTTGTGGCGATGGAGGAGTTGGTGGGGCGGAATAGGCGCTGAGTGTGGTGTGAAGCCAAACCAAGGCGTCCTTCGGCCGCCGATCGCGGCGAGTCGCCCCTCCCACAAATTAGTTTTTTTGTCAGACGCTAGATCCGTGCCGAGATCCAGATGTAAGGCGGGTGTCAGTCATTGTCCGTCTAAGCAAGCTGTCAATAGTTCACTGCGCACCATAACTGTGGGAAGGGCGATCGGGGCGCCGAACCGTCGCCGCGATTGGCGGCCGCAGGACGCCCCGGGGGCTGGCTCTACAGCCGCATCTCTATCCCACGCTCAGCCATATACGCCTTGGCTTCGCCGATGGTGTACTCACCAAAGTGAAAAATACTCGCCGCCAACACCGCATCGGCGCCGCCTTCCAGCACGCCATCCGCCAGATGTTGCAGATTGCCGACCCCGCCAGATGCAATGACCGGGATATGCAGCGCATCGCTGATGGCGCGGGTGACGCCCAGGTCGAAGCCGCTTTTCATGCCGTCCTGGTCCATGCTGGTCAGCAGGATCTCGCCGGCGCCGAGGGCCTGCATCTTGCGCGCCCACTCGACGGCGTCCAACCCGGTGGGTTTGCGGCCACCATGGGTGAATATCTCCCAGCGCGGCGTCTCGCCGTCAGCTGAGACGCGCTTGGCGTCAATGGCTACGACAATGCACTGGCTGCCGAAACGGTCAGCCGCCTCGCCAACAAATTCTGGATTGAACACCGCAGCGGTGTTGATCGAGACCTTGTCAGCGCCGGCATTCAGCAGATTGCGGATATCGCTGACGGTGCGCACGCCGCCGCCTACGGTCAGCGGAATGAAGACTTCACTGGCCATGCGTTCGACGGTGTGCAGTGTGGTATCGCGTTCCTGATGGCTGGCGGTGATATCCAGGAAGGTAATCTCGTCCGCGCCCTCTTCGTTATAGCGACGGGCAATCTCAACCGGGTCGCCGGCGTCACGGATGCTCTCGAACTTCACGCCCTTGACCACGCGGCCATTGTCCACGTCCAGGCAGGGGATGATTCTTTTTGCCAGTGCCATATTCAGATCCTCGTTGGAACAGAGCCGGCTGTCAGCCTTGCGCCGCGTCGCAAAGCGCCTGGGCTTCGGCGACGTTCAGCGTACCTTCATAGATAGCGCGCCCGGTAATGGCGCCGACGATTCCCGGTGCACGTGCATCGAGCAGGCTTTGAATATCGCCCAGGTTATGGATGCCGCCGGAAGCAATGACGGGGATCGAGGTTGCGTTCGCCAGCGCCGCGGTGGCTTCAACGTTGCAGCCCTGCATCATTCCGTCCTTGGCAATATCGGTATAGACAATCGCCGATACGCCGTCGGCTTCGAAACGCCTGGCCAGATCCGTGACCTGGATTTCGCTGACTTCAGCCCAGCCGTCGGTGGCGACGAAGCCGTCCTTGGCGTCCAGCCCGACAATCACCTTGCCGGGGAAGGCGCGGCAGGCTTCGCCGACAAACTCCGGCTGCTTGACCGCCTTGGTGCCGATGATCACGTAGTTGACGCCCGCACGGACATAATGCTCGATAGTTTCCAGGGAACGGATGCCACCGCCAATCTGGATCGGCAGATTCGGATAGCGGCGAGCGATCGCGGTAACCACTTCCCCATTGACCGGCTTGCCTTCGAAGGCGCCGTTCAGGTCGACCAGATGCAGACGGCGACAGCCGGCCTCCACCCACTTGGCGGCCATGGCCACCGGGTCGTCGGAAAATACGGTGGCGTCATCCATAAGGCCCTGGCGCAAACGTACGCACGCGCCGTCCTTGAGGTCGATAGCGGGAATGATCAACATGGAATATGTTCCTTGGTTTGCGGCATCGCTGTAGGCAGAAGGCTTGGGATTGGCAGGCTGGGCACTGAGTGGCTTATCCAGCCTGCTGGCTCAAGCGGTATGTTCGGGGTTACCAGCGCCCATCCCAGGCCAGAAAGTTCTGCAACAACTGCAGTCCATTGGTGTGGCTTTTCTCGGGGTGAAACTGGGTAGCAAAGACATTGTCCTGGGCCAGCGCCGCGGCAATGTCGACGCCATAATGGCAACGGCCGGCCAGTTGCGTCTGGCGCGCCGGAACGCCGTAATAGCTGTGCACGAAATAGAAGCGCGCGTCCTGTTCGATACGGTGCCACAGCGGGTGATCAAGCGTCTGCTTGACCTGGTTCCAACCCATGTGGGGGACCTTGAGGCGGGTGCCGTCTCCTTCGCGCAATTCATCGCCGAAGAATTTCACCTTGCCGGGAAACAGTCCGAGACCGTCCACACCGCCGTTTTCCTCGCTGTGCTCAAGCAGCATCTGCATGCCGACACATACACCCAGCAACGGCTTTTGCGTGGCGACCTGGCGCACCACCTCGTCCAGGCCGAGCTGGCGCAACTCGCTGACGCAGTCGCGGATCGCGCCGACACCGGGCAATACCACGCGGTCGGCGGCCAGGATGATCTGCGGGTCGCTGGTCAGTTCAACGTGGCGCGCGCCGACATGCTCGAGCGCCTTGGCGACGGAGTGCAGATTGCCCATGCCATAGTCAATAACCGCTACGTGAGTGTTCACCATGAATTACAGACAACCTTTAGTGGAGGGCATCATGCCGGCCATACGCGGGTCCTCTTCAATGGCCATGCGCAGCGCACGACCAAAGGCCTTGAACACGGTTTCGATCTGGTGATGCGTGTTGGTGCCACGCAGCGTGTCGATGTGCAAGGTCACCAATGCGTGATTTACGAAGCCCTGGAAGAACTCCTGGAACAGATCGACGTCGAAGCCACCAACCGTTGCACGGGTAAAGGGCACATGCATCTGCAGGCCGGGCCGTCCGGAGAAGTCGATTACCACGCGCGAAAGTGCTTCATCGAGCGGAACATAGGCATGACCGTAACGACGAACGCCTTTCTTGTCGCCCAGCGCCTTGGCAAAAGCCTGGCCGAGCGTGATGCCGACGTCTTCCACGGTGTGGTGGTCGTCAATATGCAAATCGCCGCGACAGTGTATCTTCATGTCGATCAGACCGTGCCGGGCTATCTGGTCCAGCATGTGCTCAAGAAAGGGAACGCCGATATCGAAGTCCGCCTGGCCGGTACCGTCCAGATTGATGTCGACTTTGATTCGCGTTTCCAGCGTGTTGCGCTCGACGCTTGCCTTGCGCTCAGCCATGGCAGTTCTCCAGTAATACGATCAAGGCCGAGCATTATACGTACAGCGTGGGGTGCGGGCTACATCAGGGCTCAGGAATGTGGAACAGGGTAATTCAGCAAGGGAATAGCAATGAACGATTGTGACGTAGTGGTAGCAGGGGCCGGCGTGGTCGGCCTGGCAATAGCCCAGCATCTGGCCGCCAGCGGCCGTTCGGTAATGGTGTTGGAGCAAGAAAGCTGGCCGGGCCAGCATGCATCGAGCCGCAACAGTGAAGTCATCCATGCGGGTATCTACTATCCGCCGGGCTCGTTGAAGGCAGCATTGTGCAAGCAGGGGCGCGATCTGCTGTATGACTGGAGCGAACGCCATAACGTACCGCATCGGCGTATCGGCAAGCTGTTGGTGGCGGTAGAGCCCGGTGAAATAGTCGCACTGCAGGCGCTGCACGACAACGCCTCGGCCAACGGCGTCGAGCTGCAATGGCTGAGCGCCGAGCAGGTGCACGAGCTGGAGCCGGACGTCAAAGCTGTCGCCGGCCTGTTTTCGCCGCTGACCGGTATCATCGACAGCCATGCGCTGATGCAGTCATACGAAGCGGCGTTGCAGGCCAATGGCGGAACGCTGGTCTGCAATGCGCGCATCGAGCGCGTCGAGCCGACGCCGGATGGATTGCGTGTCAGCGGCCACAGCGCGGGCGAGGCTTTCGAGTTGAGCACTGCCTGGCTGATCAATGCCGGGGGGTTGTTTGCGCAGCAGCTGGCGGCCAGCGTGAAGGGGGTTCCGGCCTCGGTGATACCGCCTGTGCATTACTGCAAGGGCAGTTATTTCGCCTATAGCGGGCCGTCCCCCTTCCGGCATTTGGTTTATCCTATGCCCGAAGCCAACACCGCAGGACTCGGTGTGCATGCGACGCTTGATATGGGCGGTCAGCTGCGCTTCGGTCCGGATGTGCTATATCAGGACGATCTGAATTATCAGGTTGCCCCGTCGCTGGCGCCGAGCTTCGCCCGGGCCATTTGCCGTTATTGGCCGCAGTGCGAGCCGGAACGCCTAGTGCCTGGCTACGCTGGCATCCGCGCCAAGCTCAGCGGTCCGGGTGAAGTGGCTCGCGATTTCACCCTGCAGGATGCGCGCACGCACGGTATTTCCGGACTGATCAACCTGTTCGGAATCGAGTCGCCGGGTCTGACGTCCAGCCTCGCCATTGCCGAGAAAGTAGCCATGCTGATGGACAGGCTCTAAGGTAATGCGTTTTACGATACATACAGCGGGCCGCGGGTCCGGGCATGAATAACAAGGGGTACCCATGAAAGCGCTGAAAATAGTTGGTCTGGTGGTGTTCGGCTTACTGGTGCTGGGGGTGGGGCTGCTGTTTTTCCTGACTCGCATATTCGACCCGAATGACTACAAGGAAAATATCCAGCAGGCCGCGCGCGAGCACGCCAACGTCGAGCTGACGCTGGAGGGTGATATCGCCTGGTCATTGTTCCCCTGGTTGGGTATCGAGCTCGAGCAGGTTGGCGTTGCACCGCTCGAGCAGCCTGATCAGCAGCTGGCACAAGTCGGTTCCATGGGGCTTGGCGTCAAGGTACTGCCGCTGTTGCGCAAGCAACTGCGCATGGATGATGTGATTCTCGACAGCGTCAGTCTCAATCTGGTTCGCAACCAGCAGGGCGTCGGTAACTGGGAATCGATCGGTGCCAGCGAAGAGGTGGTGCAGGAAGAGGGCGCAACCACCGAGGCTGAACCGGCGCAGGCCGGCGGTGATCTGGATATCGCCATCGAGAGCGTACGCATCACCAACGCCAACGTGCGTTACACCGATGAGCAGGCGGGGCAGAGCCTGCAGATGGAAGACATCAATCTGACCACGGGTGCGCTGATTGAGGGTGAGTCATTCGATGTCGAGTTTCTTGGGCTGCTGATTGTGGACGATCCGGCACTGCGTGTGCGCCTGGATCTGAACAGCGTGGCGCGTTTTGACCTGAGCCAGAATCGTTATGAGCTGGAAGCTATCGATCTCAAGGTCGATGCCAGCGGTACGCCGTTCTCGGGGCGTGCGGTCAGTCTGGAACTGCAGGGTAACGCACTGGTGGATCTGACCGAGCAGATCGCCGAGCTTAATGAAATGCGCCTCACCGTCGCCGATATGCGTGCCACCGGCCAGCTCAAGGCTACTGATCTGAGCGGCGAGATGAAACTCACCGGTAATCTGGATGCCGCGGAATTCGACGGCCGCAAATTCATTCGCTCGCTGGGACAGGAGTTGCCGGAAACCTCCGACCCCCGCGCTCTGGAAGCGGTAGCGCTATCGGCCAATATTGATGGCACCGCCAACAGCCTTATGCTCAACGATCTCAAGCTGGTCGTCGATGGTAGCGAGCTGACCGGCGACGCCGGACTGGCGGACATTGAGCGTCAGGCGCTGCGCTTCAATCTCACCGGTAACACCCTGAACATCGACAAATATCTCCCAGCCGAGGAAGCGCCGAGCGAGGACGCAGCCCCGACGCCAGTATTGCCTTCGGGTGGCAGCCGCTCGGGCATCGCACCGCCGGCCTGGAGCGACGAGGCAGTGCTGCCGCTGGAAACACTCGCCACGCTGGACGTCGACGGTAAGCTGAGCCTGCAGGAAGTCATCGTTACCGGTCTGACCATCAGCCCCTTCGAGGTCAGCGTGCTGGCCAAGGATGGCCTGGTTCAGCTGCGGCAGTTGAGTGGTGGCGTGTTTGGCGGCGAGTTTGCTGCGCAGGGCCAGATCAACACCCGCAGCACCCCCACCACTGTCAGTATCAAACCTGTTCTGACCAACATCGATTCGTTGGCGCTACAGGAAGCCTACGAACAGCCGCCACAGATCCGCGGGCTGGTTGACCTGAATGCGGATTTGCAGGCGCAGGGCAACAGCATCTACCGGTGGATGGATACCCTTGATGGCAACGCCAGCTTCACCGTGAATGACGGCGCGTTGGTCGGCGTCAATCTCGAGCAGCAGCTGTGCAGTGCTATCGCACTGGCCAATCGCAAGGCGTTGTCGGAGTCCCGTGGTGGACAGGACACGCCGTTCCGCCGGCTGCAGGGCAGCTTCAATATCGAAGACGGCCAGGTGCGCAACGACGATCTGGTCGTCGCGTTACCGGGCATTGCAGCCAGGGGCCGCGGCAGTGTGAACCTGCCGCAGCAGAAGCTGGATTACCGCCTTGGTCTGGAGATTCAGGGTGACACCCGCGAAATGCCGGATCCGGCCTGCCAGGTCAATGAGCGCTATGTCGGTATCGAATGGCCAATTCGTTGTGAAGGTTTTCTGCATAACGCCGCCAGTAGTTGTGGTGTGGATGGTGACGGCGTGGCGAAAATTGCCGGACGTCTGATTGGCGACGAAGCCAAGCGCAAGGTCGAGGAAAAACTCGAAGACGAACTGGGTGATAAGGCGCCTGCCGTGCGTGATGCGCTGCGAGGTCTGTTAGGCCGGTGAGTCCCGCAGCTTTTTCGCAGGCGGTGCTGGAATGGTATGACCGCCACGGCCGCAAGGATCTGCCCTGGCAACAGGATATGACGCCCTACCGGGTATGGGTGTCGGAAATAATGCTGCAGCAGACCCAGGTGGCCACGGTCATCCCGTATTACCAGCGCTTCATGGAGGAGCTGTCCAGCGTTCAAGCGCTGGCTGCTGCTCCCGCCGATGAGGTTCTGCACCTGTGGACCGGACTCGGTTATTACAGCCGCGCGCGCAACCTGCACAAGGCTGCGCAGGCTGTTGTCGAGCACTTTGATGGCGTGTTTCCCACCAGCGTTGAAGGGCTCACCCAGCTGCCGGGGATAGGTCCATCAACTGCGGGCGCCATTGCCAGCCTGAGCATGGGGCTGCGCGCGCCCATTCTCGATGGCAACGTCAAGCGCGTGCTGGCTCGGTATCACGCCGTGGAAGGCTGGCCAGGCGAGCGTACGGTGCACGACAGACTCTGGGAAATGGCCGAGCGCTACACGCCGACCGAACGCGTCGATCATTACACCCAGGCCATGATGGATCTAGGTGCCACGCTGTGTACCCGTAGCAAGCCAAGCTGCCTGGTATGTCCGCTGCAAACCGGATGTGAGGCGCGCCAGTTGGGTCAGCCAACCCGCTACCCGAACCCGCGTCCGAAGAAAGTGTTACCGGTGCGCCAATGCGTGATGCCAATGCTGGTCAACCCGGATGGTGACGTGTGGCTCGAACGGCGGCCCGACTCGGGCCTCTGGGGCGGCCTGTGGAGTCCGCCGCAGCTGGACGATCTGGTTGGCCTGGAGCAGCTCGTCGAGCGCCTGGGCTGGCAATCAGCAGCGCCACAAGCGCTCGAGCCACTACGGCACACATTCAGCCATTTCCATCTGGATATTCAGCCGTTGGTTGTGCGGGTCGAGCCAGGTCATGCCGTGACCGAACCGGGGCAGGTCTGGTATAACCTGCGCCAACCCTCCCGCCTTGGACTGGCTGCGCCGGTCAAGAAACTACTCAAGCGGGCCGAATTGATCATCTAGTAGCCGACTTTCCCACTTTTCTGAAGGAGTAGCCCATGACTCGCACGGTAATGTGCCGCAAGTACAAGCAGGAGCTTCCCGGACTCGACCGTCCGCCATATCCTGGCGCAAAAGGTGAGGCCATCTACAACGACGTCTCGAAGAAAGCCTGGGACGAGTGGCAGGCTCACCAGACCATGTTGATCAACGAACGTCGCCTGAACATGATGGATGCCGAGGATCGACGCTTCCTGCAGAGCGAAATGGAGAAATTCCTGTCCGGTGAAGATTACGCTCAGGCCGAGGGTTACGTGCCCCCGGCGCAATGACCGTCAGGTAAGCGGCTGAAAAAAAGGAATTATTTTCCAGGCCGCGCTTGACACATAACCTCTTAAACCGTTTAATAGCGCCCCGTTGCCCAGATAGCTCAGTCGGTAGAGCAGAGGATTGAAAATCCTCGTGTCGGCGGTTCGATTCCGTCTCTGGGCACCATTAATATCGACGAAAAGGCTCACCTCCGGGTGGGCCTTTTTGTTTTCCGCCTGCCGCACTCCTTTCTTGGTATTCCACCGTGCGGTGGGTGGGGTTCGATGTGTCTAGTGCGCGGGTTTTTAGCCGTTCCGATAAATGTATCGTTATGTTTCTGTAACAGCAGGTCACCCATTTGTGGTGTACGTTGAATGAACCACCCTTTGGCAGTAGTGGCCCTATGACCGATAAAAATAAACTCAAACCCTGCGCCTGGCCTAGATGTAACGGGCTGACCTTCGGCCGGTATTGCTTCCACCATCAACCCCTGGCGACCGCTTCCTGCGCCGAACCTGAAGAGAAGCGTTCCGATACGCGGTATCTGGATGACCGAAGCAGTTGACTGAGCCCGTGAGCCGCGGCTGATTCATCTGTCGTTTTAAAGGTACGCTCATCCATCTTCATATGCCCCGCGTCCGTCGTGTTGCATTCCAGGACGCTCATTGCCCCAACCGGGTGCGCTTGGCATGCTTGGAGCACCTCACAGTCACGCTGAATCTGATTCGGAGTACTGGTTATCCGCGCCTATGTTTACCTGCTGCTCGCAGTGTTTCTGTACGCCGGCAATATCCTGGTTGGTAAAGCAGTGGCCGGCACTTTGCCGCCTGTTTCGCTGGCCTTCGGACGCGTGCTGGTTGCGTTGATTGCGGTGGTCTGTCTGTTCGGTCCAGCCGCATATCGGCAGCGCCAGCTATTGCTCCGTCAGTGGCGTGGATTGCTGGCGGTCGCCGTGTCTGGCGTCGCGCTGTTTAACGTCTTCGTCTATTCCGCTCTCCAGCACACCAGCGCCACCAACGTGGCGGTACTGGAGTCGGGCGTGCCGGTCATCACCGCGTTGTGCATGGCGGCGTTTGTTGGCGAGCGCCTGAAAGCTCGGCAGTGGTTTGGTATTGTCCTGTCGGTTGCAGGCGCTGCGTGGGTAGTCTCCGCAGGCAATCCGGGCGAGCTGCTTGAGCAGGCGAACCGGGGTGATGTGCTGATGCTGCTGGCCGTGTGCGCCTGGGTCGGCTATTCCTTCACTATCAGGCGCTGGCTGGTCGGGATGCCTGCCTACGCAACCCTGGTACCGCTGATGGCCATCGCTGCGCTGATACTGGCGCCGATGGCGCTGGTTGAAAACGTACTGACAGAGCAGCGCTGGAGCCTGAGTGAAGAAGCCTTAATCGCCTTGTTATACTTGGGCCTGGGTCCCTCGCTTGTCGCCTTCGTAGCCTATAACCGTGCAGTGCTGTTAGTTGGGCCCTCGCGTTCAGCGGTATTGCTGAATCTTCTTCCGCTGGTGACCATGGCCGGCGGATTCTGGTGGCTGGGTGCTCCGATCACTCTGGTGCAGGTTGTTGGTGCGGTGGTAGTGGTGGTCGGCGTCACGCTGGTGGTATTCGAGCCGCGGTAGCGGGACTGCGACCGGCGATCGCTCAATACTTTCTGGATGTCAGTAATCAGGTTTATGGAAAGACTTTTGCATGAATATTCTATCCATGACCCGATGAGTGCTCTTGGTCATGTAACTGAGCTGTGCTAGTTTTGCGCGCATGACAGGATGATTGCAGATAAAGCTGCGTGATTCGTTCGGGCATAGCCTGCTCGAGCTCAATGTACAAGCGTCTGCGGACGCATGGATCGGAAAGCCTTACGTGACACCGCCAGCTTTGGAAGTGCGTGACCTGCACAAGCGCTACGGCGACCTTGAGGTACTCAAGGGCGTTGATCTTACTGCCCGCGACGGCGATGTTATCTCCATTCTTGGCTCCTCCGGGTCGGGCAAAAGTACCCTGTTGCGCTGTATAAACCTCCTCGAGAATCCTCATAAAGGACAAATCGTGGTGGCCGGCGAAGAAATGAAACTCAAGCCCGGTCGTGACGGTGCGCTGGTCGCTGCCGACAACAAGCAGATCAATCGTTTGCGTGCCAATATCGGCTTCGTCTT
The DNA here is from genome assembly GCF_008638305.1 of Pseudomonas profundi. GTDB lineage: Bacteria > Pseudomonadota > Gammaproteobacteria > Pseudomonadales > Pseudomonadaceae > Halopseudomonas > Halopseudomonas profundi. The sequence goes on from NZ_VTPZ01000012.1 coordinate 136,293, forward strand.
CCAGAGCTTCAACCTGTGGCCGCACATGAGCATTCTCGACAACATCATCGAGGCTCCGCGGCGCGTGCTGGGTCAGCGCAAAGCCGATGCGGTTGCCGCAGCGGAACTGTTCCTGGAAAAAGTAGGCATCGCCGACAAGCGCCACGCTTTTCCTGCGCAGCTTTCCGGTGGTCAGCAACAGCGCGCCGCTATTGCCCGCACTCTGGCCATGCAGCCACGTGTCATCCTGTTTGACGAACCGACTTCTGCCCTGGACCCGGAGATGGTCCAGGAGGTGCTGAACGTGATCCGAGCGCTGGCCGACGAAGGGCGTACTATGCTGTTGGTCACCCACGAGATGGGCTTTGCAAGGAATGTGTCCAGTCAGGTCGTTTTTCTGCATCAGGGACAAGTCGAGGAAATCGGTACGCCCGAACAGGTCTTCGATAATCCCGTGTCCGAACGTTGTAAACAGTTCATGTCCAGCCACAGGTAAGGAGTTGTAACCATGAAGAGCTACAAGAAGGTTTTGCTGGCCGCTGCGATGTCCCTGTTCATGAGTGCCCCGGCAATGGCGGAAACGCTGCGCATCGGCACAGAGGGCGCTTATCCGCCCTTCAATATGATCAACAGCAAGGGTGAGGTTGTCGGCTTCGATATCGATATCGGCATGGCGCTCTGTGAGGAAATGGGCGTCGAGTGCACGGTAGTCACCTCCGACTGGGACGGCCTGATTCCAGCGCTGAATACCCGCCGGTTTGACTTCCTGATCGCCGGCATGTCCATCACCGACGAGCGCAAACAGGCTGTTGATTTCACCGATCCGTACTACACCAACAAGCTGCAATTTGTCGCGCCGAAGAAATCTGATTTCAAGGTCGATAAAGCCAGTCTGGAAGGCAAGACCATCGGCACCCAGCGCGCCACACTCGCGGGTCAATGGCTCGAAGACAATCTGGGCGACGTGGTTGATATTCGCCTGTACGACACCCAGGAGAATGTTTACCTGGAGCTGAACTCCGGCCGTATCGATGGCGCGCTGGCAGACAAGTTCGTCCAGCATGACTGGCTGCAATCCGAAGCCGGCCAGGACTTCGAGTTCAAGGGCGAACCGGTATTTGATGATGACGAGATCGGTATTGCCGTGCGCAAGGGTGATCCGCTGCGCGAGCGTCTGAACAAAGCGCTGGCGGCCATCATCGAAGACGGCACCTACGAAGAGATCAACGCCAAATACTTTCCCTTCAGCATTCGCTGACCTCACGACCGGGCCCCGCGGGGCCCGGCGCGACTGAAAGATGCCCATGTTTGATTTGCACGGTTTTGGTCCGGCCCTTCTCGAAGGGACCTGGATGACGATTCGTTTGTCCCTGGCAGCGGTAGCGCTGGGGCTGTTACTCGGTCTGCTTGGTGCCAGCGCCAAGATCTCAGGCAACGTACTGCTGCGCGGCGTTGGCGGCTTCTATACCTCGGTTGTCCGCGGAATCCCGGAAACCCTGTGGGTGCTGATGGCTTACTTCGGCACCGTTTCGCTGATGAATGCGCTGGGCAGTTACTTCGGTAACCCGTATCTGACGCTAAGCCCGTTCCTGGCTGGAACGCTGGCGCTTGGGTTATGTTTCGGTGCCTACGCCACGGAAGTCTTCCGTGGCGCGCTGCTGTCGATCTCCCCCGGACAGAAAGAGGCAGGGCTGGCGCTGGGCATGTCGAACATGCGGATCTTCTGGCGTATTACTCTGCCGCAACTGTGGCGAGTCGCTCTGCCGGGGTTAGGTAACCTGTATCTCATCCTGCTGAAAGACACTGCCCTGGTATCGCTGATCACCCTCGAAGAAGTACTGCGCAAGGCCCAGGTCGCTGCCAATGCCACCAGGGAACCCTTCACCTTTTACTTCACCACCGCTCTGATCTATCTGGGCCTGACAGTCATCATCATGGCCGCACTGCACTGGTTTGAACGCCGGGCGAACAAGGGCTACGCAAGGACCGAGCTATGACCTGGGCTGAACGCTGGGCAACGATTCAACCCTGGCTGCCGCAGCTGTGGGAAGGCACGCTGGTAACGCTGGAGCTGGTCGGCCTGGCCGTATTGATCGGGCTGATACTCGCCATTCCGCTGGGGCTGGGCAGAGCCTCACGGCACTGGTACATCCGCGCCGTGCCCTATTCGTACATCTTCTTCTTCCGCGGCACACCGCTGATTCTGCAGCTGTTTCTGGTGTATTACGGCTTGTCGCAGTTCGAGGTGGTACGCGACAGCATGTTCTGGCCCTACCTGCGCGAACCCTATTGGTGTGCGCTGATTACGATGACGCTGCACACCGCCGCCTACATCGCCGAGATCCTGCGCGGCGCCATTCAGGCGGTACCACCCGGTGAAGTGGAAGCCGCCAGAGCGCTCGGCATGTCGCGTAGCCAGGCACTGCAATACATCATCCTGCCGCGGGCGATCCGTATCGGCCTGCCGGCCTATGGCAACGAGGTCATCCTCATGCTCAAGGCCAGCGCAGTGGTCTATACCGTTACCCTGATGGATCTCATGGGGGTGGTACGCACCATCAACTCACGCACCTACCAGTTCGAGCTGTTCTTCCTGGTAGCGGGGCTGATTTACCTGACTATCACCATTCTCTTCACCCAGTTGTTCAAGCTGGTCGAGCACTGGCTCAAGGTTGAGGCCAGTCGCAAGCGCTGAGCCATGGACTTCCTTGCGCGTTTTCAACAGCTGGATGCCTGGTTGAGTGAGCACCAGGCAGTCTGGCGCGCACGGCCTTTCACGCAGCTACAGCTGCCGTGGGAGCAGGTCTGGCCCGAGCTTTCCGTATTCTTGCGCGTCCGCTCGCTAGAGCAGGCCGAGCAAAACCACAACCAGCCCCATCTGCTCGACGCGCCTGCGCCCTTTACCGAGTTGGCTGCGCAGTCGCTCGCCTTGAGCCAGGTTGAAGACTGGTCACGTGCCCCGCCGAACCCGCTACCCGAATCGCTGACCCGCAATGTGCCGGGGCGCAAATGGCAGCAGATAACCCGCTTTGCTGATATTTCCCACCAGCGTCTGCCGCAGCCCGCGCAGCACTGGCTGGATTGGTGTGCCGGCAAGGGCCACCTGGGACGACTGTTGGCCTTCACCGGCGGTCAGCCGTTGAGCTGCCTTGAATACGACGGCGCGCTCAATGAGCAGGGCAGGGCGCTCAGTCATCAGTGCAATATTGAGGCGTCCCATGTAGATGCCGACGTGCTCAGTGCAAGCTCGTGGCAGCATTTGCAACCGCATCACACGCCGGTTGCCCTGCATGCCTGTGGCGAACTGCACATGACCCTGTTGCGCCAGAGCGTCGCCCGCGGCTGTGGACAACTGGTGCTGTCGCCATGTTGTTACAACCGGATCGAGACGGACAGCTATCAGCCACTCTCTGCCGCAGGCCGTAGGGCGCAGCTCAGCCTCAGCAAGGACGACCTCGCGCTGCCGCTGCTGGAAAGCGTCACAGCCGGACAGCGGGTGCGGCGGCTGCGTGATCAATCCATGGCCTGGCGCCTGGCGTTTGATCTGTGGCAGCGCGAAGCGCGCGGTGTTGATAGTTATCTTCCCACGCCTGCACGGCCGCAAAGCGCTTTGAATGTAGGTGTCGCAGACTTCTGCCGCAGCCTCGCCGCGCATCATCATCTTGAACTGCCAGAGCCGGCGGACTGGGGCGCGCTGGAACATGACGGCTGGCAGCGGCTGGCCCAGGTACGCAACCTGGAGCTGGTCGGAGCGCTGTTCAGACGTCCCCTGGAAATTTGGCTGCTTCTCGACCGCACCTTGTTTCTTCAGGAATCCGGCTTCTGTGTACAGCTCGGCCAGTTCTGCTCCGCAAGCCTTACGCCGCGCAACCTGATGCTCATTGGACATAAATAAACTGAACAGCCCACTACCAGCCTGTGAACGGCTTGCGCACAGACTTATCCACAGATTATGGTTGTGCACTGTTATCCCCGACATCTGTGCATAATCATGTTGACGACAGCTTGATAGAGTTCTGCGGGCCTTTATCAGCGCGGCTTGTAGCGTACCGATCAAAAAATAACCTTGGTGGATAGTTTCGCTAAAACAAGGGGTTAACCTTGGTTTGTCAAGTGCCGCGACAGAAACCATGCACAAGTGCGATTAATCGCCGCACCGGCAAAAAAACAGTGGATAACCCCCTACAGGGGTTTACAGATCAGCGCGCATCTATATAATTCACCCCGCGCCGGTATAGCTCAGCTGGTAGAGCAACTGACTTGTAATCAGTAGGTCCCGAGTTCGACTCTTGGTGCCGGCACCAGCAAAATCAACGACTTAGGCCCGCCTCAAAAGCGGGCCTTTTTCGTTTCTGGCGTTTGGGTACCACTTTGGGTACCACTTCTCTCCGCGATCATGCGTCTTCCCGCTTCTAACACCTTTCGCTAAAAAAACCGAAACTCGGTGTTTTATCGCACATTCTCCATCTCGCTTTCGTATTTCATAGGTATCGCCAATTCACGTAGGAGACGAAGGCGATGGCTTTTATTTCGATTTGCAAAGGTGGACATGTATGAATATCGAGCTCATGTCGGCCGTTTTTGCCCTGGAGTGTGACCCCCGCGACAAGAACCTAATGCTTTTTTTAGCGTTTCGCAGCAATGCAGATGGGTTGGCTTGGCCCGGAGTGGCTCGTATAGCGGAGGCAATTTCCCAGTCCCTGCGGTCGACACAAAGAAGACTTAAGCGTCTTGTCGCCCAAGGGTTGTTGGAAATTATCCCTCGTACGGCTGCAGGTGGCCGTCAGACATCAAATTTTTATCGTTTGCTTCCCGCGGTGTCTCAAGCCTCCGCCCCTGAGACCAGCATAGCCGGCAACGGGTCGGATTTGTCACTCTCGAGGGTGACAGCATGGGTGTCGCCCCAAGAATTAACAAAAGAAAGAAAATCTTCAGGGGTGGCATCTGGCGGCGAAGTTGGCAAGTACCACCTGGAACAGCTGCAGCAAAGGCTGAGGGGGAGATTCAGTACTAAGATGGTCACGAACGGAGGCGATCAATGAGTACTAGCGAGGTGCTTAAGACCACCGATGAAATTTGCGCCATATTACGTGTCAGCCGTCAGACTCTTTGGCGACTGACGAAAGACAATCCATCCCTTCCAGGAAGAGTCAGGATCGGCCGGTTAACGCGTTGGTCTGAGAAAGAGCTGATAGGGTGGCTCAATTCCAGGTGACTCGGTAAGTGATAACTCTTGAGGACATCATCCATGGAGGGAGATGCCCTCCGGCGCACGCCAGAAGATCAAGCTACCTAGCCAAGTCTCTCGGCTCATCACGTCCCATAACGTTTGCTTCCGATATCAAAAAGTTCGAGCTGTCCAACTGCTGCTTCATCACGTGATAGCCAGGCGAAATGCTTCGCAGCATATCTTCGCTCGACTGCGGTTCCACGTGACCACCATGAAACTCGAGAGCCTCAGCCTTCACCTCGCTGTCACATTCTTGAAGCAATGCTTTAACACGCCCTGCGTACCTTTCTGAATTGCAAACCGCAATCCTGCGGCTTTCGAAATTGCGAAAGGTGATCATATGACGCTCCATCCGATACAGGACGCCGTGCTGCGTGTAGACCGGCTTAGTGTGGTCTACCCAGGCGGGGTAGCCGCGCTGCGCGATACGTCGGTGGCTTTCCGGCGTGGCGAATTTACGGTACTGCTTGGTCTCTCCGGTGCAGGCAAGTCGACCCTGCTCCGCAGTCTCAATCGACTGGTTATGCCTACGGACGGCACTGTATCCAGCGAGCTCGGCGAGCTTGGTGGTGGCTCCACCCTCCGGCAGCACCGTCGGCGTACCGCCATGGTTTTCCAGCATCATCAATTGATCGAGCGCCAGAGCGCGCTGGCGAACGTGCTGACTGGTCGGCTGGCGTTTCACAGTACCTTCCGGTCACTGTTTCCGTTGCCACGCGCTGATCAGGAGATTGCGCTCCAATGCCTCGCACGAGTAGGCCTGGCAGACAAGGCGCTGAGCCGGGTGGACAAACTGTCCGGTGGTCAGCAACAACGGGTGGGCATCGCTCGTGCGTTGGCCCAACAACCGGCGATTATCCTGGCCGACGAGCCGGTAGCCAGTCTTGACCCCGCCACCTCGGTTCGGGTTCTCGGCTTGCTCCGCGACATATGCAAGGAAGACGGCATAACCGCCATCGTCTCGTTGCATCAGCTCGAATATGCCCGCTGCTTTGCAGATCGGGTAGTCGGGCTGGCCGACTCTCAGATCGTTTTCGACGCCGCACCATCGGAACTCACTGATGCACAACTCGACCGGATTTATGCGGGCCGCACCACGATTCGGCCAGCAACTCCGTCGGCCGAAGTTACCGCAATGTTTGCACCCTCACTGGAGATGTCTCGATGAAACGTTTAACTACGATGTTACTCGCTTGTTTGCTGGCCGCGATCTCAAGTCTATCCGCCATAGCGGCGGACGCTGATCCGGATGTCCTGAAGGTCGCGCTGCTTCCGGACGAGAACGCCTCCGAGCTGATCAAGCGTAACCAGCCGCTGAAGGATTATCTGGAAAAACACCTTGAAAAAAAGGTACAGCTGATCGTAACGACCGACTATTCCTCGATGATCGAGGCGATGCGCTTTGGCCGTATAGACCTCGCGTACTTTGGTCCCCTGTCCTATGTCATGGCTAAGAGTAAAAGCGATATCGAGGCCTTTGCTGCCATGGTCATTGATGGCAAGCCCACGTATCGCTCTGTGATCATTGCCAACGTCGCCTCGGGCGTGAACGAGTACGCCGACCTCAGGGGCAAGAAGATGGCTTACGGTGACCGCGCTTCGACTTCCAGCCATCTGATTCCCAAGACCGTACTGCTCGAGACGGTTAGCCTCACAGGCGGACAGGACTATGAGCAGCATTTCGTTGGTACTCATGACTCGGTTGCGGTCAACGTGGCAAACGGCAACGCCGATGCGGGCGGGCTGTCCGAGGTGATCTTCAATCACGTGTCCGAGCGTGGTCTGATCGATCCAAGCAAGGTAAAGGTACTCGGCTATAGCGGCGAGTATCCGCAGTATCCCTGGGCGATGCGCTCCAACCTGAGCACTGAACTCAAGGCGAAGGTGCGTGATGTGTTCGTCGGTATCCACGACCCTGAAGTGCTGAGCAGTTTCAAAGCTGAAGCCTTCGCACCCATCACAGATGCTGATTACGACGTGATCCGCCAGATGGGATCGCTGCTCGGCCTCGACTTCGCCACGCTGTGAGGACCGATATGTCTACTCACTATAATGTGCAGGCGCTACCTGCTGAGCAAAGGGAGCGAATACTGCGCGGTTTCGGCCTCAGTTGGTGGCGCCAGTTGGGGCAGGTGGCAATCCTCTGCGGGGTAGTTGTGCTGGCCTGTTGGTACGTTGGGCTGCTTGACGCCACGACATTGCTGAACGGCCTTCCTTCCATCGCGACTCTGGCAGGGGAGGCCATGCCGCCGGACTTCTCGGGCTACCGCAGCTGGATCAGCCCGTTGATCGATACGTTGGCAATGAGCATCGCCGGCACGGCTATCGCGGTGGTGTTCTCGTTGCTGATTGCGTTCATCGCGGCGCGCAATACGTCGCCGCATCCCCTCGTCTTCGGCATAGCAAGGGTGTTGCTGAATGCGTTGCGGTCGGTGCCGGAGCTGATCATGGGCATCATCTTCGTCGCGGCGGTGGGATTTGGTGCCTTGCCGGGCGTGCTAGCGCTGGGGCTGCATTCGATCGGTATGGTCGGCAAGTTTTTTGCCGAGGCCATCGAGCATGTCGACGAAGCGCCGGTGGAAGCCGCTCGCGCGGCGGGGGCCACATCGTTGCAGGTACTGCTGCACGCAGTACTGCCGCAGGTGACGCCGCAGTTTGCCGACGTAGCCATCTACCGCTGGGAATACAACTTCCGTGCCTCCACCGTGATGGGCATGGTGGGTGCCGGTGGTATCGGCTTCGAACTCATGGGCTCATTGCGCATCATGCAGTATCAGGAAGTAGCAGCAATTCTGCTGGTCATCCTGGCCATGGTCACGCTAGTGGACGCCTTCAGCGGCGTTCTGCGCAAACGCTTCAAATAGGACATATCATGCTGCCGAAACTAGTTATAACTCACCGTGTACACGATGAAACCCTGCAACTGCTGGCGCCTCACTGCGAGCTGATCACCAATCAGACCGATCTTACGCTGCCGCCAGAGGAAATTCGCAAGCGCTGCCGTGATGCGCAGGCGATGATGGCATTCATGCCCGACCGGGTTGATGCCGAATTCCTCCACACCTGTCCCGACTTGCGCGTGGTCGGCTGTGCGCTGAAGGGGTTCGACAATTTCGATGTGAACGCCTGTACTGCCCGCGAAGTGTGGCTGACCTTTGTGCCCGACCTGCTTACCGTCCCCACCGCTGAGCTGGCGATTGGCCTCGCGGTCGGTCTGGGGCGCCATTTGCGGGAGGCGGATGCGTTCGTGCGTTCCGGCGCTTTTCAGGGCTGGCAACCGCAGTTCTACGGCACTGGGCTCAACGGCGCGACAGTGGGTATAGTCGGCATGGGCGCCATCGGCCTGGCCATGGCGGAGCGCCTGCAGGGCTGGGGAGCGACCATCCAGTATTACGAGATGAAAACTGTGGATGCAGAAGTCGAGCAACGGCTCGACCTACGCAAAGTGGCGTGTGACGAGCTCTTCGCCAGTTCGGCTTTTATCTTGCTGGCGCTTCCGCTGAACCCTGAAACCGAGCATGTGGTAAACGCGGAGATGCTTGGCAGCGTGCGCCCCGGCACCCTGCTGATCAATCCCTGTCGAGGCTCGGTAGTGGATGAAAGCGCGGTGCTTGATGCGCTTGAGCGAGGCCAGCTCGGCGGCTACGCGGCAGATGTATTTGAGATGGAAGATTGGGCGCGTGCAGACCGGCCTCGACGCATCGATCCTGCTCTGTTGCAGCATCCCAAGACCCTGTTTACACCGCATATAGGGTCGGCGGTGCATCGCGTGCGATTGGAGATCGAACGTTGTGCTGCGCAAAATATTATCCAGGCGCTGGCGGGCGAGCTACCGGCTAACGCTGCGAACCGTATACCTCAGGCCGAGCCTGCTCCATGTTGAATCCGGTATGGCTAAAAAGCTTGGTGGCGATCGTTCAAACCGGCAGCTTTCAAAGCGCGGCCCGGACGTTGGGACTCGCCCAACCGACGGTGTCGCAACACTTGCAGAAGCTGGAAGAGCAGGTTGGCGTTACGTTGGTGCACCGCAGCCGAAGCGGCTGCCAGCCCACCACGCGCGCTTTGGCCTTCATGCGCCACGCCACTGCTCTGCTGGACATGCACGACCGAGCATTGGACGCGCTGCACGGCAGACGCCAGCGCGTTGGGGCCAGCTCCAACATCGGCACCTATCTGCTGCAGCCTTTTCTACGCAGCTATTTGGGGACGGGGGCCGAAGGGGGAGAGGTGGACTTGCGCATCGCAGCCAACCCCGACGTAGCCGACCAACTTCTGGCGGGGCAGCTGGACGCCGCGGTGATGGAATGGTGGATACCTCATCCTGACTTCGAGCAGCGCCAATGGAGGGTCGAGCCGCTGGTGTTAATCGTAGGTCCGGATCACCCGCTTGCCGGTGCTGAGTCTATCGAACGAGCCAGGTTGGTCGAGTTGCCCATGCTCGGAGGCGAACCGGGCAGCGGAACCGGTCGGCTCTTGACCGAATACTTCGGTGAGCTGGGCGTGCCCCGCAGCGGGATGCAACTAGGCAGCACCGAAGCAGTCAAGCAGGCAGTCAGGGCGGGTCTGGGCGTTTCGCTGGTATTGGCCTCGGCAGTGTGTGACGAAGTTCGGAGCGGTACCCTCGTCGCGCTGCCTATTCCGGGGCTGGAAAAGCACTTGCAGCTGATCTGGCGGAAACCACCGCGCAACTTGCCCCCGCCGGGCTTTGTTGTTCATTTGCTCGAGACGGAGGCTGCAGTTGGGGACGTTTGATTCATTGACGGGAGACGACTGGCTATTAAGTCGTTTGTCCAACAACGGCCTGCCGTAACTATCTAGTCGCCGGCCGGTCCCTTGCTGTTCGGCTGTGTTATGGCAAGCCCCACAGTGTGTCGATTACTGTTCTGGTCTTCTCAACGTGAAGGTGAGCGCTTAGCGGCCCCAGCAATACCGTCTACTTTGGATGGATTCTGAGTCGGTCTCAGAAAAGTCAGCTTGTGGTTGGTTGCAACCAGGGAATTATTTTTCTTCGATTCGGTTACAGCTTCTCGATGGGCTTGGAGCACAATGAGAACGGTATAACCGGCGCCTCGATGCACATACTGGGTCGCCACACTGCTCCACGCCGGCCCTCCCGCCCACTGCACTGTGCAATCCACCGAATCAGCAGCCTATCGAGCATCCTGTCCGTGAATGTGGGG